>CAXBPC010000001.1:0-302573 GCA_963977525.1 uncultured Marinifilaceae bacterium
TAAAGATGATAAATTTTATTAATTATAATCTTTACACAAAATCTGAGACAGTATCCAAAATCTGAGACAGTATCTTCAAAAAATATAATGAAGTGCCTTCGTACACATACGAAGGTCGCGCAAAAAGCTGGGGGAGCTTTTGTACATGTACAGAGGCTTTGCAAAATACAATGAAGCGCCTTCGTACACATACGAAGGTCGCGTAAGAAGCTGAGGGAGCTTTCGTACACATACAGAGGCTTTGCAAAATACAATGAAGTGCCTTCGTACATATACGAAGGTCGCGCAAAAAGCTGGGGGAGCTTTCGTACACATACAGAGGCTTTGCAAAATACAATGAAGTGCCTTCGTACACATACGAAGGCTCCAACGGCATGGCTGGGGAGCCTATGTATAAAGGAGAAGGCCTAAAAAAAAGCCCAAACTCTTGCGAGGATTGACGGTTTTGTAGCTTGATGTTCCGGAAAGGTAGTTACGCACTAGATATATTATTCTAGGCCGTTTCTACTATTTGTATTTCCTCTTCGGATAATCCATAAAGTTTATAAACCATTTGGTCTATTTCCTTATCTGTTTTATCAATTTCAGCTTTTAGGTTTTGAGCTTCTGTTTAGGAATCTCTCCGTCAAGCAAAGCTTGCCACCTCTCTTTAAAAAGAAGAGGAATCCTGATTACTTAAAAAAGAGGGGGATTTTAAATACTTGGTAAGCGTAAACTTTCAAAATGGTATTTACGCTTGATTATTAGTACCCTAATTTAAGCCGAATCAATATCCAACATATTTATAAATCGTTTTTCTTAGCAAATAGAAGTCCAGAAAGAAACAGAGCTAGTGGTTTGGATCGCGTTCAAATCAAGATAATTGGAGTAAATACAAGCAATACCATCGATTAGAAGCTAGATATTTTAGCCTACATTGATAATAAAATAGTATTTTAAGCTTTAATTCAATATTATGAAAAAATAGGTAGTTGAATTTATCTGAATGTTTTTTTCAGTTAATAACTGTTATAGGATCTGATAAAAATAGGGTTCTTTTAACTACTAGAAGTATGTAAATAGTACTGATTGTAAAAAATAATTGCATACAGAAACTCAGTAGATTCACCTCTTTTTGAAACGATGTTAGATTAAAATATTTTGACAATAAGACATATAGAGTGTATTTAAGTTTGAATTATACTTAAATTTTAATGACTATGAAAGACAGAACATCTATATTGAATTTATTAAATAAATTCTCAAATGACCAAAAGAATATTACCTGGAAGATGGTATGTTTATATAGTGATGGGATAGGAACAACAATCAATGAAATAAAGATAATAGCACAACCTGGTAATCGTAGTATTGGGATTTTCACCTACAGAGTTGAAACAGGAATGGTGATATCCTGCACGTTTAAAAATTTTAAAAAAAACAATTCAGATAATATTATTGATATGTTATTGGATATGATAAACTACTCAAAAGGACAAATGATAGATTAATAGCATCACTTTAAATAGCTGTCTATAAATAGAAATAATAAAAATGAAGAATACAATTAAGAGATTTTTTTTTCTAAAAACAGTTATCAAACTTTTAACTGTTTTATAAACAATAGGATTGAGAATATAAAAAGGAGGCCTATTACTTGACCACCTTTTAATGTTAAATATCTAATATATCATACTGTGCTACACTTAGGCAAAATCGAAACGATCAAGGTTCATTACTTTTGACCACGCGGCCACAAAGTCTTGCACGAACTGCTCCTTAGAATCCTCACATGCGTATACTTCAGCCAGAGCACGTAATTCAGAGTTCGAACCCAAAATGAGATCAACTCGAGTGCCTGTCCACTTGTGCTCACCAGTTGTACGATCACTCCCCTCAAAAACATGTTCGTCTTCCGAAGTCGCCTTCCAGGTCGTCCCAATATCAAGTAGGTTTACGAAGAAGTCATTGGAAAGCACTTCCGAATCATTTGTGAAGATCCCATGATTGGACTTATCGAAATTCGTGTTAAGAACACGCATACCACCAATCAAAACGGTCATCTCAGGTGCTGTAAGTGTCAAAAGCTGCGCTTTGTCGACTAACAATTCTTCTGCAGATGCAAAGCAATGCCCTTTTTGGTAGTTTCGAAATCCGTCAGCACTTGGTTCCAGAACGCCGAATGATTCTACATCGGTATGTTCTTGTGAAGCGTCTGCTCGACCAGGGATAAAAGGCACCCTCACAGCATGCCCTCCATTCTTCGCTGCCTGCTCAACACCTGCACATCCACCTAAAACAATTAAGTCTGCTAGTGACACTAACTTACCATCAGTCTGTGAGCTTTTAAATTCCTTTTGAATACTCACCAGAGTATCTAAAACTTTCGATAGTTCAGCAGGCATGTTAACTACCCAATCTTTTTGTGGTACTAGGCGAATACGTGCACCATTAGCTCCTCCTCGTTTATCTGATCCTCGAAAAGTTGATGCTGAAGCCCAAGCGGAAGATACCAACTGAGAAATAGACAGTCCTGAGGTAAGAATTTTACTCTTTAGTGAATCAATATCATGATCATCAATCAATGGATGCGTAACGGTAGGGATAGGGTCTTGCCAGATCAGTTCTTCCTTAGGAACTTCCGGTCCCAGATAACGAGTGATTGGCCCCATATCACGATGCGTTAGTTTGAACCATGCGCGAGCGAATGCATCAGCGAACTCGTCTGGGTTTTCAAAGAAGCGTCTTGAAATTTTTTCATAAGCAGGGTCTTCTCTCAAAGAGAGATCAGTTGTTAGCATAATTGGTGTATGACTTATAGTAGGGTCATGCGCATCCAACACTGTTCCTTTACCTGCCCCACCCTTTGGTTTCCACTGGTGAGCACCAGCCGGGCTCTTCGTTAGCTCCCATTCATAGCCGAATAGATTCTCAAAGAAGTTATTGCTCCATTTAGTTGGCGTCGTAGTCCATGTCCCTTCAAGGCCACTTGTAATCGTATCGCCTGCATTCCCAGTGCCATATGTATTTTTCCAACCTAGGCCTTGTTCTTCAATTCCTGCTGCAGCAGGTTCCCTACCAACATACTTATCCGGATCGGCTGCTCCATGGGTTTTACCAAATGAGTGACCACCTGCAATTAGTGCGACAGTTTCTTCATCGTTCATAGCCATTCGTCCGAAAGTTTCTCTTATATCGTGTGCAGCTGCAAGTGGATCAGGGTTTCCGTTGGGACCTTCTGGATTAACATAAATTAATCCCATCTGAACGGCACCAAGAGGATTCTCGAGTTCACGATCACCTGTGTATCGCTTGTCTCCAAGCCATTCAGTTTCAGCCCCCCAATAGATATCTTGCTCTGGCTCCCAAACATCCACACGTCCGCCAGCAAAACCGAAGGTCTCGAATCCCATAGACTCAAGAGCACAGTTACCTGCGAGAATCATCAAATCAGCCCACGATATTTTTTTTCCATATTTCTTTTTTATGGGCCATAATAGCAAACGTGCTTTGTCCAGATTTCCATTATCAGGCCAACTATTAAGTGGGGCAAAGCGTTGAGTACCTGATCCCGCACCACCACGACCATCAGCTATTCGGTATGTTCCAGCGCTGTGCCAGGCCATTCGAATAAATAAGGGCCCATAGTGGCCGAAGTCGGCTGGCCACCAGTCTTGCGATGTTGTCATGAGATCAAATATATCATTCTTCACGGCATCCAAGCTGAGAGTATTGAACTCTTTAGCGTAGTCAAACGCCTTACCCATGGGATCAGATTTGGAGGAATTTTGACGAAGTATATTCAATTTAAGTTGATTAGGCCACCAGTCGCGGTTAGAGGATCCACTACCAGCACTCTGCTTTTGAACTCCGCCCGTAAACGGGCACTTACTTATATTGTTATCCATAGCTTCATTAATTTAATGACCGACAAGTAATAAAATTACAAAATGTATATCTATTTATATAATTAATTTTTAAACTCTCAACCTACATATTTAACATGTAATGAATTTTAAATTAATGATCAAAAATTGGCTACTCGACAAATAATAAGAGCCGTTTAATGGATTTTGCATAATGTAAACTACGCTTTCATTTTATCAAACTTCATCCGAGAACTAAAATATCTAAGAATAGTATTTAAGACTCTTGCTTTCCGATCTTTATCATTTTAAAGACAGTCTTTGATTTCATTATTATTAAAACTCAGACTATAATCCTTTGCTTGTTCACTATACTTAATTGAGAAATCATTTACGACAGCTTGTTTTTCAGTTGGTAACCAATTCCTGCCCTCCTTTACAACTATTATAACTCCATCATGATCTCCTACCCAACAAAAATCCTCATAAAAAGGGGCATTCTTTATTGGTATTATTCCAAATTTAGACTTTAGCTTTTTAGCCATCTGCAGGGGATTCGAAACAGGTAGACCAATTTCGTTAATTTTAATTATCTGATCAATAGAAAAATCACGAGATGATGAGTATCCTAAATTGGGTCTTTCTATAAACTCAGCAATATTACCATCCCTGTCGTAAAAATAGATAGCCTTTGCCGACTTAAATTGTATGACTTTATCCTCATTAAGATGTAATAATTCAATAGAATGGGTTTCTAAAAAATCAATAGCAGTATCTAATGTCCCATTGGGGATTAAAAAAGCAAAATGGTAATAGAATTGTTTCTCCGATTCTATTAAAATCAATTTCGTGCTCCCGGCTTGTATCTCAAGTTTAGACTTAGTCAGTCTGGAACAATAAAAACCCAATACATTTCTGTAAAAGTCTTCTTGCTCGTTAATCTTATTCGAAAATAATTTCAACTCTTTAATTTCCATTTTCAACAGATTATAATAAGGATTGAAATACAAGTTATAAAAGATAAGTATTAATATCAATCATATTATAATTCGTCTGTTTAATCTACAATTCACAAAATGAAAAAAGGGACAGCTCTTTCGAACTGTCCCTTTACATATGTTTTAAAATTCGTTGTCTATTCGAATTCTGTTGTAGAATTTAAAACTCTGGAGTTGCTACATTTACATTCTCTATTACATGTTGATTTATAATTCCTAATTATCTTAAAAGCTCATGTTTGGAGAAAAAACCTTCCATCTAGATCGAATAACATCAGGTCTAAGAAGAAAAAAAGCTCTCTTCTACACTAAATAAGTTCATGTCTACATGAAAACACTTCTCGTCTAGGTAAGAAAACCTCTAATCTACATGAGAAAACCTTTCATCTGGATCGAATAACATCAGGTCTAAGAGGAAAAAGCTCTCTTCTACACTAAATAAGTTCATGCCTACATGAAAACACTTCTCGTCTAGGAAGAAAACCTCTAATCTAAACTTGATAAGCAGTACTAAAAAAAAGAATCTAAAGGATAAAATAATCCCAATGACTCCTAGAAACTCAGCACTTACTGTCATGAGTATTTTTGTATTCACACAACTTCTTAATTAATACATTTTTTTTTAAAGCAATCGCAATTTTCAATCCAATCAGGTTTATAAAAATTCATATCATATTTTATGAAATTAAAATCTTTTTCAAATTTACAAGATAAACAACTACCGTAAACTCCTCTGTATGAATCAAAAAAAACCCTTCAATCAGATTTTTTGATATTTTCAGTTGTAAACTATTTTTAATAAATTCTATGAATAACTTTTGTTATCTTAGTTTCAAATCTAATGAATCTTTGAATTTTATATCTATCATATAATTTAAGCTATCATTATATGGAATAGCTAACCATTATTATAAAAGATAAATTTTCAGAAATATATAATGCTAAAACAGAAATCATGAAAAAAGTTTATTTAGTTTTAGTTCTCATATTCATTTATGGTTCAATAAACGCTCAAATTAGTGCAAGTTTAATGCAGCATCCGGATGTATCCGATACACAAATCACATTTATTTATGATGATGATGTGTGGATAGCTTCAAAATCTGGTGGCAATGCGAATCGATTGAGTTCTCCAGAAGGCTCTGAAAGTTATCCCCGATTCTCGCCAGATGGCAATACCATAGCCTACACGGCTAACTACCACGGGAATAGTGACGTATACCTCATTGATGCAAATGGCGGTGTACCAAAGCGATTAACTTACCATGGTATGTTCGATCGGGTTTTAGGATGGACTCCTGATGGTAAATCAGTTCTGTTTGCGTCTTCACGAGAAAGTGGCCGTCAGCGGTACAGTCAATTCTATACCGTTTCGGCAGCCGGAGGACCAGCAACAAAGTTACCTATACCCTATGGCGAATACGCTTCATTTTCTCCTGATGGTTTAAAAATAGCCTATACCGACAGATCAAGAGTAAATAGAAATTGGAAAAGATACCGAGGTGGCACGGCCCCAGATATTACCGTATTTGATCTAAGCACTTATGCATCAGAAAACATTACCAATAATATAGCGAATGATGAATTACCCATGTGGAATGATGACGCAATTTATTATATGTCTGACAATGGGCCTAACAAACGAAATAACTTATGGAAACATGACCTTTCGGCTAAAACCAACACCCAATTAACACACTTTAAAGACTTTGACATTACCTTCCCCGAAAGTAGTTCCTCTGACATTATATTCGAAGCTGGCGGAAAATTACACATCTACAATTTGTCATCGGCAAGTACAAAAGAAGTCAATATCAACATCGTATCAGACCAAAAAGGACTCATTCCCCAACAAAAAAACGTAGCTTCTTTATTACAAAATACGACCCTATCACCAGATGGTAATAGAGTTGTAGTTCAGGCCAGGGGTGAATTATTTAGTTTGCCAGCAACCGAAGGATTTGTTGCCAACCTTACAGCCACCTCAGGAAGTGCAGAACGTAAGCCATCCTGGTCTCCGGATGGCAATTTTGTAGCTTGTTGGAGCGATGCTCAAGGCGAGTACCAATTAATGCTATATGATATGACCGGTGAAAAACAAGCTAAAACAGTAACAAATTTTACAAGCGGATTCAATTATTCAATTTATTGGTCGCCAGATAGTAAAAAAATTGTTTTTGTAGACCAAACGATGAGTATCAATTATCTGAATGTAAATACGGGTGTGGTTATTAAGGCAGATAAAGGTAAATATATGTTTGAAGGCGGTTTGCGTAGTTTCAGCGTATCATGGTCTCCCGATAGCAGATGGGCAGCTTACGCTCGTGGTACAGATAATCCCGCTTCAACGGCCATTTTTTTATATGATACACAAAACAATAAAGTATCTCAACTCACCTCAGGGTATTATACTGATTTTTCACCTGCCTTTAGCGAGGATGGGAAACACCTTTTCTTCGCAACCAACAGAAATTTTAAACCGGTTTATTCAGATTTAGATAACACTTTTATCTACCCCAACTCCAGCGGCATAGCAGTTGGAACTTTAAACAAATCTGAAAAATCTTTGCTAGCTATAAAAAATGATGCTTTTAAAGCACCTGAAGATGACGGTGACGAAGCAAAAAAAGATGATAAATCGAAAAAGAAAAAAGATTCTGACAAGAATGAAGATGATAAAAAAGAAGTGGAAAAGACCATTATTGATATCACTGGATTTGAAGGTCGTGTAGAATTGTTAGACATCGCTTCAGGTAACTTGGGCAATTTAACTGCTACAGAAGATAAACTTTTATTTTCGCGTTACCCAAACTCTGGTTCATCTAAAGAGGCCAAACCATCTCTTGATTATTACGATCTCAAAGAAAGAGAAGTTAAAACCATTATACCAAACGTTTCTAATTTTAGCGTTTCTGCAAATGGTAAGAAAGTATTGGTTATGCAAAAACAAAAACTCGCTGTACTTGATATTAAAGGTGATCAAAAAATAGACAAAACTGTTCCTACACAAAAAATGATCATGAATGTGGTTCCAAAAGAAGAATGGAAGCAAATATTTAATGATGTGTGGAGGTTAGAGCGTGACTATCTTTATGATCCTAATATGCATGGAGTGGATTGGAATACCATGAGAACTCGTTATGGTCAGTTAATTGATCAGGCTAACTCACGTAATGATGTTAACATTATTATTGGAGATCTTATTGCTGAATTAAATGCGTCGCACACCTATACTGGTGGTGGTGATATAACATCTGCAAAAAAAATGAATGTGGGTTATTTGGGCGCAGATATCAGTTTAGAAAATGGGAAATATAGAATTAAAAAAATAATCTCAGGAGCAGCTTGGGATGTTGAAGTGCGATCACCACTTGTAAAACCAGGTGTAAGCGTTAAGGAAGGAGATTATATTTTAGCCGTAAATGGTTTGCCAATAGATTCTACAAAACCTATTTCGGCTGCCTTTCAAGGACTAGCTGATTCTCCTGTACAAATTACTGTAAATAAAACACCATCATTTGTTAATGCAAAGAAGTTCATTGTTAAACCAATGAGCTCCGAAACCAGGTTACGTCATTTATCATGGATAGAAAACAATCGCCAACGTGTAGATAAAGCAACAAATGGAAGAATTGGCTATATATATGTCCGCAGTACAGGACGTGATGGTCAAAATGAATTGGTGAGACAGTTTTATGCACAAATGAACAAAAAAGGATTAATCATAGATGAACGATTCAATAGTGGCGGACAAATACCTGATAGATTCGTTGAATTATTAGATAGAGATCCTTTAGCCTTTTTCGCAGTAAGAGATGGTAAAGACTGGGCATGGCCCTCGTATGGCAATTTCGGTCCTAAAGTTATGCTGATTAACGGATTTAGTGGTTCAGGTGGAGATGCATTCCCAGATTATTTTAAAAAGAGAGGCATTGGCCCCTTAATTGGAACACGTACATGGGGAGGATTGATTGGAATATCCGGAGCGCCTAATTTGATTGATAATGGAAGAATCACAATGCCAACCTTTAGAATGTACGATCCTAATGGTGAATGGTTCAAAGAAGGGCATGGTGTGGATCCTGACATAGAAATTGTTGAAGATTTTCAACAGTTAGCCAAAGGTATTGATATACAATTAGAAGCTGGTATTAAGGAAGTTTTGAAGTTATTGGATAGTGCAAAAAGTTTTAAAATACCTAAACGACCTAATTATGAAAAACGTAACTAATTGATATTAGATGTTTTGATTATAGTAGTATAATTAGAGGGACATAATAACCAGTTAGTAATACAGTTCTATTACTAACTTGGTTTAATAGTATGAACTAATGCTGAGTAACGTAACATTGGTTTGGAAATCTCATCTAAATTTTATCATATAAAACAAATCACTTTAATGCTCATTCTACTAAATAACAAAGCCGACTCTTACGAGTCGGCTTTTTATATTTTAAGCTTCAAGTTGTTAAAGAAAGCATCTATTGAAACATCCTTTTTCTAAGCTGACTATTATATCAAAGAGGAGATAATAATAAATGAACCTGTTATTATATTAATGCCAATAACTATTTTCCTGAATTTACCAGGATCAATTTTAGTAGAAAACTTAGATCCTAAATGAGAACCAAAGAATAAGATAGGTGTGCAGAATAGCACAAAATTAATCGATTCCATTTCTATCATTCCTTTCATTAAAAATGCAACTGTAATAAAAAAGGAAGAGAAAGTACTAAACCAAGCAAATATACCTCGAAATCTATCCTTTTGGTATCCTTTTCTGTTCATGGCAATGACCAAAGGTGGCCCTCCTACCGATATAGCACTCGTTAGTGCGCCACTAACAAAACCTGCAAATACAATTGGAAGCGAAAGGTGGCGTTTTGCTAATTTTACTTTGCCCAGCATTTGGATAGAAAAAAGCACCACCATAACACCTGTTAGTAAGCGCAATGTTTCGCTGTTGACATATTCCAATGCATAAATACCTAAAGGTATGCCTGCTAAACTGGCAATAAACATGGGGATAAAGTAGTAGGCTCTTATTTTCTCCTGTAGCTTAAACAAAATGACCAAACTCGTTACTAAATTGAATAAACTCATAGCAGGGACGAGAACCTGCATAGGGAAAATCAAGGAAAGAAAAGGTACAGCAAGCAGTGCAAATCCAAAACCTGTCATTCCTTTAATGAAAGAAGCAGAGAGAATAACTAAGGCACAAAGAATAATTTGAATTAATGTAATATCATGCATCGCAAGCCCGATTAATAGAACTGAATAGATTGAACAAAGTTAATATTTGTTGGTTTTTATTCTGCATTAATTAGGTTTAAAATATATCACTCTACTAAATAACAAAGCCGACTCGCAAAAGTCGGCTTTATTTATTTTATAGTGTTGCATTCTATAATCTATTAAGTGGCATACTGCAATTGAATCAGCTTATTGTATTTGCCATCAGTAAGTTTCATAAGTGTTTCGTGTGTGCCCTGCTCTACAATTTCACCCTGCTCCATCACAATAATTTCATCGGCCTTTCTTACGGTAGACAAACGGTGTGCAATAACAATGGAGGTTCTTCCATTCATCAGCTTCTCTAAGGCTTCCTGAACAAGCTGCTCCGATTCTGAGTCGAGAGACGAAGTTGCTTCATCCAAAATCAGAATTTTAGGATCCTTAAGTATCGCTCGTGCAATGGCTATTCTTTGTCGCTGCCCTCCCGACAATTGAGTGCCACGCTCCCCTACTACGGTATCAAATTTCTCTGGAAAGCGTTCGATAAATTCTAAAGCATTGGCCTTTTTAGCTGCCTCGTAAATAGCTGCTTCACTTGCACCAGGTTTTCCGTAGGCTATATTTTCACTTATGCTTCCTCCAAATAGGAATATGTCCTGAGGCACCAATGATATCTGGCTTCTCAGAGCAGATAAAGGGAATTCGTGACTATCAATCTGATCGAAAAACAAGCTATTCTTTGGTGGACGATGCAACATCAAAAGAAGTGAAGCCATGGTGCTTTTTCCAGCCCCACTATGCCCCACAAGGGCAATCATTTTATTGCTTTCAATTTCTAAATTGATATTATTCAAAACCCCCTGTTCTATTCTTGAAGGGTAAGCAAAGTTCAAATCTCTCAAGCTAATTTCTCCCTGCATTTTATATTTGGGATCAATTTCCTTGAGATCTTGAATATCTTCAGGCTCTTCATCGTAAATCTTAAATAGGTCTTCGGTTGCTCCAATAAATTTCTGAATACTGGTGTATACATTGGCCAATCCGCTAATAGTCCCTCCCACAAAAACAGAATAAATTACAAAGGAGAATAAATCTCCCGACTGCATTTCACCTGCTTGGAGTAAACGAGAACCTTGCCAAACCATAGCAGCAATCGCACCGAATAAGCCGAGAATAATAAACGAGGAGAATGCCCCTCTGTACTTGCCTCTCGTCATGCCTAAATCAGCTATTTCAATGGTCTTCTTTTTGTATCGAGCGATTTCAATAGATTCATTTGTAAACGCTTTCACAGATTGAATGCCTTGTAGGGTTTCTTCAATAATGGTATTGGAATCTGCCAGTTTTGTTTGCACATCTTTAGAGAATTTACGAATAAATCTACCAAAGAATCTTGCCACTATCATAGTTGGTGGCAGCGTAATAAGCATAAAGGCTGTTAGTTTTATGGATATAATAGCCAAAAGCGTAATACCGCCTGTAATGACGATAATCTGTCGAATAAATTCAGCCAGTGTGCTAGTCATGGTTTCCTGAAGCAAAATTACATCGGCTGAGATTCGACTATTCAGTTCCCCTACTCGTCTTCTTTCGAAAAACTGTAAAGGCAGCTTTATTAAATGGCGGTATGTGGCCTGACGAAGCGCAGCAAGCGACCTCTCGGTTACGTTTACGAATAAGACAATGCGGAAATAAGAAAAAGTCGCCTGAACGATTAAAACAAGAGCAATCAAGATTGCCGTTTGATTCAGGCTTTGTCCCAGTGTTGTGCTATTGCCCGTGTTAACCAAATCTCCAAGGAGTTTTGGGAAAGCCAGACTCGCCAAACTCGAACCCAACAGGAAAAATATACCTAGAAAGTACTGTCCACGATAGGGTTTGATGTATTTATAAAGCCTAAAGGCATTGCGTAGGCCACTTTTATTTATTTTCCCTTTGGGAACATTCGATGATTCTGCTGTATGTGATCTTCCCATGCTTTAATTTCATTATTTGGTATTATTCTTAATAATACAGAAATTAAGCGAGATAACGATTCCTATGAAGTTTTTTATTGGTTTCATTATCCAAAAAACAAACCTGACAGCTTAATCTACATCTTGTAAATTAAGCTGTCAGGCTTAAGTAATTATAGCTTACACTTGGCATAAAAAGAGATAGACATTTTCAGAGGGCACTGAAAAAGTCTCTTAAATAATAAAAACAGTAAATAATTGAATTAATCAATTGTTTACTGCTTTTTTATATTCATCAACGTTAGTCTGATTCATAGGTTTTTATTAGGATACTGGGTGTTGGCAATTTAATCCTAAAAACTAATTTCACACACATAATTTCTGGTTAATCCTCAAAATTGGAGGTTTTTTCAGTGGCCTCCATTTCCGTGCACGCCCTTTTCTAAGCTTATATATTTTGATAGCTGCAAGCTCTTTCAAATTTGCAGTTCAGACTCAACTCTATTAAACTATGTTGCGCTAGCATTTTTCACTTTCTTTTCTATATATTTTGAGTTCATTATTCTAAGAATTCCCATATAATCTAATTCAAACTCAATCAAGTCGCCAACCTTATATTTCTTTTTGTTTTCGTCAAGGTCAATTACAATCATATCGGAACTTGCACCAGCTAATTTTAAACTTTTGTCAACCAATTCAATATGATCTGTTTCTACATCAAGAAGCCCTAAATCAATAATAGCTCGGTACGATGTTTCACCAATATCATTTTGATCAAATTCGTAACTTTCGCCCTCCACATTTGTGCCCATTTTACCATGTGGAATAAGGGGTTTTTCAATTAGCTCAATTATTTCTGTATTCAGGCTAAATACATCAGAGTGCATTTTTTCAAATTTTGTATTATTATATACATCTGTTCCAAGAAACAACGTTTCGCCTACTCTAAAATGATTGATTCCTTTTGGTAAAAGATTTTGAAAGATCAACGGGATAGTCACTGAAGAACCTCCTGAAACATAAGGGATTTGTTTATCAAACTTTGCTTCAATCAATTGTTCATATAAGCTTAACTGAATGAGTTTATCGTGATTTGGCAAAACACCGTATAAGCACGATAAGTTTGCTCCAATTCCAACAACCTGTATGTTTTCTAATTTGAAAATACTCTCATAAAAGTCCATGAAATCCTCACCTAAAACGCCTTCTCTAAGTTCTCCAAGCTCAATCATAATGATGATCTTGTGTATCTTCTTTTGTTTTTTTGCTTCTTTTGATAAAAGCTTAATTGTTTGAAACTCCGTATTCATACTAATATCTGCATATTTAACGATTTTAGGTATGGATCGCTTTGCAGGAGGTTTAATATAAACCGTTTCAATTTTAGGGTTGATTTCTTTTATTTCTCGCAAGTTAGAAACCCGAGAGTCGCAAATTTGTTTAATGTCGAACTTTAAAAGTTCTGTTAAAAACAGCTTATTGCCACTCAGCATTTTAGATACAATAGACCATTCAATCCCATTCTTTTTAAAAAGAGTATTGAGATAGTCATAATTTGATTTTAGTTTCTTAATATCAATTGTTACAAAAGCCATTATTTCTATTTTTTATATCGCATTTCAACATACTTACTACTAAATCCCACTTTTTCATATAAAAATCTTGCTGGATTTTCGGGCTCAACGTGCAAAGCAATACTGCCTTCTGCAAGATCGATGGCTTCTTGCATTAATGCTTTACCTATTCCTTTCCCCCTATGATTTTTATGAGTTGCAATATAAACTAAGATATTCTCAGGAATATAATCTTTCATCCCTGTTTGATTGACTACTACTACGCCTGAAATCTCATCTTCTAAATAGGACACCAAAATAAAGCCTCCAAATGAAACTGTTTCCTTCAATGCGTAATTAACCGCTTTTTCTATGTCAGCTCTTGGGTCTCCATATTCTTGTAAATTAGCGAATAAGAAGTTTATCAAGCCTTCTTTTTCTGTGATATTCGGTTTGTTTGTTGGACTGAATACTTTTGTTTGAACCATGAAAATTATATTCGTTTATATTCTATAAGTCTAGTAATACGACTTAGTTAAATTTATGTGAAGTGTAAGTCATTTTTTTTAATGACATACAAGGACCTGTGTATGGGCAACATAGGGTTTCGAAGTGCCAAGCTATCATTTACACTGCCGCTTATTAATTGTTATTTAGTTTAAAGATAACACTTTTCCCGTATTACTTATGACACATTCTTATCTCCCGTCTTATACTCTCTTATCAATATATTTAGAATTCATTATTCCAACTATACCCTAATAATCTAACTTAAATTCATTTTTTAACAACAGTTCGAGTTATACTCTCTGATAAGTGTGCTAGTATTTCATAATTAAGTTCATCGCTTAAATCGCTAAAAGCGCTGACTTTTATTTCTAATTTACGTTGTTTCCCAATCAAAACAACTTCATCACCAACTTCCACATGTTTAATATTGGTAATATCTACAATAATCATATTCATGTTTACAACACCAATTACACTACATCTATGGCCACGAATAAGAACACGACCTTTATTACTCAATGAACGACTATAACCCATGGAATATCCAACAGGGATTAAAGCAGTAGTAATGTTGTTTTGAGCCAGATAAGAAATACCATATCCAACAAACTCACCACTTTTAACTTCTTTAATAGCCATTATCTGGCTTGTCCATTCCAGAATTCTTTTTAACGGGTCAATTTTATTATTCTGATTGTTAATATATTGTATAAATACTTCTGTACTCGACCAAAAGCCGTAAAGCATAATACCGATTCTTACCAAATCCATTCTTGTTTCAGGATATACAAAAGCGGCCGCAGAATTAGCAACATGTTTGTATTTTGGATTCAAATCATTTACTTCAAACTTAGCCAACATTTCATTGTACTTATGCAACTGATTTTGTATTCTTAAGTGGTTTGATACACTTTCGGCTCCAGCTAAATGCGTGCAGAATCCTGATAATTCAATATAAGACAGATTCTCTTTTATGATATCAATAGCACAATCAAATTCTTTAAAATCTAGTCCTGACCGATTCATTCCTGTTTCGGCTTCAAGATGAATTTTTGCTTTTAAATTAAGCTCTCTTGCAAATTTTATTGCCGTATTTAACCTTTCAATACTAAATACAAAGAATTCTATTCCTTTTTCAATTGCATCCCTAATGTTTTCGTCGGACAACCATCCCATAACCATTATCGACCTTGGTTTTGCAAGACAATTATAAACACGAACAGCTTCGCTATAATAAAAAACTGAAAAGTGATCAATACCATATTTTTCAAAAACGGGTACAACTTGTTCTATGCCGTGCCCATAAGCATTAGCCTTAACGACTGCTGATATCTTTACTTTATCACCAAATTTCGATCTCAGAAAAGAAATATTAGTCTTAGCCGATTTTTGACTTAGTGTAATTATAGAATTATCACTCATAAATGAAGGCGTTTTTGTAAATGGTATAAAATAAGTCTATCCCTGTTTCTATAATATCTTCAGGAAAATCAAAATCAGGATTATGAAGCTGTGGCTGATTTAAACCAGAGCCCAAGCCAAAATAACAAGCTTTGTATTCTTCAGTAAAATAGCCAAAGTCTTCCGACCATTTAAAAGGCGTTTTCAAGTGCTCCACTTCCATGCCAATCTGTTTTGCTGATTGTTCAACGACATCAACACATTTATCATTATTAACTGTTGCTGGAAAGACTTCATTATAGGAGATTTTACAGCTTAATTCTTCTGAACTAGAAATTTCTTGTATTATTTTTTCACATTGATTTGTAAGCAAATCCAAATCTTCATTTTCGAAAGCACGTAGCGTTATTCTCATTTCGGCATAGCCTGGTGAGGTACCAAAAGCTATCTCTCCCAATTCTATATGAATGATGGTCAGCAATATAAAATCGCTAAAAAGAGTTCGATCCTCTCTTAAGCTGTGTAGTTTATTGATGATTTGAGAAATCGCATTAGCAGGACTGATTCCATTTTGAGGTTCGGCAGCATGAGCTGTTTTTCCCATAAGCTTAACGGTCATCCCCTTCGATCCAGACGCAAAACTTCCTTTTTTAAGGATGATTCTATGTTTTTTAATACCAGGCACATTGTGAAGCGCAAACATATAGTCTGGATGAATCATTTTGAATTTAGGGTTCTCCATGACATCACGCGCACCTTGTTCTACTTCTTCGGCTGGTTGAAAAAGTAAAATCACTTTCCCTTTAGTCGGGCGATCATTCGAAATTTTCTGAGCCAAACCAGCTAAAATAGCCATATGTCCATCGTGTCCACAGGCATGAGAGATATTATCATTCACAGATTTATATGCAAGTTCGCTTATCTCTTTAATAGGTAAAGCATCCAGTTCGGATCTAAACAGTATCGTTTTACCCGGATCGGTTCCTTTAAAAACAAATAAGACGCCTGTATCACCAAGTCGGATAATCTCGTCAGGATTGTATTCTTTTATAAAGTTTATAATCCGCTCTGAAGTATTATACTCATCATTGGAAAGTTCAGGATATTTATGCAATTCCCTTCTAAGCTCTATTATTTTCTGATTCATAGGTTCGTCTTTCAATTATAAAGTTAGTGAACATTTTATCTCTTAGGCAGTAATTGGATAGCTGTAAAAACCATTGCTGAAGCAGTTATACCGAAGAAATTGGCATCTAATCCAAAAGGCAATGCCATTTCGCTTAAGATAAGAGTCAAAGTAATTCCTCCTCCAAAAAGCATAGCATACAGTGCTGCTTTCGCTGATGGATTTTTTAAAAACATAAAACCCAAAACAGGAACAAAGAGTCCGGAAACCATAAAAGCATAAGAATACAACATCAAATCAAGCACATTCTCCATTTTGGTGGCTAAGATAATTGCGAGTACTCCAATCACTAATGTCGCTAATTGCGAATATCGAATACTTTTAGAGTTGTCTTTTGAAAGTCTTAATATATCAGTAGTGAAATTACCCGATGCCGCCATCAAACAACTATCAGCCGTCGACATGATTGCCGAAAAATAAGATGACATGAGCAGTCCCATTAGGCCAACAGGGAAAATATGCGTTAAGAGTAAAGGCAAGCCAATTTCTGGATCGATAGCACTTCCGGGAGCATATCCAAATTCAGTAAACATGCCTTGTTCAAATGCAACTCTACCCAATAAACCTAAAGTAATTCCCATAAATGCCATGATAGGCCATTCGAACAAGCCAGCTATAAACCAAGCCTTTTTTGCTGTCTTCTCATCTTTTGAAGCATAGATTCGTTGATACAAAGTCATACCAACAAACCAAATAGGAACAATGGTAATAAGCCAGTTAATAAATTGAATGAAACTAATATTGAATAGACTTAGAAAGTCATCTGGAAGATAAATTCTGATAGCTTCCCAGCCTCCAACTTTTACGAAGCCTAGTGGAATACCAACGCCTATTAAACCGACCATGAGTATGATCCATTGAATGGTATCGGTAAAAATAACCGCCTTTAGACCACCGAGTACCGTATAGCCTATAACCACAACGCCCATTAATAATACGGCATCGACAATCGTTATTGACGGAAAAGTTGCTGCAGCTAATTTGGCTCCTGCCAAAACCTGAGAACTGGTAAAGCCGATATATCCAATAAGAGAGATAAGGCCGGCTAAAATGGCTACTTTTCTATTGTAGAAGTGATTAAGAACTTCGGGGAAGCTCAAAAAGTTATGTTTCCTTGCCAGAGGATATATCAAAGGAATAAGAAAAATAGCAGAAATCCATGCTCCGATTATGCCTGTAAACAGCATCCAGCTACCCGAAAGACCAATTAAAAAGCCTAAACCACCTAATCCTATAGAAAACCCACCACCAACATCTGTGGCAACAACAGATAAGCCTATATGCAGCGAAGTCATTTCTCTACTTCCCACATAATAGTCGTCTTGCGATTTATTACGTTTCATAAAATAGATGCCAACACCTAGCATGCCTAGCATATAGATTACAAAGATTGAAATATCGATAATGTGCATAATTTACTTTTTTTGTAAAAAAAATAAATTTCGCAGCCTACGAAATCATTCTTTTTAGATATGTGTTTTTCTATCGATTGATAGCTAAGGGTCTGAATATGGGGACGTGGCTAAGATTGAAAAGCAATCTACAAAAACCTCAGTTAGCCAAAACTTTTGTATTGTTTATAAATTTATCCTTTTATCTAAGCAATGCAAAAGCTTAGGCGAATTTATTTAATGTGTAAAACTTCAAAATTCTGCCTGCAAGCCCATGCACTTTATTTATGGCTGGCAAACGTTTTATGTTGGAACTATTATAAAAAACAAACCTGCCAGCTTAATCTACATCTCGTAAATTAAGCTGGCAGGTTTTAAATAATTCCCTTTTACGATTTGGCTGCGCTGCCGCACGATTTCATCGTGTGGTTATCACATCTCCGCTAGCACGAGCTAGCGGGGGTCCGTCTTTTCCCATCTTAACAATTATCAACTATCAAGAAAATTAATTTTCATCTCATTCAAACATCCAACAAAAGAATCAAACTCCCCAACTTCATTCCCCTTATTTTCATTAAATACCTCAACATTCAAATCCTGGATATTTTTTATTCCCACCAATTCAAACAACCTTAACAATTCGGGCCAATGCTCTTCATCTATTTTAAAAAGGGTGCTCAAACGATCAATTTTCCAATAGCTAATATCCGAACGATTCAAACCGGTAAACTTTTTCAACCTATCACCTTCAGGAGTCGCACTATGGGTAATAAACAAAAATGTTCTGATCACCAGCATCTCATCTATCACATTACAAAACAGGTAGCCAACTCTCACCCCCGCCGGTTCAATGGGAATCAACAGGTAGCCTTTATATGGTTCCAAGAATTTCAAATGCGGAAATGTAATGGCAAGCATAAAATTCCGGCTAAAAGCACCCATACCATCCAATCGCTCCCCCATCCTCTTCAAAGCATGAGCCTGAATGTAAACGTCCAACGCCTTTTTCTCTCCGCTATAATGATCCTTCAACAAAGAAACATCAACCTTTGCCCATTTATGCACATTGGCATTAGATGGCAATCCTACCTTATATATCGATCGCCTGTTACCATTAATGCTGATATTTTTTATAATAGGTAGAAATGCAGAAACCTCAAGAATATAGTCAGAAACATAAGGTCTCTCTTTCTTAAGAGTGACACAGAATATCTTCTGACTAACATCAGTAAGTGCACTAATCAGCTTTATAAGCACAACCTCGTTGTGAGCGCGAAACAATAACTCCAAGCTCTTAAAGTCGTATCCTGTGCCTGGAAATTCACACAGCTTCTTTTTTCTCTGCTCATCTTCAACTACATTATGAATAAAGAAGATATAAACAGAATAAACATTCAAGTCAAAAAGCGATACCTTTTTATCATCTAATTCAATATTCTCCTCCCGCGATAATCGTTGGTACAAGATGTTCACATTTTTCAACTCTTCTTTGCTAACAATACTATTGCCATATCGCCTAGGAGCTTTAACATGTTGAACCAGCAAGCGCATATGTTCACGTTCTCTTTTGTTCAACAAATGCATCGGAACATCTTTACCTATAATCTTGCGCAGAACGACCTCCATTCTCTTCTCAAATATAAATAAAGCATCCCCTTGCTTCTTGACATTTCCTTTACTTCTATTTTTCGTTTTTTTTGTCTTTCCCATTGTATAACTCTCAAATAATTCACACTTTACACCCCCCGCTGCAGCACGATTAGCTTCGCTGATCTCCACTTCGTTTTGGTATTATCGTGTGCTTACGACATCACCACAATTATTCCATTTATATTTACGACTCAAAATTCATGTGCTTATAATATGATACAAAGGCTTTGGTTTGCATTCGCAAAGCACGAGCTACAAGCTCGCGCTAGCGGTTTTTTTTTTGTCAATTAGTAGCTAACGTTGAGTATAAGAGAGCCGATTGCGGGCTACATTCCTGGCAAGTTACAAGAAAGCTGAAGCGGACTACAACCCTTTAATTTACAACTATTCCCGGTTATTACTTTCATAAATTATTGGCTGTAATATTTATTTTCGTTTTGAAATAATCTTAGAACCATTTCTTTTTTTTAAAATAAACTATTGGGACAATGAAACTTAGAAATAAAGCTAGAACTATAATTGGATAGCCGAGTTCCCATTCTAGTTCAGGCATATGCTTAAAGTTCATTCCATATATCCCAACAATAAAAGTAGGCAATGAAACACATACTGTAATCATTGTCAGTATTTTAAATATTTTATTTTGTTCTAATTCTATTTTACTATTAATGTTCCCATTTAAATCATCTAATCTGTTAAAATTGTATTGTAAATAATCTGCTATTACAGTAAGATCATCTATCTCTTCATTTATCTTGGTAGATGAATTGTCTATATTCTCATCACTCTTTTTTAACAGAAGAAGAATTCTTTGAAATTCTGAAAGAGATTCCCTAATGAGTAGATTATTAAACCTTAATTCTGCAATGTAATCTAAGTCATTCTCCTTGAACTGTTTCGATTTGAGAGTCTTTTGGAAAAGGTCTTTTATTTTTTTTGAAATCAATTCGACAATATCTGCGTAGTAATCTGAGATTACACCAATTTGAAAAAGAAAAAGTTGATGATAAGTGTTAAACCTTGTATTCTCAAAACTATATATAAACTGTGTTAATGTATTTAAACTGTCTTCTATATCAGACGAAAGAAATGTAAATACGATATCATTCTTAATCAATATATAAATATCCTTCTCCTCAAAAGAATCATTTATAGAATAATTTGGAAGGGTAAAATTTAAAGATAACTGATCATCTGTTTCAATATAATGTGAACTAATTTCAATATCCTCTCCTTTACTAAAAGAGCTTACATCAAGTCCAAACTTTTCAGAAATCGATTCTAAATCTGAATTAATGAAACCAATGAATCGGACACTAAAAATTGTGTCTGGCAAATATTCAATTTCATCAATAGATTTATATTTTTTTATATTATTATTTTTGAAATAGATTTCAATCATTTTATCTATTGTTTTATATTACAGCTAACAAGTGAGTAAAGTACTATCACTTATCTAATTGCTTTTATAAGTTGTTCTTTATCTTGTCTTTGTTATTGTGTCTAAAGGACTTTTGATTTTCGCAAGAGACCTTGTGTGTAATTGCATGATTTCTATTACTTATTGGCTTAATAACTATGCTTCACTAATGTATCGATTACATATTGTTTATAAAAGTAGATTCGAATTAAATAAGGGTATTCTAATTCTTCAGCTTGACTCTTACAGGTTCTATCCCATTTTAATACGGTTTTGTTCCTCCCGATAAAGACAATAACCAATCAATCTTTGATAGTGTGCTTGGGCTACCGCTATTATTCAAAAAAAAACCTGACAGGTTTATCTGCATCTTGTAAAATAAACATACGAGGTTTTTAGGTTTGCATTCGCAAAGCACTAGCTACAAGTTCGCGCTATTGGATTTAACTAATCTGACTTAAAAGTTATTTACATTTCCTTTTTTCATCAAGACCTGATAAAATCATTGAAAGAATTAAGCCTAGCATAGCAATTATTCCTAGATATCTACCTAAATTATTTGACCAACTTAAATCGCTATAGTCAGTTAGACTTAGTTGCCCAATTATTATAATAGATGCACAAACAATTAATCCAAATCTTAATTTTCTCATTTTGTATTTCCTTTTTTAATGAATGTTTGCGGTATTGCTTAGTTTCCTCCGCTAGCGCGAGCTTGTAGCTCGTGCTCTGCTTGCAGAAAAAATTAAATTATAAAATCTCAACTGCCAATTGTCCTGCCTCACCAGCATAATTCTTAGCACTGCTATATTTCCAATGATGTGCTTCTTCTACAAATCCTGCTTCAACCGGATTATTATGAATATAGTTTAGTTTCTCTGTTATCACCTTATCGCTCCACAACTCTATAGGTTGATTATTCTGTTGCCAAAATTGCCTATGTTTCACATTACTGTTCATCTTCCCTGCACGTTCCATCATCCAAAGCATCCATTCCTTTCTACTTTCCTGTGGGTTTTCTTCGATCATTTTCTGAATTGCTTTCGATGAATAGGTCTTAAACTCTTTTAAAAGCTTAGCGGGATTAGAATTTCCATCATTAAAGATCAAGTGAATGTGACTAGGCATGATGCAGTAAGCAAACAGGCACATACCTTTTTGAGTACAACAATAAGATAAGCTTTGGGTTATAGCAGCAAAATACGCTTCACGCACAAATACATCAATCCAGTATGTCGTTGCGAAACTGACAAAGTACAAACCTTCTTTATTGTGGAATTTATATTTACGACTCAAAATTCATGTACTTATAATTATGATACAATGGCTTTGGTTTGCATTCGCAAAGCACGAGCTACAAGCTCGCGCTAGCGGGTGCTTCTTATACTTCCAACTCAAAATTCATGTATTTATTAGTATGACACAAAGACTATGGTTTGCATACGCAAAACACGAGCTACAAGCTCGCGCTATCAGGGGTTAGCGGTTGTTACTCATTTATTTTATATTCGTAAGGTAACATGTCACCTATACGCCTTGTTACCATCTCACCATCCCAAAATATGTACGAATCAAAATATCCAACTTCATCAAAGTAAACTTTCGGCTTAAGAAAAGTTATTTCGCTAAAACTTGAATCATATGATATTTTCAGTTTAGTTGGGTACTTAAGGTATTTTTTGTTGCTGTCAAGAGGAATTGAGAGATTACAAGTTTCTTGAATTACAATATCTTGCCCCTTGAGTTTTTCTTCAGATGAATTCTTAACTAAAAATCCAGCTGACAATAAATCATTTGCCCAAAGTGCTCTAAAAAAATGCATCCTCGATCCGAGATAAGCCTTTTTTCTTTTTGTCATATATAACCGTTCATCTGTTGTTTCACTAGCTAGATCTTTGTTGAAGATCATATTTCCTCTAATAAGGAAGGTGTTGCTTTTTCTATAATATTCAAACCTATTGAGATAATAAGTGGCATTATACCCTAAGGCATTGTTATTAACAAAGATTGGTTTTGAGACAATGGCTTTTAATGTATCCCGATCAGTGCCATAGTTAAAGCTTATATCCTGCTCATTACTAATTTCACAATTCAATGCATTTTCAGTTGTTCCAAGAAATATATTTTTAAACAATCTTAAGTTTGCTTTTCTTTTCTTGACAAGGGATTTATCAGAAACGATAACTTCATTTATTTGATACTCCTTAGGTGTCAAATGGATAATTATAGGTTTATCAATTGAAAAATCTGGCAGTGTAAAAGAATAATATCCCACCGCACTTACAGTTAACGGCATACAAGTGTTATGTGGGATACTTAGACTGAATTCCCCATTTCCATCCGAGCTAGTCCCAACAAATGATCCGTCAAAATAGACTGTTGCAAAACAAATTTTCTCCTTTGTCTTTTTGTCAAATATTCTTCCCTTAATAATAACTTGATTATAAGAAACCAGGTGGAAACCAACGAATAACATTAAAAATAACAACTTCTTCATATTTAATATTTTTGTATATTGATATATAGCCAACTAATTGGACTTATTAATAAACTAGGGTTCTATTTGAGTGAAATAACCGCTAACTTGTTTATAACAGCCATACGCTTGTTATTTCTTATATATCTTGATAAAAGCTGCTCTTACACCACCAAATTGGAGGGATAACAACACCTCTTTTTTCAAGAGCACTAAAAGTAAGCATAAATATCACTATACAGACTTTAATATTGCCTTAAATGTTTATCAGAATTAATTTATAGTCAAAATTTGATAATGCACATCTGTATAAGGCTGCCCCGTTCAGCATCTTATTATGATATTAGTGCCTGACAGACTAAAACATCAATTCACTGATAATTCCTACTCCCAACCCATCGAGAGCGTTTTGTCAGTTGAAATTTGCACTTTCTAGCTGTCGAGAGCGTTTTGTCACCTGATTTTTCTATTTCCCATTCGTTTAGGACGTTTTGTCGAGTGAAATTTGCCACTTCTTTCCGTTTTAAGCGTTTTGACAAGAGATTTTTGCTCTCCCCCAGTAGAAAGTACATTTTATCAATGGAATTCATCCCTCAACAGAAAAAAGCATTAAAAATACAACTTATATTCATCAGTTTCTGTTGTCAAGTTTGTCAAGTTCACCTAAATGTTAAAATCAGTATTTTTATATTGATTAATTTTCATAATTCATTTCAATTATCTAATTTCAATACTCTCAAAAAATCATGAAACTTTATAAAAAATTAATTATTGAATTATGGAAGTAAAAATTTTAAGCAGATGCGATGCGGATGAAACGCAACACCTTGGTAGTACAGCTCTTTCGGCTATAGACCAAATTGATTTAGGTACCGATGCCTATTTATCTGGCCTAAAATCTGAATTGAGTACAGAAACCAATATCTTATCGGGATCTTTAAGCATAGAAAGAAAACATGAATACACTCAAGAATTAAGCGTTTTAGACGACAATTTTGACAGGAGTGTTATTTGTATGAAGAAGTTTATAGAAGCCAACACTTTTTCTTCTGACGAAACTGTAGCTAAAAATGCTGAGAAAGCTTTTGATAAGCTGGCTAGCTACGATTTATCTTTCTACAAATTAGGTTACGAAAAGGAATTGGCTCGTGCTTTTTCATTAATCGAAGAGTACGAAAAGCCAGATATGAAACCTATTATAGATTCTTTGGTAGGCGTTTCTGCGCCTTTGGCTGATTTAAAAATAAGAGCCAACGACTTGAATGTCTTGTACATTAAGAATCAGGATATACAGGCATTAAAAGAGGATGTTATTCCATCGAGTATTCAGAAAAAGGTAGTGATCGATATTTTTAACAACAAGCTACTGCCCTACCTTATGGTTATGGCGGAGGTAAAGCCAAACGAATATGGCGAAACCTACACTAAAATCACTAAATACATCGAAACAATTAATACAAAAGTTCGAGCTCGTAGAAACCGAACTGTTGCCGAAGAGGAAGTAAGCAGCGAAATGGAGTAAATCAGTAGAATATAAGCGGTTAAAAAGAGGTAATCATATTTCACGCAGAGTACGCAAAATGTGTTTCATACCTATCCACCGCTGCCGCACGATTTTATTCTGTGGTTTTTTACTTTAACTAAAGGAACGCGATATAATCGCGCACCAACGAGAAATAAAAACAAAAAGCCGACTCTTACGAGTCGGCTTTGTATTTATATCATGAGTGAACTTACCTCACTCCTTTCCTCAGAGTCAATTGTAACGAGGGCGAATCAAGCCGTTTAAATTTCAATCACTCTGAAAGGCTTAGAAAATCTAATTAAGGAGTTGTTCATTAATTTTAGATAGTAACATTTCTTTTTTAAAAGGTTTACTAATAAAATCGGAACAACCAAAGGCTAAAGCTTTGTTTTTATCTGTTTCAGTAGCATATGCAGTTTGGGCTATTATGGATAAATTAGGCCTAAACTCTTTAATGCGTTTTGTAGCTTCAAAACCATCCATACCAGGCATTTTTATATCCATCAATATCAAATCTACCTGTGGATTCGATTTGCAAACAGCAATGGCTTCCATGCCATTTAGAGCCCTGATAATATTTATATTCAAGTCTACAAGTAACTTTTCTAGCAGAAAAAAATTAGAATCTTCATCCTCGGCAATTAACACTGTCTTTGACTTTATCAATTCAAAGTTTAACTCATTAACGGGCAGCTTTGGTATCGCTTTCAAGTTTACCGTTTTGTATGGAAGGGTAAAATAAAACACAGAACCTTTACCCTCTTCTGAGCTTAGCCAAATTTTACCGCCAAGCATTTCAACATAAGCTTTTGAGATAGACAAACCCAAACCTGAACCACCAAACGTACGAGCTGCAGTCGTTTCAACCTGACGAAAGCGTTTAAATATTTCGGTGTGCATATCGGAAGAAATGCCTATTCCGGAATCTTCTACATAGAATTCCAGAAAGTTGTCTTTTAGTGTATATCCAAAATTAACAAAACCTTCTTGTGTAAACTTAAGGGCATTGCTTATAAGGTTAGTTAGTATTTGTGTCAGCTTGGTCGAATCGGTAATAATATTTACTTCATCGTCGGCTAAACTGGTTTGTAAACGAAACTTAACATTCGGATTTGTGTCTCTCGTAAAAAATTGATCGTTTATAAGTTTACAGATTGAATTGATATTGATTTCATTCTCCTGAACTTTTTCCTGTTCAGCCTCAATGGAGGCAATGCTTACTATGTCGTTAATAATAGAAAGCAGTTGATCGCTACTTTGTATAATTAAACTGGTGTAATATTGACGATCTTCTTCAAGTAAATCGGGCTTGTTAAGTAAACCTGAAAAGCCTACAATTGAATTCATGGGTGTTCGTATTTCGTGCGAAATATTATGAACGAATGCAGTTTTGAGATGGTCGCTTTCTTCGGCTTTCTCCTTGGCTATAATTAATTCTTGATTTGTTTGATTAAGTTCTTCGTTGATTTGCTGGTATTCTTTATTTTGTGATTCTATTTTATTTGTTTTTTCTTTAAGCAATACTTCTGCATTTTTACGCTTAGTAATGTCATGGATTATTGCATGTAATAAATCCTTATTATCGATTTTAATTTTGCTGCATAATACTTCAACCTCTCTTATAGAACCATTCTTCAGTTGATGTTTGGATTCAAATTGGAATTTATCCTCAAACAAGATACTCTCAATAATCTCTCTGATTTCTTGAGATGAATGCATATCGAGTTGCCCAATTCTCATCTTCATCAATTCTTCACAGCTCCATCCAGAATAATTGGCTGCAGATTTATTAGCATCAACAATATTGCCGTTATTGGGGTCTATAAGAAGTTTCACGGCTGCATGATCATCAAATATTTTGCGGAATTTCTCCTCGCTTTTAAGCAATGTTTTTTCAACTTCTTTTCTTTTTGCTTCTTCTCTTAAAAGATTTCTGACTTTAGTAAGCGAATAAAAATAAAATGAAAGAGCTATAAATAGCAAAGAAAAAACGAATATTAAACGGTTACGAAGCCGGGATAGGGCGACATAAATATCTTTTTCCTGATAGGAAATAAGAATAGTCCAATACGTATTGCCCAGCGGAATGCGATAAAAAGCGTAATACAAATCTAACACCTTAGTTTCGTCTTTATCATTGACCTCCTGATGGGTACTTTTTCCAGTTCCCGTATTATCATTTTTTATTTTCTCAAGCATCTCAATGGAAGAATCATCGAGTTTCGTAGTTTCAAGAATCGATTTCCCTGTGTGCCCGTTTATAGGACAATATATTTCGATACCACTTTCGCTAAGTAGCCATGCATGTCCGTTTTTTCTGTTCTTAATTTTTCCAAGATAAAGCTTTCCCAATCTGTCAATTGGGATTAGAACGGAAAGGCTACCTACAAAGCTTTTATTTTTAAACACAGGAACATGCAAGGCTATTGCTAAAAATCCTTGTGCCGACATAAACACATCACTTATAATAGGCTGTTGATTAACAAGAACTTGCTTAACATGATTCTGATAAGAGATATTATGCCCTATTACTGATTGATTATAAGGATAAGTATACAAAATTACACCTGTTGTATCTATTCTTGTAATGGCTGTAAAAATATTTTTATGGGTTTCATAATAGTTTGCCATTATGGCTTTACCTTCATCCGAAAAATCTTCAATCCCCTTAAACTTCGCCAAAAAAACAAGTCCCGATTGGTAATCATCGAAAAAATATGTAATACCCTGAGATGCGGTTTCGGCTAATATTAATTGTTCATTATTGAATTCATTAATTGTATTGCTTTTAATATCTTCATAAATCATATAGAAGGTTAAAAAGAATAGAATTAATGCAACTGGTATGAAAAAATACCGATTGAGGGATATTAATTTATTAGTTTTAAATTTTCGCGTATTCATTCTCGATCTATTTTTCATTTTCAAAACTGATTCAAGATACAGTAAAAAATCAAAAATATTATCAAATTACAGAGCCAACTTATTACTTGTCAATGGGCGGTTTTTCTGGTTTATTTCTAAGGTCCTTATTGATTTTCACTACCAGCGCTCGCTTGGTTAAATAATTCTGCATCACCCAGCATGTATTCTAAAATTGGACGACACTTATTTTTGCAAGCCGGATAAAAAACCTTGTGTTCTCTTTCTTTATTCTTGATAGAATTTCCCCACCAAAATTCTGCTAAAGCGACTGGTTTTAAACGGTTTTCAAAAGCATATTGCAGTAATTTAGGAGCAGCGCATTCACCGGCTGCTGCTGGAGGATTACCATGTGATGAACTCTCAAAAATTTGCAATACATTTTGCTCTAATCCCGAAGCGTTTAAAAATTGATAATTCTCGAAAAGTTGTTGCTGCAGGGCAAAGGATTTTTGTTTCCTTTTTTCTGTCAGTAAACTAATTTCAGACGGCTTATCGGTCTTTTTAATTTGACTGCCGATTTCAGTCAACTCTTTCATGCCTCTATTAATAAAATAATCATCCGTAGAATCGTCAAAGACCGAAGGTACGAATCTGTCGCATATAGTGTTTCCCTGCAATTTTCCTGACACTGTTCCTAAATAGCTGTAGGTATTATCTTCTTTTTGAACCACAAGAATTCCAAACATTTTTCCTTTTTGGATAAGAAAATCATGCTTCCACACTTGAGATTCTGAAGCAATGAATTCTTGAAATTCTTTTGCCGCTACCCTAGCAATCTCAGGAATAGATAATCCAAATGGATTATTGAGTTTTGCAGGAATATCAATCTCTGAGATATCCGTTTTAAAGTTGAAAATGTGTTGCTTGTCCATTTCGTATTTTAAGAAGGTCAAAACTAAGCAAAACATTAAGAAATAATTGGGTCAGATGAAAAAAACCGACTCGTAAAAGTCGGCTTTGTATTCAATCCTAGTGAAATCTTATAAGCACTATGGATAGTTATATTAAATGCTCATGATGGAAATATTTCTTCAAGTGCTTTGGTACGGAAATCGAATATTTCATTCAATTTATTTTTAATGACCAAGGCATTCGCAATACTTCCTAAGAAACCCAATGGCGGTTGATAACTCACAATATCTTTCATTAAAACACCATTTTCTACAGCTATAATAAAGTGCTGATGATGCCATATTTTGTAAGGGCCAAGTCTTTGTTCATCTACAAAATATGATTTATCTCTAATATGTGTTATTTCAGTAACCCAGGTTGTGGGAATACCCAATAAAGGACGAACCGTGTAGCAAACAATCATACCCTCATAAATTTTATCGGGCAAATTTGGCGTACGTATATCGAAACCCATATTGGGTGGCGTAATTTTTTTCAGGTTCTGTGGAGAACTTATAAAATCCCACACCTCGTCTATAGAGGCATTAACAAATTGTTCTTTTTGAAATTGATAAAATGCCATGAAATTTATTTTTAGGATGAAAGTTCCTCGCTACGCAACAAACGTTTTATATTCGTTCGGTGCTGGAGAATAATAAGTATCGTACAAACCAATAAGTGATAGAATGTTGAGCTAAGTCCGTGAATAAGTAATTCACTTAATGGTAAGCTTATTCCCAGAATAATAGAGCCTAACGAAACATACTTAAGTCGCCACTTTACAATGAAATAGATAGCGACCGAAATGAATACAGAAAATGGTGCAATCAATAGCGAGCTGCCAAGTGTTGTATTCACCCCCTTTCCGCCTTTAAATTTTAGAAAAATGCTAAAATCGTGACCTATAATCGTAGCTAGAGCAACAGCATAAACATAAAATTCAGATCCTAGCCTTCTGTCATCCATAAAATATAGATATACAGCCACAGGTAAGAGTCCTTTAAGCATATCCAAAAGCTGAGTGATGATAGCGATTAGTTTTCCTGCTACTCTGCCCACATTGGTTGAACCGACATTACCACTACCCATTTCCATTATATTTTCACCCGTATAGTATCGGGTTAAAATGTAACCAAAGGGGATTGCTCCTAGTAAGTAGGACAGCAGTATAAAAGTATATTGCATGGCTATATTCATCTCATTTCTTGTAGAATGCGCAAGGCCTCGTCGACATGCTTTTCAGCTTGAATCTGAGAATTAAATAGGTAGGCTATTTTTCCTTCCTTATTAACAACATAAGTTACTCGACCAGGAATTAGTCCAAAAAAACTGGCTGGCACACCAAATAATTGACGCACTTTATTACCCGTGTCGCTTAGTAGGGTGTAATTCAGGCGGTGCTTTTTCGCAAAGTCGAAATGACTTTCTACTGATTGTGCACTAATGCCAATAATCATTGCATCGGCGTCGGCAAACACTTCAAATTGATCACGAAACGAACAAGCTTCTTTTGTACAGCCCGGGCTATCGTCTTTAGGATAGAAATAGATCACCAGATTCTTTTTACCCACAACTTCTTCAAGCTTAAATAAGTCACCATTCTGGTCGTTTAATTCGAAACTTGGAACCTGACTTCCGATCTCAATCTTTTTCATTTTTTCAGAATTTGTGTCAAAAATTAAATAAGCAATAAACAAGGCTAAATAAATGGTCAGATAAAAGAGATAGAAGTTTCTAAACCTCTTGTATTTCTGATTGTCGGGATAGATGTTTCCAAAAAGCCCTTTAACTTCTTTCCAGAAAATCGGTTTAATATTTATGATCCAACTATCTGTCTGATATACTATTTTACGGAATTTGCTTCTGTAATAACTTAATGGCAAACCCCATGTTACAAAAAGTATAAACCAAATATTATTTGTAATAAAATCCATTGTCGTTTATTTTTTAGGGAACCACGGAAAAAAAGAATTTGTTTTTTCAATGTATGCTCGGTATTGTGGTTTTGTATCGTTTAAAGTTTTTTCAAGTAGTGCCACACCTGATACTTTGATAATCAACAGAGTCATAACAATAGAACCTATAATTTGCCAGTAACTACCAGCTGCAAAACTAAAGATTGCATATGCCCACCACACAGCTGAGTCGCCAAAATAATTCGGGTGGCGGGTGTATTTCCAGAATCCCGTATTTAGAACCTTTCCTTTATTTGCGAGATTTCGTTTAAAACGCACCAACTGATAATCCCCACCTGCCTCAAACGTAAAGCCAATTAGCCAGACTAGTATTCCGAGGTAATCCAGTATCGTAAGCTCTCCTGAGCTTGTACTCGAATGAATACCTAATAAGGGCAAGGAAATAATCATTATCAAGGCACCTTGCAATAAGAATGTTTGGAAAAAACTAAACCACCAATAACGTTTGGGACCATAATTCCTTCTAAATTCCTGATATCTGAAATCTTCTCCTTTGCCTATGTTTCTCCATGCAAGATAAAAGGTAAGCCTAAGCCCCCAGATACTAACCAAGCATAAAATCAGAATTTCTCTGGCATTTACTTCGTCCGACATGAATACGTAAAACGCATTAACAAGTACAAAGCCAAAACCCCAAAAAAGATCGACAATACTTACATTCTTTATAAACACACTCCAAATCCATAACAGACTTACCAGAACTAAAATGATTAAGGATGCTTGTAAAAATAGAGTCATCATTTGAATCGTATTAATTATTGAAGAGTAATGAAATAGCAAGAGCACCATTGCCAGCATGCATACCAATAACTGGGGAAATATTGACAACCGATACTGGCTTTATTCCAGTCATTTCAAACATTTCATCCTCGACTATTTGAGCTCCATCTGAATTGTGTGCATGTAAAATAATGTAGTTCCATAAGGTTTTACCACGACCAATTTTTTCAATATGTTTAAATATCTTTTTTAAGCTGGCTTGCTGGCTAAAGGTTTTTCCAAACAAGAGCGATTTTCCATTTTCGTCCATTGAAATAACTGGATTTAAACCCAGAGCGCTGGCGATCATACCTTTGGGTTTTGAAACCCTTCCTCCTCTAATCATCGTCTGTAAATCGCGAACACTCACAAATATTTTAGATTGAATAACATCCTTTTTAAGGGTTTCAACAATAGATTCAACCGACTCGCCTGCTTCAATGTTTTTGGCTGTTTTTAATACAAGTAAACCCAATGCTCCCGATAAATTTTTTGAATCGATTACATGAACCGGTTTGTTAAATTCTTTAGAAATTCGTTTTCCTGCTTTTACACTATTTGAATAAGTTCCACTAAACTGTCCGCTTAAATGCACAGCAATTATAGCATCGTAATGCGAGGCTAAATGTGAATATAAGTTTGTAAAAGTCTGCTCATTTATTTGAGATGTTTTTGGGAATTCGGTTTCTGTTTCCAGTAAATCGTAAAACTGATTGGGTTGAATTGTAACTTTATCTAAATAATGACTATCGCCAAAATTCAAATTAATTGGCACCATATTAATTTGATACAAATCAATTAATTCCTGCGATAAATCACATGTTGAATCTGTTACAAGAGCAATTTTCCATTTTCGTTTGCTTACAGCCTCCTGTTGCCGAACCATATCATCCACTTTCTGAAAAGTGATGGTTCCCATTTCCTTTAACTGATGAAAAAGCTCTGCTGGTTTGTTGGTATGAACATGAATGCGACAAATACTTTCAGAACCGGCAACAACAACTGAATCACCATTTTTACAAAGGAACTTTTTAAGTTCAGATTTACTTTGGCTAATGTTTTTTATAATGGCCTCGGTGCAAAAGCGGAATGTGATTTCTTCTTCTGTTAATTCGTTGGAATGAACAAGTGAAATCTTCTCGGAAGCGTTAACCACGAGGTTTCGAATATTACTGTTTTTAATAAAACCGATGATGCCTTCAATAAATAAGACAAAGCCTTTTGCTCCAGCATCGACAAAATCCGATTTGCTTAATGCTTTCAATTTTGTGTTTGTTTCAGCCAATGATTTCTCTAATACTGCAAAAGAATCAATAATGACGTCTGCAAAACCAGTAATGCCATTCTTTTTACTGCTTAGAAAATCGGACCACTCCTTTATAACGGTTAACATTGTTCCTTCAACAGGATTTGCAATGGCTTCGTACATATAGGGAATTGATTTTTTTACACTTTCAGCAAATTCCGTTAAAGTAATAATAGGTTTATTTATGGTTTCACGATTTAAACCATGCAGAAACTGTGCAAAAATAACGCCTGAATTTCCTCGTGCTCCAATTAAAGCTGCATCTGCAATATTACTTACCGTAGTCTTATATGATTTATGAGGTTTTATATTGTCGATAACCGAACGTACGGTCGAAGCCAGATTTGTTCCAGTGTCTTTATCGTTAACAGGAAAAATATTTATTCTATTTATTTCGACCTGATTTTTTAATATTTGATTTCCTCCTGCGATAAAGGCATAATACAAGAATTTTCCGTTAATAAAAGGTGTTTCAATGTTTTTCATTCTTATTATTAATTAATCCATTTCACAATATAAAAACCTGATAAACTAACGCTTGCTGATAAAATGATACCCCATAAGATATCGATAAAAACAATCGGGAGTGGCCAACCTTTAAGAGTGGCCAAATTTGTTAAATCGTAAGTCGCATATGTAAATAGACCAAATAGAGCCCCCATCAAAATTGCATTAAAAACAGAGTCTTTTTGAACTGCCGGATAAATTGCAAAAATTGAAACCCCCGCAAAATATATGAAATAGAAGATAAATGCTGCAGTCCAATTTACTTTATCAGATAATAAATCTCTCAGATATTTTTGATAAAGGTTTTTGGCAATAATGCCAAGCCACAGAAGGTCTACTAACAAAAAAACAACAAAAGTAAGCAAGTAACTTATGAGAATACTTTTCATATGCACAGTGTCTAATAAGAAACAATTTACAAGGGCTTTTGTTCAACTTTTATCAAACTTGAGACATCATAACCGCGCTTTTCTAGTCGATTAAGCAAGTCATTATATAATTCTTTATCCATTTGTGGATTGCGACTAAGAACCCATAGATATTTATCAGTACTGCTCCCAATAACCGCCCATTTGTAATCCTTGTCAAGTTCCATTACAAAGTAATCGCCGTAAAAGAACAAGAAGAAAGCTACTTTCAATTTTGCTGGTTCTTTTTCAGGATTGGGAATTTTAGCTTTTCCTTCGGCCTGAGAAAATTCGCCATCTAAACTATTTTTATAGCCACTGTTTATCACCTTAATTTTGCCATCATCACGCATAGAATACTCGGCTGTTACACCAACTAGTCCGCGTTCAAAACTATGATCGTAACGAGCAATTTCATACCATTTGCCCAGATATTGTTGAATATCCAGCTCTTGAACAACTGTTTTATCAATCATCGATTTATGGGTTTTACAACTTATTAAAGAACTGCTAATAACTAGAAAACTAAGTATAACTAAAGCAATATTTACACTCTTGCGGATTTTAACCATTAGATCAGCTTTAACGAATTTGATACATTTTGATAACTCTTACCTAAGTTAATTTTTTTATACTATAAACTAAACTAATTAGTTATATAAGTTGTTTTTACTTAGTCTGAACGAGTTGTATTCGACGCAATACGTAACATTAGTTTAGTAGAAAAAGGCACAAAAAAAAGCCGACTCGTAAAAGTCGGCTTTGTATTTATATCTTGAATGAGGTTTATCTACCCCAATCAGAAGTTTTTACTTTTTCAATCAAGTATTTCACATTCTCAACAGGGATATTTGGTAGTAAACCATGTCCTAAGTTGAAAATCCACTTATGATCTTTACGACCAAAGTTCAAATGGTATTCAAATTGCTGATCAATTGCATTCTTATCGGCAAGTAGGGCTCTAGGATCGAAGTTTCCTTGAAGAATCATGTCCTCTCCTACAATTTTACGAACCTCGTGCAATGGGGTTTGCCAATCGACACTCACACAGTCACACAAATCGTAATTCACCATATTAATACCTGTTCCTAATCCCTTAGGTAGATAAATAGTCTTCACTCCTTTTGCACGAACAGCACCAAGAATCGCTTTTACCGATGGCAAGAACACCTCCTTGTATAATTCGATAGGAATTAAACCTGCATGTGTCTCAAACAACTGAAAAGCTTGTACACCATGCTCAACTTGCTTTAGTGCATAATGAATACTCATCTCCGTAATACGAGTCACCAATTTTTTCATAGTTGCCTTATCGCGATAAATCGCAGGAACAAAATCAGGGAAATTCAAGTTCTGACTAAAACCTTGGAACATATAACACAAAGTGGTTAATGGTCCACCACAGAATCCAATCAAAGGAATCTCAGATGGTTTTGTCGCTAAAATCACATCGATAGCCTTATAAATATGCTCCAATCGCTCAGGCATATCTGTTAGGAAATTCAATGGATCTTCTACATCCTTAAGCGCCGTTTTAAAAGTCGGCCCTTTTCCTTCAAAACTCAATTCCATGCCTAGGGCTTCAGGAATTACAAGAATATCAGAAAAAAGAATGGCTGCATCAACACCCAAATCGTGAATAGGAAGCAAAGTCACCTCTGCTGCTAGCTTAGGTTCTTCCATCATATGCTTAAAACCATAGGTTTCGCGCAGTTTCATATACGAAGGTAAAACACGTCCAGCTTGGCGCATGAACCAAACTGGTGGTCTCTCACGCTTAATGCCATTGATTGTATCTAGAAAAATAGAATTTGTCATATACTTTAGTTAACGGTTATCAGAAGTTATCAGTTGTCAAAGTTTTATCGCTGAAAAGCGGGCAATTGAAAACCGATAACAGAAAACTTAAATTTATCTTTTGTTTAAAATCTCAGCAACTTCTTGCGCATGGTAAGTAATAATGATATCAGCACCCGCACGCTTAATAGAAGTCATAATCTCCATCATTACACGATTACCATCAATCCAATCTCTTTCTTGAGCTGCTTTAACCATTGAGAATTCACCGCTTACATTATAAGCTGCAACTGGCACATTGAATTCGTGTTTAGTACGGTAAATCACATCAAGGTAACTTAAAGCTGGCTTCACCATCACGATATCTGCACCTTCTGCAATATCCATCTCAACCTCACGAATCGCTTCATCGCTATTACGAGGGTCCATTTGGTAAGTACTTCTATCACCAAATTGAGGAGCCGAATCAGCTGCATCTCTAAATGGTCCGTAAAAACCTGAAGCATACTTTGCAGAATAAGCCATAATTGGCATTTTCTCGAAACAATTTTCGTCTAAAGAAGAACGCATGTGAGCAATACGACCATCCATCATATCACTAGGTGCTACCATATCAACACCAGCTTCAGCTAATGAAACTGCCTGCGCAGAAAGAGTTACCAAAGTGCTATCATTATCAACATCACCATCGATAATGGTTCCACAGTGTCCGTGAGTTGTGTATTCGCAATTACAGATATCAGCGATAATATACATATCTGCTAATTCAGCCTTAATCGCACGAGTTGCTTTCTGAACAATACCATGCTCGTGAGTTGCAACTGTTCCATCCTCGTCCTTCGACTCAGGAATACCAAAAAGCAATACTGATTTTACACCAGCTGCGTACAATTCTTTACACTTTTCTACCAACATATCAACTGATAACTGATCGTTACCTGGCATCGACTTAATTGGATTCTTCACCTTTTCTCCTGGGCAAACAAAAAGTGGCATGATTAAATCATCAGTAGAAAGCGATGTTTCAGCAACCATATTACGTATAACTTTCGTGTAACGGTTTCTTCTTAATCGTGTTTGAGGAAATAATGGGCGTAAACTCATCTTATATTGTGTTTATAGTTTATATGTAATTTATATCTGACCTCTTTTAAGAAATCAAATCCATTTTTTTCTATTGATAAAAGTTGATGCCTTTTTCTTCACAAATGGCTTTCATCTTTTGAGCTAATTCTTCCGACTTAGCTACTGATTCTTCAACAGGAACTTCAATACTTTCTACAATGAAATCACCCGATTTCAAATCACCAACAATGGCAATCATATTTAGATGCTTCCCATCAACAACTGCATGAGCCGCTAGAGGAAATTTACATCCACCTTCAATATCAGCCATAAAAGCACGTTCAGCCAATACTGCAAGCTCTGTTGCTTTGTGATTTACTTTCTCAACCGCAGCAATACATTCAGGATCATTATCTCGAGTTTCAATAGTTATTGCTCCTTGTCCAATAGCTGGAATACACAGATCCACATCTATAATCATCTCCTCGTCATATTCCTTACCCATGCGATTCATACCAGCTGCAGCAAGAATTATGGCATCGTATTCGCCATCCTTCAACTTTTGCATACGTGTATCGATATTCCCACGAATTTCTTTAAAGTTTATATCAGGGCGAACATCAGCCAACTGAACTCTTCGGCGAGGACTTCCAGTTCCTAAAACAAAACCTTGTGGCATATCGTCGATAGAAATACCATCGCGAGTTAGAAACACATCACGAGAATCTTCTCTTTCAGGATAAGCAACCAATTTCAATCCTGCTGGATGAAAACTAGGTACATCTTTCAAACTGTGTATGGCAATATCAGCCTCACCTTCCAGAAGGGCATGCTCTAATTCTTTTACAAACACACCAGTTGTTCCAAATTCAGTCAAAGAACGATTTAATACACGGTCGCCCTGTGTACTAAACTTTTTCACTTCGAATTCGATATCTGGATTAGCCTTTTGTAGAAGTTCTACAGTTTGCATGGTTTGGGTGTATGCCAATAGACTTGGGCGAGTTGCAACGATTAATTTTTTCTTAAGGGACATAGTCAAACTTGTTGTTTTGAGCACCTTTTACGACATATTTTTCGTTTAATCGATGCTAATGATTGAATTATGGACTGTCTGTTTTACTAAAAAATGCAGCCCCAAATTTCGTTCACCTAATTTGCAAAAAAAAAGCCATATAATGGTGTTTATACGGCTCTATATTTTAATAAAAATGTATGCTATTTGGCTTCTGGCTCCTGGAAAATCATATTCAATGTTTCCATAGGACTCGATTGTGTTTTATGATGATCTTTTAGATGACTGATACACGCTCTGGCAATCTTATTCATCAAGTTTGATGTGATCTTCTCAACACGCTTCAATTCATCATCACTCATTTTTGAGCGGTGATATTCTAACTCTTTATCTCTAATCTTATTCAAGTTATCCTTTAGAGCAACAATTACGGGAGATAAGAAAGTCACTTCTAACCAACCGTAAAATTCTCGGATTGAATCGTCAATAATTTCTTCAGCTTGTGGAATACACGTTAAGCGTTGTTGAACAGCTTCAGAGGTGTGCTCTGAAAGTTCATCAACAGATATAACCAAAACATTTTCAAGTGAGTCAATTTCAGTATCAACATTACGTGGTACCGATAAATCAAGAACTAACTTACAATCTTTTGTATTTACAAAATGTTCCTTCATTAAAGTTGGATGCGGTGCTCCTGTCGCTACTATAATCACTTCAGCCTTCTCAACTTCTTCAGTTAAGTGAGACATTGCACGATAACTAATATCGAATTTTTTAGCTAAAGCTTCGGCTTTTTCCACATTTCTATTCACTAAAGTAAGTGAACGGTTCTCCATGTGTTTTACCAAATTGCTACAGGTATCTTTTCCAATCTCTCCCGTACCAAAAAGTAAATAGTTTGCCGATTCTAAATCAGTAACCTTGTCTTTTATATACTGAACAGCAGCATGAGAAACAGATGCAGCACCACGGCTTAATTCTGTTTCATTTTTAATCTTTTTGCTTGCTTTAAATACGAATGAAAATAGTCGATTAAGGAAAGAGTTAATCATCTGATGGTTTTCAGATAATTGATACGCATTTTTAACCTGACCAACAATCTGGAAATCTCCTACAATCTGTGAATCGATACCAGAACATACACTATATAGGTGCTTTATACATTCGCTTCCCTGAAGGGAATAGCCGTTATAACGAAAATCTTTCTCGTCTCCTTTGCAATAGTTTAGGAATAGCTTAGTGACAAGATCCATGTCCGAAGTATGGGCATAGATTTCAGTTCTATTACAAGTGGATAAAACAATTAGGCCTTCAACTCCGTATTCTTTGGCATCGCGAAGCAAAGCTTCTTGATCCATTTGAGTTAATGAAAATCGCCCTCTTACATCCAAAGCCGTTTTACGATATGAAACACCTAAAACGAAAAATTTTTGTAAATTCTCTCTTATTTGCGATGACATAAATTGATCTAATTTTGAGTTCTTCGCTAATATAACTAGCACTGTTAGGATTGAATCCTACCAAATATAGAATTAATTACCGAAAAATTGCTATAAAGCAGGATCACATTTAGCTATTCAGAAAGAACCAAGATTAGTTAAAATTCCTTAATTCTTTCTATTCCAGACTTTAATATCCTTTTTAACCTTACACCGCAAAATTTCTATTTTGCACAATATTTAACGAATTCAGATAAATATTGGCTAAGGATTATGCATATCGCTATTGAAATAATCAAGAATGGTATTAATCATCTCGATTTTCACATTCGCCTTTTTATGACTAGGTTCTAGATCACTAACTTTAATATAAAAGCTTAAGGCTTTTGCCATATCGCCAATTTGATGATGAATTTCACCAATCATGAAGTTGGCTTCAATATGTTTTGGATCTATCTCAACAACCTTTTGGTAGTCGCTAAGGGCTAATTGAAACTCTTCAGCTTCGAACTGCAACTTAGCTTTTAATAATATATCTTGAATTTTGTCCATCTTATCTATATGAATGCAACGCAAATCTAGTCATTTCGGGCATTTTTGCCATAAATAAAGACAAGAAAATCGTTTTTTATTTTATCTGCATTTTCAGACATCCTTTAACGCATTATCACTGACATAATTCTGTGATAAATATTAAAATTTCAGGTTCAAAACTTATGTAGATTGAAATCAATCTAGGTAAGACCAAAGTAGTTTTACAGCTTGACCGTAGTAGTTGTTCCCAAACAAGTTAAGATGATTAAGAACGTGATAAAGCATATAGATATTTTGGCGATAATCATAACCCTCAGGCAATGGATAAGTTTTCTGATAGCTAGAATAGAAACTAGCATCGAAGCCACCAAAAAGTCTTGTCATGGCTAATTCAGCTTCACGATGTCCGTAATACACTGCTGGATCTATTAAACAAGGCTGAGATTGTGAATCACATAAGAAATTACCCGACCATAAATCACCATGCAATAAGGCTGGTTTTTCTTCACTGCTTTCTAGAATCTCTTCGATTCTATTTTCCAATAGGATAAAACCATTCTTTAGCTCTGGTCCAACTATACCTTTTGATTCGGCTAGTTTGTATTGATAAAGTAAGCGTTTGTTGTAGTAAAAGTCACACCAATTTTCAGCTTCTAGCTTATTGCACGTATTTATTTGAGGAGTATTTCCGATATAATTATCTTGAGGAAAACCAAAACGGAGTGCGCCATATTGATGCAATCGTGCCAGTTTACGACCGAAATTTGAAAAGAATTCAGGCGATTGTTCGCCTATATGTATAGGCTCTAAAAGCAGACAATCCTGGTCCAAATAAAGAACCTCAGGAACACGAATTGCACCCGATTTCTTAAGCTCGTGCAATCCTTTAGCTTCCTTCTCAAATACATCAGCAGCAGAGCATCGCGTTTTCATAAAACAGGTACTCCCTTTTTCAAAAGTCAGCAACTCCGCTTTAGAAATACAACCTCCACTAATTGATTTGCTGGACAAAACTTTTTGCCCTGCCCAATCTTCAACTTTAGATATAATTGCTCTATAGTTTTCCATTCAAATGATTTAACAAGCCATCACAAGCATCTTCAAGTAAGTCTAAAACCAACTCGAAGCCTGCTTCCCCTCCATAATAAGGATCAGGAACTGTTGTGTAGTGCTTATAATTAGAACAATAGTCTGTCATCTTTACAATCTTCTTCAAATCCTCTTCATTTCTAGCCTGAGATTGTAGGTCCGTAATATTCTGATCATCCATACCAATAACCATATCAAACTTATCAAAATCGGTCTTCGGTCTAAATTGACGAGAGATACTTGTTAAGTCATAGGAACGACGAGCAGCATGTGATCGCATTCTACTATCTGCTCTACCACCTTCGTGATTTCCAATAATTCCTGCTGAGTCACAAGTAAAATTCAAAGATTGATCTGCCTTTTTAATAACAGCATTCATTACCGCTTCTGCACTTGGGGAGCGACAAATATTTCCTAGACAAACAAATAATATAGCTTTAGTCTTTTTAGTATCCATAGGTGCGTTCAAGTCTTAGATTTATACGTTTAATTCTAATGGGTGCAAAATTAGAGAATTGCTAGTATAATCAACCTGTAAAGAAATCAAAAACATTACCCAACTGACTTGTGCTTCCTTTATAAATCTCGGTGTATTTACAACGTGTACAACTCACAGTCGTAAACTTCTTGTTTTGTACATCGAATATTTTTGCAAACGCTCCTCCAGTTGCACGAAACTCATCGGTTTCATAATTCATATTACCACACTTAACGCAAATATATTTGGATTGATTCATGTCATAATTTTTATTAGAAATCTAAATATACTAAAATATGTGAATATGATACCTAGCAGTCAAAACAGAAAATGGCCGACACTATAAAGTATCGACCATTTAAATTATGTTCTTATATAAAAGCTAAGCCCTTTGTTTCTTAAATGAATTATAAGCCAAGTATGCTCCGAATAGAACGAATGGAATACTTAACCATTGCCCCATATTTAAAGCCATTCCTTCTTCAAAAGCTTCCTGATTCTCTTTGATGAACTCGATAAAGAATCGAGCCGTAAAAATCAACACAAAGAATGTTCCAATCAATCTTCCTGAAAACTCTTTGGCATTAGTTTTCCAATACATAAACATTAAAACTCCAAAACTCGCTAAATAGCAAAGAGCTTCGTATAACTGAGCTGGATGACGAGGTGCTAAAGGTTCATAGATAGAAGCTTTAACGAACTGAAATCCCCAAGCTAAATCTGTCTGAGTTCCAATAATCTCCGAATTCATAAGGTTACCTGTACGTATAAAGAAACCTGCTAATGCAACTGGAATAGCAACTCTATCAAGTACCCATAAGATCGATTTCTTACTCACTTTTTTCGAATAGAAATAAAGAGCAGCAAGAATTCCGATAGTAGCACCATGAGACGCTAGTCCGCCGTGCCATATCTTCAAAATTTCTGATGGATGTTGAGAATAGAATTCCCAGCCATAGAAAATCACATGACCTAAACGTGCACCAATAACAGTAGCAATCAAGGTGTACATAAATAATTTCTCAAGCCACTCTAAAGGAATTCCTTCCTTTTTAAACATTCGCTCGACAAGTTGGTAACCCAATAAAAATCCGAGTGCAAAAAGCAGCCCATACCATCTTACTGTCACTGGGCCTATCGAAAATATCTCGGGCTTAACATCCCAAAGGATTGATAATAGCATATTCTTTAAATATTAAATTTAATCTGAGAATTGAGCTATGAAATGTATCTAACTCAATTCTCAAAGACTCCTTAAGCTGGAATTCCTTTACCGTGACATTGCTTAAATTTCTTTCCGCTACCACAAGGACAAGGTTCGTTTCGACCTACTTTCTGAACATTACGAACTGGTTCAGCTTTCTTAGGTTCTTTTCTACCATCACTACTTAAATCTTCCTTAGAAGTTTTCATGCCACTCATATCAGTACGACGACGCTCTTTAGCTTCCCGCACTTCATCAGGCATTTGCAAAGGAATATGACCTTTCATAAGCGTTGCAACAACTAATTTATTTGTTTCCTCAATCATCGTCTTAAATAGATTGAAAGACTCAAACTTGTAAATCAATAGGGGATCTTTTTGCTCGTAAGACGCATTCTGTACAGATTGCTTCAAGTCATCCATCTCACGCAAGTGGTCTTTCCAAGAGTCATCTATAGTCGCAAGAATTGCTACCTTCTCATAAGCACGAACCAATTCCTCAGCTTTTGTTTCATACGCTTTTTTCAAGTTTGTAACAACTTGGAAATTTTTAGTTCCGTCAGAAATAGGTACAACGATGTTCTCGTACATCTCTGCTTTATTTTCATAAACATCCTTGATAACTGGGTAAGCTTGCTTGCTAATAGTATCAACCTTACGCTTATGAGCGTCTATAACAAGTGCATGTAGTTTTTCAACAATATCTTCTGGCTTATCTTTCATGAATTCTTCCTGAGTAACAGGAGATTCAATTGAAAGTACACGAATTAATTCTAGCTTGAAATCTTCGAAATCTCCACCATGATATTCAGTAACCACCGCTTCGCAAACATCGAACATCATATTAGCAATATCAACTTGGATACGCTCACCAAATAAAGCATGACGACGACGCTTATAAATAACCTCACGCTGTGAGTTCATTACATCATCGTACTCAAGCAAACGCTTACGAATACCGAAGTTATTCTCTTCAACTTTCTTTTGAGCTCTTTCGATAGATTTTGAAATCATTGAGTGCTGAATCACTTCACCATCCTCAATACCCATTCTATCCATCAACTTCACAATACGATCTGAGCTAAATAAACGCATCAAATCATCCTCAAGAGAAACGAAGAACTGAGAAGAACCCACATCTCCCTGACGACCAGCACGACCACGTAACTGACGGTCAACACGACGAGAATCGTGACGTTCTGTACCGATAATGGCCAAACCTCCAGCGGCTTTCACCTCTTCATTCAACTTAATATCCGTACCACGACCAGCCATATTGGTTGCAATGGTAACCGTTCCTTTATAACCTGCTTCAGCAACAATATCTGCTTCACGCTGGTGTAGTTTTGCATTCAGTACATTGTGCTTAATGCCTCTTAGGTTCAACATTCGGCTCAATAGTTCCGAAATCTCAACAGAAGTTGTACCAACCAATACTGGACGACCTGCTTTTACAAGTACTCCAATTTCATCGATAACAGCATTGTACTTCTCACGCTTAGTCTTGTAAACTAAATCCTCTCTATCATCACGAGTAATAGGACGGTTTGTTGGAATCACAACAACATCTAATTTGTAGATATCCCATAATTCACCTGCTTCAGTCTCAGCTGTACCTGTCATACCCGAAAGCTTGTGGTACATTCTAAAGTAGTTCTGAAGAGTAATAGTTGCAAATGTCTGTGTTGCAGCCTCAACCTTAACACTTTCTTTAGCTTCAATCGCTTGGTGTAGTCCATCAGAATAACGACGACCTTCCATAATACGACCAGTCTGCTCGTCAACGATCTTCACCTTACCATCCATAAGAACATACTCAACATCCTTTTCGAAAAGAGAATACGCTTTAAGCAATTGGTTTATGGTGTGTACACGTTCCGATTTAACAGAATAGCTTTGGATCATCTGATCCTTAGTCTTCAGCTTCTCCTCATCAGACATATCTGATTTCTCAATAACTGCAATTTCTGATCCAATATCTGGAAGAATAAAGAACGAAGAGTCATCACTATCATCAGTAATCAAATCGATACCAATATCAGTTAACTCAATTGAGTTTTGTTTTTCATCAATAACATAGTACAAATCATCAGTAATGATGTGCATGTTTTTGTTATTCTCTTGCATGTAGAAGTTCTCAGTCTTCAACATTAAAGCTTTATTTCCTTGCTCACTTAAGAATTTAATAAGTGGCTTCATTTTAGGCATTCCTTTGAAAGTTCTAAGCAATAACTTAGCTCCTTCTTCTTGCTCCTTCTTATCCTCAGACTTCAACAAACGTTTTGCATCTGTGAACATTTTCATCACCAATTCAGTTTGAGCTTTAGCTAACTTCTGAACTTTTGGCTTTAACTCATCGTATAATTGGAATTCCCCTCGTGGAATTGGACCTGAAATAATCAATGGCGTACGAGCATCATCAACTAATACCGAGTCAACCTCATCGACAATTGAATAGTTATGACGACGCTGAACCAAATCCTTAGGATTGGTAGCCATATTATCACGCAAGTAATCGAAACCAAATTCATTATTTGTTCCGAAAGTAATATCACAAGCATAAGCAGCACGACGCTCATCAGAATTTGGTGTATGCTTATCGATACAGTCTACTGATAAACCGTGGAATTGGTAAATAGGTCCCATCCACTCCGAGTCACGCTTAGCTAGGTAATCATTCACAGTAATCAAGTGAACACCTCGCCCAGTTAATGCATTCAAGAATACAGGAAGGGTTGCAACAAGAGTCTTACCCTCACCAGTCGCCATCTCGGCAATTTTACCTTGATGAAGAACGATACCACCAATCAACTGTACATCGTAGTGAATCATATTCCATACAACCTCAGCTCCACCTGCATTCCAAGAATTGAACCAAACAGCTTTATCGCCTTCAATTTGTACATGGTCTGCACGAGCTGCTAGGTCACGATCAAATTGAGTTGCCGTAACTTCTATCTCTTCGTTTTCTGTAAAACGACGAGCTGTCTCTTTTACGATACAGAAAGCAGCAGGTAAAATTTGATCTAAAACTTCTTCAATCTTATCATCGATCGACTTTTCAATCTCATCGATTTTATCGTAGGTTTCCTCTTTTTGGTTTACTGAGAGTTCTCCTGATTCAATTTTATCTTTTAAAGCTTGAATTTCATCCTTTTCAGCTTTGATATAATCTTGAACTTTATCTTTTAACAATTGAGATTCGGCACGAAGTCCATTGGTATCTAATTGTTTAATTCGACCGTATTCTTTCTTAATAACCTCCAAATATGGAGTTAATTCCTTAAGGTCTCTATCTGATTTATTACCAAATAGTTTACCTAATGTTTTATCTACAAAACCCATCTATATAATTGTCTATTGATTTTAAAAAGAAGCAGTTATATTCAAAATCAAAATTGATTTATGAATTATCAACTACAGTTAATAACATACCCTCATCTAATTCAAAATATGAATTAAATAAAATCGTATTTAATGTTGAGATTTAAGATAAACCTGGAGCACGTATGCTATTGGATCCGGCAAGAAAGATTGATTTATATTGAAAGTTGAAAGCTGTAATTGCCTCTGAAACTTCAACACAAAGCGGTTCATATAAATGAACGGAATCCGAATTTAAATGTGGAAATTTTGGTAATTTCTTAATCAGCGGTAAAGTCAATGATTTAGCCGCATAGATTTCAGAAAGTTCCGATGTATTTTGGGTAGGAACAAGTAATGGTAGATTATAGCAATCTTCAAAACTGTCAGAATGATCGGCGTACCAAGCAGCAAAACGTTGCACATCATCAACCAGTTCCTCGTAATCTACATTAGGAACGGCCGATGCACAAGCTGTAAGCACCGAAAAAACGACAATAAGATACCTGTTCATATCCATGGGAATCAAAAGTAATTAATTTTCTTGAAATGCCTAAAACTTAAGCAAGCTCTTTATGAAAACGAGAAAGATTTTCAGATATAAAGACCGATGCGGTTTTAGGAGGCCACTGAAAAACCCTCATAATTTTAGGGTTTAAAAATAAAACAAGCTTACAACAAGAGATATTCCAAACTCAAGTGTTGTAACCTTATTTTTTTGTTCTGATTTTATTAGTGTTTCTTATGGCTTTAATTGCGTTTATATGGGGTCTATATGCAATTTTATTGAAGTGACTGCTGTTAACCTATAGCTTATACCAGTTTTAATATTCTTTTTAGGTTTACGGCAAAAATAGCCATAGCAGCTTGCATTTCCATACTTGACAAGCCATAGGATATTGCCCTTCCAAAGCCATGGGTATTTTTTAACTCTCCATTTTTCGCTTCAACTTTGAATCTATTGCTGCTGGAACGAATCGCAACACAGCGAAAATCATGATTCAGCAATTGATTATTGATAAAGGCATTCCAAGTCTTGGACACAGAAAACACTTATTAGGCATGACTGATTTTTGGGCTAATGCTGAATATTGTGGAATTGGTTTTTATAAAAAGCCTGGCTCCACTTACACACACTATATGTGCGTACTGATTGCCAAGCATGAATAATAATTTTACAATTAAACGCTATTTATATTTCAATACAAATTGTATATATGACTTACTATCGACTATCGGAAGTAGTAAGGACAATGTATCAGGAGTAGTAAGGTTCAACAATAGGAAGTAGTAAGGATATGGTGTCGGGAGTTGTAAGTACCAACTATCGGGAGTTGTAAGGCCAAGAAATCGGCTGAAACTATAAACGTATAGACCAAACAAAAAGCCGACTCGCAAAAGTCGGCTTTGTTATACTTATGGCAGTCTGGCTTAGGTCGCCTTCACAATATCGTCTATACTCAGGTTTGCCATTCGTTCCATCTTACTCACCTCTATGCTTAAAAAGCCATATTCATCCGTCACCTTGCCTTCTATCACATAACAGCCTGGTCCTCGAAAAGGATAGGCTCTTGCTGCGACATGAAAATGCACGGTATCTAACCAATGGCCATCCAAATCGATCCATGTTCCAAAATACATGAGATTATCATCGCTCCCTCTAGTGGGTTTCCTGTTAATAAGAAAACCAACAATACGAATATACCGATTAACCAATCGAGGCAAGTGACAGGCCTTTAAATCAGAAGGAAGCTTGTCTTTTATCAGCTTAAATGGTGATTGTATAGAAAGCCCCAGCAATTCCAGTTCATCAAAAGCATCCTCCAAACTATGTTTCCACAAGTTTGGTAGCTGAAACTCTTTTACCTCGGTTTGGAAAATTGTTTTCTCAGACTTCGTTTTCTTAGAATGTCCCAATATAAAATGAGCATCCCACAAGAGTTCCTTTTTGTCCTTACCCGTAAACCTGAAAGCGCCCACCCGAATTAAAATAATCAGCTGCTCTAAACTAAGCGGACAACGTTTCACAAAATCGCGCAGGCCAGTATATAAGCCATCTTTATCACGATCTGTTATCAAACTTTTCACCCTAGCCATTTCTAAAGTGGTTGAGATATGGAAATTTGAAACCTGCAATGGTTTTGATATTAGATGATGATTCTGAGAAAGCACTCAATAAATAAATTTGAGATCGCCGTATTCTTCATCTAAAATATTAATTTTACTGCTTATCGTTTTGACAATAAAATGGAAGAAAACAAAGAGCTAAAACTAGCTTACGACTATATAGAAAACACGAATACCAATATATTCCTAACAGGGAAAGCTGGTACGGGTAAAACCACTTTTCTACACCGATTACGCCACGAATCATTAAAAAGAATGATTGTTGTAGCCCCAACAGGTGTGGCTGCTATAAATGCTGGAGGTGTTACCGTTCATTCCTTTTTTCAATTGGGATTCAGTCCTATTATTCCCGAAGACGAATACACAAATAAGGGTAAGCAAGCTCCCGAAAAACGTTTCAATAAAACCAAGATCGATATAATCAAATCACTCGATTTATTGGTGATTGATGAAATCTCTATGGTTCGTGCCGATTTACTAGATGGTATTGATGCTGCTCTGCGTCGTTATCGCAAATCGAAACTCCCTTTTGGTGGCGTACAATTGCTAATGATTGGCGACTTGCAACAACTACCTCCAGTGGTAAAACAGGAAGAATGGTCAATTTTGAAACGTTTCTATGCCACAGAGTTTTTCTTTAGCTCAAGAGCTTTACAAAAGTCGCCACACATCTGTATCGAGCTAAAACACATCTACCGTCAAAAGGACCAGGATTTTATCCAAATCCTGAATGAGATTCGTAACAATAAACTTTCGGATGCTTCTCGACGTAGACTTAATGCCAACTACAAGCCCGATTTCGATCCTGATGATAAGGATGCTTACATTACCCTAAGTACTCACAACAGAAAGGCTGAAGAAATCAATGAAATCAAGCTGGAAAAGCTTGAAGCTGACAAAAAGAGTTTCACAGCCAGTATAGACGGACAATTCCCAGAATACGCCTTTCCTACTCCCGAAGATTTAGAGTTAAAAAAAGGGGCGCAAGTCATGTTTGTAAAAAATGACTCACAACAAGCTAAACGTTTCTATAACGGAAAAATTGGAGTGATCACATTTATAGATCGAGATAACATTAGTGTAAAATGCGAGGGTGACGAAGATCTGATTGAAGTTGAAAAGGAAACTTGGCAAAACATTAAATTCACCATAAACGAAAAGACTAAGGAAATTGAAGAAGAAGTGATTGGCACCTTCACTCAATTCCCACTGAAACTGGCTTGGGCAATCACCATTCACAAATCTCAGGGCTTAACATTCGAAAAAGCAATTATCGATGCAGCATCGGCCTTTGCCCACGGACAGGTTTATGTGGCATTATCACGCTGCAAGTCGCTTGAAGGTATGGTTCTGAAAACCAGAATCAATCCGCAAGGTATTATCTGCGATAGCTCGGTAGAAAGCTTCAACCAGAATATGAAGGAGAATCCTCCAAAGCAAGAAGATCTATATAAAGCCAAGCGTGATTATCAGCTTTCGCTTTTGAGGGAACTCTTCGATATGGATTTAATTTACCATTACGCTAACCGCTTAAATAAAGTCTTTGAGGCTCATCCAACAACTTTGCAAGGCGATTGCAAGGAAAAGTTATTAGCTGTTATAGACAAGATCAAACCCGAACTTGTTAAGGTGGGACAACAATTTGCAGGTCAACTCTTCCATATGTTTGGTTCATCACCTAATCTGCAAAACGACAAGCTCTTTCAAGAACGATTACATAAGGCCTGTCAATACTTTATTCCAAAGCTAGAACTCTACCTTTTAGAACCTGTACACCAAGCTTATTTCGACACAGACAATCAATCTCTAGCCAAAACAGTTAAAGATTTACGTACTCGTATTGTAGAATTAACTCAAGTGAAAGTAGCCTGTATGCTTCATTGCAACCATGGTTTTATTCTTAGAGACTTCTTGGAACTTAAGGCAAAAGAACACTTAAAGACAGTGAATTTTAAGCGAATGCCACAGCAAGAGGATTATGCAGCCATTGTCGATTATCCTGAACTCTTTAAACAACTTAAAGACTGGAGATACGCTAAGGCTGATGAATTAAACACCTCTGTAGCTTCTATTATAAGCCTTAAGCTTATGGTTCAAATCTGCAATAGCTTGCCTCAAAACAAAATGGCTTTCAAGAGGGTAAAAGGCATGGGAACCAAAAAGATAAATGAATTCGGTTTGGAACTTCTCAAACTAGTTGACGCTTTTAAAAAGGAAAACAGTCTATCTGAAGCTCCAGATATCTTCTCATCAGCAAGCGCGCAAGAACCTAAGAAAGTTAGTAGTAAAGAAAGAAGCTTTCTAATGTTTAAAGAAGGTAAGAACATAGCTGTAATTGCCGCTATGCGTGATTTAGCACGCCCTACCATCGAAGAACATTTATGCTACTATGTAGGTATCAATGCGCTTCCCATCAATCGTTTTGTTGATGGTGAAAAGCTAGATAAAATAATGACTTATTTCGATAATAATGAAATAGAAGCCTTGAACGATGCAAAAAATGACCTTGGCAATGAAGTTAGTATGAGCGACCTGCGCTATGTTCTAGCCCATTGGGAGAATGTGAAGGAAAAAAAAGGTTAAAGGTTAAAGTACAAAGGAAAAAAATAAGTTCTTTTCGATCACAGTTCGGCAGATTTCATTTAACTCAGATTTTTTCAGTCTTCTAAGCTTTGGGCCTTGGGCTTATACCACATAAAGATATATGGCCATGTAGTGGCAAAAGCTCCCTATTAGGACCAGGATATGGAAAATTGCGTGATTAAAAGGAATGCGTTTAATGCTATATAAAATAGCTCCAATTGTGTAGGCCAAGCCTCCAGCAAATATCCAGTATAAGCCCTCGGGTGCTAGACTCTGGTATAGTGGTTTGATCAAGAACACCATCATCCAGCCCATAAATAGGTACATCAAAGTAGACAGAACTGAGAATCGTCCTGTGAAAAAAAGCTTAATGCATATTCCAACCAAAGCAAAACTCCAAACCACAGCAAAAAATATAAGGCCCAATCTATCAGGTAAAGTTACAAGACAAAAGGGAGTGTATGTTCCAGCAATTAGGACATAAATAGCTGCATGATCAAAGATTCTCAGACGCGCCCTTCTAATTGGTTCGGTAGACCGATGATAAAGTGTAGAAGCTGCAAACAAGATCATCATACTCAATCCAAACATACTAAAACTAAGGATATGGCTTAACTGTTCACGATACAAAGTCAATTCAACCAGAAAGATGAAACCGATACAGGCTAGGATAAAACCCAGTGCGTGAGAATAAATATTTATTCTCTCCTCAAGAGGCGAATACATTTTAGTTTTTAAACTTTCCATCAATTCTATTTTAACACTATTGTTTTATGAATATTAAAGTTAAGCAAATCATTATAAAAATAGACTCCTTCGTAATTATCAAAACATCGTGTTAATAGAAAAATAAATCTATCTTAGACGGATGACAGAACTCACTACTCTAAGATCAAACATACTCGAATTACTATATAAAGGCATATCAGAAACAATTATACTGAACAAAATTGTAGAAAATACTGAGAAATATTCTCCAGAATCTATCTGTTCTATTTTATGTCTTGATGAAGAAGGAAAGTACTTATTGCATGGAGCTGCCTCTAGCCTTCCAGACTTTTACAATAAGGCGATACATAGAACCCCTGTAGGATTTGGAATTGGATCTTGCGGTACTGCAGCCTATACGGGTGAAAGAGTTATTGTAGAAGATATCAGCACACATCCCTATTGGGAGCGGGCTAAGGTAATTGCTCAAAAAGCCAATTTAGCTGCCTGTTGGTCTCAACCTATAAAAGATCCTTCAGGAAAAGTATTAGGTACATTTGCTATCTATCATCAATCCATTCAAACACCCAGCGCCTCAGATCTTGAATTAATCTCAAACTTAGCAGAACTAACAGCTATTGTTATAGATCGCTATAGAATGATTTCTAAATTAGAAAATAGTGAAAACAAATTCAAAACATTAGCAGATGCCAGTTATGAAGCTGTTTGCATTATTGATGGAGATAAAATTATAGAGGCCAATCAGAGAACTTCTAAAATGACTGGTTATTCAGATGTAGAGATAAGTCAAATGTCTATCTATGATTTCATCCCTAAAGAAAACTGGAACACACAGTTGGAAAAAGAAGCTAAATATCATTTTGAAACTATCGCAATAAAAAGTGATGGATCTAAGATAAATGTTATTGTAAATGTAAAGAATTCGGTGTTCAATGATAAAACAGTTTCACTTCTTTCAATTAATGACATTACGCGCCTTAAACAAACCGAAACCCAATTAAAAATCTTATCACAATCTGTGATCCAAAGTCCTGTTTCAGTAATTGTAACCGATTATGATGGGATAATAGAATATGTAAACCCTAAACTTATTGAACTCACAGGATATACTTTGCAAGAATTAAAGGGGAAAAATCCAAGACTATTAAGTTCTGGAAACAATTCTATAGACACATATCAGAACTTATGGAAAACAATTAAATCAGGACAAGAGTGGCATGGTGAACTACAGAATAAAAAAAAGAATGGCGAATTGTTCTGGGAATTTGCAAGTATATCTGCCTTAAAAGATAATGGTGGTGATATTACCCATTTCATTGCTGTCAAAGAAGATATATCTGAGAAGAAACGCCACGAAACAATTCAACAAATAACTCTCAATATATCAAATGCTGTTTTCACACACAAAACTTTGTTCGAATTTATTGAGTATATACGCTGTGAATTAGGCAAACTCATAAATACAACTAACTTTTTTGTTGCCCTATATGATGACCAAAATGAAACCTTTAATTTACCTTATATCAATGATGAATTCGATTATTATGAATCATTTCCTAAAGGAAAAACCGTTTCTGGCTGGGTGATTGATAATAAGATGCCATTGTTAGCCAATCATCAGAAACTAGAAGAAATGGCATCTAGAGGAGAAGTGGAAGTCATAGGTGTTCCATCAAAAATTTGGCTTGGCATGCCTTTAAGAGGAAAAGAAAATATTATAGGTATACTCGTTATTCAATCGTACGAAGATGAGAATGCAGTCACAGAAAGAGATAAGGAAGTCCTAGAGTTAGTCTCACATCAAATAAGTATGTCTATCCAGAAAAAGCAAAACGAAGATGACCTGCGTAAGGCCTTGTTTAAGGCTACTGAATCTGATCGACTAAAATCTTCATTTTTAGCCACCATGTCGCATGAATTGCGAACGCCTTTAAATGCTGTTCTTGGTTTTTCAAGTCTAGTTGATATGGACACTCCAATTGAAACTGCTATAGACTTTTGTAAAACTATTAATCAGAGCGGCTTCCAACTTTTGGGTTTAGTTGAAGATCTTTTTGATATTTCTTCAATTGAATCAGGAAATATTAAAATTGAATACAACAAATGCTCTGTCACCTCGATTCTCTATGAAATTGAAGATATTATAAAAGCCGAACTTCTTGCAAAAAATAAAACTCATCTAAAGCTAAATTTAATTATACCAACAGATGCAAATGATATTTTCATAGAGACAGACCCCAAGCGCTTCAAGCAAATCTTTTTAAACCTCCTTAAGAATGCTATAAAATTTACTAAAAAAGGTCATATTGAATTTGGTTTCAATATGGGTAATATTAATTCAAACATCCCAATTGAGTTTTTTGTAAAGGATACTGGAATGGGCATATCTGATGAATTACAAAAAAACATCTTTGATGTGTTTAGACAAGCTAACGAAGGTGATTCTAGAAAATATGGAGGCACAGGCATTGGTCTTACTATTTCTAAGAAATTAGTCGAGCTGCTGGGCGGTGAAATATGGTTTGAATCTAAACTAAACGAAGGTTCAATATTTTATTTTAATCATCCTATTCTTCAATTGGAAAAGGAAATTCTAAGCATGAATTAATTAAAAACTAACTCGTTTTTAAAATTAAGATTATATTATGGAGTGAAAGGCATCCATTTATACAATAAATTAAACCACCTCAGAATTGAGGTGGTTTAATTTTTTCTGCTCAAATGAGCTAAATACTTTAAGCTTCTTGAAGTGCTTTCTCTGCATCAAGCTTACGAGTTATGCGTCCATAAATAATCAAGGCTATTGCCGAGACAGTTGCAATGGCAACGAAATAATACCAAATGTAATGTGCATGCGCTGATGCCGCTTCCCACTCAGCATGATCTGTAAACAGTTGAGGGTCTGGACAATATTTTGACAATAAAAATCCGGATAAACCAAATCCTACTATTGAAGATATGAATGAGTGTAAATGACTAAAACCTAAATACAATCCCTCTTCACCCTTAGGTGCTTGTAAAGAAAAATATTCTAAGAATCGTGGAGAAATAAATGATTCCGCAAATCCCTGGAATACAATACCGATAACCATCATGAATGCAACTGGGTGTAGACTAAATAGTCCCAAATCAATTGACTCTACATCCAATAGATTTCCTGCAGCCATACACATAGCCGAGACAGGCATAATAAACATACCAACAGTCATGGAAAATAGAGCTGTTTTCTTTCTCATCACCTGAGTGATTAAGCCTACAAATAGGAAAACAATCAAAGGGTTAACATTGGCATACCAAGATGGAGATGCGCCCTCTCCTGCCATACGTAATACATACTTTGGCATAGTAGCATATAGTTGATGTTGAACCATCCAGAATCCTGTAACGATCAAAATCAAAGCTACCAAACGACCGTTAGCTAGTACCTTTAGTAGAGCATCCCAAATTTCCGACATACTCTTACCTTCTCCTTCGCGACTAGTCGTCTTAAAAAAGAAATAAACAGCTATCAGACCAAGTAAAGTTGCTCCAGCCGAGAAATAATTTAAGGTGATTAATCCTTCATTTCCCATTGCCTCACGTAATGGCTTTACAATAGTTTTCCCTGAGAAAGAACCAATGTTTACCATCGTGTAGAAAATAGAAAAACCTCTAGCTCTATTGGCAACATTCGTTTCCTTGGCAACGGTACCTGTAATTACCGATTTAATGAACGATCCACCAATCATTATCAGGATAATAATTGGAATAATAAACCATTTATGAGAACTGGTCTCCAATCCTGTAAAAGTTGTAATCTTAGTATATTCTACCAAGCCTGCCGATTCCAACAAGGTTGGGAATATAGCTAAACCAGCATATCCAATACTTAATAAGGAAAAGGCAAGTAATAAGGCATTTTTAAAACCCATTTTATCAGCCAAAGCTCCACTAAAAGTTGGTAATAAATACAAACCTCCTGAAAACAAACCTGAAATTAAGGCCGCTTCTACATCAGTAAAGCCTAATATGCGGGATAGATAAATTGTAATAACAATAAAAACTCCATAATAAGCAGCTCTTTCCAATAATTCTACCGAATTGGCTACCCAAAAGGCTCTGGAAAAGCGCTCTTTTATCGTACTTCCTTTTTCAACGCTCATTCTAATTCTCAGTTAAATTTATTTAAGGTATAGTTGTCCAAATTTTCAGCTTGTAAAAATAGATTTACTTTTCAATTTCACAAGTAGGAGAAACCCGAATTTTCATATCAAATATTAAACCACGAAACTCCATCAAGCCTATATTTTGCGGAATATCCATGATTAAAACGGAAAGCTAATTTTTATTCACTCCAAAGAAGCACATTAAAATCGTTATTGTCAACCCATTGCTTACTTTCACAAAAATAATCGCTTCGAGACCACTTAGAACACTTGCGAAAAGATCTTTTTTGACTTACATTTGCACTCGTTATCGAAAGGATAACATTTAAAAAATATTGGAGAGATGGCAGAGTGGTCGAATGCGGTAGTCTTGAAAACTATTGTGCGGCAACGTACCGGGGGTTCGAATCCCTCTCTCTCCGCACTGCAGAAATGCAACAGAAAGAAAAGCCTTGTAAACTTAACGTTTACAAGGCTTTCTTCATTTAGCACTAACGCAATTAAACACCTAAACCTACAATTAAATGGTGTTGCGTAAGGTGTAGATGAGAAAGGTCGAAAACGCTACACCCCACTTAGGTCCTAATACACTATGGACTTGCAACAAAAATGTGGACAGTAAGTTAAGTCATGCTGCTCTCTTTTGATTATTTAATAGCCTTCCATATTCTAAAGGTGATAAATAATCTAAAGAAGAATGCCTTCTACATGTATTGTACCATGTTTCTATGTACTCAAAAATAGATAATGCTGCGCTCTTTGATTGTTTTGTATTTAAATCGATATATCCATTCTGTTTTAATACTCTTTAAAAAAATTCTCAGCGCAAGCATTGTCCCAGCAATTCCCTTTTCTACTCATACTTTGTATGACACATCTATCTTTCTTAAGAGTCTCTCTAAACTCATTACATACGTATTGAACACATTGATCAGAGTGGAAGATCAGACGACCAGTCATAGGCCTGTTTAGGCTTGCCATCTTCCATGCAGGCATGATTGTATCAGGAGCTTTCATTGTCTTACTTGTAGACCAACCTATTACTTTTACATCAGCTAAATCTATCATAACAGTCAAACATAATCAACCTACAATGAATCAACATCTAAATCTCTTTCAACTTCCACCTCTTTAGTTCCCATATAGGCGTCCGTAAAAGTTAAAGATTATGTGGTGGTTGCTTTTATTTACCACAAGAAAGATTCTTGCGGCAGAGGGGTGGAAGGCATCTGAGGTGGATCCATTTTTGGTATTCCCATCAAGGGTGCCAGCATCATGAATAAAGACATGGCGGCTGTTCCTATAATTCCGCCCAAAAGAGCCTTTTGAATTTTAAGTATCATAGCGAATTTTATTTGGTAATTAAAAAAAACAGAAGGCTGGCTTTTGCAAAGTCCCTACTCCTTACATTTTTGTTTTACAAGCTTTAGTACAAACATGGCCTTTCTCTCCGTGTGCATACACATGCTTACCGTTGGCACACCCACTTGTGCATACATGAGCTTTCAGTTCCATTTTATTTTTGATGATTGCCTTTTTACACTCAGCTGTACACGTATGCCCTTTCTCACCGTGTGCATAAGCATGAATACCGTTGGCACACCCACTTGTGCATACATGAGCTTTCAGTTCCATTTTATTTTTGATGATTGCCTTTTTACACTCAGCTGTACACTTGTGCCCTTTCTCACCGTGTGCATACAAATGGACACCCTCAGTACAGGCTTTTGTGCAGACATGATCTTTCAACTCCATTTTAGATTTTTCTTTCTTAAGCTTTTGTGTAGTCGTTTGGGCATTAACTGATGCAGAAAGACCGATTAAGATTACGATTGCAAGAAGTACATGTTTCATGTTGTTTAATTTTAGTTGTCTAATAACATTGATTTACAAACTAATAGTCGCAACAAGTTACGAAACCTGACAGTTAAATGAAAAAAAACACAATGAGTATGAAGCCAATAAGAGCTTAGTGTATAGATGAAAAATGACAAGCTGTAAACGATTTTACCAGTTATTCCATTCAGGCAGGCTGTTCTTGATATTACAAAACGCTAAATAAGATTGAGCTTTATTGAGTACTGAAAAATGAATTTAATGCTTTATTAGCCCTTTAGTTTTTCTAGTTTTTTCGCATTTTGAATTAGAGCTTCTTTGTATTCTTCTCTAATTTCATCAAATAGATGACTAATCGTAGTGATGGACTTAATACCTGCAACACCCTGTCCTGCAGACCAAATATCTTTCCAGACTTTATCATTTTGTGCTGAAAGATTTGAAAAATCTTCTTCTTTCTTTTGGCTAAGATCAATGCCAATCTTTTCGATACTAGATTTTAGGAAGTTGCCATAAACACCCGAAACGGCATCCGTATAGATAACGTCATCTATATGAGAATCAACAAGGGAATCTTTATACGCAGTAGCTGCCAGACTTTCATCTGTGGCCATAAATCGTGTACCCATATAAGCAAAATCGGCCCCCATATTTTGGGCTGCTAATATGTCTTTCCCACTGTTAATCGCTCCGGCAAGAACCAATGGACCCTTATAAAAAGATCTAATTTCATCAACTAAAGCAAATGGGTTTGCAGTACCTGCATGTCCTCCTGCACCAGCGGCAACAGCAATAATACCGTCAACACCTACTTCTATTGCTTTTTGGGCATGTCTTTTTTTTATGATATCGTGAAAAACCAAACCGCCATATTGGTGAATGGCATCAACCACATCTTTGGATGCCCCCAATGATGTGATCACCAAAGGGACTTTATACTTGATGCAAAGCTTTAAATCTGGTATCAGCCTGGGGTTTGTTTTATTGACAATCAAATTAACAGCAAAAGGAGCAGGGTCTGTGCCATATTCTTCTTTAAACGCTTCCAATGCATTTGTTATCTCAATTAACATGTGCTCAAAATCCTGTGGTGTTCTTCCGTTTAACGAAGGGAAAGTACCTAACACGCCTTTTTTACATGATTCGATGACCAATTCTGTTCCTGAAACCAAAAACATGGGCGCTACAATAATGGGCAATGTCAAGCTCGATTTTAATCCTTGTATGTTCATCATAGTCCTTTTATAAAGCTATTTCAATTTAGTCATTTATCGTAAATGATAAGGAATATTCAAGTTGAAAGATTAAATTTTAATGATACGATTCAATACTAACAAAATCAGGTCTTCAATATTTACAGTATTTATAACTTCCCAGAAGAACACTTTAGGATACTCCTTGAAATAATAGTAACTTGAATATCGGTGTTTTGAAAGCCAAAAATCTTTAACGAAGACAAAATAAGGTGAAAATTCTTCTAACTGGGGCAACAGGTTATATTGGTAAAAGACTCTTACCTATTCTGGTTGAGAATGGGCATAAAGTTGTTTGTTGTGTTCGAGATCTAAAACGCTTTAATCCTCCACACTCACTCTTATCCCATATCGAAGTCATACAAGTTGACTTATTAGATTCTGCTTCTTTAACACAAATTCCTAAAGATATTGATGGCGCCTATTATTTGGTTCATTCCATGTCCTCAACACGTAATTATGAGATTTTAGAAAAGCAGTCAGCCATCAATTTTAGAGAAGCGATTAATCAAACCTATGTCCAACATATCGTTTACCTGAGTGGCATCATAAATGAGTCTGTCTTATCAAAACATCTTAAATCACGAGAAAATGTGGAGCTTGAATTAGGTAAAGGAAAATATGCCTTTACAACTTTGCGTGCTGGTATCATCATTGGATCCGGAAGTGCCTCATTTGAAATCATGAGAGATTTGGTTGAGAAACTACCTATTATGATTACTCCAAAATGGTTGAACACTAAATGTCAACCCATTGGAATTGCAGACGTTATTGCATGCCTGTCCATGACTTTATTCAATACAAAGACTTTCGATCAGAGTTTTGATATTGGTGGCCCTGACATTCTCACATACAAAGAGATGTTACTTGAATATGCAGGAATCAGAAATTTAAAACGTAGGATTATTATTTTACCGTTTATGACACCCAAGTTGTCGTCCTATTGGTTATATTTTGTTACTACAACTTCATACAAATTAGCCATTGCTCTGGTCAATAGCATGAAAATTGAAGTGGTTTGCAGGAACAGACAACTCATCGAAATTCTGAACTTATCGCCTATAAGTTACAAAGAAGCTTTGTCGAGAGCTTTTCTAAAAATTGAGAGTAATGAAGTCGTCTCAAGCTGGAAGGATTCTCTGATTAGTGGTAGATTAAATAACCAAATTTCTGAATATATTAAGGTGCCCAGCTTTGGTTGCTTGTCTGATATTCGAAGACAAAAAATTAATGACCGCCAAGCATGCCTTGACAAAATATGGAAAATCGGTGGTCAAACAGGCTGGTATTACGCCGACTGGCTTTGGCATTTTAGGGGCTATCTCGATCGCCTCTTTGGTGGTGTTGGCTTAAGAAGAGGCCGCACAAATGAAAATGAATTAACTGCAGGAGATGTCGTTGATTTGTGGCGCGTTTTATACGCCAACAAAGAAGATGGAAGATTACTCTTGTTTGCAGAAATGAAACTCCCGGGAGAAGCCTGGTTTGAATTTAAAATCTCTGGAGAACAACTGTCTCTGACCACTACTTTTAGACCCAAAGGTGTACCGGGAAGACTATACTGGTATGCTTCTTACCCACTTCATCACCTAATCTTTAGAGGTTTGATTAATAGATTAGCAAAAAAATAGCTATTTAATAAGTATTCAAATAGATAATACTACAAATTCAGACTGTGATCAATTGCAGAAAATAACGCACCATTAGCGCCATTATTTGCGATTAGAGCTGGCTCAAGCGCTCCAGGCAATACCGCTTCTACAGAATGTTCGGCATACTCACCACCTAAATCAGTACGCAGCCATCCCGGATCAAGCAGATTAATTCTTACTCCCGTGTTTTCAACTTTTGCAGCAAGATCGTCAGTGAGTTTATTTACAGCCCATTTTGAAGCACCGTAAGGAGCCAATTCGGGTTCTCTATTAATTCCAGATGTGATATTAATAACACGCCCAAAATCATTTTCTATCATTTGAGGCATAAAGGCACGACACAAGCTATACATGGCCATTACATTGACTTTAAAACTCGCCATCCAATCATCCCAAGTGTGATTCCAAAAATCCTCATGATAAGGTGTCATTACAGCTGCATTATTATATAAGATGTCAATATTTATATTCAAATCCTGCACCTGCTCTATAAGACGATTTACCTGTACTTCGTCAGACAATTCTCCATACACACAATAGGTATTTACAGGATATTCTTCAAGCAACGCCAATGTTTTTGTACAGCTATCTTTGGTTCTTCCGTGTACAATTACATTGCAACCCAGTTTAGCTAATCCTTGTGCTATTTGTTGTCCTATACCACGGCTTGATCCTGTAATAAAGGCGTTTTTATTCTTTAAGTCTATCATATTATGTCATCTTCTCTTGATGAGTTGTTCTTATTCAATTTCGACTACTATCGTTTTCTTAATTTCCTGAGACGATACACCAAGCATTAATTTGAATTGTCCTGCTTCAAGTTTCCAATTCATTTTTGAATCATCGAAGAAAGCAAGTTCATTAACAGGAATTTCCATTGTAACAATTTTAGTTTCTCCAGGCATAAGCATTACCTTATTAAAGGCTTTCAATTCCTTAAGCGGTCTTAAAACTGATGCTTCAACATCGTTGGCATAAACCTGAATCACTTCAGCTCCCTTTGACTTCCCAGTGTTTTTAATCTCACATGATACTTTAATCACATCTCCTTTTTTATAGATAGACTTATCTGTTTTAGCACTCAACACCTTAAATGAAGTGTAAGACATACCATATCCAAATGCGAATAGAGGTTTAATTTTTTTCGTATCGTGCCAACGGTAACCGACCAATATATCTTCTTTGTATTCCTGATTTGTGCCATCGCCAGGGTAAGAGATTTCACCAAATGAATGAGCTGCGTTGTCTTCCAGCTTTACAGGAAATGAGAAAGGCAGTTTCCCTGATGGATTCACATCTCCTGAGATAACATCTGCAATAGCATGTCCGGCTTCACTTCCCAAATACCAGGCTTGAACAAGTGCTTTAACCTCCGAAATCCATGGTATTTCAACGGCATTACCACTTAGCATGATAAAAGCAGTATTTTTATTCACCTTCAGAATTTCATTCAACAAATCATCTTGTCCAAAAGGCAATCCAAACTGCTTGCGATCGTCCCCTTCACAATCCTGATGATGACTTTTATTCAAGCCTCCTACGAAAAGAACGATATCTGCTTCTGCTGCGATTTCGATTGCCGCACGCTTTAATGAATCTGCATTTAGATTTGTTGGCAATACCTGGCCATAAACTGAAGGTCCTGATGCATAACCCATGGAATGGATAATCCGAGCATTTTTAAAGCGTTTTTGAATACCTTCCAAAGGTGATATTTCATGTTTTGTTTTGAGTTCTGAAGAGCCTCCTCCAATTGTCATGCTACGGGTGGCATTCTCTCCAATGACAGCAATAGTTTGTTTTTTTGATGGATCTATCGGGAAGAATCCCTTATCATTCTTTAATAAGACAATCCCTTCTGTAGCCACTTCGCGAGCCACATCAAAATGTTGCTGATTGTTCATTTTCCCAAAAGTTCGAGTTGTATCCATGTTAGTTCGAATCATTAAGCGAAGAATACGTCTAACCTTATCATCCAGAACACTCATTTCAATCTCTCCAGATTTTAACATTTTAAGAAAAGGATTAGCCAAAAAATAATTATCGTAAGCGTTCTTCGATGATGTTGTCAATCCATCGGTTCCCGTTCCCATCTCCATATCCAAACCATATAGTGCAGCCTCTTTAGTATCATGCGTTGCACCCCAATCAGTAACCAAAACACCATCGAAAGCCCAATCTCCCTTAAGAATCTTGTTTACCATCAATTCGTTGTGACAACAAAACTGGCCTCTAATTTTATTGTAAGCACCCATAATTGACCAAACCTCACCTTCGAGAACTGCGGCCTTAAATGCAGGTAAGTAGATTTCATAAAGAGCTCTATCACTCAATTCCACATTAATATGATTCCGCCAGTGCTCCTGATTGTTCAACGCATAGTGCTTCACACAAGCAGCTACTCCATTTTCCTGCACGCCTTTGATGTAAGGTACAACAAGCTTGGAAGCCAAATAAGGATCCTCTCCCATATACTCAAAATTACGACCGTTAAGTGGTGTGCGATAAATATTAACACCTGGTCCTAAAAGGATATCTTTCTTGCGATATCGGGCTTCTTCCCCAATCGCCTTTCCATACTTATACGACAAGCTTGGGTTAAAAGTAGCCGCCAAACAGGTTAAGGCTGGGAAAGCGGTACAGGAATCATTTGTCCAGCCTGCATGATCCCATGTATCCCATGCAATCTCAGCACGCACACCATGTGGTCCGTCTGACATCCAGATCTCAGGAATTCCCAAACGAGGAACACCGGGCGTGCTGAACTTCGATTGTGCATGACACATGGCCACTTTCTCTTCCAAAGTCAATTGTTTAATTAATACGTCAATCTTCTTTTCAATCGAATTGGGGTTTACTTGTCCAAATAATTGAAAACTACCCAAGAGGGCAAATACTAGAGTGGTAAAAATCAATTTCTTCATTACATCTGTTTTTATAAGATAGCCTCAACGGCATAGCGCTTATTATATTTTAAATAACTAACCGATGACTAGTAAACAAGTGTTTGTATTGCACGTGCTGGTATTTTCACCTTTATTGCAACATTAGTCCCTACATATAGTTTATAAACTATGTCCTCATCGGAGCTATTCATCACGACAGTTGCCATCTTTCCATTCTCGTTAATGAAAGAAGTACTGATTAGGAAGCTAACACTTGAAACTGTACTGACTCTTTTTGCTCCTGGACGAATGTATTTTGAGAAATGCCCCAGATAATAATAAGATGGTGTGTAGATTAGACTATCTGTTCTTGTATCTGCATGAATTGGTGAGAAACACAAATTCCCAACATGATTAGGTCCTCCTGTTTCATCCAATAGAATGTTCCAGTCTGTCCAACCAACTGTGCCTCGGTTAAAATCATTGATCATTGAATGACCATATCTTTCTGCATTTGGCCAGTACTGATATTTAGCTGCATCAAAACTTTCGTTACAACCTTCGGTGAAAAGTAATTTCTTATCGGGATAGGCTTCTTGTATCTTTTGAAGATTGTCGAACATAGGTTCGCCTCCACGCCATGTTTCATACCAGTGGAAACCTGTTCCCCAGGCATATTTCGCTGCTTCAGGATCATCGAAAATCGTATTGGCTCTGTGTGTAATCAAATCTCTGTTATGATCCCAAACCACAATATTTTTATCTCCAAGTCCTTCTTGTTCCAGAACTGGTCCCAAGTGATTCTTAAGAAAATCGCGTTCTTCTTCTGCAGTATAAATACAAGACTCCCAACGCTGAACGGCCATGGGCTCATTTTGAATGGTCACCCCCCAAACAGGAATGCCTTCTTTCTCGTAAGCTTTAATAAATTTCGCATAGTATTTTGCCCATGTATCATAGTACTCTGGGAGTAATTTTCCTCCTTGAAGCATATTCTTGCTGTCTTTCATAAAGGCAGGCGGGCTCCACGGACTGGCATAAAATAGCATCTGTCCCCCTGCTTTTGAAATGGCTTGCTTGATCATTGGCAAACGGTATTGCTTATCATGATCAATGGAGAAGGTTTTTAAGTCCTTATCTCCTTCTTCGATATAAGTGAAGCTACCACTACTAAAATCGCAGCTATGAATAGACGTACGCATTAAGGTATAATCAATACCATCTTTGCCATAATAGGCTGAAATAATTTCTTCTTGTTTTTCTTTCGAAAGTTTTGCAAACACTTCTGCTGAAGCATCAGTAATCGCCCCTCCTATTCCGATAAATATTTGAAACGTATTGTTCGGATTAACAAATATCGAATTCTCTGTCTCTAAAGCTTGTTCGGTTTTCTTGAAAACAGACTGTCCTGTCTCGCTTAATCTGAATTCTGTGTCTTTTGCTGTAGTTATAATCCTAGCTGTTTTTCCCTCTACCTTATAATCTGCAGTTGAGGTTTCAACCGGCTTGGCTTGTGAGCATGCTATAAAAGCAAAGGCAATGACAGGAATAAATCGTTTCATAATTAAGGTTCTGTTTTATAGTTGATAACTATTAAATAATCTTGTGAAAAAATCATTTCAAAGTATTGAGCTCATTTTAACAAAAAAACATCAGAGTAATTAAATAGCGCATATAGTATGAGGGAATACTAAAGAGGCGCTATCAACTAACTAGTCATGATCTAAACTCATAAATGAATTTCTATTAAAAAATATTTTGATTGAGAATCAAGTTTCCTTGATTCTCAATCTGTGTTTAAAATGATTAACAAACCAAATTTAACATCCCAAATTTCCTCAATTGATATATTATTATTATTTAGGTAAATGATTATGCTTCAGCTAACCTTCTTTTATCTAAATCTGATTTTATAACAACACAAGTTTCATGATCAATTGTATAGAAATACAATAGTATGGCACAAGACATATACAGGACTCCCGGAATAACGGAAATCATGAGTTTAATACCTGTTATGGCTGTAGCTGTTTGTTCAACATTTGGCGTAAATTTGAAAATAGCAAGCATCCATCCTGCCAAAGCACCACCTATACCCCAACCCGCTTTTTGAGCAAAAGTAGCCGCAGAAAATACCAAGCCTGTTGATCTTCTTCCTGTTTTCCACTCCGAGTAATCGGCTGTATCGGCAAGCATGGTCCACAGTAAAGGAACTGCAGGAGCATAAGCCATCTTTGCAAGAATATTGAGGATGTAAATCATCGTAATATTGTTGGCACCGGGAAGATATAGGCAGATGAAGAAAAAGCCCGACAGTAATGAACTAGCAAAAAAAACATTACGTTTGCCGAACCGTTTAGCCAATGGTTTTGAGAAAGGAATTGCAACTATTAGAGCAACAGTTCCTATCACATTAAACAATTGAACATTTTCTTCATTTCCTATATAATATTTAAAGTAGTAAGCAATGGATAAATTTTGCATTGCAAACATGATAAAAGAGATAATCCCAACAAAAAACAAAATGACCCACGGACGATTTTTAAACAGATTCCTAAAATCCTCCTTTAAGTTTTCTTTCTGTTCTTTAGGAGGTTGAACTCTCTCTTTAGTCGTTTTAAAAGTAATCATGAACAACACAAAACTGATAATAGAAAACAAAATCAATGTGTACTGATAACCTTTTGCATTATCACCCTGACCAAAATACAAGGCTAAAGTAAGAGCTGTTCCTGACACGATAAACTGACCAATAAAAGCAAAGATAAATCGATACGAATTAAGGCCTGCCCTCTCGTATGAATCAGAAGTCATTACAGCTCCTAATGAAGAATAAGGAAGATTTATAGCCGTAAATACTGTCATTAATAACATATAGGTAACGCCCGCATAAATCACTTTACCCGTTGGGCCTAGATCTGGAGTGGTAAACGTTAAGACTGCCAATACGCTGTATGGCAAAGCCATACATAAAATGTAAGGGCGAAATTTTCCCCATCGAGTGTTTGTTCTATCAGCAATAATCCCCATTAAGGGATCGCTAAGCATGTCCCAAAAACGAGCAATCAGCATAATTGTACCAGCTGCCGCAGCTGAAATACCAAAGGTATCGGTATAGAAAATCAGAATCCAGAAACCTACCATATCCCATACAAAATGGGAGGCGGTATCTCCTAAACTATAACCTACTTTTTCCTTTAAGGACAGTTTTGTATCAATTTCATTCATCTCTATATGATTCTAGTGCTTTTTAATCGATTTCAAACAAATTATACATTCTGGACCATTCAATTTTCTGGCCAGGCTTCACGTTTACATCAAAAAATAGTTCAGGACTCACAACATGTTTCCATCCCCAAAGATTGACTTGGCTTGTTTTAAAGCTGCCTGTTTCTCTTATACCAACTTTACTTTTCGTATTGATCAATTCCCAACTAGCATCTACACACTCACCTCCTGATAGATTGCTAAAAAAGAATTGTTCTTCCGGTGTACTATTAAATCTTATTTCATACTGACCGACTTCGACCTTTTCTTCAGGATTAACAGTCGCTCCGAATAATTCAGGCTTGATTTGAAAGGGAAATTTCAAGATGTAATCATTGCTTATTAATTCTTTATTAATCGCTAAAAAATTATGCGTATACTCATTAGTAGCAATGGTTTTTACACCTGTATTGTGCAACTTATAACGAATTACAAAGCTGTCTTCCAATAATTCAATTTCTTTTTTCAGCGCATAGGAATAGCCATTAGTGCTTTGAGATTGACACTCTATGATAACTTTTTTAGATTCAATTTTCACTTTAAAATCCGCAGGTTGAGTTTCATAAGCTTTGCTGAAACTGTATTGCTCCCCCTCCTTTTTAAGTAATCCTACTCCTATCTTAGGAAACCATTCTCCTTCCTCACATTCATCAAATCCTATTGGTGTTTCAATCCCAAATTCATTGTAAAAACCTTTTCCAAACTTGTTCTCATCCTCACAATCCAAACGTTCTGATCCAGACACGTAAACACCTTTAAATTTCACCGCTGTAATTTTACCCGTCCAATCAAATCTAGATAGCTGATAACTTTCTAATGGCAGATCGATGTGAACCTCAAGATTCTTGTTTTTTAAGACATGTGTCATATTCGTATTTTTTTGATGCTGACCTAAGCTTACAACTGGTAAGCATATCATTAGAAATAAGAACGTTTTATTCATTTTATTGTGCTTTGAACAATGGCTCGTTTGACTTAGATAAGTTGGTATACTTTTCTTTTACAACACTGAATGCCTGTTTCTTATTTCTTTCAATATCAACAATTCCCCAATACTCTTCGTTTGGTGCACCATCGTATGGAACACCGCTACTATTTGGCGCCCATCCACCAGAGTCTAATGTATTATTATTGCCAGCTTTCCATAACTCATCAACAAAGGCAAAGAGGGTTACACCCGAACATATTTCTTGATTCTTAAAAACAGCATCTAATATACTTGTGGTAGCATCAGCCTGAGCTAATTCATTTGACCCCTTCTTATAGCCATCTTTTGAAATCGTCATATAACTATCTGCACCCGCCTCGGATAAATACATTGGTTTATCACTAAGAGAAGCCCATTCCGTAAAGATCTTTTCTGGATTATCCCATCGGTATACATTCATTCCCCATACATCTATATTCGGGCACATTGTTAGTGCTAATGAATCTGGCAACTCGCCGTGTGCAGTTGTTACAGGATGAGAAGAATCGTGCTGATGAATGAGATCTGCAGCATTGTTTAAAGCTGTGTACCAATTCTTAATATCGTCACCAAACCACTCGGGATGATAGTTGTATTCATTACCAAGTTCCCAAAGCAATATTGCCTTGTGATTCTTGTAGGTGTTTATGTAATTGATAAAAGTCCCTGAAAGAATATCATTATGCCCACCTTGGTTGTAACCAAACCCAATAATTACTTTTAGTCCGGCCTTATGTATCTCATCAAGAACAGAAACATCAGTAATAGGCATATAAACTCTGATGGTGTTTATTCCAGCCTCAAGCATTAAAGCCAGATCTTCAGTTAAATTACTAAAACTTCTGCTATCGCTACCTTTGGGTACCGGATGATAACAAATCCCTTTGATAGTGTAAACAGAATCGTTTAACAAAATATCACGTCCATCAATAGAAATGGTATTGTTATGAATCTGTTTACATGAAATGAGTAGTAAACTCACAGCAAAAATCAATACAATGTTTTTAATCATATTCCAAGATTTAAGAAGGTATTACTACCGTCTGAATTGCCTGAGCACTTATTTGAATTTCCACTGAACTATCGCCCAATGAAAGTTTAATATTCTTTGATTTCAAATCCATATTCAAAATCACAAGAGCAATTGATCCATCAGGATTTTGTGCAGCTGTCATCATGAGATCCTTATCTGGATTCTCAAAGCCAATACGAACAGCTCCAGGACGGATGTACTTACTAAAGTGTGCCATGGTATGGTATAATGGCGTAAAGTAAACTTCGTCTTTCTCAGGATCTACAATTACAGGAGCAACACACCAGTTCTTAAACCAGTTTGGTCCGCCCTGACGATCTAAAACCATATTCCAGTCGATCCAACCTTGCACGTAATTGTTTAAGCAACCTATAATATCTCTGGCATAACGATACACAGGAACATATTTTGGGTGCAGATGCTTTTGATCATCCGGAGCCCAATCCCACCCCCAATCGGTTCCTTCTTTTGACCAATACCATTTATCATCTTGCCAGTGAGGAATCTCAGAATCAACACAAGCCTCCGATTGAATCATTAATTTATTTGGTGCTTTCTTGTATGTATATTGCAAAGTCTCAGGCATAAAGTCATAAGTGCTAGCATACCAATGAATCGCCATTCCATCAAAATATTTTGATGATTCCTCATCCTTGTACATGATATCTGCCCACTCTTTCAGCTCATCTCTGTTCTGATCGTATCCTAAAATCTTAACATCATGACCGTCATCTTTTAATTTTGGTCCCAGATGCTTGCTTACAAATTCCACCATTTCTTCTGGTGTAAAATGCATACTCTCCCAGTTGCTGTTATTACCCAAAGGCTCATTTTCTACGGTCAATCCCCAAATATCGATTCCCTCAGTTTTATAAGCATCAATGTATTTTGAGAAAAATAGAGCCCAAGTATCGTAGTATTCAGGTAGCAATTTACCTCCACACCAATGCTTGTTATCTTTCATCCAAGGTGGTGCTGTCCATGGGGATGAAAGAATTTTAAACCCATCTTCAGAAATAGCCATTGCATCCTTAATCATAGGAATGATATCATCACGATCTTCTTCAATTGAAAAGTTATCCAAAGCTATATCTCCGGGCACAGGCGCGTAAGAATAGTTACTAAGCGAGAAATCACAGGAATTGATATGTGTGCGAGTTAATGAGTATTTAGCTCCTTCAGAACCAAAATATGCTTCCAATATTAAATCGCGATTAGCTTTACTAACCTGATTTAGCAAATAGGCAGATGATTCAGTAAAAGACCCACCAAAGCCGGTAATCGTCTGATATTTTTCATCAGGTAATAATTGGATGGCAACAGCATCTTCAGCAGAAGTAAATTCAGATATTTTCTTGAGTTTATTGCCATTTGCTGATGTTTCATAAACATCAATCAATAGTTTATTTTCTTTGGTATTACAAGCCATAATAAGAATGCTTAAAAGAATTCCAATAATATATCTTGATTGTATCATCTTACGAATTTTAGATTTATTCATTAAAAAACATTAATGCTTCACCTTCCCACGTCGAAGAATTAAAGCCTCTCTAATTTCATGAGCCTTAGTCTCTGTTATATCATATTTCCATACAAGAACAATAGCAATAAAAGCAGCCACAATTGGAATCACAATATCTGCAATCCTAAGATTTACAAGACTTTCAACTGTTTGTTGTTTAACAGATTCATCAAAACCAATATAATGTAAAACAATACCACTGGTTAACATAGCAACGGCAATACCTAGTTTTACCATCCACCAGTAAACAGCACCAAACATACCTTCACGACGTTCGTTATTATTAAGTTCATCTAAATCACAAACATCAGCAGTCATCGACATCATTAATGTAAATAAGCCACCTATTCCAAATGAAAGAAAGGGAATTGGCATAAACATTAACCATGGATTAGCAGGATTGAATCCCCACCATTTAAGAGCATATCCAATAATTGAAATAAGAGTTGCAATAATAAAGGCATTCTTTTTACCAAACTTAGTTGCTAACTTGGTTACAATAGGTATAACCAAAAATGCTGTACCCAGAGCCATAACAGTTCCAAACCAAGCTGGCCAAGTACCGGCCGCAGCAGTATCTCCATTAAATAGATAGTAGACAATTATAAAGAAGGCGAATTGAGAAATAGTTTGAAAGCCGTTAAAAATAAAGAATGTTGCTCCACAAAGTTTAAGGAAAGGCTTATTTTGCAAGGTTAATTTTATCCCTCTGAAAAACTCTTTTGTATTAGCAGCCATGTTCTTCCTGGAGAGGTCCATCTTTTTATCTTGATCTGGAACAATCATTTCCTTATTAAAAAACGCTGGCAAAACTCCTAAAATCATACATATTGAGCCAACCCATATAGCCAGAATTCTTGCACCCTCTGGTGCTGAATCGAAAAGAGATTCATTGTAAATAATAACCCAAAACCAAGGCGCAACCATCCATGCTGCTTGTGCCATAAATTGTGAAACAGCCATTAAACGAGTCCTTTCGTTATAATCAGGAGTCATTTCATAACCTAAGCCAATCAGAGGAGTAGCAAAAATGGTATACCCAATATAAAAGAAAAATGATACTCCTAAAAAATAAAAGAAATTGTAGGTCTGTGAGTTCTCTGGATTTAGTTGCCACATAACCATAAACGCAACCCCAGTAATTACACTTCCTAATAAAATATAAGGTTTTCTACGTCCCCATTTAGATTTTGTGTTGTCTGAAATGAATCCCATTATCGGATCCGTTAAAGCATCCATGAGGCGAGGAAGTGCACCTAATAAACCTGCAAGAATAGGATCCATTCCTAGAGACATAACCAGTACTACCATGAAAATATTTAATGCCGCATTAAATAAATTATTAGCTAAATGTCCTGATCCAAATGCAAGTTTTTGCCCAAATGGGACAATATCTTCCTTTGCGGTTCTATAATGTGTCATATTTTATAGTTTATGAGAAGTGATATACTAGATGTGAGAAAATTACTCTTGCATTACTTTTTTTGGTTTTCTGTCCACAGTATATATTCCCCAATGCTTTTCTGCACCTAATGGATTTGCTGTTTCTCCTTTCCAATCCTCATCAAAAGCTTCGAAAAAGAATGTCGTGATATTCATTTCTTTAGTCCATTTCATCAATGCATTGTAATACACTTCTTGTTTTTTTTCGCTGGCGCGATCTCCAAATTCAGAAGCAACTGTTGCCCAACCAGCTTCAGTAATTACAATCTTGCTGTCTGGCAGTGAATCGCGAACTTTTTGAACATTTTCGATCGTGTAAGACATAGCTTCATCAATATCTTTTCCTTCCCAAACTGGATAAACATGAATGGAAACAAAATCAACAGCTTTGGCCAGTTTTTTACCATTTAAGGCCCACCAGTCATAATTATCAGCTACTGTAACGGGTTGCTTTATTTCTTTCTGAACATGTTGGACATAGGAAATAATGCTATCGGTATCTACTTTGTGATCGTTCCACTCAACTAAAGCTTCATTTCCCACATTCACAGCAATAACTGATTCAGCGTATTTATTCGCCAGTTGAACGCCTCTTTCTATTTCCTTTAGGTTTGCTATTTTGTTTTTATCCAAAACATCCTGAGGAATTGGCTTGGTAAGCCAGTCACATGTTTCATGAGCACTTAATTCAGCTTTCAACCAAACACCCAGCATCACCTTAATATCAAGCTTATTTTCTTTGATTATTCGCAATACAGCCTCTGAATTTTCGCCAGAATCGTAAAGACGAATCAGATTGAAAAGTGAATCATGAGAAATAATCTTCAAATCTTCAAGAACCTGCTCGTCAGAAGGATTTATGGCACCTTCACCTCTATCTGGATGTTGACCTGTTCGAAAGCCCGAATAACAAACAGCTCTTGAAACGCCATTCAACAAATCATCAGTATTTTGCTTTATCACTTTCATCTCTGGATCTGCTTTGTTTGTGGTGACTTGATTGGGCTTCTTATTTTGCTTACAGCAAATAAGACTAAATGACAAAAAGATGAGTAGTGCTAGATTAACTTTTCTCAGTTTGATTAGTTGATATGAAATCATGAGTTGTATTTTAGGTTTTAGGTTCGTTTCAGTTTAAATCGTAAGGTTTTTCTTATTATTCTATTAAGAATTGCTAAACCAGACTGAGATGCATTTTCTGCATGACTTTCTTAGGTTTTCGATCAACGGTAAAAAGTCCCCAATGTTTTTCAGGTTCCAAAGGCTCCTGCGATCCTTTCCAAGGCTCATCAAAAGCTTCAAAAACAAAAGTTAGGATACCTTCAGTATCACTCCAGTTAACCAAATCGTGGTAATAGACTTCCTGCAACTCCTGACTAACATTCTCTGGACAAATACCTCTACCATTAGAATTAGTTGCCCAACCTGCCTCGGTAATAACAACGGGCTTATGGGGATATCTGTCAGCAACACTATAGTAGTTCTGCTTGGTATATTCTAAAGCTTCATGAATATTTTTATATTCCCAAACTGGATAAGTATGTATGGATATGAAATCAACTTCTTCGACTAGTTCGTGCAATTTTTCCTGCCAAGGCACATAGTTTTCGCAAAATGTAACAGGCTGTTTAGCTCCCATCTTAATCAACCTGACATACTTAATTACAGTATCTATTGGCACATAATGATCTGTCCAGTGCACCAAAGCCTCATTACCAGCAGATAAAGAGGAAATAATATCAGGGTATTCATTTGCCAGTTGAATCAACTTCTTAATTTGATTCAGATTTCTAGCCTTGTTTTTATTTAACTCATCCTCTGAATGAAAACCTCCCCATGGACAGCCAAAATTGTTCATCTCAGCTCCAATGTAGGCTCCAAGCATGACTTTAAAGTCAAGACCCTCTTTTACAATAACATCCAAAACAATATCCGTATGCTTATCGCAGTCGTATAAACGGAGATATTTCCAATGCTTGTGCAGGATTAAAAGATCCTCTTTTATCTGCTCGTAACTTGGGAAAACACCTGTATCAGGACTTTGACCTTCTCTGAAACCTGAATAACAAATCGCTTTTCCAGGTTCTATATTTAATAGTTCTTTAATCTTCATGCTTTATTAATGTGTGTGCTTAGCTTGTGATTGTAATTCAACTGATGGTTTGAATTTTGGTTTCTCATCCTTATCCCAAATTCCCCAATAGGCTCCAACATCACCCTCGTCATCGGTTTTCCAGGTCTCGTCGAAAGATGAAAAGTAGAAAATATCAATATCCTCTTTCTTAGACCATAATTGAGTATTGATAAAATATTTAAGGGCATTTTCTTCAGAAGGCTCAGCACCATGGAATATTTCGCCAACATTAGGCCAGCCTGTCTCTGTAATGATTACTTTTTTACCCTTACCTGCCTGTAATGCACGATTGTACATATCCTTCATATAAAGATAAGAGTGTTCCAAACTGCAACCTTCCCAGAATGGATAGCAATTAGCCAATATTACGTCGCAAGCTTCAGTAACTCTTGGACGATTGCCAAATTCATAATAGGCATCAACATAACCTACCTGAACACCAGGTAATTCTCTCTTAACTTGATAGATATAGTCTAATAATTCGTCTTCGCTTAAATCCTCACGATACAAGACTTCATTACCTACAGCAACAATATCAGCATCGCCTGCTTTAGCTATTTTAATAAGACCCTCAATTTCCTGCTCATTAATACTTTTGTATTTTCCCAACCAAGCTCCAACCAAGGTTTTCATACCCATTCCTTTGGCTATTTTAGGAATCAACTCATTGCCTTCTGTACAGGAAAATGATCTTACCCATTGGGTATGAGGCTTAATAATTTCGATTCTTCTTTTTATTTGTTCCTCACTTATTTGAGTGCCGGGCTCCTGTCCCTCCAAATAAGGACTAAAGCACATTCCATGCATTCCATCATTCAACAATTGATTATAAAGAGCTAATAATTCATCTTTCGTTTTCGAAGAAAGATCACTACCAGCTAGGGACATTAAATATTCACTTCGTACAGACATAGCATAAGGGTTAAATGGTTAGTGTATGACGTATCTGTATAAGCAAAGCTTAAAACTAGGCTTATACAGATACCTTATTTTATTAATTCTTTGTGATTGATAATTCAATCCTCTCAACTTCACCTCCTCTATTAAATATCAAAGCACTTGTCTCCCCATCAATTATATTATTTGGAATGACTTTCGTTTCTCCATTTTTAAATGTAATTGTGATTTGAGTTTTTTCATCCAAGGAATAGATTACAGGCACTTTACAGAATGTAAATCCTAATTGTCCTTGTCGTAATTCAATTTGCTGCTTCTCTCTATTGGTATCGTAATAAACGAATAGTTCGTCCTGACTCAATAATTCCTGATCGTTTAATAGAGATGTATCAAATACGACTTCTCCATGATTAACATGGATGCCCAATTCACTCATTCTTGAAATGAAATCCTCTTTTACCTGCCCAGTCATACCCGGTTGTTGAGCTCCAGCAGTAGAAGGTGTATGAGAATAAGCATCGGTTGGGAAAGCACCGTATAAATCAGGTGATTTATACAATCCAATACCAGCCTTAATCTCAAAGTAATGGTCTTTTATTTTGCCTAAAGTAATTGGGTTGGCATCTTCTTGTATGGCATTAAAATAGCTTTCTTGGGCAGCAAGCAACAGTTTTGAAACCATATGCCAATAAATACTACCCAATCCTTCAAACCCATAAAAAGTACCCGAACGACCCGTAAAAGATTGATGGTCAAAGATCTCTTCAAAAATATCAAACACCTTTTCTTTTTCTTCCTTAATCAGTTGAGCGTATTTATCAGAATTTAGATCGCTTATAGCATTACTCAAAACTTCTGCATTTCTGAATGTGCCGTTAAAGTGATAGCCACCCATACTGTCAACAGTAATAATTGAAGAGTCATTATCAGCTATCAGTTTACTCAACAATTTGGATTCCACTACACGCTTTTCCGGAATGTTATTTTTTTCTGTAAAACGCGGTAATTGTCTATTGGGATATAGGAAATAACTGTATTGATCACGTCTAAACAGTTCACTCCACTTTAAACAATTCAATACGTCAAGACTTTCCTCAGCATTTAAATATCCTGAACTTAAAACAGCAACCTGCCCTTCAAGCATTTGATATAAATAGCGTACAGAAACAGTTTGATCTGCAAAAGAAATCAGATTATAGGCATGATATAGCCCGTCTTCTCGTTTGTTCACTTTTATGGATTGATCCATATAAACTAAGGCCAAATTGGTGAATTCGAGTAATTCGCTCACTTTAACAGTTTCTTTCAAACCTGAAAAAGAATTTTCATAAATTCCATTTCTGTATTTGCTACCTGCTTCACCCAAAATATCAGCGAAACGACGTCTGTCTTCATCAGAAAATCCGCTTTCCAAAAGACCTGCATTTTCAAGAAAAAGACTAAAAATGGAATCCATTAGAGTTTTGACTTCCTCGGAAATATGAACTTCCTCTATTGAAATTTCACTAAATTTTTCTGACCAAAACTTTAGAAATCGTCTCAGGTAACACAAAGTAACCATAGACACACCGTTACCTACAAGGGCATTGTTTGCATCATTCCATTCCGGACGTTGGGTGTTTAACCAAATACCCGCTTCAGGAATAAAGTTGCTCAACTTTGTCAATAGAGTTACCAAAATTTTTTCGGTTAGATTGACTTGGTACAAGCCATCGTCACCGTTTTTCAATAATCGGGCATCAGCACCAATATGGTCAACCATTCCTTTAATCTGATCATTTAGATCAAAATCAAACTCAATGGTATCTTGCGGATTCTTTACGATATCCTTGTATGATTTAATCCTATAAGGAACATTTGCATAGACAAAATTCTCTTTGGTCAGTAGATTATCCAATTTACCAGGATGGTATTCATTGGATAATTCAAGAAATTTTTGAAGATAAATGATCTGATGATCACCCCAATATCCAATATAAGCCCATGGATCATTAGGATCTGGACATTCCCAGTCAATTCCTTCTCTTGTAATTCGGTATGGATTATAACCATCGGCAGTTGATGCATTTACAAACTTGCTGATCATGCCTTCCAAAAATTCAGGATATGAAAGCCCAAGAGCTTCCCAGTTTTGAAAAATATCACGCCAGTTTCCCTGATAGTTTAATTTAGGTGAACCGTCTTCATTTTTAGTTTCGATAGCAAATTGGTTCCAAGGTCTACTAGGATCACCATGTCTTCTACTAAATGTTAGAGGAAGGTATTCATAACAGATTCTGATCAAATCTGAATCGCCTGTCTTTTCGGCCAGCTGATTCAATTCCGTATAAGTAATTTCTGATGGTAATTGATCAATCCACTCTTGAAACTGCTTAGCAATTGGTTTATTCGTTTGATGAATAAACAACTCAAAGTCAGCAGATTCTACAATATAATTATCTGCAAATATACCACCTCTCATAACATTGAAAAGGGTATTTGAAAAATGACGAGCATAACTCAAGTCATCATTTCCCATTTGTAAACCATCAGCATCGGCAACAATTTTGATCAAATTAGTTGTTCCTAAAGCAATATCTTCTGCTATTAAACCGGCAATATTTTTTTCGGTTTTAATAAAATTATTCAAATTGGCTACAGATACGCTATCCTGGTTCAGCTCTGTAATAATCATCCATTCTCTGGATTCATTTACCCCCAGCTCAAGTTCAGAATTCAAAAAATAAGCGCCTTTAGCAGCTCTTATGTCGATTTCAGTTTCAACAGGATAACCCTGTTTAAAGCGATCAACTTGTTTAGCTGACAACAGAATTTTGCTATCCTCTAATCCATAGGACCAAACCGTTGAGGTTTTTAAAGACTCACTTGGTTCTGCTCTATCAACAGGAATTGAGCTCAGCATATATAAGCCTAGACCACTTTCTTCAAGTAATTCACTCTTTTTATAGGCATCTAATAAATTACTATATTCATTCTGAAAATCGTAATCAACACCACTAGGAAGAATGTTTTCAATACCATCAATAATCTCAAATTCTACTTTATTATCACTTAGATTGGAAACCTTTGATGTTTTCACAAAACCAAATTTCTCGGTATTGCTCCAAGCATATTGGAAACTCATTCCCAAATCGACATTTACCTCTTCAAAAATGACCTTGTTACCGTAAATACTCTTATACAAATTTCTTTCAATCTTGTATATGTTTCTAAGACCATTCGAAAATGGTTTCCACAAAAGAGTTTTATCATCCTTTTCAACTAAAACAATGGTTTTACTTCCTGTTTTATCTCTATAATCGTGAATTTTATCAACAGTATAATAAGGGAACAAGGCATTGTTCCTATCTTTTCTTCCAGCTGACAAAGAACCATTGCTCGATATGAACATCCAGTGATCGGAATCACTGACTATACTCATAAAGAAGTCTGACATTTGATCAGAATTGCTGATCTTGTAAAACTTTTCATTATGTAGTTCTACGAATTTCCCCTCAACTTCAGCCCCGCTGTAATTCAAATTCGTGTCTCCCAAGTAAATATTATTCTTCTTCATTTTAATATTAATTGATTCTACTTCAATTACTTTCTATAGTAAATACTTCTGATTTTATATCTAAAAACTTTCAATCGGATTTCACCAATTAAAGAGTCCATTCATTATTCTTTTACAAGTATCAATTCTAATTCTTCCAAGGATTTACCTTTAGTTTCTGGTAGCATAAAAAAGACAAATACGAGTCCAATTGCTCCAAAGATTCCATAAATGAGAAAAGTGGTTGCATTCCCAAAATTCATCTGTTCCCATGGAAACACAAGTTGAACGAGAAAGCTTATTCCTGAATTTATTAAGCCCACAAAAGAGATGGCAAGCCCCCGAATACGGTTTGGAAACAACTCTGAAAACAAGACCCACATAACCGGTCCGATTGAAATAGCGAAAGAGGCAACAAAGCCAAGAATACCAATCAAGACTAACCATGGGTTAATGCTAATTGCTTTCGAGATAAAATCTGTTTGATGCTCTTTAAAAACCTTTTCGCTTACACTATTTTTTAATGCTTTATTAAAGTCTAGATCGCTATAGAAAATCACATTTTGCATTGAAGACAGATTCTCAGAATCAGCAAATGACGAGCATCCCTGAATTTTATCTTCGGTCAATTGATAAGTTGCTCTGCCAAATCCAGCAGAAAGTATAAACATTGAGATTGCAATGCCAGTTAAACCAAAAATCAAAAGAGGTTTTCTTCCAATACGGTCGACTAACCAAATGGCAAAAAGCGTAAACACAAGATTGATAAGACCTACCAGTATGGCTTGTGAGAATGAAGCGTCAGTACCAATCCCAGTTTGTTCAAAAATCATGGGTGCATAAAAGAATACAGAATTGATACCTGTAATTTGCTGAGTTACAGCAATGACAATTCCAATCAACAATACGAGTTTCATGGAAGGCTTAAACAATTCTTTAAGTGAAGTTTTCTCCTTTTGTGGAGATGCTTTGATACTTTGAGAAATCGATTTTAATTGATTTTTTGCCTCTTCGGCTCCCACTGATTTCTCCATTACCTGTAATGCTTCATCATCCAATCCATTCATGGCTAACCATCTTGGGCTGCGAGGAACGAAAAATAGAAAAAAGAAATAGATAATGGCAGGTAAGGCTTCTAAACCTAACATCCAGCGCCAATTGTAATTATTAAACTGTAATATTTCAGCCCAGCCTTCATTTGATTTTCCTAATTGCAAAATCAAGTAATTGGTGAAAAATGCAACCGAAATTCCCAGAACGATATTCAATTGATTTAAAGAAACCATTCTTCCTCTCATCTTAGGAGGAGAGATTTCAGCAATGTAAATAGGAGCAATAATCAGCGACGCTCCAACACCAAACCCTCCGACCATTCTAGCCAGAACTAAAAACCAAAAGCTGGGAGCAATCGCTGATCCTATTGCTGAAATAAAATATAATGCTGCTGCATATTTAAGAACCGTTCTTCTCCCTAATTTGTCACTCAAGGGACCAGCCATAAACATGGCCAAAGTCGCAGTTAGTGTCAAACAACTAACAGCCCATCCCAATTGGATTTTCGATAAATCAAATTGAGGTTCAATAAATTTCACAACACCCGATATAACCGACGCATCGAATCCCATTAGGAAGCCTCCCAATGCAACTATAAACGATACAAAAACTATATATCTTAAATTCATAAAATCAAATTTTATTTAAAGTCACTTGCCAAAACCAGCAATGAATGAGATTATTTCTTTTGATAGATTCTAACATAGTCAACTTGCATACTTTGAGGAAATACATCAGCTTCAATTCCCTGTACATTGCCCCAAGCGCCACCAACTGCTAAATTTAGAATCAGGTAGAAGGGTTTTATGTATGGCCATTTTGATTCGCCCAAGCCTTTATTTTTATACTCAAAATAAAGTTTGTCATCCACATAGGCTTTCATCACCTCTGGTGTCCATTCCCATATATAGGAATGAAAATTTTCAGACACATCAGGTATTTGTATGGTATCAGTTTGTTGTGTTCCAGTTTGCCACTGGTAATCTGTAGAGTGAGCCGAAGCATGAATAGTTCCTAAGTTATGTCCCACATGTTCCATGATGTCGATTTCACCAATATTTGGCCAATCGCCATCTTTATAAGTCCAGCCTTCTGGCATCATCCATATGGCAGACCAGGTTCCTCTTCCCTTTGGAAGCTTGGCACTCACTTCAATTCTTCCGTGTAGCCAATTTGCTCTTGAGTTTAAGCGTGCCGAAGTATATTCTTTTCCTTCAAATTGTTTTTTTAGAGCAGTAATGTTAAGCACTCCATTTTCGACCCATGCATTTTCTTTTTTGGCTATTGTATAATGTTGAGCTTCCCGATTCCCCCATCCATCAGCATTACCTTCGGTATCAAAAATCCATTTGGATGAATCGGGTAAACCGGTATAATCAAACTCGTCGCTCCAAACCAATTGGTAATTGTTCTTGTGCGAACTTTTTGTATTTTTTGTTGAGGTTCCTGATTTTTCCCCATTGCAACTTGCCAATAGAAATAAGGTTCCCAATAATATGATTGTATTTTTTAATTGCATGCTAAATTCTTTAAGATCTTAGTTTAAGCTTAGACTCTAATCCTAGTTAATTGATTGATATACGCGTACGTAATCAACTGCCATACTTTGAGGGAAAATGGTATTATCAACGCCTTGAGCTCCTCCCCAATTACCTCCAACGGCCACATTTAGTATAAAAAATTGTGAGAGATCGAATGGCCAGTTGCTAGCTGTTTTATTAGATGGGGCATATGTGTGAGTTACATTTTCAGGTGAATCGATATAAAAAATCATCTCCATTTCATCCCAAATAAGTCCATAAATATGAAATTCTTCCTCAGCAGTTTCTAGAGATTTACTGCTTCCATTGCCATTTGCCCCATATCCTGAAGGTGTATGAACTGTGGCATGAACAACGTCAGGCTGATAACCCACGTATTCCATAATATCAATTTCGCCACATGCAGGCCATCCTTCACTACTTATATTTCCTCCCAACATCCATATAGCAGGCCATATTCCCGTTCCGGAGGGTAATTTGGCACGAATTTCCATTCGCCCATATGTAAATTCTTTTTTCCCTTTAGAGATCATGCGAGTAGAAGTATAAGAACCTGCTACCATATTACCATTCTCTTTTCGGGCAGTAATAACTAGCTTTCCATCTGTAATTTCAGCATTATCACCGCTGGTGTAATTTTGCAGTTCATTGTTTCCCCAGCCACCAGCTCCAGTTTCGAAAGTCCAATAGTCAGTATTGATTTCAGTTCCATCAAATTCATCAGACCAAACCAAAGTCATATTGTCCAAATAATCCGGATCATCTTGTGCTATAGTTATCTGTTTTGTCAAAAGTTCTTCAAAACCATCTTTATAAACATGTAACTCTACATCATAAATACCTGCTCTAGGTAAATAAATTTCAATTTGATCAATATTATCACCTGTGATCACCTTATCATTCCATTTCCATGAAATAGCATCATAATCACCTTGGGTCGTATTATTTAAGGTGACAAAATTAGGTTTAGCACCATCAATTGAATACGTAAACTCAGCAAGAAAAACATCTTGCTCAATACTTATAGTTTTCGTTGCAACCTTATTATTCGACAACTCATTATTTAGTCCCCAAAGCGTTAACTGAACCTTATAATCTCCTTTTTCAGAATAGAAAATGGTTTGATCATTTGTATTGGCACGTTGCTTTTCAGAAACTCCTCCATTACCAAAATCCCACTGCATAAATAAATACGATCCGGTACTTGTATTCGAAAACACAACTTTATTTGCATCATTAACATCTTCAGTAAATGTAAAATCAGGCGTATAAGTTTCCTCGTCATCACTCTTTTGACATGACAATAGAAAAGCTGAAAGAAGTATGGAAAAGAGAAAGTTAACGTATGTAAGAGAGCGTAATGTTTTCATAGCTATTATTGAATTATAATTCATTGCTACTAGATAAAAAAGGCTTAGTTAGCATATAAAAAAAAACAATAAGATTGCACTGAAAGCCATTATCATATTGTGATATCAGATAAATACTTCAGAAGATAATGTGAGCTTCACAATTATCACTTATTGCTCAAAATTCATGAATGAATCTTAATAAATCAGTCTAAATTTTATAAAGAAGATATTAGTATAAATATGCCAGAGCACAGATTGTGCTCTGGCATAAACTAATTATGGTAACAACTCGAAATCGTCGATATAGAAAAGGCCTGCATTACAATGCCCCTCTGCACCAAGTTGAATGACAATTTGGTCAAAATCAACACGATCAGAAACATCGCTGTAGTCAAAAGTCAATTCAACCCATTTCCCAAACTGATCTTCAGTTAAGGTATGGCTACGAACTTGCTGTGTTTGCCATGCATTGCCTCCAAGTGAACTGTCTTGTAGTTTCACATCAATTTGAGGCTTAAGATTATGATCTGCAATCCAAGGTGTTCCAGGATCACAAACAGTAACATAGTCGTTAAAACTTGGAACAAATACTTTTAAAGTGAATTGGTTTCTAGTAGAAAGATCGATGATATAATCAAGAACCGTCAAGACACTTGTCCATTCTCCAGCACCTTTTTGATACCTTGCAACCTTCTCTGAAGAGTTAACATCAGATGGAGCAAAGTTATCAATGATATCAAAACCATCAATTGCTGCTGTATCCCATACAATATTACCATTGCCTTCAAAATCGTCAGAGATATCATTACTCTCAAGCTCTTTAACAACAGGTTCTGGCTCCGGTGTTAATTTATCAACAGGTCTAAATCTTGTGAACCAAAAGAATGATCCTTTTGAATCCCAAAATACAACTTCCAATAAATCCTCTGTAAGTGTTGTTATTTGATATTCTGAAGCTCCAGCATAGTATCCTAAGAAACCACCACCTGTTACATTCAACACATCGCCTGCTACTGTACAAACAAAATCACCACCATCAAAAGGCATGATAAAATCACCGCCAGAAGGTTCTTCGTTACCTGCAGTAGTTCCAAAATCAGAAGCCCAAGCACCATTTGCATATACTAAACCATTAGTTAACTGAGTCACAGTTAATCCTGATGCAGTAATTTTAAAGGTAAATCTATCATCATAAAGACTTCTTTCAGCTTTATCGTTTATAGCAGCTCCATACCATTCTACAGGATTTGCTATTGTTGGTCCTAGTCCAAAATGAGCTTTTGAGTAAGCATCTATAGCCCATGTTTGCTCTCCACTTCCAACTAACTCATCATAAGGATATCCTGACAGAAAAGATGGATTATCCACAGTTGTAACAATCTCATCTTCAATAATCGTCACACCTCCCTGAGAGATAACTGTAAGCTTAACAGTATAGGTTCCAGCAAATGTATAACGTGCTGTAACGGTATTTCCTTTTTGAGTCACACCATTACCAAAATCCCAAGTTGAACTTACACCTGGCGTGTTGTTGTATAGTGTATATTCATTAGTGACATCGGTGGCCGTATATCCCCATTCAATTTGTTCTGCCATTAGGTTTTCAGGTGTGCTGTACTCATCAGGAGAACAAGACACAGCGACAACTAAAAGCAAAATAAAATATAATATTTTTTTCATAATTTTAATTTTAAATAATTACCAAATAAGTCATGTAAATCATAAATCACCTAAGATGATTCGATTTCGACTTATTAATAACCATCGTTTTGCTTTAAGGCAAAGTTTGACAGTGCAATTTCAGTTGAAGGGATTGGCCAGAATCCTCTGGCTGCTGTATTTACAGCAGAATCATAGATTCCACCTAAATTCGTTGCCTGAACGGCACTTTCCAAGACAGGCATACCTCTTCGAAGCAAGTCCCAGTATCTGATACCTTCAAGTGCAAACTCCAACTTTCTTTCTTCAAAAATTTGTGCTAAAGTCACAGAACTAACCGAAGAATATGACTCAAAAGCACGGGCTCTTACTTTATTGTAATGAACTGCAGCATTGGCAGCTGATCCCAAATGGATTTCCAATTCGGCAGCCATCAGTAAAACATCAGCATAACGGATTGCGATATAATTCTGAGGGAAATTCAGTTGCTCTTGTCCTACAACAGGTACTTGGCTTTTAAGACCGGCATACTTTTTATTCAAGTAGCCAGTGTACTGATCAGCCTCTTCAAAGTTACCTTCGCCCAATTCAGCGACCATATCTAGAAGAGTGAAATCTCTACGAAGATCACCATCCTGATAAGAATCGTAAAGTTGCTGAGTTGCTGGAGAAAATCCCCAACCAGAGTAATATTCTGAATCTGAAGTCGCACCTCTTGGCCCAACAAAGACAACCATTTTATTTCCAATATCGTAAGGAGCATTCCACCATTGAAAGCCTTCACCCTGGTTTGAGAATTGTACTTCGAAAATACCTTCTACTGAGTTCTCAACCCATGAATTCGTAAATTCAGAGTGTCCCCAAAGGTTTCCAAAATCTGGTAAAAGATCTGCACCACTAGTAGTGATAACATCATTTAAATAAGACAAAGCATCAGCACCAGTGATATCACCAGGCATGGTTGAACTTGCATTGCCACTGCCATAAACGCCATCATAAAAAAGGTACATTCTGGCTAGTAGTGCTCGGGGAGCCCATTCAGTAACTCGTCCTTTTTGATCATTGTCGTATGTCACACCCGCTAGGTTAGCAATAGAGATTTCCAAATCGCTTGCAATTAGAGCATACACATCAGCAACGGGTGCTGCAGCTTGTGAATATTCTGATGTTGCAAGTGTTTTAGTAATCAAGGGAACATTTTCGAAAACACGAACTAAGTTAGCGTAGTAATAGGCTCTTAAGAAATGAGCCTCGCCCTTGAATTGAGTCTTCAGCTCTTCCGACATTTCAGAAGCGTCTACTTTTTCCAAAAAGACGTTTGCGCCATAAACACCAGCATAGTGGTCGTTCCACATGGCACTCCACATGCCCTCTGATGCCGTAGTCAAACCTCTGCCTGCTCTCTTTCCTGAAACACCATCGGTAGCTGAACCACCTCCACCATAAGCATCGTCCGAAACAATATCCATGGTTATTTGCAAGCTCTCTCCCCAGTTCCTTTGAAGCGGTTCGTAAACCGAAACCAAAGCTCTGTACATATCGACTTCTGTAATATAGAAGTTTTCTTCAGTCTGCTCTGTCACTAAATCTTTCTCAAGATAGTCTTCACAGCCCATGAAAGTAACAGCAAAAAGAAGTATATAAATTATCTTTTTCATTGTTTTTGTTTTATCTGTTAAAAAAATCTTAGAATGTGATATTAGCACCAATAGTAAAGACTCTTGCCTGAGGGTAAACTCCCTGATCGATACCTGTTCGGAATACATCACCTGTGTTTCCAATCTCAGGTTCTAATCCTGAATACTTCGTGAAAGTCAATAGATTATCACCAGAAACATAGAGTCTGAATTTCTCAATATTAAGTCTGTTTAAAACCGATTTTGGTAAAGAGTAACCTAACTGAATATTTTTAAGTCTCAAATAATCAGCATCCTCAACCATAAAATCAGAGAAATCTCCTCTATTGTTGTTATTATCACTCCAGGATACTTTAGGTGTTTTATTGGTTGAGCCTTCACCGGTCCATCTATCTAAAACAGATGTTTGATAATTGGCATTAGGTAAATCGTAACGACGCGTAGCATTAACAATTTGATTGCCAACAACGCCGTACCAGAACATACTTAAATCAAAATTTTTATAAGCAAAATTAAGATTTAAACCAACTGTAAAATCAGGATGAGGATCACCAAGGTTGATTCTGTCCTCATCATCCATCACACCATCTTCATTTTGATCGACATAAATTAAATCACCAGGAGTGGCATTGGATTGATGAGATCCACTATTATCAATTTGTGCTTGATTTTGATAGATACCATTTGTTTCCCATCCCCAGAAGTAACCAATAGGTTCGCCTACTTTAGCGATGGTTAAGTTTTTCAAGCCTGAAGGTCCAATATTTACGTTACCATAAATAATACCTTCGTCATTGTTAATCTTCAACATTTCGTTTCTATTCGCCGAAAAGTTAAGTGTACCTCCGTATGAAAAATCATTCGATCTGCCATTGTAACCTAATAAGAATTCAATACCTCTGTTTTGTACAGTTCCCCCATTAACGGTAGGTGCGCTGTTACCAACATAACCAGGAATTGGTGCATCAATCAAAAGGTCTTTAGTTCTCTTATCGTAGTAATCAAAGTTCATGTAGAAATTTGAACCCAATCGTAAATCAAGACCGATATCGGTTTGTTCTGAAGTTTCCCATTTAAGATCAGGATTGGCAATCTTAGAAGGAGAAAAACCATTAACAACTGTTCCCGGGTTAAAATTGTAGTTGTGGTTGTTAGCAATAGAAGACAGGTATCTGAAATTACCGATATTCTCGTTACCGTTCTGACCCCAACTCGCTCTTATTTTAATAAAAGTAATCGGACCTAACTTGCCCTTAAGGAAATCCTCTTCAGACATGATCCATCCGGTAGAAACTGAAGGAAAAGTTGCGTAACGGTTATTTGGTCCGAATCGGGATGAGCCATCACGACGAACAGTTACCGATGCCATATATCTGTCTTTATAGCTGTAATTGGCACGTCCAAACAAAGACAATATGGAATTCGTATCAAAGGTTCCTCCTGAAGACTTACTCTCGAGAATAGCATTATCAAGATAAGCAAATTTTTTGCCTCCAATAAGCAAATCACTACCACTACCGCTCAGGTTCTCATAGTTGTTAGTATAAGCAGTTGTTCCAACAATTACATCAAGCTCGTGCTCACCAAAAGTGTTGTTATAGTTGATTGTAGTCTCCCAGTTGGTACTGTACCAGCTGTCCATGGTTTTATCCACTTTGGTTGATTCATTCGTGGTAATCGTACTTAATTCGAAGATAGGCTTATAAACATCGTGCCACTGGTATGCGTAATCAATACCTAATGATGTTTTCACTTTTACGTGATCAACCACCTTGTATTCAGCATAAAGGTTACCTACAATTTTATCCGTTTTGTATTCATCATTCAGATAATACATGGCTGCAATTGGGTTTACAATCTCCTGCATGTTCCGGATTGGTCTTCCAAATTCTCCGTTTTCATCCTTAACTACAGAAATAGGATCGATATTAATCGCCTGAGCCAATGGAGAGTTGAAAATATTGTTAGGATCGATACCCTGAGACGTACTATGTGAATACACCATAGATGTACCTACTTTTAACTTCTTGTTATAAGAGGTATAATCACCCTTAACACGGAAGTTAATACGCTCATAGCTCGATTTGTCTTCAGAGACAATACCATCCTGGCTGAAGTAAGATAAAGCTGTTGAATACAAAATTTGATCATTACCTCCGTTTAAAGACAGTGTATGGCTTTGAATCGGAGCATTATTTCTGAAGATTTTGTTTTGCCAGTCGGTACCTGAACCGATACCTGCTATTTCTTCATCCTGAATCCAGTCAGCAGAAGAACTATTTCTATCCGCATTCAACAAAGATTCATTAATAATCATGGCATAATCACTTGCATTAAGAACATCCATCTTCCTCGATGTATTCTGAATACCATAATAGCCATCGTAAGATAGTCTAGCTTCACCTTTGGTTCCTTGCTTAGTGGTAATAATAACGACACCATTAGCACCTCTGGCTCCATAAATTGCAGAAGCAGAAGCATCTTTCAAAACCTCCATACTTCCAATATCTGTAGAAGACAAATAAGAGATATCACCCACAGGGTTGCCATCGATAATATAAAGTGGCTGAGAATTCCCAGTGGTACCAACCCCTCTAATGTTAACTGACAAGCCAGCACCTGGTTGACCTGATTCCATTGTCACTTGAACTCCGGCAACCTGTCCCTGCAAAGCTTGTTCTGCTCGCTGAATAGGCATTTTCTGAATATCTTCTGCTTTTAGAGAGGATATAGAACCTGTTACGGAACTCTTTTTCTGTACACCATAACCAATAACAACGACTTCATCTAAGCCCATGTTGTCAACAGATAGAATGACGTTAATTGTAATCTGACTACCTACTTTAATTTCTTGAGAGGCAAAACCTACCATAGAAAACACTATTATAGCGTCTTCATCTGCTTGTATAGAATAATTTCCATCGATATCGGTCGATGTGCCAATCGTTGTACCCTTAAGTACAACCGAGGCAAATGGCATAGGTAAGCCATCTTCAGCCGAGGTTACAACCCCATTGACCGAATGTCCTTGCGCAAACGTATTCCAACATAAAAATGCCAGAAACAAAAACAAGACTGTTTTTTTCATGTGCTCTTTGTTTTAGTTTAGATTGAATTAGTGATTGATTTTACGCGTTTAAATCGTTTGCAATATGACCCGACTTTCTCCCTAAAGCAAAAAATCAAGTACATCACGAATACATCATATATTTAAACACAATACATCACAGATACATCATTTAACAGTTTTTAACACTTAAATCGTTGGCATTAAACACCTAACGATATATATAATTATTTCACCATTTACTAAACAAATACATCAAAGCAAAAAAGTGGAGGATATCACGTATACCTCCACTCTTTCATTATTTCAAAGCCTCTTTATATATTTAATAGGAATTCAATCAGATTATCATCCCTGTGTAATTCAAATTTCTTTCTCAAGCGATACCTGCTGATTTCAACACCCCGAACAGATATATTCATCAGGGGTGCGATTTCTTTGGTTGAAAGGTTCATTCTTAAATAGGCACACATTCTTAAATCTTTGGGGGAAAGCTGAGGGTATTCTTTTCTCAGTTTCTGAAGGTAATTTTCATGAACCTGATCAAAATGCAATTCAAATTGTTCCCAATCTTCTTCGCTATTGAATTCCTTTTCAACAGTTTTTGCCAATTTTTTAACTTGTACAAGAGCCATAGGATCCTGTATTTTTTTCAGAGCTTTTTTCAATTCTCCAAGAGCATAAGAAAGAACCTCATTTTTATGAATAATATTCATAGTCGAACTAGCCAATTCACGATTCTTGAAAACAACTTCATTTTTAAGCTTCTCGTTTCGTAGCTGCACAATTTCCTTTTCAACCATAAGTGCCTCTTCCCGAAACTTTTGTTCTTTAGCCTTCAACTCTTCATTCTGTTTTTGTTTTAGGCGTATTTGTACGATTTTTATTCTTCTCCTGATTAAATAAACAGTTAGGAGTAGAATAAAAATACAACCAAGTAGATAAACGGTATAAGCGATTAAAGATCTATACCAAGGTGGAGCAATAGAAAAATGAAATTCAGAAGATTGTGCTTTAATTCCATATTGATTTTGTGCATCAACTTTGAAAATATAATTTCCCTCAGGTAGATTCGTATATTCTTTTTGCAGCGTACTTCCACATACTGAAGGTTCATCCTCAAAACCGATCAATTGATAGTGATAACGCACTAAATCTGGATCGCTATATTGAGGTGCAGAAAAATTGAATCGTAAAGCATTACTTTTATAAGGTAATGAAACTGATACACCATCATCTATTAAACTGGTTCGATTTATATCACCAAAATAGATTATTGAATCATGAGGGCTTGTGATAGTAACTTCACGAATAAGCACCTGAAAATCGGAATCGTATTGTTTTGTTATAGAGGGGTTATAATGTACAAAGCCCCATTCGGTACCAATCAATACATTTTTACGATTGTAAGTGTATGCATTCTCAAAAGCATTTGTAAAGGCATCTTTCAAAGATACAAAGGGTTTCCTAATCATCTCATATGAGTTTCCTATTTGCCTCTTTAATAAGCCTAGGTTACCTCCCTGAAAAAACCAAATATCACCATTCTCGTCCTCTGTTGACTTACTTACTCTTCTATCTGTACCTAATAAATCATTTAGATATTTATGTGTATCAAAACGATCTAATTCTGGTGAGTACTTATAAAAACCAGTGGGACTTGAAAAAGCAATTTCTCCACGTATCTTATGAACATTGATATTCAAATTAGTACCAAAACCATTATTTTCATCATAAAAACGATAATTGGTACAGGTATCCAAAGCAGAGTTTAAAAAGATTCGATAAACCCCCTTATATCCATGACACATCCATATAGAATTATCATCATCCCATATCATTTCGCGAGAAGATTCATTAAAACCACCAATCTCTTTCACGAATTGCCATTTCCAATTACTCTTTGCCGATTTCTCAAACAAAACTAATCCTGAATAGGTCCCCCCTATCATTTGATTTGGGAACTCTTTTTTATACAGATATTTCCAGCCTCCTTCAATATCACAAATCAATTCAGCTTGCTTGTTTTCAATTCGAAAAGTCCCTTTATTATGTCCACAAATCAACTCGCCATCAATCACTTGTAATGACCAAACCTGTCCCAATGTATTTTTAACCAATTCTAAATCATCTGCTTTTAACTTAGAATCTGAGTCGATAGGAAGCTCTTTACAAAACAAGCCCATATTAGTACCCAAATAAAGATGATTGTTATGAACAATAGAGGTATATCCTGTTCCTATATCTCTATTCGTTTTCAAAAGAGACAAAGGAGAGCTAATCTCAATATAATCGATCCCATTATCGAGACCTAACCACAAATTTTTATCTTGATCTTGAAAAAGGCATAATATGGTATTATTTTGTAAGCCCTTATCCGAATTGATGTGCTGTATCAAAGCTCCAGACTTATCCATAATATATAAGCCATTCATCACACTACCAAAGGCATAAAGGTGATCATCAAGCGTTATAGCTGAAAATAACTGACCCTTTTGAAATCTAGCATTAAGACTTGTATTCCAGACTTGGACCTTATCCCCATCAAATAAAAATAGTCCAGACGCAGCAGTTGCAATAAGTATAGAATGATCAGAATAAGGCAAAATGCTCACAATTTCGATATCTTTAAAAAATCCTCCACCGCTCACCTGTTCAACATTCTGCTTATTCCAAAGACACAAGCCCTTTTCTTTTTCTTGGATAAATAGCTGATTATCTACTAAAAAACTATAGTGAAATTCAGTTTCGGCATTAAACACTGTAACTTCCCCACCCTTATAATAAAGTATCTTTTGAAAGGAATGAAAAAGGATGCCTTCTTCAAAGGGGAAAATTTGCCAAATCTCAGAAAAATTCCGTTCAGCCTCAGGTACTAAATCCACTAGAGAGTGATAACTCAACTTCCCCTGACTATCAGGTTCTAAATAACCAAATTCATTATACGCCCCTACATAAACCCTTTGCAAACTATCTACTGCCAGAGATCGGACCACAGAACTGTTTGGCATTGGAATCAATCGCCACGAATTACCATCAAATTCTAAAACCCCATCATTATTGGCAAAATACATTAAGCCATTTGAGCTTTGTACCATTTCCCAATTCTGTGAGCCTCCCTTATAATCACGTTTAGAGAAACTACGAATAAATGGAATCCCTACACTTTTAATCTCGGCAAAGGCACTGCTAACAACAAAACAAATGATAAAACTTAAACAGATAACTTTTCTCACAATAAAACGATTTTAGGATCAGAACCTTCTATTAGTCGCATTTCAGTCACAATACACAAAAAGGTTAGTATATAGATAAAGGGTAAAATAAACTTTAGAATAATATTTTCACACTTCTTCAACTTTGGAAAAAAAAAGATTTCATAAGATAGGAAAATAATATGAATCCTAATCAATAACAAAAATATGTCATCCTAATTCAATAAGGTTCCTTTGAGATACATCTATCTAAAAATGAAATATAAATCAGTCTATTCAAAACTTAAAAATAGAACAAGGTAGTCTTTTGACGACAACATAAACCTTAAGATTGCAAATGGTAATACATTAATAAGAGCTAATAAACACCCTCTATCCACGATAAAATATTAAGTATAAAACTTTGGTGTCTCTCCACAGCGCAACATATATATGACATAAATGTTAATCAAACTTAAAATCATTGTTTTTGATAAACTTGACAGATTTGACAAACAGACTGAGAAGCTATTTTACTTAATTTGATATCGCTAAAAACAAAAGCGAATCTAAAGCCATCTTACTGATTAAGAATAAAGCTCACAATCACAGTTACTTTACTAGCAATGGGATGATAAAGGACTACAAGGCGAGATTGATTACTAAATTGTATATAAACATACATAATGAAATTAATACATATGAAAATGAGCTGGGAACGCCTGTAATCCTATCGGGCGAAGAATAAAAATGATCAGAATAGGATGTAAAAAAACCGCGCATAGCTCGCCCAAAAATATAGCTCTCCGCCGCTTTCGGAAATTGTCCGCCCGAGTTCGAGGAGTCTCCGCCCAAGTTCGAGGAACCTCCGCCCGAGTTCGAGGAGCCTCCGCCCGATTTGGAAATAGTCCGCCCATTTTCACGGAAGCTAAAGCTAAATATTTAGGTGTTCGCCGCAAAAAATTGAATACGATCTCTTGAAAAGTAGACTTGATATAATAAGCCTCTGCTTTTCTCACACTCTCACTACCAGATTTATGATCTGGATTACTAAGCATCCATTTTATTAATACCCCAATATTTAATTTATGCCAAATAACGATAGATTATTTAAAATGCCAGAAGCCAAACTTCTTGAACATGCAGAAGTCGTAGCTAGTTTGTATCCTACTGATGTAGTAGATTTTTCAGCTTTCGATTCTACTTTTACTCTTGAATACGGAGCAACAATTAAGAATTCGATTAATGCCGTAACAGCACTTAAATCGGATCAAGTGGTAATAGATGAAATGGCTGAGCGTACACAAGATGTTCATGACGAGGAAGGAGAAATCAACCCTCCTTCTCATTCAAAAAAAACGCAAATCTCTATCAAGTAGCGGCTTGCGTTTTATTATATCAAAATTGATAAATTTTAATTAAGATTTCAATACATCAATCACTGCGATTCTTACTTCTTCAACATTTTTAATAACAATTCAGCTACAAGAGCAGATGATGCAGGATTCTGTCCAGTAATAAGGTTCCCATCCTGAACTGCATAGGCTTCCCAAGTTTTTCCACGACTATAGATGCCACCATTCTCTTTAAGCATATCTTCTACTAAGAATGGAACAACCTTAGTTAATTGAACTGCTTCTTCTTCCTCATTCGTAAATCCGGTAACCTTCTTACCTTTCACCAAGAACTCTCCATTTGCATTTTTTACATGTTTTAATGCTGCTGGAGCATGACAAACAAAGGCAACTGGTTTATTCGCTGCATAAAAATCCTGAATCAATTTCGCTGATGTTTTATCCTCTGCTAAATCCCAAAGCGGTCCATGACCACCTGGATAAAAAACAGCATCGTAATCTTCAAAATTAATGTTGGCTAGTGCAATTGTTTCTTTAACCATTTTCTGAACAGCCTCATCTTTGTTAAAACGCTCCGTATCTTCTGTTGCATTCTGAGGTAAATTCGAAGTTGGATCTATTGGGGCTGCTCCGCCTTTTGGTGTTGCAATCGTAATATCAACTCCCTGATCAACTAATGTATAATATGGGTTGGCAAATTCTTCCACCCAAAATCCTGTTTTGTGCCCTGTATCTCCCATTTGAGAGTGTGAGGTTAAAACAATTAGTACTTTTAAAGCTCCTGCTGCTATTGACATATCTTTGTGTTTTTAAATATTAATAATTGGTATATATTCATTTTGGAATTAGATCTTCACGACCATTTTCCCTTTGTTCTTGCCTTCAAATAAATTGATAAATGCTTGAGGTGTATTTTCAAACCCTTCAACTACAGTTTCAGTCGATTTCAGTTTACCTTCTTGCAACCATTGAGCCAATTTGGAAATGGCTTCGCCATATTTCGCCATATAATTGAACACTATAAAGCCTTGCTTTAATACTGAATTCTTAATCAAAATAGAATCCAACCTAGGCCCCATTGGCATACTAGTAGCATTATACATTGATATAGCACCACATACAATTACTCTTGCGAACGTATTCAGATTAAACATGACGCCATCTGATATTTCACCTCCAACATTATCAAAATAAATATCTACTCCTTCTGGACAGGCTTCTGTAATCGCTTGCGTCATGTTCTCGGTAGTCTTGTAATTGATACCTGCGTCAAAACCATATTCCGATTTTAATACTTCAACCTTTTCATCGCTACCAGCAATTCCAACCACACGACAACCTAATAGTTTTGCGATTTGACCTACAACACTACCAACAGCTCCGGCAGCACCAGATACAACAACTGTTTCCCCTGCTTTAGGCTTACCAATTTCAGTCAAACCTAAATATGCTGTAAGGCCTGTCATTCCTAGGAGACCTAAATAAGTTGATAAAGGAGCCTTGTTAGGATCAACTTTCATTAATTCCTCGCCATTGTGAGTCTGGTACTCTTTCCATTCTAGCATTCCAGTTACGAAGTCACCTTTCTTAAAGCCATCTAGGTTTGATTCCATGACTTCTGTAATCATTCCAGAACTCAAAGCCTTATTTAATTCAAATGGCTCGATATAAGATTTACCTTCCATCATTCTCCCTCTTAAATAAGGGTCAACTGAAATATAAGTTGCCTTTAAAAGCATTTCATTTTCATTAATTTGTGGTAAATCCTCATTTACTAAATTAAAATCGGACAATTGAGGTGTACCTATTGGCCTTGTATTTAAATGTATTGTTTTCATTTTTCTCTTATTATTAATGAATGTTCATTCTCTTGTTAGGATAAAAAAGGGTGAATGCATTAAGTAATCATCATAAACGCCCTAATTCTTCTATTTGATCAGATTCTAAGATCTGTGTCTTTGGTTTCAATTTTGCTAAATGATGCATAGCACTTGCAATAGATTCAGCTTCAATAGCTCTATACTTTTTAAACTTCCCAACTAAAAATATTTGAGCTATACTTATGAGTAACCCGCCTATAGACTCACCAATTCGTGTCTCTTCTCTAAAACCTTTTATTAATGATGGTCTGAGAATATAGGTATTAGGAATATGCTGATTTAAAACGGCATCTTCCATCTCTCCTTTGGTTTTATTATAAAAAATTTGGCTCTCCGCATTGGCTCCTAGTGCCGAAACAACTAGAAAGCTACTAATTCCATTTTTCTTAGATAAGTAAGCTGCTGAAACAGGAATACCAAAGTCAATCTGCTTATAAATCCCTTTGTCCTTCGTTTTATTGGCTGTCGTTCCAATACAACAGAACACTTCGTCTCCAATAAAATTAGAATCAAAAGCCTCTAATTTTAAAAGATCTCCTATAAATACTTCTAATTTTGGATGTTTAAGTCCCAAGGCTCTTCGTGAAAACACTTTAACTTTCTCATAAGCTTCATCAGCTAATAAACGATTTAAAAGTAATTTCCCTGTTAAGCCAGTTGCGCCAAGAATTAATGCCGTTTTTCCCATCTCTTCTTTTATTATATTCGAATACTATCCCAAGCTGCTTGAAAAGCAATAGCTTTTAAGTCTTCTTTCAACTCAAAATCTTCTCTTTGCTGTGCAGTCATTAAAAATGCTAAAGGATATATGGCATAAGCATAGAGAATGTATGGACAAACATCTTTAATGATCCCTTCGCTCTTTCCTCGCTCCCATAATTTCAATAAGGGCTCAATATTCTTCAATCCCTCTTGTCTACTTTTTTCATCAATCATAGGTGTGTTATCACACTGTGAGAGAAAATTCGATTCTTCAGGCTGATCAATTTTATAATTAGCAATATTATTCCATATAATCTCAAATCCTTTTTTAACAGGCATTTCCTCGGAGAAATTTTGAAAAGCGTGCTCGCTAAAAGCACTCTTTACTTCAAGGTATAATTGGTTGATTAAATCTTGCTTATTCTTAAAGTAAATATAGATTGTAGCAGGTGACACATTAGCCAATTTCGCTATTTTTGACATAGGCGCTGCATGGAATCCATTATTATTAACTAAACTCAAAGTTGCCTTTAATAAGGCTTTACGTTTATCTGGACTCTTTACTCTTGTTACCATAGTTTGCTCATTACCGGTGATGATACTTGCTTAATTTTCCAAGCTATTGCTAAAAACAGAAACTGGAATGGTAATCTTATTAATGCCGCCTTATGAGATCCAATAGCAGGTGTATCTGAAATGATATCCCAAATATGTACGGGTAAAAAAAGCAACATTAGGATGAATATACCTGTAGCTGCAATTCTTGCATATTTTGCAAATAACAAGAACACACCTAAAGCGACTTCAACAATTCCTGATAGATAAATTATTGCCATGGGAAATGGTAAGAAGCTCGGCACAAATGGTAAATAAAAATCGGGCTTTATAAAATGTTGTGCCCCTCCCATAAGCATAAATAGGGCGAAGAATATTCTAACTCCAAACCATATCTTATTTGTAATACTCATCCTAAATTGTTTAATATTCGATAATATTTCATCAGTATTTAATACACTTTCCTGATTCTGTTGATACAAATATATATAAATATTTTAATAATGAATGAACGTTCATTTTTGTTTTAACAATTTTTATATAAAAAAAGGCCGAAACTTGCGTTTCGACCTACAAACTAAACTTGAAAACTAAACTTGATGTAAAATGGATTATTTAGACTCGTGGGAAAAGAATTTTAGGATCAAGAAACCTATTAAGCCAGAAAGTATAGATGCAATAAGAACAGCAAACTTTGCCAAACTCAATACGGCAGGATCTGTAAATGCTAGTTGAGACACAAAGAAAGACATCGTAAAACCTATTCCTCCAAGGAAGCCAATTCCAATAATTTGTGCCCAACATACATCAATAGGCTTTTGAGCAAAGCCCAAACGAACTCCAGCTAGTGCAAAAAGATAGATACCTAGGGGTTTCCCTAGAAAAAGACCCAATATAATTCCTAAAGATATGGGTTCGAATACCTGCCCCAGTAATTGATGGTCTATAATAATACCTGCATTGGCAAAAGCAAAAAGAGGCACAATAAGATAGGCTACCAATGGATGTAAAGCATGCTCTAATCGCTGCAATGGAGAAATAACCTCCTTACAGTTTTCCTCAATCGTTTCTACTGATGACTGTATGTGCTTGTCAGTCTCTGCCACAGTTGATTCAGCAGGTATCTTGCCCATTTGACTTAATAAAGACGTACCCGATTTTACAAATTCGAAGACCTCTCGATTAGCTCGCGCTGGAATGGTTAAGGCTAAAAGAATACCTGCTAGTGTAGCATGTACACCAGACTTTAGTAGAACATACCAAAGTATAAGACCTAAAAATAAATAAACAGGGATAATCCTTATCTTTAGTAAATTCAAACACCAAAGTAAAGCATATATACCTCCACCATAAATCAGATACATCCAATCAATCTCAGAGGTATAAAAAAGAGCAATTACAATTACAGCTCCAATATCATCGACAATAGCAATTGAGGTTAGTAATAACTTTAAAGAAACAGGAATTCGCTTTCCTAGTAGGATCAATATACCAAGTGCAAATGCTATATCTGTTGCCATTGGAACTCCCCAACCATGTGTCCCCGCCCCTGTCTGGTTAAAATAGACATAAACCAAAGCTGGAACCAACATACCACCTACGGCAGAGAAAATTGGTAAGCTGGCATTTTTGATAGAAGATAATCCTCCTGTAAGCATCTCCCTCTTAATTTCGAGACCAACTACAAAGAAGAAGATTGCCATAAAACCATCATTAATCCAATGGATCAGAGTTTTGCTCAGTTTCCAATCTCCAAAATGCAAACCAACATATTTCTCCCAATAAGCAAGAAATTCTTCTCCCATATAGGAATTAGCGATAACTAGTGCGATCATGGTAAATGCCATAAGAACAATACCACCAAATGCTTCTAACCTTACAAATTCTACTAAGGGGTCTTTAATGCGTTCTAATAGTCGTTTTCTCTTTATAAATTGTATCATTCTTTATTCTTTTAGTACTAATCGGTCTTATATACAGATTGGATTGGCATGAAAACCAATTCTATGATTTAGGAATGGTTGGTCGTTCCAACCCCTTTTGCATACTGCAAAAACAGTAATCTACTAATGCTTTTGAAATAGGAGAATCCCTACTTCCATTCAAAAAAACAAGGTAAAACTATAAATTTACTAGCTGGTTCTTGAAGGCATAAATCACTAGGTTAACTGTGTTGAAGGTATTGGTTTTTTGAAAGAGGTTACTTTTATGCTTTTCAACTGTTTTTGGACTTAGAAAGGTTCTCTCAGCAATTTCCTTATTGCCATACCCTTTGCATATAAGATCAATAATTTCCTTTTCTCTTTCTGTGAATACAGGTAATACTGCTTGCTCTTTTTTACGTTTCTTAAAACGATGAAGCTTATCGGAAAGTAGGCTTACTATCTCATCAGAAAAATAATTACCTCCATTATGAACCTTCATAATCGCCTTCTCAAATTCATCTAACTCAGAATTCTTCAGCATATAAGCCTCTACACCAGCCACAAGCATCTTCTCCAAGTAATCCTCGTCAAGAAAAGTCGTTAACGCAATAATTTTAATATCAGGAAACTGCTCAACTGCACGGCGGCTTGCCTCAACGCCATCAACATGTGGCATATTGATATCCATAAAAACAATCTCAGGTACTTTTTTTTCAAGCAAATCTAGAAACTCTTGTCCGTTAGATGCCTCACCAATAATTTCAACATAGGGAAAACTCTGTAACAAAAGACGGAAGCCATCTCTAAAAATCTTATGATCGTCAACTAAAACTATCTTTATTTTTTCCATCAAATTGCTTTTTATCTATTCAACTAGTTAAATTCAATATTCATTGTGAATCCTTCTCCTGGCGAAGTTTGTAGCACACAATGCCCTCCTATAGACTCAACTCTTTCTACAATATTTGAAAGTCCCATTTTATCATTCCCATGCATGCTCAGCTTACTCATATCAAACCCAATCCCATTATCTTTATAGGAAATAATGACGCGCCCTTTTTGTCGAGATAAATGAATATTCGCTTTGTTAGCATTTGCATGTTTTAAACTATTATTCAAGAGTTCTCCAGTAATTCGATAAAGCATCACCTCGCTACTCTTTGTCATTTCCCCAGTAAATTTGCTACTATCAAATTCAATATTCATCTCACCAATACTGCTAATTTTAACACATAGCTTTTCTAAAGATTCTACAATATTATAACGATTCAATATTGATGGATTCAAATTATTAATGACTTCGCCTACTGCCTGTAGTGCTTGATTTGACAGGTTCGTGATATATTTCAATTTTTCACCAGCTGGTTTATTTCCAACAAGTTCTTTTTCGAGAATCTTGCTGTACATGCCTACACTAGATAATATGGCTCCCAATCCATCGTGTAAATCCATTGCAATCCTTTTCCTTTCTCTTTGTTCTACATCCATCGTATTACTAAGAATCTGACGTTCCGCTTTAATTAACGAATCCATCAATCTAGCAATTAAAGTCAAACTCAGTACAAGAATTATAAAGATAGCGACAAGTAAAAAGAAGATCTCTTTTTTTAATCTCGAGTTGCTCTCGTTAATGTAAGTTTGTAAGGCATTTTCATACTCAGTGAAGATTTTATTGAAATTAAGGTAGGCTCGCAACATCGTGCTATCTACACGTTGCTCATTTAAATATTGTCCTGATTTTATGAGTTCGTCTAAACGTTTTACTGAAGCTTTCGTTTCCAATAGTTTCTGTTCAAATAACTCACTACTATCAGGTATGGTATGTTTAGTTTCAGCTACTATATCAGCCAATTTAATTAGATAAGAATCAGCCTCATTAAAGCTTTCTGCTATCCCATTAAAGGATAAGCTGTCTCGTTGCATAAGGAAGTTATCCATTTCAATCCTACCATTGAAGACTTCAACCTCTACTTTCTCTGAATACTCAACAAGTTTAATATGTCTAGCGTCGATAATTGAACTAGTCCAAAAAGTATATATGATTCCACCAAAGGCAAAAACACTAAATAGAAGCAAAACAGAAATCACTTTTTGCTTAATAAGAAAACTCTTTTTTGTAAGCATATATCTAAGGCCTTTGTCAATTTTCACAGGAGTAAAACAAATTTACAATAAAAAATAAGCTCAAAACATATTAAATCTATTTTCAAGCCAAAAAGGAAAGCTTCCTACCACAAGTTAAGGAAACTTCCCTATACCTTAAACTACATTGATCAGCCCCCAAGCAGCACAATAGTAGTATACAGCTAATTGACCCTTTCATTATTATTATTGTCCTATAATTATTCTAAAACTCGCTCTACCATTGGCTTACCAGCTTTTATACTGACAGGAATGTTGGCTCCTAATATATCTTTCAGAAAACTAACTTTTGTTGATTCCAATCTTAAAACTGGCTTCACCGAGTCGTGTAATAACCTAGAAGTAAAATTCTCAGATTGCGCATTCCCAAATAAAATATCTTGAGCACCTTGAGCTAAGACTAAATCGGCTTTTTCCTGTTTAGCATACTGCAACAGGCTTTCAACCTTATCATCATCTTCATTCTCAATTATTCTAGCTTCACATTGAATTCCTTCATCACGAATAGAACGTTCTAGCAACTTTGCCTTTTTATAGGCTAAACTTTGTTCCAATTCTATTTTCACATTTAATACTGAGATTAAAGTAATTCGAGAATTTAATTTCTTCCCTAGATATATGGACCAATTTAATAGATCTCGTGACTGCTGTCTGATATCAACAGGAACAAGGATATTTCGCACGCCTCTATAGGTCCATCTATCCTTCACTGAAAGAACTGGGCAATTTATGTCTTGAACAATCTTATCAGCACTGTGTTTTTTCAACTTGCCAACCAAGCCCTCAATTCTTTCATTCTTACGAATGATAACCAAATTATAATTTTCCTTATTAGCGACTTCAATAACAACTGGTACATGCTGACCAATTTCAACTCTTAAATCAACATATTCAGGAATTCTACCCTTAAACTGTATTTTAGCAAATCGAATTAGCCGAACCATGGCTCTTGCTTGCAGTCTCTTATTTAATTCATTCTGCACTAAACTTTGGATATTTGAAGCAGCAGGAGTCACATGAATCAAGGTAATTTTTGAATTCATTTTCTTCTTGAAAAAGACAGCTTGCTTCAAGGCATCTTCCCCATCACCACTTAGGCTAACAGGAACAAGAATACGTTCTAGTTTAATATTTTTCATATCAATCTCTCTTTAAAATTTCAAACACGAATACCTTTACTTTTTAACAACCAAGAATCCAAACAAGATTTTATCCCATTCTGAAATTTTCGATTCAAGTTCTTTTCAAATACAATCAGCTTGCTTTTTCCACTTCTCAAAAATTCTTGTATTTCTTTTTGCCCTTCACCTTTTTCTACCTGAGAGAAGATTAATTTTGCTCCTTTACAGTTCTCTATTAAAGGCAACACTCTTCTTTTTCTAACTTCTTGTGATTCAAACAAGCTTGATAAACAGACGCTAATATTAGGTTTTTCGCTGATAGCTATCTTTTTCAGAACTGATAAGTTTGACGAATTTGTCTTAGGTGTATCTGCTAGCATAAAAGCTTCTGATATGCTATTATCTTTATCTAATCCTGTCAGTACAAATAAATCTTCAGAAACATTATCAATTACCTCATTCATTCGATTCTTCCTTAATAAGAAATTCTCATAATTGGGTGAACCCAACACAACTTGCCAGTGCTGAGATGTATATGTAGCAGTCTTAAAAAAAGTGGTTAAATCACCTTCAAAAGAGATCAATATAATCTGATCATCGGGCATGGAATAACGACTTTGCAAATACTTTTTAAGATTATTCAACTCACTAGTTGCAATATTCTCTAACATAGGAGATAAATCGCGTACCATTGATGATCCAAAGTTCGGTTTCTGCCAAGTTTGAATTAAATGAACTAATGAACCTGGACGATAGAGATATCGCATTGCAAAATATATGGCTGCCATATTACCATCTGAATAATCAGCTAAAATCAGAATATTCGAATTTTCCTTTATTTGTGTGTCAATTTCCCTTGTCTTCATATCTCAATTTTTATTGGACAAATGTATGGGCTATAAAGCATCAGAGAAACAGGGCAAGTCCTAAACCGACTGGGGGAAAACCCTACATTCTTTACTATTACAAATTTTTAACATATTTTTAAGATAGATCTAAGACTCTCAATAAGAGAACGTCGAGAGGGCATATAAGTTAAATTACTATACAAGTGATTATAGGTAACCTCATATGGTGTAATACCCCTTGGTATTTTATCTACATTTACATCATCAGTAAAGAATATGAAGAACTTTAGCACTCGTTTAATACTTATAGCTTTACTTTTTGTAGTAGGTCCAACAATTCACAAAATTGTAATGGCAAAACAACAAAAAGATGCTATCTACATTCCTATTTCTGAGGCTGATCAATCATCATTAGAAGAAGAAAATGAAGAGTATGAAGGCCAAGTTGCCTGTTCTCTTCCAGACTATATAAAGCTTTATTATAAACAGATTTCTTTCACTATTCGAGCTTCGCTTTTCCCTTTAAGTTTAGCAGATACTTCCTTTTCACCTCCTCCTATATAATATTGGAAATTTGGCGCATAAACATTCCTATTAAATCTATTTTTCGCATTTTCTACCTCAATTGGTAAAAGAGATTTAAATTAGCTTGCAAGCTTAAAGCCCTGTGCCTTATTGCCATAATTAAAATATCAAATCCTCCTTCTCAGGATTTATTTTTACTTTATTACTATTAGATCAGAGAAAATAATGAGATCACAATCAGCACAAAAGAATCGCAAAAACAGACTCCAACTAACTCACCAGTATTATTCTTATACAGGATTTTATAGTTTTATTTGGGAGAATATCAAGAAAGCAATTTTGCCTTTTATCCTCATTGTAGGTGTACTAATATTGCTAGATCGGTTCATCATCGACTTTAACACTTTCTTTGAATATGTCACTGAGAATTATTCTGCAATAAGTATATATTCTCTTTTCTTCACATCAGAATCAATACTTGGATTAATTCCTCCAGAGTTATTTATTGCATGGGTCAAGACCCTAGATAATTCATTCATTAACCTATCTCTACTTGCCTTACTATCTTATTTAGGAGGTTGTGTTTCCTATTTCATCGGTAGAAGTATACTTAGTATTCCTAAAGTGAGTCATTATATTGAGTCGAAAATGACAAAACACATTATTAATATTCGTAAATGGGGTGGTTTTTTAATCATTGTAGGAGCTTTACTGCCTATTCCATTCTCTATGGTTAGTATCGCTTCCGGAATCATTAGCTTCAGTTTTAAAAGGTATTTGATGTATGGATTATTCAGATTCCTACGCTTTTATTTATATGCATTAGCCATCTTCTCATTGATGAGCTAGCAAAAAAAATCCCAGCTCAAAAAGCTGGGATTTTTATGTTAGAATTCTATTCTAATTTAAACTATTGATTACAAGCTTCAACTTATTCTGAATTTCAATTGCAATTTCCCCTAAGGTATCATTTTCTACCGTAGCCATCGATGCAATAGGATCAACAGCCGATACCTCGATATCACCATTATCCTGTTCCTCAACAATGACATTACAAGGAAGGAAAACACCAATCTTATCTTCTCTTTGTAAGGCTTTGTAAGCATAGTGTGGATTACAAGCTCCTAAAATGACATACTTCTTAAAGTCAGCGTCTATTTTCTTCTTAAGCGTTGCTTTTACATCAATTTGAGTTAGTACTCCAAAACCTTCCTTTTTCAATTCATCAGTAACCTGATCGATAGCTTCATCAAAGTTTTTTGTTTTTAAAACCTTATTAAAATAGTAGCTCATAATTTGAATCTTAAATTTTAATTAACTCGAATATATATAAAGCTGAAACTAATAGCCTAATGTAATTTTACGTTTCACTAATTTAACGAATTATATCCCAATAAAAAAAGCCTCTGATTATTCATCAAAGGCCTTTCAATTATAAATACTTTAATCTATTTCTTAACAAATGTAACAGTAGCAAATGCAGTAGGCAATTCCGTACCATCTCCTAGTGGAGCATCAATAATCAATGAAATTAATCCTTGTGGATCTGCATCGGCATTAGCAGATGTAAAGCTTATTCCATCATCAGTACCCGAATCGTAAACAGCTGCTGTTATTGTTTTACTAGTTGCAAAGTGAGTCCCATCATATAGGTTTACATTAAGAGCTGCCACATACCAATCTGGGCTTGGAGCAACCATTGAAACCAATGTTACCGCTGGATTTTCAGAATTCACATCTACATCAACAGTAATTTCTCCAGTTCCACTTCCCAATCCACTTCCAATAACAAAATCTAAACCTTCTCCAGCAGCAATTTTAGCTTCTAACTCAGTTTGTAGTGTTGCGGTAGCTCCATCTTCTGCCATCGATTCTATACCCGCCGAAGCTGTCGTTCCAACATTAAATAATTGACTCGATGCTGGATGACTCCATCCAATCAAAGGCGAAAAGTGGGCTCCTGATGGATAATCTTTTGGGAAATCTGTACTATTCCAATGCATAGTAAATGTTACTGTGTATGAAGCATCACCTTCAATTCCCATCTCAACAGGTCCGTCACTTTCTGAACAACTTGCAATAAAAAGCCCAAGTATTAGATATAAATACGATTTTATTTTTTTCATAGTTCAAATATATAATTTCAAAAATTCATATAAAAACAATTATCCCTTGAAACGAACAGTATCTAATTACCGACTAACACTATTTTTATTTATTCTAATTAAGCAAGTTGGGAAATCACGAATTTAATTGAAATTATTTTGAATACCTCAAGCGTAATACTTTGTTATTCGTCTCTTTATGTATTAATTCCTCTATAAGTTCAAAACCATATCTATCATAGAATGCTCTTCCAACATTGTTTCGTTCAAAAACCTCAACCTCCATTTCTTCATGAAAATCTGAAACAAAATCCATAAGCTGTTTACCTATTCCCAAACCATGATTGTCAGGACGAACAAATATTGCTCCGACTTCATTACCCATCATAGAAATAAAACCTAGAATTAGCTTATCTTTTTCGAATACCCAAGTTGACGTATTTGGAATATAAACATCACGAATATTCCTCTTCTCCATGCCCATAAAATCGGCATCTAAAAAAGGATGAGCCATTCTTGACGCTTGATACCAAACCTCTAAAATTTCATCTATATCACTTTCCTTATATTTTCTAATCATTTTACGCTCCTGTTTTCGATATCTAATTTAAATCAGCATCTATACATCATATCATCTCACTAACAACAACTTAAACACTGATACTATTTATAAAACCACAACTCTATAAGATACGAATCAATTGTCAAAGAGTCAATTCCTAATTCATTTCTTTTGAAATGAAACTTGTTTTAAATAAAAATGTGCCATAACATTGCAGCATGAAAACAAATATGACACAAAATAAATTTTGGTGGAACTTCTCAATAAATCATATCGAGAAGGCTTAGCCATATGCACATAATTCATATACTAAAAGACCTGCTTCTCGCAGGTCTTTTTTTTTTGCTCAAAATCGTAGAATTCTAATTATAAAATCAAAATACCATGACATTCAAAGATTATTTTAAAAATTTCCCTAACGAAGAAGGTTATTTCGGAGAATTCGGTGGAAGCTTTATTCCACCAGCGCTTGAAGAAGAAATGAAACGCATTAATGAGGCCTACTACTCTATTAGTAAATCTCACGAATTTATTTCAGAATTAAGAAGTATTCGTAAGCATTTCCAAGGGCGTCCAACGCCAGTATACTACTGCAACCGTCTATCTGAAAAATATGGTGGACGCATCTACCTTAAGCGTGAAGATCTTAACCACACAGGAGCTCATAAATTAAACCACTGCATGGGCGAGGCTTTACTAGCTAAATATATGGGTAAAAAGAAACTTATCGCTGAAACTGGAGCTGGTCAGCATGGGGTGGCATTAGCAACTGCAGCTGCTTACTTTGGTTTAGAGTGTGAAATTCACATGGGCGAGGTTGATATTGCTAAAGAGTACCCAAATGTGATGCGAATGAAGATACTTGGAGCTACTGTTATACCAGTTACTCACGGTTTAAAAACACTTAAAGAAGCAGTAGATTCAGCCTTTCAAGCCTACCTGAAAGATCCTATCACTACCATTTACTGTATCGGTTCTGTTGTTGGTCCTCACCCATTCCCAATGATGGTTCGCGAATTCCAACGTGTTGTGGGAATTGAAGCTTGAGATCAATTTGAAGAGATGACAGGTGAATTACCAGATAACGTGGTAGCTTGTATTGGTGGTGGTAGTAATGCTATGGGAATATTCTCAGCCTTTTTAGATGATACAGATATCAAACTTCATGGCGTTGAGCCTGCTGGTCATGGTATCGATAAAGAAGGTCAACATGCTGCTACTCTTACTTTAGGTAAGCCAGGAATTATACACGGCTTTAAGTGTTATACTTTACAAGATGCCAAGGGAGAACCAGCTCCTGTCTATTCTGTAGCAAGTGGATTAGATTACCCTGGGGTTGGTCCAGAACACTCTATGCTTAAAGATTTAAAGCGAGCGGAATATCATCATATTGATGATAAGGAATGTATCGATGCCCTCTTTGAATTAAGCCGACTGGAAGGTATTATTCCAGCACTTGAATCTGCGCATGCAATTGCTTATGCTGTAAAATTAGCTAGGACAAATCCAAAGCAATCAATCCTTGTAAATCTTAGTGGAAGAGGCGATAAAGATCTTGACTATGTATTGGAAACCTACGGTTTACCAGAAGATAGATGTTAATACCTTTAAATAGATAATAAAAATGGCGACCACAATGGTCGCCATTTTCACTATATAATATCGTAAGTGATTACTCCTCCTCATTTAAGGATTGAAAACCTTTCCCAATGATCTCATTTGCCTCAGTAACATTAACGAAAGCTTCTGGATCAACCTCTTTTATATGTAATTTAAGAATCTCAAGTTCTCTACGACTCATTACTGAGTAAACCATCTTTCTTTCTTGTCCTGAATAAGCACCAGTTCCTTGAAGAATAGTTGCTCCACGCTTAAGGTCATTTTTAATTTTAGCAGCAATAGATTCATAATGATCGGAAACAATCATCACTGTCTTGTGATAACTAGCACCACTTACAACCATATCGATAATTTTACCTTCAATATAAATAATGATCAATGAATAAATTGCAAACTCCCATCCAATAGTACCCGTTTCAGTTGGCTGGATAAGTGTGAACAACACAATAATACCATCAACAATCATCACTAACTTACCTAAAGATAGCTTTGTATACTTTGCCATAATCATAGCAATAATATCAGAACCACCCGAAGTTGCACGTGACTTAAAGATAAGCCCGATAGCAATACCATAAAATACACCAGCAACAATTGTATTCAACATCGGATCAAGAATAACCTTTGGATAACCAACAGAAACAAAAGTTTCCATAATCCATACAGTAGATAGAATTATTGCAATACTTACAATTGTCTTAACCCCAAATCGAGGCCCAAGAATAATTGTACCGAGAATTACCAATGGAACTTCCATTGCCAAAGTACAATAACTAATTTTCCAGCTAAACATTGTGTTTAAAACTGTAGCAATACCATAAACGCCTCCCGGCGCTAATTTGTAAGGTACTACAAATAGAATGTCAGAAACAGCGAAGATAATACTACCTACAATGAGGTAAGCATAGGTAGAAAGCCATTCGTTTGACAAAAATTTTTCTTTAGTAATAAAAGCCATTCTTAGTGTTGTTTAGTAACTAAGCATTCCATTATCTGTAATGCTTAGAGATGTTTAAATCGGCGACAAAAGTAATCGGCTTTAGCTAAATTACAAGCACTCAAACAAAGAAAATTACATGTCAAAAAACAGTATTTTATTAAACTCAATCTATTGTATATAAAAAATGTTTATTTTATCATCAAATTTACTACCTACACACTCATAGATAGTGAGTTTACGAAACTTACTCTTACCTCAGAATCAAAGTTCTATGAGCACTTGGATGACTCGGAAAAAAAAGACCCCAGTCGGGAAACTGAGGTCTAAAATTTATAATTAATAATAGCTTAACTTAAGCCACTTCGCTTCAATAATGGTTCAATGGATGGCTCTTGTCCGCGAAAGCGTTTGTAAAGATCCATTGGATGTTCGCTTCCTCCTCTTTCAAGCACATTCATTCTAAATGAATCAGCTGTTTCTTTATCGTAAATACCATTTTGCTTGAAAGCATCAAATGCATCAGCATCTAAAACCTCAGCCCACTTGTAGCCGTAATAACCAGCAGCATATCCACCTGCGAATATGTGCGAGAAAGCTGGACTCATACACGATGTTTCTAATCGTGGGAATAACTCAGTAGCTTGCATAGCTCCAGATTCAAATTCTGCAACTGACTCATCAAGTGGCTTTTCTATAGAATGCCAAGCCATATCGTTCAAACCAAAGCTTATTTGACGAACAAAAGCATAACCCGAATGAAAATTACCACTGTCGATTATCTTCTGAACCAAATCAGCAGGAATCTTCTCTCCGGTTTCATAATGTTCAGCTACCTTATCAAGCCATTGCTTCTCGAAAGCATAGTTCTCCATAAACTGTGAAGGCAACTCTACAAAATCGCGATAAACGCTTGTTCCCGATAAACTTGGGTAATTACACTGCGAAAGCATACCATGCAATGCGTGACCAAACTCGTGTAAGAATGTTGTTACCTCACCAAAACTCAATAAAGATGGCTTAGTTTCGGTTGGACGCGTGAAATTGCAGACAATAGAAATATGCGGGCGATGATCTTTCCCTGTTTGCACAAATTGCTCAGCATATGAGGTCATCCATGCTCCTCCTTGTTTGCTATCGCGAGGATGGAAATCAGCATAAAAGACCGAAAGGAAATCACCTTTCTTATCAAACACCTCATAAACATCAACCTCTTCGTGATACTTATCAATCACGGTATTCAGCTTAAAAGTCAGGCCGTATAAATCAGTGGCCAGGTCGAAAACACCTTGCTTCACTTTCTCTAACTCAAAATATGGACGAGTCAGTTCATCGTTAACCTGATACTTTTCTGTCTTTAGTTTCTCTGCATAATAAGACCAATCCCAACGTTGCAATACAAAGTCAGCACCAATACTTTTAGCGTAAACCTGCAACTCTTCAAATTCCTCTTTGGCTTTAGGCATAGACGCTTCAAGCAGTTCATTCAGAAAATCAGTTACTTTACCAGGACTTTCGGCCATACGCTCTTCCAAAACAAATTGAGCGTAGCTTGGATAATCGAACAACTGCACTTTTTCTAAACGCAAAGCCACAATTTTCTTAATGATCTCCTGATTATCGAACTCATCGTTAAAACATCGAGACGTATAGACCTTAAACATTTTTTCGCGCAATTCGCGATTGTCTGCATATTGCATAAAAGGCACATAGCTTGGAAACTGAAGTGTAAACACCCAGCCCTGCTTATCTTTCGCCTTAGCTGTAGCTGCTGCAGCTTCCAATACGCCATCAGGCAAACCAGCCAATTCTTTTTCATCAGTTACATTCAGCTCGAAATTGTTGGTCGCTGCCAACACATTTTCGCCAAACTGAAGCGTTAATTGAGAAAGATCCTTCGATATTTCACGAATTCTTGCCTTCTTATCGCCTACCAAATTAGCACCCGAACGAACAAATGATTTATAACGCTTATCCAAAAGCATACTTTGCTCGGCATTCAAATCAAGATTCGCCTTATTGTCGTGTACAAGCTTAATTCTTTCCCATAGTGGCTCGTTCATTACGATATCATTCGAAAATTCACTCAATAAAGGTGAAACATCACGCGCCAAAGCTTGCATTTCGTCGCTTGTATCGGCATGATTCAAATTGAAAAACACAGATGAAACCTGATCCAGTTGCTCTCCAATAAATTCCATAGCAACAATGGTATTCTCGAAATTTGCAGCCTCCTTATTATTGGCAATCTGATCAATCTCTTCTTTAGCAATTTTGATGCCCTCAAGAAATGCAGGCATATAGTGCTCCATCTTAATTTCGCTAAATGGAGCGGTATGATGTACTGTGCTAAATTTGCACAACAATGGGTTTATATTCTTAGTCATAATTCTGATTTACTTTTTTGTGAATCTTGCGAAAATAGAAATGCCTCTCCGCAAGGATTAACAAATATAGAAAATATCTGATTGTGGATTGTTACGAATGCAATCAGCAAAGTTTGTCTTTTAGGAAGATTTAAGATTTTTCGAACAAATCGAGATCTATTTTTATTCAAAACATCTTACTTTCGTCGATAAATAATCACAAAATACCAAAAGCATGCTCAAACATATAGCTCTATTCAAGTTCAATAAATTTGAAAGCATCGAAGAGAAAGAAAACTATTACAATAGAATTAAAGATGTTTTTGATGGTCTGGAAGATCGAGTTCCTGCAATTAAATCGCTACAAATTGGTTTTGACGAACTTCAATCGGTAAGTTCCTATGACTTTGTTGTAAATGTCGTTCTGGAGAATATGGAGGCCTTACCTGAATATATGAACCACCCAGAACATGTAAAAACTGGTAAGATTGTTCGAGAAAGAATGCTTGATAAAAAAACGATTGACTACGAATTTTAAAACAAATGCCCCAAACAATTTTATGCTTGGGGCATTCTTCACATTAAGATACGGATGTTGAAACTATCCCTGTTCAACTTCTTCGAGCTCGGGACTCTTATGCGATCGCATTTTAATAGCGGTTTCTATCTTCTGTATACTCTCGTTTATTCGTTTAATCATAGTATCTAATTCACCTTCGGGTGTAATTGCCGACATCACCTCCAGATACTTAAACATCTTATCGAGATTATCCATTAGACGATTTCGAATTTCGCGCGTTCTTTCAGCACTTATCTCATTTACCTTCTTATCTTTTCTATGTGCAATGGCTGCCAATAAAGTATCCAATGCTATTTGAATGTTGCTGATATACACATCCAATTTTAAAGCTGCAATGGCTGCCACAAGCTCAGGCTCAGTAGTGCAATCTTTCAAGAATATTTTTGCTATCGCATTTTGCACAGCATAACTCTCTGAGTGTAAATTAGGACCATGGGAATTAATCAATTCACTAATAATAGCGACATTTGCACGATCGTCTGCAAGAGGACTCAATTCGTAAGCTTTCACCACATACTTTAATCTTCGCCATGAGTCGTTAAATGCATTATCGGCCAACTTAACTGTCTGCGTTTCGTTTACCGTACCCAGTTTGTTTATCTGATTCTCTAATTCGGTCTTACTATCCTGAACCCAGGTTAAAAGATTTAAAACATTATTACCAGCCCAATCATAGGTTTTAGTGGCTATTAACACATCATTAGCTAATGATAGCTGTTCGGCATTACGAAATCTGGAATAATTATAACTTAATATTTTCATGATCATAAATTTTATTTAAATGAGAATCTAAATTAGGTATAATTCATCAAAATTAATACTACTCTTTAGAGTAGTTTTTAAACATATTGTAAGAAGGAATGTCAAACAAGCATATTCTCCACAATCAATGTAACAATCCACCCAAACACGACTATATAATAGGAAGCACAGCCTTTTCTACTCTTAAATAGCATGATAATTTCAATTCAGCAAAGCAATCCTCTTCAATTATGAAGGATATACGCGTTAACAGATCGACATATTTTACAAGCAAAAGCATAATCTGGAAGTGTAGATAGCTTTCGACTACTGAGGAAGGCTTCAAAAAACCCACGTGCTACAATCTACTCCCGAGGTAGGTTCCAAAAAGTCTACGGGGACCTTTCTACTCCAGTAGAAAGGTCCAATGAGATAAGAAACACCCTTCTACTCAAGTAGAAGTCTCAAAAAAATGCACGGCGACCAATCTACGCCAGTAGTAAGACCCAATGAAACCAGAAACAACCTTCTACTCTGGTGGGAGTCTAAAAAAAATACACGGGGAGCAATCCACTTTGGTGGAAAACACTAAAAAGTCTACGGCGAGCAATCTACTCTAGTGGGAAAGAGCAAGGGCAAGAAAAAGATACTTTCAACTGTAGTAGAAAGGCTCATCGGGAAGAAAGAAATGCCTTCGACTCAAATAGAAAGCACCAAGCGCAAGTCTGGGAGGCTTATGAAATAAAGGGAAATGCAAAATGCCACCTTTTTGGGGTGGCATTTGTGGAGGATTTAGTCTATCTAACGTTTTAATGTGCTATGAGTCACTGTTAGGTGTTCGGCTTTATTATTCACTCCATATCCCATTTTTGAATAACTGAAACCATTTTTCAATTTCATCATCAGATTTTAATCCTATTTTCTTAAAAATTTCAGTCGCAAATTCAATCGGGGCAATTCCATTCGCTGTAATGATATTCTTATCGGTCTCTGCTAATTTGTTTTGGTAATTGTCTTGCCCTCCATACTCTGGAACAACAGCTTTTAGATAATTCAAATCGTTGCTTGTGTGCTTCAGGTTGTCTAAAACCCCCAACTGTCCTAAATAAAAAGTTGCCCCACAAATTGCAGCAATTGTTTTCCCCTTTTCAAATAGTTCTAAAACCAGATTGTTAATCGTTGTTATTTCTCTTTTCTCCCAAGCTACTCCTCCTGGAAGAATTAACATCTCCACTTCTTCAATTTTCAATTCATTGAGTGATGTAGTTGGAATCACTTGTAAGCCACCCATTGAAGTTACTTTATTTCCAGCCTCCGAGAAATAAACCAAATCAAAACGTTCATCTTTAGTAATCTCTGGAGTTAGATAAGATATTTCCCAATCCGAATACCCATCAAATAGAAACACATATATTTTCTTCTTCATATTATTTTCTTTTTAAGTTTGTGTGCGGTCTTTTTTTAGCTATAAAACAAAGTTCCGACAGTAGTTTTATTGTTAATAGTACTTGTCAATTCCCCCGAATCCTTTAATTAGATTATTATCTTTTGTCTTTTTAATGAAGTTATTCAATCGCTTATCAAATTCATCAGGTCTTTTTCTTGCACTATCAATATATGCAATTCTAATTCGTTTATATGGCTCAGAAAAGGCTTGATAATTTTCCCAAGCAAGCTTATCTGACTCCAATTTATTTATTATATCTTCTGGAAAAACAAATTTTCGTTGAATTATTTGTAGAACTTCATTATTAATTGAGCTATGAATCAAATTGTTTTCAAAAAGCCATTTCAGTCGTTCAATGTTTGGCTGTGAGAATGTAGAGTTTTTTCTTCTCGTACAAAATCTTTGAATAGTAGTATCTTCGTTTAGTGATTTATTAGTACTATCAATCCATCCAAAACAAAGGGCTTCTTCAACCGCATCATTATACAAGATTCGTTTTTTACCAGACTTCTTAACTGGATACTCCAACCAAATAGCATCTTCTGTCTCAAAATTAGTTTCGAGCCACTTTCTCCATTCTTTTCTATCAATGAAATATTTGGTTGTTAATTCGTTCATTATATTATATCTTCTTTGAGCTTATGCACGGTCTTTTTTTTTTAGCTGACACACAACGGATTGCGCTATATAACGTAGGCGCTTTAGTTGATTTATGTTTCAAATTTTATAAAAGGCAAGGTAGCTATTCTTGAATTACATTTAACTATAACAATTTTAAAATAGATAGTTTGCCGCGCTCATTAAAAGCACAAATGTTCAATAAGCTCCAACTCGCCTTTGCCATTTAGCGTTTGTTGTAAGGTGTTATTTTACTGAATCAGTTTCTTAATCCTTATCTCTATTCAATCCAATAAAAAAGTCCTAAAAGTTCAAGAACTTCCAGGACTAATCTTTTTACTTCATTTATTACTTAATCTCCTTCACTCAATGAAAAGCTCCCATCTCCATTGAAAGATGTTAAAGTTATCGTAACTGTCCAAATTCCACTAGTTCCACTTGATGTCACTCCCGAAAAAGAATCAGGTTCAACAGCACCATTTAGTGATTTATTTAAAACAACATTTCCATCAGCATCTTTTACATCCATTTTAAAAACTCCTTCTGATGTTGCTGTTATGTCAGCATTGTAATCGGCGGTTGATAAATTGTTTTGCCAGACGAAAGTTCTAGTAGTACTACCACCATTTCCTGTAAAATCTCCGTCCACATCTCCATTGAAATCATCTCCATTGTCGAATAATACTTGTCCATTAACTTTAACTGTTACAGATTGTTCTGAATCATCTTTACTACAGCCCACCATTAAAAAAAACTGATAACTAAAAGTTTAATAAATGTATTTTTCATAAGTATTTAATTATGGTTAATATTACTTAAATAGCATAGATTTTGCCAAAAAGCCTACCGCAAATATATTATTCTTTTAGGAAAGTAAACAGTTTATTATTCTTATTAAGGAAAGGGTCATAATACCTTACAACGTGTGTGTATGTGTATATACACTTATATTTCTTTTATCGATCTTAAAATATACACTTACGCATTTTATATGGTTGTATAAGTGCAGCTTTCTTTTTTTGCTCCTACCAAAATTATGAAAATAAGTGTATAAAGAGAATTCTCGTATAAAGTAAAACTACAATCAGGCATTAAATAAAAAGACTCTACATAATAAATTAAGCCAATTGGTGCGTATTGTTATTGCGTTTGTTGTAGAGCAACGTTTGTCAATTGTATTCATCAATTTTGAAGACTAAATGAATGAAAAGAAAAAGCTCCAAGCTAGCGTTTATAAAAACACAGGCTTGGAGCTTTATATATGTCTTACAGTCCTCGATTAAAACAAAATTCTTATCAAGGTATGTTAATTATTCAACTACAATGGCGAACAAATCGTAATCTTCAACATCAGTTACTTCAACATTACACATCTGTCCAATATCGAGATTGAAGTTTTGACTAGAAATTAAAACCTCTGGGTCAACCTCATAAGAATCAAATTCTGTACGTCCGTAATAGAAGTCTTCATCTTTACGATCTATGATGACTTTCATTTTCTCCCCTATTCGAGATTGATTAGATTGACGAGAGATCTCTTGCTGAAGTTCCATTATCTGATCCTTACGCTCTTCTTTCTCTTCCTGAGGAATATCATCGGTATAATTAATCGCTGCATAAGTATCCTCCTCATTAGAATATGGAAAAACACCTAAACGCTCAAATTTCATTTCTTTAACAAAGGCTTTTAAGTCTTCCATATCGACCTCTGTCTCACCAGGATGTCCAACCAACATAGTTGTTCGTAAAGTAATACCAGGAACTTCTTCTCTAATTCTATTGATTAGCTCAATAGTTTGCTCACGGTTAATACCACGACGCATAAGAGAAAGCATATTATCGCTTGAATGCTGAAGAGCAATATCTAAATAGCGACAAACCTTAGGATTCTCTCTCATTACCTTTAAGATATCGTAAGGGAATTGTGTAGGATAGGCATAATGTAACTTAATCCACTCTAAACCTTCAACTTTAGAGAGCTTCTCAATTAAGTCAGCTAACATCGATTTACCATACAAATCGTGACCGTAATAAGATAAATCTTGAGCGATTACTAGAAATTCTTTAACACCAGAAGCTGCCAAATTAGTAGCCTCTTCCACAATCTCTTCAACAGGTCGAGAAACATGTTTACCTGTAATAATTGGAATGGCACAATAAGAACAGCCACGGTTACAACCCTCTGAAATTTTCAAATAAGCAAAGTGCTTAGGCGTTGTAATCATTCTCATATTTGAGAAATCAGGCTTGTATTCCACATTTAGCTCTTTCACTATAGATTTCCATTCGAACTTACCAAAGAACTTATCAACCTCAGGAATTTCAACAGCCAAATCATCACGGTAACGTTCCGACAGACAACCCATAACAAAAAGGGTGTCAATCATCCCCTCTTTTTTGGCATCAGCATATTGCAAGATCATATCGATAGACTCTTCCTTAGCATCGCCAATAAAACCACATGTATTAATAATAATGGTTCGTGCATCGCTATTATCTTCGTCACAGCTTACCTTAAATTGGTTCACATCCAACTGCTTCATCAAAAGTTCGGTATCCACAAGGTTTTTAGAACAACCTAAACTAATGATATTGATTTTATTTTGGCTCATGATTATTTTATATCGGATTTGATTAAAAAGATCAGCGCATATATTCCATACCTGTTCTATTTTAGCGCACAAAAATAAGATAAAAAAAGGGCTTTACCATTCTTAAATCATATTTAGAACCCTCTTATTTGAGAAATGGTTTAGAATTTAAGACAAATAGGTTCGATTTAGAAATAAGTAACAAACAGAATACAGAAATTACTCACAAAAAAAAAGACTCTTACCAAAGTAAAAGTCTTTCCTATATATTTTTGTTTGCTTAGTTAAAAAGCGAATCTACAAATTCATCACGATTAAAAACCTGAAGGTCAGTCATTGATTCTCCAATTCCTATATACTTTACAGGAATCTTAAATTGATCAGAAACACCAATAACAACACCACCTTTAGCAGTACCATCTAGTTTTGTAATGGCCAATGCATTGACTTCAGTAGCTATAGTAAATTGTTTAGCTTGTTCAAAAGCATTCTGACCTGTAGAACCATCTAAAACCAAAAGTATTTCGTGTGGAGCATCAGGAATAACACGATCCATAACACGTTTGATTTTACTCAACTCATTCATCAAGTTAATCTTGTTATGCAAACGTCCTGCAGTATCAATAATTACTACATCCATACCATCTTTCTTAGCTTGAGTTAGCGTTTCGAAAGCAACAGAAGCAGGATCTGCACCCATACCTTGATCTACAATAGGCACTTGAACTCTATCGGCCCAAATATGCAACTGTTCAACAGCTGCAGCTCGGAAAGTATCGGCAGCACCCAACATTACTTTACGTCCTGACTGCTTAAATTGATATGCTAACTTACCTATAGTCGTTGTTTTACCAACTCCATTTACACCAACAACCATAATGACATAAGGATTATCAGATTTTGGTATTTCCCAAGCATCATATTCGCCTTTATTATTTTCTTGCAACAAGCCTGAGATCTCTTCTTTTAGAATTCGATTCAACTCTGATGTTCCAAGAAATTTATCTTCTTCAACACGTTTTTCAATTCTTTCTATAATTCGAACAGTTGTATCAACACCCACATCAGATGAAATTAAAATCTCTTCCAATTCATCTAAAACATCTTCATCAACTTTCGATTTGCCAACTACAGCTCTAGATAGCTTTTTTATGACGCTATCCTTAGTCTTTGCAAGCCCTTTATCTAGATTTTCTTTTTTCGATTTCGAAAAAATGCCAAATAATCCCATAGTATATAATACAGTTTAGGCGTGCTAAATTACAAAAAAATACACTGCTGCCGATTTATAATTAATTTTTTATTCGATAGTATTCTAGATTAACTTTTAGAATAAAAATATAGCTTACGAAAGCCTCTTTCATTACTTGATAATAGCAGAAATTAGGGCATAAAAAAAGCTCCTCAAATTGAGGAGCTTTTAAATCGATATAGAAACTCTTTACTATTTAGCAAAGAAATCTTTAACATTAGCGTTAGGAACGATCTCTTCTTTAAAAGAATATGCTCCTGTCTTAGGTGACTTAACCATCTTGATTACTTTAGCGTAACCACGACCTTCACCTTTTTGTAGGGATGCTACTACTTTCTTAGCCATAACTTAATATTATTTAATTTCTCTGTGAAGAGTAACTTTTTTCAAAATTCTATTATACTTCTTCAACTCCATACGATCAGGAGTATTCTTCTTATTCTTAGTAGAAATGTATCTTGAAGTTCCAGGCACTCCACTATCTTTATGCTCAGTACACTCAAGAATCACTTGTACTCTATTACCTTTTTTAGCCATCTTATATGCCTTTTAATATTTTTTAATAAATCCTTTTTCTTGAGCTTTTTTCAAAGCACCCTGAACACCTAATTTATTAATTAGACGTACTCCGGAAGCAGAAATTCTTAATTCAATCCAGCGATCTTCCTCAGGAAGATAGAACTTCTTATCGAATAGATTTGGATAAAATCTTCTTTTAGTTCTTCTTTTTGAGTGAGAAACGTTATTTCCCACCATTACGCTCTTTCCAGTAATTTGACAAACTCTTGACATAGTCCAGATTATTTTTTTTCCTTAAATGCTTTTCAAACAGTGCGCAAAATACGCAATAATTTTCGAATTATTCAAATCTATTTGTAAGTTTTTTACAGTGAATTAGCAAATTTTATTTTCCGACTGACATGTAGCATCAAGAAAGCCCAATAATAAAGTAGCACACAGCTTTTTCTTCAAATTATTTGATCGGGCAAAGTTAGCATAAATCCCTATTTCTAAGCCTTAAATCAGAATTATTTCAAGCTTATTTTCTACAACGCATCCTTAATCAACGGTATTAAGGTCTTAATTGATATTGCAACGTTAGTCATAAAGAGTTTTACGGAGATAGCTAATAGGATGATTCCAAACACTTTTCGTAGAATATGAATCCCTCCTTCACCTAAAAATCGTTCTACAATAGAAGTCGATCTTAGTACCATATAAACGATAAATAAATTCAACACTAAGGCCACAATTATATTTTCAAGTGCGTATTCTGCACGAAGTGCTACAACTGAAGTAAAAGAACCTGCTCCTGCAACTAATGGAAAAGCAATTGGAACTATAGAAACTCCAGACGGACCATCGTACTTTATAATCTCAAGTCCAAGAGCCATCTCCACTCCCATTATAAACAGAATAAAGGAACCTGCTATTGCAAAGCTTGAAATATCAACACCGAATAGTCCTAAAAGCTTCTCTCCCAAAAAAGTAAAGCCAATCAACACAGTAAGTGCCACAATACTAGCTTTTAACGCTTTTATTTCACCACCTTTTTTCTTCAAGTCAACAAGAATTGGAATAGTTCCAATAATATCAATTACAGCAAACAAAACCATAAAAGCAGAAAGAATCTCAATAAAACTAAAATGCATACTATTATTTTTTAAGTCCTGAGAAAATCAGGATGAAACATTTATTTAGGATTCAGAAGAGAAGAGACATTAAATTTAATGCTAGTAATAAATGCAAACAATTCAGGTTGAAAATCCAACTCAATCCAATAATCGCGCAAATATAACACAGATTATTTATTTTTTGTTAAAATTACAACAATACAACCAATCTAATCCTAAATAAGATTCTCTACCTCAATTACGATCCTTGAATTAATTTGTAACATCAACTTCACAATTAAGCCTAAGAAATTCTCAAAGAATAAATCTGACTCTACTAATTCATCTAGTTTTAGTAAATCATCTTCAATCTGCCAGCTATCTTGATCAGTTTTATTCCAGTTCCTCATCATCTCTACACAATGTATGGGCAAAATGATAGAAAAACCATAAATAGGGATAAAGGTCAGATCAATTGATTTTTCTTCAAAAATTTTCTCCATCTCCTCAGATACAGCATTTAAATAACCATTAAAACAGTCAAAGAGGTTTTCTAGAAAATCTATATCATTAATATCCAACTCATCTATTTCTTCAGAGTAATCACTATATATAGCATGCATCAACAAAAGGTATGATTCAACCTTCTCTATTTTACCATCCTTATTCATTCCTGGCTGAACTTTATAAAATTCCAAAATATTCTCTAAAATCTCCAAACGTGAGATACTTTCTTGCTCCATTAGTCATAGATCTTAATATTACTAATACAATATTACTTATTTTTAGGCGATCAATAAACAATTGTTATGAGTAAACCTTTGTGTCAATTGGCTAAAATAACATTCAAATGAGTAAACGTGATTTAAAACTATACGTGCATGATCTTAGTAAAGAACAGCTCCAAGAACAAATAATAGATCTATATACACGATTTAAAGATGTTAAAGAATATTACGACTTTGCTTTTAACCCCAAAGAGAATAAACTGATTGAAGAATCTAAATTCAAAATCTCGAAAGAGTATTTTCCACATACTAAAAGAAAAGCCAAATGTAGGCGCTCTGTTGCACAGGGCTATATACGTCATTTTAAACGTTTAGGTGTTGAGCCATCATTAATAACAGATATCATGCTTTTTAATATTGAAGTAGCCCAAACCTATTCATCTGAGAAGGAAAACATCCAAGATTCTTTCTGTAAAAGCATGCTAAAATCATTTGAAGAAGCTATTAATTACATTTCTGCAAATTCTCTTTTGAAAGAATACTCTGCTCGGATAGAAAAAATTGTAGATGAAAGCTCTAATCAGAATTGGTTTAATAAAGAATTATTTGATAGAACATTTAACAGGATAAATGAAAGCCAATAATTAACCATAAGTTCAAACTTTAATATATTACAATTAAACAACAGGCGATTAACCATGTAATTATCTCGATAAAACATTTATTATTCAAGACGAAAAACATGCAATAGAATTCTTATGTCCTCAATAAAATCATTATAAACAAGGATAACAAAATGAATACCATGCTAATAAATCAATTATTTTCCTATCTTTAATTCGGAAATTCTACTACAAAAGTATAGGATTTGCAAACTAAATGATTACAAGCGAAAGCTTGGTTAGTAGGTTAATTAGTCCTTTAGAAAATTACTTGCCCATGTCCCCCCTAAGACGTGGGCATTTTTTTGCCCTTATTTTGGACAACTCTCCATAATTCAAATTTCAGGAATACACTTCATATTATCCTTGATAAAATATGAATCAAGCATAACTCACCTGTTTATAATTTTCATCTTTTGGATTCCTCATCGCTTTTGGTTAAATTAAGTATTCAAAACTGAAGGCAAATTTGGCCTTAACTTTATGAGATTTTTTTTCGAAAACCGAAATGGGAATGACTCATTTTTTAATAAATGCATCATTTTTTCGAAATCGTTTGCGTAAAATATGATTAACACTATTTTTCTTTAATAGGTAGAAGTTAAAAGACAATTCAGTCTGAAACTATTGATTATAAAGATATAAGAGGAGATTGTAAAATAGGAAATGTGGGAATATGTATAATATCAGGGAGATACACAACTTCTTCCCCACAGTAAACCTACTAAATATCATTAAGAATAAATATAAAATAAAGATAAAAAATAGATTTACATATTAGGATAGTTAAATATCTCACCATAGTTTTGGAATTCCAAACCTAAAAAAAATATGATGAGTACAATTGAAATCAGCATGATTGAAGAACTAAAAAAAGTATTAGAATCGCATAAAGATGTTAGAGAAAATCTTTCTAGAGAAGATTTAATCACAAAGGCCGTTGAAAATAAAGATGCGGTAGTAACACCCAATGGTGCTCTTGCAACTTGGACACCATCCAATTCAACAGGTCGTAGCCCTAAAGACACGTATATTGTTAGAAATCCCGAAAGTGAATCTAACATAGACTGGACATCACCAAATAATATCGGCCTAGACCCGCAAACGTTTGCAATGATCTATAAAGATGCTTTAAAGACAATTCAGAGTAAAGAAACAGTATTTACAACGACTCGTGTAATTGGTGCTGATTCAAAATATGCACTTCCTGTAAGAACAACTTCTGACAAAGCATTAAATCAAGTCTTCATTGATAATATGTTTCGACCAGTTCCTGAAGACATTCAGAGCTCAATTTTTGCTGGTCAAGAGTTTCAACTAATTGCTCTTCCTAATGATGAGCTTGATAAGGATCGTTATAAAGGACTAGTTCGTGATTTACCTAATGGTGATACATCAGGACTTTGCGTTGTTGTTGATGTGGATAGAAGAATTGGTATTGTATTCGGTTCACAATACCAAGGAAGCATGAAGAAATTGATGTTTACCGTAATGAATTACCTACTTCCTTTCAATGGTGTTTTACCATTGCATTGTTCAGCAAATGAGGGTAAAGGAAAAGACTCAGCTTTATTACTAGGTCTTTCTGGTACTGGTAAAACGACACTATCAGCAGATCCTAATCGCGCACTTTTAGGCGACGACGAGCATGGATGGAGCGATAATGGTATTTTCAATTTTGAGAATGGCTGTTATGCCAAGATGATCGACATGGAGCGTAAAAACGAGCCGGAGATTTGGGATGCTGTAATTCACAATGCAGATTACAAGAAACATGGTGCTATCATCGAGAATGCTATGATGTATCCAAATGGAGATTTCGATTTCTTTGACACTAGATACACACCAAACTCTCGTGCATCTTATCCACTTGATTTCTTAAGTAATATTAAACCTGAATCAACAGCTGGTCACCCTAAGACAATCTTATTCTTGACTGCTGATGCTTACGGTGTATTACCTCCAGTATCTAAACTAACTAAGGAACAAGCGATGCTTTGGTTCTTGATGGGATATACATCTAAATTAGCTGGTACTGAAACCGGAGTAACTGAACCACAAGCAACATTCTCTCGTTTCTTCGGTCAGCCATTCATGCCATGTAATCCTAATATCTATGCTGATATGTTAGGTGATAAAATGGATGAGCATAACACCAACGTATTCCTAATTAATACTGGATGGAGCGGTGGCTCATACGGAACTGGATCTCGTATTAAGTTAAAATATACTAGAGCTATGGTTGATGCTGCACTTAATGGTGAGCTTGACAAAGTAGAGTATGTTAAAGATGAATTATTCCATGTGAATGTTCCTACAACATGCCCTAATGTTCCTAGCGAAATGTTGATTCCTATTAATACTTGGGAAGATAAAGCTGCATACAAGGTAACTGCAGAGAACTTAGCAAAGAAATTCTCAGCGAATTACGATAAAGCATATAGCAAACAAGATATTGATGCTAATATTATCGCACAGTGTCCTGGTAAATAAAACACATCTGATTATTTCAGATTAGAGAATTTAAAAAGGCTATCGATTTATTTCGATAGCCTTTTCTTTATACGTAATTAACTTGAAAGTTTAAATCATCTTATAAACTTCTTCATCAAGCAAATTAAAATATTTCATCTTGTGACCGTTTCGACTTCCACTTATTTGAGTAATACTAACCGTTCTCACACGGTTTCTTCTATTCATAAATAGACCATACTCCAAATTACCTTCCCCACCAGTTTTATGGAATTTTAGAATTGAGCCTTGATTAACTCGCTTTTCATTCCTCAACCAATCCCAAAACCATTGTTCCCTTTCAGATTTCATTGAATTGGTGTATAAAGTTGTAGAAGACCAAACATGAGCCTTACTGCTAGGCAATTCCTTAACATGTAATTTCTGTTCATCCCAAACAAGTTCAGTCAATTGAACACCATCTTTGTTTTCTACAATAACTAAAGTAAAAGCTTCAATTCCTTCAAACTGATAATTTCCAATAAAATCCTCAAGACTAGAATATCGAAAGAAATCAAGTAGTATTAATCCCCTACTCTGCCTATAATTTGGTTGACGTTGATGCTTCTCAAAAGCACCATTAAGCAAACATAGACTCGTATCAGTACAATTACTAATTATCCAACTACCATTAGCCTTGGAATCCTTAGGGTAAAATAACTCAAAGCCATCATGAAGATATTTTTTAGGACTTAAAGCAACACGATTAGGATCTTCATCTCTATTAGTAGTAAAGATAAAATCTGTATCTGAAATGGGTATAAAACTTAACGTGCACATTGGTCTTTATTATAACGAATTGTGGAATAAGCTAAACCAAAATTTGAATCAATATTCACATGAGAAAATTGCTGATCGATAGCGATACGTATCAATGCCATATGATGGATGGCATGTTCCATGTTATAAGCCAACTCACGCATCAAATTTGATTCAACTTGCTCTACATCATCTTTCTCTTGATCAAAACTAAAACACAAACTCAAATTTTCATTCTCTTTCAATCCTTCTAACCATGTTAGGATTGAAGCTAGCCTTAATTTTGCAGCCTCAGTTTCGTTTTCAATTTGACTATTCCTTGAACGCGTATCATAATTGATCTCTCCAACTTTAGAACCTTCTCTTAATATGTCGTAAAACTCTATAATATGACGCATATGTTTACCAATAGAGCCTCCTAACAAAAGAGAAGAACAATGGGCATATTCCTTATTATCTAATTTATCACACAGTTGAAACAACTGGTTGCATATTTCTTTAGAAGCATTAATGATTTGCATAGAGATTGTTTTGTTTTCAAAAACAAGGTATTAAAAACTAGTGGTTTAAAATAATTCTTCAATCATGAATTTTTCTTGTCTCTTAATTTAAGATTTACTTATCTTTTTTATTCTGATATATCTGATGGATTAATATTTCTTCTATATTTAGATACCTAAACCACACCTATGCCTAGAAAGATAAGATACTACCCTCAATTTATAATCAAATGGATCAATTTTGAATTTTGGCCATCATGGTTATTTTATGCACCCATGTTTTTATACGGTTTTGTTTTAGCCATAAAGAGCAGATCATTTGCTTATTTCACAACAGCAAACCCAGGAATGGCATTTGGAGGTGCCTACGGAACAGATAAGACCCAATTACTCAATTTACTATCCTCGGAATATCATACCAAAGATTTTTTTGCGGCTAAAGAGCAATCTAAATACGAGATTATAAAACTCATGTTCGAGAATAAGATTGATTTTCCAATTGTTGCAAAACCTAATGTTGGAGAAAGAGGGCGCGGTGTTGAAAAAATCGATAATGAAAATGATCTAGAAAACTATTTAAAGATTATTACAGAAGATCTTATCATTCAAGAATTCATTGCTCACCCTATAGAGTTGGGTGTTTTCTATCATCGTTTTCCCAATAGCACACAAGATGGTATTAGCTCTGTAGTTATGAAAGAGTTCCTTAGTGTAACGGGGAATGGTCGAGATAGTTTTGGAAAATTACTATCTAAGACTTTTAGAGCAAAATCACGTTTAAAATATTTTAGAAAACGATACCCAAATAAATGGAATATTGTTATTCCTGAAGGGATGACATTAAAAGTAGAGCCTATTGGAAATCATAGTAGAGGCACTAAATTTTTAGATGGAACACATCTCATTAATGAAGAACTTGTTGAAGTATTTAGACAAATTGCACAACCTCTAGATGGTTTCTTTTACGGTCGTTTTGATATCAAAGTCAATAGTATTCGAGATTTATATGAAGGCGAAAATATCAAGATTATAGAAATTAATGGGACAAATTCTGAACCCGCTCATATTTACGATCCTGATTATTCTTTATTCAAAGCATATGGAGAAGTGATTAAACACATGAATTTGGTCTATAAAATTAGTCGAGCTAATATGGCTTTAGGAATTAAGCCTATGCCTTTTTTTGATTTGATTAATGGCTTATTCCATCACTTATTTGGTAAAAAATAGTAATCAAACTCTATATTGCAGCACTTTAGAGTATCCGCTATTTTTCTATTTTACAAAATCAAGAATCACTTCTCTTTAAAATACAAAATAACTAAATTGCAGCTCAATTTTTAAAAACACTCTATGGATTCATTCATTTCACCCGACAGTCACTTTATACTCTTTTTTATTGTAGCAGGTGCTGCAGCTTTTGGTATCTATTCTGAACACAAAAAATGGTTTGGAAAACTATCGGGTATTCTTGTTACCATGATATCCATGTCAATATTGGCCATGTTGGGTGTTCTACCAGTAGCTTCGAACCCAAATGTAAATGTTGAGGTTTATGATCTGGTTTTTACCTATTTCATTCCCATTTCAATTCCGATGCTTTTATTTAGCTCCAATCTGAAGAAAATTATAAAAGAAAGTGGCAAGCTACTTCTAGCATACATTATTGGGGCTATAGGAATTGTAATAGGTTGTTATATAGCTTTCTCATTCATCAATTTGGGTGAAGATGCAGGAAATACTGCTGGGGTTATTGCTGCAACGCTAATTGGTGGAAGTGTGAATTTTATTGCTGCAGCTGAGAGTTTAAATTTCAGTACAAACCCCATGTTTACAGCTACTATCGCAGTAGATAATTTGGTTTCGAACCTTTACACACTCTTCTTGTTCTTAACACCATCCTTAATGTTTTTGGCTCGATTCTTTGTGAAGCCTAAAAAAGAAAATGAAATAGAAGATACTGATCAAGATCGAAAAGAGGATTACCCAATTACTTTAGAGCGAATAGCTGTCTCAGTTTTTATTGCAGCTCTTATAGCAGGAACTGGTAATTTCCTTGCTCCCTATTTGCAAAGCTTAATTCACACAGAATTAAGCCTTAGCATTCTACTTATAACACTATTAGCAGTATTGGCTGCAAACCTTTTCCCTAAGCAGCTAAAAGCACTAGAAAACACAGCCTTTTCAATTGGTTTATGGATGATGTATATCTTCCTAGCAGTTATAGGCGCTGCCACCAATATTCACCAAATATTCGAAATTGGTCCTGCTATACTTGGATTCTACTTGACCATTATGCTTTTCCATTTCGTTTTCATGTTGGCTCTTGCAAAACTATTCAAACTAGATGTTTATGAAGTGGTTATTTCCTCTGCGGCAAATATTATGGGGCCATCAGTTGCGGCACCAATGGCAGCCTCTATGGGACAAAAGAAACTAGTAACCCCTGCAATTCTAGTAGGAATACTAGGCTACATTATCGGAACATTTATTGGTGTTACGATTGCCCTTTCTCTTAGTTAATTGAAGAAATGAGTAAGAAGAAATTAATAGACGTTACAGCTGCGATTATTCGAAAGGATAATCGCTTTCTGTGTGCGCAAAGAAAGGACTCTAGCGAGCAAGGCGGAAAATGGGAATTTCCTGGTGGAAAAATCGAAGATGGAGAATCACCAGAGATCTGTTTAGAAAGGGAACTCTTTGAAGAATTCAATATTCAAGCTAGTTGTGGCGAATTTCTTTGTGAGAACACACACGACTATGGTGATAAGATCGTAAACCTTAAGGCTTACTTTATTGAATGGACGAAGGGCAGCTTCCAGCTATTAGTTCACAAGGATATAAAATGGCTTACTCGTGATACGATACTCGATCTTGATTGGGCGGAAGCAGATCTACCAATCGTTCACAAACTAATAGACTATTGCAAATAAGGTAGCAAATCTCAAACTATATAAGCTGCTCTCCCCCGTCGCAGTACAAAATTTGTCCTGTTAGATAAGTATTATCCAAGATATAATCTAAGGATTTTAAGATGGGTTGCATCCCAGCTGGTTCTTTCATTGGTGTTAATGCAGCTCTATCCTCAAGGTAATTCGTATCAGCATCCAAAGGAGCCAAAGTAGATCCTGGAGCAATGCCATTTACTCGAATTGTAGGTCCAAATTCTAAGGCACCCATTTGCGTAAGATGAGATAAGGCAACTTTAGATAAACTATAAGCGGCATAGTCTGAAGCAAACTTGGTAATTCTAGTATCTAGGAAATTTATGATTATCCCTTTTTTGCAAAGATTAGCGTAATCGCGCATTAATATAAATGGTGCTTTAAAGTTGACGTTCATCTGCTCATTAAGCAATTCTATACTGGTTTCTTTTATCGAACTAGGACTATAAACTGAAGCATTATTAATCAAGAGATCGATCTGACCAAATTCCTTCTTAACCTCAGAGATTAGAGACTCAGGCTTATCAGACAAATCACAACAAAACACTTTAAATACTTGCTTGGGGTAAATAGCTTTAAGGTAATCTCTCAAAGCCATTGCCTCAGCTTTAGAGCTATTATAATGAATTGCCAAACTCCAAGCCTGTTTTGCCAAATGAAGTGCTAACTCGTTTCCTATTCGTTTAGCCGATCCTGTAATTAATGCCGTCATGCTTTCCATATCTTTATCTTAAATAAGCTATCAGCAAAAGTACATCAATTATAAATTTTGAACAATCCTGTCCTAAGCGTTTTTTCAATATTATTATCTAAACCTAGAATCGCATATTTTGGCTCGCTTGGTAGATATTAAAAAAAAAAGAGAATGCAGGTTTATCTACATTCCCCATAAAGTGAAATTCAGCCCAACGGTTACGTCAACCCACCGTTCATGTTGGGCAGTTCCTGCCACACGAACGCTTAGTTGTTATGGCTCGTTATTCATTTATTTTAATCTTCTAGTAATAGTAATCCTTTGCTTGTACCAATCCATTTTCTATTTTCGGAGTCTATAACCAAAGCATTGACATCAATAAGTGGATGATTATCATATTTGAAATTGGTCCAATTTGTACCATCAAAACAGGAAATTCCAGAAACTGTACCAACCCATACATTATTGTTTTTATCAAATGTTATTGCTGATATTTCTCCATCAATTATTTCACTATTTGAACTAGTATAAGATATCCAACTTTTACCGTCAAATTTTAGTAATCCAAGGTTTGTTCCAAACCATTTAGTCCCACTTTTATCTATTGAAACCAAATATGCAAAATCTACCAAATCGTTGCCTGTATTACTACTTGTATATGAAGTCCACTTTTCATCTTTAACCGATGATACTCCTTTTGAGGTTACAAACCATTTGACATCTTCGGCATCAATTCCTATTGAGTAAACATTATTATAGATTAACCCATTATCTGAATTGTAGTTTTTCCAATTAATACCATCAAATTCAGATATTCCGGTTCCCTGCAATGTCTGACGATTATAATGGCTAAACAAAATTTCACTATTAAAATCACTGTAAATAGAAATTATTGAATTATCTGTTAAGCCAGAATTGTTAGAATCATATTCTTCCCATTCGATACCATTAAATTTTAACGCTCCGTTTCCATTTGTACCAAACCAAACTTCATCACTTTTTGTGACTGTAATTGCACTCGGATTTGCATTCCTTTTATACATCACAGAAACAGAACCATTAAATTTAGATATATTATCTCCGCAACACCATAAGTCACCTTTAGAATCAATTGCCATGTAGTTTATTTTATTCTCAACTAGACCATTGATTTCATTAAATATTGTCCACTTTACAACTTTCACTTCACATTGAGCTGATATGTTACTTTCTTTATCGGTTACAGTAATTGTTATCGTACCTGGATTAACTCCTTGCAACATTCCATTCTGATCAACATTTGCAATAGCCAGATTACTTGATTCCCATATTACACTCTTGTTACTTGCATCTAATGGTCTTAATTGTGCACTTATTGTAGCTGTAGAATCCACTATTAAGATTAATGAAGTTTTCGATAATTCTATTTCTGTAACGGGTATGAAATTTGATTCTTTCTCGCATGACAAAATGAAAATAGATAAAATCAAAATCAACCTACAATTCAATATTCTAGAGTACATCTGCTTTATTTTTTTGTTAGTATTTCTATAATTTTATGAGCCATAACTTGTTAGTATGTGCACTATAAGTGCATGTATTTTTAATATCTCGTGATTTAAAGTGCACAATACATACCATATAGGGCAGTATTGTGCACTTATTAGGTAGGTAATCTGTTTTCTTTTAGTTTTATTTGGTTATCAAACTTACCAAATTATTAGCAAAAGTAATTTTTAATGCGTCTAAACTAATCTGCAGTTTAGGAACAATAAATTTACATCTCTGTTTACCAAATATTTTCGTTTCACTGCCGTGGGGAGTCTAAAATAAGGAAGGTCGAAAGTAAGTCCGTTTCGTTGACTTTTGGCCTCCTAGGTTTGGGAGAGCTCCAAATCAACGGCTTTTTGGCTTCTTTGAGTTGGGAGAGCTCCAAATCAACGGCTTTTTGGCTTCTTTGAGTTGGGAGAGCTTCAAGTCAACGATTTTTGGGCTTTTTTTTTGAAAAAAGGCTTCGCGTCAACGCCGTTTGGTGTTTTAGAAGTGAAAAGGGCTCCGCGGCGTTGATTTTAACAAAAAAGTATTCAGAAATGAAAAGAAGAAAACTCGAACAATTTAATGCGAATATTAATTCAACTAAATTCTTAAATTTGATTCTAAATATGATTCAAAATGAAGCATCCTATTAAAATTGAAGCTCAATTATCAGAATTATGCCCATCGCTTAAGCTGGGTATCATTGAATGTCAGGTAAGCGTCACTAAAGACGATAATAAGCTTTGGGAAGTAATCAACCAGTACATCAGTCAAGTTGAAGAAAGCATCACTGTAGAAGACATTCGAAACAAATCGACTATCTCCTCTTCTAAAGACGGCTATCGAAAGGTTGGAAAAGATCCCAATAGGTATCGCCTTTCAGCTGAATCCTTACTGCGAAGAATTGTCAACGGCAAAGGGCTTTATAAAATCAATAATGTGGTTGATCTTCTGAATTTAACTTCAATTAAATCAGGCTTCTCGATAGGTGGTTATAATGCAGACAAAATAATAGGTTCTATTAAAATGGGACTCGGACAAGCTGATGAAGAATACCAAGGTATTGGAAGAGGTCAGCTGAATGTTGAAAATCTGCCTTTATTTAGAGATAACTTAGGTGCATTTGGAAGTGCAACTTCTGATTCACTAAGAACTCAGATCGACTCTAATTGTCAGAATTTACTAATGGTATTTTTCTCATATCAGGGTGAAGAAGAACTTCATCAGGCAATGACACTTGCTACAGATCTATTAACTGAATTTGCCGATGCTACGGATATTAAAACGTGTATCATCTAAAAATATTCGACAACTTTTCATCCATAAATGAATTTTATCAAGTTCCTTCAGTTGCCTACCCCTAAATGGACTCCGTCGAATTCCGCTTCTCTCCATTACCCTAAAGGGGACTTTCTAATGCGCAACTTAAGCCCCTAGGGGTTTGGGGTAAATCGTGCGGTAGCAAAGTTTCAAGACAAAAGAACAAGTAAAAAAAAACCTGAGATTCAACTAAGAACTCAGGATATATCATTTCGTCCGTTACAACTTAATTTCAAAATCATCAGCATCAAGATAAACAGGAAACTTGGTTCTGAAACTTCTTAACTCATCAAGCGATATATGCGTCGTTTGAATATTACTTTTATAATCTTCGCATTTGGCAAGCACTTTCCCTCTAGCATCTATCAATGCCGAATCTCCTGCATATGCTAAATTCATTCCATCTATCCCTACTCGATTAACACCAGCAACAAAAGCCTGATTATCTAATGCCCTTGCTTTTAATATGGTATTCCACACATCACGTCGGGCATCGGGCCAATTAGCTACACAAACTAAGAGGTCATAGTCTTGCTGGTTACGCGACCAAACTGGAAATCTTAAATCGTAACACACAATAGGTCGAATTCGCCATTCTCCAATGTTTACAATCCCTTTTTCTTTACCTCCTGAAAAATGTTCATGCTCGTTTCCCATTCTAAACAAGTGTCGCTTATCGTAGGTAGATATATCGCCATCAGGAGAAACCGTGTACATACGATTATAAAAGGAATCAGCCTCTTTCACAATGAAACTTCCCATTATATAGGAATCTAAGTATTTAGCCTGTTCACACATCCAGGAAACTGTCATATCGGTATACGAAGCAATATCTTCTTTGCCTGACATCATAAAGCCAGAGTTAAACATCTCTGGTAGAACGATCAGGTCGCTTTTGCCTTTCAATTCAGAAAGTTGCTGTTTGAATTGTTCAAGGTTCGACTTTACATCTCCCCATATCAAATCTGATTGAACCAAACTAAGTCTTAGAATATCCTTCATATCACAATTTTTATAGTTTGAACAGGTAAATTAATCTCCTATTGAAAAAAGCTCTGGAAACTTAGGCTTTGAGTCTTTATATTTTGATTTTATATAAGCCATATCAGCTTCAACATCTCCTGTTGGATAAAAAGTTTCAATAAAGCTTAATGTTTTAGTTTCATAATTCAAATCGCCTAAGAGAATGGGCACATTCGCTTTTAATGCGATAAAATAAAAACCTCTTTTCCACACAGGACGTCTACTCCTAGTCCCCTCTGGTGAAAGTGAAAGATAAAGCTCATCTCTCTTAGCAAATTCTTCAGCCAACTGATCGGTAAGATTGCTTTTCTTACTCCTGTCAATCGACATAACACCCATAGATCGGAAAATTGCACCAAGAGGAAAAAAGAAAAATTCCTTTTTCATTAGAACTGTTGTGTTGATATTATGTGCGACGAAAGCCATTTTTCCCCAAATAAAATCCCAATTTGATGTATGCGGTGCAGCAAGAACTACTGCTTTCTTTACTGCTGGGATTTCTCCAACATATTTCCATCCGAACAACTTAAGGATGAATCGACTTATTTTTACTTTCATTCGTTTATGTATAGTTTGGTACAAGCATCTATTTAAAATAGAAAAATTCTTCGTCAAAGGTACTAAAATAAAGACTTCCCCTTTTTTTAGAATCAATTTTGATTTACCCAATAATTTAAAGACATTTGCATCTTAATATCCACCCGTAAGTTTTAAAATAATGGATTCACTAAGAGATAAAGTTCTAAAATTGGCCAAAGAAAAGAATGCGGTTATTTTAGCACACTATTACCAAACCCCCGATATACAAGAAATAGCCGATTTTAAAGGCGATAGCTTAGCACTTGCGCAACATGCAGCAGAAACTGAAGCTGATATCATTTTATTCGCTGGCGTTCATTTTATGGGTGAAACGGCTAAGATATTAAATCCTAAACGTAAGGTATTAATACCTGATTTAAAAGCTGGATGTTCTCTTGCAGAGTCTTGTCCTGGTGACGATTTCGCCAAATTTAAAGCACAATACCCCGATCACATTGTCATTTCTTATATCAATTGTTCTGCTGAAATAAAAACGCTTTCCGACATTATCTGCACCTCTGGTAATGCCGTACAGATTGTTGAATCCTATCCTAAGGATCAGAAAATTATATTTGCTCCAGATAAAAACTTAGGGCGCTACATAAACGAAGTTACCGGAAGGGATATGGTTTTATGGGATGGCTCATGTGAAGTACACGACATACTATCGGCTGAAAAAATTATGCAGATGAAGGTAGAAAACCCAGATGCAACACTTATAGCACACCCAGAATGCACACATCCAGTCCTTATTCTTGCTGATTTTGTAGGATCAACTACAGCCATGCTTAATTACACTAAAAATTCTGATGCCAAGAAATTTATAGTTGCTACAGAAACAGGGATACTTCATCAAATGCAAAAGGATTCTCCTGAAAAGGAATTTCTCATCGTTCCTGCCGATGAAACTTGCTCGTGCAACGATTGTGCTTATATGAAATTAAACACAATGCATAAAATATATATGGCTCTGAAAAATGAACAACCTGAAATCATTTTACCAGATGATATTATGGCTAAAGCAAAAGCTCCACTAGTCCGTATGCTTGAATTATCATCAAAATAACTTATCAAAATCTTCCTTCTACACAATCCATAATTCATTCACATGGATAAACTTAAGGTTGTTCAAATCACTCATAAAATATTTGATATTAAAATTTAAAGGGTGTAATTTTAGTATTCATTCTATAAATTATAGAATTCAATGACACCATTTATACTATATTAATATGAATACAGATAAGATTTTAGATCAATTAACTCAAGTTGGAGTTGAATATGGACCTAAACTAATTGGAGCAATAGTCGTTCTTATTATAGGGGGCTGGGTAATTAAAGCATTAACCCGAGCAATAGGCAAGTTGATGGACAAAAGTAAAATGGACGAATCCCTAAAACCATTTTTAAAGGGGCTTGTTGGCATGTTACTTAAAGCACTTTTATTCATAAGTGTATTAGGAATGGTTGGTGTTGAGATGACTTCCTTTATTGCCATTCTTGCTGCTGCGGGGTTAGCCGTTGGTATGGCCTTGTCAGGAACTTTACAGAATTTTGCTGGTGGCGTTATGATCCTAATATTTAAGCCATTTAAAATTGGTGATTTTATTGATGCACAGGGCTATTTAGGTGTTGTAAAAGAAATTCAGATTTTTAATACAATCATTACGACTCCTGATAACAAAACTATTATCATCCCTAATGGAGGATTATCTAACTCTTCGATGACAAATTATTCTACTGAAGAAAAGAGAAGAGTTGATTGGACAATAGGCATCGCTTATGGCGATGATGTTGATAAGGCAAGAGCAGTTATCAAGCGTTTATGTGACGAAGATTCAAGAATTATAAAGGATCCTGAAGTGTTTATTGCTGTTTCTGAATTAGCTGATAGCTCGGTTAATTTTGCTGTTAGAGTATGGGTAAAAGCTCCTGACTACTGGGGTGTTTTCTTCGATTTAAATGAGAACGTTTATAAAACATTCGGTAATGAAGGACTTAATATTCCTTTCCCTCAAATGGATGTTCATGTTCATAAAAACGAATAATCAGATAGATTTAAAATCCAAATCAATATGCCTAGAGATTTATTTCTCTAGGCTTTTTTTATAGCCATATCTCATTATTCTTAGTAAAAGAGCTTGTAGAAAGAATTCTAGCTTGTATTTTTGTAAAGCGTGAATCCCAAAGAAGTTCACATCATACTTTTACACATCATTTCAACTTTAATACATGCTTCCCCAATTTTTAATTGCAGCACCTTCAAGTGGTTCTGGAAAAACAACAATTACACAAGGTTTACTTCGTAGTATACGCAATAAAGGCTTGGCTGTGCAGGCATTTAAATGTGGGCCAGATTATATAGATACCAAACATCATGAATGGGCTTCAGGAAATGTATCCATCAACTTAGATACATTTATGAGTAGTAAAGGGCATGTAAAAGACATATATGGCAAGTACAGTTCAAAAGCAGATGCAACAGTTGTAGAAGGTGTAATGGGTTTATTTGATGGCGCAAATCGAATGGAAGGCAGTTCTGCTCAAATAGCTGAATTATTAGATATTCCTATAATACTAGTTATAAATGCAAAAGCAACAGCCTATTCTGTAGCTCCTCTACTTTACGGATTCAAGCACTTTTACCCTAGCATTAAAATTGCTGGTGCAATCTTCAATTTTGTAAATAGTGAATCTCATTACCAATTCATGAAAGATGCTTGCGAAGATGTTGGTGTTGAAGCATTAGGATATGTACCAAGAAATGAAAACATAAGTTTACCTGAGAGACATTTAGGGCTACAAATTTCTGCTAAAGATAATTATGAAGATACCATTGATGCAATGGCTACTCATATTGAAAAAACTGTTGATGTAGATAAGATTATTCAACTATGTATGTCTAAGCGCCCTACCACTATAGAAACACCTAATACTCACAAACCAAACCTAAGAATAGGCGTTGCTAAGGATGAAGCTTTTAATTTCACTTATCATGAAAATTTGAGAGCATTATCACAAATTGGCGAGATTAAATACTTCTCTCCTATTAAGGATAAAACCTTACCCGATGTTGATTTCCTTTATCTTGCAGGAGGATATCCAGAACTTTATTTAGACAAACTATCAGCAAACACAAGCATGAGGTTGGCCATTAAAGAGTTTGCTTTATCTGGAGGTAAGATACTTGCTGAGTGCGGAGGTATGATGTATTTGTCTAAAAATATTATTGACAAGGAAGGTCAAAAGTTTCCAATGGTAAATTTTCTAGATCAGGATGCTAGCATGGAAAATATGAAACTAAAACTTGGCTATAGAAAAATCAAATTGAAAAATGAAACACTTTACGGACACGAATTTCACTACTCTAATTTAGTTGATTCTCAAGAAGAAACTAAAGATATAGAAGTGTACTCTGCTCGTGATAAACAATTAGACACAAAAGTTATCAGAAAAAATAATGTATTGGCCTCATATATTCATTTCTATTGGGGAGAAAAGAATATTTTTGATACTTTCTGGAAACAAACTAATAGCTAATCATCTATAATTTCAAATATCATGGGAAAACAAAATTGGAAACCTGGAACAATGGTCTATCCATTGCCTGCTGTAATGGTTAGCTGTGGTGCGAGTAAAGAAGATTACAACATTATTACAATTGCCTGGACTGGTACTATTTGCACTGATCCGGCAATGTGTTACATTTCTATTCGACGGAATCGTCATTCATATGATATCATTAAGAAACATGGTGAGTTTGTCATCAATCTTACTACAAAAGAGCTAGCTTTTGCTACAGATTGGTGCGGGGTAAAATCTGGCAAAGATTTCAATAAGTTCGAAGAGATGAAGTTAACTCCTGCACCTTCAAAAGAGATTAATGCTCCAATTATTGAAGAGTCTCCTCTATCCATAGAATGCAAGCTAAAACAGATTGTTGAATTAGGTTCTCACGATATGTTTATTGCAGAAGTTGTAAATGTACAAGCCGATGAAAAGTATATCGATCCTGAAAGTGGACAATTCAGATTGGATAAGGCTCAACCAATTGCATATTCTCATGGACACTACTATGAATTAGGTAAACTAATTGGTCGCTTTGGCCATTCTGTTATGAAGAAGAAGACAAAAAAAAAGCTTGCTAAAAAAAACGGGACTAAATAACGATTTATTGAATTGATGTCGCAAGATCTAACACACAATTATTTCTTGTGACACAATTCGATTTTTATTAGAAAAATATAAATTGCAGTTACTCTATTTTCAATATTTATTTTACGAAAATAAAATTAGTCCATTTTAATTCAAAGCTATTAAAGGCAAGTTAAAATAGACACTTGTTCCAATGTTTATATCACTTTCGACACGGATTGTTCCCTTATTCTTCTCAACTAAATCTTTCACAATAATAAGACCTAAGCCCGTACCAGATTCCTTATTGGTTCCTTCCTGCTGAATTTTCTTATCTATACTGAACAGATATTGGATGTCCTCCCTATCAATACCAACGCCATTATCACGAATAAGAACTTCAATTCTATTATTTTTCACTTCAGCAGAAATCTCTACACATCCGCCTTTTCGTGTAAATTTTATAGCATTATTAACTAAGTTCAAAACTACTATTTTAATCATATTCTCATCCCCAAAAGCATTAAGGTTTGTAGGAATATTATTTTTCAATTCAATAGTCTTTGCTTTTGCAATTTTCATAAGTGTATTCAATACAGAATCAGCAATAGCCTTAAGATCAATCGTCTCTGGATTCCATGAAACACCTCCTATTTGAATACGTCCCCATCTCAACAAATTATCCAAGAGGTCATTCATATCAATAGCCGAATCATAACAATCTTTCAAATAAGTCTTTATTTCAACTTCAGAAAATGCATCTAAGTTTTTATTAAAGATCTCTAATAAGCCTACAACTGATGATAAAGGTCCTTTTAAATCATGAGATATAATTGAGAAAAACTGATCTTTTGTTTCATTAGACTCTTTAAGTTCAACAGTTCTGTTCTCAAGGGTTGCTCTATTTTCAACGATCTCACTTACATCATCAATCACCCAAATATTGGCATTTTCAATATGAGAATATAACATTTCACTTATATATATTTTAGCCCAAAGAACAGAATCGTCATCCCTCTTCAAGGGTATTTCGTTACGAATTAATGCTTTACTTCCTTGTAATTGCTGATATTCATTCATCAGAATATCATAATTACTCTTACTTAAGAAAGTTGACATAATATCTTTCCCAAGTAACTCACCTTTATCACAGTCTAGAATTTCTGAAATTCGATTATTCTGGTCGATTATTTTCCCTTCCCCATCAGTGACTATTATACCAACCAAAGAGTTGTTTAAAATAGCTTTCAATCGCAGATACGCAAGTTTAGAGAGCTCTTCCTGCTTCGTGATCTCAATATTTTTCCTGTTGAGATTCTCATTCGCTTCAAGGAGTTCTCTAGATCGCTCTTCAACTTTTTTATCTAATTCTAAATTCTGTTTTTCTAATGATTTTTTTTGTCTGTACTTATAAACAGAATATACAATTAGCAAGAAGATAATAATAGAAGCTATTCTCATTAAGTTTTTGAACAACCTAATATTCTTCTCGAAAAAAGACTTTTCCTTATTTACAAATATCGTTCCTTCTGGTAAATTGTCCTCCGATATATCAAACTCTGATAAGACAGAATGATCAATTTTAACACTAACAGCTGATTTCTCAAATACTGGTATTATATCAGCATTTGCACCTTTTACAATCGACAATGCCAATTCTCCTGCAAGTTTACCTTGCATATGACCACTAGTTATATATCCACCAACAATTCCTTTACCTAGATAAAAATCCCAAGAACCATAAATTGGAACAGCACTTGCTTCACTAATAAGACGAACAGCATCATTAAACGAATAATAATTTCCATCGGCATCCATTGTAAACGGAGCTAGATAAACAACCCAATCATCAGACAAGTTCTTTACTCTTTCTTGAATATCCTTCATATTACTATTATCTGAATACTCAATAACCATACTCTTTTCCAATTCTGGGAGAGCATCCATGATAATTGCCTTATTTGCCAAGCCAGTCACGGTCTTATCGTTTATGACAAGAATCTTTCGATCAGGATGCAACTTATGCATTAGCATTAAAGTAGAATCAATAGCAGCATATTCAGCAATTCCCGTTACCTGCTTTTCGCCCATCAATAATTCTGGTTTGTAATTATTGATACCACAAAAAACAATAGGAATATTTTTAAAAAATCGGTTTCTATTTTTTATAACAAAATTTAAAGCATTATTATCTGAAACAATAATAGCATCGCATGTTACCTTAGAGCACAAAAGCTCATACTTTTGTTCAAAAGATTCGAGAAATATCGGATCCACAAATCGCTTAGAATCTAAATACTCATAAAAGGTTTCAATTTCATTCCCAAGAGGAGTTAAAACAGATTCTATTCCATGTGAAATACTATCTGTCCAAACAAAACTCTGATGATAAGAATGTATGACCAAAATATGTTTTTTGTCCTTACTTGCACTAGAACTAAAAGCCGAAATTACTGAAGCTAGTATTAATAGGGAACTTAAAAATAAATAGCGCATATTGAATGGTTTTTCGAATAATTGAAACTATTTCTATTAAAGTAGAATTTACAAAAAAATTGTGCTTTTTGCTACTTATAATTTGATCAGTAATTATAAACCGATAATATTTAAACTAAAACACTATTTAAGATACAAAAAAAGCCTACATAAATTGTAGGCTTTTTTAATATTTAATCATAACATTTTTTAATATCACATTTTTTTTTGAAATCTATCTAATTCTATCCATTGAACGAATCATTGCTTCGTCTTTACCAATATTACGAATTGCTAGGTAAGAAAGTACGATACTAACCAATGGAAATGCATTTACAATACTATAATTAGCAATAGCTTGCATAGGCTCAAGTTGCGAATTCACATTATAATAAACAAGCCCAACTACCCCTAACATACAGAAAATATTAAAAACTGTTAATCGAATCTGACGCATACGTTTTTTGTAAAAAAAAATGGTCATAAAAACATTTAATACTATTACAAGTAACAAAATCGCAATTGGATAGGCTTTAAACAGCATCGGCTCACCTTCTATTAACGAAGGAATTCCTCTGTACATAAATGAATACGAATTATTAGCTGAATCGATTAATTCGGCCAAAGGGAAAAAGAACAACAATGTCATTAGGATTAATACACCTAATAAAAATAAAGTTTGAATTCTTTGAATCATAGTTTACCAAAATTGAAAATTAATATTTTAAGGACTTTACTTTTCGTTATACAAAGCCATTCCTGCACAAATTTAAACTTAAAAATAAGATCAGCAAACTTTCATATGCTACTCTTACTTGTCAACTTCCAACTATAGAATAATCTTCTATTACACTTCATTATCCTCTTTTCTTAAGAGACATATAGTCTATATAATATAACAATTTAATCGACAAGGAATTAAATCGTGTTGCATCAAATGTATCTTTCAAGTTATTCACAAAACTGTGAGCAATTTTATCGTCAGAATTGGAAATAGAATTTTTCCAAACTACTGCTAGTTCACTACCAGGAGCAAATCTCCATAAATAAACCATATCAATATTAAAAGTATTAAAGTTGATATCATGATTATCTGAATAATCAGTCGATCCTAATCGCCCGTTATCCTGTAAAACACCAAAGCTTTTATATTCCGCTTTTGCCCAGTAGTGACGGGCTCTAAAACTTAAGGACATTTTGTTGTTAAAAATGTAATTGCTGGAAAACTTATTTTCTACGTAAGTTGTATTCCTATACCCGATATAAACATTCGTTTCACCTGCAATTACTTCATCATTCACGTAACCTATATCATCAAGCTGTCTATCCCATTTCATTCTATATTCCATAGTAAACTTATCGTTGAAACGATAACGAGGTTTAACAGATAAGGAAAATACTCTCAAATCATCAGTCGAAAAGCGAGCACCATACTCGGCTTCAACATCTAAAGCAAACTCTTTTCTATAATCAGATGAAAACCATAAACCCAAAAATGCTGAAGATCCCTTTCTCAATTTCATTCCTTCAACTCTAGGCTCATAGAAATCGTATTGATGCATTGGTCGAACATTCCCATAAATACCTAAAGAATTATATGATTTTAGCTTAAATCTCGAGTTATAATAAATAGTGAAACGCGAAAATCGTGCTGGTGAATATTGAGTTTCATGACTAATAGTTAGATTATTATACTGAGCTAAAAGTATACCTTGAGGTTTATAAATATTATATCCCAATTCTAAATTATTTTTGATAATATTATTCCTATTCAGAAAGCCAAAGTCATTAGGATTGTATTTATCTGAAATCGTTTCATTGGAAAAACTCCAATTGAATTTCCCACTTATCTTCTCGTAAAAAAACCGATGGTGATGCCCAATTTCATCATTCTCCCCTTTTTCATAGCGTTGCGATACAAGAGCCTTACCCTTTAACTGATACTTTCTTGTCTTTCCTTTAAATAAAAACTCAGTCCCGCTAACATTAGCAATAAAGTCATCATTAGGAACTGTAACATTCGTATTAATTAAGGATACATAGGATTCATTTTTCAAGCTTTGATCAAATACTAACATATTGTAATTAGCAAAAGCCTGAGTCTTGAATTTTCGTTTCGACCCTGATATTGTGTCTTTTATTTCAGCGTAAGTATTACGTATCATAGAATTCAAAAAGCCTATTCCTAATCCCTTACTTGTTCTTCCCGAAATTTTGGTTGAGTTTATAATTTTAGCCTCTGCAGGATTTTCTTGTATAATTTCATTTTCTTCAAGATTATCCTCTACATCATACATGTATTTAGGCCCTGCTCCAATTCTTTTTGAATAGAAAACCTCTCCTCTTTTAAAAAGCTCTGTAGCCTCTGTAAAATACTGTCTTTTCTCATCAAATTTAGTTTCGTATGGAGAAAGATTTAGAACTTGATCATCTGATTGAACCTGTCCAAAATCAGGAATCAACATCATATCTAGAGTAAAACTTTCATTTAATCCATACTTTAAGTCAAGTCCTCCTCGATAATTAGTTTCAAATGAAGAATTATCAGAAGATTTATCAACATACACAGAAAAGTATGGCGAAAATGAAAGACGTGTAGGAGGTTTAATGTTCTGAATTCCTTTCAGGATTCCTGACTGATTAACCCAACCAGATTCTTCTTTATCAATAAAATTCCAGCTTACTTTTTCTTTTTCTCTTTGAATATTACGAATTATATTTATTCCCCATTCTTGTACATCTTTCTTAGGAAAACGAAGAGCTGAGTATGGAATCTCAAATTCAGCACTCCATCCATCTTTCCCAATATATGCACCACTTTTCCATACGCCATCCCAATTATTATCTTCTCTATCTTTAACGACTTTAGCATCTATCTGAACTCCCATTGGAGTTATAATAAACTCAAAAGCATCTAAACCATTATTAAAAGGATCAATTAAAAGAAGAACGTAATCACTATTATTCAAATCATCTCTCTTACTTAGCTCTTTCAGAATTTTTTCTGGCTGGTCATCATACATCATGATTCCTACTATCAAAGAATTATCTGTATAAATAAACTTAGCTTCTGTTTTATAATTTGAAGGCATACCATTATCGGGATCAATCTGAACAAAATCACCTGCAACAGGAATATTTTTCCAGATATCTTCATTCAAAACCCCATCAATTTTAGGATTCTGTGTTACACGTTTGGCTTGTATTTTTTTCTTTGAGAAGGCCTGTGCAGGTTGGCACAAACCGCAAAACATAGCTATTACTAGCAAGGTCAGTTTAATCATGGTTGGTTATGGTTTTCTAAGGTCGTATTAAGGTCACACAAATATATCATTTATCATACCAAAACTGACAGGAATCTGATTTTCAGAACACACCTATTTCTCTCCTATTCAGGAAGTGAACGCTTATAGAACAACCATGTTCGAAACCGAACAAAACTATAGGTTCAACAACTAAATAAAAAAAGGCTGTTTCTTACGAAACAGCCTTTACAAAATATTTTATGATAGAAAATTAGTTGTTACCTAAAATAAGAGGCATACCTTCTTTTCCACTACCAATAACAATTACCTTCGAATTAGGTGATTTTGACAGTTCAATAGTTGCTTCAATTCCACGCATTTTCAATAGAGCTGTTGTTAAACTACTATTAATAATCTTATTTGCTTTTGCTTCACCTTCAGCAGCAATACGCTTTCTTTCAGCCTCACTTTTCTCTGTATCTAATTTAAATTTATACGCTAGAGCCTCCTGTTCTTTCTGCAATTTACTTTCAATTGCTTGTTTAATTTTTGCTGGTAAATTAATCGAACGAATCAACAAGGCCTTCATCTGAATATTATTCTTCTTAAGAATTAAAGAAGTCTCTGTGATAATTGCATCTTCAACTTCTTTTCTACGAGTAGAATAAATTTCCTCTGCAGTAAAACGTCCAGCTACTTGACGAACCGAAGAACGTACCTCAGGTACAACCAACTGATTGATATAATTCTTACCAAAGATCTCATGTAAATATCCAATTTTATTATAGGTTGGATTAAAACGAACAGATACATCAATATTTACAGATAAACCACTTTTATCCAAAACATCCATTGTTTCTTCACTTTTCTGCTCCTTTACATCATATACATGTAGATCATTCCAAGGAGCAATCACATGAAAACCTGGCATAAAAACATTTTCTTTATCCAATCCAGTTGAAAATTTACGGAAAATAATTCCACGGTCACCAGGTTGAAGCGTTTTAAACATACTTGATCCTGATAAAACTAAAATCAGTGCAAAAGCAGCAACTACGATTAAGAAATACGGTTTTTGTTTCATTTTGTTGAAGTTTAATGCCCTATAATAGATGTATTTCTAATTAAAAAGTAATTAAATATTAGACATCAACTATGAGCTTTAGAGTCATTATAATTTTTACTAATAGAAAGGTAAATATAGCATAATATATTCATTGAAAAAGCAAGAACCGCCTGAAATAAATCAATCAATTATATCAAAAACATATTTAAAACTCGTTTTTGAATGATCAATTTATTTGTATATTTGAAATCTCATTGAAAAAATAGAACAGTAACATCTCATATCTATTAGACAATTGAGTTCTATAAATTACTCCAAACAACCATAAAACAAAGTATTGTTAATCTGCAAGAAGCAGTTTGCATATTTTTCTACTTATATTTACAATTAGCATTTGTTCATTGAGAAAGAAAATGTGCTACATCACTTTTTGCAATTCAAAATTTTAAAAACATATGGAACCAATTAAATCATCAGAACTAATTATCAATCCTGACGGAAGTATTTTTCACTTACATTTAAAACCAGAACATCTAGCTGATACAGTTATTCTTGTTGGTGATCCTGGTCGTGTAGAACTAGTCGCAAGTTATTTCGACGAAGTTGAATTTACAATCTCTAATAGAGAATTCGTAACTAAGACAGGTACATATAATGGTAAGCGATTCTCTGTCTTATCAACAGGAATTGGAACTGATAATATTGACATTGTTCTTAATGAATTAGACGCCTTAGTAAATATCGACCTAGAAACTCGTCTCCCAAAAACTGAGCACAAATCATTAACTATCGTGCGTATTGGAACCTCAGGCTCATTGCAAGGGAATATTCCTGTAGATTCATTCTTATTATCAAAGAAATCAATTGGTTTTGATGGTATGTTAAACTTCTATGCTAGAAGAGATGAGGTTTCAGATCTTGAATTTGAAAAAGCATTTAAAGAGGGCGTTGATTGGAATCCAAAACTTGCATCTCCTTACTTTGTTTCTTCATCTGAGAAAGTTATCAATCGACTTGATGGTGATGATATGATTCAAGGAATTACAATATCTGCCAATGGTTTTTATGGACCTCAAGGAAGAGTTCTTCGTTTGAAAACTCTCGACATGGATTTAAACGATAAGCTGGAAGCCTTTGAATATAAGGGACAAAAAATCACTAATTATGAAATGGAAAGTTCTGCAATTGCTGGACTAGCAGCTCTTTTAGGGCATGAAGCTGCAACTGTATGTGCAATTATCGCGAATCGTGTGAATAAAGATGCAAGTAAAGATTACAAACCAGTTATTAAAAATCTTATCAAAACTGTACTTGATAGATTAAGTAAATAGTCCATACCTGATTTAAAAATAGTCTTTGATTTAAGGCTATGAGATCGAAAAGCTCTGAAACCCACAAGAATTGTTCTTCTTAGTGGGTTTTATTATATTTATGTAATGACGGATCTCACAAATAGGTATGAACGAAGATAAACTACATGCATTAATATCACTTTTAGATGATTCAGACCCTAATGTCTACATGAACATTGGCAAGGAATTATCTAAGTTATCAGCGTCAAACATTCCTTACTTAGAAGATATTTGGCTTGAGTCTGATAATGTGATTTTACAAGAACGTTTGGAAATAATTATCGATGAGATACATTACAATTCAATTATAAAGGAATTAATCAACTGGAAAAACTCGCCTAAGCAAGATTTAATCGATGGAGCAATCCTTATTAATCGAAGTGTAAGTTATCATCTGTCAGCCATAGACACAAAGACAGCTATATCTAAGATTATTCATGAAATTAAGCCAGAATTAAAGGAACAAAAAACCTATTTGGATAAAATAAAGATTCTCAATCACTTTATTTACTTTATTCATAATTTTATGGTTATATCCCCTAAAGAAGAAACAAATTGGGGTGGAAATATTAGTACTGTACTTGCACAAAAGAAAGGCAACTATATTATCACAAGTATAATATATGCAGGAATTGCTCAAGCTTTAAGACTTCCTGTAGCAGGCATTCAATTACCTAATAGTATTTTATTGTCTTGTGAAAGCCATTTGAGTGATACTGTAGCGAAAAAGAAGCGAAGCTATTTTTACATTAACCCAATTGACAATGGTGCAGTTTTATCCCCTATACAACTGGAACATGTTATTAAATTCAAAAAACTCAATAATCTATCTCAATATTATAAACCGTCGAATAATCTTAATTTGATTAAACTACTTATTCAAAATCAGATATTCTGTTACGGGCGACAAAGTAATTATAAAAATGTTGAGATACTGAAAGGACTTTTAAATGTCCTTCTTCAAAAAAACACAAAATAGATCAAAAAAAAATCTCCAACTCAAAAGAGTTGGAGATTTAAAATATTTAGCAAATATCTATTTCGCGTAATTAATGGCTCTAGTCTCACGAATTACTGTGATCTTCACCTGACCAGGATATGTCATTTCATCCTGAATCTTCTGAGCAATATCTAATGATAGAACTTCAGCTTCCTTATCAGAAATTTTATCGCTACCCACAATAACTCTTAACTCTCTACCAGCTTGAATTGCATATGTTTTCAATACACCTGGATGTGAAAGAGCTAGGTTTTCAAGATCTTTTAGACGCTTAATGTAAGATTCTACAATCTCACGTCTTGCACCTGGACGAGCTCCTGAAATAGCATCACAAGCTTGAATTATTGGAGCGATTAGAGTCGTCATCTCGATTTCATCGTGGTGAGCTCCAATTGCATTACAAATATCTGGCTTCTCTTTATATTTCTCAGCCAATTTCATACCTAAAATTGCATGTGGCAATTCTGGCTCATCATCTGGCACCTTACCAATATCATGTAAAAGACCAGCACGTTTAGCTTTCTTAGCATTTAAACCAAGCTCTGTTGCCATAATAGCACAAAGGTTAGCTGTTTCGCGAGCATGCTGCAACAAGTTCTGACCATAAGATGAACGGTATTTCATTTTACCAATCATACGAATCAACTCAGGATGCAAACCATGAATACCTAAATCAATAGCTGTACGTTTACCTGTTTCAGCCATTTCTTCTTCAATCTGCTTACGAGTCTTATTCACAACTTCCTCAATACGAGCGGGGTGAATACGACCATCAGTTACCAATTGGTGAAGAGCTAAACGAGCAATCTCACGACGAACAGGATCAAAACCTGAAAGTACAATTGCTTCTGGTGTGTCATCTACAATAATCTCAATACCTGTAGCCGCTTCAAGAGCACGAATATTTCGACCTTCGCGACCGATAATACGTCCCTTAATCTCATCAGATTCAATATGGAAAATTGTTACTGAATTTTCAATTGCTGTTTCAGTAGCAACACGTTGGATTGTTTTAATTACAACCTTCTTAGCTTCCATATTAGCCGACATCTTAGCATCTTCCATGATATCGTTCACATAAGACATAGCCTCAGTTTTTGCTTCTTCTTTTAAAGATTCTACAATCTGATTTTTTGCCTCTTCTGCAGATAAGCCTGAAATTTTCTCCAACTGCTCAATTTGCTGGCGTTTAGATTTTTCTAACTCCAACTCTTTTCTCTCTACCAACTCCATTTGAACATTTAAGTTCTCACGGATAGAATCAACTTCTTTCTTCTTACGCTGAAAATCTTCAACTCTCTGATTAACCGCTGTTTCCTTTTGCTTAACCTTGTTCTCGACAACTAAAAGCTTAGCATTCTTAGCATTAATTTGCTTTTCATGCTCAGTTCTTAATTGTAGAAATTTCTCTTTAGCTTGTAGTATCTTATCTTTTCTGAGAACCTCTGCTTCGGCTTGAGCATCTCTTATGATGCCTTCTCGCTTACTTTTTAATGCACGTTGCAAGATGAAGAAGGATAAAAATCCGCCTCCAACTAAAGCAATGGCTCCTATGATTATTTCTGTCATTGTTTTATATATTTAGTCAATACTCTATTTTCTTTATTTAATAAACAACCCGCACTATTACTCAGAAATTACTAACACCTTAAATCAAACCATACCATAATACTGATATGCAAAGACTTGAGGCAATTAACTTCTAAGAAATAACGCGGGCTATTGTTCTTTTAAAAGTGTCTTACTGTTCTTCTTTAATAAATTTATTCAGTTCCTGTTCCATAGCTTCCAGTTCCTTTAAAACTGGAGAAACATCTGTTTTAGCTTCAGCTTCTAGTACTTTTACTACAAACTGTAATGAAGCCATCGCTAAAAAATCCTGAATGTCTTTATCTTTATATTTCTGTTGGTATTGCAATACCTTTTCGTTTATCGTTTTTGCTGCCTTACGAATTATCTCTTCCCTATTCCTTTTAATATTTAAAGGATAAAGGCGACCAGCTACATTAACTTTTATCAAAAACTCGTCAGACATAAACAATTTTTATTTGTTTAAAAGGGCAATACACTTGTCAATCTCCCGCACAATTTGGCTAATTTTATTTTTAGCCTGCTGTGAATCACCTGTATTCACAACAAAAGTCTTAGCTAATTTCAAAGTATCATACTGATGTTTGAACTCCTCATTCTCTTTACTCAAAGATTCAACTTGCTCAAGTAAACTCATTTTCTCATGAACTAACCCTTCTTTTTCGAGCTTTAAATCTTGGTACAAAGAAATAAGACGAGAGATTTGCCCTCGTAATTCAGATACTATTTCTATTGGCTTTACCTCCATTATTTAAACTTTCTCCTACAAAATTAACATTGCTGTTAAGATAATCAAAAATATTGCTTTCTATTTTCGATTGGATGCCTTAAAAAAAACACATTTTTAGTAGATTTACACACTATATACTGACACCTCAATTTGGAATACCATGAAAATAAAGCACCTAAACATAAATATCTTTTTTTTTCTATCAATTATATTTTTCTTCCCATTAGCATCACAAGCACACAATATACCTAAGAATTACTTTAGGTCACCTGTCGATTTTAAAATTACGCTATCAGGGACATTTGCAGAACTTAGGAACAACCACTTTCATTCTGGTATAGATATACGAACATTTACCACTGGGAAAAAGATTTATTCTGTTGCAGATGGTATTGTAAGTCGTATTAAAATATCTGCAGGAGGCTATGGAAAGGCATTATATATCGATCATCCTAATGGTTATACTTCAGTTTATGCGCATTTGAGTAAATTTTCATCTAAAATTGAAGCTTTCATCAAATCTCAACAGTACAAAAAAAAGAAATTTGAAGTTGATATCGATCTCAACAAAATGGAATCGCATAAGAAGGAGCTTTTCAAATTAAAGAAAGGAAACATTATTGCTTATTCTGGTAATACAGGCTCGTCTATGGGACCTCATCTACATTTTGAAGTTAGAGAGACTAAAAGCGAAAAACCTATCAATCCAATGCTTTTCGGTTTTAAAATCGTAGACACAACATCGCCCAAAATGTACAACCTATACGTTTATCCTTTAGATAAAAATAGTAGTGTGAATGGTAAGAACACTCGGCAAGCTTTCAAAGTAAAAGCATCGAGCAAAAACTCATATACCCTAAGTGCAAACATGATAAAATTACGTGGAAGAGTTGGATTTGCAATTCACACTCAAGATTTCCTAGATAACACTTGGGGGAAATGTGGAATCAATAAAGTTCAGTTAAAAATCAATGATTCTCTAATCACAAGTTACTCACTAAATAAATTTTCATTTGATGAGAGTAGCTATATCAATTCTCATATTGATTATGAACTCAATCACGAGACTAATAGAAAAATACACAAAGCCTTTATCGAACCTAATAACAAATTGAGTTTCTATACAAAAATGAAATCTGATGGTTCATACAACTTTAAGGGAAATGAAAGCTATAAAATTGAATTATCAGTATATGATTCCTATAAGAATAAAGCTAAACTTCAGTTCACTGTGAAAGGAGATACAAGTTCAATCAATTTTCCAGAAAAGGAATATACTAGCCTATTTCAATATGACGATGAGAATCTTTTCTCTAGATCTGATATCGATTTAAAGTTTCCAAAAGACTGTTTCTATTCAAATCTTGAATTTGATTATTCAACAAGCCAAGACAGTGCTTTCCTATCACCTGTTCACCACATACACAAACCTAACATTGCTTTAAACAAACATTATAGTCTGTCAGTAAAAGTGAAAAACATTGATCAAAACATTTCAGATAAATTGGTTGTAGTTCAAATCGATAAAGATAAAAACATCTCATCTGCTGGAGGAATTTACATTGACGGTTATATGAAAACCAAAATAAAAAGCTTAGGTAGTTATGCTGTATCTCTTGATACAATAGCACCAACCGTTACAACAAAAACAAATTATAAAAACAAAGACATTAAGTCTCTCAAGTTCATAGATTTCACTATCAAGGATGATTTATCGGGTATCAAATCCTTTCAAGGTGAGATTGATAGCAAATGGGTTCTATTTGAATTTGACAAAAAGAAAAATCGTCTATTCTATACTTTCGATAAAAATAGATTACATAAGAACAAAAAACACAAATTGAAATTAATAGTAAAAGATGCAGTTGGTAATGTGGGAAGTTATAACTGTCATTTCACTTGGTAGAAATCATTTTATACGGAAAAGGAGAGCTTAAAAGCTCTCCTTTTTTCAATTTACATTATAAGTTCAAGCACTTCGATTATTAAGAAATTTATTCTTAAAATTTATACCGAATACCTGAACTCAAACCAATAGAGTATGGCTTATAATTAAAATCAGAATCCTTATTGATAGAGTTTAAGTAATACTTAAAAGCTGGCTCCATTGACAAGCTAAACTTGGAATTTAGCTTATATTCCAGACCTAAGCTAAAGCTAGTACTGAAGTTAGTAGAACGAATACCTGAGGTTTCTCCTAAGGTCTCTCTTGTACTTTTATCATACACTCTATTCCCTATCATCAAGTTAGTACTTAAACCTCCACTCATATGCAATCCGAACTTTTTATCAATAAGGCTATATCTTAGAATAAACGGTATTTCAATCGCCTCAAAACTCTGAACCATATCTGGAGAAGATGAAGAACTAACGCGTGCTGATAAAAACTCATTAGAATCGTACAACCTCGGCTCTTCTTTCATTTTAATATTACCAGCTGAAGTCTCGATACTCGTACTAACATTATCTCGTAAACCTATATCAGTCATAAAAGCTGCATTCTCTCGAGCTGAATTTCTACCAGCCAATTGTTGGCCAAATTTATTATAAATAATTCCTGTTTGGATAGCTAGCTTTTTCCCTGCTTGCCAGTTCAACTTCACTCCTCCTCCAATACTGATCAGCCCATCCTCAGAATTATTACCTGATTTATCGCCATTATACGATGAGTATGCTGACGAAAATTGTCCTAATACAGACCATTCTTTATTCTTTTTGTTCGATTCATCAAACTGATCTAACAATCTTAGATTTCGAACAATAATCAAGGAATCTTTCAACCTAGAGAGATTAGCTAGATTATCATCCCCTATTCTCTTCTCAAATAACCTCATACCAAGAGAATAATTATCAAGTTTAGTGACCTGCATTTCAGGCATTACCATTTGTATGATAATTTTTCTTTCTGAAAATAATTCTGAAGTGTTTGTATTATTTAAGGCTAGTAGTTCCTTATCGTGCTTTTTTGATACTTGATTAGTTTCATTTACAGATTTTGCATTTTTCTTATTAGTGGTATACATCTTTTCATTAGCCAATTCACTTTTGGCCTCTACTTGATTTGATTTAGTTTCTGAAATCAGCTCAACATTATTAATCCTATTATCAGTTTTAAATATCGCAGTATTAGAGATTGTGAATAATAAAGCCAGAGAGGCAGCTGCTGCCAATGAAATGAAAATCACGGCTGCACGTTTCTTTCTTCTTGCAAGTTTAACACTAGCATTAATATTACCCCACAGTTCAGGGCGAGGCTGCACCGACAGATTTTTAAGTCCATCAGAAAACATCTTGTCAATATGTCCATTATTCTTTAGCATATTCTCAAATTGCTTTTATGATCCTGATCATTCCAGTATTCAATCAACTTATTCTTTAATATCCCTCTTGCTCTCGCTAGGTTTGATTTAGATGTTCCCACTGTAATCTGCATTACTTCAGCAATTTCATTATGTGGATATCCATCTAAAACATACAGACTAAACACCATTCGATATCGTTCTGGTAAATCTTGAATCATTTGTAGAATAACTTCTAGAGGTGCTTCTTTTATATCCAATTCTTCATCCTCTTCCACGTCATCAAATTCTTCAACAGGATGAAGTTGTGATTTACTTCTAAATCTCTCTAAAGCAGTATTTACAATTACTCGACGCATCCAACCTTCGAATGATCCTTCGAATCGAAAAGACTTTAAACTTTGAAATACTTTAATAAAACCATCATGCAAAATATCCTCGGCTTCATCGTAGGATTTAGCGTACCTCAAACAAACACCCATCATTTTAGGTGCAAATTCAACATAGAGACATTCCTGTGCTTTAGGCTTGCCTTTTATTGAATCCTTTATAATTCGCTCGAGTTTCTTATCCTTCAAGTTTAAGCTTGTCTTAGGTAACTGATTTCAATATCAAGTTGTAAATAGATTCATTTGGTTGCGTCAAAATTAATTCTTTTTTGATCGTTTTTATAAGCATTGCCAAAAGCAAGACCACAAACCTTTATTATAATGGCAGGTAAATTCATTCAGAGCAACAAATTCAATACAAGATTATTTTTCTAGAATTTACGCAACCATTCAAAAAAGCACCATCTCTAAAGTGAGATACAAATTAAAATCTCGATTCTTAGTACTAAGATATAATGGTGAATATGGCCAAAACTCACCTTTTTAAAACTAGCAAACCATATTTAGGAACAAGACGCATAGATTATTAAATCTATTGCAAATAAATTTTAGACAAATGAAAAGTAAATTAATTTTGGCATTAGCCATTTCTCTAGGTGTATTTTCATCGTGTGATAATGATAACACAAAGATTGAATTTGATGGAGCTGGAGACATCTATGTAAGATGTCAAAAAATTGAAGGTGTAGTTAACTATGCGCCCGTTATTTTCGCTTACAGTAATATGTATATGTCTAGTGCTACTCTTGCACATTCTGATGAAGATAGCCCTGTAATAACGCTTGAAAAAGAAAGTGACAATGCTACAACCTTTTTCTCTCTTCCAACAACCCAAGATTACTCGGCAACCGATGTTAAAAATGGCACTTATAACTTTATATTAACATCTACAGATAGTGAAGTTCTTTATGTAGCAGACAAACTTTTAGAAGTTCGAATATCACCTTTAGAAATAAGCAAATTTGAATATACTGAAGAAGAACACAAACTTGATTTAGAATGGGGAACTGTTGAAAACAGAGATGTCTATCATGTGAAAATTGCTACTAAAATTGATGGTATCGTCGTGTATCGTTCAGCCCGTCTTAACAACAATGAATTAACAATTACTCCTGAATCTGATGGTTGGGAAAGGAATTATGCAATGAAAGCAGGAACAACTTATACAGTTTCTGTTAGTGCCTACAAATTTGAGAATTCAACGACTCAGCAAGGCGCCCATATCAACCAAGAAAGTGTTGAATATCGAGAAATTGAATGGTAATTAAAGATTTACACCATAATTTATAAGAGAATCACAATTCCCAATAAACTACCGACTAACTAATTAAATTTTTGGGGTGAGCATCATGAATTCAAATCTGAATTTCGTGGTGCTCTTTTTGTTTGTAAGCATAAAAAAAAGGGAAGCAAATGCTTCCCTTTTTTGAATCTTATATAATGAAGAATTAATCTCTTCTTCTACGGTCGAAAGTTCTTCCTCCACCTTCTGGCTTTCTTCTTCTATCTCTAGAATCATCACCACTCTTAGGACGAGATCTGTCTCCAGAACCACCACGTGATCTTCCACCACCTGAATAGCCACGAGATGATCCACCACCACCAGAGTAACCACCACGAGATCTGCTTCCGCCACGAGGTTTTCTTTCATCTGTATCTGTAGTTTCTGGACGATCACCTGAAACTTCAATTCGAACTGCTCTTCCACCTACTTCAGCACCAGCAAAACCTTTGATGATTTCTTCAGTAAATTCTTTATCTACATCGAAGAATGAGAATACACCCTTAAGGTCAACTCTTCCTACATTCTTACCACGAACACCACATTGCTTATGAATCAATGTTAGTAAGCTTGGCACATCAATACCATCTTTACGACCAACATTGATGAATAAACGATCTTCAGTACTAACCGCACCGTCATTCTGACGAACACGCTTCTGAGTAGAAGATCTCATATTTAAATCTTGAGCATCCTTATAGTAATCCCAGAATCTATTAAATTCTAAAGAAACCATTCGTTTTACTAACGCATCACGATCAAGTTCTTTCAACTCTTCGTGAATAGCTGGTAAAAATTGCTCAATTGCTTCTTCTTCAACATTCACGTCAATTACACGTTTCATGAAATTCAAAAGCTGACGCTCACAAACCTCTGCTCCACCAGGAATTTTCACCTGAGCAAATTCCATTTTCAAACGACGAGATAGATCTTTAATTTTTCTCTCATCACGAGGTGTAACTAAAGCAATAGAGATACCTTTTTTCCCTGCACGAGCAGTACGTCCTGAACGGTGAGTATAATATTCTAACTCATCAGGAAGGTTATAATGCAATACGTGTGTTAAATCGTCAACATCAATACCACGAGCAGCAACATCAGTAGCTACAAGTAATTGCAATGATTTGGTTTTGAAACTACGCATTACTCTGTCACGCTGAACTTGAGATAAATCTCCATGAATAGCATCGGCATTGTAACCATCTTTCATCAATAATTCTGCGACCTCTTGAGTTTCCTTACGAGTACGACAGAAAACAATACCATAGATATCAGGATAGAAATCGACAATACGTTTTAAAACATTGTAACGATCTCTATTGTTCATCAAATAATACTGATGCTCAATATTTGTATTAGTAGTGTTAGCCCCACCAACTGTTACCTCTACAGGATCAGTCATATAGTTCTTTGAGATTCTACGAACCTCACTAGACATAGTAGCTGAAAATAACCAAGTTAGCTTTTTATCAGATGTGGTAGAAAGGATAGAATCAATATCTTCCTTAAATCCCATATTCAACATCTCATCAGCCTCATCAAGAATAACATATTCTACTTTTGATAAGTTGATAGCTTTACGTCGAATCAAGTCTAATAAACGACCCGGAGTTGCAACAACAACGTGTGCACCTCTTTTAATCTTTCTAATCTGATCGTCAATACTTGCTCCACCGTAAACATTTACAACATTTAAGTTCAGAATGTTTTTTGAGAATGTTTTAAGATCATCAGCAATCTGAATACCTAATTCACGTGTTGGAGATAAAATAAGAGCTTGTGGGATCTTCTCATCTGGCTCGATCAATTGTAACAATGGCAATCCAAATGCTGCCGTTTTACCTGTCCCCGTCTGTGCTAAACCTACAAAGTCACTTCTTCCTTCTAAAAGAACTGGAATTGCTTTTTCCTGAATAGCTGTTGGAGTTGTGAAGCCTAATTCTGTAATGGCTTCCAAAATTGGTCTTGATAGACCTAAGTTTTCAAATGAACTCATTCGAATGATTTAATTGTGACATGGCATGAATCCCCCTGTCACACTAAAATTTTCAATTCGAAACGAATGAAACCCCTGACAAAAGAACGTCTACCAAATAATTTATGAAGCCGCAAAGGTAACCATTAATAACTTAAATCATCATTTTTTTGATTTTTACTGTACCAAAGGCCTGCGACGCGCACTAAAGTACTCTTTTTTAATGGAATATCTAGATTTTAATTACTCTCAGTCTCGTTCACAAAGAATAACAAACGTTTGTAGTTGAATGAGAAATAGTATATTCCTTCAGAAAATTTATTTCACTAGCATGAAAACCACTTCTGATTTAATCGTTGATGGTAAGATAATATGTCTTAATTCAAGGCTTTTTAACCAAGGTTCAATTTCTTTTTCCTTTAAGCTATATAGAACCTCTCGAAATTCATCGATTTGATCATCGTTATAATCATTCTCTTCAAAATTTCTATATGCATCTAATTCCTCATCTTCATAATAAATGATTTCTTCAGACATCTTATTGAGCAAATCCGTTTCACATACTTCGTGAGCACCACAACATTCTTCCAATGGTTCACTAGCAGGTTCCTCCTCCTCATTTTTCTTTGGAAAAAGTAATTTACCAAGATAAGTAAGAAGCAAGGTTAAAGCGGCACCAGCCAATAGAACTAATAATAATACTTTCATGCTGCAAAACTAGATATTAGATATTTATAAATCAAGATATTTAGATCAGTTATTTTTATTCATTTTAAGATATTCATTAATTACAAAAAAAATCAGAATCTCAACACTGACGCGTAAATCAGAACAATAACATCAACTTAAAAATCACACTAATTCAAAAAAACATTTTCGCACTCTTGCTTTTTCCAATTTTATCTTGATATTTGCTACAACAAAATGAAGAAAATGAACTTTACTTTAACCACAGCGACGATTATTACCATGGGCTCGATTATTACGATGCCTCAATCCTCGTGTGGAATAACGTGAAGCTTATAAATACAAAATATTTTATAAAAAGCCTGCAGTTATTCTGCAGGCTTTTTTTTTGCCATATAATTCCACTCAATAAATAACCACATGAGAATCTTAAAATTTGGAGGTAGTTCAGTAGCCCAAGCTGAAAGCCTCAAGAAAGTAAAACAAATAGTTAGTCGGATAGATAAAAACGAACCTGCAATCATCGTGGTTTCAGCTCTTGGAGGTGTTACAGATCAACTAGCTAATAGCTTATATCAAGCTTCATCTCAAGACCAAGCATATAAACTTACCGTTGAAAGTTTATACAACAGGCATATAGGATTATCGCAAGAACTAAGTTTAAATGAAGATATTCAAAGCTGGTTGAAAGGCAAATTTGAAAATTTATCAAATCTATTAGAAGGTGTGTTTATACTTCAGGATGTTCCTGAAAAAATTAGATGCCGTGTTCTTGGTTTAGGTGAAGAACTATCATCTCAGCTAATAACCACATATTTTCAACAATCAGAACTTGATGCTAAACATTACGATTCTAGAGAATACATCAAAACTCATGAAAACAAAGGTATTCTCATAAATAGAGACGAAAGCTACAAAAGAATAAATGCTATTAAGGATGAAATCAAGCTTGCTGTATTCCCAGGTTTCGTTTCTTCGAACGAAAAAGGTGAGCCAACTTTATTGGGACGTGGTGGCTCTGACTACACTGCTTCAATATTAGCAGCGGCTCTTGATGCCAAGCAATTGGAGATATGGACAGATGTAAGCGGTATGTATACTGCTGATCCACGCTTGGTTTCTCAAGCAATACCAATTGAGCAGATGTCATTCCAGGAAGCAATGGAGCTATCGCATTTTGGAGCAAAAGTTATGTATCCTCCTTCACTAACACCTGTTCTTCAAAAGAAGATTGATATTCTAATTAAAAACACGTTTGAACCTGAAGCCAGTGGAACTTTAATAAGTTCTGAACCAAAAGCCGAGCGAACAACTGTTAGAGGTCTTTCATCAATAAATAACATAAACTTAATCACTCTTTCAGGCAGTGGCATGGTAGGTATAAGTGGTTTTGCTGCACGTCTGTTTGCTTGCTTAGCTAATCAGAAAATTAATGTGAGCCTTATCACTCAATCATCATCAGAACATAGTATGAGTGTTGCTGTACACGAAGATGATTGCACTAAAGCTTGTAATATAATAGAAGAAGAGTTTACAGCTGAGATAGCTATTCAGCACGTTAACAAACCTAAAGTAGAACCTGGTTTGTCAATTATTGCTGTAGTAGGTGAAGATATGGGTTACACACCTGGCATTGCAGGAAAACTCTTTGGTATACTTGGGAAAAATGGATTGAACATTCGTGCAACTGCACAAGGTGGAAATGAACTAAATATCACTTTCATGGTGCGCACAACTGATGTTAGAAAAGCATTGAATGTCGTACATGAAAAATTTTTCTTATCAACTTACAAAAAGATTAACCTATATATAGCAGGTGTTGGGAATGTTGGAGGTAAACTCCTTGAGCATATTAAAAACCAACACGAGCATTTGGTCGACGAAAATGGAATTGATCTAATCATTAGAGCTGTAAGTAACAGCCGTAAGATGTTTTTTGCTAAAGATGAAAGATTAATAAATGATTGGAAAAACAAACTTGACACTGAAGGTCAAGTAGCAGATATAGATAAGTTTATTAAAAACATAGAAGACTCTAATCTAAGAAATTCCATTTTTGTTGATATTACAGCTAGTCAAAATGTAAGCGATGTTTACGAACAGATTTTGAAGACAACAACTTCTATTGTAGCTTGTAATAAAATTGCAGCCTCATCAGACTTTGAAAGTTATAAGCAATTAAAAGCTACAGCTAAAAAGAACAATGTAGATTTTAGGTATGAAAGTAACGTTGGAGCAGGTTTACCTGTAATTAGTACGATCAATTACTTAACAAGCACTGGTGATCAGGTTATCAGCATAGAAGCGGTTGTTTCAGGTAGCCTAAACTACATCATGAATAAATTTATTGAAGGATATAGTTTTGAAGAAGCTCTAAAGTTTGCAATGGATGAAGGCTTCACTGAACCAGATCCGAAGCTCGATTTGAATGGTGTTGATGTTCTTCGTAAGCTTTTAATTCTTGCTCGCGAATCTGGGTATAAACTCGAAGCTGAAGATGTTGAACTTGTGCCTATGGTTCCTGAATATTGTCTTGAATCTAATACTACTGAAGAATTAATAGAACGTATAATTGAGAAGAAAGAATTCTTTGAAGACTGGCGTAAACAGATGAAAGAGCAAAATATTCGTTTTAGATATGTAGCTAGTTTTAAAGATGGAAAAGCAAGTGTTGGAATGAAAGCAGTTGGTTCTGATCATGCCTTATACAATATCGACGGAAAAGATAGCGTGGTTTCATTAAGCACTCTTTGGTATAAAGATCAGCCTATGATTATAAAAGGAGCAGGTGCTGGCGCAGAAGTAACAGCTTCTGGAATATTCGGTGATATCATAAGCATTTCTTCTAAATAATAAGCCTAATAAAGAGATCTCAAAAAGTCTCTACTTATATAATAAAAATGAATAAAAGTATAAAAGTATTTGCACCAGGTAGCGTTTCAAATGTCGGATGTGGATTCGATATCCTAGGATTTGCCATTGATGGAATTGGTGATGAAATGGTTCTAAGCAAGAATGATTCAAATAAGCTCCATATTAAACCTATCGAGGGTTACGATAATTTACCAACAGAACCATCTAAAAATGTAGCTGGAGTAGCTATTCAGGCTTTACTTGATGATCTTGGTAGCAATCAGGGATTTGATATTGAAATTAAAAAGAATATCAAGCCTGGTAGTGGAATTGGTTCAAGTTCGGCAAGTGCAGCTGGAGCAGTTGTGGCAGCAAACGAATTACTTGGTAAGCCTTATAGTAGAGAAGAGCTTGTTAATTTTGCCATGCAAGGTGAGATCGCAGCATCTGGTGATGCTCATGCTGATAATGCAGCACCAACTGTACTGGGAGGTTTTTGTATTGTTCGTGCGTACGACCCACTTGATGTGATTCAAATTGAATCTCCTAAAGATTTATGGTGTGTTGTAATCCATCCTCAGATTGAGATTAAAACCAAAGAGGCAAGAAAACTACTATCACCTAAGGTTGACTTAAAGAAAGCAATTCGTCAGTGGGGAAATGTAGCTGGTTTAATATCTGGCCTACATAAATCAGATTACAATCTAATTGGTCGTTCATTAGAAGATCATATTGTGGAAAAACAACGCAAAGTTTTAATTCCAGAGTTTGACAACTTAAAACAAGCCGCATTGGAAGCTGGCGCATTAGGTTGTAGCATTTCGGGATCTGGCCCATCAGTGTTTGCTTTGTGCGAAGGCGAGGATAAAGCTAAAGCTGTGAGTTCAGCTATGAATGAGGTGTTTTCTAAAACCACAATTCCTTATTTCATTTATACCTCTCAGGTAAGCAATAAGGGAGTTAGAATATTAGAATAAGAATCCAACTATTAATCGAATAACCACATTATAATATGAAATTCTATAGTACAAATAATAAAAACCTATCTGTCAGCTTTAAAGATGCTGTTGTAAAAGGACTTGCTCCTGATGGTGGTCTATTCTATCCGGAAAGTCTTCCACAGCTCGACAAATCATTTATAGACAACTTACCAAATTTGTCATTAGCTGAAATTGGATTCGAGATTTCAAAACACTTTTTAGGTGATGATATCCCTGCTGATAAGCTTAAAGAAATTTGTGACGATGCTCTTAACTTCCCTACCCCACTAGTTTCTTTCGAGCCTAACGTTTATTCTTTAGAGTTGTTCCATGGACCTAGTTGTGCTTTTAAAGATGTAGGCGCACGTTTTATGTCTAGATGTCTAAGTTATTTTTCAAAAGAGAGTAAGGAGAAAGTGACTATTCTAGCTGCAACTTCAGGTGATACAGGTAGTGCCGTTGCACATGGTTTCTTAGGCATTAAGAATATTGATGTTGTTATTTTATACCCATCTGGTAAAGTAAGTCAAATTCAAGAGCAACAGTTAACCACGCTCGGCAACAATATAACTGCACTAGAAATTGATGGTAGCTTCGATGATTGTCAAGCTCTTGTAAAAAAAGCATTTCAGGACGATGAGTTGAACAAACATATGAAATTGAGTTCTGCAAATTCGATTAATATTGCACGTTTGATTCCTCAGAGTTTCTACTATTTCTATGCCTACGGTCAGTTGAAGAAACAGAACAAAGATCTTGTCATTTCTGTTCCAAGTGGGAATTACGGTAACCTTACTGCAGGTTTAATCGCTAAGCAAATGGGATTACCAATAAAGAGATTTGTTGCCTCTACAAATGTAAACAAGGTTGTTCCGGACTATTTATCTACCGGAAAATATGAAAGCAAAGCTTCAATCCAGAGTATCTCAAATGCAATGGATGTGGGTGCTCCAAGCAACTTTGACAGAATGATAACTTTATATCAAGAGAATCATCCTCGAATTTGTGCTGATCTAAAAGGAGCTTCATTTAACGACGAGCAAACTAAAGAGATTATGAAGAAGGTCTATAAAGAATCTGACTACATTCTAGACCCTCATGGTGCAGTAGCTTACCTTGGATTAAAGAAAGAGCTCGATGCTGAGAATGAATTAGGTGTTTTTATAGAAACAGCTCATCCAGCTAAATTCCTAGATGTTGTAGAAGAAGTAATCAACACAAAAGTTGAGATTCCTGACTACCTTAAATCTTGCTTGACAAAAGAAAAAACGAGTATTAAAATGGCTTGCAATTACCAAGATTTCAAGAACTACTTAAAAAGTTAGAAGCATAATAAAAGCTCCCAAATAGGGAGCTTTTTTATTTCTATATCTTTAAATACTATTTTCTCTCAATAGCCTTTTCGTATTCTTTCTTATAAAGGTTCGCTTGGTTTGTTAACTTCTCGATTTCAGCATCGTTTTGCTTCTTAACCTTACGTAACCAAAGAATTTTACCGTTAACAACTTCCATCTCCTTTTTAACCTTAGCAAGTTGGTTGTCCTTCTGAGCAATCTTCTCTTCAAGTTTTAATTTTTCTCCTGCTACTTTCTTAGTCTCCCACTCTTTATCTTTTAGACTAGCGTTCAAATCAGTTGTAAGTTGAGACGACTCTGCTTTCAAAATCTTAACCTGATCATTTAACTTAGTAATGATCGCTTCATTTTCAGCATTACGTTCTTGAGCGAACTTATAATTACCTAATGTTTCATGTAGCTTCTCCTTTAAACTAGTTGTATCCGACGCCATAGAAAACAACTCAGAGCTTAACTCATCAATCTCAACATTCTTTTGAGCATTACTTTCAGCCATACTGTTTTTCATCTCGTTGTACTCAGCTAAGGTTTTATTTAGCTTTGAATCCAAAGTCTTATTGTCTTTCCCTAGCTTACGAACCTGAGCGTCACTCTTACGTTTAGCGTAATCAAGTTCTTCATATTTACGTTTCGATACCACACATGATACAAGTATCAGTGGCATAATTGATAAAATCAGTAATTTCTTATTCATAATGTGAGATATTTTCAGATCGTAGGATTCCTAATGTTTGAATTGTGCAATTTACAATTTATATGTACACAATAACAAGTTAAATAAACTTAATAAAGATAAGCTATGAGATTTCTTTCCCTAATTTACTCCTGCTACATTTAGAAAATAACTAATTTAGCTTTTCAGATATTTTGGCAGAATACTTGTAGTCTATTCTCAAGTATTTAAACAAGAATTAATAAAATTGACTCATCCTTCGATTTAAACTATATGATTAAAAAACTAATTTTCGCACTATTCTTCCTTACATATGTGACTGGCATAACTCAGGCGCAAGAGGAAGAACAAAAAACAATTCGAATCATTGGACAACTTACCAATGCGGCTAATCAAAAAGCAATCCCCTTTGCTAACATAGGAGTAAAAGGCACATATATTGGAGCTGCTTCGAATTTTGATGGCTACTTCGAGCTAAAAATACCACGAAAACATGCTGACAAAAACATTCAAATTTCCGCTGTAGGTTTCTCTACATACAATTCAAGTATAGAAGAATGTTCAGCAGTCGATACGCTACATATTCAGTTAACTCCTGTGAACTATAAAATTGCAGAGGTTGAAATTAATGCTCAATCTTTAGTTTTAATCAAGATGCTGAAAAATGCAATTGATAACATCCCAGATAACTATTTACAAACGCCATTTAATTACGATATATACTACCGAGCAGAAAAGTCGGAGAATGAAAAATTAGAACGTAAGCGAGAAGCAGCAATTCGCATCTACGATGATAAAGGCTATGTTCGTGAGAATGCATATCAAGTTTTTAAGGAGCGTTCTTATCGCTTTTTACAAGTAAGAAAGAATTTTGCAAACAACTCTTTAGCTGATGGATCAACTTACTTGGATGAGCTATTGGAAATGGATATCGTTAGAAGTCGAGGTAATATTTTAAATAAGAACCACCTTAATTTTTACGATTTAAGTTTAGATCGAATTACAGAATATGAAAATGATTCAATTTGGGTTATCGCTTACAAAAGCAAGAAGCCAATATTGAGTAATACTAGCGATTATTATGCAACCTCTTACTCAGGTAAAATCTATATCAAGCTAAAGGACTTTTCAGTTATTAAGAACGAAACACATGTGGTAGCTAGCAACTATTCTCCACAAGGAAGAAGTTTCTATGTAAACCCGGAGCGTCAAGACTGGAAGCCTATTAAAATCGAGTACGATTTCAGCTCCACTTATAAAGAACATTTTGGATATTACTACCTAAGTTACGTTGACTACAAGCGTCATCATGAACTAGAAAACAAAACCACTGGTGAAAAGAAAAAGCTTGACATGAACGCTGAGATGTTGATTACGAAAATCATAACAACTAAGCCTGAAGTAATTGAAAATCGTGCATACTATGAAAACATGGAGTACGATGAAAACTTCTGGAACAATTACAACATCATCTTCGATGGTGCAGAATAAACAACACAAAGCCCATTAAAACATTAAGAGTTAATAATAGGATGAAAGGGTTCTTTTTGATCTCCTCGAAATATGGCCTCTCTTTTAAATGTTTTTCGTTTTACAAAAGCTTTAGAAAGACCGGGAAGTTGAGAACTTGTTCGAAAATCACCCGGCCGCACTTAAGCGTGAGGCAAATAAGAAAGATAAAGCTCCCGATCCATCGGGATTGATTTTTTTTATTCGTAAATATAATTTCGGGCTCTCATGATCTCACTCTGTTCGGTAGCTTCGTTTTTTGGATCAAGCCAAAAAATGAAGTCGGGTTTATTCGCAAAGCTCATGAGCTCGCAAGCTCGATTGGGCGAAGCGCCAATTTATCTTGGACCGAATTGTTAAAACACTAATCCTGATCTATTTAATAAATGGATCAGGATTTTTAATTAATAACTTAACATCTAACTTTATTTACCGATATTTATATAATCAAGAAAATTGCAGAAGATTTTAAAAAAACGTGCAACACTTCAATTAGTAGACTCGTCATTAGATTAGAAAATAATTAATGGGCTCAAATTACCAAAACATACATCAAGATTTAATCGATGCTTGTCGCCATGGCAATGCCAAGGCTCAATTTGAGATTTACAAATTGTACTATAAAGCCATGTACAATTCCTGTTTTCGGATTCTAAACAACACACAGGAAGCCGAAGATGTTATGCAGGAAGCATTTTTATCAGCATTTGATAAAATTAATTCCTATAAAGGAGAAGTGAGTTTTGGAGCTTGGCTAAAAAGAATAGTGGTAAATAGAGCTTTAGATTTTCTTAAAAAAAACAAAATTGATAGTCTCCCCCTCGACGAGAAGATAAATAAGCTAAGTGCAGAGGAAGAGACACATGTAGATATTGAAACTGAAAATGATGTAGCTGAAATAAAAAAGGCCATCGAGCAATTGCCATCAGGCTACCGAATTGTTTTAAGTCTATATTTAATTGAAGCCTACGATCATGAAGAGATTGGAGAAATATTAAATATTTCAGCATCCACTTCACGATCACAGTATAACAGAGCAAAGAAGAAATTGATTCAAATATTAGAAAATAGCACGAACGAGCCATTAAAAAGAAGAATCAAATGAAAGACATCGAAAATATAATTAAACAAAACCGAGTGGACTTCGACAATGATGAGCCTCGTCTAGATCACTTCGACCGGTTTCAACAGAAATTACAAACCCATCACGATAAATCGAGATGGCAATGGAAAGAGCTAATGAAAATTGCGGCTATTGTTGCAATTGTAATGACTGCAAGTTTCGCAACTCATCAACTAAGTGATATTAAAACGTCTCATTTTAGTTTTAGCGAGCTCTCTCCTGAATACCAAGAGGTAGAGAACTACTTTAAAGCAAATATTGACAAGCAGCTTGATATTATCAGTCACTTGACAAAATCGTCTGATATTCAAGAAAAGAATACGATAAAGGCAGAGCTTGAGAGTATGGATAAGATGTATGATCAGCTTGAAGAAGAGCTACAAGCAAACCCAAAAGATGAACGTATCATTCAGGCAATGATTGAACATTTTCAGGTTAAAAACAATATTTTGAATCGAATAGTAGAACAACTCTATCTGATAAAACAACAGAATATTCCTTTTGCATAGATCATTAACAATTAGAAAACATAAAAATTAATATAAAAGTCTATTAAGATGAAAACAACTAGATTTAAACTTACAGCACTTCTTTTGCTTATATGTATAGGCTTGAGCACTCAGGTATTTGCCTCGGATGACCATATCAAATCTTTCGATGGAAAATATGCTGTTAAAGCAGGTGATCAATTAACCATAGAGAATAAATATGGTGATATTGAAATTAAGAACTGGGAAGTTGATTCGGTCGTAATTAAAGCGACTATTACAGCACATACATCAAGCGAATCTAAAGCTGAATCCTTATTTATGGGTATCGATATTAATATGGATCAAATTGGTGAAACCATTATGGCTTTTACTGAGATGCAGAAAAACTTTAAAACAGGAAACAAATTCAGTATCGACTACGAAGTATTTATGCCAGAGTATATTCAACTCTCTTTAAATAATAAGTTTGGTGATATTTACATCAATACGGTTAAAGCGAAAACGAATATCAACTTGAGTTATGGAAACTTATTAGCTGAGAAGTTTCTTTATCCTAACGAAAAACCATTGAGTAGCATCAACCTTTCTTATGCAAAGGCAACTATCAATGAGTGTAATCGCACGAAACTAACGCTTAAGTATTCAAAGATGAATATTGGTACAAGTGAAACTTTAGTTGTCGTAAGCCGATTTTCTAAACTTCATTTAGACAATAATATTTCTCTTATTGCTGATTCTAAATACGATGCTTTTAGTATCATGAATACTGAATCAGTACTAATTAGCAAAGGACAATATTCCGATATTAAGATTGATCATGTTAGCCGAAGCCTTAATTTGAACTTGCGATATGGTAATTGTAAAGTTGAAAACGTAGCTTCAGATTTCGAGAGTATTAATATCGATAATCAATATGTACCTAGTCGCATTACCATTGCAGAGGGTGCATCATATATGCTAGAGGCTGAAACTAAGTATTGCGGTATTAGTTACCCTAGCGATTCACAAGTGATATTAGAAGAAAAGGATAATTCTGAATCGAAAATTAAAGTTCTAGTTGGGAATTCTGATTCTCCAACATCAAGAGTAAGTGTTATTAGCAAATATGGTAATATCAGTTTGAAATAGATTCTTACAAACATTCTACTTCCCTCTTTCATATTTTGAAAGAGGGATTTTTTGTTTTAAAGTGTACCACCTACTTTGATCAGGGCTTGTTCATAAAAGTATAAAATGGAATAGATCTGCATTTTTTTTAATATCATTTCAATACACCTTATCGCCTACCGGCACTTTCCCTAAAGGGAAAGGTTCAGGGACAAAACTTAGAATTTTAATTCAATGTTTTGTTTTACTTTCTCCCTTTTAGGGGAGATGTCCGAAGGACAGAGGGGTGTTCAATCATTATTTATTTTATGAACAAGCCCTGTAAGCCCACCAGTCTTCTGACTGAAGATAAAAAATTGCTTACTGTTTAAAATTTTCTTCTGATTCTTAGTGACAGATTTCGCTTAAATCGTATTTTTATCGGATAAACAATAACAAAACCAAACTATGACCATTTTTGAAAGAGTGAATGCATTGCGTTCACTGATGGAAGAAAAAGAAATTCACGCTTACATTATTACAAGTTCAGATCCTCATATGAGCGAATATGTTCCAGAATACTGGACATCACGCCAATGGATATCTGGTTTTACTGGATCTGCAGGAACAGTAGTTATTACTCTCGACAAAGCAGGTTTATGGGCCGATTCTCGTTATTTTTTACAAGCTGAAAAACAACTTGAAGGAAGCGGCATCGAACTTTTCAAAATGGGAGTACCTGGTGTTCCAACTCAATACCAATGGCTTCTATCAGAATTAGAATCAGAAGCAAAAATTGGCTTTGATGGAACTTGTTTTTCTGTTGCTCAGACTAAAGAATTGAAAAATTCTCTAGGTGATCTATCTATTCATATTAGTGAGGAACAAGACTTAATTAATGAAATTTGGGGCGACAGACCTGCCCTTCCAAAAAACAAAATATTTGAACATCCTGTAGAATTTGCTGGCAAATCTCGTGGCGAGAAACTAGCTAATGTTCGTGAAGAAATGAAAAAGCTAGATGCTAAGTATCACTTCGTGGGTAGCTTAGATGATATTGCTTGGATATTTAACCTTAGAGGTCAGGATGTTGATTTCAACCCGGTAACTATTGCTTATGCTTTAATAAATGAAGATAGCTGTTGTCTATACCTAGATCAATCTAAGCTTGATGAGCAACTTATTCAAGATCTTAAACAAGATGGTATTATTACATCTGATTATAAAAATATTTGTAATGATTTAGAAGAACTTCCGGGCTCTGCGAATGTACTTCTTGATATCAACCGTAGTAACTTGAGAATTTACCGTTCGATTACGGCTAATATTATTGAAAGAGAAAATCCTTCTCAATTATTAAAAAGCCAGAAGAATCCGACTGAAATCAAAGGCATGAAAGAAGCTATGATTCAGGATGGCTTAGCTCTAACGCATTTTTTCTGTTGGCTTGAAGAAAATCTTGGTAAAGCAAAAATCACTGAGTTTACTTTAATAGATAAGCTTAGATATTATAGATCGCAACAGAAGAATTTTGTTGGTGAAAGCTTCGGAAGTATTGTAGGTTATAAAGCTCATGGAGCCTCTCCTCACTATTCTACAACCGAAGAGTCAGATTGTGAAATAAAAGCTGAAGGAATTCTTCTTATCGATTCTGGCGGACAATACATGAATGGTACAACTGACATCACGAGAACAACAGCTCTTGGTGAACTAAATCAGGATGAAAAGGATAATTTCACGCTTGTTTTAAAAGGTATGATTCAATTGAGCTTAGCAGTTTTCCCAAAGGGAACTCGTGGTTGTAATATTGATATATTAGCTCGCCAAGCACTTTGGATGCACGGCAAGGATTACGGACATGGGACAGGTCACGGCGTTGGATGTTTTCTTAATGTTCACGAAGGGCCTCAAAGCATTCGTCAGGATTTAAAAGAGCAAGCTATTTTACCTGGCATGATTAGCTCCAATGAACCAGGTTTTTATAAAGCAGGGCATTATGGCATTCGTCACGAAAACTTGATTCTTTGTAAAGAGAAACTAAATACTGAGTTTGGTCAATTTTTAGAGTTTGATACATTAACTCTTTTCCCATTCGATACAAAAGCTTTAAATATTGATTTACTTAGCGAAATAGAGAAAAACTGGTTAAATCACTACCATCAGAAAGTATACGACAGTCTTTTTACTTTACTAGATGAAAAACACAAAAATTGGTTGAAAAATAAGACGCAACCAGTCTAAGCTTTCACCAATTTCAGTTTAAAATATTCAAAGGGCAGTTGATTTCATTTAATGAATTCAACTGCCCTTTGTTTATTTATTTTTGAACTCCTCGAAATATGGCCTCTCTTTTAAATGTTTTTCGTTTTACGAAAGCTTTAGAAAGACCGGGAAGTTGAGAACTTGTTCGAAAATCACCCGGCCGCACTTAAGCATGAGGAAAATAAGAAAGATATTTAAAAAGCAGCCTTGATCTTTTTTGCTTCGTTTTTTGGATCAAGCCAAAAAATGAAGTCGGGTTTATTCACAAAGCTCATGAGCTCGCAAGTTCGATTGGGCGAAGCGCCAATTTATTTTGGATAGAATTATATAATATAATTAGGCGCAATCACTTATCTTTCTTTTCTGATACAGGAATAAAATTCAATGAGATAGAATTCACACAATGCCTTGTATTCTTCTCAGTAAAGCCTTCGTTTTTAAACACGTGTCCCAAGTGCCCTTTACAGTTGGAGCAAACAATCTCAACTCGTCGTCCATCGGCATCAGGCAAATGCGTTACAGCGCCTTCAATTTCATCATCGAAACTAGGCCAGCCACAATTAGATTCAAACTTATCACCCGATCGATATAAAGGCAAGTTACATTGCTTGCAAACATATACGCCTTCTTCCTTATGCTTTACATATTTTCCTGTATGAGCATATTCTGTTCCTTTTTTCAAAATCACCTGCTTCTCAAGATCGTTCAATTTATTATAGTTTCCTTTTTTCATCACCGTCTGTCCGTTTGTTATTACTGATACCATCAATAATAAAGATATAATTATTAGTCGTCCCATATTCTTTATTTTTAATTAATCTAAAATAAGATAAGACGTCCACATTTCAAAATTATCAAGCCCCTTTAAGAACTTCTTAACAACTGTTTATCACACTTTCAGTCAAAAATGAATTTTAAGATTGAAAAGATAATAGTCGTACAAACAAAACTTTTTGACATCATTCATTGTCTTTTTGTAAAGTTTAGTTTACATTTGAATTGTAATTAATCAAATACATGACTTAGAAACCTAAATAATTTATGAAAACCTACTTACCACATTATTTTAAACGAATTGGAATTCTATTTGTATTAATAGCCATCGTTTTATCATTCTCTGGAGAAATAGATGCACACAGGCAAGCTTTTGTTGATGGGTGGACCGAAGGAGGCAATGAAGCACAGGGCTTATACGGAGAGTCCGTTATAAAAGCCACAACTCTCAGCCTATATTTGACAGAAGAAGAATCTGATAGATTCTTAATGATCAGTCTTTTCTTTTCTATTTCAGGCTTTTTCTTATACCTGTTCGCTAAGGAAAAAATTGATGATGAATTCATGCAACACTTGAGGTTAAAATCAATGCTTCAGGCGTTTATTATCTCATGGATTATTTATGGCGCGACTAAAGTTTTTTCAAATATTATTTCAATAGATGGTATCTACATTTTACAATTGCAACTCATTGTTTATGTCATCCTTTTTAGGCGTAATAAAAACAAGGAAATTTCAGAAGAAGAAGAAGAAGAAGAAGAGTTAGCATTGGAAAATTAGACGATATGAAAAACTACATAAAGGTTGAACGTGCAAAAAAAGATATCACACAGGCTACTTTAGCTGAAAAGATTGGAGTTTCTCGTCAAACTATCAATGCTATAGAAAAAGGAAAGTTTACACCTTCAACTCTTCTGGCTCTTAAAATGGCTCGCTATTTTGAAACGCCTGTTGGAAATATATTCGAGTTAGAAGAAGATGAATAAGAATGTATATTAACTGTTTTATATGAAAGATACTTTAAGAAATGAATTGATAAGATACAATTACCAATTCGAAGAGGAAGAAGATAATATCACCATTGATTTAGGAGCTTGGCAAGAAGTCAAAATCACTATTAAAGATGATAAAATAATGATTAAGGATAAACTAAGAGGTTGGAACATCCTAACAACGTTCCCTATGTCGATTAAGACAGCCTTGTTTTTAAATCCAATATTTGTACTGATAATAGTATCTATTATAGGGAAATATGAAGATTTTAATCATTTCATAGGAATGCTAATCGCACTAAATATCTTAATTGTAACATTCTCAATCAATTATTTAATAAAACTAGAGGGCATAAAAACCAAAATAGCTATATGGCTAAATGACTCTAAAAGAAGCTAATCGGATATATCTCGCAGTCTTATTAGAACAGACTAAGACAAAGCACTATTCTTAACGGAGTAGTGCTTTCTTTATTTAAAATCGTTCCCATCCATAATTCCGCCATCACGTTGTTACCTTCCGCCATCACGTTGCAACGTTCCACCATCACGTTGCAATCTTCCGCCATCACGTTGCAATCTTCCGCCATCACGTTGCAATCTTCCGCCACTCAGTTGCAATCTTCCGCCGCTCAGTTGCAGTCTTCCGCCACTCAGTTGCAATCTTCCGTCACTCGGTTGCAGTCTTCCGCCGCTCGGTTGCAACGTTCCGCCGCCACTAAATGCCAACAGAGCAAGACCAAATGACAAACTAGCAATAACAATTAACAATACGTTAAAACAGAAAGACAACACGAGAGCACCTAGAGGCATTACGACGATTACAAATTGCAACACAGAGGCTTAACATCGCAATATATAGGCAATACAGAGCAAATGAGTAAACAGTCTGATAATATGAACACCAAACAAATAAATAGGTATGGTCCCATAAAACAATATAAGACTGAAAACTCTTTATATAGGATACACCTACCCTAAGGCGTAGGAAAAATACATTTATATCATAATTGATAGCTTGAAAGGGCTTATTTTGGGGGATTATTCTTAATTTAGGCTTCGGAAAATAGATTAACAACAGCTTTTCAAAAAATACATAAGAAATAACAAACATATGGTTGTTTTGAAATCGTTGTAGCTAATGCAAAAAAACAAGAGAATAAATGATAAGAACAGAATTTGGAACTTTTGATGGCAATAAATGGGAAAGTGTTTCTCAATTATGTTTTAAAAATAATTTTAGAGAAGAAGCTTATCAAGAAATTAAAGCAACTCCAGGAGATTTTGGAATTGAAGGCTTTACGAGAACAGGAAAAGTATTTCAATGCTATTGTCCTAATGAACATTACTCAACTAAAGACCTTTACGAAAATCATAGAGATAAAATTACTAAAGATTTAAAAAAATTAAAAACCTATGAGAAGCAACTTAAAAAAGTCTTAGGTTCTACTAAAATAAAAAGATGGTACTTCGTTACTCCTATTTATGCAAAAAATGACATTGTCCAACATTGCTCAGAGAAAATAGAAGAAGTGAAAAAATGGAATTTATCAATAGTTGATAACAATGATTTCGAAGTAATTTTTGAAGATATTAGTTTTCTTCATCCTTTTTTAAAAACTGCTATTGAAAACTCAAATATAAAAATAGATGTAGTTCCTGAAACTCAAATAGAATCGGAAGATAAGCTAAAATGGAAAGGCTCAAAAATTTCACTAATTGAAAATTCTCAAAATAAAAACGCTCACCGATTAAATATCTCTACTCCAAAATATGATTCAAAGCTTGATAAGCTAGTTGATTTAAATGTCGAACATTTTTTAGAAGGGAAAAGTATATTAACTAAATGGGAAGAGGATTATCCTATTGGATATGAGAATTTTCTAAAAATAATAAGTGTAATAGAATCCGAAATTGAAGAAAGATGCATTACAAATACCAAAGAACCTAGCGAATTATATGAAGATTTTCGAAGTTTATTAAAAAGTGAACTTCAAAATTCATTTAAAAACCTAGCACCACAAATGATTTTAAAATTAACAAATTGGGCATTAGCTGACTGGATTTTTAGATGTCCAATAAACTTTGAATAAATGAAACTGTACGCTGAAAAAATAACATTCTCAAAGAAACCAATTTCTATTCCTCCTGAGTATAGACCTTCATACTCCATCGCTTTAATCGTCCTAATATTAAAAATTTGTTGTCAAGGTTCTAAATCAAGTTTATTAAAACTTCATTTAATTAACTGGGCTTTAAAAAGCAATGAAAATAAAAATTCTCTTAAGAAGTTTGTCCTTAGTAATTATACAGAAAGTTCAAAAACTTGGGGAATCGAACCGAGCTTAAATAGAGCCTTAAACTATTCTGTTCATGAAGGAATTTGCTCCATAACAGATGGAAAGTACCTATTACTAGAAAAAGGAGAAATATTTTTTTCAAAAATATTAGAAAACCCAGAATTCTTAGATGAAGAAATTGATTTTTTAAACTTCTTAGGCAAAAGGAAAATAACAGACAACCGTATTGATTCAATTTATAAAAAATGGAAATCGCAAAATGCTTAAAATAAACAACATAAAAATAGACGTAAACACTAACAGTGGACTTTTTGGTGCTTACCATACGTTTAAGTCTGGATTAAATATTGTTAGAGGTAATAACACTAGTGGTAAAAGTAGTTTATTTCAAGCTATCGTTTATGCTTTAGGCTTTGAAGAATTAATTGGTGGTAGATTTGAAAAAACAATGCAATCAGTTCTAAAAGATCAGGTTGAATATCCAAAAAACACATTTCACAGTGTACTCCAATCTTTCATTTTATTAGAAATTGAAAATACAAATGGAGATATAATTACAATACGAAGATTCGTTCAAAGTCCAAATAGAAAATCTCAATTGATAGATGTTTATTTTGGAAGCTTATTAGCGAATGACAGTTTAGAAAGTCGTCCAATGTTTATTCACGATAGTGGAGGCGCTTCAGATGAAAACTATGGTTTTCATCTGTATTTAGAAGAGTTTTTAAATTGGGAACTTCCAAAAGTTTTGACAAACAAAGGAGAGTTACGTAAAATATATATTCAGCAAATCGCTTCAAGTTTTATTATTGAACAAAAATCTGGTTGGTCCGATTTTTTTGCTACTATGCCTATTTATGGTTTAAATAATAAAGAAGCTCGAATTGTCGAATTCATTCTAAATATGGATGTTTATGGCAATAAAATGAAAAAACAAGAATTGGGGATTTCTAAAAGAATTCTAGAAAATGATTGGTTAAATATAAATAGAAGATTTGAAAGATTTTCAGAAAAAGGAGGTGGTAAATTAACTGGTTTATCACAATCTCCAATGATCATTAATAATCTTGAAGAAATAAACATTCTACTTTCTAAAGATGAAGTAGATCATTCAATTTCCAATTATTTAGACTTAATAATTGATGAGTTTGATAACTTAAATCAAGTTGAAACTGTTTTTGTAAAAGATAAAATAAAAGATAACGAATCTCTAATTGTAGAAAAAGAAGAAAAGCTAAATCAAATCAGTTTTGATGTAGAAATGATATCTAGTGAATTAACTTTTGACCATCAAAAACTAAGTAATTTCAATTACCAACTAGAAAGTTTAAATGAAGATTTAAGAAAAAACAAAGGAGCTTTTAAAGTTCAAAAGATGGGTGCTGAAATTGATTTAAAAGTTTCCGAGAACAATTGCCCTTCTTGTAATCAGGAGATAAATGATTCCCTACTTCCTTTATCTGTCAAACAAGTACCAATGCGATTAGATGATAATATAAACTTCTTATCTGCTCAAACAAAAATGCTTCAGGTGAATATCCAAAGTTTAGAATCAAAAATTATTAGTAAGGATAAAAATTTAAAAAAATTAAGAGGTTCACAAAACAACTTAAGAAGTCAAATAAGAGAACTAAAGAAAGAATTAACTTCAGACGACAGGCTTCCTTCTATAGTTGATATAGAATACAAACTTAACCTAAAGAAAAGAATTGAGTTCTATTCTAAATATTTGGAAGATTTTGCTGAACTAAAAGACGAATTATCAACTCTTTCTAATAAGTGGAAAAGTATATCAGAAGAGCAAGAAAAACTAAAAACTGATACTTTCTCTGCAAATGACATAACCAAAATCAAATCACTTACTAGTAATTTCAAATCACTTTTAAGTGCATTTAATTATAGCAGTAAAACCATTAATGATATAGCTATATCTGACGAAAATTATTTGCCTTTAGCAAAAAAACCAAATGATAATTTATTTTATAATATTCGGTTCGATTCTTCGGCAAGTGACTTTGTTCGTAGTATTTGGGCTTATACTTGTAGCTTATATAAAACTTCAATCGAAAAAAATGGTAATCATCCAAATTTATTAATGTTTGACGAACCTAAACAACAGGATATGTCAATTAGTGATTTCACCAATTTCTTAAAGGAATTATCAACATATAAAAATGCTCAAACGTTACTATTTGCGTCTTTTGAAAACTCAGATGAGACATTTAGTAAAGCAACTGCTGGGATTGAATTTCATTTGAATTACATTAATGAAAAATTAATAAAACCAACTGAATAAGGCACTGGCTACGAGAATGCCTTATACATCATAGGCTTGCCACAGGCGCAACACATGCCTACACAGCAAGCCAATACCCTTATAATAAAAGGCTGCCACTCCCCGATTGGCAGTCTTTATTGTATGATAAAGTCTCCCAGAATTAGAACTGATCTAAACTTTTCGTCCATAAATACCTTGGCTACAAACTTCACCATCAATTTCAGCAACATCAAGCAATTGTCCCCATAACTGGAAATCGAACTTCTCAAGAAGCTTAATACTTGCAATGTTTGGTGCTAAAAGAATAGCAAACAGGTTTTTAAAACCTAGTTCAGGAGCCTTTTCAATTGCAAGTCCAAACACAGGTACTGAGTAAGCGTATATGCTACCTGAGTAGCATTATCTGCCATCATAAGCATATAAATGCTACTATAGTAGCATTTATGATATAAACTTCTTACCTTCATATTCTAAATTAAGAGTAGTTATGGGAGAGTATGGAGATCAAAAATCACCTAAAGAAATAATGATTCTTTTATCAAAAAACATCATAGCCTTAAGGAAACAGGATAAGATGTCTCAGAAGGAATTGTCGGAGAGATCTGGAGTAACTTACGCTAGTATTCGGAAATTCGAGTCGACAGGTATTATTTCTCTTGAATCATTTCTAAAGATTTGTGAAGCGCTCAAACGTCTGACAGACTTTGAATCGATATTGCTCCCAAGCGATATGAAACGGAAAAAGGATTTATTTAATTATTGATTATGGCCGCAACTAAACTCGACGTATATATACAATTTTCTAAACAGGAAGAACTCATAGGTCAGCTCGTTTTAGATGGTAGGCGTATCTTATTTAAGTATAGTGATGCCTATTTAGAAGCAGGAAAAAACCTCTCTCCTAATCAATTAAAGTTTCACGATAATCCTCAAACGACTAAAGAAAAACCATTCAATGGTCTCTTTGGCGTGTTTGCTGACTCTTTGCCAGATGCTTGGGGATACTTGCTAATGAAGAAACGCCTCAGTGCCGATAGCATTGCCATTGAATCTCTCAATGCCTTGGATCATTTGACATTTGCTGGGAAGAATAGTATGGGAGCACTACATTACAAGCCGAGTGTTGAGTTAGAGCAGGAAGCCATAGAAATTAATCTGGATATACTAAACGACAATATTTCTGAAGTAATCAGCGGAGAGAGCAGTGTCGTAATTGATGCTATGTTCGGAAGAGGAGGTAGTCCTGGTGGAGCACGACCAAAAATTTATGCAGGCTATAATCCGAATACAGATTCACTCATCAGTGGCATCGCTAATCTTCCGGAAGGCTATGAACACTGGATTATCAAATTTGCAGCAGATGTAGATTTGAAAGATATCGCCAATATAGAACTTGCCTATTATAAAATGGCTTTAGATTCGGGAATTGAAATGTCGGAATGTAGAGTGTTTAACAGTGACACTGGTAACAGCTATTTTGGAACCAAACGATTTGACCGTATTGGGAATGATAAGCTTCATATGCTCTCGGCTGCAGGACTTCTTCATGATGACTATGAGCACAGTTCCCTTGACTATGGAAATTTAATCTATCAGGCAAAGAAGCTAACAAATAACGCACAAGCTGCTCAACAAATGTTCCGCAGAGCTGTTTTCAATGTTCTTTCACATATGCGTGATGACCATTCTAAAAACTTTGCATTCCTAATGGACGCTGAAGGTGTATGGTCACTTGCACCAGCATACGACTTGACATTCTCCTCATCTTCTCAGGGATATCATAGTACAGCTTGTGCTAAAAACTATGTAGATCCAGGAAGTAAAGAATTACTGGAATTGGGAATTGCATTATCGATCAACAAAGCAAAGCACACCATAGATGAGATAAAGAGCATCGTCGATTCTTGGAGAACATATGCTGAATTGTCTGGCGTTTCCGAAGCCTCAATAAAAACCATTGAGACTAGTCTGAAGACCATTCGCTCAAGATTCTAGATTTACACTTAAGACTAACAACAGGATAAAGAGGTTCTTTTTACCTCCTCGATTGGCAGTCTTTCTTTGTATCATCACGAAAGTGGAATGTCTTTGCGAGGACGAGGAACGAGGACGTGGCAATCTCATGATAAAAGTGCCAGGATTGCAATAAGCAGATTCGCTTCTATTGAGAGATTGTTTCAGTCGCTGTGGCTCCTTCGCAATGACAATAAGGAATGAAAAAAGCTGCCACTCCCCGATTGGCAGTCTTTATTGTATGATAAACTCTCCCAGTATTAGAACTGATCTAAACTTTTCTTCCATAAATACCTTGGCTACAAACTTCACCATCAATCTCGGCAACATCAACCAATTTCCCCCATAATTCAAAATCGAACTTCTCAAGAAGCTTTATACTTGGAGCATTCGGTGCTAAAAGAATAGCAAACAGGTTTTTGAAACCTAGTTCAGGAGCCTTTTCAATTGCAAAATTCATCAATTGGTTGGCATAACCTTTTCGGAAATGACTTTCGTGGATATAATAGCTCACTTCGGAAGACATGGCTAAAGCTCGCCTACCCGAACGCCAGGCTGAGAATGAAAACCAAGCGACCACTTCCCCATTTACCACGCCTACATAAACAGGATACTTGTCTGCTGGATGCGACTGAAACCATTGCTCACGTTCTTCTAAACTGATATGATCTAAATCAGCAGTGCAATACCTCGCATCAATAGCTTGGTTGTAAATTGTATTAATAGATTCTAAGTCGGTCTGTTGGGCTAAGCGAATATTCATTTTTATATTTTAAGTCCCGAAAGCTTTCGGGATAGGATTTAAAAATAATAAAAAACCTGACAGGTTTATTTACGTGCTGTAAACGAACCTGTCAGGTTTAATTTTATATTTTTCCAAATTACACCGATTCACACAAATTTAATTTGATTTATAATCTGTGTGAATTTGTGAAATCTGTGGTTAATTAAGAATATTGATACCCTCACTTGAAGTGAGAGCATCAATTTATAGTTTCGTAATTCGTAATTTCGAATTCGTAATTAAACCTATCCTGGGAATTTAGGAAATTTCTGGAAATCAGGATCACGCTTCTCAAGGAATGCATTCTTACCTTCTTGCGCTTCTTCCATTAAGTAATACATCATGGTTGCATCACCTGCAAACTCCATCATACCTCTTTGTCCATCAAGCTCAGCATTCAAGCCACGCTTAATCATACGAAGAGCCATTGGGCTACGCTGCAGCATAATCTTACACCACTCAACAGTTGTATCCTCTAGGTCTTCTAAAGGCACCACCTTGTTAACCATACCCATATCTTCAGCTTCCTTAGCGGTATACTGCTGACATAAGAACCAAATCTCACGCGCTTTTTTCTGACCAACGTGTCGAGCTAGGTATGAAGAACCAAAACCAGCATCGAAACTACCTACTTTAGGACCAGTTTGTCCGAACATAGCATTGTCCGAAGCAATCGTTAAATCGCAAACCACGTGTAAAACATGACCGCCACCAATAGAGTAACCATTAACCATAGCAACAACTGGCTTAGGCATAGAACGAATCGCTTTGTGCAAGTCCAATACGTTTAATCTTGGTACACCATGCTCGTCGATATAGCCACCAACACCTTTTACATTCTGATCACCACCCGAACAAAAAGCTTTGTCTCCCGTACCTGTGAATACGATTACGCCAATATCAGAACGCTCACGGCAAATTTCCATTGCATCAAGCATATCGAAATTCGTTTGAGGACGAAAAGCATTATAAACCTCTGGGCGATTAATTGTAATTTTTGCTATTCCTTCGAAGAAATCAAACTTAATATCTTCGTATTCCTTTATTGTTGTCCAGTTTCTAGTTGTCATTTCTCTTTGTTTTTCAACCACAAATTTCGCAGATTTTCACAAATTAAGAATGTGAAACATGTTCCATTTTGATGGCTATTATATAGCTATTTATTTTTCTCTTAAAGTCTTAAAGTAATCTTTCAAGATTACATCATTCAATTCTCTCGGCGTTTTTAACTCAAGTATACTAGCTCGATTATCCGCATTAAAGAAGTCTAACAAAGTCTGATCGAGTGCTTCTAAAGAATCGGCATAAAAATAATCTAAACCGTAGGTTTCAGCAAGCTTATCAGCACGATATTCTTGAGTTGTTTCAAAATACTCTTCTAACTCTGGAACATCAGATGGTCCGGGTATGAATCGAAAGATACCACCACCACCATTATTAATTAAAACGATCTTAAGGTTCTTGTTTAGGTATTTGTTCCATAAGCCATTGCTATCGTAAAAGAAACTGACATCGCCTGTTATAAGCGTGGTCATTTTTCCATTGACGTGAGATGCCCCTACTGCTGTAGATGTACAACCGTCAATCCCAGAAGTACCACGATTCGAATTAAATGAAAGATTCTGATCCATTTTAAACAATTGGGCATAGCGAATAACTGATGAGTTAGCCAATTGCAGATTTCCTCCTTCAGGAATAGTCTTTAAAACAGTTTCGAAAGCTTTTAAATCTGACCACTTTGTTTTGTGCAGATAAGAATCATGTGCTAAATCACAAAGCTGATCTCTATCCTTCCACACTTTAGTATATCCACTTTCATTCTCAGAAAGAAGTGACAGCATATCATCAAAAAATACTTCTGGTGAAAGGTCTATATGAGAACTTAAAGTTTTGAATGTATCAATAAACGTATCCTCTTTCCCGATAAACCAATGCTTACTAGGTGAGTGATCTCTTAATAAGGACTTGATTTTTTTTGAAACTAGAGGTCCGCCAAAATTGATGAGAAGATCGGGTTGGAAATTCTGCATTTCATCGTCTGAGAAACTTGTAATCACTCGATCTATGCAAGGAAGAAAATTATCATCTTTCAAATTCGAAATCGACTCAGTTAAAACGACAACTTGCTTGTACTTGGCTAAATGACTTAAACAAGCATTTAGTTTTTCATTCTTAGGCAGTAAGCCTGCTAGAATCAATATCTTTTTAGAAGCCTTCCATTCTTCACTTAATACTTTTTTTACTTCATCTGAAAGCACATCACTAGGAACTAGCTTATTAATAATTCTTTCAGCTTTATTTACTTTAACTTCCTCACCATATAGAGGCTCTCTAAACGGTACATTAATATGAATTGGCCCTATTCTTCCAGAAATGGATTTAGATAAAGCCTCATTCATTATTCGGTTAATATGCCACAAATCATCTGTTCCATCAGTAGCAATAGGCAAATGGTAACTAGCTTTTACGAAGTTTTGCAGAACATTTACTTGATTGATAGCTTGACTATCATCCTGACCAATCCATTCACTTGGACGATCAGCAGAAATCACAAGCAAAGGCAAACGTTGATAAAATGCTTCGGCAATGGCAGGAGCATAATTCAACAATGCTGTTCCTGATGTACACAGCAGACCAACTGGTTTTCCAGTTTGCTGAGCAATACCTAAAGCAAAATAAGCAGCACTTCGTTCATCAACAATAACAGGCGTTTCTATACGCTTATCGCGAGCAAATGAGATCGTAAGAGGTGCATTTCTCGAACCAGGAGAAACGACAACATGCTTTACGCCTTTTGCTGCACAAATATCTATTATTTCATTAACACCTTTTATATCCGATGTATATTGAGTCATTCTTATATTTTTAGATATGAAACTCAGGTCATAAAATAAGACCTAAACTAAATCGTATAAAGCTTCTATTTTCTTATCACTGATAAAAGCGTTTGAGCTTTATGTTGGGTTTCCTCCCATTCCTTTTGAGGAATAGAATCAGCAGTAATTCCGCCACCGACGAATAAAGATAATTGATTTTCTGCTATTTTCATGGTTCTCAGGTTCACATACAAATCAAAGTCTCCATCTTCTTTTAATGGTCCCCAATAGCCGGCATAATATTCTCTGTCGTGGGTTTCAACTGAATTGATTAAATCTAATGCTTTTTGCTTAGGTAAGCCACAAACAGCAGGTGTTGGATGTAAGGCTGTTATCACCCTTGCCTTATCCTCAAAACTAAGCTTATTCTCAATTTTAAATTCCGTCTTTAAATGAGCGATCTGTCCAGCTTGAACCGTAAATGGTCCCTTTCTTTCAAATCCTTCAATTGAATTTTCTTTAAAAACGTCTTCGATATAATCACTAACGAAAGCTTGTTCTTCGATTTCTTTCTGTCCCCATTTAATCTCCGCTAGATTAGAACTGATTACAGGTAAAGTTCCTGCAAGGGCAACCGTTTCGGTTATATCCTTTTCTGATTTCAGAAGTAATTCTGGGCTCGCTCCCATCCACGAACAAAGTCCAGGAAGAGAAACGAATGAAACAAAAGCTTTAGGATAATTCTCACAAAGTTGAATAAACAAAGATGAAGGGTCTAGTCCTTTATCTTTCTTTTCAATTTGTATTCGAGACAGAATTGCTTTATCAAGTTCTTTTCCTTTTAAAGCTTTCAAAACATCAGAAATCTGTGAAAAATAATCTGCCTCTGAGGCTTCAACATATGCATCATTCGCAAATGAACCAACTTCATTTTTGTATAAGCTTAGCTCATCAAGATTATTAATCTGATCAGAACTGAAATTTAAATCTTCTCGAATAAACCAAGACTGATGCTTATCTGTTGAATCAAAAGGAGCAAAAACGAAACCGTGCTTGCCTTTCAAGTTTTCAAAACTCTGAAAGCTCATCAAATCTAAATCTTTCTGGACACCGATATTTATAAGTTCTAAATTCGGTAAGCGATAAGCAAAAAATGGAAGATGATTACTTAAGGCGTACTTAAGAATCTCTTCCAACTTCTCTATTGTAAGCGCATCTATCATAGCTGTTTCTTTAGCACAACATTAGTCAATCTACAGATTGAAATGAGCTTATCCTTTTCATTAGAAATATTGATTTCTACTATATGACTGGTTCGTCCTTTATGTATAAACTTCGCCTTTGCAATCAAAGTTCCATTTTTGATGCTACGTATATGATTCGCATTTATCTCCATTCCTTTAACATCATATCGATCTAAGTCTACATTAATGACAGATAGAGCAGAACCAACCGACTCTGCTAAAGCTAAGGTTGCTCCACCATGAAGAATACGCATGGGTTGATAGTGCTTTGAAGTTACCGCCATTTCTGCAACTAAATAATCTTCACCTACTTCGGTATATGTAATTCCTAGATGTTCTATTAGAGTATCAGAACTGATCTTATTTAGGACTTGAAGTTTTTCTTCTTTGTTAATCATTTAACAAATATAGAATAATACACAGAGATGAAAAACTTGAACGCTGATTGATTTTAAGAAAGACAAGAGTATTCACAGTTTTAACAAGTCATCATATTTATTTGAATTCTTGCAAGCCTGAACATCAAAATATTGGGCATAAAAAAAAGCCCAATTTACATTGAGCTCTAGAGAGTAAGTTCTTTAAAAGAATTAGTCCATTTTTACATTAACGGCATTCATTCCTTTTTTTCCTTCAACAACATCGAAAGAAACAACATCTCCTTCGCCAATCTTGTCAATTAATCCTGTTACGTGTACAAAGATTTCTTCTTCTGTCTCATTGTTTTTAATAAAACCAAATCCTTTAGTTTCATTATAAAATTTTACGGTTCCTTGTGGCATTACTTAAGTTTTTTGTTATTAATAGCCTTGTAAATTTACTTAAATCGATGTAATATAATAATTATGGGCCATTTATTTTTAGAAAAATTCATCCCTTTTAATTAAAAAACATCTGTGATGAAAGTTATTCATTCCAAATCACCTCCCATCAAAACTCATACTCATTTTTGATAAGGATAGACTGTAAGACTTAGAATAGTTAATACACCCATATAGTAGCCAGAATCCTAATTGATTGTTAATTCATGTATTTTGAAAGCCACAAGTAAACAATTTAATTACATTTGCCCTTCTTAAAACTGAAGTTTTAGAAATGGACAAAAGATCGAGTACTACTGCAGGTTATATTTATACGCTACAAGCATTTCTTGCATGGGGAATACTTCCAATTTATTGGAAACTACTCAATAGCATTCCAGCACTTGAAATTCTTGCTCATCGTATATTCTGGTCTTTTATTTTTCTATTTATTTGGCTCTTATTCACCAAGCAAAAAAGAATTTGGGATTTACTTAAACAAAGAAAAACTCGAAATAGTTTACTTCTCTCCTCCTTATTAATTGGATCGAATTGGGGATTGTATATCTACGCTGTAAACTCCAATCAAATTATTGAAGCAAGTCTAGGTTATTACATCACTCCTCTGATGAATATCATGCTAGGCATAATCGTTTTAAAAGAAAAGCTAGATAAACTTAAGTTGTCAGCTTTAATTATTGCCTGTTTATCTGTTATATATCTAACTCTAGATTATGGCCAATTCCCATGGATATCGATATATTTAGCCGTATCATTTTCGCTTTATGGTCTTATAAAGAAGACTGCAGGAATTGAAGCAATGCCAGCCTTAAGCATAGAAACCTTAATTTTAACACCAATAGCCGCGGCCTTTATAGGATACAAAATGATACTAGGTTCTGGAGCTTTATTCGTAGGTTCTAGCTTTGTAGATATCATGTTCATGTTATCAGGCGTTGCAACGACAATACCTCTCTATTGGTTTGCAAAGGGTGCACAACGCATCCCACTATCATCTGTTGGGTTTATGCAATATATTGCGCCATCCATTATGCTTATAATAGGAATTGTGATGTACGGAGAAACATTCAATCATGAACAAGCTATTGCTTTTGGTCTGATTTGGATTGCTCTTGCACTGTATACTATTTCAATGATTAGAAATACCAGAAAAAGGAAGGTGATAAGTTAATCACTTTTCTTTTTGCCTAAGCCACTGGTTCCAGAATCGAAGACATATTTCCAATTATTACTCCCATCTTTCTTCCATATGGACACATAACAGCCCTTGAAAGTAGAATCGGGAGTTGTGTACTTATAAAAGCCATAAGTATAAGCCATATCTCTCGATGCAGATACATCAACATACTCTGGCTCCCAACTTAATGTATTTCCTTTAACTGCTGTTTTTTGAAAAAGAGCCTTAATCTTCTCATTTCCTACAATTGGAAAGGAATTATCACGAAGTATAACAGCCTTGGGAGAAGCAAACTTATAAAACGAAGCAGCTATTCCATATTCCAGAGAATAATTTGAGAAAGCTCGATCCGTTTCTAAAACAGTATTACATTCATCAATTAAAGAAGTTGATCTTCCACACGATAACAGGCTTAGCGTAAATGCGACAACTAAAGAGGCAAAAATTATATTTTTATTTGGCATAGCTTTCATTATTTTAGTCACATAAAAATAGTAAAACTAATTCCCTTTTAGAAGAATCATTCAAAATCAACATTTAACAATCCTATTATGCATATCAAGAAACTCTCTCAGGAAATTAAAATTTCAGGTATCGATAAAAAACAAATCTATAAGAACGATCAGTTTGAATCCCTAATTGTTTCCGTCGAAAAGGGCATGATTGTTCCCGCACAACCCGCTCCTGCCGATGCTGGCTTATATTTAATTTCAGGAAAGATAGAATTTGAAATTGCAGCATACAAAACACTTGTCGAAGCTGATGATTTCTTTTCATTCTCAGCAGGAGAACAACACGCTTTAAAAGCTATCGAAGATTCAAAATTCATCATATCACGAAATTTATTTGAAGAATAGATACGTCCAAAAACGAAGAGAGGCTGTCAAATGAATGACAGCCCCTCTTTATGCTATAAGCAAATGCTTTATTCTTCGCTTGGAGTTTCTTCTTTCTCAGCTTCAACTTCATTCAACATATCGTTTTCCTGAAGGATATTGTACCACTGAAAGACTTTCTTCATATCAGAAACATAAACACGATCTTCATCATAGTTAGGTAGAATCCCTCTCATATAAGCCTTCAATTCATTACCTGAAGCTTTATGACTGATAGCTTGTCCACCATTCTCTTTTTCTTTGATACTCTTAATTACCTCTTGCAATTGAACATCACCCTCTTCAGTAAAAATTGCGATATCTTCCAAAGCAGAAATCTTTGAAGTCGCATGTGCAGGCATACGTTTCTTATCAATTAAAGATTCTACAATAAATCCACTTTTTGAGTTTGAAACTAATTTAAACAGACCAGTCTGTCCTGATATAGCTAATATTCCTTTCAACATATTGTCTTTTTTTTAGTTCGAAGCACAAAAATAAAATTCCAGTTGATTAAAAAAAACTTATTGCAAGTGTTTTTTAGCCTTAACCGTAATATTATGCAAATGCTCTCTCTTTTTTTATCTTTTCGTAAGCTTCACTTACTTTTTGAAATTTCTCTTTAGCGGCTTTCTGTACATCTTCACCCAAGTAACTTACTTTATCAGGATGATATTTAACAGCCATCTTTTTGTATGCTTTCTTAATCTCATCAGCACTAGCTGTTTTATTAATTTCTAATACTTCATAAGCCCATCCCGTTTCCTGAATAAACATCGATTTAATAGAATTAAAATCAGCCGATTTTACGCCCATATGGTAGTAAATACGCTCAATCATACTAAGTTCTGAAGCATCAATTGATCCATCAGCTTGTGCGATACCAAATAGTAAATGTAAAAGCTGTAAACGCGATGAATAATCTAGTTGCTGGCTAATCTGAACACAAACCTGTTCTACAGGAATATCCTTATTTAACAGATCACGAAGCAAAGTTAATGCCTCAGCAGTTTTTTCAGTCCCAAAACTCTTTGTAAGGTATACTTTTACGTAATCTAACTCAGATTTTAGCACCTTACCATCTGCTTTCATAACAGCGGCAACAAGAACCAATAAACTCATTAAAAAATCGCCCTGAGTTGTTCCTTGTCTACCTGTAGTTGCCTTCATATCTACAGAATCGAAAGCCGATCCTACAAAATACCCTAAAACACCACCTATTGGACCTAAAAATGCCCAACCTAGACCTCCAGCGATCCACTTTCCAAATTTTGCCATATTTATTGATTTGAAAATTCTTAATTCCAATTGCTTTTTAAGAAACATTCCTTAAAACAATCGCGAGAAGCAAAGAAACAAAAGAAGAGGGAAATACCTGCTTTTATTGAGAGAATTATTCTAGACTTAACAAAGTTTAACGCCTATTTAGAAGCATTTTTCTTTAAATATAGAATCGATAATTAAAGCTCTAAAAGCTGATTATGAATATCTATAATCTGAGGTATAACGAGTTCTGTATTGTTATAAATTACAAAATCAGATTTCTCAATTTTCTCTTGTTCTGAAATTTGTTTATCCATTCTTTCCAAAACAGATTCTCTAGAGCAAGAATCGCGTTCTACAACTCTTTTTAATCTAATTTCCTTATCTGCCGTAACCGTAATAATCTTATCAAAATTCTTATAAAGCCCTGTATCAAACAATATGGCCGATTCCTGCAGAACATATGGCACTCCCGTTTGTTTCAATAGCCATTCCTGATAATGTAAACGAACCTGAGGATGAACTATACTATTTACTTTCTTAAGTGCATCGCCATTATTAAAAATGATTTTAGCAAGTACAGAGCGATTAAGTTCACCCAAATCAGAATATACCTTTCCACCAAAAGCTTCAATCAAGCTTTCACGTATAAAACTATTAGTCCGCATAAGCTTCTTAGCCTCCACATCTGAAATATAAACAGGAATGCCTAAAAGCTTGAAAAAATCTGCAACTAGCGATTTCCCACTCCCTATTCCTCCAGTTAAACCAATACTCAACGGTTTGCTCATCAATCAAGAAATTTGATTTATTTTATATTTAATACTACAAGAGCTTTACTTTTCTTCAGAATTCTTTTTCTCAATCAAGTAGCCAACTTCTTCTGGGTAGAAACTAATATTAGAAACATTCAATGGAGAATTCTTCAGATATACTTTTAATATATTTCTGACAGTATCCATCTTCGAATAATCAGCTTCAAGGTCGAATTGCTCGGCTGAAATAGTTTCATAATCTTTTAATCCTACCAGATACGACAACTTTATTTCGTGGGGGAAAAGTCGTAAGAAAACAGATTCTGGCACATTAATTACTTTTAAACGGACTTGCTTTTGCGCTTCAGTAAACTGCTCTACTGGTAATTTAACTTCAACTTTTTTCTGAACAAAACTAAGGCCTTCAACCTTTACCAAATCTATTCTTTTTGTTTTGGTTTCATTCAGCTTCTTAAGTTCCAGTAGTTCTGTTTCCACTTGCTTTACACTATCAATAATAGCCTGAGCACCTATAACCCAAACACTATCTGGTTTTAAGACAACATCACCTTCTAAACGAAACTGAGGTTCGAACTTTAATTCCGTATTAAGATGAACAGGTATCTTCTTCTCAATTAAAGAAGAAAACTGAAAATTGATTGTATCTGGTGAAATATGAGTCACACTAATAGCTGAAGATAATTGAGTCGCAACTTGGCTAGTCATTCTATTGGTTGGAAATAGAAAATTATTATCTCCAACCTTCTCCATTTTATTATTGGTATACTCATTCACAGGGAAATTGAGCGACTGAAAAAAACTAAGCTTATATCTTAACAAATCGAATCCATATGCTCTAACTGTCAATTTTAACCTTGATGGTAGCTCATTACTTAAGATCTTTTTAGAAGGAAGATCTTTATAGGTAACAGGATAATTTACTGTAGTTGTGTATTCCTTACTCAAAGCATTTAGAAACCAAAAAATGGTTGCCAAAACTACAAAAAACATATAAGTTGCCATTTTCTTATTGGCCTTTATGTTTTCCTTATCAAATACATCTTTAATTTTTCGAAAATTGGACAAAGTCAAAATCTTATATTTTAAGAGGTTAAGCTATCACACAAGCTTATTCACTAAGCTTTTACTTATGCTAATTATTCAAGCATGAATTTAACCAAAAAAAGCTATTACTCAACAAAGTAATAGCTTTTAGGCTAACAAAAATACGAGAAACGTATTTTTATAATATTTTAATAGTGATAACTCACTACTTATTCTTATTTCTGAGCAACATCACTCATGTCTTTGATAATTGCAACCTTATCAATTTTCAGACGAGACTGTCCTTCAACTTCCATAATAAGTGTTGTTTCATGCATCTCGATAATCTTACCATAGATACCTCCTGTAGTCACAATTTTGTCACCTTTTTTCAATTCCTCACGAAATTTCTTTAGATCCTTCTGACGCTTCATCTGAGGACGAATCATGAAGAAATAAAAAACAACAACAATTAATACTAAAGGAAGAAATTGCATTAATGGACTCTGTCCTTCTTGAGGCTGTCCCATAAGAACAACGTTTAATAAATTAAGCATCTGATATAAATATTAAATTATAAATTAAATTTTCATCTAATAGCTACTTAATGGTAGCTGTAATCTTAAGTTCTTTTATTTTTCTTTTTGTATTTGCGAATATACTCAAAACCTTGTATTGTTTACCATGTCTTTTCTTAGAATCAAACTCAACTGTGATTTTAGATTCTTCACCAACCTTGATTGGATGCTTTTGCCATTTTATTACCGTACATCCACATGAGCTTTCAATAGCCTTAATAATTAGATTAGCATCACCTACATTTCTAAAGTAAAATTCACATACAACGATTTCACCTTCCGAAATCTCTCCAAATTTATGTATTTCTTTGCTAAACTCAAATTTAGGATATGCCTGTTCTTTATCTACTACGTTTTTTCTCTGAACAAGTCTGTCAGCAGACTTACTATCAGATTTAGCCGTTTGTTTACAAGACACAAAAGTGCAAGAACAAATTAATAAGGCAAAAATAAATCGAATACGAAAAGGCATTATTATATTTTTAAAACAAGCGCAATTAAATCAAAAATTCATCGCAAAAATAACAAATAGCATTTTTTAACGAAACTATTTTAGGATTGGAAAGTAAGATGTTCGTAAAGAATATTTGTTCCTAAACCAATTAGAATTACCCCTCCAATTAAAGTAAACTTCCAATTCACTTTTGTTCCCAAATGGCAGCCAATAAAAATACCTAAAAAAGATAAAACAAAAGATATAATTCCAATTGTGTAAATAGGCGTTAATATAGGCATATCAAGAAAAGCAAAATTTACTCCCACTACAAGAGCATCAATACTAGTCGCCAAAGCTAAACCCATTATTACAAGTCTCTTTTGCGGATCAAAACAACAATGATCACCTTCACACTTCAAATCATCATAAATCATTTTCCCTCCCAAACCTAAAAGAAGAAAAAATGCAACCCAATGATCAAAGCTAATGATATAATGTTTGAAACTCGTTCCAATCATCCAACCTATAACAGGCATTAAGGCCTGAAAAAGACCCATATAAAAAGCAATTCGGATGAAATGCTTTGAACTAAATTCTTTCAATATTAAACCTGCGGTAATGGAAACAGCAAAACTATCCATTGCAAGACCAATAGCAATCAAAATAATTTCAAAAAAATTCATAATTGTTGAATAAACAGAAAGTTACGGAATTGTACAAATTTCAGAATTATTCTGAAATAAAAAACCTGTACTAAAGTCTTATTAAAACTTGAACACAGGTTATAAATAGAAAAAGGGAAGCTGTAAACAACTTCCCTTATACTTTATGATTTTACGGTTTTCGATTGTTCAATTAAACCTCGTCCAATTTTATTAATCTTACCTTCTTTCTGAAGATCTTTGATCATTTTATCAAGCAAACCGTTGATAAAAGTGCTTGAATTTTCGGTACTGTAGTATTTTGCAATTTCAAGATACTCATTGAAACTTGCTTTAACTGGAATACTATTGAATTCCTGAATTTCAGTAAGAGACATTTCCATAATTAGAATATCCATAAAGGCAATTCTCTCCAAATCCCAATTCTGTGTATTCCCTTTAATCAAGCCTAAATTCTCTTCATGCTTTAAAACTGTCTTACGGAATAGAACTTTTACAAATTCTTCATCATCGCTATCCTTAAACAGTGGTAATAATGAAGTATGCTCATTATCATCAGCTTTAAATTGTTTGATAGTACGAACAACCATACTCAAGATGAACTCAATCTCATCATTCCAATAGATACTCTTATCTTCCATTAAAGAATAAAAGTCTTCATCTTTTGCAATAATATTCATGAATATTTTCTCAACCAACTTTTTGTCTGCAGCAAAATCATTCTTTTCAGCATTCATATAGTTGCTGTAAAGATCAGATTCTGTAATGGTCTTATATAAACCTCTAACAAAACCGTCCTGATCTGCCCAAGAGATAGTATGAGTATCGACGTAACTATTCAACTGAACATTATCAGCCAATTGCTTTAATAGCTTATTCTCAATAAAACGAGTGTTGGGGTGGATATCTACAGGAGTAGGAACCAATTTGTTGCGACCAGCGTCAATTTTCTTTTCAGCTATAAATGCAACATCTACAAGTAGTAGAAGTAAATAATGATATAAATCGTAAGCTTTCCCAATACTGAAAAATAATTCTCTTTCGGCTTTTGCTAATGAACGATCATCATTCTTGTAATAAGCGTAAAGCATTTGTAACACTTTTACACGCAGCAATCTTCTACTAATCATACTTTTAAAGAACTTTGTTTATTACTCTGATTCAATGAATGAAATAGATGTAATGATCACAAAAAACGAATTGTATTTTGCAACACACTCACACTTCTTCAACGAATCTTACTTTTTAAACTCGATGCAAATGTAGCTATTTTTTTTAATCAGCCAAAGCCAGTCATCCCATATTTAGAAGGATTAACCAAAATTAACCCCTTAAAACTGTTTATTTAGATGAATAAAACACTGATAACACCCCTTGCCAACCCAACACACTAGTTTTTATACAATTACAGAGAGCATGGAACATTTCGTCATAAGTCAATATCCTTTAAGCACCATCATAAATATATAATCAAATAAAGATCTGCCGTACAGCTATTAAACAAAACTATAATCAAATGTTCAGAATTATTTTCCTTAAAAGTCGAATAAATACATATTTTTTTTTATTTTTGAGATATCAATAAACAAAACAATCTCATAAATTCATTCTGAAATGGAAGGTTACGGTAAAAAAGAAGAATTCGTAAAGAAGAATCGTGAAGATATTTATTCTAATGCTGTTAGAGCTGGGAAGAGAACTTATTTCTTTGATGCAAAAGCGACTAGAAACGAGGATTACTACCTTACTATTACTGAGAGTAAAAAACGATACGATAAAGAAGGAAACTATACTTTCGAAAAGCATAAGATTTTTCTTTATAAAGAAGATTTCGATAAATTCTCAGAAGGCTTAATGGAAGCTGTTGAGGTTTTAAAAGAAGCTAATAATTCTATCACTGAAAAGCCAGAAGAACCTGTTAACGATATTGAAGTAACATCTGAAATAACTTCCGAAATAATTGAAGGATTAGAGGTTGAATCTTTTTCACAAGTTGAATTTGAAGATTTAACTGAGTAATTCATACATTCAAAAAAAAATCAAGAGCTATCGATAAAATTTCGGTTAGCTCTTTTTTTTTCAACATACATTCCCTTTTTTAATATTTAGCAACAAATCCTACAAGCAGATATCAATCTGCCACTTTACCCGATTAAGGACAGACAAATCTGTTTTACAACCTAAAGGAAAGCCCTACAATACCTATATGTAGTGATTGCTTTTGAAATCATTTTCATCTAGATTTGTACTAAATAAAAATAGTTTCATATAGAGTTCCTATCGTGTTACTGATAGACTTGATTTTTAGAATAATCAAAAACCGATATATTTATTGACTTTATAATCGGGTTTATTTTTTTTGTGGATGAAATATAACATTCACTCTTTATATTATTGATACGCACCAAACATGAAACTTTCTGAGTTAACCGATAATCAAGAAGGTATTATAATAAAAGTACAGGGATACGGCGCATTTCGTAAGAGAATTACTGAAATGGGCTTTATCAAAGGGAAAAAAGTAACCGTAATTAAAAATGCGCCGCTTAGAGACCCTGTCGAGTACAATATTATGGGCTATCAAGTATCCCTACGAAGAAGTGAGGCTGCACTTATTGAAGTCATCACGAAAGAAGAAGCTGTAAACCTAAAAGTTAACGATTTTGAAGGTATTATCGACGATGATATCCTAAAGACTTCTGCTCGTGAAAAAGGTAAAAACATTAAAATAGTTTTAGTTGGAAATCCTAACTCTGGTAAAACAACGCTATTCAACTTTGCCTCTGGTTCAAAAGAGCATGTGGGTAATTACTCTGGTGTAACTGTAGATTCTAAACTTGCAAAAGTAAAGCAAAACGGTTATAATTTTGATGTAGTCGATCTACCTGGAACCTACTCTTTAACCGCTTATACTTCAGAAGAACTTTACGTTCGTGAATTCATAATCGAAAAGCGTCCAGATGTTGTAATCAACGTAGTTGATGCCTCCAATCTCGAAAGAAATCTTTATCTAACAACCCAACTTATCGACATGGATGTTAAGGTTGTATTAGCCTTAAACATGTATGACGAGCTTGAAAGAAATGGAGCTCGATTCAATTATCAGAAACTAGGTAAGATGTTGGGAATTCCTATCATCCCAACTGTTAGTTCAAAAGGTAAAGGTATAAAAGACGTTTTTGATAAAGTGATTGATGTATATGAAGGCAAAGATCCTATTGTTCGTCATATTCATATTAACTATGGTGCTACAGTAGAAAATTCAATTGCCAAACTTCAAGAACATATAAAGTCTAATAGACATCTTTTATCAATAGCTTCACCCCGCTTTTTAGCAGTCAAGCTATTAGAGGGTGACGATAAGGCTTTAGAAAATATTGAGTCATGCACTAACTCTGAATCAATAAAAGAAACTCTAGAGCGTGAAATCAAGATTATTGAATCTACTTTTGGAGAAGTAAGTGAAACTGTGATTACGGATGCCAAGTATGGTTTTATTGATGGTGCTTTAAAAGAAACCTATACAGAGAATCCAATCAAGCGAAGACGAAAAACTGCAATTATAGACACTTTCCTAACACATAAACTGTTTGGTTTTCCTTTATTTTTCTTCTTCATGTTCATGACTTTTTATGCCACATTCCACTTGGGACAATACCCAATGAATTGGATTGAAATAGGAATTGGATATTTAGGAGAATTTATTCAAACCATTATGCCCGATGGCCCATTGAAAGATTTAATTGCTGATGGTATTATTGGCGGTGTTGGTGGCGTTATTGTTTTCCTTCCAAATATTTTGATTTTATTCTTCTTTATTTCATTCATGGAAGACACAGGCTACATGGCCCGTACGGCTTTCATTATGGATAAATTAATGCATAAGATTGGTTTGCATGGAAAATCATTTATACCATTAGTAATGGGATTTGGTTGTAATGTACCCGCATTAATGGCCACAAGAACTTTAGAGAATAGAAACGATAGAATTCTTACGATGTTGATTACGCCTTTTATGTCGTGTTCAGCTCGTTTGCCAATATATATTCTAATTATTGGAACATTTTTTCCAAAAAATTCGACTCTTGTTTTGTTTGGGGTTTATTTACTGGGAATCTTTCTTGCTATTATCTTCGCTAAGGTTTTTAAGGCAAGCTTTTTCAGGAGCAAAGAGGCTCCTTTTGTAATGGAGCTTCCACCATACCGCGTACCAACACTTAAGTCTACAATTATACATATGTGGTCAAAAGGTGGTGAATACCTGAAGAAAATGGGTGGTATTATACTGGTAGCATCCATTATCATATGGGCTCTAGGCTACTTTCCTCTTGATGTTGATTATTCCAAAGACTATGAAGAACAATTAGCTCAAAATGAAACTCTATTGAACACAGCACTTTCTACTGCGAATCCAACAGAGGAAGCTAAACTTCAACAAGATTATGAGGTATCTGTTTTTTCTATTAAGAATGAAATGCTTGAAGAAAAGCAAGAAAAATCTTATATCGGCCAGATAGGTAACTTTATTGCACCTGTATTCCATCCTTTAGGTTTTGATTGGAAAATGACTGTAAGTATTCTAACTGGAATTGCTGCAAAGGAAGTTGTAGTTAGCACAATGGGTGTACTCTACCAAACTGGAGAAGGAAGCAATGAAAATACTGAAGGTTTAAGAAATAACCTCCGAAAACAAAAGTTTACAGGATCGTTTAAAAATGGAGAACGTGTATTTGATACAGCTTCTGCCCTTGCATTCTTAATCTTCATCCTTATCTACTTTCCTTGTATCGCTGTAGTAGTAACTATTACAAAGGAATCAAATTGGAGATGGTCTGCATTTGTGGTAACTTATACAACTGCTTTAGCATGGATTGTATCCTTTATAGGTTACCAAATTGTTAATCTTTTATAAGCAAATTATGGACTTTCAACTCATTACAACATATTTTATCATTTTAGCAGCTGTGAGCTACTCTTTATATCATTTATATAAAGTGATAAAGCCTGCTAAGGAAACGTCCTTATGCGGTAGTTGTGCGTCTTGTAATATCAAAAAAGAATTGGTTAAGAATAGGATTAAACTAGATGGATTAAAGGTAGTTGATAATTAAAAGATCAAACTTTCATTTTCTTAAAAAACACGAATACAAAAAAGGCTCTTAGTTAAACTAAGAGCCTTCTATATTTTGAATGCTTATGAGAGATTATGCTCCCAAAGTAGCAACCATTACAGCTTTAATTGTGTGTAAACGGTTCTCAGCTTCGTCAAATACGATAGATGCAGGAGATTCGAATACATCTTCAGTAACTTCTACACCGTCCATGCCAAACTTCTGGAAAACTTCTTCTCCAACTTTAGTTTGTCTGTTGTGGTAAGCTGGAAGACAGTGCATAAATTTACACTTATCGTTTCCTGTAGCAGCCATCAAATCAGTATTGATTTGGTAAGGCTTCAAGATACCAATTCTTTCTTTCCAAACCTCATCTGGCTCACCCATTGAAACCCAAACGTCAGTATAAAGGAAATCACATCCTTCAACACCAGCTTTAGCATCAGCAGTAATTGTAATAGTAGCACCAGTTTCTTTAGCAATTTCTTGACATTGAGCTACCAATTCTTCTTCTGGTTGAAGGTTGTTAGGACCTACGATTCTAACATCCATACCCATTTTAGCAGCACCTACCATTAATGAGTTAGCCATATTGTTACGAGCATCGCCTAAGTAAGCAAAAGAAATTTTGTTCAAAGGCTTATCGCTATGCTCAGTCATAGTTAAGAAGTCAGCTAAAATTTGAGTTGGGTGGAACTCATCAGTTAAACCATTCCAAACTGGTACACCTGCATACTTACCTAGTTCTTCAACAACAGCTTGTCCGTAACCACGATACTCTATACCATCATACATACGACCCAATACACGAGCAGTATCAGCCATAGACTCTTTCACACCAATTTGAGAACCTGAAGGCCCTAAATAAGTTACATGAGCTCCTTGATCGTAAGCAGCAGCTTCGAATGCACAACGAGTACGAGTTGAAGATTTTTCAAATATCAAAGCGATATTCTTACCCTTCATAGTCTGTACTTCAGTACCAGCATATTTTGCTCTTTTAAGATCTCTTGCAAGGTCTAACATGTATTGCATTTCCTTTGGAGTAAAATCCAATAACTTCAAAAAGTTTCTGTTTTTTAAATTAAAACCCATGGTATTTATTTTTTTTATTGATTATGCCCACAAAATTAAGCCTAATCTGAAATTTAAAAAAGTATTATTTAATCTAAATCCAAAAGAATTTAGTTTTCATATTCCATTGTAATCTTAGTACCGTAAGATCTATCTTCAAGCTTAGTTGCTTCAGTAATTACAGATTTTCCACCACCGTTTTCGATAAAACTTAGACAAGCACGAATTTTAGGAGCCATAGAACCTTCAGCAAAAGTTCCGTCTGCTAGATATCCCATTGTATCGGCATGATTCAAGAATTCTAATTTCTCTTCGTTAGGACCCTTAAAGTCTTTATATACAAAAGAAACATCCGTTAGAATATAAAATTCGTCAGCTTTAATTCTAGCACCAATTAATGCAGAAGCTAAATCTTTATCGATTACCGCTTCAACTGGGCATAAGTTTCCGTTTTCATCTTCTGAAACTGGAACACCACCACCACCAACAGTGATTACAATATTTCCCTGACGAGCTAAGTTCTCAATAATTTTCTCATTCATCACACGAATAGGCTTTGGCGAAGGCACAACACGTCTCCATCCTCCATCAGCTTTTACTTCTTCTTTGAAAATCCATCCTTTCTCAGCGATCAATTTATCCGCCTCTTCTCTTGTATAGATTTTACCTACACGCTTAATTGGATCTGCAAAAGCAGGATCGTTTTTATCAACAACTACCTGAGTAACTAAAGTCACAACATCTTTTTCGATGCCATTTGCTTTCAAAACATTACGCAAGTTTCTTTCAATCATGTAACCAATCCCACCCTGTGAGTCAGCAACATCAATATCTAAAGGCATTTGAGGAATGTTGTAAAGTTGTTCTCCTGCATCATTTCTCATCAATATGTTCCCAACTTGTGGGCCATTACCATGAGCAATAATAACATCGTATCCTTCTTTAACTAGGTAAATAAGATTTTCAAGAGTATCAATCGTATTTTGGTTTTGTTCTTCAACAGTACCTTTCTGATTTCCTCTTAATAAGGCATTTCCACCTAATGCTACAACTGCTAATTTATTCATTATAGGTATTTATTTATGTTGTTTGAATAATTGAGCTACAAATCTAGAATTTTTATCAACATTTCAATGGATTTTTTAAATATTTTAAAACATTTTTACTAACTCTAACTCAGCACCTTATATCACTATATTTTTACTGTAAAATATAAATACATCTAAAAAATTGAAATTCAACACACAGACTTTTTAAAAGAATGCATTCGTTTGAATTTACAATAAATTTTTACTGTTATGTTCAAACAAGACATATCAATTAAATCAGCTTATATTTTTCATATTTTATATAATTATGAATAGCATAAAACGCATTTTTATAAATTTTCAATATTAAAATGGAATAAAATGATTTCTCGCAATGATATAAGTAGATAATAAAGTTAGACCTAATAAATATTGATATTTATATAAATGCACTGTGAAATTTGAAGATGATTTTACAAAGTAATTGACTACTTTCACCTTGAAATAAGATAAATTTATGTAAGAACTTAACTCAGAGCTTGCGTAGTATTAGCTTTTATCTATTTTTATTAGAGAATAAAACCACGATATGAAACACACGACCCTTATACTGATCATCTTACATCTATTTATATCTTGTTCTAGCAAATCAGATAAAGTTAAAGCTGATGCTGAAGGCACAATTACATATAAAGTATGTTATGAAACCAGTGAGGATTCAAACCCAATTGTTGCACTTCTTCCTACTCAGGTTGAATACAAATTTAAGAACAATAATATTTCGGTTTTATCTGAAGGCTATTTAGGATTTTTCAGCACAAGGTTTATTTCAAAAATTGACGAGCCAAACAGTTCTATTCTTTTTAAAATCCTAAATAATAAGATGAACTATGAATTTAGCAGTAAAGAGATTCCTTTTATATACAATCACAAACTAGCAACTAAAATTAAATATCTAAAAACAGATAAAGTAATTGCTGGTTATAAATGCAAGCTGGCTAGAGTTTTTATTGAAGATGTCCCTAACCCTATTGATGTTTACTATACAGAAGATATTCATTTAGAAAATCCAAATAGAAATACGCCTTTCAGTAAAATAAATGGTGTTATGCTTGAGTTTGAAACTACAATGAATAAAATTAAAGCTAAATTTTCTGCCCAGAATGTTAATTTGACACCTGTCAACGAAAATGCATTCATTATCCCTTCAGACTATGTAAAATCTGATGCTGAGACCATATTAAAATACGTATTAAGCTTTAAATAGAAACATACTTCACTTACAATACATTATCACTTCTTTAAGTTCATCTAAGAAAGATACAACCAACCTTTGGTTATCCTATTAGTAAATTCCCATTCCTTAAACAATAATTGTTAACAAAATCCGTTCTCATTTAGTTTCTAATCACATAGAGTATGTCTAGAATTTCTATGCCTGCTTTCGTGTGGAAATACGCCCTATTTTTATTACTTTCACATCAGATTACAAGCAGGAAATACATACTCAATGGCAAAAAAAAGAAATACTAAAGCTAATAAGAAATGGTTTACAAAACCTTCTTTTTTAGTAGATGAACGCATTCGGTTTATTCTAGGCATCAGTTCTAGTTTATTCACTATATATCTAGGATTAGCTTTTGTATCCTTCTTTTTTACTGGAGGTGCCGACCAATCTAAGTTGGATATACAATTACTCGAATTACTTTCTGATTCAGGCATTAGAGTAGAAAACTGGACAGGTAAAACAGGTGCATTTCTTTCTAATCTACTAATCAATAAAGGATTTGGACTGGCAGCTTGCTCTACTCTTTATATTCTTACCGTTTTATCAATTCGATTATTTGGACTAAAAATTCAATCCCTTAAGAAAAGCATTCTCTACACACTACTATTTAGTATATGGGCTTCTGTCCTTTTAGCTTTCTTATTTGTTGATTCAGAAAATGCAGGTTTTCTTTATTTAGGAGGTGCTCATGGGTATTTCATAAGTGAATGGTTAATCTCCCTAATTGGTAATGTAGGGACTCTATTTGCAATCATTATTTTCTTCTTTACTCTAGTTGCCTTTGGTTTTAACAATGCTGTTAGTTATATGAAAAAGCCTTTTAAGAGAAAGCCAAAGCCTGAAGTAAACGAATTAGAACTTGATGAAGAAGATTTTGACGAGATTCAAAAAGAATCTGCTTTAAATAATGAGCTTATTGATAGTCCTAGTCAGTTCGAAGAAACAAGTAATGATGATTTCAAGGTTGAACTTGAAGAAGAGTTTATTTCCAAACTCGAAGAGGAAGATCAACTACCAATTGATAAAACTGGCGAAATTGAACTTGATATTAATTCTGATTTTGAACAAACACCAAGCTCAAAGAAGCAAGAAAATGATGATGGAGATGTTGAGCTAACCATTGAAACAACACGTATTAAAGAAGAAAGTGTTTCGATTAATCATGCTCCTATGGAGGATTTTGATCCGACACTTGATCTATCAAACTACAAATACCCAACTCTTGATTTACTAGAAGATCATCATATTCACAATTCAGAAGTGAGTAAAGAAGAGCTCGAGAGTAATAAGATTAAAATTGTTGACACACTTCGTAATTATAAAATTGAGATTACTCAGATTAAAGCTACAATTGGTCCAACGGTCACTTTATATGAGATAGTACCAGCTCCTGGAGTTCGAATTTCAAAAATTAAGAACCTTGAAGATGATATTGCCTTAAGTTTAGCTGCTCTTGGTATTCGTATTATTGCGCCAATTCCTGGACGTGGAACCATTGGTATCGAAGTACCAAATAGAACACCAGAGATTGTTTCTATGAAGAATATTATTGCTTCAAAGAAATTTCAGGAATCCAAATATGCACTTCCTGTTGCATTGGGTAAAACCATCTCGAATGAAACCTATACGCTCGACCTTGCCAAAATGCCTCACCTACTTGTTGCTGGTGCAACCGGACAAGGTAAATCGGTTGGTTTGAATGCGATTATTACATCTTTACTTTATAAGAAGCATCCATCACAGCTTAAGTTTGTACTTATCGACCCTAAAAAAGTTGAATTGAATATTTATTCAACTATTGAGAAGCATTTCTTAGCTAAACTTCCCGAGGAAGAAGAGGCTATTATTACTGATATTCACAAAGTAATTGCAACACTAAATTCACTATGTGTTGAAATGGATGCTCGTTACGATTTGCTAAAGAAAGCACACACTCGTAACATCATGGAATACAACAAGAAATTTGTTACTCGCAAGCTAAACCCAGAAAATGGACACCGATACTTACCCTACATTGTTGTAATTATCGATGAGTTTGCCGATTTAATTATGACGGCTGGTAAAGAAGTGGAAACGCCTATTGCTCGTATCGCTCAGTTAGCTCGTGCCATTGGTATACATATGATAATTGCAACTCAACGACCATCTACCAATATTATTACTGGTGTAATTAAGGCCAACTTCCCAGCTCGTATTGCTTTTAAAGTTGCATCAATGATTGACTCACGTACGATTCTAGATAGCCCTGGAGCGAACCAATTAATCGGTAGAGGTGATATGCTTATCTCACAAGGAAGTGAATTGATTCGTGTGCAATGTGCTTTTGTTGATACGCCAGAAGTTGAAGCCCTTACTGAATACATTCAAAAACAACAGGCTTATCCAACAGCCTTAATGCTACCTGAATATGTAGCTGAGCACAGTGAAAACACAGCTGAGATTGATTTACAAAAACGTGATGTTCTATTTGAAGAAGCAGCTCGTTTAGTTGTTGGGAACCAACAAGGTTCTACATCTGCAATACAGCGTCGTTTTTCAATTGGATACAATCGCGCAGGACGAATTGTTGATCAACTTGAAGCAGCCGGAATTGTAGGTCCTTTCGAAGGAAGTAAAGCCCGCCAAGTTTTAGTTTCTGATGAATATTCGTTAGAAAAATTATTAACTCAGGTCTTAGCTTAAACTGGCATAATAATTGATTCAACGAAGACATCACAACACATTTCAAATCCATTAAAAAGAATAAACATTTAGAATATGACAAAGTATATTTCACTATTATTTATTACACTACTAAGTTTGAATGTATCTGCCCAAGAAAATAAGGCAAAAACAATTTTGGACAAAGTTTCTGCAATCAACAAAGAACACTCTAGCGTAAAAGCAGAATTTACTTTTAATATGGATAATGCAGAGGAAGATGTTCATGAAAGTTCAGATGGAAATATCATTCTAAAAGGCAATAAATATCGCTTATACTTAATGGATGTATACACCTATTTTGATGGCAATACTATTTACCAACACCTTGTAGATGCTGAGGAAGTAAATATAAAAGAGCCAGATGAAGACGAAGAAGAAGGTTTGAATCCAACTCAAATTTTCAGTCTATATGAAACAGGTTTTAAGTTTGGTTACGTTGAAGAACGAAAAACTCCAGCAGGAACTTTTCATGTTATAGACCTATTCCCTTTGGATGAAGAGAAACCGTTTTCACGAATCAGATTGCATATCGACACAAAAAGTTTAGAAATGAAGTCGCTGGTTTCAATCGGAAAAGATGGTAATAACATCACCATTAAAATAAAGAAATTTGAGCCTAACGTAGAATTCAAGGATTCTGATTTTGTTTTCGATGAAGCTGCCAATCCTGATGTGGAAGTTGTTGATATGAGATAATACATAACCTACTAAAATATTGAACTGCCCTATTTCTTCAGAATAGGGCAGTTTTCATTTAAACAAATCTATATTGAATAAAAAGAAATGATCTTCCTATAGCTATTTAACATCCAAGCTACAAAAATCATTATCTTCGAGGAGAAATAATACAAAACTATGCGACACCTACTTATTCTTCTGCTTTTCAATCTAATTCTTATCACCTCGATAAGTCAAGTGCAAGCCCAAGAAGCTAAAGATGAATCAAAAATCAGTATTCTGACTTGCTCTCCAGGATTAGATCTTTATTCGTTATTCGGCCATTCAGCCATAAGACTACAAGATCCTTCGAGAAATATGGATGTGGTATTCAACTATGGTAACTTTGATTTTAATACGCCTAATTTCTATTCTAAATTCGTACGAGGTAAACTTAAATACAACCTTACAGTTAACTATTATAAAGATTTTAAAAAGGCATATAAAAGAGATAAGCGGTGGATTAAAGAGCAAGAGCTAGATTTGAGTTTAGAATCAAAACAAAGATTGGTTAAGGCACTTTGGGAAAACTATCGTCCTGAGAACCGATATTATTATTACGATTTTTTATTCAACAACTGCTCTACCCTAATTAGAGACATTCTTAAAAATGAAATTGTAGGTCAAGTTGAGTTTAAAGATTCGGGTTTAGCTAGCGAACGAAGTTTCCGCGATCTGCTTAACCTTTATATGGAAAAAACACCTTGGATTTATACAGGTATCCATTTGGCTTTAAGCCAACCTTGCGATATTAAAGCCACAAATTACGAAGAAATGTTCTTACCTGATTTCCTAAAATCAGGATTTGATAACACTCTTGTTTCTGAAAACGGAAGCACGCATAAACTCGTTAGTAAAGAGAATGTTATCCTAAGTGAAATGGTTCAACAAAAGCCAACTCCATGGTATATGCATCCCTTATTCATTTTTGGATTTTTTGCTTTTATAGGCTTACTATTAACTATCATCTCTTTGAAAAATAAGAAACGATTCGTTTTATTCGACATACTTGTTTTTGGAAGTACATCCTTATTCGGTCTTGTTCTACTTTTCCTTTGGTTTTTCACCGATCATCAGGCAATGAGACCTAATTTCAATATTCTATGGGCTTTACCTATTCATTTACCTTTAATCACAGTCCTTTTCAAAAAGAAAAGACCAGCTTGGGTTAAAAGCTATTTTAAATACCATTCAATTTTCATTCTATTACTAATAGCTGTGTGGCCAATTTTACCACAAAGCTTACCCTATACTATTTTGCCTTTTGTAGTTTTAATTCTTATTCGATCGGTTTATAATGCAACGCGTTCTTAACAACAAAATGGATTTAGAATGACAGATTTAAGTAAATACAGTCAAGATTTCACAATAGGTTCGTTTGATAGTGATTGGCATGGAAATGCGAAACTCACTAGCATTTGTAACTACTTACAAGAAATTGCAGCCACTCATGTCGATAAGATTGGACAAGGTATATCTGATTTGAGTCTGAATAATCATGCTTGGGTTCTATCACGCATGAGAATTAAAATCATTCGTCATGCTAAATGGAAGGAAACCATACGAATTGAGACTTTTCCTACTGGAATTAAAGGTCTTTTCGGGGCAAGAGACTTTCGCATTTTAGATACGGATGATCAAGTTATTGCTTTAGCTAGTTCTTATTGGTTAGTAGTCGATTTAGAAACTCATAGACCACTTCGACCTCACGACATCGTAAAGCATATGCCTATTGGTAATTACACCGAGGTTTTCGAAGAAGAATTAGGGAAATTAACGCCACTTACACAAGAAGCTGAATTGATTGAGGAAATCAAAATTCATTATTCTGATATCGACATTAACCGTCATGTCAACAATGTGAAGTATCTAAAATGGCTAATTGATGCTTTTCCTCAGGAAACCTTAACTGAGAAACCTATTTCTGAATTAGAAATCAACTTCCTTCACGAATTGAAGCTTGGCGAACACATTATGATTTTTCAAGAGTTGGATGGTGATAATCACATGAATTGTAAAATTAAAAGTAGCACTACTGGCAAAGAAAACTGCCGTGCACGAATTAAATTTAATCATCTCAAATAATTAGCTCATAAAAGCTAATATCAAAACAGCAAGTACCCGATTTAAATATGGATAAATTAATTTACAGCTTCGAAATTGCTTTCAGACATATATGTCAAGTTTCAGCAATTCATCAAATACTATTTCTGATCATTATTGGAGCCTTCTTTAGTTTCAAGGATTGGAAAACTTACCTTCTAATTGTTTTAGCACTTTGTTCAGGCTCAGTATTAGGTCTATCCTTATCGGTTTTTAAAGCTGTTAGTCTTACAAAAGCTACTATTAATTTACTTGCAATTATAAGCCTAGTAATCGTATCACTAAACGGGATTTTAAGTAATAGAATTACAACACTTCATTACAACATTTTTGTTTTAATAGGCATAATGCAAGGCTTTGTTTTAAGCCTTCACTACACGGCTGCTTTAGGCACAAGTCTCAAATTCTTATCATACTTAGGATATAATCTAGGGAGTTTTTCGGCTTTCATTATCATCAGTTTCATAAGCCTACTTATTTGCACACTTATGCTTACTTTTTTCAAAACTGATAAGCACAAAATATCATTAGTTCTTGCAGGCTCAGGCTTGGGAGTAGCATTAATGATGTATTTCTAAGTTTCAAAACCATCCAAATATTAACAGCCTGTATTCAATACTGTTTACTGGTTTTCAATTTATCGAAAGTCAATAATAAAGGATATTCCATACGATTATGAGTCTGCTCATTCTAATTTTAGTTTTTGAAGCCTGACTCTGTACTTTGTCATTTTCTAATCTCCGGGGAAGTACATTCACGCACCAATGTTCATTTCCTAATCTCCGGGCAAGCACCCTCACTCAGTAAGGTTGATTAAACTAAATCTGGGGAAGCACAAACACGCAGCAATGTTCATTTCCTAATCTCTGGGCAAGCACCCTCACTCAGTAAGGTTGATTAAACTAAATCTGGGGAAGCACAAACACGCAGCAATGTTCATTTTCTAATCTCCGGGCAAGCACCCTCACTCAGTGAGGGAGATCAAACTAAATTTTGGAAATTGGCTTTTAAGGTGTCGAAATTTATTTCCTATTCACCTTCTATCATGAATTTTCGCAAAATGTTAAAACCAGCTAAAGAGGCCATTCTAATATTGCGGCCACGTTCTTTTGAGAAAACAAACTTCTCCGATACGACTTTATCTTTAGAAGCTACTGCGATCCAAATTGTTCCAACAGGTTTTTCGTCTGTTCCTCCATCTGGTCCCGCAATACCTGAAGTCGCTATTCCAAAGTCTGAACCAATAGTCTTCATTGCTCCTATAGCCATTTGTTCAACCACTTGATGGCTAACTGCACCAAAGTTTTCCAAGCTGTTCGAGTTAACACCTAAAACATTTGCTTTTACTTCATTTGAATAAGCAACAACCGAGCCTTTAAAGTAGGCTGAACTACCTGCCATTGAAGTAAGCATGTGTGCCATATTCCCACCTGTACACGATTCAGCTGTTGAGACGGTCATCTTTCGATCCAAAAGTAAATTAGCAATTACCTGTTCAATTTTCTCATCATTAAAGGCAAAAATACGCTCACCTAAAATGGCTTTTAAACCGACCAGGTGTTCTTCAACAATAGCTTTCAGTTCCGCCTCATCATTCCCTATCAGGCTCATACGTAATCGTACGACTCCTGGCGATGGTAAATAAGCCAACTTAACTACATCTGGTAAATTCGCTTCCCAATCTTTCAGCATCTCAGCCAGAACGGACTCGCCCAATCCCTGAACCATCACGGTTTGGTGCAAAACATGTGGACAATCGAACTCTTCGCTTAGTTTCGGTAAGATTTGAGATTGCATGATATTCTTCATCTCGAAAGGCACTCCAGGCATGGAAATAACATGTTTATTCTCTTTTGAAAACCACATGCAAGGTGCCGTTCCAAAATCGTTGGGTATAATTCTAGCACCGTGTGGAACTAAAGCTTGTTCACGATTAAAAGCATTCATGCCAATTTTGTATCGAGCTAAGCGTTCCTCTATTTTCGCATAAAGCCCTTCGTCCTGTACCAATTCACATGCAAAGTAGTCACTCAAGGTTTTCTTTGTGATATCATCATTGGTTGGGCCTAATCCTCCTGTCAGCAACACTAAATCAACTCGTAACATTGCCTCTTCAATAGAAGTAATAATAGCTTCCTTTGTATCAGAAATACTCGTAATTCGATTAACTGAAATACCAATTCCATTCAATTCCTTAGACATCCATGCTGAATTCGTATCAACAATCTGTCCAATCAATATCTCGTCGCCAATAGTTATAATCTCTGCTTGCATTATCTTAAAATATAATTATCTGTTATCGGTTTTCAATTTTTCCTTCAAACTCTGTCAGGACAAGTTTCACTTGACGCTAACAGGTTTCTTTACACCCTTCATGGCATTCAAACGCTGCAATAAAGTTGGGTGCGAATAATAGAAAAACACATATGCTGGGTGTGGCGTAAGATTACTCAATGAGCTAACCGATAGCTTTTTCAAACCACCCATTAAAGCTTCCGAATTGTAATGCTCAGCTGCATATGCATCGGCCTCGTACTCATTCTTTCTAGATAGAGCATTCATCCCTAAACCTAGGAAGGTTGAAATAGGTGAATATAGAATACCAAAGGCTATTAAGCCTAAATGAAAACTGTGATTTGTTGTACCCAAAGCTTCTGAAAGACTTATATTCCCAATCAGTAAAGAGAAAATATAAAACATGACTCCCGTTTGTAAAAGGCCCAAAATGATTGAACTCAGACTGTGTTTCTTTTTATAGTGGCCTATTTCGTGAGCCAAAACAGCAACAATCTCCTTGGTAGACAGTTCATCTATCAGAGTATCAAATAAAACAATTCGTTTACGAGAACCTAATCCTGAGAAATAAGCATTCCCTTTTGATGAACGTTTCGAACCATCCATCACATAAATATTGTCGAGCTTAAAACCAACTTTCTCAGCAAAAGTACTAATTGCCGTATTCAACTCTCCATCTTCCAAACGAGTCTGCTTATTGAATAATGGTACGATCAAAGAAGAGTAAAACATACTCATGAATACCATAAAGAAAGCTATCAAAGCCCAAGCCATCCACCAGAAGTTAGTGGTCGTCATCGTATAGATCCAAATAATAAGAGCCAAAAGCCCACCACCTATAATTGCCGATATCAAGGCTCCTTTAAGTTTATCGAGCAAAAATGTTTTTAATGTACTTCGATTAAAATCGTATTTTTCTTCGATAACAAAAGTCGAATAATATGAAAATGGGAAACTTATTAGGCCTGATCCTATCATGATAAAAGCGAAAAAGCTTAATGCAACAGTTATCGGATGCGAGAAATAGAGGCGTACAAAATCGTCAACCCAAGCGAAACCGCCTGCTGCTATCATTAGAATGGTTATAACAAAACTAAGTACAGATGACAAGAGGCCAATACGATGCTTGTCTTTTTCATAGGCCTGAGACTTGGCATACTTTTCTTCATCATAAATTCCTTCGAGAGCTTTAGGAATTTTAGAAGTCCAATTCTTTCTATTTAAAACATCAAGGACTCGCTCTAGAAGAAAATCTAGGCTCAAAATAACAAGTATAAGTATGAGGATAAGTTCAGTAGACATGGTAATAAGTAAATGAATAAATCTGGGATTGAGTATCAAGCAACTTATTATCATTTTGCTGACGTTTCAGAAACTAAGTTCCTACAACATCTAGCATAGATTAGCGATCTCTACTCTTCTCCAAAGAATCTTTTTATTTTCTTCCCGTTAACCCAACGGGAGTTCAAAACTAGTGCATAAGCTTTGATTTCTTTATATTCATTAGGTATATTTTTCATCGTCTTATAAAAATACATGGCTTTACGTATCCAGCTTCTCGCATTTTTCAAATCTCCTTTCATCTCATGCACAACAGCCAAATTATAGGCAGCACGACCAGCCAGGTTCATATCCTTTTCCTTGGTTAGGCTTTCCCACATATTAATTGCGGTATCAAAATCATTCTTATCCATAAAATAAAGAGCTGTTGACAAACGCTTATCTCCCGAGACAAAATAGTCACGACTAACATCAACCCATTTTGGTAGTATTAGTTCCACATAGTCTTTCCCCAGTTCATAGGCTGCATCATTCATCATTTGTTCTCTGCTAGGTAATTTTCTATCCACTAATCTATCAAAATTCGAGTCAGAGATTTCCATAAACAAACTATCCACAATTACTCTCTCGTCATAAAACTTCTTATATAACGGATCGTATATACGCCATATCCCTTGATACTGAATTTCGTTAATCGCCCAATATACTTCTTCCTCTATAACTTCATGCTTGGTTAAAGCGCTAACATCCTCAAGAACAACCAAAATATCGACTTGGTTCAACCTGCAAATAGTATTAACAATTTCCCAACTTAATGGAGCAAAATGCCTAATTGTGTCGGGCATCATCTTTCTAGGTAGGTTAATGAATGGGATAGAATCTTGCGACCAAAATTCAGATAAATTCTCTACAAACCCTTTGTAACAATTTAAAGGCATGCCCTTAGTTTGGTCAGTAGAGTCTTTTATAGTTACTCCTGTAACTGAATAGTATTGCTCTACCGAATCAGAAGGGAAATGCTGATTTCTATACACAATAGCTATACGGCTAACATCAGTTGGTAGAATAATTTTGGGAGCATCAAGAGTCTGAAATTGAACGGAAGAAATTGTTTTACAAGATGGCAAAACTATTACTAACGATATAATAACAAGACTAATTAACTTAACTGAAGATTTGGTCAATTTCATAAACTATTAATTAAGGTCGGTTGGGTTTCTAAATATAGTTCGAAACTAATATAAAATTAGATTCCTAGCCAATACTTTCTCAAAAACCATTCCAAAAAAAGCAATACTACAACAAAACATAAAATAAATATAAAATTCAATGCAGAACTAAAATTATTCTCAATAGAGATACGAGATTTCATTGATTTATCACTTAACAATGATTCAGCCAATTTTGTAATTTGTGATAAGGGAAAGTGAAGCCCACCACTTAATTCAGACAGATCCTTTAAAAGAGTTGAATTGGCTTTTAAATACTTTGCTTCTAAATTTTCAGTAGCTACAACAAAAGTACCCCTCTCTACCAACTCCTGATCAAAAGCATTTACTTTAGCCTCAAATCTGTAATCCCCGGCAGGTAAGCCTTTCATCTCTAACTGGTAGACATCCCCTATTCGCTCAAATTGATAAGCGTATTCGTTTCCATTTTCATTTTCCAATAGAAACTTAAGATCTGCTTTATTTGTAGCCTGGTAACTCTTATTATAAAGCTGCGCTTCGATCTGAATAATATCAGTTTCCTTGTATACTTTATCGTACTGAAGGTTTAGCTGATTCTTCTTTACTTTTAAAGCTAAGTATTGAACAATCTGACTGATTAAAGCATTAAAACTATCATGTGAGTTATTCACCTTATAATCGTGCAATTTCCAGCGCCAAATTCCTTCTCCTAATACATAACACTGTTTCTGTTCATTCTTTTGAGAAAAAACGACCAAAGGAAGCTCTGTAGAAATCCCCTTTATCACTTGTGTACCCATAGTGATATTCTCTTGATTAAAATGAAATTTAGCCATTGGAGATAGTAAGGGTGGAAAACTTTCAGCGATCTTCTTATTCTCTTGGCTTATTTCAAACAAAGAAAAGTTTGAATTAAATTTAACTCTAGCATCTTGGAATAATTCATTCTCACGAACAAGATTCAAACCCAGATCTAAACGATTGAAGCTATCAATTTCAGTGCCGCCCCCGAGAACCATTATAAAAGGTAAGCTAGAACTTTTTAATTGACTGAAGAATTGGTTTGCTTTCGTCTTAAATGAAGGCAATTGATAAAGAATAATGAGATTGAAATCAGAGAAACTAACTTGCTTCTTCGAAACGTCGATTAAGCGAATCGAGAAATTAGATTTTTCTTCCAAAGCAGATTGTAAAGCAGCTATATCAGGATGATACGAATCGTAACAAATAGCAATTTTCCGCTTACTATCCAATACGTCAACTATCAATTGACTTGAGTTATTCTTTAAGTTTACCTCTCCTTTTAAAGGCTGAATTTGCAATTGATATTTTTGCAAGCCTATTTTACTCGGTGAAATAAAGAAATCCTTTTCAACAAAAAAATCATCCGAAGGAACTCTTAAGGTATCTCTATATAGAATATTTGAACCCGACTTAACTTGAAATATAATCTCTTCTCCTTTACAAAAATCAGCTTTTAAGGCTAGTCTTACAGGCGTATTGGACTTAAGAAAAGCAATCTTATTACTTCTTAAAGAAACTATGGATATATCTTTCTTGTTTGCCTCATCGCCTAGAATAAGGGTATGAACTGGACATTTAATCTCTTGGACAGAAAATCGAGGGTCATTTCCCTTATTATATAAGCCATCACCAGCCAACACAATTTGAGTTTGATCACCCATCTGAATATTATCTTTCAGATATGAAATCAAGGACGCGTAATCACTTAATTGATCCGTAAAATCAAATTTATCTACAGTTTTAACATCCTGTCCAAAGCCTAATTTCTGAACCTGATATTTACCTTCGAGTTTCTCTAAGACAGCATCTACTTCTTGAGAATACTTGTTTTTATAATAGATAGAATCTTGTCCCAACTGTAAGGATTCAGAATTATCCTGAGCCCATATCAATAACGGTTTCTCAACTCGTTCTTGGCTGTACTTAATTAGCGGATTTAGTAAGAGAAATAACACGCCTATATATACCAAAGCACGTAAATTTGCTAAAACCAAAATTCTACTTGGTGGCAAATCGTTCTTCAAAGCGTTTTTATAATAATACTGCCCATATACCAAAGCAATTGCCAGAAGGATGATAGGCAATAACCACCACAAAGAATGCTCTGTTAGAATTGAGATGTTCAAAAGAATATTTTTTAAGTTTCAACAAATTTAATAAACTCTACGAGCTATTTATTCAATAGTCATGCTAAAATCAACATTTTCTAAATACAAAGATTAAGTCTCCAATTCCCCATATAATTTAGCTTACCTTTGAACCCTCAAATTGATGTCAAGTATAAATTAAAATCAAAATAATGTCTTTTACGTCTTTAGGTTTATCTCCTTTCTTATTAAAAGCTTTGGCTATTGAGAATTACTCACAGCCCTACCCTATTCAAAAGGAGGCCATTCCTGTTATTTTAAAAAATAAAGATGTTTTAGGTATAGCCAAAACAGGATCGGGGAAAACAGCTAGTTATGTCTTACCAATCCTAAATAATTTTAATAGCAATAAAACGCTTAAGAATAGACATGTAAAGGTACTCGTTTTAGTTCCTACACGTGAGCTAGCCGTTCAGGTCGAAGAAGTATTTAGCACATTTGCGATGGCTTTACCTGAAAGAGTAAAAACCATGGCTATTTTCGGTGGGGTTTCTATTAACCCTCAAATGATGGGAATGAATGGTGTTAGTATCTTAGTTGCAACACCTGGTCGATTAATCGAATTAGAAGAATCGAATGCCGTTAGTTTATCGGATATTGACACCTTGGTTCTTGATGAAGCCGACAAGATGCTTAATCTTGGTTTTAAGGAAGAGATGGATCGCATTTTTGCACTTCTCCCTAAAAAGCGTCAGAATCTTCTGTTCTCAGCAACTCTAAGTAAAGAAGTAGAGAACATTAAAGAACTTTTATTAAAGAGTCCTGAAGTGATCCAAATTGAATCGAAGGATGAAGATCTAGAGCTCATTGATCAAGTTGCCTATTTAGTTACTGATGATAAAAAAGGGCCACTATTGCGCTATTTGATCAAAAAGGATAATTTAAAACAAGTGTTGGTTTTTGCATCTTCTGCCTTTAGAGCCGATGCGCTTGCCAATAAACTTTGCCGAAATAATATACATGCGGTTGCCATTCACAGTAGAAAAAGTCAGAATTCCCGTACCGAGAGTTTAAGACGATTCAAAGCAGGAAATATTCGTGTATTGGTTACAACCGACCTTTTGGCTCGTGGTATCGATATTGAATTCCTTCCTTATGTAGTGAACTACGAATTACCTCGATCGCCCAAAGATTACGTGCACCGTATTGGAAGAACTGGTAGAGCAGAATCGCCAGGTGAAGCCATTTCTTTTATCTCTCCTGAAGAAGAGAATCACTTTAAGGTGATTCAAAAGAAAATGAAAAAGGAAATCAAGACAATTGACAGTGCTGATTTTGATATGCAAGGCTGTTAAATACTGAAAAAAAGTATAGAGAAATCCCCAATTCATAAATTGAATTGGGGATTTTTATAATTTCGCCACCCATTCGTCCTCTAAAGAGCATGAAAACCTTAGGTTTTCAAACTTACCTCTCAGACTCCGAGGCAAGCCTAGAGGAATTCTATTGATTAAAAAAACTATAAAAGATGCGATTCTGCATAGAGTTGATAATCAACTAAAACATTTAGGACAGGATTGGTTAATTATTAATCATTCTTGTTCAGCCAAGTTTGTAAAACTTTAATGTATTTTTCATTTTCTTCTACAAAGGGCATATGTCTGCTATTGGCAAATAATTCCCATTCTGCATTGGGCAAATTGTCGTACATCGTTTTGGCTACATAGGGTGAACATAGGTCACTTTGCCCATTTGTAATTAAGCAAGGAGTGTTAATTTCATTCAAACGCTCGGTAAATTCATAGCCACTTAATGTGCCTGTGGGTAAAAATTCATTGTGTCCCCAACCGACAATATACGCCTCAGTCCCCGCAATCTTCGAACGACGCAAACATTCTGGAGAATCCTCCGTAATATCTCCTGCACAATGCCTTTGCATAAATTCAGCTAAGGCTTCTTGATATTCTTTAGCCTCGTAATTGTCAGTTGCTACCGCTTTGTGTATCGCCTCTTGCATATCTTGTGGCATATAGGCAATTCTTCGGTATTGTTCTTCTTTCCATAACTTCGCCGACGATAGGGTAGATGACAATATATAAGACTTTACGCCTTGTGGCTTTTTCTCAATGGCATTCCATATCGCCATCATTCCACCCCAAGATTGACCAAGAATATGCACTTCGTCTAAGTTTAGATGCTTGCGAATTTCTCCTAATTCCTCCAACCACACCTCTGCCTTGAATAATTCAGGATGTCCTGTGACCATTGATTCTCCACAGCCTATTTGGTCATACATCACCAAAGGACGATCGTCTATTTCTGCTAAAGCATCAAGCGTTTCAAAATAATTATGAGTAGAGCCAGGACCTCCGTGCAATAAAATTAGCGGTATTTTCTTGCTCTCCGGATTTACGATTCTATAATATGTTTTAAATTCTTTGAATGGTATTTTACCTTCTTTTATTTTCATTTTTTGTAGTATTTAGATTTTAACTTTAAATATAAAAAAATGCTCCTTGTATTCTTTACATTTATCTCCAAGAATTTTAGAAACTTATTTTTTTACATATTATCTGACAATTGTATTCTGAAACAATAGCGTCTAACATTTGATTAAAAAAAAAGAGAGAACAAGTTTAATTATTTCAAAAAAAAGATTGGCTATTTTATTTGACGCATACTGCAGGCCTCTATCTGAATGAAAAAAAAACTAACATTAATAGCTCTATTTTTTCGAGCAGCAAGCCATATCTTTCGTTACTCCAAACGATGAATATCACTTTGAGGTGATTCAAAAGAAAATGAAAAAGGAAGTTAAAATAATTGACAGTGCTGATTTTGATATGCAAGGCTGTTAATTAACAACTACCCTATACAGAAACATCCCAATTCACAAGATGAATTGGGCATTTCATTTACTTCTTTCTACCCCTAAGTCCCCTAAAGGGGATCTGAAAACTACAACCCAATAAGTTCCTTTAGGGGTTTGGGCTAATAGTGTGCAATTCTATTTTTCAGATTTGCATTTTAGCTCCTTATGTCTACATCACCTTACAGTTATATGAATACATTTTGTTGCTTTTTCTAGAAGAACGTAACATTTACCCTCATCTTGCAATTTAATTAATTCTCGCAGTAATATATTTCGAAGGCGATAGGTATAAACAGGTGTACTATTGCCTCTCTCAAAATAACGTGTTTGCACAATATCAAATGTTCGTCCATAATAATGCGATGAACTATTGGACGTAGCGTTTACATTGCTTTTGCGTAGCGATTTTTGATCTTCGAGGGTTCGTAATATTGATGAAATTGAAAATCGATATTTTCTAATTCCTAATTCTTCGAGTTGGTCGCAAAACCTTTCCCCAAGTAGATTTAAAAATTCTTCTGCCGATTCTTGCAGGTAAGGTAGTGAATTTCTTAAATGGGGTATTTCATAGTATTCGTTATCAGTAATTTCAACAAGATCGTAACGACTACAGAACTCTTTGGCGCTTGCTTTATCATCGTCTCTTGAATCCAAAGGCTCTTTTAACCCCTTTGTTCGGGCTACCTCAAGATGATAATCATTATTATAGCGACGCAGCGCTCCCTTTTCAACTTTTGTAAGTACAGGAACGGAGAACTTGTCTATGCTTTTGCCTTTTGGTGTAGGATTTAGAGCTCTAATTATTAAAAATACAATAACTCCGAATATGACAGCTGCCATTAGAATTTTACGAATACTATACCTTTTTTTTCTTTTATCCATGTCAAAATTTTACTCGCACAAAGGTAAAAAAAAGGCGTTCTCAACAAATTGGTAGGTGAAAAATCTTATTAACTCATCAAACTATTTACGGCTTGTTTATTTGGGGTAACAATCTTTTATTTGAAGAAATATTATTTAACATTTCTTTATATAGGGGTTTTAATTCTCTTTCTAATTCTTGTTTCATAAAAAAATCTTATTAATTTCTTACTCTTTAAAACAAAGTTCAAATTATTAACCGAGTCTCTTGTAATGAACGTCAACAAGTTTATGACAAGCGTCTGCTTATTATTTCTTATATATCTTAAAAAAAAGGCCTTGTTATCACCCCAATATGGCAGGATAAGAATAACGCCTAATTGAAGTCACTAAAATTAAGAATTAATCGAACTAAACAATATCTAAACCTCAAGTAAAACGAGAAGGAGATGTAAAATAGAAAGGCTCTTCATAATAAATGGACTATTGTCAAATTGGAAAGGGTAAAAGCAAAAGATAGAAATAGGAAAGTGACTCTCACTTGTAACATCTTATCAAAAAAGGGCAGTTATAATTAGATGTAATGCCTAATTACAATGAGAGGTGTGAGCTTTAACTTAACCTAATTCATCTAGGCTCCGAAGTGGTACAAACCACTTATATAGGTGGGTAAACGTGGTTCGGAACTGCTTTATCGGACTTCCGAAGTGGTACAAACCACTTGTATGGGTGGGTAAACGCGGTTCGGAACTGCTTTGTCGGACTTCTGAAGTGGTACAAACCACTTGTATGGGTGGGTAAACGTGGTTCGGAACTGCTTTGTCGGACTTCTGAAGTGGTACAAACCACTTGTATGGGTGGGTAAACGTGGTTCGGAACTGCTTTGTCGGACTAATTAAGTGCAAGATTGTACTTGTTTTAGAAGCTCTCGACCTACAACTTGAGAAAAATTAAAGGAATTGATCTTTGTTCTGTTTATATAAGGGTTAGCACGAGTGAATAGTTAAGGCAAAATAGAAAGGCTCTTTATAATAAATGGACTATTGTCAAATTGAAAAGGGTAAAAGGTATTTTCTAATTTAATATGCACGCCTAAGGCTTCCAAAAGTATTCTTCAGTTATTTTTAATGAGCTCCCGAAAAACCTTGCTTATATTTTCCGATTAAATTAACGCTGCCAGGTGCAAGCAGTCTGACAGGTTATACCAAAACGAAACAAGCCAGTACAGAGTCTGTACTGGCTTGTGCATTTATTTCATTCTAATTTCTTAGTATACTCCTATTTTAAAGATTCTAAAAACGCTTCCTCCGAAATTGTTTTGATTCCAAACTTTTCAACTTTCTCCAATTTACTTGGACCTACCTTTTCTCCTGCTAGGAATAAATCTGTTTTCTTTGAAATTGAACTGGTGTTTTTTCCTCCATTTTGTTCTATCATAGCCTTAAGCTCATCTCTTGAATGAGATTTAAAACTCCCTGATATAACAATAGATAAACCTTCAAGCTTATTTGTCTGATTTGCCAACTCTTCCTCATTCAGTTCGAATTGTAAACCATGTTCAATCAATTCGTTCACTAAATTGCTTTGAGCCTCATCTTCAAAAAACAGAATAATGCTCTTTGCAATTTTGTCACCAATTTCATCAACTTCGATCAATTCTTCAAAGCTTGCTTTTTTCAAGCCTTGAATAGAACCTAAGGTTTTAGCCAGTTTTTTAGCCACTGTTTGACCAACGTGACGGATTCCCAATGCAAATAAAACTTTCTCGAAAGGGACATTTAATGATTCTTTTATACTCCCAAGAATACGATCAGCAGACTTATCACCCATTCGGTCAAGCGGCATCAAATCTTCTTTTTTCAATCGATACAAATCTGATATATTCTTGACCAAATTCTGTTGATAAAGAAGCTCTATGGTTTCCTCGCCCAAACCATCAATATTCATGGCTTTACGTGCAATAAAATGCTCAATTCTACCCGTGATTTGTGGTGGGCAAAGTAAACTGTTGGGACAGTAATGATTGGATTCGCCTTCAAGTCGAATCAATTCAGTTCCACATTCTGGGCAATTCTCGATGAACTCAATCTTTTCAGCATTAGCCTCTCTTTGGTCAACATCAACACCTACTATTTTAGGTATAATCTCCCCTCCTTTTTCTACAAAAACACTATCATTTAAATGTAAATCAAGGTTCGAAATTATATCTGCATTATGAAGAGAAGCTCTTTTAACAACTGTACCCGCCAACTGAACAGCATCTAAATTTGCAACTGGCGTAATTGATCCAGTTCGTCCAACTTGGTAAACCACACTGTTTAATCGAGTCGCAACTCGCTCCGCTTTAAATTTATACGATATTGCCCAACGAGGTGATTTTGCTGTATAACCAAGCTCTTCTTGTTGATCAAGAGAATTCACCTTAATAACAATACCATCAATAGGTACAGGAAGTTCTTCTCGCGCCTTATCCCAATACTTTATATAATCGAGCACCTCATCAATTGATTGGCACACTTTACTATCATCTGAAATTTTAAAACCCCAGGATTTTGCTAATTCTAAATTCTTATAATGATCACGAACTGGTAATTGTTTTCCCAACAAATAGTACAGATAGCAATCTAACTGGCGCTTTGCAACAACCGAAGAATTTTGCATTTTCAAACTTCCTGATGCTGCATTTCTTGGGTTTGCAAATGGACTTTCGCCTTGTTCTTCTCTTTCTATATTTAATTGCTCAAATACCTGAAAAGGCATCATGATTTCACCACGAATTTCAAATTCATCAGGGTAAGTATCTCCTTGCAAACTTAAAGGAATCGACTTAATTGTTTTCGCATTTATTGTAACATCATCTCCCTGTACACCATCGCCACGAGTTAATGCCTGAACTAACTTTCCATTCTTATATTTAAGACTGATAGAAGTTCCATCGTATTTTAACTCACAAACGTATTGGATCTTTTCCTCTGTTAGTTTTAGAATTCGAGTTTCAAAATCACGAACATCTTCTTCAGAATAAGTATTCCCTAAAGAAAGCATTGGATACTGGTGTGCAACCTGTTTAAATTCAAGGTTAATATCACTTCCAACTCGCTGACTTGGTGAATTATCATCTACATACTCTGGAAACTTGTTTTCCAAGGCAAGCAGGTCATTCATCATCATATCAAACTTAAAATCGTTGATAGTTGGTTGTGAAAGTATATAGTAGTTGTGGTTATGTTTATGGAGTTGCTCACGTAATTCCGAAATACGTCGCAAAGCTTCTGTTTTATTCATAATTCAGTTGATATTTATAATCTACAGCATAAAAATAGTAATAGATTAACAATAGAGAGGCTATTTATTTTCAAATTTAAACAAATTCTTAATACACATCTGAAACTCAGATCTATTCCCCGATCATAAATTCAAAATCAAAATAGTATCTTTCGATAAATTAAAATTCTAGTTTATATTGACTGATTTTACCGATAATATGAAGCATTTAACCGATTTATCATCGTGATAACGGTCTTCTTGAAGTAAATTAGCAGTACGAAACTAAAATTACCCATTATGAATAGAGATAGAAGACCCTATTTTATTGGATTTGTACTAATTCTAATTGGTATTGTAATCCTACTAAGTAATATTGATTTCTTACCAAGAAACATACATCACTACATTTTCCGTTGGGAAAGTTTTCTTATCCTTTTAGGATTATTAATGATTATAGTTAGAGGAAAAATATTTGGTGGTATGTCTGTTCTGGCTGTTGGTGCATATTTCTTAGCCGATGACCTTTTCATGCTTTCTGATGAATGGCAAATTTGGTTTTGGCCTGGAGTTTTAATTCTTATGGGTATAAGTTATATATTAAAGCCTGATGAGTGTAGCTCTTTTTGTAGCGACAGAAAAAAAGACAAAAGCCATCATTAATCAAACAATTACAATTCAAAATATAATGTTATGAATAAACATTTTCAACATACGCCTGATCAAAATAATCCTAAGGGAAAGAACAATTCTATTTTTGGAATTTTGTTAATCTTGTTCGGAGGAGCATTAGTCCTCAGTAATCTTGATTTAATTCCTGACAATCTTGAAAATGTTGTCTTCTCATGGCCAATGCTGCTTATTACATTAGGTTGTTTATTTGCCTTTGCCAAAGACGACAGAACAACAGGTTTCACTCTAATGCTTATTGGTAGTGTATTTATCCTTCCTAGACTCTTTGATTGGCATTACGATCTACATCGATTCTTCTGGCCAGTGCTTCTAATTGTATTAGGAATCGTTGTGATAAGAAAGCGAAACTTCTGCCCTTCAAATACATCGTGCAGAACTGAAAAATCTACGGATTATATCAATGAATTAAATATTTTTGGTGGTGGCGAACGCATTGTAAATACGAAAAACTTCAAAGGAGGAAATATCACTTGTATGTTTGGCGGCGGCGAAGTTGATCTAAGTTATGCAGAATTGGCTGAAGGAACACATACCATTGAACTATTTGCAATGTTTGGTGGCTCTGTTATTATAGTTCCTCCTGGCTGGGATGTAAAAGTTAATATATCAGCTGTTTTAGGTGGTGTTTCAGACAAGCGCGTACCTATTCCAAATTACATAGTAGAACCTAAAAAAGAGCTTATTATAAAGGGATTTGTAGCTTTAGGTGGTTGTGAAATTAAGTCAAGCAAATAATCTCATCATAAGGTAATTATGGATCACCCTATCCTTTCTAATCGTTATAGCATATTCATTTATCTTGGATTTTGGCTAGCTTATACTTGTTCTCTTTTTGCTATTGATTGGTATTTCCAAGAAGAAACCTTATCAAACGCAATTATTGCCTCATTTAGTATATCATTACCACTGCTGTTTATTGCTCCTTCAATTTGGTTCATAGTTAGGCATATTGATGTGGACAAAATAGGGTATTTAGCTGCAGTTTTACATCATCTGGCTGCTGCAATAATCACTGTAGCAATCTGGATATCTCTAACGCATTTTATTCATTCATCTTTCTCTGATGACTATACTGACAATAAGCATCCTATAATCATTATGCCATATTACTGGCTTGCATTTATGTCATTTGCGTTGTACGATTATATGGTTATGGTCTATTATGTCTTCATCTACTATAGGCATTTTAAATCAAAGATTGAAAATGAAACAGAGTTAAAAGATCTTGTTAAAGAGGCTGAAATAAACGCCTTAAAATCTCAGATAAATCCTCATTTCTTATTCAATAGTTTAAATTCTGTTAGTTCATTAACCCTTGTTCGGCCAGAACAATCACGAGAGATGCTAGTTAAGCTGTCAACCTTCTTACGATATTCACTTGATCAAGATTTGAAAGAATTAAACAATCTTTCAAACGAAATGAAAAATTCTCGCTTATATCTTGAAATCGAAAAAGTTAGGTTTGGCGATCGTTTAGTATTAGATTTTGATATTGACGTACCTTGTCAAGACATGAAGATCCCAAATTTGATTCTTCAACCGATATATGAAAATGCAATTAAGCATGGTGTTCACGAAAGTTTAGAGCCAGTTGTAATTAAAACAAAAGCTGAATTAAAAAATAATAACTTAAGTATTCAAATCTCGAATAACTTTGATAGAGATGCCATTACGCCAAAAGGACAAGGAATAGGCTTAAGAAATATTACAGAGAGATTAAATCTCATTTACGGAAGAACAGATTTATTAACTATTACTAAAACGGATTCGAACTTTATTGTCAAGCTTGAATTCCCACAGAATATCTAATTTGAATATCTTTTAAAATTCGATTATTAAAGAATAGTATACATTGAGTTTAGAACCTCAACATCCGACCCATGGAAAAAATTAGAACTATTATTATCGACGACGAATCATTAGCAAGAGATCTCGTTAAATCCCATTTATCAAACATTGATCAGATTGAAATTCTAGGTGAATATTCTGATGGATTTCAAGGTTTGAAAGCGATAAATGACTTACAACCAGATCTTATTTTTCTTGATATCCAGATGCCTAAACTAACAGGCTTTGAGCTTTTAGAATTATTAGATAAACCTTACAATATTATTTTCACTACAGCTTATAATGAATATGCTATTAAAGCATTCGAACACAATGCTGTTGACTACCTTCTAAAACCTTTTTCTCAAGAACGCTTCGCAGATGCCATTGCAAAGGCAATTTCCAGATTGGAAAATCAAACTGAAAAATCAAATGTAATTGAGAAATTAAAAGAACATGAAGACAATAATAAGGAAGAGCTAAATCGAATCGTCGTAAAGTCGAGAAATAAGATTGATATAATTCCCGTTGGTGACATTCGCTATTTTGAAGCTCAAGATGACTATGTAATGATCTACACCAAAGACGGCCATTACTTGAAACAAAAAACGATGAAGTATTTTGAGACTCATTTAAACCCTAAAGAGTTTTGTCGCATTCATCGCTCATATTTGATTCGAATAGAAGAAATATCGAAACTTGAACCTTACGAAAAGGATAGTTGGATGCTTATTCTTAAGTCTGGAGAAAAGCTTAAGGTTAGCAAAAATGGTTATAAGCTACTGAAGCAACAGCTAGGATTCTAGCCTATCTATATTTCTGACATAGGGGACGCATCATGTCCTCTAGTCCATTCAATTTAATTTCATAAACAACACCTAGCATTTCGCCAAGTTTGCCAGCAGGAAAACCTTTTTGATGATACCAAACGACATATCGTTCTGGTAGGTCTAAAATATACCAGCCTTTGTATTTGCCATATGGCATACGCATTTGAATAATCTTAACAAGTTCATCTCCATTAGAGAAAACATTTGGGGCATCAGTCATTATCTAGTTTTTTATTTTTTGTAATTATTCAGCAAAACCACCACCAATTAGCTTATTGCCGATATAAAAAGCAACTGGCTGCCCTGGTGCAATTGCCCAAGCAGGATTATCCAACTCAACATGAAGCAACTTATTATCAATAACAGTCAGTTTAGAATGGCCTTCTGGATTCAAGCCTAAACCTCTTACTACAGTTGTTATTTCAAGCTTATTAATGTCTTTTTCATTATTAAGATAATAGTCACTTACTTTGAAATCCTTCCGATTTAATTGATCTCTTGTCTCCAGAATTAAAGTGTTATTCTTAACATCAATTCTACTCACCATCAATCCTGTTTTTTCTTTCAGCTCTAAGCCCCTTTTCTGACCAATCGTATAGTAAGGATAACCTTCATGCCAGCCTAATTCCTTTCCATCAGTATCTACTATCTTTCCCTTCCCTATCTTTTCATCTACATCAGAAATTTCTTGTTTAAGAAAATCTCTATAATCCATCCCATCTAGAAAACAGATGCCCATACTTTCTTTCTTTGAGGCAACACGTTTATGTCCAAAATTTATCGCCATTTCACGCACTTCAGGTTTAGTATAAGTACCTAGAGGGGTTAATGTACGCGATAAGATTTCCTGATTAAGATTCCACAAAAAATAGGATTGATCTTTTGCAGGATCGTTCCCTTTATGTATATAAAAAATCTCTTCCTCCTCAAGTATCTGAATATAATGTCCGGTTGCAATATATTGCGCTCCAAGTTGATCGGCTTTATCTAAAAGCAATCGCCATTTTAGGTTGGGATTGCAGTGAATACAAGGACTAGGTGTACGACCATTTAAATATTCCTGAAGGAATTGGCCAATAACAATATCCTTAAACTCATCACGAGCATCAATTACATAGTGTTCTATTGAAAGTTTATCTGCTAATTCCTGAGCATCAACTATAAAGTCAGGCAATTCTTGATTGTTAGAATCCTCATTAGGTGAATTCCAAAACCATAACGAAACACCTATAACCTCATAACCTTTATCCTTAAGCAACATAGCCGTAACAGATGAATCTGTTCCACCGCTCATTCCCAACACCACTTTATTCTTATCTCTACAACTTATTGCCATTTCTCTAGAATTACTTATCAGTTTACAAAACTAGAAAAAAAGCAAGAACCATATAGACAGATAATCATTTATTCAGAAAATCTTCTAGAATCCAATGATCATCGAAAAAATAAGAACATTAATCTTCATTTGTATATATTTGCCATTCTAACATAAGTTCAAACAAAAAAATCAAATATGAACATTAACAAAACAAGTCAAACTGTGATTGGTTTAGGCTTAACTCTCAGTATTCTATCCGGATGCTCGCAGGAGAAAACCATAGGGCATGGCATTCTTAAGAAGGAAGACATGAATCTTGAAGTAAAACCTGGTTCTGACTTTTTTGAATATGCTAATGGAGCTTGGATGAAAAACACGCCAATTCCTGCTGACAAAAGTCGTTATGGCGCTTTCGATATTTTAAGTGAAAGTGCAAACGAAGCTGTTCACAATCTTTTAGAGGAAGCTGCAAAAACTGAAAATGCACCTGAAGGAAGTAATCTAAAGAAGATTCAAGATTTCTACGCAACTGCAATGGATGTTGAGAAAATCAACAAAATCGGTTTAACTCCTCTATTGCCTGAATTTGAAAAAATTGCTGCAGTTGAGAATGCTAACGATTTACGTAATGAGCTTATTCATCTTCATAAAATGGGTATCAGTGCCTTATTTGGTGCTGGTGTTGAGCAAGACATGAAGAATACGACTGCAAACAGAATGTACCTTTCAGAAGATGGTTTATCTCTTTCAGATCGCGATTATTATACTGCTGACAATGAAACAAGTGCTAACATTCGAGTAGAGTTTGTAAAGTACATGGCTAAAATGTTTGAATTGATTGGTGAAGATTCAGCACTTGCAAAGAAAAATGCTGAAACAATCATGAGATTTGAAACGCGCATGGCTGAAAAATTCAATACTCTTTTAGAGAATCGAAATTATCCTGCAATGTATAACCCTAAAACTGTAGAGGTTCTAGCAAAAGAGTATCCTAACTTTGATTGGGCTACCTACTTCAAAGAAATGGGAGCAGATATCAAGGAGTATGTTATCACTACTCATCCAAGATACATGAAGGAATTCAACTTAATGCTTAAGGATGAGAAAATGGCTGACATCAAGCTATACTTAAAGTGGAAAGTGTTAGATGAATCTGCAAGTAAGGTATCTACCGAACTTGAGAAAGAACAATTTGCATTTTATGGTACTGCTTTAACTGGAGCAACTGAGCAACAGCCTAGATGGAGACGTATGTCTGATGCAACAGGTTCTGTTCTAGGAGAAGCTGTAGGTCAACTATATGTAGAAAAGTATTTCCCACCAGAAGCTAAAATTAGAATGGACAAGTTGGTAACAAACTTGAAAATCGCTTTACGCGGAAGAATAGAGAAACTTGAGTGGATGAGCGAAGAAACTAGAGTGCAGGCATTGGCTAAACTTGATGCATTCGGTGTGAAAATTGGTTATCCTGACAAATGGGAAGATTACTCAAAATTAGAAGTAAGTACTGATTCTTATATTCAAAATATTTGGAGAGCTTCACGTTTTGGTGTTACAAAGAACATTGCCAAACTGGGTAAACCTGTTGATACTGAAAAATGGGGTATGACGCCACAAACAGTTAATGCTTACTACCACCCCTTATTAAACGAAGTTGTTTTCCCTGCCGCAATTCTTCAACCTCCATTTTTCTATATGAATGGTGATGATGCCGTAAATTATGGAGCAATTGGTGTAGTTATCGGTCACGAAATGACTCACGGATTTGATGATTCTGGTCGCCGTTTTGATAAGGATGGAAACATGAGAGACTGGTGGACTGCTGAGGATACAGAAAAATTCAATGCTAGATCTCAGAAATTGGTTGATCAATTTAACGGATTCCAAGCATTCGAAGATTTGAATGTTGATGGTAAATTAACTCTTGGAGAAAATATTGCCGATTATGGTGGACTTACTGTTGGTCTAGAAGCATACAAGACCAGCTTGAATGGTAAACAACCAGAAGACATTGAAGGTTTCAATAACATGCAGCGTTTCTTCCTTGCTTATTCAAAGGTTTGGAGAGGTAATGTAAGAGACAAATATTTGAGAAAACTTATTAAAGAAGATGTTCATTCACCAGGTGAGTATCGTGTAAATGGAGGTTTATTCAATATTCCTGAATTTTACACAGCTTTTGAGATCGATGAAAAAGATCCTTTGTATCGTAACGACGAGCAAAGAGCAAAAATCTGGTAAGAGGTTTAATACCTTAAACATATAAGAAAAGCGATGAGATAACTCATCGCTTTTTTTTGTCAACTATTTAAAAGCCCAACTCAACTTTAATCTAATTTATAGCTAAGCCAATCCAACTCTAACTTTTTTATTTATAACACGTTGAAAACTGAAATCTTAAATTAAGCTAAATTCTCTTAGCTAATGTGAATCTCATGATTGTTTTGTAAACTTTGTTTCTTATTTTTGTTAATGTTCTTGTCAAACACCAAAACTCTGAAAAATAATCAGTTAATGAGATATTTCATCCAAAAACTTATCATTCTTTTATTCCTATCTGGAGCTATAATCGATGCTCAAGCACAAACGAACGAAGTTATTCGTTCTAACGAAAAAGTCGTTGTTGCTGGTAAGTTTTACTATTTGCATGTAGTAAGAGAAAAACAAACCATGTTTTCGATATGTAAGGCCTATGGTACTGACATAAAAGAAGTCATGGAAATTAATAGAAAGAAAACGCACAACATTGATTTAAATGAGATTCTAAGAATCCCTTTCGTACAATCTGCAGTTGCCAACAGTTCTGTTAACACCTCAAAAAAAGAAACATCTGACTATTTCTACCATGTTATTCAAAAAGGGAATACGCTTTATTCATTATCAAAACAATTCAATCAGAGTATTGAGAATATCAAAGTAAATAATCCTGAGATTGGAGAAAATGGTAGACTTACAGTAGGAACAGTTCTTAAAATTCAAAAACAGACTAATCCTCAACAAGCAGATAAGAAAAAGAACACTTATAAGGTTAAGGCTAGTGATTCTGAAGCTGATATTCTTGATAAATTCAACATCAAACGTAGAGCATTCCGAAAACTAAACCGCCATGTTAGGTCGTTCAGAAATATTAGAGCAGGTACGATTGTAAATCTTCCGAAGAATGCTAAACCAATAGCCCCTGCTCTAGATGTAACTAATGAATTTACTGATGAGTTAGAACATGCAACAGATTACAATCAAATTTTCAAAGAATATACCAGAGATACAACGGTTCAATCTACTATTGACATTGCTCTTTTCTTGCCTCTTTATGCTGCTTTAAGTGATTCTTTAAACTGGGAATATACTTATCAAGATACGCTTCAAATCATGACTCGTAAGGAGCCTGAAACAATCTATCCGAAATCTAGAGATTTCATTAGATTGTACCAAGGTGTACTATTAGCTGTTGAAGATCTTAAGAAACAAGGTTTAGAAATAAACCTACACGTATTTGATACCGAAAAAAATCAATCAACTGTTCGTCAAACATTGGAAAGCTTGGGAGCGCAAAAATTAGATTTAATATTAGGTCCAGTTTATTCTAGCACATTTGACTTAGTCGCTGAATACGCCCAAGCTAAACAGATTCCTATTATTTCACCTTTATCTTCTAAAAACAAACAACTACACAATAACCCTTTTGTTTTTCAACTAAATACTTCAATTCAATCTTTATGTGATAATATTTTTAATCACATCATGTCTGATAAAGAGAATAAAAATATTGTGATTGTTCACAGCAAAAACTATAAAGAGTTAGAAGAATACAAGCTGGTTTCAGATATTGAACAGCAATTATTTGAAGATGGTAGATACTGGAAATATTCTAACCTTAACTACAGTAAAATCTCGTTTGAGGATTACGGCAATCTTGGTTTGGAGTATCTTTTAAGTAAAACTCAGGAGAACATCATTGTAATTCCGTCATCGAAGCCTGCAGTAGTTGAAAGCTTTTTGACAAACCTTAGAATTCTAAGTAAGTCATATCCAATAAAACTAATTGGTTTTCCTTCGTGGCAGCGTTATAGTAGTATGGATCCGAGTAATTTATTCGAACTAAACACACAAATACTCTCACCATATTTCATCGATTACAAATCGGAACGTGTTAGTCAATTTGTAGATCGCTTTAGATATGAATTTAGCTGTGAACCTAATGACTATTCATTTAGAGCTTACGATTTCACGCTTTATTTCTCTACTGCAATTAAACGTTACGGTATTCAATTCTTCGATCACCTAAATGAAATTAAAGATATTGACTTACTTCAATCGAACTACGCGATTGAAAGTGTTAGTGCTTGGGGAGGTTTTGAGAATAGAGGTCTTCAAATGATTAATTACACCAAAGACTTTGAAGTAAAAGCTCAAAAGTTTGAACCAATAATTGAAGATCATCAAAATATTGAACTTACTACGGGAACTTTAAATCAATAGTTCTGGTAAAATATATAGATCTAAAAAAGGCTACCTAATTGGTAGCCTTTATATTTTATTGTGGGTAATTAAGATTTTCTTCTTTCAGATTGCTTAGAACTTCATGATTAAACTTCTTAGCTTCTTGCCTTGCTCCTTCAAGATCGTGACTCTTGTAGTTACCACATTCTATCTTATCGGCTCCCGGAATTTCTTCATCAAAGTCAGACATAAATTTGAACATTTCTTGAATTACATCGACCACATCAGTTGAGATTAAGTCTCCATGAAAAATCATATAAAAACCAGTACAACATCCCATTGGTCCGAAATAAACTGTTTTCTTTGCCCAATGATCGTGATTTCTTAAGAAAGTAGCACATAAATGCTCCATAGTATGCATAGCCTCAATTTCCATTGCAGGCTCAATATTTGGCAGCTTCGTTCTAATATCAAAACTTGTTAGAATCTCGCTACCTACTGTATCTTTACGAGAAACATATATACCTCTCTTCAATCGATCATGATCAACTTCAAAACTATCTATCTTTTTCATATCCCTATTTTTAAATGATCAACAAAAACACAATAGTTATTCCGATAGCTTAGAAATAAAAATTAGGCTTGGCCTAATTCTTGAATCATCTCCATTACCATATTACCTGAATTAACTGCCGCAGTTTCTACAAACTCCTCATATTGAACAGCATTCTCTTGTCCTGCAATATCCGAAATAGAACGGATAACAACAAATGGGACTTCAAAACGATGGCAAGCTTGCGCAATAGCTGCACCTTCCATTTCTACTGCATCGGCTTCTGGGATCAAACCTTTAATTCGTTTAGTTGCTTCAGGATCATTCATAAACTGATCTCCAGTAACAATAGTTCCACACTTAGTCTTCAAATCAGTTAATTTATGAATAGATCTATCGGCTAATTCAATCAACTTAGAATCCGCAATAAAACTAGGTGGCATGCCTGGCACTTGACCGTGTTTGTAACCAAAAACAGTACAATCAAAATCGTGATAAATAGCTTCCTTGGAAATAACGATATCCCCCACTTTTAAGTCAGAAATAAAGCCACCAGCACAACCTGTATTGATTACAAAATCAGGAGCAAAATTATCGATTAAAACAGCAGCTCCAATACCAGCATTAACTTTCCCAATTCCCGATTGTAACAACACAATATCAATCCCATGGATTTGTCCTTTATAAAAAGTAAATCCTGCCTTAGTGATTTCTTCTTTATTTTTCAACTCATCACGAAGCCTAGTGACTTCAATCTCCATAGCTCCAATTATACCTATATTCATTTCCTTTTTTTTATTTAATCGTCAAAATTAAGCCATTTCATTTCAGGAATAACTGATTTTAAATGCTTAGTTCCTGCAAAATTAACAAAGGAAATGGGTTTACTAAATTCAATATGAAAAAATAATAAGCTTTAAATGGATCTTATACATAAGTATTAGGTATCAAACTTTGAATATCATCAGCAATAATCGTATTTTAAAGCTCAATTTAATCGACTAAAGAAATAAAGGATATGCTGAGTAATTCTATCTATCAATATTTACTTGATCTTAGAGAAAACAATAATAGAGATTGGTTTCACGCCAATAAAACTCTATACAATACGGCAAAAAAAGATTTTGAACTTTTCATAGAACTAAGCATAGAGCAGATTAAACAAATAGATCCTTCGGTAGCTGGCAATAATGCGAAAGATTGCATTTTTCGTATTTTTAGAGATGTTCGATTCTCAAATGACAAACGTCCTTATAAAACCAACTTTGGAGCTTTTATAGCTCGTGATGGTCGCAAATCTAAATATGGTGGTTACTATATTCATATTGAACCAGAGCAATGTTTTCTAGGAGGTGGCTGTTATATGCCCGAACCTAAAACACTTAAAGCAATTCGTGAAGAGATTTTTCATCATCCTGAAGAATTTAAGTCTATAATCGAAAAACCCGAATTTGCTAATCATTTCCCTGAACTGTATGGAGATAAACTAAAGACTGCCCCACGTGGCTATCCAAAAGATTTTGAATACATTCAACTCTTAAACTATAAACACTTTGCAGTTAGCAAATTGGTTTCTGATAATATTGTGACTTCAGACAAGTTCCCTCTTGCGATACAGGAATCATTTGAAGCTCTGCATCCTCTTAATCTGTTTTTGAATAATATTATAGAGGATTTATAACTGAAAGCTATTTGGTATTACTATCAATAAAGGAGATATTCGCAGTCTTAAATCAAAAACGAGTTATGAGTCAGAAAGGGAATAGACTTAGTGGAGAAGAATTACATGAACTAGGTATAAAATGGGTATATAAACACATCAAAGATGATTACGAAATTCTATCGGTGAATATTGAATTTGAGAAGAATCCTCAAATTCTTGCTCGAAAAGATGAAGACATGTATTTCATCGTTATAAAGACAAGTACTTATCCAGATTTAGGATCTTTATCGCCAATGGCTGCTGAAGAAATCATAAAGCATGCAGATAAGCACAAATCTAAAATCTTATTTGCACATGTAGGTGTAGCTAATGCAGATACTAAGGATGAAGAAGAAATGGCATTTCCTGTAAAAGGAGGTCAATATTACATTAATTACAACGGCTTAAGTATAGAGCCTAACATACTTATGCAGCCAGAATAAATAGTTGTCATGCAAGAAGATATCCAGAGAAAACGTCACGAATACACGCTTAAGCAATTAAATGAGGAAGATGTAGATCCGAGTCCATTTATTCTATTTGATACTTGGTTTAAAGCGGCACTTGATGAAGATTTACCCGATGCTAATGCCATGACATTAGCCACCGTCAATTCAGATGGTAAACCTACAGCAAGAATACTTCTACTTAAAGATTATTCCGATCAAGGTTTCTGTTTCTTCACCAATTATAATAGTAGAAAAGGTGAAGATATAAAGCAGACCCCATATGGTGCAATGGTGTTCTTTTGGCCTGAGTTGGAAAAGCAAATTCGGATAGAAGGTCTAATCGAGAAATTAGAGCCTGAGTATTCAGATCAGTATTTTATGGCACGCCCTGTTGGTAGTCGACGTGCTGCTGCTGCATCTCCACAATCCTCTATTCTTACAAATAGAAATGAATTAGAGCAAGCTATTCATGATTTTAAAAATAAGTTTGGCGATAATTTCAAACGACCTAGCTACTGGGGAGGCTACAAGCTTATTCCTGAAAAATTCGAATTTTGGCAAGGAAGAGAGAGTCGCTTAAATGATAGAATCGAATTTGTATTGAAAAATGAGAATTGGAATTTTCATCGCCTAGCACCTTGATTTACAATCGAACTATAGAAAGGCTTTCAAATAAGGCTTTTGGCATCTCACAAAATTCAAAAAAACAACTATCTTGTGCCTGATTTTCAACCCAATAGGAGTTTTTGGAGTTTGAAATACAACACTTTTTAGAAATTATAATAAAGTATATTTGACTAAAAATGAGCATTATAAAAAATACGGCTGAAAAAATAGCTCGAAAATTATTAAACAAACAACTAAGAAAACACACAAAACGTGTAGAATTTCATAATATGAAAAGTGCTAAACACATTGGCATTTTATTCGATACAAATCAAAAAGAAAATAATAGTATTGTAAGTAACTTCTATACAGATTTAAAAAACCAAGGTTACAAGGTAAGTGCAGCTGGTTGGTACGAGGGATTTGACATCCCTAAAAAACCATTAAACATTTTAGATTTCATATATTTTTCAGAATTAGACAGTAATTGGAAAGGGATACCTCAAACACATGAGATATCTGAGTTCTTTAAACAAAAATTTGATATTCTTTTTGTTTTAACTCAGTCTGAAGAACTCGCAATTCAATATATATCATCTCTATCACCTGCAGCTTTTAAAGTAGGTGCAAGAGGGAATCATGCTGAATATTTAGATTTTATGATTGAACTAAAGGAGACTGCGTCAATTAAAAACCTTATACAAGACAGCATCACATATTTATCAGAAATTAAGAAAAACTAGAATATAATGTCACAACAATTTTCAGGAACAGGAGTCGCTATTGTTACGCCTTTCCATACAGATGGGAGTATCGATTTTAACTCTTTAAGCAACTTGGTCGAATTCCAAGTTAAGAATGGAGTAGACTATCTTGTTGTTATGGGGACAACAGGTGAATCAGCAACTCTTAATAAAGATGAGAAAAAAGCGGTTATCGATCATATAATCAAGGTGAACAACAAGAGAATACCTCTAATTGTAGGCATTGGTGGTAATAACACAAATGAAATTGTTGAAGAAATAAAAAGTTTTCATGCTTATGATGAAATTGCTGGAGTTCTATCCGTTGCACCATATTATAACAAACCAAGCCAAGAAGGACTTTATCAACACTACAAAATGATTGCAGAAGCTTGCCCAGTACCTGTAATTCTATATAATGTTCCTGGAAGATCTGCAGTAAACATTTCGGCAGAAACAACACTTCGATTAGCAAATGACTTCGAAAATATCGTTGCAATTAAAGAAGCATCTGGCGATATGGAGCAAATCATGGATATTATCAAAAACAAACCATCTGGTTTTGCAGTAATATCTGGTGACGATGCCCTAACCTTTCCGATGATTTGTTTGGGTGCCGATGGCGTTATTTCTGTAGTCGCGAATGCGTTCCCAAAAGAATTTAGTGACATGGTTAATTATGCTCGCCAATCTAAAATTGCTCAAGCAAAGGAATTACATTATAGCCTTTTTGAAATCATTCAAAATTTATTTACAGAAGGTAACCCTGCTGGCATTAAAGCTATTCTAAACATCAACAATTTGATTGAGAACAACTTCAGATTACCAATGATTGGTGTTAGCACTAAGCACTACTCAAAACTTAAAAATTTAGTTAATCAAGTTAAGTAAGTCTGGCACGTAAATTGATATGATTCATAAAGATTACTTTTAGTAATATGTTTTAAATACTCATTGAATGTGAGTATCTTTAAATTTCAATCTAAACAGAGTAAATTAAAACACACATTATGAATCATTCATTGCGTTTATTAGTTCTTGCATTGGTATTAGTTGCTAGTGCATCTTGTTCACGTCAAATCACACGAGTATCACCAGACCAGCAAATAGATTTAAGTGGTCGTTGGAATGACACAGATTCTCAACTAGCTGCACAGGCTTTAACTCAACAAGTTTTGAGTCAAAATTGGATTGCAAATTTCCAAAAGGAATTCAATAGAAAACCAGTAGTTATTGTTGGGTTAATATATAACAAGAGTTCTGAGCATATTGAGGCTGACACTTACATTAAAGATATTGAAAAATCAATATTGAACGATGGTCGTGTTCGACTTGTACAAGCAGGTTCTAAACGCGAAGATTTACGTCAAGAAAGAGCTGATCAGCAAGATTTTGCTGCGAAAGCAACAATTAAGAAGTGGGGACAAGAATTAGGTGCTGACTTTATTCTACAAGGTGATATCAATTCTATTATTGATAGCCACAAAAAAGAGAAAGTACGTTATTATCAATTAAGTCTTGAATTGACTAACATCGAAACTAGCGAACTAGTATGGATGGGTGATAAAAAGATTAAGAAATACGTAAATCGATAAACTGAAGATTTGCTCTTATAAACCTTGCAAGACTTAACGTCTTGCAAGGATTTTAATTTCTTGACTAAAATCTAAAGTCAAACATTCAACCTTTCTCTTCGTATGATATTCTTTCTACACAAGCGATTCCATTTATTCCTCGTTCTTCTTGCTTCAATTTTATTATCAAGTTGCGCAACTTATTACCAACAAAACGAAGCTTTCAATAAAAGCTTTGAAAATGGTGATATGCAAATGGCAAACAAGCATTTGGATGCTAATAAAAAACTACAAGCAAATCGAAACAGAGTACTTTACCTTGTAAACAAAGGCACTCTAGCTTGGATGCAGGAAGACTATACTTTAGCTAACACCTACTTTAACGAAGCTGATTTATTTATTGAGGATCAAAGAAAGAATATAGGTTCAGAAGCCTTAGCCATTATTTCGAACCCTAGTGTTAAACCCTACAAGCCAGAAGATTTTGAGAATGTACTTATAAACTATTATAAGGCCATTGGCTATCTTCAACTAGGTAAAAATCAAGAAGCTCTTGTTGAATGTCGTCGTGTCAACGAGAAACTTTACGCTATAAACGACAAGTACCCTAGAAACCACAAAAATAGATATAGTGATGATGCATTTGCCCACAACCTGATGGGGATGATATACGATGCATCAAAAGATTACAATAATGCTTTCATTGCATATAGAAATGCCTACAATATCTATAAAAGCAACTACTCCGAAAACTTTGGAACCATAAGCCCAGTACAATTAAAGAAAGATATTTTAAGAACTGCAAAACGTATTGGATTCGAGAAGGAATACATCTTCTATAGTAAAGAGTTTAATATGACCTACGAAAACTCCTCTAAAGATGAAGGAGAAATCATTTTCATTTGGATGAATGGCTTAGGACCTGTCAAAGACGAATGGAGCATCAATTTTGCTGCCAGCAGAGGTGGCGGAGGTATGTTAAATCTTACTAATAATGAAGAAGGTATTAACTTCCCTTTCAACACGAATAATTTTAGCAGTAATGAGAAAGCTGCATTCAACAATCTCGACTTTGTTCGAATTGCTTTCCCAAAATACAGAGAACGTACACCATTATTCAACCAAGCTTTTATCGAAATTAATGGAGCAGATACATTTCCGTTAGAAAAAGCTGAAGATATAAATGCAATTGCTTTTAAATGCTTAAAAGATCGCATGGTCAGAGAATTAGCTAATTCAATTTTACGATTGGCAACAAAAAAAGCTCTTGAAGAATTTACTCGCAGTAAAGATAAAACAATGGGAACTCTGCTAAGCATTGCTAACGCATTAACAGAGAAAGCAGATACACGCAACTGGCAAACTCTTCCTCATAGTATCTATTACTCAAGAATTAGACTTAAACCAGGAAACCACAAACTTGTATTAAATCTTAAAAGCGGTATAAATGGTGAGCATAAGCAAGAATTCAACTTCAATGTGAAAGCAGGTAAGACTCAATTCTTCAATTTCCAAAATCTTGAAACAAGATAAGTCATTAAATAGTAGAATTTTATTGGCATACCTATTAATGGATGGTAAGTTCCATTGGTCCACGTATAAAACTTGATATGAAATCAACATTACCCCAAAATACAATTCACTATTGTCCTAAATGCAGCAGTAGTGAATTTTCATTTAAAGAAGATCAGTCTTTTTTATGCAACAAGTGTAATTTTCAGCTATATATCAACTCAGCCGCAGCCGTAGCAGCTTTAATTGTAAACGACAAGGGCGAGATCCTTTTTACAAAACGAGCTGTAGAACCTCACAAAGGAATGCTTGATCTACCAGGAGGTTTTGCCGATATTATGGAAACTGCTGAAAATGCACTCTCCCGTGAAATAAAGGAAGAGCTAAATCTTGACATTAAAAATCATCATTATTTTATGTCTTCTCCCAATGAATATATTTTTGGTGGATTATCTGTTTTCACATTGGATTTAGCTTATATTTGTCAACTTAAAACATTTAACGATATACACGCAAAAGACGATATTTCTAGTTACGAATTCATAGCCCCAAACTTAATCCCCTACAACAAGATTGGTGGTGAATCTATAAAAAGAATAACATATGCTTTTGCTAAAAAATTAATTAATGAGCTTTAGAAAAATTACCTTAATCACAGTCCTTTGTGCATTAATATTTATTTCATCATCGTCTTTTGCACAAAAAAAAGAATTGAAGTATGAAATAGGGACGTCAGGAGTTGTATCAAGTAAGTCAACACTTCCTTTTTGGTTAGTTTCAAATAGGAATGGAATTATTCCTGATGAGAATAGTGGTCTATTATCATTAAAGCTTAAATCTGAATTCACACCATCAAATTCAAATTTTGATTATTCATATACTGCTTCATTGATCGGTTCTCAAGGAAACACAAGTGAAGTATTCTTCGATGAGTTATACAGTTCCTTAAAATGGCAAAATATAATCTTTGATATAGGTATAAAACATAGAGAGATAAATTATGATGGTATATCTATGAGTAATGGAAATCTTCTATTTTCAGGAAACTCTCGCTCCTATCCTAAAATTAGTGTTGGAATTAATAATTATGTTTCTGTTCCCCTCACCAACAATTGGTTAGCTATTAAAGGTGAATTTTCAAATGGTATTCTTCTTGATAATAGATATGTTGACAATGCTAATATACATCACAAAAATGCTTTTCTAAGAATAGGTAAAGAAAATGGGCTATCGTTTACAATAGGTTTAGATCATTATGCACAATGGGGAGGAAAGTCACCTAAATGGGGAAATCTAGGTGGACTTAACGCATTCAAAGAAGCCGTTTTAGTTCAAGCTGGAAAGGTTCTAATTGATCCTGATGGTAATGAATCAATAACTGAAAGCTATAATAAGTCAGGTAATCATTTAGGACAAAATTCATTTAAGATTGCTTATTCTAATGACAAATTATTTTCTTCGTTAACATTAAAAAACATCTACGAAGACAAATCTGGAGACTTCAGGCATCTCCCAGACGTAAAAGACTGGAATATTAGCTTTTATTTAAACTTTAAGGATCAAAAGTTCTTATCATCATTTATTTACGAATATTATACATCCAAAGATCAAGGAGGCTATCTTATTCGTCCAGATCATCCTAATGAGCCTACAATTGGATTTGATTCCTACTTTAACAATGGAGTTTTCAAATCAGGTTGGACTAATTATAACAGAACCATTGGTCTACCTCTCTTCACCACTCGTTTGGAAAATGGTGAATCACGAGGGGTTAACAACAATGCTATTACAGCACATCATTTTGGGTTTAAAGGAAATGTTTCAAATTTTCAGTACAAAGCACTGGTGACATTTTCTAACAATTTTGGCACACTATCATTGATTAATGATGGCAAAGGAAAAAAACCAGAGAACTACTCGAAAGCTTACTCTTTTCCTAAAGCATTATCTCAACAATCTTATATGCTAGAAATTTACTTACCTAAATTCAAAAGTATTCCTTTCTCTGTTTCAACAAAATTTGCTTTAGACACGGGTGAGTACCTACCAAAAAATTTCGGATGTCAAGTCTATTTCTTGTATGATGGTATATTCTCAAAATAACTCTATCCCTAAAAACATATAATCTTAATAATGGTTGTTAGCTATTATATCATAAAATATCCATACAAGCTTGTATGGAATATTCTAAATTTTTTCAAGAAAAGGAAAGAAGTAGTTTTTTACTGTGCTAATGAATTGGATTTAGAGATCTTCAAGAACGTAAAAAAACATCTCAAACCAATATCCGTAGTTGTTCGAAACAAACGTATTAAAAATAAGTTGAAAACGTTAGGAGTTAAATCAAGATTAATGCCTGTCTTTCCAAAGGCTGTAATCATGTGTAGACAGGCTTGTTATTTATTTCCCGAATCTAAAATTATAAGAATTGGAATCAATCATGGAGCTTATCACTTTAAACCCTTTGCTAATGTAAAGGGACACAATATGTTTAACCAATTCTTTTTCTCTAGTGCCCAAGAGGTTAAAGAAGCAGAGCAAATAGGAATTACTTCAGGAGTTGGTGTTGGTTTTCCAAAACTTGACGATGCCTTTAATGGCACTTATGATTCAACTTACTTAAACAATCTAAAATGTAAGCTTAATTTAAACCCAAATAAGAAAACAATCTTATTTTCGGCAACTTGGGATGGCTCCGATATGTCAGCAGTTCATTTATGGTATGACAAATTAAATGAATTCACTTCTGACTACAATGTACTAGTCACAGTACATATCTGGACATCAGACAAATATAAAAACACAATCAAAAGAACTTCAGGAATAAGCTTTATTGATACTCAAAACATTACTCCTTACATTATTATTTCTGATATTTGCATTTGCGATACAAGTTCTATTATATCTGAAATGTGTGCATTAAATAAACCTATTGTAACGTTTCGAGTTCCTGTTGTCAAAAGGACCGTACCTGAAGTTCGTGAAATTATTAAAGATATTAGTTTTCAAATTGAAGATTTCTCTGAATTAGCTGATGGTATAGAGTTTTCTTACAAAAATTCATATCAAAAACAGAACCAACGAGAAATTGCGAATAAAAGAATGTTTGAAAAACTAGATGGAAAATCAGGAGAGAGAGTCGCAAGTAAAATTACAGAACTATTACCTGAATTAAAGATGGATTCAAATAAAATCAATTACAATCAAAGAAACTTGATCAACCAAGAATTTTCAAGATTGAATTCATTTCTTCAAAATCTACCCGAACGATTTGAAAAAGAGGGTAAATGTCTTTATAAAGGAAGAAATGAGATTCGAATATTTGAACATGAAGGTTTCAAACTAAATGTTAAATCCTTCAAAATACCTCATTTCATTAATAAGGTCGCATACGGATATTTAAGAGGATCAAAAGCAAAACATTCATTCGAATTTGCAATGAAAATTAGGTCTTGTGGATCTGAAACGCCAGAACCAGTTGCCTGTATTGAGATCTTAAAAGCAGGATTGTTTAATAGGAGTTACTATGTTAGCTTACATCACGAATACGACTTCACTATACGTGATTTAATTAGCTTTGATTTTCCTGACAAAGAGAATATTTTAAAGCAATTCGCGGTATTTACCTACGAAAAATTGCACAAGCATAATATTCATCATCTTGACTACTCAAGGGGAAATATTCTAATTACTCGTCTTGAAAATCATAAATATGATTTTAGTATTGTGGATATCAACCGAATGCGATTTGAGAAGATGGATTTTATCAAAGGACTAAAGAACTTCTCTCAAATATGGGCAAACGAAGAAGAATTAACGATCGTTGGGAAGGAATACGCTCGTATTAATAATAAAAGTGAAGACGAAGCTGCTAGGCTTTTAATTCAATTTGATAAAGAACATAAGAAGAAGATTGAACGTAAGAAAAGATTCAAAAAACTTTTCAAATCATCCAAATAGAAAAGCATGAAAGTTGTTTTATTCTGTAAAAGACCTTATTCTTTTAGCATTTTACGTCCGCTTCAAATAGAAGCTGAGCTAGCTGGATATGACGTACTATGGTATATTGAATCTGATATCATGAACATTTTCCCTTTTAAAGACAATTCAACCGCTACTAGTTCAATACAAGTTGTTTCAGATTTCAAATGTGACGCTATTTTTGCCCCAGGAAATGAAGTTCCATATTTTCTGAGAGGTCTTAAGGTACAAATATTCCATGGTTTGGCTGGGGAAAAGAAAGGTCATTTTAGAATACGTAACTACTTTGATTTATACCTCACGTCTGGAGCATATTTCACAAAACGATTTAACGAATTAGCGAAAAAACATGGTGACTTTGAAGTCATTGAAACAGGTTGGTCCAAACTTGATGCTCTTTTCATTCAACAGAACGATTTTAAAGAAGAGAAACAAGCCTTGCTTGAAAAGCATCAAGCAAGAAAGATTCTTCTCTTTGCTCCTACCTTCTCGCCAAATTTAACTTGTGCCGAGACTATTTTCGATGAAATCATTACCCTATCTAAAAATCCAGATTATTTGGTTTTGGTTAAGTTTCATGATAAGATGAATAAGGAGGTGAAAGCAAAATATAAACAGGCTGCTCAATCTCTTGAAAACCTAGTAATCGTAGATGATCCAAATATCAGCAAATATTTGATTCTCTCAGATTTGATGATTAGTGATACGTCATCAGTTGTTTATGAATTCTTATTACTTGATAAGCCCGTCATCACATTCAAATCATCATCTGAAAATATCAAATGGACAGATATTGATGAGCCAAAAATACTAGTAAGCTCTATTGAATCAGTATTGAAATCTGACATCAATCAAAATGATAGACAATGGATTATCAATAATTACCACCCATTAAGTGATGGTAAGTCTGCCAAAAGAATGATTGAAGCAGTTAAGAACTGGCTAAACAAAAATCCGGTTCCAGAGAAAAGAAAACTATCATCATTACGTAGATGGAAAATCTACAAAATATATGGTAAAATCAAAAAATGATTAAGCTTTATTTCAGATATTAGTAATCGAAATATATTATTTAGGATAAAAAAACGAAAGAAAATAAACATGAAACGTATACTTGTTACAGGAGGTGCTGGATTTATTGGTTCACACTTATGCGATCGTCTAATAAAAGAAGGCAACGATGTCATCTGCCTAGACAATTATTTTACGGGTAACAAGCGTAATGTCGAACATCTGATTTCGCATCCCTATTTCGAATTGGTTCGTCACGATGTGATTCAACCTTATTTTGCTGAGGTAGATCAAATCTACAATTTGGCCTGCCCTGCTTCTCCTGTGCACTACCAGTTTAATCCCATAAAAACGACTAAAACATCGATTATGGGTGCTATCAACATGCTTGGTCTAGCCAAGCGTATTAAGGCTCGAGTATTACAAGCTTCAACCAGTGAGGTATATGGCGATCCTGAAGTTCATCCACAAACGGAATCCTATTGGGGAAATGTAAATCCTATTGGTATACGTTCTTGTTACGACGAAGGGAAACGCTGTGCAGAAACCTTATTTATGGATTACCACAATCAAAATCAGGTTGATATTAAGATCATGCGTATTTTCAATACCTACGGGCCCAATATGCATCCCAATGATGGACGTGTGGTTTCTAATTTTATCATGCAAGCTTTAAAAGGTGAAGACATTACTATTTATGGCGATGGTTCACAGAGTAGAAGTTTTCAATATGTTGACGATTTGGTTGAAGGTGCCATAAGAATGATGAATTCTCCTAAAGATTTCATTGGTCCAGTTAACATCGGTAATCCTCATGAATTTACCATTCTTGAGTTGGCTCAGAAAGTAATTGAACTAACTCAATCCATGTCAAAAATTATTTACAAAGAACTTCCAATGGATGATCCAATGCAGCGTCAACCTGACATTAGCCTTGCAAAAGAAAAATTAAACAATTGGGAACCCAAAATTCAGTTGGAAGAAGGCTTAACTAAAACAATTGCTTACTTTGATGATCTATTGCAGAAAGGATGATAGCAATATTCCAAAAAACCACATTTTGAAACATGAATAGTTAAAGATTTGCAGTATTATTGCAGAACTTCAATAATTTTATCACCACACATTTCAAGAGGATATGATCAAGAACATCTATTTCATACACCGTTTCCATTTCAATAAATCTTATTACGAAAATGATGATTTTCAAGAATTAAAAAATAATGGATATAGAGTTAAATATATAGATATTGTTGGCTTATTAAAATCATCTAAACTTGAAGACACTTGCCCTGAAGATCTTAAAAAAGATGTCATTTATATAAATACAAAAAAAGAATTCAAACAATTCCTATCTGACAATAAACATAATAGTGTTCTTGCAACTTGTGTAGGACTTCAAATCAACAGCGCTTGGTTTTATCGTATAATAAGTCAATCTAAAATTCCTTATATTTTTCTGGATGTTAATTTTTTTCCTCAATTAAAATCTTCCAATAGGATAAAAAATGTATCCACAAAAGTAAAGCGTCTATTCGAAAAGACTGCACCAAACTACCTATTTCTTAAAGGAATTCGTTCAATCGATTATTATTACACTAAATTTATTTTAAGGCCTAGCGTAGCCATTCTATATGTAAAATCATCTATTCGAAAAAGAGTATTAAAACTTGCTAATAAGGATACGAAACTTATCAAAACGAATTCTAATGACTGGAATACCGCTAACAAAAATGTTCTTAAAATTGTAGATTCGGATAATTACCTTGTTTTCATAGATCAATATGTACCCTATCATCCTGATTTTGTTGCAAGAAATATCGATCTTAAATTTACAGCCGAAGAATATTATAACGAAATAAATTCAAATTTAGAAAATGTTTCAAAAGGCACAGGCTTAGAAGTAATAATAGCAGCACATCCTAGACGAATGGGTGCGAATGATTATAACTTTCCATTATTCTATAATGAGACATCCAATCTTATTAAACATTCTAAGTTGGTTCTAGCTCACTACTCTACCGCAGTTAATTTTGCAGCCATACATAATATTCCTCTTCAATTTCTAACATCAAACTTGTTACAGAGAAGCTATATCGGAAGAAATATTGAAGATATGGCGTTTACTTTTAATAAAAAGCCAATTAATCTATCTTCTGAACAATTCAATAACGAGAACTTTCAGAATTTGTTAAATATTGATAATTTAGCGTACTCTGAATACATTGAGAAAAATTTAGCACCATCTGATTCTTCCCAAACCGGTGAAATAATTATCGAAGTAATAGAATTATTAGACTTTAGAGAGAATTAAATTTAGAAACATATAATATATGAAATCAGTCGCAATAATCCCACTTCGTAAAGGCTCAAAAGGAATACCAGGTAAAAACAAAAAGAAAATTCTTGGCAGACCTCTATATCAGTGGTGTTTAGGAGAAGCTATATTTTCAAATTTAGACGAAGTTTACGTTTTCACAGACGATGAAGAGCTTATTCTTCAAATTAATCAAGAATATAAATGGACATCTAAAGTAAGAACTATATTAAGAAGTCCAAAGAGTGCGACAGATACAGCAAGTACTGAGCAAGCAATGATTGAATTTGCTGAAAATATTAAATACAGTTTTGATGTAATTTGTTTATTACAAGCAACATCTCCTTTGACTAATAGAAAAGATATAAACAAGGCACTGGAAGCTATTATAGATCAAAAATATGATTCAGTACTCACAGTTGTTGAAACAAAACGATTTATTTGGAACGAGCAAGGTGAAAGTATTAACTATGACTATAACAATAGACCTAGACGTCAAGATTTCGACGGTTTATGTATAGAAAATGGAGCTGTCTATGCTTCTAGTAAGGATCAATTTCTTAAAAGTAAAAATAGACTTGGAGGAAATATAGGTATTATTAAAATGCATGAAGACACTCTTACTGAGATAGATGAACTCAGTGATTTACTCATAATTGAAAATCTACTTCTTCATAGACTTAAACTGAATAAAAAATCACCTCAAAAGATTGAACTTCTTGTTTTAGACGTAGATGGCGTTTTTACAAATGGGACCGTTTCTGTGTCTAATGAAGGAGAGTTATCAAAAACCTTCTCACTTAGAGATGGTATGGGCATTGAGAATCTACGTTCTTCAGGAGTAGATATTATTGTTATGACTTCTGAAGATTCTCCAATTGTTCAAAAAAGAATGGAAAAGCTAAATCTACCTTTATGCATGGGAGTAAAAGATAAGTTTTCCAGATTAGATAAGATTCTAACAGATAAAAATCTTAACCGTAATTCGGTAGCTTATATTGGTGATGACATTAACGACTTGGTTAATCTTAACTCTGTTGCTTGGGGTATATGTCCTAACAATTCAGTTACTAGTCTTATTCCCTATTGTGATATCCTGTTGAATAATAAGGGTGGCGACATGGCTATAAGAGAGGCTATTAATTTTATTGTTAAATACAATCAACGATTCGAATAACATTTTAATTTACAAAATATGAAGCAAGCTAAAGTTATTGCAGAGATAGGGTGTAACCATAAGGGAGATATGGACACAGCAAAGGAGTTGATCAAAGTTGCAAAGATTTTTTGCAATGCTGATGTTGTTAAGTTTCAAAAAAGAAACAACAAAGAACTATTGACCGAAGAGCAATACAATGCCCCACATCCAAATCCAATTAATTCGTATGGTGACACTTACGGAGCGCATAGAGAATTTCTTGAATTTGATTTAGAACAAAATAGAGAACTTAAAGAATTCTGTGAGGAATTGGGAATCACATTTTCAACTTCAACATGGGATTTGACTTCAGCCAAAGAAGTTGCAAGTTTAAATCCAGATTTGATTAAAATCCCTTCGGCTTGTAATAACAACTATGAAATGCTAGGCTGGTTATGTGAAAATTACAAAGGTGAAATTCATGTTTCTACTGGTATGACTAGTAAAGATGAAATTGAAGATCTTGTTTCATTCTTCGAAGAGAAAAAAAGAAATATGGATGTTGTACTTTATGCTTGCACCTCAGGATATCCTGTTCCTTTCGAAGATGTATGTTTACTTGAGATTACTCGTATAATTGAGAAATATAAAAGTCGTGTCATGGAAATTGGTTTCTCTGGACACCACTTAGGTATAGCAGTTGATATTGCTGCTTATACATTAGGAGCCACATGGATCGAAAGACACTACACTCTTGATCGTACTTGGAAAGGAACTGACCATGCAGCATCACTTGAACCTGCTGGAGTTAGAAAACTTGTTCGTGATTTAAAAGCTGTTAATAAAGCTCTTAATTACAAAAAAGAAGATATACTTGATATCGAAAAGGTACAACGCGAAAAACTAAAAAATAAAAAGTAAATTGTTTTAAGTTTCTAGAAAGACAGGTTCCTTTTTAAGATATCTATAAAATCCAGTGAGAATAATCTTACTGGATTTTTTTATTTTAAATAAAAAAAATCCGATCCACTTTCGTGAATCGGATTTCTCAATATTATTAGCTAGGTTTTAATTCAAACCTCTCTTGTTCAATAATGGCTCGATACTTGGCTCAGCACCTCTAAAGCGCTTGTAAAGTACCATTGGATCTTCTGTTCCACCTCTTGAAATTACATTATCGCGGAACGATTTAGCAGTAGCTTGATCGAATAAAGATGTCTCCTTAAATGCCTGAAAAGCATCAGAATCAAGTACACCAGCCCAAATGTAAGCGTAGTAACCTGCAGAGTATCCACCAGCGAAAATGTGGTTGAAATAGGTAGAACGATATCTTGAATAGATCTCAGGAATTAACCCAATTCCTTCAAGGTAGTTCTTCTCAAAAGTCATAACATCTTCAGTTAATGGCTCTGTTAGAGTATGATATTTCATATCAAGTAATGAAGCAGCAAGGTACTCAAGTGTTGCAAATCCTTGATTGAATTTACCAGCAGCTTGAATCTTCTCAACCAATTCAGTTGGAATGACCTCACCTGTCTTATAATGTTTTGCATAAATTGCTAACATTTCTGGCTCGAAACACCAGTTTTCCATTACCTGAGATGGAAGCTCAACAAAGTCGCGAGATACTGAAGTACCGGACAATGTGTTGTAACGACACTTAGATAAGAATCCGTGAAGTGCGTGACCAAATTCGTGGAATAAAGTCTCAACCTCTTCAGGACTAATTAAAGCCGGTCCGTCGCCTACTGCCTTAGTAAAGTTACAGATATTCATCACAATTGGAGTGATCTTGTTATCAGTTCCTGTACCCGACTGCTTACGGAATGAATCCATCCAAGCACCACCACGTTTAGAAGCACGTGGGTGATAGTCTAAGTAGAAGATACCAATATGTGTTCCATCAGCTTCTTGAAGCTCCCAAGTTTGACACTCTTCGTGGAATTTAGCGATATCGTTACGCTCGACGAATTTGATACCATATAACTTTGTTGCCAAAGCAAAAGCGCCATCACGAACATTATTTATCTCAAAATAAGGACGTAGTTCATTTTCATCTAAAGCATACTTAGCTTTCTTCACTTTATCAGAATAATACCACCAGTCCCAAGAAGCCAACTGAAATTTGCCACCTTCTTTGTTAATCATTTTCTGTAACTCAGCAGCTTCTTTCTTTGCATTAGGCAAAGTCTTATCCCAAAGCTTATTCAAAAGCTCTAAAGCTTTCTCAGGAGTCTTAGCCATATTCTTATCAAGAACGTAAGCAGCGTGATTTTTAAATTCGAATAAGTTCGATCTCTCGATTCTTAAGTTTGCAATTTCCTGTGCATTCTTCTTGTTATCGAACTCATTGTTGTTGTTACCACGGTTTACGTAACCCTTATACAATTTCTCTCTCAAGTCACGCTTGTCAGAATATTGTAGAAAAGGAAGCATAGATGGCTTATCTAAACCAAACATCCACTTACCTTCTTTACCAGCAGCAGTTGCTTTTTCAGCAGCAGCACCAATAACAGACTCAGGTAAACCTGAAAGGTCTTCTTTATTATCAATTACCAACTCGAAAGCATTAGTTTCAGCCAATACGTTATCGCCAAATTGCATCGTTAGTAAAGCTAATTTACCATCGATCTCACGTAATTTTGTTTTTTTGTCAGCATCAAGATTTGCACCACTGCGAACGAAGCCTTGGTACATTTTCTCAAGCAAAGTATTTTGCTCAACAGTAAGCTTCAAATCAGCTTTCTTAGCGTAAACCATTTTAATTCTCTTAAATAGGTTTTCGTTAAGGCTAATGTCAGCACCATGCTTTGTGAATAGTGGAGACATTTCCTTAGCTAAAGCAGAAATAGAATCATTGTTGTTGAAACCTTTTTGTGCATAAAAAACATTACTTACCTTAGATAGCAAATCACCTGTTTTCTCGAAAGCTTCAATAGTATTCTCGAAAGTAGCTTCTTCTTTGCTGCTTGCAATAGCCATAACTTCAGCTTGCTCTCGCTTCATTCCCTCAAGGAAAGCTGGCTTGTAATGTTCAAATTTGATTTGATCAAACGGAGCTGTTTGATGTGGTGTGTTGTACTCAACAAAAAACGGGTTCCCGTCTGCCTCTGTCTTTTCACACTTGTCGCTATTGCATGAGCTTAATAAAATACTCGCTGCAAATAATGAAAGAAATGTTCTTTTCACTTTGTGTTAGTTTTATGTTAGTAATCTTTATTTTCAAGATGCTAAAATACTAAAAAGCCTACTTTAAACCTTGCTAAAGTTAAATTACTAAACATGTTTTATACAGCATTTTTCTATTTCAAATAATCTATTGCACTTCTAGAAAAGAACTTAAGGTCTAACAATTTTAAAAGGTGATTATCTATAAACCGACTGAGAGCCCAACTTTAAAATACAAATCGTTATCTAAATTGTATTCTAAAACAGAATCGTTACCTCCGAGAAATTCAAATTTGCGATAAAATGTATAACCAGAATTAAGCTTTAGTTTTAAATGTTTCGTTAGTTTTTGCGTTAGACTCAAACCTCCACCCAAATTCATTATACGGATATTATCAATCTTCTCATCAGTATAAAAAAGATCTTTCGTTAGGGTAAAATTATCACCTACCATAAACAAATCGGCTCCAAGTCTAGTCTTAGGTGCTAATTGATACTTAACTCCAAACCTTGGGAAGCCAACATTTACTTCCCACTTAGGTGCAGGTTTCCACATCATACTAAAAATAGGTAAAGGCAGAGGAATACCCGTGGTTACCCCATACATTAATCCCAGACTTAACCTCAGGTTAGGTTTAATAGGCTTTGTAAACATGACAAGCCCTCTTAATTGTATATCTTCCCAGCCTAGCGAAGATCTAAAGTTAGAAGAAACCTGAGGAGTTAACATAGCAATTAAAGACCAATTATTCTTTAAAGATCGGCGATAACCTAAGGTGTAGGATACAGTATGAAACCTCTCCAAATCCTTAAGAATACTTGGCCCTGTTGAGTAATCGATAACAGTTTTGGCATATTCAAATTTATTAATCAAAAAACTGCCCTTTTCATTAAGACGTTTTGGTATGGTTATCCTAAGACTATATTTCTGAAACTTGACACTGTTCTTCGAGTTCTCATCGCCCAGTCTGACATAATCGACGCCAGCAAGTTCTCTATCAAATTGAGCCATTGTTGGCAAAGAGATAAGTAGAATGAATAAAAGAATTATATGTTTTTTCTGCATTGTTCTAATTTGAGAAATTCAGTTATTGTAGAATTGAAGTAATATATTAAAATTTCATTACTTTAATAGTGTGCCACTTAGCAACTTAATGTTTATTTCAGAATTTTTAGCTTCATATCGAGCTGCCGATCTTTTATTCTGAGCTTCGATATAATTCAATTGAGCCTCGCGATAAGTAGTCGAACTAATCTGCCCCAAGTGATAATATTCACGGCTTTGTTCAAAATTAAGTTTCGAGGCATCAAGTGCATCTTCTTCTAAGGACAAAACCTGCAAATTGTATTCATAGGATGCATAAGCATTCATCAAATCCTTTTCAAGTTGCAAACGTTGCTCCTCCTCTTCGTAAAAGCTAATTTGTTTTTGAATTTTAGCATTCGCAATCGTCGTTTTTTTCTTCTTACCATCAAATAGATTCATACTCAAAGTCAGGCCTCCTGCCCATTGGGTATTCGAATTTGTTCCTACAACTTTATTCTCGTAATAGTTATAAGTTGAATTTAATTTTAAAGATGGCAATTGACTTGCCTTAGCCTTTTTTTCATTGAAATCGTCTGCCTTAAGCTGCTCGCGTTTGATCAGATAATTAGCATTATTATTCAGAGCTTCTTCTTTCAAAACGCTCAAATCAAAAACTCTAAATTCCGACACATCTGGTACAATCACAAATTTCATATCAGCTGATCTTCCCAAAAAAACATTTAATTCTCTTGCTGACTCGTCATAATATTGCTGAGCTTTTAAATAAGAGCTACTATCTCTATTAAAATCAACTTTAGCATTTAAAACCTCTAGCTTATTAATATTTCCATATTCATACTTCGCCTCATTCCTTTTTAAACGTTCTTTTGATATGGTCAAATTATCCTTAGCTACATATAAATCGTCGCTATTTTTACTCAAATCGTAAAAACCTGAAATTACAGAACTAATAACATTTTCTATCTGATAACGTGTATTTAACACACCCTGCTCTTTCTGAATATTTAAGACTTTGTAAGTATAACGTCCTCCAAAACCGTTGAAAAGTGTGTAAGATAAGTTTATGTTTCCCGAAGAGCTTACTTCATTGCTGGCATATTCTGAGTAATTCGTACTTCCGCCTAAACCAACTGTTGGTAATAAATCCGCATTCCCTCTTGTAGCATTATTGACTGACACTTCAGCATTCGACTTAGCAACTTTTATATTCAAGTTGTTTTCTAAGGCAATCGCTACAGCAGAATCTAATGTCAAGACATCTTGCGCAAACAATGTCGTGCTAAATAACAATAAGCCAATCAGTATCTTTATATTTTGCATGTCTTTATAATTCTATATTTTGCGTAAGGCCTGCATCCTGTATAAAAAACTTGGCAACCTTAAACTTTGGAGGTCCAAAAAAACCTTTTGCATTATTAGAAACGCCAACACTTTCGGTAGGTCTACCCTTGGCATTTAAATCCAGTTTATTATTATCATTTTCGTCGTGAAAGCACATAATGGCATAAGTGCCAGCTTTAACATTTTCGACGCTAACAAAGGCTTTATTATCCTGAATAAGTGCCTCTTTACTGAAACAAGCTACTTTAAGAAAGTTAGCGGCACTGCTGTATAAAGCGACTATCACTTTCCCCTCGTTGGAATCCAATCCGGATATATGAATATTTATCGATAACTTGTTTTCTTGTGCAAACAGACTACTGATACACGTCAAACAGATTATAACTGTTAACAGTAAGTTTTTCATGTTTCTATACTTGTATTGTTATTTGAAAATCAACATTCATCAGTCTTTAGTCACCTCCTTATTTAGTGAAGGCATCAAGCTGTCTAAGGGCGGGTTCAACACTCTCGCGTGTAGGCATATCACTTGTCTTTAGATATAACCATCGACGCTTTACTGAGTTTACTGCTATTAACAAGACAGGTAATAAGAGTAGGTTTAAGAAGGTTGCTACAGCCATACCATAAGCCATTGATATGGCCATTGGAATAACCATATTTGCTTCCGGATTGTTAGATACAATCAATGGAGCTAAACCAACTATAGTCGTTATTGATGTTAAAACAATAGGACGAAAACGAGACACAGCCGTATCGTAAATTGCAGTCATATATTCTTTTCCTGATCGCAGACTCTCGTTTAAGGTACTGATGAGAACAATGGAATCGTTGACCATGACTCCCATAAGTGCCACCATACCCAAATAAGAAGATATATCTAATGGAATTCCATGGAACCAATGTCCCCATCCTACTCCAATAAATCCGAAAGGAATAAGAGTAAATATCAAAATGGTTTGAGATACCGATTTAAATGTGAAAATTACAATTGAGAAAATAAGAATCAGAAAAACCGGTGCAATTAACATCGCAGATTTACCTGCCTTGGCCATCTCCGCTGTTTTTCCTTGATACCGGTGTTTTAATCCTGGGTATTTTGTTTCTAGATCTGGGAGAATATTTTCATTCAACTCAGAATTTATTTGTCCCAAATTCACGTCAGCTCCCGTGACATCAGCTTCAATACTAATCTCACGTTGGCCATTCAAGTGGTTAATTTTGACCAAGTTTCTTTCAAATGAGATATTTGCAATATCCTTCAGGAAATATTCACCTCCCGAGGCTGTTCTGATACGCATATTCTCAAGATTTCCCAGTGATGAACGCTCAGCCTTTTCGTAGCGAACCCAAACTCTAACCTCATCTATTCCTCTCTGCAATCGCTGAACTTCTTTTCCATAAAACCCAGTACGAACCTGAGATGTCACAACACTTAAATTCAAGCCCAATTTATAGGCATTATCCTTTAAGCTGAGTTTTACTTCTCGCATACCCAACTGATCGTTATCAATCACATTCTTCAAACCTTCAATTTTCGAAAGTGTTGCTTTTAACTCTTCTTTAGCCAGATTTAATTCATCAAGATTACTCGACTGAAGTGATACTGATATGGGTTTACCAAAATGACTTTCTTGTACAAAATTCAATCGTTCCGCTTGAGGAATATCGCCAACATTTTTACTCAGTGCATTTGAAAACTCTCCAGAAAGAAAATCTCGTTTCTCTGTCCCCAGAATATAGATGGTTAACTTTCCTACTGAGGTTGATGTTAAATCAGTCTTAATGTTTAGAATAATCGGCTCACCCGTTAAGCTTCTATCTTGAAACTCTTTTCCCGTTTTTATGGCGGCGGCTTCTATTACCGATAAGTATCTTAAAGTCACACTTTCAGGCGTTCCTGCGGGCATCTCCAATTCAACATTGGTATAATTGGTGTTATCAATTGAACTATCACCACTAATAATAATACCACCTTTCAAGGCTCCAAAAGTAATGGCTAAAATACCAAAGGCTATAGCTGCAGTAATTGTCTTATTATTGATACTGAAACGACTGATCGGCTCAAAACCTTTTTGGCGAACCCACAAAACAGCATTAGTCGTCAATTGTTCTACTTTCGAGATCTTCTTGTCACGTTTTAATGCCTTAGAGTGAATAACATGCGAGGGTAAAATAAAGAATGCTTCAATTAAAGAAAAAACCAATGCGAAAATCACAACGAATGCCAATTCAACAAAGAATTGTCCCAATCTGCCTTCTATAAAAAAGAAGGCTATAAAAGCTACAATCGTGGTTAAAACAGCAGAAAACACAGCAGGTAGCACTTCCATTGTACCATCGATACCTGCTTGCAAAGCTGTTTTTCCTCTTTCGTAATGTTGAAAGATATTCTCACAAATAACAATACCATCATCAACCAAAATCCCCACAACCAAGATCATTCCGAATAGAGATATCTTGTTCAATGTAACACCATAAGCTGCAGCAACCATAAACATTCCCATAAAGGAGATTGGAATACCAAGAGCCACCCAAAATGAAAGTCGGTGATTCAGGAATAAGGACAAAAACAAAAGCACCAGCATAAAGCCCATCAGACCATTACTCAACAAAATATCCAGCATGACACGTACTGAAGTTGAATTATCGAACAAAACATCCAATCTTACATTCTCGTGCTTTGCATTAAAGGTTTTTGCATAAGTTTTTAAGTTTTCTGATATGGAAAGAATATCCTCACGAGACGTATGATTAACGGAAATACTAATAGCTGATTTACCATCCACGAAAGTTCTGTTGGGTGTTTCAGACCACTTGTCCTTTATTTGGCAGACATCCATCAGTCGAATGGTTCCTCCCTCCTTTTGCGAACGGATAACAATATCTTTCAGGAATTCAGCATAATATCTTTTTTCGCGAACACGGATTTTTAATTCTTCATCTTCTCCTTTAATAGAACCACCTGTTATTTCTATATTTTCATTGGCAACCGCAGCATATATCTCATCAAAGGTCAAGTTATATGCTTTCAAAGCTTCCTCGTTGATACTAATTTCAATTTCTTCGTCAGGAAAACCAGACAAACTCACTTTTGAAATACCATCTATGCCTCTCAAGTCATTTTCAATCTGTCTGGCATATGTCTTTAATTTCTTTAAACTCAGATTACCATTCAAAGTCATGTTTAATGCCAAAAGCTCAAACTCTTTCTTTTGAACACTAATAGACTCCACACCTACGGGAAATGAACTAATACCATCTACGGCATTTTTCACATCCTGGAGTGCCAGATTACCGTCATAGCCTGACTCCAAACTTACTTTTATGGTCACCGCGTTTTCTCTCGACGAAGAGGTCGTTTTATCAATCCCGCTAATCCCTTTCAGGTTATCTTCAATTTTAAGACTAACCCCTTTCTCCACCTCTTCGGGTGAAGCTCCAGGGTAACTTGCTGTAATCGTAATCACCCCTGGATCGATTTGTGGCATCACCGTTGAATTCAGCTGTGAAATACCTATCCATCCTAAAAGAAGAAATACTACAGCAAGCAGGTTTCCAGCAAATGGATATTTTATAAAATATGTAACTAATGCTCTCATCTATTCTTTTAAAACTTTATTAATTTACAAAACAGCCTTTCCAACCATACCTTTGTGAATACCTGATGTCTTTAAAATCAATAAGCTTCCATCATTCAGGCTATTGGTAATCACAGAATTATCTTTATACTGAACGATATCAATTTTTCTCTTTTCAACTATTCCATTTTTCAGGATATACACATAGGTATCCTCAATTAACAATTTGCGAGGGATTTCTATACCATTCACATCTTGTTGTAAAGCAATGTTCGCAGATAAAAACATCCCTTCCTTTAAATTATCACCCGAAACGGAGATATAGACATTTACCATCTGAGTTTGCGCATCTATTTTGCTGCCAATTCGAGAAACATTCCCAATCCAACTGCCATTAATATTCTCAGAATAAAGATTTACACGGTTACCAACTTTAATGTTTCTTAAGTTGTTCAGGTCAACACCTACCAGCAGGTCATAAGAATCTGTATTCATAAATTCGCCCAATTTTTGCCCTGTTCTAACAACAGTTCCAGCTTTTATATTCGATTCGCTAACCTGACCATCATAAGGAGCAAGAATGGTATATTTAGTTAATTGTTCTTCTTCTGATTTGATATCGTAATAGGATTTGTAAATATTCTTTCCAGCTAAAAAATATTTTTCCTGATCGTTTTTAGCCTGTGGTATTTGTGCTATAGGTTTTTCCACATCAAACTCACTTAGATATGCCTTCCAACTCTCATAACTGTCAGAGTAATCAAATTTTAAATCAGGTAACAGGCTTGCTATTGATGTCATCAAACCACTTTTATTAGCAAATAAGCTCGTACACATCTTTGTATTATTAATCTGTAAAAGGACTTCACCCTTATCGTAATTCAATCCTTCGAGAAAAGGCTTTTCGATATGCTCTAAAATACCACTCACTTCAGCAAACACTTCTACTTTTTCGTGAGCTTGCAATGTTCCAATTACCGTATGTTCAAGCTCTAAATATGAATTTTCAATCTTCTGCACAGGAATCTGTAATGTTTTAATAACAAGCTTTTTCTCATGAGGTGGTTCTTTCATTCCAGCAACTACAAATGCTGCAACAAACAAGCTAATTCCAATAATAATTCCTATCAGGGTACTTTTCTTTTTCAACATGCCGCTCTGATTTTAATATTTACTACAATAATACGGTTGTCAATACTTTAAGATAAATTTTATCGACATGAGAAGCATATTTGTCAGCCAACAGTCTAAAACTATAGATTGCTTTAGTTAAATTTGATTTTGATGGTGTTGCCCTTTGAAAAGCATTTGTTTGTCGACAAATAGTTGAAATAACAGATAGTTTTCGTTGCTTCGCTCTATCATTTCGTAATTCTATTATTTCTAATCATGAATCTAAGCGACAAATTATATTATCTCTACTCTAAACGATGGGTACAACATGCCTCCTTTTGGTTGGTATTCCTGATTCTTGTTGCGACTCGATTTTTCCAAATGGAAATAGAAAATTTGAATCTAGAGATTACAGTTGAAGCCTTACAATTCTGTCTTATCATTCCCTTGACCTATTTTAATCTGAGGGTTCTGATTCCACGCTTATGGAACAATGGACGTTATCAGCAATATATTATAGCTATTCTTTCTTCCGAGGCAATAACTATTATGGCTCTAGCACTTGTGTTTTATTATATTCCTAATCATCAACTAAAAATGAAGATGGCAGATTCGCACCTCAAAGTTTTCTTCATGATGTTTTTTAAAACCAATGTATTTGTTGCTTCAACCTCTTTATTCCATTTCGTAAAAGAGTGGATAAAACTGAAGGATGAAAATTTAAAATTCACTGAAAAAGCACAAGAGCATTTAGAAGCAGAGCTGAGTTTATTAAAGGGACAAGTCAACCCGCATTTTCTTTTTAATACACTGAATAATCTTTATTCGATGAGTCTTCACAACTCCAAGAAAACACCAGACATGATATTAAAGCTTTCACAGCTTATTAGCTATATGCTTTACGAATGCAAGGATGAAACAGTTTGTTTGGAGCAAGAGATTACCTTTATCAAAAACTATATTGAACTTGAAGCCATACGCGTAGAAGATATTGCAGAGGTTCATTTTGAAGTAAAAGGAAATAATTCTGGCTATAAAATCCCACCTCTCCTCTTTATTCCGCTTGTTGAAAATGCCTTTAAACATGGTATCGCCTCAGAAAAAGAGCATTCTGATATTTTCATACAAATTCATATCGATGAAAACCAAATTGAGTTAAAGACAAAGAACCCTCTTGGAGAAACTAAGCTGCCTGAAAACTCAACACATAATGGATTAGGACTAGAGAATGTACGCAAACGCCTAGAACTACTTTATCCAAATCAGCATTCATTCAAGATAAGTAAAGAAAATAAGCATTTTAAAGCACAGCTTGTGCTTCAGATGAATTAAATCACATTAACGACATGAAGATTAAATGTTTAATTGTAGACGACGAAATTCACGCCAGGAAAGTCATTGAAAAATACATTCAGGATCTTCCTCAATTGGAACTGGTGAAATCCTGTAAAAATGCTATTGAATCCATGCAAGTTCTTCGAAGTGAAAGTATTGATCTGATGTTTTTAGATATCAATATGCCTAAACTCACAGGACTTAACTTTCTTGCCAGTCTTTCTCATCCTCCACTAGTCGTTATCACAACCGCTTATAGAGAATACGCACTTGATGCTTTCGAATTAGATGTGATTGATTATCTACACAAACCCATCCCATTTCCACGTTTCATACGTGCCATTAGTAAGGTTGAAGAAAAACTTCAATTTTCTATCCCACATGTTCAAAGCAATCAGTCTGCTGAACCTGAACGAACTGAAGAATTCATTTTTATAAAAGCTGATAAGAAAAGTATCAAACTCAATTTCGCCGATATCATTTATATTGAAGGTTTAAATGATTACATCAAAATACATACGTTCAACAAATGTCTAGTTCCTAAACTTACCGTTAAAAGTATGGAAGAAATTTTACCAAAGAAACGATTCCCAAGAATTCACAAATCCTATATGGTATCACTTCAACACATTGATGCCATTAATGGAAACCAAGTTGAAATCGCAAATAAGAAACTTCCTATAGGACAAAGTTATCGACAAGCTTTCATGGAACTCATTCAAGCTTTTATGAAAAAATAAGCACTTACTAAAAATACTAATACCAATATTACATCCACTTTTTATTAGAGGTCTCAATTTTATAAAGAATTTGATCTTTCATTCGTAAAGCCTCATCATAGCTAATATAATCAATTCTTACAACTGAACCTGCCATTCCTAAATCGAGACTTGCAGTTCCATTTCTTCTTTGAAAGAAGGTGCGTTTTATATGTACCGTTTGCACCTTGTAAACTTCAATAATAGAATAATCCTTTCCTATAATCCCAGAATCAATCTGAAAAAAATCATGGCTTAAGCGATACCATCGTCTGTAAAAGGTTAAATAAGCAATACCTGCTGCTATAAATGGAACTACAATTTCCAAATACCAAATCCAATTGAGTTCCAAACCCAGTGCGAAAAGAGGAATTGACATGATTACAAATGAAAAAGTAAAATAGCGATAGAGAAATACCTTTTGCGGTTTTGTCTCATATGTATACTGAGAAAAAGGATCATCATAAATTTTATCACATAGTTGTCTGAATTTTCCATCATCACAACCTGGAATTGAAACCTTATCTTTATCCTTGCTTACTTCAACACTATTAGCCTGAACTAATTGCAAATCCGATATGTTTAACCATTTTTGAATCGGATTTATCGAACGTTTAAGTCTTTGAATCTTAGTAAAAGGAATGGTGATATTCTTACGCTTCAATAATCCTGATTGTAAGCTAAAAGTATTAGCAAAAGATATCATATTGAAATTGTAATATCGCAAGAAGACCTCAGCCATTGAAATAATCAAACTAACAAGAAGAACCAAAATAACCATCCCAGCTATAGCTATAGTTCCAGAGTGCTGTATAAAACTCTCCGTTTTATCAGCTGCTAAGCTAACCTCACTTTCAAACAAATCCTTAAGCTGATAATAGATATTATTTCCAAACGCGAGAATAACCAACAAACCTCTAAAATGATTCTTTGCTATACTGATGCGTAACAAATCTTTTATCGATAATTGAAGAATAGTCTCTTTTTCTTCTATTCCCTCTCCATTAACAAGACTTTCTTCAGAATCAGGGCTTTCCTTTTTATAGCTTGCCAACTGTTCTTTCAATGCTTCTGCCACATCCCTACTAATGGCATGAATGGATACTTCTTTCTTTTTGGAACCTGCAGAATCAACCTCTAATTGAACCACACCCAAAACTTGTTGCATAAGTCCTTGTTTCAGATTTATTGACACAATCTTCTCGAAAGGAATAGCAATAACCACACGTTTTAAATAACCTTTACGAAGCACAAATTCCTTGTCTTTAATTAAGAAAAAAAAGTTGTACCAGCTTAATATGGAATGAGCGATTAAGACCAAGACTAAAATTAGGGATCCAATTATCCATTTAGGTTCCATAATCTTAGAGAAATCCCCTTTAAACACATAAAGCAAAAGTAAGGGCCAAAATATTCGAACAACTTTCTGTACACTCATGATCAGGAAAAATAGTGTACCTGTGACAGATTGTCGTTGTGGTATATCAAATGAATCTTTATGCATCTTGAATCACCTTTGATGTCACAATTTGTTTGATTTCTTCTGCAGTCTTAAGTGAAATGCCTTTTAAAGATAAATCGTGAGCAGAGTTACCAGCTGTATATATTTTCAAGACAGCAAGGTCTAACATTTTTGAAATAAAGCCTTGTCGAATTTCTACGTGTTGAATACGATTAAAAGGAACACTTATAACTTTATGCGTCAAATAACCTGTTCTGTAATGTAAATCCTTTTGTCTAATGGCATAGCCCTTATTAGGAAAACCGAGTTGAATAAAAGAAAACTTCAAGAGTAAAAAGACAAGCCAAACAACCAGTGCTACACCAAACCAGATTAATTTAACTTCGTCAAATTTGAAGTATGCAACACCCATAACAGTTATTATTATTATTAGAACAAATAAAATCGCCCACTGTATATTCAATAGTCGCTTATATCTAGGCAGTAAATTTGTGAATTCAATAGCTTCACTTTGGGGAATATCTGAAAGCCAAACTTGATCATTTTCGAATTCTTGCGTCATCTTAATATAATTGTAATGGGTTGGTATTACTTTTTCTCATTTAATTCGAAAGATAATATTTTTTCTCACGCCATTATTGTTAAGCTCAATTAATAATGATGATAATAGTGAATATCAAAAAATCACTTTCAACAAGTACTAAAACTTAGCACATACATTCAATAAGGTAAATGAATCATCATCTAGCATAAGCAAAATTACTATCTTTGTTTTTGCTATTACCAAATTATTAAACCACAACTGGGTTTTATCCAGACTATACAAACGATTACCCCTATGAACACATACGGAAGAATTTTCAAAATCAGCATATTCGGAGAATCTCACGGTAAAGGTGTTGGTGTTACCATTGATGGATGTCCATCAGGCATTGCACTTACTGAAGAAGATTTATTACCTGATTTGAGTCGACGTAAGTCAGGCGCCAAAGGCACAACGCCTCGTATAGAAAAAGATCTACCAAGCATTCTTAGTGGAACCTTTAAAGGTAAAACAACAGGTGCTCCAATTATAATTTTATTCCATAACACGAATACACAATCGAAGGACTATAGCAATTTGCTTGATATACCTCGTCCTGGTCATGCCGATTTTGTGGCTCAACACAAGTTTGGCAAAAACAACGACTACACTGGTGGTGGTCATTTCTCTGGACGTATTACATTGGGTCTTGTTGTAGCAGGAACTGTTGCTAAAAAGATTCTTGGTGAAGTGAATATCGAAGCTAAACTTACAGAAATTGGCGGATCTACCGACTTTGATGCAGCTCTAGATAAAGCAATTAAGAATCATGATTCTATTGGTGGCATTGTGGAATGCAAAGCAAACAACCTGCCTATCGGATTGGGTGAGCCTTTCTTTGATTCTGTAGAATCGATGATTTCGCACCTAATTTTTGCAATACCAGCAACTAAAGGTATCGAGTTCGGTTCAGGATTCGACGCTGCAAAGATGACTGGTTCGGAGCACAACGACAATATTCTTACTGCAGATGGCAAAACAGAAACCAATCATGCAGCAGGTATTAATGGTGGTATTACTAATGGTAATGAAATTGTATTTAGAGTCGCTATTAAGCCAACGTCATCAATAGGTGTAAGCCAAAAAACAATGAACATTTCAACTTCTGAAATGGAAGATCTATTGATTGAAGGTCGACACGATGCATGTATCGCCCTGCGTGTACCTGTAATAGTTGAAGCTGTTACAGCTATAGCTCTTGCAGATCTTAAAATGCTTGATAAAGCTAGACGATAGATTCAATTCTAAAACGAATTAAATAGAAAAGAGGGTATCAAAAACAATTTGATATCCTCTTTTTTGTTTATTTGGTATAAATCAACGGAACACAGTTTAAATCCTCCCAAGTCATTTCCCATTCGTGGGAGCACAGTTGAAACCGTTCTGTATGCATTCCCACAAATGGGAATGCATTTAAAACCGTCCAAGCTCTCTTCCCACATTCGGGAGCGTAGTTTTAACGCTCCAAGCACCATTCCCAAACGCAGGAATGGACTTCAAACCGTTCTAGCCCTCTTCCCAAAAAAAGGAGAACACTTCAAATGATCCAAAGTACGCTCCCACTTAAAACAATGTAATTCTGATTAGATCATATCCCAATTAATAGAAAAGAGGGTGCCAAATCAATTTGACATCCTCTTTTTATATTTTTGGAAACCTAAATTATCAGGTCATAAATGCTAGTTCATGCAGCACTGTTTGAATTTCTTTCCTGATCCACAAATACAAGGATCATTTCGTCCAACTTTTTTATCACTTTGAATTGGAGCTTCTGATTGTGAGAAAATAGATTCCATCTGTTGATAATGATTTTTCCATTCAACATCACGCATTTTACAAAAAGCTACACCTTTCTCAAAATCAGTCACACGACCTTCCATCACATCGATATAGTATTGTAACTCTACAGCTGTATGTTTACCTTCAAATTTTGGCAACATTTCCTTAAATTTCTCAAGCGTTCCTTCATGTTGAATATCACCCAGAATACGGATATAATGATCTAACCATTGGAAATTCTCCAAATCAAGAATAGCGAATATACGATTGAACTGCTCATCAGTCGCATAATATAATGCTTCAAAACTAAAGATATAAGGTGTTTTGCTTTCTTTATCGATATTTCCTTCGATATATTCCAACACCCTATTCACAAATTCAGTTGGATACTTCTTTGCCATCTGCCCCACTAAATAAACAGCTTGTTCATTCATCAAATCCCAATCTTCCTCTACGCTAAACATATTCAACAAATCGTCAGCATAATCAAGATGCAAGTGTTTTTCAGCAACCACAGCGTACCATAAAGGTGCAGGAAGCATAATTCTTAGTTCATCAGAATAATACACCTTCCCATTGTAAGCGTTCTCAAAAGCGTATTTCAATTTCTTGATAATTCCCTCGGACGAATCTAAATTTCTAAGATGATCGATAGCCTCATAAGGTATCCCTTGAGCCTTAGAATCGATTGTATTGTAAGCTTGTTCGGTAGATCTAATCATAATTTGATATTTGGCACAAAGATATATTATTTGAATAGAAAATAGAGAATAAAAATTCTAGATTCTAAGAAATCAATATTACTCCATTCATTAAAATAAAGCCTCTATTTCTAATGGTTCTACAAAGATTCTCTTTCGTTTTTAAGTTTGCTTCTCTATATTTACGCTCGTATAACACGAAAAGAAAAATGACGCAAATCTTATATTACCTACTAATAAAACCGCTTTCTCTACTACCACTTCAAATCTTATATCTGATTTCAGATTTTCTATATGTAATCTGTTATTATCTATTATCCTACAGAAAGTCAATCGTATTATCAAACCTAAACGCTTCTTTTCCAGAAAAAAGCAAAGCAGAAATCAAGCAAATCACAAAAACATTTTATCACTTCTTTTGTGATTTTATAGTAGAGAGCCTTAAATGTTTTAGCATAAGCGAAAAGGAAGCTTTAGAGCGTTGCAGAATCAAAAATCCTGAGATTCTAGATGACCTTTATAAAAAAAATAAAAGTATTGTGATGGCCTCAGGTCATTATAACAATTGGGAAATGGCAGCTGCTTGCTTAAACCTTACTCTCAAACATCAGGGTGCAGCCCTTTACAAACCACTAAGCAATAAATTTTTCAACAAAAAATTCATAGAATCAAGATCTAGGTTTGGAATTGAACTGATACCAAAGAATGAGGCAAAAGATTATTTTAATAATAATGTGGATAGAAATATGATCATTGGTTTTGGTAGCGATCAATGCCCTAAGAAGTCGAAGAACAACTTATTTTGGACTCGGTTTTTGAATCAAGACACAGCCATCATGTTTGGAACAGAAAAATATGCAGTAGAGTTCGATTATGCCGTTATATTTATGAATTTGACAAGAACCAAACGTGGCTATTATGAAGTTGAATTTGAGATAATAGAAGAAAACCCTTGTTCAACAAATTATGGCGACATCAGCAAAAAACACACGCAAATTCTTGAAAAACAGATCAAGCGTGATCCGGCGTATTGGTTATGGACGCATAAGCGATGGAAACTTAAGAGAGATTCTAGCGAAATACTTCATTAAAAATATAAAGGCTATTAGATTGAAATCTAATAGCCTTTTATTATTCGTTTCTTTTTAGATCTAAGCTGGTAGCTTATAAAAAATCTTATTTACCATTTTCCAATTCCCATCAAACTTATAAAGTGAAATATAATCGATATAAGTTAGCTTCTCTCCCACATAGAATTCAATTTTTGCTACAGCTGCCGTCCCTGTAATATCTATAGATAAGAACTTAACCGTGATTGGCTTTTCTTTTCTTGGTAATTTCCCTTCTTTCAATTTCTTCTCAGTCTTTTCTTTCCACTCATCTATCGGAAGTTTCCACATATTATCGCCCTCTCCTATTCCCAAAAGCAGAAAATCAGGATGAATACCTTGATCAATTTTCTCTAGATTTCCTTCATTTTGCAAACCTTCAACATATGAGGTTTGAATCACATTCTTAATGGCTTTCTTTTCTTCATTTAGGTCTTGAGCAAATGCCAAATTGATAACAAAAAGCATTACAAGTAAAGAAGTTATTTTTTTCATTGGTCGTTTTGTTATTAGTTAATTGAGATCTAATGTACGACAATGTTAAATTAAATCCATAAAAGTGAAAATAAAAAAAAGACTATCCCTTTCGAGATAGTCTTTCTTGAATATATGTTTGAGCTAAATTAAAGCGCAGAAACAATACGTTGTGTATCATTAGCAATAACTAATTCTTCATTAGTTGTTACAATCATACACTTTACTTTTGAATCTTCAGTAGAGATAACAGCATCTTTTCCACGAAGACCTTTGTTCTTCTCAAAATCAAAATCTAATCCGAAGTAACCGAAGTTTCCAGCAATTTTCTCACGAGATACAGCATCATTTTCACCAATACCACCAGTGAAAAGTACCAAATCAACACCACCTAAAGAAGCCGTATAAGAACCTACAAAACGCTTCACACGATATGCAAACATATCTAAAGCCAATTGTGCTCTTTCGTTTCCTTCAGCAGCTGCATTCTCAAGATCTCTCATATCAGAAGAGATACCAGAGATACCAGCTAATCCAGATTCTTTGTTGATCAAGTTATTTGTTTCCTGAATAGATAAATCTTTCTTCTCAGCGATATATAATAAAGCACCAAGGTCAAGGTTACCTGTACGAGTTCCCATCAAAAGACCTTCGTTTGGAGTGAATCCCATTGAAGTCTCGATAGATTTACCACCGTCGATAGCACATACAGAAGCACCATTCCCTAAGTGACAAGAAACGATTTTCTTATCTTCGATATTCCATCCTAAAATATCACACGCTTTGTTTGCAACAAATTTGTGAGATGTTCCGTGGAAACCATACTTACGAACTTTCAAAGTCTCGTAGCAATCGTATGGTAAACCATACATGAAAGCTTCTTTTGGAAGTGTTTGGTGGAAAGATGTATCAAATACAGCAACTTGTGGTAAACCTGGTAACAATTTCTCAATTGCTAGGATACCTTCAAGGTTAGCTGGGTTGTGAAGTGGAGCCAATTCGCAACATGCTTTGATATTTGCTTTCGCTTCTTCAGTAATAAAAGCAGAATCTTGGAAATATTCACCACCATGAGCCACACGGTGACCAGCAGCGTTAATTTCTTTGATGTCAGAGATTACACCATGATCAGCATCAACTAAAGCAGCAAGTACCATGTTAATACCAACTGAATGGTTAGGAATATCTTGAACAGTTTTGAACTTATCTTTTCCCTCAGGTTTGTGAGTTAACACACCATTTTCAAGACCGATACGCTCAACTAGACCAGAAGCTAAAAGAGTTGCCTCTTCGCCCATGTTCAAAATTTGATATTTTAATGAAGAACTTCCGCAATTTAAAACTAATACGTTCATTAGATTTTGTTTATTATTTGTTGTGATTAAGTTTTTTTTCTGAATGCTCAAATTACATTCCTGCAGCCTGATTTGCTGTAATAGCAACCAAGTTAACGATATCGCTAACTGAACAACCTCTTGAAAGGTCGTTGATTGGAGCAGCCATACCTTGCAATACTGGACCTACAGCTTCAGCACCAGCTAAACGCTGTACCAGCTTGTAAGCAATATTTCCTACTTCAAGAGTTGGGAATACCAATACATTAGCTCTACCTGCAACTTCTGAGTTTGGAGCTTTACTAGCGCCAATTGCCTCTACAATAGCAGCATCTGCTTGCATTTCACCATCAATTAGGAATTCAGGAGCCATTTCTTTAGCCAAACGAGTTGCTTCTACAACCTTATCAACCATTTCGTGCTTAGCAGATCCCATAGTAGAGAAACTTAACATAGCAACACGAGGTTCCAAACCTGCAATTGCTTTAGTTGTTCTTGCAGTAGCTACAGCAATTTCAGCTAATTCGCTAGCAGTAGGATTTGGATGAACAGCACAGTCAGCAACAACTAACATGCCATTATCACCGAATGTTTTATCCTTTAAGATTAAGATGAAAGCACCAGAAACAACTGAACAACCAGGCATTGTTTTCACAATCTGGAAAGCTGGACGTAAAACATCACCAGTTGAATTCGCAGCACCAGCAACTTCACCATCAGCATCACCCGCTTTAATCATTAAGGTAGCCAAGTAAAGAGGATCTTTAACAAGCCCCATTGCTTGTTCCATTGTCATCCCTTTCTTCTTACGAAGCTCAACCAAAATCTCAGCATAAGCTTCCATCTTATCATGATTCTCAGGATCGATGATAATTGCTTTAGAGATATTCTCTAAATTCAATCTGCTAGCTTCTGATTTGATTGTTTCAGGGTTTCCAATCAAAATTATCTGTGCAATTTTTTCATTCAAAAGGATGTCTGCAGCTTGCAATGTTCTTTCCTCAGTTCCTTCTGGAAGAACAATTTTTTTGTTATGCAGCTTTGCATTCGCCTTAATCTTTTGCAGTAAGTCCATTGTGAGTCAGTAATTTATATGTTTTTGTAATCTCGACATTGCGAAATTAGATATAAATGACCAAAATGCATTTCGAAAGCGTCATTTTTAACACATTTTAATCTGAATTAATATTCATTCTTGATAAGAATAATTTTTAATATCTTAGTGGGAACTTAGCTAGAATATCTATATCGTTAAGTATTGATTCAGATATCGTTCAAAGCTATGCCTATAAGGACATTCGCATCTTAAAACTTGAAATATATTCATGCAAACATCAGATAAATTTCTAACTTTTTCAGAAACATTCGAAGGTGAATTTCACAGAGATAAAAGCACTCGTTTAATCTATGCAACCGATGCTTCAGCATACAAAGTTATGCCACTTGCTGTTGCCTACCCAAAAAATGAATCTGATATAAAAAAACTGATACTCTTTGCTAATGATGAAAAGCTATCTCTTATTCCGCGCACAGCTGGAACATCTTTGGCTGGACAGGTAGTTGGCGATGGTATTATAGTAGATGTATCAAGACATTTCACTCAAATTTTAGAATTGAATGAAGATGAAAAATGGATTCGTGTTCAACCTGGTGTTATTTTGGATGAACTCAATTTATACTTAAAGGAGTATGGTTTATTTTTCGGACCAGAAACCTCTACAGCATCTCGTTGTATGCTAGGTGGCATGCTTGGTAATAATGCTTGTGGCTCACACTCCTTAATATATGGAAGTACCAGAGATCATACTCTAGAGATTAAGACCATATTAAGTGATGGTTCCAATGCTAGTTTTTCTGCTTTAAGCGATGAAGAATTTCAAGAAAAATGTCGCACAAAAGGAATTGATACTAGCTTAGAAACAAAAATCTATCAGCATATTCATGAAACACTTGAAAACCCTAAAATTCAAGATGCAATTCGCACTGAATTCCCTGACACAAGAAACCACAGACGAAATACAGGTTATGCTTTAGATCTTCTTTTAGATAGTTCTCCTTTTTCGACAAGTCATAAAGCTTTTGACTTTTGTAAGCTTTTGGCGGGATCAGAAGGAACCTTAGCTTTCACCACTGAAATCAAATTAAATCTCGTTCCCACTCCTCCCAAAGAAGTTGCTCTCGTATGTGTACACTTTGCTTCGCTTGAAGAAGCCATACAAGGCAATTTAATTGCTTTAAAATACAAACCCGGTGCAGTGGAGCTAATGGATGATACTATTCTGAAACTCTCAGAAGGTAATCCTCTACAAGCACAGAACCGTTTCTTTATTAAAGACAAGCCAGGTGCTATACTTATCATTGAATTTGCGCGAGAAAGTCAGGAAGAAATTGACGAGTTCTCGCAAAAGATGGAAACTGAACTCAAACAAAATCATTTAGGTTATCACTTTCCAATAGTTAGAGGCACAGAAAACATTAAGCGTGTTTGGGATCTTAGAAAATCAGCACTTGGCGTACTTTCCAATTTGCAAGGCGATGCCAAACCTGTATCAGTAATCGAAGATACTTCGGTCTTACCTGAGGTACTTCCTGAATATATTGCTGAGTTTAAAACTCTATTGCAGAAACATGAGCTATCCTGCGTTTTCCATGCTCATATTGGTAGCGGCGAAATTCATTTACGTCCTATTCTTAATTTAAAGCAAAATGTGGATAGAGAGAAGTTTCATGCCATAGCATTGGATACGGCTAAACTGGTTAAAAAATTCAAAGGATCGCTAAGTGGTGAGCATGGAGATGGTCGTTTGCGCGGCGAGTTTATTCCGCTTATGATGGGTGATACAAACTATCAGGCTTTTAAAGATATTAAAGCTGCTTGGGACCCCAACAACATTTTCAATCCTGAAAAGATTGTGAATACGCCAAAGATGAATACCCACTTGCGCTACACAAACAATCAGGATACTAAAGACCTGAAAACCTATTTCGATTTTTCTGCAGATGGTGGCATCATCAGATCTGCAGAACGCTGTAATGGTTCAGGAGATTGTAGAAATACGCATCTTACTGGTAAATCAATGTGTCCGAGTTATCAGGCAAGTTTAGATGAAAAGAATACGACTCGAGCGAGAGCCAATCTATTAAGAGAATTCTTAAGTTACTCTGATAAGAAGAATGTATTTAATAGCAAAGAGGTCTATAATATTTTAGATTTATGCTTGTCTTGCAAAGCTTGTAAATCAGAGTGCCCTTCGAATGTAGATATGGCTAAACTTAAGGCTGAGTTCTTACAACATTACTATCAAAGCAATGGCGTTCCTTTACGTACCCGTCTTATTGCAAATATAAGTAAGATTAATCAACTAGGTGGAATTGCGCCCAAGTTATACAACTACGTCAACCAGCATCCGAAACTTGGAAGTTTAATTAAAAAGCAACTGGGATTTGCACAGGAAAGAAGCATCCCTAAATTGCATCAAACGACATTAAAATCATGGGCAAAAAAACAAAGTTCAGTTAATTCTGGAAAACAAAAACGTGTTTACTTCTTTGCCGATGAATTTACCAATTTCAATGATACAGATACTGGTATAAAAGGTATTCAATTACTTGAAAAACTGGGCTACGACGTCATTATTCCTAAACATCACGAAAGTGGTAGAACTTACCTATCAAAAGGATTGGTTAAGAAAGCACAGTCTATTGCAAATAAAAATGTAGAGTTGTTAAAAGACATCATCACTAAAGAGGAACCTTTAGTTGGAATTGAACCTTCAGCCATACTTACTTTTCGAGATGAATATATAGATCTTTCAAACCCTGAATTGAAGAATTCAGCTATTGAGCTTTCAAAGAATTGCTTCATGATAGAAGAATTCCTTTGGCAAGAGATGCAAGCTGGTAGAATCACAAAGGACCAATTCACAACAGATTCTAAGGAGGTAAGCTTTCATGGACATTGCTATCAAAAATCGCTTGCCTCTACTCTATCTGTGAAGCAGGTTTTATCTTTCCCAGAAAACTATACAGCAAAAGAAATAGATTCTGGCTGTTGCGGAATGGCAGGCTCTTTTGGTTACGAAGCAGAACATTACAAACTCAGTATGCAAATAGCCGAATTAAAGTTATTGCCGGCTATTCGTAAAGCTAAACAAACGACCTTGCTAGCAGCTTCTGGCACATCGTGCCGCCACCAAATAAAAGATGGTAGTCAGAGAGAAGCACAGCACCCTGTAGAAGTCTTGTTTGATGCCTTGATATAAACGAAAAATCCCTGCTTCAACAGAAACAGGGATTTTGTATATTTTTAGACTGACTTCTAGTTAAAAAACTTCAAGTCTAGAATTTCTTTCATATCCTTCAATTCGAACAACTTCTCGTGCTCTACTGGCTCAGATACTTGTTCGTGTTCCCAAGTGTATTTGTAAGGTACATAGGCACCGTATCCACCAATATTAAGAACTGGTAGAATATCTGACTTCATTGAATTTCCAACCATCAAGAAGTTTTCTGCCTTAATGTTTCGTCCTTCAATGATTTGCTGATAAGCTTCATCATTCTTTTCACTTACAACAATCACATCGGAGAAGTACTGCCCTAAACCAGATTTCTTCATCTTACGATTCTGATCCAAAAGATCACCCTTAGTAATGCTGATAAGGTCATGATTCTTAGATAAGTTCTCAAGAACATGCTGTACATGGTTCATAGGTTGCACGGGCTCCGTTAGCATCTTTGCGCCTAGAGCTAAGATTTTTGCGATCAATTCTCCAGGAACCTCTCTAAATGACAAACTCAATGCAGCTTCTATCATCGAAAGCGTATACGACTTTACGCCATAACCATATAGCTTCAAATTCTTAATTTCGGTAGAATGCAAACGCTCTAAAATTGCCTCTTTACACCCATAATCACTTAATATTTGAGCATATTCATTTTGGGTTTTATAAAAGTAATTCTCATTACCCCAAAGTGTATCATCGGCATCAAATGCAATTAAATCAATCATCTCTAACCTTCTTATTTACAATTCTAACTAATAAGCGAGCTTATCCTTATTGAATTAAGCTCGATATTTTGTGCAAATGTAGACCAATTCAGCAATATAAAAAGTGGTAAGACAAGATTAAAAGGAATCTAGATAAAGATTAAATCGGCCCTCCTCTAATTCAAAGCAATTAAAACAACTCGATTCTATTTTAAATTCCTAATAAGCAACAAGGAGGGTCATATCCTTAGCAAAGAGAACTCGACTTTTGCTTCATAAATAAGGATCTCCACATCCTAAACACCTATCACTTAATATATTTAAACTAAAACAAGGCTTACGCCCTATAAATATTGACATGCCAAACTTTTAAATTGAACGTATGTTCATAAACATGCTGTATGACATGTTACAAATTCTTGATTTCGTGCTGCCAAAATCGAAGGATATATTACATATGCCTCGCAAACATCTAGATGTCTAGATATAAACATGACAGTATAGTATCATAAAATATAATAGCATGACAAAATATTTAATAGTTGGAGGTGTAGCTGGTGTTGCAACAACTGCAGTACGTCATAAAAGAATAGACGAATCAGCAGAAATTATCATGTTCGAAAGAGGTGAACATATCTCCTATGCCAATTGCGGTTTGCCCTACTATGTGGGTGGTGTAATTACCGAGAGAGAAAAGCTATTATTGCAAACTCCCGAAAGCTTTAAAGCTCGGTTAAATGTTGAAGTCCGCGTTAAAAATGAAGTTATTAATATTGATACTGAGAACAAATAAGTAGAAGTTAGTGTCATACTAAACAAGATTACCTATACAGAAACGTACGATAAGTTGATCGTTTCGCCAGATGCAGAGCCAATTTACAGTAGAATTAAGCGATAAACACAAAATAAAAAGAGTATACGTCAAATCTATTGATAATTATTCGTCTAAATCATTAGCTCCGATTTTTGAAGAGCACATAAGTACAACAGCACAAATAATTACCGATAAATGGAGAGGCTATGAACCCTTAAAAAAGAGCTATAATATTGAACAAAAATTAAGTGATGAAGGCAAAAACTTCAAGGAACTACATGTTGTAATAATGCAATTGAAATCTTGGTTAGGGCTATACCAACACATACCTGAAAATGGTACATACAGGCTTACTTTCACGTGTTTTGTTTTAGAATAAATCGTTCACTGTTTAAACAAAGAATTTTTCATAAAACATTAGATAGAATGGTTATAGCTAAACCAGTTTTTCAAAAACACATTAAACAGATGATAAGTGTCTAATTTAGTATTTTTTTTCTACAAGTTATTTGTATTAAAAATATAGCTATAAAGTTAATTTCATAAAAAATCTCTTTAGAATTTGAGGTTGTTTTCTATTAACCTCAAATTTTAAAGAGATTTTTATTGTCTTAATTATTTTTAGCTCCTTGAGTAATCCACTGCTCAAATAATTTAATTTCTTCTACAGATAAAAGTGATGACGTTGGCATTTGTTGAGCTGTACCAATACCATTTAACCTGTCCATTAATACGCTTGTGTCGGCATTTCCAGGTGTAACACCACCTATTTCAGATAATAAACCTTCATAAGCAATACCACCTTCAACCGTGAAATTTGTAACTGTTTCTTCATCCGAGCTATGACAGCTAGTACAGCTTGCAGCTAATAGAGGTTGTATGTCAGTAGCGAATGAAATTTCTTTTACAGATACGATATCATCATCATCATTTGCACATTGAACAAATAGTAAGCCAGAAACAAGAATAATTGAAACTCTTTTTAATAAATTGAATTTTGTCATAATAATAATAATAAATATTTATTTAGTTGCTCTGCAAACATCAAGAATATCTTAATAAAAAAGAGTGACTTTTATCATTATTCGAAAAAAGTTAAAGAGATGAAAACTAGACTACTAATAACTACTTAGAGTGGTTCTAAATATATACATGTTATTTTTAAGGGGATTTGTTTCCTAAATGGATAAATTTGTTGTGTTAAATATATTTTTAAAAGTTTGGTTGAAGTTAAACGAGTTATTCTTCGCTAACGTTTAATCTTGCAGTAGCAATTGCGTTTTCTTTAGAAGAATTGTCAAAAAAAACCTCAAATGGTTAGCATTTGAGGTTAAAACAAAAAATCGATATTGATTTCCTGATATCAGGAAATCAATGATCGTAATCTAATTTATAATTTGAATTTTGCTCGACATCACTTTACCATCCAATGTTACTCGAACAATATAAAGACCATTCTTCAGAGATTCAATTCGGATAATGTTATCCTCTAAATTTCTATCTTTTTTTGAATATACTTTCTTCCCGGTGAGATCGAAAATTTCCAAACTAAAGTCTTGAGTTGAATTACCAAGTTGAAGTTTAAACGCACCACGGCAAGGATTAGGATAAATCTTCATCTCGCCTATCTCTTCCTGAATCGTTTCGATTCCAGTTGCAATTATTTCTACGTTTTCTATATTAGATTGAAAAGGAGAATCAAACATATACCCAATGATATAGACTCTATAAATTCCAGCGTCCTCTACAGATATATCATAATTGGCACTTCCCACAACTGGATTGTTATAGGTATTATAAACTTCATCATTGATATAGATCTCAAACTTATCGTATCTAACCGGAATCTCTATTTGTAAATTTAATTTGTAATCATCGATAATCTCAAATCCATCAACTGAAGGAATCTTATCCTTCACCTCTACCTCTTTTTGGTTCGATTTAAACGGCTTTTGATCAATGTAAGCAATCACATAGGAATTGTAAATACCAGCTTCCTTAACAGTTATCTCATGACTAAAAGAGCCCAGATCTGGAGCTTGGATGGTTTCATTCAGATTGTCATTAATATAAATTTCGATATAGTCGCAAGCAGTCTTAACGTCCACATCCAGTTTAATAACGTGGTCTTTAATCTCTTTAAATTCCGAAACCACAGGAGTACTATTAATGACAGGGATGTCTACACTCCAAACGCCTCTTCCATGAGTGGCAATTACCACTTGATCTCCTACAAAATGCATATCGTAAATCGAAACTGGAGGTAAATTACCACTTAACACATGCCATGATTCTCCATTGTCAATGGATTCAAACATACCTATTTCGGTGCCAGCCCAAATGGTATGAGGACTGTTTGGCATTACTAAAAGACAATGGGTAACCACATCAGGAAAACCATTGTTACTTTCTGTACTCGTTCCGAAACCTGAAATATCTTCCCAGTTTTGTCCCAGATCAATTGTTCTTAAAATTTTGGGTGACTTACCTGTTGAGAAAAGAAGATAGGCAGTGTTTGGCTCTGTAGGATGAGTCGCAATTCCACTTATATAGGCAGTCATGTTCCTTTCAGTATATTCATTCACAGCAGTGTAGGTTTCTCCTTCATCTTGCGAAACATGAATTTGGTAGCCACTATTCTTTTTCATTGCAGCTCCCGCCCATACAATTTTAGGATCAGCTTGGGATACTTCCACATTGTGCACACTATAAACGGTCCCATTAGACCAATTGCTTTCAATATTTTTTATCGCCCAATTAGAACCAAAATCTGTGGATTTGTAAACCCCTGCACCTCCTATAGCGAATACAACATCAGGATGCAATTTTGAAGTTGAAAGTCGAGTAATAAAAGGTCCATCATCCTCAGTTATACCATTAACACCTGACCAGGATTCTCCTCCATCTGTAGTTTTGTAAATCGCATTGTAATAAATACTTCCCAACAACTTTTTAGGATCTGTACCGTGCCACAGGCATTCGAAACCGTCTCCTCCTAAACGGAAGTAGTAGTTGGTTTTGGAAGACGCATCTTCACTTGCTGCCGACTGCCAAGTGCCATTATCCTGCATACCACCAATGTATTCATCAGCTTCAGGATTTTTAGCTACACCATAAAATTGAGTTGTAATGTAATTGTTTGGCTTTTGGTTAAAAATCGCACCATTATCCTCAGAAACTCCAATTCCACCGTCATTCCCATTAATGATCCTAAAATTTTCATCATCCAATGGAATTATTGTTATGTTGTGATGATCGGGATGCAATCCAGGGATCTTAATTTTCCCCATACCAGCACCCTGGTTGTATCTGTTGCCTCCTCCGTAGTTACCATAAGCATCTGCAACACTAGTTGTAGTACCTCCAAAAACTTTAACTGTGCCGTATTTTACAACAATTTTTGAATTTGGTAAATTTTCAGTATCCCAATTGGCTCCTGATGTTAATGTAGGCCAAATCATATAAAGGGCTTTATGTATGTGGCCTCCTGAAATGGAAATGTCTGCATCTGCAGCATTTGCATTGTATTCTACGGCATTAACATAAATGTATTCTCTCCCCAAATTACCATAATCATCAGCTGTACGAGTATACAAATTGAAAGCCCCATCTTTTTCCTGATCTCGGAAAGAAACCATCAACTGCCTGTTATTTTTTGTATCCCAAACCTGGAAAGGTACATCAACATAATTTTGGTAAGTATAATTTGATGCGGCAACACCAGAAGTTTCTTGATCGGGTACTGTGAAACGATGAGCTTTTTGTGAAAGACCTGTTCCAAAACGAATTTCTACTGATGTCCAATCGGTAGAAACCAGATTTGTGCCTTCCGTTGTGCTTAGACCTCCACTTAGATAGTTACCATCGAAACCGACGAAAGAAAGAAAATTAGTATTCTCGGTATAAGCTGCCTTAACAGTCTCGTTCTCTGTCGCTATCTCATTTAAAGTAATTTTCCACATATTTACACCCGCTACAAACACTTCATTTTCGTTAAACGGATGAGCTGTAATCACATTGTCATAATCTCCTTGTCCTCCCAGATAATTCTCGTTGTTCGCATTATCGTCTTCATCCTTATAAGGATGCCAAACAGTGGCACTATTTCTGGATACATAAACGTATGATTCACTGTCTGAAACATTTATGCTTGTATAAACAACTTCTTTGTTTACTGGAGATACGGCAAGTTCATATCTGCCACCAACTATTAAGCCATCAGATGCCATCTCCCATGTGTGTCCTCCATCTAAAGTTCGGAGTATTCCCTTCGAATTTTCTCCAGCATATATGGTGTTTTCTTCGGAGGGATGTGCTGCTAAAACCTCAATCCCTGTAGAACTTATATAAACTTCTGTCCAGTCAGTCCCACCATTTATCGTTTTGAAAATACCCCGTTCTGTGGCGGCAATAACAATATCTGCATTAATTGGATTCACCCAAAGGCTATTCACATAACTAAATTTTTCATCGGTTGCGGTACTAATCATTTGAGCCCAACTTTCGCCACGATCCTCCGATTTCCATATCCCATTTCCAAAATTATTTGCACTTCCAGGAAAGCTCTCTCCAGTTCCGGCATAAATGATATTATGGTCGGATGGTGCCATAAAAAGGGCATTCACAGACAAGTTGGTGAGATTATTGGAAAGGTTAGTCCAATTATCTGCGCCATCAGTTGTTTTCCAAATTCCTCCACTAGCACTTCCTGCGTACCAGGTATTCTTGTCGCTTACATCAGGATCAATAATAATAGCACGAGTACGTCCCCCAACGTTGGCAGGTCCTCGCTGAACAAAATTTAGAGATGCTTTGGTACTCTTTAATCTTGGGGCATTATCACGAGCTTTCTGAAGCTCCTTTGTTTTATAGTTCATCTCGTAATCCGATTCACTTTCCCCAATTCGAGTTGTGATATCTTTGAAATATTTGGTGAACATATTTGGCTTATTGGCTTTACTATAGCCCAGCTTTCTTTTGGCCTTCTTTTCTTTAAATTGTTTTTGCCAAAATTCTTCAGGCGTAAATTCTTTATCGGAAAATTGCTTTTCGGTTGATCGGGAATAATAACTGATAGAGATAACTGACAAAGTCAGGAAACTTACAGTAAGTAAGAGATAAAATTTCTTCATGAAATTCTTAAAATTCGTTGGTTAAAATCTTTATTTAGTTTGGTCTTGGGTAACTTTTTTCTTTGATTGAAGGTCGAAAATATAGCTCGCTTTTCCTGTGTCTGTCCGATTTACGATATACCCTTTCTGTCGGGTTATCATCAACTGAGTATTATTATGCCAAGATATTTTGGCATTGGCAATTTTATCCTCAAAAATAATTTCACCCTGTTGGATATCATATACAAAAAACTCGATCAATTGGTTGGGATTGAGTACTGGTGCAGTAATCATCTTTTTACACAATGCATAACTCTTGTTTGAATTTAATTTGCATTCTACTTTTTCACCAAATTTTTCCTTAGCAATTTGTTGGTAGGTACTCTTAAGAAAAGATTCTTGCTGATTCAGTTTATTTGTAGATACACAGCCAGATAAAAGGAATAATAAAAATAACTGGACTAGAATATTTCTATGGATCATAGAATATAAATTTATCATTAATAGCAATTAATGAATCATATGCCAAACGCTTTTATGATTCAGATTTAAAATCACTAAATGTAAACACATTTAATGATAAATAAAATTTTTTTTTGTTCAATAATACTTATCATTTTTCAATTCCAGAAGTATAATCGTTAATTTTACCCTTGAGGTAGTTATAATGAGAAGGATAGATTTAATCTTATTAAGTCACAAGCCTAATAAAATAGGCGAAATTTTTGTTACAATGAACAATTATCTCTTTAAAATAAGTGAGAATTAAGTTAAAACATGATTTATATTTTCCTATCAACTCGGCTGGCTCTTACAACTATAACAAAAATTAATTATGCTAAAAACATGACACTATTAAAATGATGAGAAGAGAATGCTTTTGAAAAAGGTTGACTCTCTTGAGGATTAATTGAAAACAGCTATGGACAATGGCGTTGGAATGATTGCTTGCCAAATCTCTGAACAAAGGGATTGAACCACAACTTCAGCGTGTTGTCAAGGAGGCCCTTTCTCGTTTACCAGAAACAAAGAGAAAGATTACGCCACCTCCATTCTCAACGCCTGCACTTAAGAAGTAATAAGCAAAGAGAATATTAATAGATTATACAGCCGAGCTTGAAAAGTTTTTTTCAGGTTCGGCTTTTTTATTGATAATTTATGATTTTAAAATGGGACTTATAATATTATAAGTACTTTTATTCAGTTTGATAAGCCCACTCATTGGAATAGCTCTTAAAACTTAGCCAGACCTATGCATATCTTCAAAATAGAGACAGAGTAAATTATGGAAAAAGAACATCTAGATAAAATAAGCTACAAAGGGAAAGACTACTATTGCTCTTTAGCATTTTCCTTACAATTGATTGGTGATAAATATAAGAGCTTAATTATTTTCCACCTTAAGGATGGTGGTATGCGCTCTGGAGAGTTGCAAAAAAGCATTACAGGTATCTCCAGTCGAATGTTTACTTATTCGATAAGAGGATTGGAAGAGGATAGCTTAGTTAAAAGAACCGCATACCCTGTGAGCCCTCCGAAGGTGGAGTATGAGTTAACCGAAAGTGGAAAATCATTGATCCCCATCATCCTTGAAATCGATAAATGGGGACAGGATTTCGCGAAGGAGCATCATTTATACACTCCTTCAGAATAGTGAAGTTCGTATGAATGAGAATAGATTGCTTTCCCAACAACAATAGCATTAGGAAAACAATCACTAAATAACATTCTTTCTAATCTTCAAGTTTTATTTTATTGATAGAGAACATCAAATCAGAAACGCCATTTTGGGTCTCGTTAATTCTCGAATTTGTAAAATATAAATAACCATTGAAAATGCTAAACGTATCTGCCCACTTAATTTTTTCTCCCTCGCAAAGTGTATTGATTTTGCCATTAGGTGTCAGGTATTGAATTTTGTTATTTTCTAAATCAGCAAAATATAAGTTGCCCTTGTCATCAAAAATCATCCCATCAGGAGCAGCGGTCTTAATTACCATCTTTACGTCTGCTTCTATCTGTTCTTTATTACCATTAGTTATCAACTCAGTTGAGACTGAATACAGATTATACCCAGTTAAGCAATGATAATATAAGCGATTCGTTTTGCTATTTAAGGCAATACCATCTGAATGAACTGTATTGTTCCATTTGACACCATTGATGGTCAAATGATCTGCTTCCGCTTTTGTTGAATAATGATTATCCAAAACCCTAAAACTTTTCTTAGTAGATAAGTTATATACTACCAACCCAGACTCACCAGAATCAGTCATATAAATACAATTAGTTGTATCATCTATACGTAAATCATTAATATATGAATTAGGCTTATAGCTTTGCGCAGATAAAACATGAATGTCTTTTAAGCTATTGGTGTTTAAATCAAAAACAAAGAGTCTAGGGGCACCTTTTACGCCTGCAAATAATGGATTTCGGGTATCTAAAACATACAAGTCATCCTTGTGAACCACCACCGATTGAACGGCTACGAAAACAGAATCTGAAATTGAATCTCCAATAGACCAATTATTCCATTCCTTATTTGGATACGAAATTGATTTTCCATCAGTAGAAATTTCTATTACCGAATTAGCAACGCCTTCCCTCCATCTGGGAAAATTTGCAAATACCCGTCCTGTATTGTTTACTGAGACTCCTGTAACTTGTTGCCCTTTAAATTGTGCGACTTCAACGATATCATTTTTATTCGACGAAGACTTTTTATCTACACAAGATTGCAATAAGATAACTGCTAATAATATAATCTGTATTCTCATAATATGATCCTTTAAGGTTTAAGCTCATTTATACAATTACCTTGAATTCAAGGTAATTAAAATTTGAGTTAAAAATTTATTTGTAGGCTCCATCGGAATAGTGCAGCTCATAAGAGTGCGAATAGATTTCGAAGACATTACCGAAAGGATCTTCCACATAGCACATGCGATAGGGCTTTTCGCCTGGATAATATTCACGTATTGGCATGCGTTGTTTCCCTCCTGCTGCAACAATCTTTTCAACCAGACCTTCCACATCAGGATCTTGAACTGAAAAATGGAACAAACCGGTACGGAAAGGTTCAAAACGAGGTTTTAAATCTTTGCTTTGCTTAAATTCAAACAGCTCAATCCCAATTCGGTCACCTGTTGATAAGTGCGCAATTCTGAACGTACCCCAACCCTTGCCAAAAACATCAATACACATCATACCGATAGCTGTTTCATTTTCCTCTTTCACCTCAGTGGGCGGCATAATCACATAAAAGCCCATCACTTCAGTATAGAATTTTACGGCTTTTTCTAAATCAGGAACTGTTATCCCAATGTGTGAGAATGTTTTTGGATAAACCTGCTCTTTTACTTCCTTTTCATTTTTCATATTACTCTTATTAATTTGACCCATACTACTTATTCCTGAAAGGAATAATAGGGTTCCGATTAAAAATGTTTTGATATCCATGTTGTCTTAACGATTAATTTCTCAACAAAGATAGATCTCAAAATACTGACTTCCTATAAGTTACATACATTGCCCTTAGTTACACGAATGTATATAATGCTAATTTCAAGTTCGTTTCTAAAGAAAATTAATTTTATTTTTTTGTTTAAATAGATAGTGAATGAAAGCTTCATATCTGCGGTGTATTAATAACGAGGGGTAACACAACCTATAAAAAATACAATTCATGAAAAACAAGGAATAAAAAAATGTAAAATTATTAGCTGGAGTGATTTGGCTGAATTACTTTACACATTTACTAAAACTAAAAAAGGTTGGATGAGTGGAGTTCCGAAAATAGCTAAAGATCTAATTTAAATCAATGCAGAACATTAAAGAAAAGCCTTCATATGAAAAATAAAACCATTGAGGAAAAATGTCGTTTCAATACTCAGCGACTAGCTGTGAATAGTTGGACTAATCAGCTTAAATGTCTGGATTCTGAGAAAATCTTTGCAGAAAAAATAATAGAAATACTGACACCTCATGTTACAAAGTCCCTACCCGATGGATGGCAAAACATTTCAAGTGTAGTAGCCGCTCAAGCATGGATTAAGGATAGAGATAAGGAAAGCCATTTTGTTACGATCCAACTTTTATCAACCAATGAAACCATAGGCTTTATTTTCCTTTACGAATCTGATTCAGAACCTAACTACCATGAACTACGTTTTGGTTATCTTTTATCAGAAAAAACTTGGGGCAAAGGCTTAGGAACAGAATTAATTGAGGGTTTAATTAATTGGTGTAAATCAGAAGGAAACATTAAATCAATTTCAGGTGGTGTTGAAACTGACAATATAGGATCAATTAAAGTACTGGAAAAAGCAGGGTTTTATGTTTCAACATTAGACAACACTCCAGAAGGCGTCATTTTCTATGCGTATCAATTTGATGTCAGCAGTATATAGCACCAACCATTGATACAGAATCGTCTGTTTTCTGCAATAGAGTTTATTTTTTTGCTCTCCACCTCATTCATAAGCTTCCCACAGTTTCGTTTGGAGCCTTCTACTAGAGTAGAATGCATTTTTTCCTCCCGTTGAACCCTTCTACTGGAGTAGATTGGTCTCCGTGGTTTTTTTGAAGCCTTCGTCTTGAAACGAAAGGTCCAAACAGTTCAGTAAGAAGCACTCATCTGTATACGAAAGGCTCAAATTAAGCGTGAGCTCTTTTTATAATGGATGTTTCTATTTTCCAGATAGTTTAAGACATAGTCAAAACACCTTTTATGCTTACCTATCAGCTCCGGAGGAAAAATACCTTTCTCTGAGAACAAGCCTTCCAAAAACAAATTGGCAACAGCAGTAGCTGTATAACCTGTTGTTCGTGCCATAGATGATGTGCGGGTATCCTTACAATATTCGTCATGCAAATTATAGATAATCTCTTCTTTTTCACCCTTGGCGTTTTCCCCTTTTAGCGTCACTCTCATCACGGTTAATTCTTCTTCAAATTCACCCAACTTCCATTCATCGATAAGAATTTTACTCGTAAAATCTATAGGAGAAATCTGAACGCCATTAATCTCTACACTTTCCTCACTAAAAAAACCACTTTCTTTCAAGACTTTCACATACTCCACATGCCTAGGGTAACGCAAAGTCTTTTCTTTCATATTCGGAATATGTGGCATGGTATAAATTATAGATCGGAGTCCATCTGTATTAAAGGATTCCAAGGTCCCCACCTTATCAAACTCGACATACGTACAATCCGTTAATGGTTCACGAACAACAAGTTCTCCATTTTCGACATAGCGAGCAGGACGGGTGTATTCCTGAATCACATCAACTGGTGAGAAAGGTGCCTTATAGCAAAAAGGCCATTTTTTTTGTTTAGGCAAGCCTCCAACTAAGCATTCAAAATCGCTTAGCTTCATTTTCTCGTTGTAGCGACCTAAAATTAAATTACCCATGCCTGGCGCAACCCCACAATCAACAATTGCAGTCACATTTTTAGTCTTAGCCAATGCATCTAATTCAAAATCATTTTCAGGAAAAAATGAAATATCTACCACATTCACACCTGCCTCAATAATGGCTTTTAAAGTGCGAAAACCAAGAAAGCCGGGCACGGCACATATCACCAAATTGTATTGTTTTATTGTGTTTTGCAGCTCTACTTTATCGCACACATCCAGCTTTTGAATTCTTAAACTATTCTGTTTGCGTTTAATATGATCCAATACAGACTGATTAATATCGGTAAGAGTTACATCATGGCTGTTTGCCATATCTATTGCCATTGCACTGCCCACCATACCAGCACCTAATACAATTACATTGCTCATAGAGAATGATATTTAAGATTAAAAAACGAATGGGATCAGAATAATCTTATCTTTTTCTGATCAAAGTCTTATAAAGATCTTAAATATCAAGAAAGTAAAAAAAAATATTTTTTATTGAACTAAGTTATTGGTTAATGGTAGCACCAGCCCTTAAAGATTCTGCTGCAAAATATCAAAGACTATTTGTGCAAGCTTTATTCTTTAATCTCAACTTTGAATGTGAAATACTTTTGAGCTGTGTAGCTAAACAGAATTACAATAAGTGTAGTAGCCATTTTCGAAGGCGTTGGGTACCATCCACAAGCTTCTACAAATAGCTTTATGAAAATATAGTTTAGAATAACACTCCCCATTACGCTTAATCCATATCGAAAAAACTGAATACGCTTTCGTAAAAAAGAGCCAGGAAAGCTGATGTATTTAGCTAGTATAAAGCCAATAGGAAACGTAATAATGAAAGACATTATAAAGGCAGCAATATGTGGTGATATGGCAACAAAACCAAAATCAACAAGCTCCTTATTCAGGACAAAATTGTAGCATATAAAGTATAGGAATATATCCAAGGCTGTATTTGCACCTCCAGTTGCCGCATATTTGAAGGTTTGCTCTGGCATAAACCTTTTAAATGGCGGATAAAACCAAAGCACACAGGCCTCTATAAACTTTATTAAACTGTAAAATAGTTTCATCTCTATAATTTAGATGACAAATATATGATTTTCAATCTTAATTCTTGGTGCTGATAATGTATGATTTTATATGATTAAATCTTATTCCTTTAAAGTCATATAAATAGATCATAAACTATCATATTAATCTGCGTCTAATTAAACTAGACAACAAAAGGCTTCCCAATTTGAGAAGCTGCCAGAAAAAATAATTAATTCACCATAATGGCATAATTTTCAGAATGGGCATATTCAAATTTTCTGTTAATTATGAAAATTTTGTAATTCTGAGAATGCTTTGCGTAATACAATCTAAAAGTAAATGCCCAGTTTACAAATCGCTGGGCATTTCACTATATGCTATTTACTTTTTCTTCCAAATCGTCATTTGCGCAATGGTATGTTGATATTTACGAACCGTTTCACGAATCACAAATGGCAAATTTTTAGGTGCTTCCACCAGTTCAAAATGCTCCGACAATTGTTCTTTCAGTCCATCGAGTGTGGTATAAGGCTCACCATCTTTCCGATAGCCTCCTACCCAATTATCAAGATCGGTAAATTCGTCGAGCCAAGTATATGGCGATGTAAGCACAAGCAAACCGCCTACATTAATTCGATTATGAACGTCCTGTAAAAACTTAATCGGATCGTATAAGCGATCAATCAGATTACTGGCAATAAGCAAATCGTATCCTGAGAAAAATGGCTTTAGATTACAAGCATCTCCTTGGAAGAAATCCACTTTGTATGCATAAGTATCCAGTTCATAGTCTGATAGTTTAATCTCCTGATAAGTGTCAAGCTTACCCTCTTCAATTCGACTATAATTAAGCTTACCACTTTCTTTAAGCTGCGTTCCTATTCGAATAAATCGAGCAGAAAAATCAAGACCTGTTACTTTATCGAAATACTTCGCCAACTCGAAAGAGGTTCGTCCTGTGGCACAACCCAAGTCAAGAGCTGATTCATGGTTGATTGTCTTCAAATGCTCTTGCAACAGCTTAATACAAGCCGTAGAGTAGTTTTCTACACCAAAATAAGTCTGTCCATATTGAAACTCACAATATTGAGAAACCAACTCATCGCTCTCGTAATAATCATCCTCAATAGCCACCTCAACTTCTGATTCTATATAACGGAAGCCAGCATGCTGAAAAAAGTGACGACGGAAAGCATAACGTGAATCTTTTATGGACAAATTACCTGTCGATATCCAAGAACCACCCTTTATTAAATTATGTCGAGCATCGAAAGTTGGTGTAGAGAAATCATCGTAAAAAGGGTGAATCTCAAAACCATTTAGAGCAGAAATTGGCATCTCAGTCCATTGCCACACATTACCAATCACATCGTAAAAGCCATTGAATTCAAACTCATCAACCGGACAAGAGGAAGCGTAATGCTCTAGGTTAATATTCCCAGGAGCCTTTTCCCAATAAGGTTGATCGGCTATATCAAGTGAATTACGCAACAGGTAATATTCACCCTCGGTTGGCATTCTTAGTTTCCTTCCTGTTTTAGCTGACTTCCAATTACAAAAAGCCTTTGCTTCCAAGTAATTTACCTCAACAGGCCAATTCCAAGGCATAGCTATCTCTTGTAACATACATCGTAAGTTCCAGTCACTCTCACCTTTCACCCAAAACACAGGATACTCACACTTTTTAAACTGTACCCAACTCCATCCTTCTTCTGTCCACCACTCCTGATCTTTATAGCCATCATCTTCAACGAAAGCTTTGAATTCCTGATTGGAAACCAAAAATTTGGAAGCCGAAAAGGCATTTATATCTGTACTTAATTTGCCAAACTCGTTATCCCAACCATATAAAGCATCCTCCTTTGTCTTACCCAAGTTCACATGGCCGGCATTAACTTTCATCAAATCATTTGTTGGTGCATTTCCTGACTCATCACATATTTTGAATAGAGGGTTATCTTGGATTTGATCTATTGGAAGTTGACGAATCAGCACCGAAGAAGTTTCGATATGAATACGCTGATGCTCGATGCCCATTATAATCACCCAAAATGGATTCCCCCAATTAATCGGCATGGTAAGAGGCAATTCAGTAATCAAATTCTCAAGCATAGCTTTCACTAGCTTTCTGTAATCTCGCACCTCTTGCAAGCTAGGCCAATCGTAATGCTTCTCATTCAAATCATCCCAAGACATTTCATCTACCCCAACTGCGAATATCGATTCAAACTTGGGGTTAATTCGTTCTGTAATAAGACCAGCCAACAATAGCTTATTAATAAAGAAAGTAGCTGTATGCCCAATGTAGAAAATGAGTGGATGACGCAGCGGATCGGCTCGCATACAAAAAGCCTCCTCTCCCTTCAAAGAATCATATAATCTATCGTCAAGTTCCCAGCTAGCAAGAAAGTATTCTAATATTTCTTTCCTTTTCTCTTCTGGGTTTCCTGAGTTTAGAATGGGTGTTTTTGTAACAAGTATATTTGGATTAGGTTCCATATCAATTATCTTTTTATCGTATAAGTATTGCATAAATTTTCATGGGTAATGAAGTTAAGAATTTTTATCACAAATTTATGCATCCAAATGATCCCTACAGATGAAATCACTTATACTCAGGATGTAAAGTCAATTAGTTAAATACTTGTTAAAATTGGCCAAATCAGAGTTCTGGAGAATAATAAACAGTTTAATATGATATTTTTGGAATCAAATTAAAAATAAGACTAAACCTTTTGCTTTACTGGCCGTCTAAACACCGATTCCAATCTAATGAAACCCTTATTCTGGCTTTATTAGATGTAGGAAACCATCAACGACTAGAAATTCAAAACGGAAGAACAACCTACCGCTTACCTTAAACAAGGACTTAAAACATGAAGAGAGCACTACTATTATTGGTTATTGCAATGCTGATTAGCCTAACTCAGGCTATGACACCAGTACCAAACTCAACGGGGGCAACGAGCGGTACAATTAAAGGTATTGTGAAAGACAAGGATTTAAAAACAGCCATTGAATATGCGACTGTTTCAGTTTATCGAATGGCAGATTCTAGCTTGGTAAACGGTACCATTACTAATACTAAGGGCGAGTTTGTACTCAACAAATTAGAACCTGGTAATTATTATGCTGAGATTACATTCATCGGTTATAATAAAAAAACAATTCGTAATATTCCTATTTCGAAAAAGAACCGAGTTGCAAACCTAAAGGAGATCTTAATTAGTCAAGCAAGCGAAGCTATAGACGAAGTAATGGTCAGCGCAGAACGTTTGCCGGTACAATATCAGATTGATAAAAAAGTCATTCCTGTGAGCAGACAATTAACAACTGCCAGTGGCAATGCAGTTGATGTATTGGAGAGCGTCCCTTCTATCAATGTTGATATTGAAGGTAACGTCAGTCTAAGAGGTAGCAGTAACTTTACGGTTCTCATCGATGGTCGTCCATCTATTTTAGATGCCGCTGATATTTTAACTCAAATGCCATCTAGCGTAATAGATAATATCGAAATTATCACAAACCCTTCTGCTAAATACGATCCAGAAGGATCATCTGGAATAATAAATATTATTACAAAAAAAGGGAAGTTAAAAGGAACCAGCGGTGTTGTTAACCTCAATATTGGTACGTATGAAAACAGGGGCGCTGACTTTTTGGTCAACTTACGCAAAAATAAATTCAATTTCCACTTTGGAATGGATTATAACAACCGTAATTTTTCTGGCGATAGTGAAAGTGAAAACAGTATAACAAGTGTTGATGAAGAAACAGATATTAGTACAACAAACTATTTTCTCTCTAATGGTGAAACAGAAAGAGAGCGCATCGGCTATGGTCTTCGTACCGGCTTTGAATATGAGATCAATGAACAAAATCTTATAACCCTAGGTTTACGCTATGGTGGCAGAGAAATGAATATAGGATCAAAGCTTGACTATACTGATTATTTCACTATAGATGGAGGTACTCTAAGTCCGGAGGAACATTACAAAAGTACTGACAATTGGAATCGTGAGATGGAATTTTACAGTGCTAACTTCAGCTACCAACGTAAGTTTAAGGGCAAAGGTCATCAATTACTAACACAGGTGAATTACTCATACCGCGATGGCGATGAGAAATCTATAACTGAACGTCGACAGGACGAAATAATAATTGATGGTAAAAAGGCTACCGAAAAAGGCCCGGGTTCACGATTGGACATCAGTACTGACTATACCCTTCCCTTGGGTGGTAAAAGCAAATTCGAAGCAGGTTATCAGGCAAAACTTCGCCAGAGTGAGGACATCACAACACAGTTGGATAATACTGGTGCTGGTTATGTTTTGCAGCCGGAATTTGGTAACGAAGTAGACTATAAAAAAAATGTACACGGAATTTATGCCTTATACGCTGATCAGGCAGGAATATTGGGTTACCAATTGGGATTGAGAAGTGAATATACCGACAGAGTGATTATGTTCAAAGGCGAAGCTGAAAACTTCACAATCAATCGTTGGGATTTTTTTCCTACCATTCATACTCAAATCGATTTAAAGGAAGGCAATCAAATAATGGCCAGCTATACCCGACGTATTCAGCGCCCAAGAGGCTGGAACCTTGAGCCCTTTATCACCTGGACTGATGCTTATAACGTTCGAAAAGGGAATCCTAACTTAGATCCTGAGTATATTGATTCATATGAACTGGGGTATCAGAAACGTATTGGCGAACAGTCTATTTCATTTGAAACCTATTATCGTATCACTCACAACGTGATGGAGCGGATCCGATCGGCTTATCAGGATAATGTGATGTTATCAACCACTGAAAATGTGGGAACAGATTATTCCTTAGGTGTAGAAACTATGGTGAATTTAAGTGTAGCCCAATGGTTTAAGAATGATCTAATTGGTAATGTGTATCACTATAAAGAAAAAGGAGATTACACAACCTACGATAACGAGAATGTGGGAACGATTCATGATTTTTCAACAGAGAGTTTCAATTGGAGTTTGAGAAACAACTCAACTTTCATGTTTAATAAAACCACCCGATTTCAAGTGAATGTTATTTATAACTCCGCTAGTAAAAAAGCACAGGGTGAACGTAAAGGTTTTATCACAGCTAACTTGGGTCTAAAAAAAGACTTTATGAAACGTAAACTATCAGCAACGCTACAAGTTCGCAACATATTGAATACTGCTAAATATGAAAACATTAACGAAGGTCCTGATTTTTATAACTACAGCAAATTCGATATGCAGTGGCCAAATATTAAACTAAACTTGAGTTATAAGATCAATAATTTTAAAAAGAAGCGTGGAGCCATAGGTCAAGGTGGTGATATGGAAGAATTTGAAATGTAATCTCAATTCGATAACAATACAAGAGAGGTGTTCTTAGGAATACTTCTTTTTTTTTATCAAAACTGATTACATTTTCGTCTTTATGAATGATTTAACGGCTTTGACTCTAAACACAAAACCCAAGCCAAATAAAACACCATAAATCAACCACGATTGATCAAGAATAACTAGATGTGCCATTACCAATAGTGCGGCGAAATATACCCATCGATGCAGACTCTTCCAGTTACGTTTTAACAGTTTCATTGCTCTCTTACTCGAAGTTAATGTGAGACTTAAAATAATGAGGAAAGCTATAAAACCAATTATTAACTCAGGTCTAGTAAAAATAGGTAGAATACCTTCCGAAAAAATAAAGACCATTACATGAAGCGTTGTAAACAAACCTGTCGTAATACCTATAGATTGACGGAAATAAAGAGGGAAGTTTTTACGGATTATAAGGCTGATAGGTGACATTAAAAATGCAGCAAGGAAAAAACGAATTGCCCACAATCCAGTCAAACTGGTCACATATTCTATTCCTGGAATAAAATCACGATCAAGACGATCTGCCTCCTCGTCTGATAACTCCTTATCAACAAAGCTTAGAATATCTTCGGCCTGTTGCGAAAAGTCAAGTTCAATAAACTGAGCCAATTTCCACAGAACAAACACGCCAATTAGTATTATGGGAAATATCGCTATATAAGACTTTTTTATAGGCATCGAAGCTTGATCTATTAAATGTGAGGTTAAAGTCTAACGAAATAGACTTGTATTACAAAAAAAAACAAAAAAGTCCAGTTTGTGGCACATCCGAATGAAAATACCTAGATGTTGGTATAAAAAAAGAGCCTTAATCTAACGATCAAGACTCTTAAATATTTTTGTAAATGAAATTTACATACCCAAATTTCGGTTCTTGTTTATTTCATCTTGTAATTTTCTTGCTAATTTTTGCTCACGTACTAAAGCATTCTTTCTATGTGCATCGAATTCTTCTCTCACTTCATCCAATCTTACCTGAGTCTCTTTCGTTACCGAATTACTTCTTTTGAATAATAAAAAAAAGAAACCTGTCAAAACCAGCAGACCTCCTACCAAACTCCAGATAAACAAATTATAACTTGACTTCGACATTTGAATTCCTAATAGAGACATACTATCCTTCTCACCTTGTATAGTCGTTAATGCATCCTTAGTCTCACTTAGTTCTAGCTCCAAAGACTTAATTGATTTGTCTCTATCAGATACAATCTTCTCTGATCCTAAAAAATCCTGTCTAATTGCATTCAAACTATCAACAAAACCCGATTCAAATTTCTTTAACCAAGCAATCTCAATCACTTTATATATCTGATATCTAGAAGATTTCTCCATGATATATTCAAACTGCTCTTTTATAGGAGCATTTTCAATATAAGCACGTGGCTTAACTACAGTTTTTTTCTTCTGCGTACTTTCTTGCTTTGCTTGAGTTTGCTCTGCATCATTTGTTTGAGCAGTAAGTGCAAATGAAAGACATAAAATTAGAGTTAGAGTCGAAAGAAGTTTTGTTGTTTTCATTAGATGTCATTAATTGGTAAAGTTGTACCCACAAAGAAAATAAAAATATACTGATTCTTTATATATTCAAAAATCTTTTTTTCATCAAAAAGCATGATTATCACTCAAGTTACAAAATTAAATGTAAAACATGAACAAATCATTCTACATTTTGTTCAAACGAAAACACATACCCCATAAACAATCACACAAACACAATACACCCCAAAACACTACTCATCAGCACAATAACAACACAAAACAAAAGAAACTAATGATTAAATAAGGATCAGTAAAACACGAATAAACATCCAAATAATAAAACCGAATGAATAAGACCCAAAATAAAACCAAAGAAGATTTTCAATCCTACACATCGAAAAAACATCCGTTAGTCAAAACAAAAAAAACATCATACAATAATAAAATCATGTACATTTTAACTAACAGTACTCGGGATAAATATTAAACATCAGAAAGCATTTTTAAGACTTTCAGAAAGGTATTTCTTTGTAGCAAACTATCATCTGAGATTCAAATTGCTATTATCATATAATAAGCTATATTTGAGATATGAACTCAATTCGTACCCTCACCATATGTTTTTGCTTAATTGTTAGCCAACTATCCCTCTCTTGTAAACCTGATAAGAAAATAGAAAAATTAAATATTTTCGCTGCAGCCAGCCTAAACGATGTTTTAACTAAAACGGCTGAAGTGTATAAAAAAGAAACGGGTATTGAGCTCAGTCTTAATTTTGCCTCATCAGGCCTACTAGCCCGACAAATAGAACAAGGAGCAGAAGTCGATTTCTTTTTTTCTGCAAACCTAGATTGGGTCGATTATATATCGGATAAAGAATTGCTTTTAGCTTCGTCGAAACTAAACTTAGCTCGAAACAGAATGGCACTGGTCGTTCTTGAGGGTAGCCAACTAGACAAGCTTGATAATTTCAATCCAAAAGAAATAAGCTCTCTTTTCGAAGGTCGTATTGCTATTGGTGATCCGAACCATGTTCCATCTGGAATGTATGCCAAAGAGATTCTTGAGCATTTCAACATATGGCAAACACTTAAAACTAGAATATTACCCTGTAAGAATGCTCGAGAAACACTACTTATGGTAGAAATGGGTGAAGTTGACTTGGGAATTGTTTATCTTTCGGATGCTAAAAAATCAAATAAAATTCGCTGCATATACGAGTTTGAAGAATCAAGTTCATCTCCAATCCTCTATTATTCAGCACATCGTACAAATCCCAACTCCAAGGTTCTTGATTTCCAGAAATTTTTGAAACAAGCTGAGACCAAACGAATTTGGAAAAATTATGCATTTATTGTTCATGACTAATTTTTTAGAATTAACCACGACAGAATGGGAAGCCATTTCTCTTTCACTTCAAGTTGCTTTTTGGAGTGCATTGCTATGTCTACCATTTGCCATATTCACAGGTTGGTTTTTAGCGAGACGTCATTTTAGAGCCAAGTTTTTGCTGGAAGGATTCATCAATTTACCTTTAGTTCTTCCTCCTGTGGCTACTGGTTTTATTCTCCTCCTTCTTTTAGGTCGTAATGGACTTATCGGACAGTATCTTAATGAAATATTTGGAATCAAAATCGCATTCTCATACTATGCCGCAATTATTGCATCTATGATTGTTGCTTTTCCTTTAAGTGTTCGTAGCATGCGCCTATCCATAGAGATGATTGATCCTTCTTACGAAGAAGCAGCTAAAACATTGGGAGCAGATCGATGGCAAAGTTTTTTCAGAATTACTTTACCATTAGCCTTGCCAGGCATTATATCAGGTTTTATTCTTGCCTTTGCACGTTCATTGGGGGAGTTTGGAGCAACCATAATTTTTGCAGGCAATATTGCTGGCGAAACTCAAACCTTGCCATTGGCTCTATATTCAGCAATTCAAATTCCTGGACAAGAAACGACAGCCTTTCGTCTTTTGATTATAGCAGTCCTCTTTTCATTTATTGCCATGGCTGGATCGGAATTACTCGTTAAAAACTTACATCATCGCAAAAATAAAGCATGACAGCACTTTCTATCGACATAAAATGGACTAAAGATAACTTCATCCTAGACATGCAAGCTGATTTCTCAGATGGAATCACTGGCGTTTTTGGTGTCTCAGGTGCTGGAAAATCTAGCCTATTGCAACTAATTGCAGGATTAGAGAAGATAGATGCAGGTCAGATTAAAATTGGTGATGATATTCTTGATAGGAGTGAAACAAAACAATTCACACCATCTCACAAAAGACGAATTGGATATGTCTTTCAGGAAGGAAGATTGTTTCCTCATATGAGCGTACGACAAAATTTACTTTTTGCATGCAAATACGTAAAAGCAAATAACCAGCAATTCAGCCTTACTGAGATTGTTGAATTACTAGAGATAGAATTCTTATTACACAAATTACCTCGACAGTTATCGGGTGGTGAAAAGCAGCGAGTAGCTATTGGACGAAGCCTTCTTTCTTCTCCTCGCCTACTGCTTATGGATGAGCCATTCTCTGCTCTAGACACTGCACTGCGTCGACAAATTATTCCATTTCTAATTAAAATCAACCAGAAACTTAAGCTACCGATCTTAGTTGTCAGTCACGATTTGCCAGACCTACTGAGTTTAAGCCAGAAGCTTCTACTTGTTAAGGATGGAAAGATTCTTGCTCAAGGAAACTACTTTGAATTGGTTGAAAAGGATTTACTTCTTGATATTATGGAAGAATCTGGTTTAACCAATATGATTCCATTCAAAGTTGAACATATTGGCAAAGCAAGCTTCGAGCTAAGTAAGAAAACGAATAAAGGGTCGATCAATATTAGTAGGAATAAACCATTAAATCACTTTGAAATTGGTGATGAGATTAATGTCTCAATCCGTCCGGAAGATATTGCCATTGCTTTACATCAGATAGAAGATGTTTCAATTCGAAACCAACTTGAAGGAACGATTCTACAAATCATTAAGCACGGTAATCATACCTATTGTATGGTTGACGTGGGATTTAGACTTTTAGTAACAATAACAGAAACATCGCGTCAAGCATTAAATTTAGAACAAGGAGGAACTGTTTGGTGCTTATTCAAATCCATGGCACTCAAAATAAATATCTAGTTTCCCAATAGCTCAATTTCAGACCTTTTAATATATCATTAACAAAACAATTCAGACAATGAGGTATTTTATCTTAAAATATTCCTTAGCTTTGTCTTAGAATTTATTTCCAGATGAAAGAATACAATAGTCATATCGCATCATACGCTGCACCTCAAGTCGATCTTGAGTTGAATATGCATGCATCTACATCACTGACTTCTTTCAATTCAAACATTTCTTTTTCAACCAGCAATATGAATTGTTGTTGCTGCTGTTGTCCCCCTTGTTGTTAGTCCTATAGAACTATATTCTATTTGATAGATTCTCAATATAAGTGGCCAGATTTTCTGCACCCAAAACTCTCCTATTCATCTTACATTTATAATTACTCCAGAATGAACTATCTAACGAAAGTCATGGAAGAGCTTCAAGCTTCACGCGAAATTAACGAGCTAGACCTTCCAAGTAGAGATTTAAGCCAGAACTTTGTTGAAGAAGCAATGAATGCTTTATTCCCTATTAGCGCTCGTCGATCGAAGAGTCATTGCGCACAAGAAGCACTACTGGTGCAATTGGAAACACATCTAAAACTATTACTACTACCTGTTAAAGAGGAACTCAAAAAGCCCATTGATGATTTGTCGAAGGAATTCATGATGAATCTTCCAGAGACCTATAAGGCACTATTGTTGGATGCTCAAGCTATTCAAGATTTCGATCCGGCAGCTAGCAATTTAGGTGAAGTTATTGTCTCCTACCCTGGTTTTTTTGCCATTATGGTTTATCGATTAAGTCATGAGCTTTACTTAGCAAACATTCCAATAATTCCACGACTTATGAGTGAATATGCACACTCCAAAACAGGAATTGACATTCACCCAGGAGCTAAAATTGGAGAGTCATTCTTTATTGATCATGGAACAGGAGTCGTCATAGGAGAAACTGCGCTCATCAAGAACAATGTGAAAATCTATCAAGGGGTTACACTTGGTGCTTTACAAGTGAAGAAAAGCTTAGCAAAGAAAAAACGTCACCCTACCGTTGAAGACAATGTGATTATCTACTCTAATGCAACGATACTAGGAGGAGATACCATAATTGGAAGAAACAGTGTTATTGGAGGTAATGTTTGGCTGACTTCAAGCGTCGACTCAAACTCTTTAGTTTATCACACACATAAAATTAAAGTCAGATCTAGCATCAACGAGAACAACATTATTGACTTTCAGATATAGAATTAATATACACAAACTTTAAAATACACAATTATGAAATTAGAGAACATTTTAGAAGGCATTGGACAAACGCCTGTTGTAAAAATCAACAAAATATTAGGACAAAACACAGAGGTATGGATTAAACTAGAACGTAACAATCCTGGAGGAAGCATTAAAGATAGAATTGCTCTTTCGATGATAGAGAAAGCAGAAAAAGATGGTATTATTAAAGAAGGTGCTACCATTATAGAGCCAACATCAGGGAACACGGGCGTCGGACTAGCTATGGTAGCTGCCGTAAAAGGCTATAAACTGATTCTTGTTATGCCAGAATCTATGTCAGTTGAACGTAGAAAACTCATGTCTGCCTATGGTGCAGAATTCGTTTTAACAGCTCGCGAATTAGGAATGAAAGGTGCTATCAATAAAGCTGAAGAGCTTATTCAGACCACTCCTAACAGCTGGATGCCATCACAGTTTGATAATGTAGCCAATATTGATGCACATAGACAAACAACTGCTCAAGAAATCATCGCTGATTTTCCTGATGGCATTGATTACCTAGTTACTGGAGTTGGTACCGGAGGACATATTACAGGAGTTGGAGAAATTCTTAAAGCTAAATTCCCAAACCTAAAGGTATTTGCTGTTGAGCCAGAAGCCTCTCCTGTTATTAGTGGTGGCGCCCCAGGCCCTCACCCTCTTCAAGGAATTGGCGCAGGATTTATTCCAGAAAATCTTAACGAGTCAATACTTGATGGTGTTATCAAAGTCAGCCAAGAAGAGGCATTCTCTATGGTTAGATCTTTGGCTAAGGAGGAAGGTATTTTGGCTGGGATATCGACAGGAGCTTCTATAGCAGCTGTTGCAAAGAAAAAAGAGGAATTTGGAGCAAAAGCTAAAATCTTAACTTTCAATTACGATACAGGGGAACGCTACCTTTCTACTGAAGGTTTGTTTTAATATTAAACACAAAAGCTATCGAGAGAATGACTCTTTCGATAGCTTTTTTTTGTTAACACAGAAATATAGGATTAATTGCCTTTAGTGAAATATCAAAATTGGCATATGTGTTTTCACAAATAGCTTTCGTGACATTTGCCCGAAGAACAAGCGCTCTAAAAGATTGTGTTTTCTAGCCATTATCGCAATCATACCAATATTATTCTCATTCACATAGGTTTCGATTCCTTTCATTTTATCTTCCATAACACATACCTGACAATGAACCGTATCATCTCCAAGTGAGCGCTTCAAGTATTTTCTTAAGATTCCCATTCTATGCTCTTCTAATGGGTACTCCTCACTATTATCCTTTTCGAAATGGACACAATGAATATTCATAAAGAAAGGCTCAGTAATATATTTTAGAGTAGCAATTGCCTTAAAGTCAGCCTTATCAAAATCAGTAGCATACATCACTTCCTTAATCTCTTCCAAATCAGGGTTATCTCCTCTATCAGATAAAATAAGCATTGGCACCTCAATATTATCAATTATGGACGACACAACTGAACCAAGCAAGTTGGATGTTCCTGCAGTTTCGCCTCTAGATCCCATGACCAACAAATCAGGCTTATAAGATTTTGTCATGCTAATGATTTCGGAACTTGCAATACCACCCGACAAGGCGATATCAATTTCAATACCATCTACTTTATCCTTTTCAACTCTGGCGGTTAAATACTCCTTCAATTCATCAATTTTCTTCTTTGCATTTTTCTCTACCTCAGCTAAAACCTCAACAACGGTAGCATTATAAGTATAACTATCTGAGAAAGGAACCGTTTCGATTGCCGAAGCAAAATAGGTGTGGAATAATAGGATATCAGCATTAAACTTTATCGCCAAATTGTAGGCATAATCGCAGATACGAGGTGTAGAATCTGAAAAATCAACGGGTACCATTATGCGGTTTAATTCCATTACAGAACCGTGAACCTCCTTGTCTTCATCTTTTTCTACATAGGTTAGCTTAAAATCTTCAATCACAGTTAAAGCTCTAATTAGATCTTCTTCTCGAATTCTGACTTTTACGCCACCACCAATGGCTGATTGTAGTAAGTTGATGTTTTTCAAGAAACATTCAACTCCTGCTGATTCTAAACAGCCCTGTAGTAATTGAGCCCGAGAAAAGCTGTAAGTTGCTAAAGTTATAATCCTGTCTTTCATATGTGTCGATTTATAAAAGGTTTATATTCAAATCCTATTACCATTACGACTAAGATATAATGGAGCTATTAATGCTTTAATAAACAACGTATTAGTGGCGAACTTCTTGTTTCATTCTAGATACAATAGCAAAGTATTTTATCATTAAGTTCACTATACAATTTAATAAAAAATAAACTAGGCTCAAAAAAAACTTGGCGTCTGAGAAAAAAATGGAGATCGATTAGAAACTTAAGCTTTACAGGGATTTGAATATTAAAAAAAGAATGATTACTTTTGCGGCTTAGTAAAACTATTAGTAACTAGTTTATTAATTAAACAATTTTAAATTATGTTGAATCATTACGAGACCGTTTTCATTGTAACTCCCGTTTTATCTGAAGCTCAGGTAAAGGAGGCGGCAGAAAAATTCAAGGCTCTTATCATCGCGAATGGTGGTAAGATGACAAATGAGGAGAGTTGGGGCCTACGCAAATTAGCTTATCCTATTCAAAAGAAAAGCACTGGTTTTTACCACTTGCTTCAATTTGAAGCTCCAGGCGATACTATCGAGAAATTGGAACTTAACTACAGACGTGACGAGCAAATCATCCGTTTTTTAACTTTCAAACTTGATAAATACGCATACGAGTATTCAATCAAAAGAAAAGGAAACCTTAAAGCATCTAAAGAGGAGAAATAAGCCATGGCACAAAATCAATCAGAAATCAGATATTTGACTCCTCCAACGGTTGAGATCAAAAAGAAAAAGTACTGTCGTTTCAAGAAGAACAAAATCAAATTCATCGATTATAAAGATCCTGAGTTTTTGAAGAAGTTCTTAAACGAACAAGGAAAGATTTTACCACGTCGTATTACTGGTACTTCTTTAAAATATCAACGAAAGGTAGCTACTGCAGTTAAACGTGCTCGTCACATAGCTCTTCTACCTTACGTAACTGACATGATGAAATAATCTTTTAAAGAAGGAGGAACGAAATGCAAATCATCTTAAAACAAGATATCCATACTTTAGGGTATAAAAACGATATCGTAACTGTTAAGAATGGTTACGGAAGAAATTACTTGATTCCTACAGGTGCTGCTATTCTAGCGACTGAGTCTGCTAGAAAAATGCACGCTGAAAACATGAGACAAAGTGCTCATAAGCAGGAGAAAATCAAGAACGAAGCTCTTGAGCTTGCAAAGAAACTTGAAGCTGTTACTATTACTTTAGGTGCTAAAACTAGTACTACTGGTAAGATTTTCGGTTCTGTAAACAATATTCAAATTGCTGAAGCATTAACTGCTCAAGGATTTGAGATTGACAGAAAAGTTATCGCAATCAAAGATGCTGTTAAAGAAATCGGTAAGTATACTGCTACAATAAAGCTTCATAAAGAAGTGAAAGTAGATATCGCTTTCGAAGTTGTTTCAGAATAATCTGAACAGCTCAATTAATTTAAGTTAAGACACAGCTTAAATCTTTTCAAACAAACATTTAAAACCACTCCTTTTTCCGGGAGTGGTTTTTTAGTTTACCCCCATCCCAACCTATTTCCAGCTAGGTTTTCCAAAGTATATCATATTGTTACAATTCATGACAGATATTCGACGATTGATGTCATTCCCTTTTTTATTCTTCATACTTATCCCGATTATTGTACTTAGAAAATGTGATCAAGCTGAAGAAGTTAAATTGAAGAGATCACAAATTTGAATTTGGAAATTTTAAAAACAAAAGCATATGAAAGCTCTATTTAAAATCACAATCCTACTTGCAATGGTTCTTCCTTTATCGATGAATCAAGCACAAGCAAACGAATTGAGTTTGGAGAAGGACGTTACTGGTCGCGAAAGATCGAATTGGAATGCTGAGAACATTAAAATCTCGTCGCATGGTGAAATTGAGTTCAATAGTGACTACACTGATGTGTTAAGTATTGATGATAACGGTTATTTGAAAATTAGCATGGTAAGTTTCGGTATGAAACGAAAACTTTACTTTCGCTCGTCTAATGGTAAACTCGATAGATTATATTATGAAGGGCACAAACAAGTAAAATTTGAACCTAAAGGTCGCGAATGGATGGTAGAAGTTCTACCACAAGTTGTACGTAACTCAGGTTTAGACTTAGAGAACCGTGTTAATAAGGTTTATAGAAAAGGTGGCGTTGATGCTTTCCTTTCAGAATTAGAAGAAACTGATAGTGACTATTTCAAGTCACGTATGGTTCACTTTCTTTTAGATAATAATGACTTGAAGAAGAATGAAAAGGAAAAGCTTCTAAAAGAGTTTCCTGCTTATATCGATTCGGATTATGAGCTTTCTCAAATTTTCAAGAAACACAATTCTGCATTCATTGGCGACAACATGCTTTCAGAAGAGTTCTTCAATAGTTTAAATCAAGTTTCATCTGATTATGATTTATCTCAAATCCTTAGTTCAGTTTTCATAAATAATACACTAAATGATTCCAGTTTTGAGTTTTTCATTTCAGCAATGAACAATATCAACTCAGACTATGAGAAGTCCAATCTGATTAAACTAGCTATATCGAAAGGAAAGAACTCTGGAATAAAGCTTGACCTTATACTTAACAACTTAAAAGATATCGATTCTGATTATGAAAAAGGCGTTATCATTAATACCGTTATCAATGAAGATTTATTCGATTCAGGTAATATTGATAAGATTATCGAATTGAGCAGCGAAGTTTCTTCTGACTACGAGAGTGCTCAAATCATGAAGAAGATGCTTAAGCATGATATGATCACATCTGAGAACAAGGATCAGTTCAAGGAGATGATGAACAACCTATCATCGGAGTATTCGTATAAAGAGGTCTTAATGGACTTTATGAAGTATGACAAATTAGGTGATGAAAACTTTGAATTTCTAGTGGAGGCTTCAGATAAAATATCATCATCATACGAATTAGGTCAGCTTTATAAAATGATGTTGAACAAAGATGGTTTAAGCACCAAGCAGCAATTAGCTCTTATTGATAAGGCAAGCAATATCGACTCTGATTATGAGTATGCTTCTTTCCTTCTTGAGGCTACACAAAAACTTGATTTGGATAATGAAAAAATTCAAAATGCATTAATTGATGCAACTCAAAAAATTGATTCGACTCACGACTATGGCAAAATTATGAAGGCGATCTATTCTCATAAAAGAAACTAAAGATTCATAGTAAGTTTTCTAGTTAGCAGAATTTTCATGGCTTTACGATCAATTAATGTAAAGTCATGAACTTTCTCATTACAATTAGCTTTAATATGAAACTCAATTTGTAACTTCAAGTATTCCAAACCCTCACAATACTATGTCGCAATATTTACGTTTTATCGTAATAAGCCCAGTCTTCGGAATACTTAGCTATATGCTAAGTTATTACAGTCAGATAGGTGATTTACCTTCTCTACAAGAAGAATTACTACCCTACTTCACTTCGGCTATTTTTGGTTTATTGGCTGGCTTCTCTGCCTTAGGTATTGGTAAACTCCTTAATAAATTTGTTAGTTGGAAAAAGAAACACAACTTGCGTTTTCTTCTTCAATGCTTGTCTCTTTTTCTAGCAGGTTGCATTCTTATCGTTTGCTACCTAGAGCTATTTGACATGATTTTGGATACCCAAATGACCTATGAAAAGTTTTGGTCAGTGCATAAGGATGATTTCCTAAAAGCCTTGCTCATTCTATTTATTTTCATCTTTATCTATACAGTACTCGATTTCATGATCTATTCGTTTAACTACCTTAGAAAAGAAGAGATTCAGTCTATAGAGATGATCAACAACCAGATGAATTTGCAGTTTAAAGCTTTGAAATCTCAACTTAACCCACACTTCCTTTTCAACTCGCTCAACACCATTTCATCCTTACTATATAAGGATCCTGAGAAGGCAGAAGAGTTTATCAGGAAATTCGCAGAGAGTTACCGCTTTATTCTAGATCAAAACGACAAGGCGCTTATTCCGCTTGAAAAAGAACTCGCTTTTGTTGAAGCTTATAATTACATTCTTAGAATGAGATTCCAAGATTCTTATACGCTTAATGTAGATTTATCAGATACTGTGAAAAAAAGTTTTGTTCCTCCGTTAAGCATTCAAATGTTGGTTGAAAATGCGATTAAGCACAACTTAATTTCTAAAAGTTCGCCTCTTGAGCTCAGGTTAAAATGCAAGGATAACTACCTACATGTTAGCAACAACATTAACCCATTAAGAGAACAAGCAGAGTCGTTCCAAATTGGGATTGAAAATATTAAGAAGCGCTATGCCTTTTTCACCCATGAGAATATCAAACTCAAAAAAACAGATTTCTTTACCGTAAGCTTGCCCTTAATTAAAGAGAATAATCGGCATGTGAACTAAGAAACCAATTTAACTATTAGAACATTACAATAGAATTAGCCACATAAACACCGTAATGAAAATCAAATATCTCAACCAAGCACTATATAGAATATTCGCTCCACTAGTAGCCGGAGTTTTTGTCTACATGCTCATTCTACTGGTGTTCGATCGACTATCAGAAATCATCAATAACTTTCAACCAGATGAATTGGTATTTCTTATTCTAGTCAACTACATTTTATTCGAGACCTACCGAATTTGGATTTCCTCAATTGAAAAATCGAAGCAATTTATTAAAACACCTTGGGTTAAAACAGGCATCCTATTTCTAGGTAGTTTTATTATTACCATTGCTGAGGTTACAGCTTGTATGTGGTTATACTTCAACTACTATGTTGGCATGAGCAGTATTAGTTCATTTCTTATATCCTTTCTCATCGTTTTTATTCTAGTTGGTATTTTATTTCACCTTTTTTATATCAGCATTACTTTTCTCGACAAGCAAAACACTCTCCTTTTACAAAAGGAAGAAGTTAACCGTAAGAATATTCAGTACGAGCTTGAGGTGTTTAGAAATAAGATAAACCCCGATTTCCTATACAACTCTCTCGAAGGTATTATTAGCTTAATCCGTAAAGAGAATGTAGACCAGGCAGAAAAGCATATTGATTATTTAGCCTTATTCTATCGTAGAATTCTAGGTAATCGTTATTCTGAGATTATCAGCCTTGAAGATGAAATCAAGAAAATAGAACACTACCTAGAGATTCAGAACTATCAATATTCGGGTAAGCTGAATATCGACTGGCAACTGAAAACAGACGCTAAGGAGATTATGATTGTTCCCAATACGGTTCTTCAAGCGATAAGCCTAATAGAGCAAACCCAGCTTGTTAATGCCAATACAAAATTGGATATAAGCGTTGAGGATGATAATGAATACATCTACTTTAAATATAAGTCATCAGCTCGACTGAAAAGGAAAGTAAACCCCAAAGCACTGCTCGAAAGTATAAACCACAGTATTAGTTTTTATAGTAACTTTAAAGCTAGCTGTACCGAAGACGATACAATAAGCATGGTGAAAATACCCAAGATTGAATTGGAGAATTAAGAGAAAACGACAAACAAAAACACCCTTTGGGGAAACAATAAAGCTATAAGCAGCATGAAGGTCATACTAATTGAAGACGAAGTTTTAGCCGCAGAAAAACTTGAACGCTTAATCAAGAAATACGACTCCAATATTCAAATTGTAGAACGTTTCGATTCGGTAAGTGAGTCGAGTATATGGTTGGGTGATCCTGACAATAAAATCGATCTCATTTTTCTTGACATCCATTTGGTTGATGGATTGAGTTTCGAGATTTTTAATCGAGTAGAAGTGCATACCCCTATTATATTCACAACGGCCTATAACGAGTATGCGCTTAATGCTTTTAAGCTAAACAGCATTGACTATTTACTTAAGCCAGTAAGTTTTGACGACTTGTTTACCAGCATGAAGAAGCTGGAGAATATGAAAGCATCTTTAGCAGCTGAGCCTAACCTACGAACCTTCGAGAACTTGAGTCAGGTATTGTCTAAGATTCAGAAGAACTACAAAACACGTTTCATGATTAAGGTTGGTGAAAAGCTACGTTCGTTTACCAGCCAGGAAATTGATCTCTTTTATAGCGAAGGGCGCGATGTGTTTATTCTACTTAAAGAAGGCAAGCATTATATAATCGATTACAAAATGGAAGAGCTTGAGGAGCTTTTAAACCCTGATGAGTTTTTCAGAATTGGTCGATCGTTTATTGTCAATATCAATGCCATATCAGGCGTAAACATACATTCCAACTCAAGATTAAAAGTTAAACTCCATCAGGAAACTGACAAAGATCTTATTGTATCGAGAGAGAAAGTAAACGATTTTAAAGATTGGTTTAGCGGTAATCAGCGAGAAGTATAATTCAGAATATCCAATAATACAGAAAGAGGGTGTCCATAAATATGTATGTCTAGCATTGATCGTCACCCTGTCCCGATACTTGTCGGGATCAGGATCTCATAATCAATGAGTAAAGATTAACTTCGTTGATCTCTCAAGTTCGGTCCTGAAACAAGTTCAGAATGACGAATACATTTATTTATGGACACCCTCTTTTTTATTTGGCCTATACTCTAATCAGATAAAGTAATTCCCATCAGGAAAACCGTATCCTTTTCTCTCAAAAAATTCTCTTTTCTAGAGCCATATTCAAATAATTGACGTTTTAACCCTATTTCCACCTTTTACGAAAACGTTATCATAATCGGATAAAATCGGAAAAGAGCCTATTAATGATAATTTTCCTTAATAAACTTCTCTTACGCAAACATTTCCGGTACGTTCCGAAACCGTTTGTATTGAAAATAATTGCGAAAACAGCCCTCCTCAGTCATTTTATCTAGAACTATTCTAAGATTACTTCATAGATTTACAATGTCGAACGAAACCACTTAAAGCGTTTGACAGAAACATATAATTATTAACTAAAATTTTAAAAAGATGAAGAATCTAAAATTGAAATTGAGAGGATTGGCCTTAGTCGCCATATTATCATTAAGCTTAAGCACTGCATTTGCAAGCGATACCCTTCGTATTAACCCGTATTTGAATACTGACTATTCAATTGTATCGGTATTTAATACAAGCGATGCAAACCTTAAATTGAAAGTTTACGACGAAGACGGTCATAGCTTTTACAGTGAAACAATTAATGCTGAAACCAGTACACAAAAATTATTCGATCTATCTCTATTATCTGATGGTAACTACTCATTAGTATTGGTAGGAAGAAACACAAGAATTGAAGAGCAGTTTGTTGTAAAAGCGCAGAAGTTAGCTGTATCAACAGAAACGATGCAAATAGCCGAAAATAAGAATCAAAATTCGAGCTATGCCTTCAGAAGATAAGAACCCTAGTCAGCAGGATGTTTATATAAAACATCATCATTTAAATAAGTGTATCCCTCAACAATAAGAGATACACTTATTTTTTTGTTTAATTCCCTCCCACTTTTACTCGCCAAACTTTCTCTAAAGCCTACAAAAGCATATTATTCAACACATACCAACAGAACAAATATCACTTCCTAATCTCCCATTTTTTGCTATTTTTGTACAGATTCGTTCAGAGTTGGCATCTTTATTGATGCCAATAGGGGTGAATATCTACCTACAAATAATACAAAAAACAAATATTAACTGTCTTTAGACCATCTAAAACAATTAGAATGAAAAAGTTATCGATTTTCGCATCACTGTTCATGTTGTTAGCCATTTTTACAGCTTCAACTGCTAGTGCATGTACCAATTACTTAGTAACTAGAGGTGCTAGTGCCGATGGTTCTAACATGATTACCTATGCAGCTGACTCACACGTTTTATACGGTGAGCTTTATTTTCGCCCTGCTGCTGATTGGGCAGAAGGAACTATGATTGATGTTTATGAGTGGGACACTGGAAAGTACTTAGGTCCAATTCCACAAGTTGCTCACACATACAATGTAGTTGGAAACATGAACGAATTCCAGTTAGCAATTGGCGAAACCACTTGGGGTGGCGTTGAGCAATTGGGTTCACAAGAAGGTGCTCTTATCGATTACGGTAGCCTTATTTATTTAGCTCTACAGCGTTCTAAAAATGCTCGTGAAGCAATTAAGGTAATGACCGAATTGGTTGAGGCTCACGGATACTATAGCTCAGGAGAGTCTTTCTCTATCTCTGATCCTAACGAGATTTGGATTCTTGAGATGATTGGTAAAGGTAATGGCGAGAAAGGTGCTGTATGGGCTGCTCGTATGATTCCTGACGGTTACGTTAGTGGACACGCGAATCACGCACGTATCACAACTTTCCCATTGGAAGGAAAAACATCTATCGCTTCTGATAAGATCGACAAAATTTTTAACCCTGAAGTATCAACTGTTTACGCTAAGGATGTTATCTCTTTCGCAAAAGAAAAAGCTCTTTATCCTAAAGATGGTAAGAACAAAAACTTCAGTTTCTCTGACTCATACGGTCCTGTAGATTTCGGTGGAGCTCGTTATTGCGAAATGCGTGTTTGGACTTTCTTCAACCGTGTAAACAAGGATATGGATAAGCATTTCAATTACGCTAAAGGAAATATTAAGCTTGACAAAAAAGGATATGCGACAAACCGTATGCCTCTTTGGATTAAGCCAGATCATAAAATTGAGCTTTCGGAAGTTAAGGATGCCATGAGAGATCACCTTGAAGGAACTGAACTTGACATGTCGAAAGATATGGGTGCAGGTCCTTACGGAAACCCTTACCGTTGGAGACCATTAACTTGGAAAGTAGACGGTGTAACTTATTGCAACGAGCGTGCAACAGCAACTCAGCAAACAGGTTTCTCTTTTGTAGCACAATCTCGTAACTGGTTACCTGATGCAGTAGGTGGAATCAACTGGTTTGGTGTTGATGATGCTGCTTCGACAGTATATTTCCCAATGTATTGCTCGGCAACTCGTGTTCCTGAAACATTTGCTGTTGGTAATGGTAAATTGATGGATTTCACTAACAAGTCGGCATTTTGGGTATTCAACCAAGTAACAAACTTTGCTTACACACGTTACTCTGAAATTCATCCTGAAATTAGAAAGAAGCAAGTAGAGCTTGAAGCTAAATATCAGAATTTCACTAAGATTATCGATATGGCTGCTGAAGACATGTTTAAAGCTGACAAGGCTGCTGCTATTGAGTTCTTGACTGATTTCTCTTGTAACCAAGGTGACAACCTTACAAACGAGTGGAGAGACTTCTACGGTTACCTATTTGCTAAGTTTATGGATGGTAACATTAAAACTAAGGATGGTAACAATCAGAATCCTACAATGAAGCAACCAGGTTATAGCGACAAATGGAAAAAAGCTGTTGCAAACGACACTGGCGATCAACTAAAAGTTAAAGGTGCTTCTCATTAATCGAGACACACCCATTAGAATATAAAAAAGGAAGCTTCGGCTTCCTTTTTTTTTTGCCCTATGCCCAAGTATTCGTCATGCTCTGACTATATACAAGCTGAGAATGTCAGAGTATGATTACAGTTATTTAAACGGCTTCGACTCCGCTCAGCCAACGAGATGATGAGAGAATTATTTCTCAAAACGGTGACTGAGCGGAGTCGAAGTCAAAATAGTACTACAGATTAATTAAAATAAGCATTGGGCGTTCCCCTTCCGAAAAAGGGTCAGGCTTTCCGCTCCTAGTCCTCGTTTTATTCCCTTAGCCACAAACACCTCACACACCCATAAAAACTGTGGGCTATCCACTCTAATCCTTAACGCAACACAATTCGATTGGTTTGTCCGTATTTTCTTCGAATTGTATACAAAATAAAATTAGAGCTTAAGTTTTTCTTGTATAGTATGAGCAGATTGAAGTATTTCGTCCTTTTACCTGAGAAAGGAAGAGGAGATTAAGTTATGAGAAGCTTTTTTTTCAGATAAAAGCTTCCCATATTTTTTAGAGCTCATTTTTAAGGCTAAAATCGATCTCGCAAAATTGCGGCAAGCTTTTCGAGCCTGATATTTCTTCCTGCAAATCAGCATCATCATTTTTTGCCTGAAAATGTCTTCTCGCGCTTTTACGACCTATTTAGCGAAGCTGAAAAACCAATGTTTCTAGTCATTCTCCTTATTCAGCCCTGTAAAAGTAGAGCTTGATTATTTATCTAGATGTATTCTATATTGTTTATAATAGAAGGTTTGCTGCAATGAAAATATTGTTTAATTACTTGTTTTAGTAATTTTAGTTCGCTCTTGTTGATTTTTGATAATTCAACATGAAAAAGTGCGTTTAGCACACCAATATGGGTGGCTAAATGTAACTTTTAGGCTCGATAAAGAAAATATAAATGTATATACACACTCGTTAGCTGCAATACAAAATTATGACACACGATATAGCCAATAAACTTGAATCCTTTTATGATTTATCTAAATCAGAACAAGAGGATACATTAATTTCCGTTTTGAAAATTGCGAACTCTGACCCTATTAATTTCAAAGAGATCATTATACAAGAGGAATTTAATGGATTGAATAATCTACCAGTTTTTTACGAAGCATTGACAAAAGATCTTCAAAATTGGGATGACTTTTTCTTAACTGAAATCAATAGGCTATTTGAAACAGCACGCAAATCGAAAACACCAAGTAAAATATTAAGCCATTTAGACGAATTATCATATATCGATCCAAATAAATTTAAACACAGAGATGAATTTATTAGAATTCTTAAAAAAGAATTGAATAACGATCATCCAACATTTCGTTACTATGCTATAAGCTTAATACCTGACTTTATAGAGAAAGATGATTTTCAAACCATTAAGGAATTGAGAAAACATTTAACTGACTCAGACTGGAAGATTAGGTATTGGACACATCTTGCGTTGCAAGATATAGATGAACTTAAAAAATACGATAAGCTTTCTTTGTATGATAGAATCAGAGTTGAACTTATGGATACTCTGAATTTTAAATAAATATGTACAGCAGCTAATCGAGTAGGCTGCCGCTAGGCCATTAGCCTAGCGGAGAACCTCTCACACCACC
>CAXBPC010000002.1:0-241289 GCA_963977525.1 uncultured Marinifilaceae bacterium
TTGTTGTTGTTGTTGTTGTTGTTGTTGTTGTTGTTGTTGTTGTTGTTGTTGTTGTGTGCAGTTTAAAATTGGAAGGCTATTTTGTTTTAAATGATAGTTACTACTATAAGTGATTTATAGTTATGCCTATTGGTTGTTTATAGTTACTACTATCGGTTGTTGGTAGCAGTAACTACCTACTATCGGTAGTATGAAATATAAATGGCTGCAAATCTCAATTAGATTTGCAGCCTTTAGTAATGTCACTAATTATTTCTTATTGTGCAGCAACCAAATCTGTTAGGAACCTGCCAGTACGAAGTTTTTTAGTGTTCTGGAGAATGGTTTTTACTTCCACCTGAAATGTTCCACTAGTTAAAGCTTCTGGGACAAAAAATAACAACTCCGAAGGTTTGTTTTTTACCACATTATCAACTCGTGTTTCGGTACCATCCGCAGCAATAAAGAAGATGCCTTGGGCTCTATCTACTTCATCGAATTTTAGCAAAGAGCCACGAATTGAGGCAATTTGACCTGCAGTGAACGATTCATTCACCACATTTGTTTTAAGATCAATAAACTGTTGAATGACTGGTTGTGGAGAAGTGATCTCTACCTTTCTCAACTCAATGTCCGAGATGGCTTCACTTAATCGCGATCCAGCATTCATGTTCAATCGAACTGCATGTCGGGCGGGGTCGAAACCGTCGTGTTTGTCAACAAAAACACCAGAAACACTCGGGTTGATTTTAAACAACTTTGTGTTTACACTGTTTCCATTCTTTACAGCTTCAACTACAGCATATTCATACTCTTCAACTACTGAGAGCGCTTCTGCCTTTGTTATTGTTGAACCTTTGCCAGTCATTCTCTGAACAATTGTTTCAACATTTACTGTATCGTTATCTGTAACAATACCCATGTAATCATTTGGATCATCTGTCAAATGATTTGGAATTAATCCATAACGTAAACTCATTTTATTACGTATTAAATTTATCTTGCGAGGGCCCATCGGCCACATCTTCCAAGTGCTACCGTCCAAAGTTTTACCAGGTTGATGACCTGCCGATGGGTTACATTTTTTGTTCTAATCAGCAGAGCAATTTCTCCCCATAATCAAAACGATACCGAAGTTAAGTAAAATAGGTTGTCAATTTATCTGTCAAGTTTGTCAAGTTTAACAAATACCGTATTTTTAAGTTTGATTAATATTAAATTTGGATAAATGTTATCTGTTTGCGTGGGTAGTTAGAAAGAGTGAAGACAAAAATGGATATGGAGTCGGAAGCAGGTAAGCCTTTAATGGCTAAGTACAGTGTAAGTGCTTTCCCTACTTTATTGTGGTTAAATGCTGATGGCAATATTCAGCACAAAACAGTTGGTGCTGGCGATGCTAAAGTTCAGGCTAAAAAATCTATTGAATTAGCACCTGAAGATCAAAAGAAAGATCTTTGGTCATCGGCATTTATCGCTGGAAACTAAATTGGAATTTTTGATATAGAGTATAAAAGCCATCCCTCGGGATGGCTTTTACTTTTGTATGGGTACCTACTAAAAAAAAGTGGGTGTCCATAAATATGAAAGTTCAACATTGAACGTCATCCTGAATTTATTTCAGGATCTCATAATCAATGCGCAAAGATTCTGAAACAAGTTCAGAATGACGAATACATATATTTATAGACAGTCTTTTTTCGTGTTTATTATCTTGATATTAATTCAATTTCTCAATTGCGTTTTTGATTCTTGAAATGGCTTCTGTCATAACCTTTTCGCTAGTCGCATACGAAAGTCTTAAACAAGCAGGAGCACCAAAGGCTTCACCAGTTACGGTTGCAACTCTAGCTTCTTCTAATAGGTATAGGCTTAGGTCAGTTGGGTTATTTATGCTTGTGCTATTATAACTTTTACCAAATAGTGTTGACACATCAGGAAAAAAGTAGAAAGCACCTTCTGGTTTCTTAAGTTTAAATTCAGGAATTTGACTTAATAGGTCAAAAGCAATGTCTTGTCTTTGTTTAAAAGCTTTTTTCATTTCCTGAGTACAAGACTGATCACCATTGAAAGCTTCTACTGCTGCCATTTGAGCTATTGAAGATGCTCCAGATGTCATTTGGCCTTGTAGTTTGTTACAACCCTTAGCAATCCATAGAGGAGCCGCTAAGTAGCCAATGCGCCATCCAGTCATGGCATAACCTTTAGATACACCATTAATCACGACAGTGCGATCTTTTAATTCTTCGAACTGTGCGATACTTTCATGTGCATTAACATAGTTAATGTGCTCATATATTTCGTCTGATATGATAACGATATCGGGGTGCTTTTCGAAAACCTGAGCTAAAGCTTTTAGTTCTTCTTTTGAATAGATACTTCCAGTTGGATTACTAGGAGAAGAAAAAAGGAAGGCTTTTGTTTTAGACGTTATAGCTGCCTCAAGTTGTTCTGGCGTAATTTTAAAATCTTGATCTATTCCAGCAGGGACAAACACATTAGTACCTTGAGCTAATTTTACGATTTCGACATAGCTTACCCAATAAGGGCTAGGAATAATAACTTCATCACCTGGATTAATTACAGACATGATAACGTTAAGAATAGATTGTTTAGCCCCATTTGAGACAACAATTTGTTCTGGTGTAAATTCTAGATTATTATCACGCTTAAGCTTGTTACAAATAGCTTCTCTCAGTTTTTCAAACCCTGGAATTGGTGAGTAATATGAATAGTTATCTGTTATAGCATTGTGAGCAGCTTCCTTAATATGAGTAGGCGTTTTAAAATCGGGCTCTCCCACGCTTAAATTAATCACATCAATTCCTTGAGCTTTCATATCTCTACTTTTTTGAGACATGGCAAGGGTTGGTGATAATTCCATTGAAGTAATACGATTCGAAAGCTTTAACATTGTGCTTGTTTTTTTATGGTTTTGTAAAATAGCTTGATACTTTTGTAGTAATCAAATTTTTAAATTGAGATATAAATGTAATCTTTTTAAAATAACTCAAACGTTTGCGTAAATGTGAATGTGTTTAAACTTAGATGTATGGCCATTTTAATCTCAATTATGAATTAAAAGACGTGTTGCTGAATTTTGTTGAATGTGAGGTGATTATAAATTTGTATGAGCCATAGGTTTTTAATGCAAACGATCTTATTTTTATTTAGTATGAATTACAAGTTGCAGCGAACATGTTCTGTAATTTGATGTGAAGAAAGAAATCTGGTTTTATTCAATTTTATATACCTATTATGCTTGAACTATTAAAGTACACTCTACCTGCCTTGGTTGTATTTGCAACGGCTTATTTTCTAATTCGCGCTATGCTCATAAAGGAAGAGAAGAAAATGAAGTTAGATGTCTTCCTAAATAATCAGAAAGCTATTACGCCTATTCGTTTGCAAGCTTATGAGCGTTTAATTATCCTTTTGGAAAGGATTCACCCAGAATCTTTAATTGTTCGAGAGAATCAAGCTGATATGAGCAATCAACAACTTCATAAAGTTTTGTTGGCGATGATAAGAGGAGAGTTTGAGCACAACCTTTCTCAACAATTGTATGTAACGCCTCAGTCTTGGATGCTTATTAAAGCGGCAAAGGAAAGTCTAGTGCAACTTGTAAATGCAGAAGCATTGCAATTAGTTCCTTCTGATAGTTCTATCAACCTTAGTAAGGCAATAATTGAAGCCCATATGCAGGACAAGAATTCTGCTCACGCTCAAGCCATTGCATTCTTGAAGGAAGAGGTTCAAAGTTTATTTTAGGATTGAAATAGGACTTTCCGAGTTTAATCTTAGTCAATATCAGTCTACTCGGAATAAAATGACTATTTTTGCGCAAATTTCTATAATAAAAAAGAGAGTATGAGTTCATTTGAAGACATCAAATTAAGTAAGCAAATATTAAAGGCACTTGCCGATGCAGGTTTCGAAAAAGCCACTTCAATTCAAAAGGAGGTTTTTTCACCTATTCGCTCTGGTAAGGATGTAATTGGTATTGCCCAAACAGGTACAGGAAAAACCTTGGCTTATCTGATGCCTATTCTTATGAAGTTAGGTTATGCTCAGGGTATGGATCCAAGAGCCCTTATTGTTGTGCCTACACGCGAACTTGTTGTTCAGGTTTGTGAAACCATTGAGTTATTGACGCCTTATTTGAATATTAGGGCTTTAGCGCTTTATGGTGGGGTTAATATTAATACGCAGAAAGAGCAAGTTTACGAAGGTGTCGATATTATAGTTGCTACACCAGGTCGATTGATGGATATCTATATGTCTCGTATTCTAAAGTTCACAAATATCAGAACTTTAGTGATTGATGAGGCTGATAAAATGATGGATTTAGGATTTATGCCTCAACTTAAGGCTATTTTCGAGATTCTACCAGAGAGACATCAAAACCTTTTGTTTTCAGCAACTTTCTCAGATATTGTTGACCAATTGGCTGATGACTTTTTAGTGTCACCTGTAAGAATTGAGGTTGCTCCACAGGCAAGTACTGTTGAGAATATTTTTCAGAAACAATATCATGTTAAGAATATTTTGAGTAAAGTGAGTCTCTTAAAACATTTACTTGAAGATGAAGAAGTCTTTAATAAGGTGATGATCTTTACTGAAACCAAAAGAAATGCAGATAGAATTGTAGATCGTTTGGAATCCGTATTGGGTGATAATTTAAGTGTGATTCACGGTAATAAAGCTCAGACTACACGTTTGAATGCCTTGAATTCATTTAGAGAAGGAAGGGCTCGTGTGTTGGTTTCATCTGATGTTGCAGCTCGTGGTATCGATATCGAGAATGTGAGTCATGTGATTAACTTCGATATGCCAAATAATTACGTGGAGTATGTTCACCGTGTTGGTCGTACAGGTCGTGCCGATAAATCAGGTACTGCTATTAGTTTTGTGAGTATTGATGAAGAGATATTAATGGAAAAGGTTGAGGCTTTAATTGGGAAGCCTGTTTTATTGGAAGAAATTCCTGAAGGGGTTGAGTTAACTTCTCAACTTTTGGAGGATGAGAAGAAACAGACTCGAAATGTTAGAGTAAAAATGGCTGCTAAAAAGGGAAGTGGTTTCCATGAGAAATCAGCTAAAAACTCTAAAACACCTTCTGGGTCAAAAGGTTTGATGAAACAAAGAGAGACTAATAAAAGAAATGCCAAGCGAAATGCGAAGCGTAAAAAGAAATAATATTTCTTAAAATATAAATCTTGCTATCAACATACTTTATAGTTTGATACAAGGATATCATCTAAAAACGTTCAATTCAATTGAGCGTTTTTTTTTTGCTTTATGTTATTTTTCTTAGGTTTGGTATCCGAAATAAATTAATTGCTATTAGATGAAATTTTTAGAACGTGCCTTGTCTGGACCACATGAGTGGTGGAAATATATTCTATTGCCAGTTATAGCTTTTGCTATTGCTAATACGATTGGTGCTATACCTTTGGGAATTGCTGTAGTAATTGGAATGGCAAAAGGGGGTGAACTTAACCCAAATAATTTGGCTGACCTTAGTGGTTTAGGCTTTGATGGGAATACAAGTTTATTTTTAATGATGTTCCCTTTTATTGTTGGGCTTATCGGTTTTATATTGATTATAAAGCCTCTTCATAAGCAAAGTGTTAAAGAGGTTATCAATGGAACACAAAGCATACGTTGGAATCGATTTTTCTATTCAGCTGCCGTTTGGACCACTATTTCTGGAGGTCTGTTGGTTGCTGACTATTACCTGAATTCAAGTCACTACGAATTGAATTTAAATTGGTCTTCATTTATTCCATTAATTGTAATTGCACTACTGATTATTCCTTTTCAGACCAGTTTCGAGGAAATTATTTTTAGAGGCTATTTAGGACAAGCTGTTGCTCGATGGACAAGAAACAGATGGTTAGTAGCTATTTTACCAGCTATACTATTTGGTTTATTACATATATTTAATCCTGAAGTAAAGGAATACGGATTTTGGCTTGTAATGCCTCAATATATAATTTTTGGATTGGTATTCGGATTAATGTCTGTACTAGATGATGGTATTGAAACAGCGATGGGCGCACATGCAGCGAACAATATTTTCATTGCAATATTTGTTACAGCTAAAGCATCGGTATTACAAACGCCAGCTTTGTTTGTGAATAACCATTCTGATCCAGTAAAAGATCTAATTGTGATGTCATTAGCAGCTGTTGTTATTTTAGTGATATTAGCTCGAAAGTACAATTGGAATTTCTCCGTAATGAACCAAAGGGTAGAAGTAGAAGCGGTTGATTAAAGTAAGACGATATTAAAAAAAAGAGGCTCGAAAACCATATGATTTTCGAGCCTCTTTTTTAGTTTTAATGCCTTATCTTCTCTGTCGTGTATAAATCCAACTTCCAATAATCGCTGTGAATGGAGCAACTAGAATAAGTCCAAAACTACCAACTAGTGTGTGAAGCAGTTCTCCTGAAACATAGTTAAGGTTTAGGATATTAGTCATAGGTGTACCTTGTGCAATAAAAACCATTAGTAGAGCTGAGAAGCCTCCTGAGTAAGCTAGAAGAAGAGTTGTTGTCATGGTACCAACAACAGCTTTTCCAACCTCGAAACCAGATTGACGAAGCTCTTTAGAACCGATATTAGGATTGTGGTTGATCACCTCTGCTTGTGAAGCGGCAATATCCATAGAGACATCCATAACGGCACCTGATGAGGAAATAAAAATACCTGCAAGGAATATTTCGGTGAGGTTCAGGTGAGCAAATCCAGAATAAAGCAAGGTTTCTGAAAAAGGTTTAATAGCTCCATGTATATTAAATAAATCACCAAAGATGATAGCCATTATGCAGGTGATTGCTATACCACTCATTGCGCCTAAGAATGCAACGGTCCCTTTCTTATTTGTTCCAGCAACTAAAAAAATGATTACAGAAGTTAATAAAGCGACTATTCCAAGAGATAAAGGGATAGGAGAGTAGCCTTTTAAGAACCCAGGAAGAAGTAGTTTCCATATTGCTAGTCCAGCAAACATGAAGGACAGTATGGCTTTAATACCTGTCCAACCAGCAAAACCAATTAATAAAATAACGAAGAGAACTAAAAGCCACAATTCGATATTGATTCTGTAATGGTCTATAACATTGGCACTGAGAATTTCAGTTTGATCATTATTTAGATTCAACACCGTAAGTGTTTTATCACCTCTGACAAAAATTTTATCGAACTCCATACGACCAACTAACTGGTTGAAAGCTTTAAGTTCTTTACCCTTGAATTGACTATTAAGAATTTTGATTTGTAGGACTTGTGTCCCTGTTTTTAGAATGCCAGTTTCAACTATTAAGTCATCATTTGTAGATAAAACTAATGCCTTAACTCTAAGAGAATTTATATCGGTTGTTTTATCGAAACCATTAGGTGCTAAAAATAAACCTATACAAACGAATAGGAGTAAGCCCACTAGAATTAAATCTGATTTTTGTGGTAGTTTAAACATGAAGACTGAAAAGTAAACAAGGATAAATTAGTTGTTCTTGTTGAGTAATTATTTAGATTCTAGTAACCTGAAAATATTTTTTGCCATATCCGTATTATCGTAATAACCAGAAAATAGTTCAGCTCCAACACCAATTGCTCTAACAGGAATTGGGGTAGCTGTATGTGAGAATGAAGTCCAGCCAATACCAGCCTTTTGCGATAAAATATGACAAGCAGTAGTTGTGAGAGGATTGTAGCTTCCATAAAGCAAGTAGAACTGATCATCTTTCTTGAATTCTTTTTTGTAGTTCATACTTTGTTCGAAAGCATTTTTGAGCTGTTCTTTTTCAAAACTAGAAAGTTCAAGTCCTTTTTCTTTATCACCTAAACCAAAATGTTCCTCAACTAGGGCCATTCCATCTTCAAGCTTGTAGTTTCCTAAATTGTCTTTTTTGTACTTGTCAACAAGTTCAGTAAAACCATCGTTAGAGATATTTTGATATTGAAGAATTTTAAATGCAGAGTCGTAATGACTACCAGAAAAGCCTAGTGCCATTCCACCAGTCTCGTGATCTCCACCAACAACGATAAGTGTTTCTTTTGGATGTTTCTTATAGAAATCAAGTGCTACTTTAACGGCAGAATCAAGGTTGATAATTTCTTTTATGGCTGTTGCTGCATCATTTGCATGACAGGTCCAATCTATTTTACCACCTTCAACCATCATGAAGAATCCCTTATCATTATCTAAAAGCTCAATACCTTTTTTTGTAAAATCTCTTAAGGTAATATCATCTTTAGTTTGATCTATAGCATAAGGTAAGGCCTTGCCTCCTGCTAAACGTGGGGCAATTGCAATGATCTTGTCATCTCCTTTTTTTAAGCTCTGAAACTCAGCTTTAGTATTTAAAAGTCGGTAGCCACGTTCTTTTGCAAGCTCTATAGAGTTGGCTTGTTTGTTGACAACTTTTTTATCAGCTCCCTGACCAAAATTGGCCATAAGGTTATTCTTATCTATTTTACCATCACCTTCAGGATGCTTAATGCCTCCACCTCCAAAATAGTTGAAGTTCGACTTGCTTAAGTCTAAGCTGATATTGTAATACATACTTCTCGATGGCTGATGTGCATAAAATGATGCAGGTGTAGCATGGTCGATCGACACGGATGAAACAATCCCAACTTTATAACCTAAATCTCGAGCTCTTTCGGCAATAGACTCTACTGGTTTTTGTTTTGAGGCATCCATACCAATGGTATTGATACTGGTTTTATAACCAGTTGCAAGTGCCGTACCTGCTGCTGCAGATCCTGTAATAAATCGGTTGCTAGCATAGGTGGTGTAAAAACCGTGATGAGGAAATTTGTTCATCTCAAGTTTTTGGATTCCATCCTTATTATTTATGGCAGATAAGTAGGCCTCTGCTGCATTTGACTGCGATAAGCCCATTCCATCACCAATAAAATAGAAGATGTACTTCGGTGCTTTACCTTTATAATTTTGGCATTGTTTTTCAATATTTGAATCAAGTGCACTTGCGGTAAAAGCAAGTAGCATCAAACCTAGAGTTAATAGACTAGTGAGTTTATCTGAATTGAATTTCATTACTATTTGTGTGTTATTAGTCGGTAGTTTTTTATCAATCTGCAGTTAAAACTTCTGGATTGTTTCCTTATTTTTAGAGTTCAAAATGTTTTTCCCTTCTGGCGTATATAAGAAATCTACGTAGTCTTTGAAGTAGGTAATTACTTTGTCACGCACAACTTTCATTGTAGAATTCACAAGCTTATTTTCTTCCGTGAAAGCTTCAGGAAGAATTCCAATAGCAGTTGGCATCCACCTTTGTGGAAACATGTCTTGATACTTGCCACCTGTTTTGTACTCGTTTAGTTCAGACTGTAAAAGCTTTAGCGCTGCAATTTGCCCTTCATTACTTTTTGAATTTAGTCCTTGTTCTTTTAGGTAAGATTGAATTGCAGCCTTATTTGGCACAAGCATAGCAATGGTATATGGATCTTGGTTGTTGTATAAGATACACTGATCGATATATGGTGATTGATGAACAAAAGCTTCTTCGATGCCCTCAGGACTGAATTTTTCACCATCGTTGGCAATCAATAAGGATTTAAAACGTCCAGAAACATAAAGGAAGCCATCTTCATCTAAATGCCCCATATCACCTGTGTGTAGCCAATCGTTTCTTAGAGTCTCGGCGCTTGCTTTATCATTTTTCCAGTAGCCTTTCATCACATTGCCACCTTTAATTACGATTTCGCCTTTTTTACCCGTAGACAGTGGGTTACCAAGATCATCACAAATTTTAAAATCCATGTTATCAACCAGGAAACCTGATGAACCTAACTTGTGACGGTGATGTGCATTCGAGGAAATGATGGGTGAAGCTTCTGATAAACCATAGCCTTGATACATTGGAATACCAATTGCATAGAAGAATCGTTGTAATTCTATATCTAGTAAGGCACCTCCACCGACAAAGAATTTAAGATTACCACCAAAATTAGCTCTAATCTTAGAAAAAAGAATCTTATCGTAGAACTTATAAATTGGCTTTAAGAACTTACGAGTACCTTTTCCCTTGTCGATTCCCATACCATTGTAACGATAAGCAACATCAAGAGCTTTGTTAAACATTCGCTCTACCTTTGGACCTTTAGCCTTAATTCCTTTTTCAATATTCTTTTTAAAGTTTTTAGCTAAAGCTGGAACACTTAATATAATATCGGGTTGAATTTCTTTAATATTATTCGGAATGTTTTTTAAAGCCTCCATAGGCGACTTACCTTGCTGAACAGCGGCAATCGAAGCACCTTTTAACATGAAACTATAAATACCTGCTGTGTGAGCAAAGGAGTGATCCCATGGTAGGATAAGCAAGGTTCTATAGGTTTCAGGAATGTCCATTAAACTGGAAGCCTGTATGACATTCGAGGTGTAATTGTTGTGCGATAAAATGATGCCTTTAGGATCGGCTGTGGTTCCTGAAGTGTAAGAAATATTTGCACTATCATCAGCATCAATAGTTGACCAAAGCTTTTGAAGTTCATTTTTATCAGACTCTAGAATGTTTTGTCCAAATTCAATTATTGAAGACAAGTAAATTTCTTTCGATTCCAATACAACATCATTATCTATTACGATAATTTGTTCTAAGAGTTTAAGTTCATCTTTAATCTCTCTAATTTTTGAAAGGTGATTTTTTGAAACAATAACCCATCTCGATTCAGAATGTTGTAAGCGGAACTTTAATTCGTTTTGAGCATCTAGTTTTACAGACAAAGGAACATTGACAGCTCCTGTGTAGAGTATACCAAGTTCAGAGAGAACCCAGGCATTTCTACCTTCTGATAATAAACCTATTCGATCTCCTTTTTTTATGCCCATTGCATATAATCCTGCTGCAAGTAGGTGTACTTCGGTGTGAAGCTCTTTATAGGATTGAGAAGTATAATCTCCATCACTTTTTTCCCATAAAAATGGGTTGTTAGGATATTGTTCTACACTTTTTTCGAAGAGTTGAATAATTGTCTCCATATATTTAGTTGTCTTCCGTAAGTACTTAGTTGTAAATCTTGGGCCATTATATTTTAATGAAGCCAAATTTAATGTTTTCCCTTCAATTTATTCGACTCTTAATAAATAGCATCCATTCTAAATAAGAAACGGGATTATTTATTGTAAAGCTACTGGTGTCTTTTCTTAATAATTGTTGTTTATAATCAGTGTAATGGATGATTTGTTTAGAATGCTATGTGAGTCCAAATAGTCTGAAATAATGGAATATATACGATCACTATTTGTATTCCCTTTCATAATATCTAAATTTACGGCCAATCTTAAATCAGACTAAATGATCTGAATATGAACTGGTTTGAGATAACCCAAATCTGAATAAACAACAAAACAAATAAAACTAACTTGAACATGAGTAATTTGGAGAACCATTTCAAAAAGTTCCGAAAGAATACTGTGGGAAACGAAGCCCGATTTTATTCTCCTTTTGGCAAGCAAACTATCGTTTACGGCGACTGGATTGCGAGCGGACGTTTATATAAGCCTCTAGAAAAAAGAATGCTAAAGGACTTTGGTCCTTATGTTGCAAATACACATACTGAGACAAATGTAACAGGTACTTTAATGACAAAAAGTTACCATGAAGCTCAGAATATAATAAAAAAGCATTGTAACGCTGGACCTAATGATGTATTAATGCATGCGGGTTACGGTATGACAGCTGTTATTGTGAAGTTACAACGTATTTTGGGTTTAAAAGGATGTGGTCCTATGAACTCGAAAAGCTGCATGAAAGATAAGGAAAAACCAGTTGTGTTTATTACTCATATGGAGCATCATTCTAACCAAACATCTTGGTACGAAACCAATGTTGATGTTGTAGTTGTGCCTCCAGGAGAAGGTTTAACAATTGACTTGAATGAGTTGGAAAAGCAGCTTGAGAAATATGCTGATCGTAAAATGAAAATTGGTTCATTCAGTGCTTGTTCAAATGTAACTGGTATTATAACTCCTTATCATGAAATGGCTAAGATGATGCATAAGCATGACGGTATTTGTTTTGTAGATTTCGCAGCATCTGCTCCTTATGTTGATATCGATATGCATCCAGCCGACCCAGAGTGTGGTTTAGATGGTATATTCTTTTCGCCTCACAAATTCTTGGGAGGACCAGGATCTTCTGGTGTTATGATTTTTGATTCAGCACTTTACGATCCTAATGCTGCTCCTGATAATCCAGGCGGAGGAACTGTTGACTGGACTAATCCATGGGGTGAGTACAAATTTATAAACAATATTGAGGCTAGAGAAGATGGTGGAACGCCAGGTTTCCTTCAATCTATTAGAACAGCTTTGGCTATTGAAGTGAAAAATCAAATGGGTACTGACAATATTGAGGCTCGCGAAGAAGAACTACTTGACCTTGCTTTTAAATTGATGCGTGAAGTTGATGATGTAACAATTCTTGCTGATGATGGACAAAAGCGTATTGGGGCTATGTCATTCTATATTGAGTATATTCATTTTAACTTGTTAGTGAAGCTGTTGAATGATCATTTCGGAATTCAAGTTCGTGGTGGTTGTGCATGTGCAGGTACTTATGGTCATTATATGCTTGATGTAACTCATGAGAAATCACAGTCGATTACATGTGAAATTACTGCTGGTGACTTAACTCATAAGCCAGGATGGGTACGTTGGTCTTTACACCCAACTACTACTAATAAAGAAGTTGTTTACTTTGCGGAGTCTATCAAGAAAATCGTCGCTAATTTTGATGAGTGGAAGAAGGATTACGAATACAGCAGCAAAACGAATGAGTTTACTTACGCTGGTCCTAATAAAGTTAAAAAAGAACCAAATATTAACGAATTGTTTAAACTGTAATAGCAGTCAACTTTCAATATTGGTAATTAAAAATATAAACTCTTCTTATTGCATTGCAATAGGGAGAGTTTTTTTTGCTCTATGTTATTTTATGTGGGAGGTTATTAAGGGTATATAAAGTACTTAGCGGACTTGTGAGTGTCCTAAACACAATATAACCCTGGTTTACCCAATGTATTCGTTATAGATGCCTTAAACAGATGTTTTTTTGCTTTTAAATAAAAATTAATATGAGTTATATTTGTAATAATAGTCTTACAAGCCTGTAGAATTGGCTTTAACGAGCTCAAACCCGTCGGGATTGAGCTCGTTAAAGGCGGGAATGAGAAGGTTAAACCCAAAATTGGGAAGGTTAAAGGTGGGATCGAGATAGTTAAAGCCGAGATTGGGAAGGTTAAAGGTGGGATCGAGATAGTTAAAGCCGAGATTAGGACTGTTAAAGGCAGGATTGAGAAGCTTAAACCCAAGATTGGGAACGTTAAAGGCGGCATGCGAAGGTTTAAACCCAAGATTGAGAACGTTAAAGGCTAAGGATGCATGTTAAGGCAAAAATTATGGGTGTAAAGGAGAAAATTGAGACTCTTGAAATTTTATTCCCAGATAATTTAATAAGATGTTCATGGATTTACTTTGTTCGGTTGGTTCTTTTGTTTTTATATCTTTGAAAAGGTGATGAGGCCGAGGATTGTAATCAACTAAGACAATTCATGATTTAATTGTTAATGACTAATACGACTGATTTGTACGATATAATAGGAGACATACACGGTGAATTTGAGAGCTTGGAGGAGATGCTTCAAACTTTGGGATATAGAAAAGAAGATGGCGTTTACACTCATCCCGAAAGGAAAGCTGTTTTTGTTGGAGATTTTGTAGATAGGGGATTTCGCGTAATAGATAGTCTTTGCTTGATAAAAAATATGGTTGATTATGGCTCTGCTTACGCCATAGTTGGAAATCATGAACTTAATGTTCTAGCCTATTATACCAAAGATGATGAAGGGATTCCTTTGCGTGAGCATAGCATGAAGAATAAAGCACAGATTAGAAGGACTTATCTTGAGTTTCAGGCTAATAAAGAGGCGAAGAAAATCTACCTGAAATGGCTAAGATCTTTACCATTATTTTTAGAGTTTGATGACTTTAGAGTGGTTCATGCTTGTTGGGATCAAGAGGCTATCGATTTAATGAAAGTGAAACATCCTGAAAATAGATTGAATAAGAAGTTTCTTAGAAAAATTTATGGTAATAAAGGCAAGCTATATAGTGCCTGTATGTTATTATTGAAAGGAAGGGAATTTGCATTGCCAAACGATCTTGTAATAAAAGACAGTTATGGTATTAAACGCAGTATGTTTCGCATAAAATGGTGGAATAAAATGGAAGGGGAGAGCTTTAGTTCTTTGGCTTTTGGAAATCGATTTAAGTTACCTAATTATACTATTCCACTAGAACTTTGTACTGATATTCCATCATATTCTGAGCAAGAATTACCCGTATTTTTCGGACATTATTGTTTGAATGAACAAGCAGGAGTAGTAAGAGATAATCTTTGCTGTGTAGATGCTTGTGTTGCTAATGGAGGGCATTTAGTTGCTTACCGTTGGGATGGTAATAGAAAATTAAGCCAAGAAAATATAGTAGAAGTGTAAAGAGTTAATTGTAACTCTTTACACTATATTTTTCTTAAAATGTGAATGCAAAATCAAGACTAACTAACCAAGCACTTAATCCATCACTTCTATCGTAATAGGCGGTTCTCAAGCCAATACTTTTTAACTGAGCCTGCTTATTTTTCCTGAAGGGAGATTTAAAATTTCCAACTCCCATTACAGGAGAGTATTGTAAACCCAAACCTATTTTGGTACTACTTAAGTCCGATAAATCGTAATCCGAAGTATAGAATTCAGGTTTCTGACTGTTACTAGCTTGACCAAATTCGTAGAAATCATCAGCCGCAGTTTGTGTGTGATATCTGAAAAAAGGAGATGCAATTAAACTTGGTGTAACTTGCATAGGAAGTTCTATACTTGCTGTATGTGCAGTAATTCCCCAACTATCTGTATAATAACGATAGAATGTTCTTAATCGCATAAAATCATTCAAGTAATAATTCCATCGCATTGAGATTGGAATTTTCAAACGATTATCATCCAACATTTCAACATTGCTAAAGGTTTTAAGATCCATTCCTTCTTTATCTTTAGCATCGTCGAAAAAGACGCGATGGAATGGTGTACTCAGAAGACCTGATTGTGATACAACTTCTAACGAAAACAAGGCCTGTAGGCGCTTGTTAATTACTTGTGAGTACGACAAGCCAAACTTCATTGTTGAACGAGTATCATCTTTAAGCCATTCAGTTCCATTTCGTAATTCAACTGGATAAATTAATGTCCAGGTGTCGTTCATATAAAGAGCATCCAAGCTTAAGGAACGATTCTTATCTTTAGAATTGATGGTATAGGAACCTCCAAAATTTAAAGAGGATACGTCGTATTCTTGAGAAAAACCAGCCATCAAACTATATGCATTTCCAGACTGAATTAAGTTCCTATTGTATGAAGCATTAATATGTGCACGAACATCCTTACCCGATGCTCCAGATTTATTACCGTCAAAAATATCAATATTATCTGTTGAAGCAGACGAATAAATATCAATTCCAAAATTCAGATCTAAGCTCGATACTGAATCCATAGGAATATGAACTACAAATGTTGGAGCAATATTTTCTAACTTTTCAGTTCCACGACCACCTGTGACAGGAGAGTGATCACCATCTTGTTCGTAATAATTAAATAAGAAATTCACTTCAGTATCTTTAAAGTCAGCCTCTGATTTTTTTACTTTCTTTCGCTTCTCGTCTTGTTTGTCATCAATACTGTTCTTATCAGTTTGTGCTGAGGCCGCAATTGAAGCTAATAGCATTGCGCCTAGTAGAATTGTTTTATTTAATTGCATCCACAACCTCCTCCTGATTTACCGCCATTTGCGCCAGCAGCGCCTTCACGGTAAGATTGAAAATTCGATTCATAGCTTTCGAGCTTTTTAGCCTGAAGAGCCATTGCCTCGTCGTTAAGATTTGCTTTTTGGTAGGCTGCAACTGACATACAAGAGTTGAGGCTAAACAACAAGCATAAGCCTCCAAGTGCAAGCTTGGATTTATTCTTATTTCGCATGTTCTTTTCCAATTTTGATTTGATATTTATGATTAGCTATCGGTTTCTGTATATAATCTAAGTGTAAATTCTCAGATGTGAAAAGTTCTTGTTTGTCTGTAATTATGAGACATTCAATTCCTTTTAGTTTATTAATTAATTCAATTCCTTTTTCTTTCCCAAGCACAAAAACAGAAGTCGCTAAAGCATCTGCAAGTTCAGCATTAGGACATATTATACTTACGCTACTTAAACCTTTAACAGGATAGCCTGTTCTCGGGTCGATAATATGTGAGTAGCGTTGACCATTTATAGTAACAAATTTTTCGTAATTGCCCGAAGTGACAACTGCTGTTTCGTTTATATTGAGCCAAGAAAAAACTTTCCCTTTTTGTTTAGGATTGATAATGCCAATCTTCCAATCTTTTTCACCTTCATCTTTTCCCCAGCTAATTAAATCCCCTGAGGCATTAACTAAAGCTCCTTTTAAGTTCATTTTTGACATGATATCAAGAGCTCTATTTGCAGCATATCCTTTTCCAATAGCACCAAAGCCAATCTTCATGCCTTTTTCCTTTAAGAAAACTGTTCTTTTCTCGGAATTAAGGATGATGTTTTTATAATTGATTTTTGCGACAGAAGCCGCTACTGTACTAGAGTCTGGCAATTCTTTCATCTTCCCATCAAAATGCCAAACTTTATCCATTGAAGCATAGCTGATATCGAATGCACCATGTGTAAGGGCGGATATCTTGATTGAACGTCGGATTAAATTGAAAAGTTCTTGATCAACAATAACCGGTTTAATCCCAGCATTTCTTATAACTTCTGAAGTTTGTGAATTAGTATCCCAAGATGAAATTAATTTTTCGATTCGTTTGATTTCTGTAATGCCTTCTTCAATAGCTTTCATCGCGGTATCTTGATCTGGGCTAACTGCAGTTATCTCAAATCGAGATCCCATAAGAAGAAGGATTTTGGTGTGAGATTCTTTCTGTCCTAGACTGCATAGTGATAAAAAGACTAGGAGTAAGGTTGCTGTATTTCGGATCATATTGCTTTTCCAATCAAAGTTTTAATGTGATCGATATATTGAGTTGGACTCAAGTGTTTATATTTTGTTCTAGCGACTATATTTAAATCAGAATCGAGAATGATAATTGTAGGGAATTGACCTTCTTTATTATATTTCTCAGCTAATTTTTCATTATACTGCGTTTGCTTTTTGTTCAATCTGTTTTTTTTCTTTCTTGGAAAATCAACATCAACCAGAACTAATTTATCATTTGCAAATGATTCAAATTCAGCTGTGTTTAATATTGATTGTTTTAACATCATACAAGACCTACACCAGTCTGATCCTGAGAAGTTCATGAATATAAGTTTATTTTCTTGCTTAGCTAATTGTGCGGCTTTTTCAAGTTGATTTATTTGTGAGAATCCATTAGAAAAACCAGCTAATATTAGAATAATGCTAAATAAAATTGTTTTATTAATCATATGTACTTGTTCAAAATGATGAAATAGATGTTTTTTTGACAAACAAATGTAATCAATGGTATATTTAAATATCTAAATAAGTTGTTAAAAAATATAAATAGATAATGACCTTATTGTCGCAGACTGGATTTCAATTGTTTACTTGTAAAAAAATCCCACTTAACTTGAGCTAAGTGGGATCTTCCCAATGTATGAAAAATGATTTACTGCTTAATTATTTTTTTAGTCAACTTGTTACCATCATCAAGATCAAAAACCATAATATAGACTCCTTGATTCAAATGGCTGAGATTTAGAATTTCATTACTATCTGGGTTCTTTTTGTAGAGAATTGTTTTTCCCGTTAAACTATAAAGATTAATGCGTTTAACGTGCTTAAGGTTGTCTAGGTGAAGTAAATCAATTACAGGATTTGGATATATTCTCAGTTCTTCATCTAAAATATCCTCAATTCCTGTTGAGTAGTCAATTGCTTGAGAATAGTCAGAATAAATTTTCTCACCATTAAGTAAATTGCCACTTGTCGCTACCGGAGTTACTGAGAATCGTATATAACGACCAACATCGTCACGAGAAATTGCGTATTCAAGTGTATTTTCTCCTGGAATAGTAACTTCATTTTCTCCTGCTTGATCGTCTGAACGATACCATTCAATGACTGAGCTGCCTTCTGGATCTTTATTAACATCAGAATAGTTGTATGAAGCATTTATAATTCCATCCTGTTTGAAATCACCACTCAATACTAGCTCACTTGCAACAGGTGCTTCAGGTATAGAAGGTGTTTCCAATTGCTTTGTAGTAAACAGACGATACTCTCCAGCCTCTAGGTTGATAGTTATGTTGATATCCGAAACCGAAAGTTCCGTACCATTAAAATAATCGTACCAAGTACCCGTTTTGCTAAAATTAGGCGTAATAGAACCAGCTTTTACATCAAAATTGGCAATCACGCGCACATCCATATCAGAATGGTTTATTTCAATACGCTTGAGAGCGCCAGCAACGCTTAAGTTAAAATCCTCAGAAGAGAATGCTGGCTCTTGCGTTTTCAGTTTAATAAGAGCTGAAAATACTTGATAAAGATGTTGACGATCTGGATCGTTTTGATAATCCCACTTAATGGGTTTCTTTCCTGTACGACCGTTTTCATCAATAGAAAAATCATAGCCTAACTCACCAAATTGCCAGATCATTTTAGGACCGGGAATGGTGAAAAATAAAGCACCAGCCGTTTCTATACGCGAAAGGGCAGTCGTTAAGTTTGTTACATCGTAAGTGCCTGAAGAATTGCCAAATTGTAGGTTTTTATACATCAGGCGTTCTTCATCGTGACTTTCCATATAAGAGATCAATCTAGGTGCTACCCACTGACGTTCTTTCCACGATGTCCAACTTAAATCTGATTTACCACTTTCGTTGTATCCCATTGTGGCTTCGCCGTAATTACCACTGGCATTTCCCCACAAATGAATACCATAAGCTGCTAGTTCTTTTTCTTCAAAAACATCTGATAAGTGTTCAAAACTAATGAAAGCTTTATCATTTTCAGCCCAAATTTGATCTGTCATACGTTTTAGTAATCGAATACGATCAGCATCATATTTGCTCCCCCAAATATCATCGGAGATCGTGTGGGGCGTATTTGAAAAACCCTTGGTGAAATCGAAACGGTAACCATCGATATGATATTCATCTATCCAATAGGTGTTGATTCTATCAACTAATTTTTGTGTTTCTAAACTCTCATGGTTAAAGTCAGCTCCCCAATGTGCATCTGGATTTTCAAAGTTGTGTTCAACATTGTACCAAGGATTATCTGTAGAAGGTTTTCCCCCTTCTGAATACATTCTTAAAAAGGGTGATTGTCCGAAAGAATGGTTTAGAACCATATCCATGATTACAGCTATACCACGCTTATGGCATTCATTAATGAAAGCCTTATAATCGTTTTTAGTTCCGTATGCCTTATCGGGAGCAAAATAAAAGGCAGGATTATATCCCCATGAATCGTTACCGTCGAATTCGTTAAAAGGCATTAATTCAATAGCATTAATACCTAGTCGTTGTAAATAATCAAGCGTGTCAGTTACTGTTTTAATATTACCAGCTTCTGTGAAATCACGGATTAATAATTCATAAATGACAAGATCATCATGATCTGGCATGATGAAGCCTGTATCATTCCAAGTAAAGCTTGTTTGATTTGTTTGAAGAACTGAGGCAAATTCGGTGGTTTTATCGGAAGGGTATGGTATTAAGTTAGGATAGGTCGTGTTTGAGATGTATTGATCATTCCATGGGTCGAGTAGTTTGTCAGCGTAAGGATCTGCTATTTTTATTTCACCATCTATAAAGTATTGGAAAATGTATTCTTTAGCAGGAGTAAGGTTATTAATTGTCAACCAAAAATAATCACCATCTTTTTTCATTTGGTAATTGTTACTAAGTAGCCAATCATTAAAATCACCAATAATAAATACAAAGCCTTTATTTGGAGCAAATAATTGTAAGGTAACCTCAGTATCTGAAATATAGCTAATTCCATCTTTTAGTGCACTTGGGCGAACTTCTGTTTGTGTCTCTTGGCGGATTACTATACTTAGAGTATCACGTTTTACTTCACTTCCAGAAGTGGCCACAGCTACGAATTCATGATCCCCAGCCGTTGGGTAATTAAATATTTTTTCAATAGAAAGTGAGTTGATGCTCTCATTCTGAACACCATCTACCCAAAGTTCTAAAGATTCACTTGCTGCAGAGTTAATACTCACTGTGAAATCTGTAGACTTTTCAATAATACTATTGTTTATAGGACTTGTGAAGCTAACATTTAAGCCTTCAGTACTGAGCTCAATAAAAATATCTGCATTCCCAACATCTTTACCCTCTTTTGAATTGTCGGAACTACGAAAAACAAAAGCCATTTTTTGAATTTCTTCACCAGCAGGGACACTGTAATATTCACGAATACTCGGTATTATTTCGAATTCCCATTTGTTATTACCTATACTAGTTAGTTTGTATTTGGTATCATTATCACCCCATGTTGGAGCATATTGCCAATCACCTTTATCGGTGTTAACACCTGTGTGAGCATAAACATCACCTGTAAAATCTTTTAGCCCTTGATTACCAAGACTGGCGTCGAAGGTGATGGTTACAGCAGCATTTTCAGTAGGGAAGGTAGGAGAGGTAGTGACAATTTGACTCCAGCTTATTTGAGAGCTTAATATGAGTGTTAGAAGAATTAATATGGAGTAGATTTTTTTCATAAATGAGAGTTAATCCTTATTGTCAATTGGTTGATCTTTAAGTCTTATTGGTAAGTTATAAATTATTAGTATAAAAAAATAACGGGAAGAGTATTCCCGTTATTTTTATTTTAGTTCTAATTTTTTGTAAATGTTAAAGTTCTATTAGCTAGACTAAATTTGATTGTGTAGTTACCTACACCATCTGGAGTAGATAGGTTCGGGTCTCCACCTTCAAAGTTAAGCATCTCGTATTTGAACTTAAATCCACTATCCCAGTTTCCCGATTCAGCAAATATCTTAAATGCATCGTCTGCCGCAAGATCTGTTGTAAGGGTCCACTCTTTGTTGGTGTCATCCCAAGTTAGTTCAATACCAGCGTTAATATCCCAACCATTTGGAGAACCTACTAGATACATCTTTTTATTAGCAATAAGATCTTTAGTATAGGTCATATTATAAGTGTCCATTGTTAACTTATAATAGCCAGCTCCAGGCGTTGCAATATTTGGATCTCCACCTTCAAGAGATAGATTGCCATCGCTAATTTCCTTGTAACCTGAATTCCAGTTTCCAGTCTCATAGAAAAATTTGAAACCACCAGTTGCATTCATGTCCACATATGTTGTCCATTTGCCTTCGCCAGCATATACCATATTGAATCCATTATCAATAGACCAACCTGCAGGTGTCGCATCACCAACAAGAGTCATTTCAGCGTCAAGAATAGAGTATTTATAAGAACTAGCATCTGCATCAAACCAAACAGCAACTCTGTATAATTTGAAATCATCACCTGTGTTTGTGCTAGGAATATCCTTGTTGTCTCCACCTAATAAACCGCCTTTAGGATCTTCAGTATCGGTAATTCTACCCATACCGCCTTCCCAACTGCCTTTAGCAGGGAAGAATTTAAGGTTTCCATTCTTCAATGGGATATATCCCATATAAGCATTATGACTTGATCGATATTTTAACTCAATAGCATTATCGATATTCCATCCTGCTTCAGTAGCATCACCTACAAGGTAAATAGCTGCTTCTTCGATAGTGTAAACACCTTTGTTAAGATCTAAAGTGATAATGTAAGTTTTATCAGCACCATCGAAAGCGATGTTGTTGTTCTTACCCTTTGGAGCTAAAATTCCTGTGTTTCCGTCAGAACCTGCATCAGCCCAGTCTAAACCATCCCAATTTTGCTGATTAATGAACTTAAAGTTTGCACCATCTTTTAGTGTCACTTCTAGAGAATAAACACCTTCTGATTTACGAGTCAGTTCTGGCGATGTACCAGGACTCCACGCAGGATCAGTCGCATTGTAATCTCCAACAAGGTAAATGTTTGGATAGTCACTAACATAGGTTTCATAAGCTGCAATCGTTAAATTACTGTTTACAAAATCAGCAGTTACAGCATACCATCCAGTTTCTCCAGTAAATTTGAAGTTCCCTGCATCATCTCCAGCAGCTTCAATGTTTTCTGATCGAGTAGCAAATTTAGCGAAGTTATAATCATAACCATCTTCTGCTTGCTTGTCTGAAAATTTAAATAAGCCATCCTTTGTAAGCTTTAGGTATTTTGTAAAGACACTTTCGCTACCATAGGCCTTTAATGCTCCAGTCACTTGTTCTGCACCTGTAGCCGTTCCAAACATAAATAATTCAGAAGGGATAGGTACATCAAGATAAGGAGTCAGCTTCATTGAAAATGAAGCTGAATACAAACTATTAAGATCCTCGTTAGCAAAGGCTCTAATTCTACCTTCAAGTTCTACCATTTGGGCAGGAGCATATCTGCTAGATATTAACGTGTTTAGACCTCCAACTGTAATTGATGTTGTTATGTCATTAACGCGATCAAATTCTAAAGGGCTTTGAAATTCATTACCTACAGTATCAACCTGAACATAGTATCTAACCCCGATAGGATCCGCAAATGTTGCGTCCGTCCAGTTTAATTCTACGATAGTATTTCCTTCATTTTTCTTTTCAAGAACTAAATCGATTTCTTCGGTAAGTCCCTCAAGCACTGGGGCAGTTCCTTGAACAGGCTCAGTTATACCTGGCGTCTCAAAGTCGTCATCACAAGCGATGAAGAAAACAGCCAATAGAGATATAAATAGATATTTTATATTTTTCATTTTTATTCAATTTTACCTGTTTGATTAATAAAGTCAAGAACTATAGTTTGCTCGCCTGCATCAAGATTAAATCTCTCTTGATCATCACCATCTGCTCTATATTCAATTTTACCATCAAGGAAGATGAATTCAGCATGCCACCAGTCTCCTAAGTATGGATGGGTTACATGAAGTCTTAACTCGCCACCTAAAAGGTTCTTAGTTAGGGTCATCGTTTTATCTTCAGCATTCAACTGGAATTTATTCTCTTCTATAACAGAACTAGTAGGCCATGCATCAACATTAGGTCCTGCAATATAAACGTTAGCAGGTTCAATTAGTAACTTGTTATTTGCCAAATCTACACCAACAGTATAATATCCAGCTGTTCCAGGTACAGGTATATCTACACCTCTGTCACCAGTTGTTCCTAAAGTGTACTCACCACTAACAGGATCTCCAATTCTTCCGATAACACCTTTGAAGTCAACATCAGAACAAATTTTGAAAGTTCCTGTAGCTTCCATCCAAATAATCATCCAATTGTCATCTGGTTCGCTGTTAACTTTGTTTAGCTTAAGCTTATTATTCTGTGCTACACGTCCTACACCATCACCAAATAGGTATAATGTGTTTGGTGCAAATAGAATATCTAGGTAAGGTGTAGTTTTAAAGTCTGCAACCGATGAGTATAATGTTTCAACTCCATCAAGAGAAGAGGTCATAACTCTTGCATAAACAGTCGCTTCTTCATCTACAGTTAATACTAATAACTCAGTAAATAGTTCATTAATAGCACCTACTGTGAATGTGAATGCATTATCAGATGCATCAACATCAAAAGTGATAGGAGTTGTAAATTCAGATGTAGTAGAAAATTGAAGTTTATGTGTTACAACAAGATCAACACCATAAGATGCAGGTGTATATGATACCTCAATAGACTCAGTTTTAGTAGCCTTTGATATTGCCAAAGTCTCCCCGAAACCGTCGATATTAGTTGCAGGTGTATATTCTGAATCATTTAATTTCACTATATCATCATCATCGCATGCGAAAAAGCTTACTGCGATAAGTAATATGAGTATGTATTTTATATTCTTCATAACGTATTTTTTAGATCTATTAATAACCTGAGATATTCGACAGATTTGGATTTGCATTTATATCTGACGAAGGAATAGGAAATACATTATACTTCGCATCTGTAGTTTTACCATCTGCAACAGCACCTTTCCAAGGCCAATTGTAATCGCCAGTTGTTAATTGTCCAAATCTAACAAGATCGGTTCTTCTGTGACACTCCCAGTGTAGCTCACGTGCTCTTTCGTCAAGAATAAAATTTAGGGTCAAGTCTGCTTCTGTAATGTTTCCAGATGTATCTCCATATGCTCTTTCTCGAAGTTCGTTAACGTATCCTGTTGCAGTAGTCATATCGCCACCTGCACCACCCCGAAGAACAGCTTCAGCATACATTAAATAGAAGTCACTCAATCTGTAAAGTGGGAAATCTGTATCAGGAAATGATAGATTTGAGCCAACAGCTCCAGTTGAAGTTATGTTTTTGAACTTACGTAGAGCATATCCATCTCTAAAGTTGAAAATATCGCCGATTTCTAGATTCTGACCTTCTGTGTAGAACATACCTCTATTATCTGTTCCTGTTACATCAGGGAAAAGATTTACAAAAGCTTTTGTGGTTCTATTACCACCCCAGCCTCCGTCAATTCCAGACTCGCTAGCAGGCATATCACCACCAACTGTAGAGTGAATTATAAAGGTCATACCACCCCAAGTTTGAGTGCTGCTTCCATCTGAAGTGATCGGGAAAATTATCTCGTTAGTTCTTAAATGATTATCTGCTAAAAATAAATTGGCATAATCAGGCTCAATAGAATAACCACCATTGATTATTTTGTTACTGTAAGTGATAGCTTCTGTGTATTTAGGTGCTCCAATATAGACCTCAGCATTTAGATACATCTTTGCTAGAATTGCCCATGCTAAACCTTTTTCAGCTCTACCATATTCATTTGTCATTGGGTCAGCTAAATCAGATTCAATGCTTGTTAATTCTAACTCGATGTAGTTAAATAATTCTTGTTGTGTAGCCATTTCTGGAAAGAAAAATGAACCTACTTCATCTTCTTCAGTTACAAATGGACCACGTCCAAACATATCTAACATATGATAATAACTTAGAGCTCTTAATGCTCTGGCTTCATCACTATAAGCTTTGAATTCAGATTTACCTTCTGTTAGTTTAATCAAGTTATTACAGTATGTAATTTGAAGGGTTATTCGATAGTACATTGCTGTAACAAACTCGTTTGAACTGTCCCAGTCTTGATCGTGTAAATCTCTTAAGTTTCCATCATTCCATGCAACAATAGCTTCATCAGTTGGTAGCTCTTGGTGATTCCATAATAGTCTTAAATAAGATGAAAAACCACCATCTATACTACTGATATCTGGATCTCCATCAACGCCAGTTTGTCCTCCTAAAATTAGGCCTGCATAACATTTAGCTAAAAGTTGTTTATAGGAATCAGCATCTGTTAGTACATTATCACCCGTTTTTATATCCTCATCTAGAGGTACCGTATCCAAATCATTGACACACGACACACATGCAAATAATAATGCAAATGCTATCATGATATAATTTGTTTTAAAATATCTTTTTTTCATAACTAATAACATTTATTAATTAAAATTTCACGTTTAATCCAAACAAGAATGTTCTTGGTCTTGGATATACATCATTGTCAATACCACTGTTAATTTCAGGATCTAATCCACTATAATCAGTGAAAACAAATGCATTTTGAACTGTTGCAAATGCTCTCGCGTTCATGTCAAAACCTAGAAGAGGTTTCAATATCTTAGTAAAGTTATATCCTAGAGTAATATTATCTATTCTTAAGAATGATGCGTCTTCAAGGAAATAATCAGAATATTGTTGCGCAGTCTCAAACTTTGATTTATTAATCTCAGAAGGCATATTTGTCAAATATTCATTTACTGTCATCTCTTGGTAACGACCACCTACAATAACATTGTTGTATATCTGCCCACCGATTCCAATTCTACCGTTAAATCCAAAATCAAAATCTTTATACTTGATATAAGATGAGAATCCCATATTATAATCCTGAGCAGGATCTTTAGCATAGTATTTGTCGTCTGATGTTATCTGACCATCTTTATTTCTATCTACATAAAGTCCTTCAATAGGCTTGCCGTTAGCATTATATACTTGCTCAAATACATAGAAAGTATTTAGCGCGTGACCAACAGCATTGATTTGGATAGTATTACCAACACCAACACCACTAATTCCACCTGTTTCTACACCTCTGTAATCAGGATCTTCATAGTTTGTCAAACGGGTAATTTCGTTTTTGTTATAAGAAAAGTTAAATCCAACCTCCCAATACAAATCGTCTTTATCCATTAGGACACCATTGATAGAGAATTCAAAACCATTGTTCTCCAAGTCACCAACATTTGTAAGCAGTCTGTCAGTGAAGTTTGTTCCTGCAGGCACTGGGATTGTGTTTAATAGATCTTTAGTCTCACGTTTGTATACATCGAATGTACCGGTAATTCTGTTATTTAAGAATCCATAGTCGATACCTGCATTATAGGTTGTCGTTTTTTCCCACTCTAAACCTTCGTCGAATCCATCAGGTCTAATAAGAGTATAAAATTGATCACCAAATTGATATCTTGTTCTTGAATCACTTAAACGATAAGTTCCTAAATATGGATAGTCACCACTATTTAATTCCTGCTGTCCAGTAATACCATAACCCAATCGAACTTTAAGGCTACTAATTGCCTCAATATTTTTAACGAAAGCTTCTTCACTCATTCTCCAAGCAAAAGCTGCAGAAGGAAAAGTACCCCATCTGTTATCTTCATGAAATCTTGAAGAACCATCTTTACGCAAAGTGGCTGTAAGGATGTACTTATCTTTAAAGGTATAATTGGCTCTACCAAAGAAAGAAACTAAGTAGTTTTCTGTTTCATTTTTTGAATCTTCAATTTGGTCATTATTTCTGTCAACTTCGAAAGCTGTAGATTTAGACCAAAAATGTTGCCATTCGTAACCGGCCATTACATTTATTTTACTACTTAATGATGGAAGGTCTTTGTTGTAAGTTAGGTAGAAATCGATTAATTCATTCTTCTTTTCCTGAGTATAATCTCTTTTAACACCTGTAGAGGAAGCTCTTACCCATGAGGCATCTGGATCTGTATCAACATTACCATCACTATCAGAGTAGTCATATCCTAATTTCATACTTGCTTGTAAATCGGGAAGGAAGTGTAGTTTATAATCTGCTTGAAAATCTGCGATTACTCTCGATACTTCCGATTTATCATCTCTTTGTTGTAGTTGAGCAACAGGGTTACGTGTTCCATTCACGTTTCTAGATCCATCACTTGTTAACCATGTTGTATAACCGCCATAAATTCCAGTCTGATTAAAAACAGATTGTGTTGGATCGAAACGTATTGCATTCCCAATTGCACCATTATCAGCGAATTGATTTTCGATCATCATGTACTTTACTCCTACATTAATCTTTAAATGATCATCTAAAAAGCTAGGATTAACATTTAAAGTTCCTGTAGTTCTCTGCATTTCAGAAGTCTGCAAAATACCATTCTGATCTGTGTAACCAGCAGAAACTCTAAATGGGATGTTTTTGTAAGAACCTGAAATACCAACATTATGCTCTTGACCCGATGCATTTCTGTAAATCTCATCTTGCCAGTCGGTTGATGCTTGACCCATTAATGCAGGGTTAACCGAAGAATTATTTAAAGCTCTCTCATTAACTAAAACTCTATATTCGTCAGCATTTAAAACGTCTATAGTTTCTTTAATTGTACCTATCGAAAATTTATTATCATAGGTGACTTGTAATTTTTGACCAGCTTTACCTTTTTTAGTTGTAATAAGAATTACACCATTGGAAGCTCGCGATCCGTAAATAGCAGTTGCCGATGCATCTTTTAATACAGTAAAGGTTTCAATATCATTCGGATTTAATGAACTTAAAACATTACTCATTCCATCAATTCCCCTGTTATCTAAAGGTATTCCATCAATTACAATTAATGGATCGTTACTTGCAGACATTGAAGAACCTCCACGAATTCGAATTGTAGATCCAGAACCTGGAGCACCTCCATCACTGATGATTTGTACACCAGCAACTTTACCAACAATTAGGTCTTGAGGTGAACTGGTTGATCCTTGATTAAAGTCATCAGCTTTTACTGAAAATACCGATCCAGTAGCATCGTCTTTTCTTACTTGACCATAACCAATAACCATAACCTCGGAAAGGTTTTCGACGTCGGGACTTAAAACAATATTAAGTTGTGTTTGATCGCCAACAAGCATTTCCTGTCTTTTGTATCCAATGAAAGTAAATATCAAAGTAGAAGAAGCATCCGCTGAGATAGTATAGTGACCATCAATGTTGGTACTTGTACCTACTGTTGTACCTTTAACAACTATTGAAACACCGGGTATCCCCATGCCATCGTTTGCATCGGTAACTGTACCAGTTACTACTCTCTCTTGAGCTTGCGAAATGGTAATTGAACACACCATAACCAACAAGAGAAGCAGCTTTCTGAACATACTAATGTTAAGTTTCATAAATGTAAATTTAAGATAAATAAGAAGTTAGATCTGATGATAATATTTGAGATGAAATCAGTTTTAAAACGTTTCCGTTAAATAAACCTGAATACATATCTATTATATACTACCACCGTTTTCGATTTAGTTTTAGCTTACAATTATTGAACTCAATGTTTCCGACTATGAATCTCCTTTTTTGTATGCTAATTTTAACTAAACCTTAAGCTAGTCTTAATTGTTTTATGACTTAAAGTTAAAAAATGTGTAATTATTCATTTAGTTGATTGGTAGTTAACAAGTTTAAAATCGTCGCAAACGTCACCGCAAACGTTTGATATTTTCATATGCGCATATGTTAATATGATTGGTTCATTAACAAGCTTTAACAAATTGTTGTTTTATTACTATATTTACACTTAGTAGGAATTACATTAGTTATCATCTATATTCATATTAATAAGATTATAAGGGTTTTACGTTGTGTGAATTGTAGTAGTAATATAATAAAAATATATGAGAAGTGGACAGGTCACCATTAAGGATATTGCTAAAGAATTAGGCATTTCAGCTTCAACAGTCTCAAGAGCTTTGAAAGATCATCCTGATATTAGTGTTAAAACTAAAGAAGCAGTTAATGCCTTAGCAAAAGCCTGGCACTATAAGCCTAATGCAGTTGCATTAAGTTTAAGGAGCAGTAAGAGTAATGTGATTGGTGTGATAATTCCTGAAATTGTACATCATTTTTTCTCATCTGTTATAAGTGGTATTGAAAAAATTGCTCACGACGCTGGTTATAATGTAATGATTTTTCAGTCAAACGAATCCTTTAAGCGTGAACTAGATAATGTACAAGCCTTATTGTCAAGCCGTGTTGATGGTGTTTTGGTTTCAATGTCAAAAGAAACTAAGGACTTTGAGCATTTTAGAGAGTTAAGAAGTAATGGAATTCCAATTGTGTTTTTCGATCGTATTTGTAATGAACTTTCTTCGGATAATGTGATTGTTGATGATTTTGCTGGAGCTTTTTCAGCTGTTCAGCATCTTATAGATACAGGATGTAAGCGAATAGTACATTTATCCGCTCCACAACACATGCTTTTAGGGCAAAATAGACAAAAAGGGTATCGACAGGCTTTGCTTAAGAATAAGTTACCTATTGATGACGATTTGGTTATTAAGTGTGATAGTTTTGATGAGGCTAAAGAGTTAGTTCCAGGTTTATTGGCTTTACCAGATCGTCCTGATGCGATTTTTGCTGTAAATGAATTGACAGCAGCAGGAGCATTAATTGTAGTTAAAAAAGCAGGCTTGCGTGTTCCTGAAGATATTTCAATTATTGGTTTTACCGATGGCATAGTATCTAGAGTTACTGATCCAGCATTAACGACATTGGAGCAGCATGGTCGTGAAGTTGGTTTAAAAGCAACCGAATTACTACTCGAAAGAATGAAAGAGGGAGGTATGGATTATGAACCCGTTACTCGTGTCGTAAAAACATCATTGGTCGTTCGAGAGTCTACAAAGTAGAATTAAGATATAAATTTGAATAGAGTCTCTATTAACCATTTCGTGTTAGTAGAGATTTTTTTTTTTGGTTTTTTTTTATTTCTCCGCAACCGTTTGAAATGCGATGTAGCTCAATGTTTATAGGTGTTTTTGTGTTTGATGTTCTACTGATTTTTTGATATTCTGTGAAATTTAATCTATTTTTGAATTCAGAGGGAAACCTCTATTCCGACTATATTATAATAATTACTTCCTTTATTATTGATCTCAAAACCTAGCAGAAGCTATGTTTAATTGAGATTGGTACCTTATATTTTAGGTAGCACATATTGAGTTAGTCTTTCATGTGCTTCAATCTTCGTGATATTTTTTTGTGAAAAATGGTTGTTCTTTTTAATAGCATTGCTTTAAGAGAAGAATGCCTCATTTTAAATGTATCAATTGATACAAAATGAAAATCTAATGAATAAACAACCTCGTTTAAATTTTTGGCAGATCTGGAATGTAAGTTTTGGATTCTTAGGAATACAGATGGGTTTTGCTTTGCAAGGTGCAAATGTAAGCCGTGTATTATCTAGTTTAGGAGCAGACTTGCATCATTTATCTCTATTTTGGTTGGCAGCACCCGTAATGGGTTTAATCGTTCAGCCAATAGTGGGAGGGGCAAGCGATCGTACTTGGAATCGTTTTGGACGTAGAGGTCCATATATATTAGGCGGTGCTATTATTGCAGCTTTGTCTATGTTTTTTATGCCTAATGCAGGTCTAGCTGTTAAAATTATGCCACCTCTTGTATTTGGTGCGGTGATGTTCGCTTTAATGGATGGTTCTTTCAATATAACTATGCAACCCTTTAGAGCACTTGTTGCAGATATGACTCCGGAAGGACAAAGAGATGCTGGATATTCTATTCAAAGTTTCTTAATTAATACAGGAGCTGTACTTGGATCAATTTTACCATTTGTACTGACTAATGTTCTTGGAGTTAGCAATGTTGATCCTGATGGAGGAGTACCTTCATCGGTGATTTGGTCTTTTTATATAGGAGGAGGCATATTGCTATTATCTGTAATTTGGACAGTTTTCCGTACTAAAGAATACGCACCAAAAGAATATGCAGAGTATAAGGGATTGGAAGTTGAATCAAAAGAAAAAAAGGAAAAGGGTAGTTTACGTGGCTTCTTAAAACTTTTGAAGAATACGCCAAAGACTATGATGCAATTATCTGTGGTACAGTTTTTCTCATGGTTCTCTCTTTATCTGATGTGGGTTTACACAACTTATGCATTAGCTCAACATTCATGGGGATGTTCTATTGAAGATGTAAAATCAGAGTCTTTCCAGGATGCTGGAGACTGGGTTGGAATTTTGTTTGCTGGTTATAGTTTATTCGCAGCAATCTTCTCAATCTTCATGTCACGTCTTGCAAACAAGTTTGGTAGAAAAACAGTTTATTCTTTCGCATTGCTTTTAGGAGGTGTAGGGTATTTATCTACTTACCTATTTAGTGGTGGTGATTTAATTCATTTAAACTTGTTAATAACGGAGGTTGATATTCCTTCTAGTGCTGCTCTATGGTTGCTTCCTATGGCTGGTGTAGGAATTGCATGGGCTGCGATTTTAGCTATGCCTTATTCTATATTATCAGATTCACTACCAGCAGATAAGATGGGCGTTTATATGGGGATTTTCAATTTTACTATTGCCGGGCCACAAATTATTAGTGGAATCGTTGCTGGTGAAATATTGAGATACTTTTTTGCAGGAGAGGCAATTTACATTATGGTGATTGCAGGAGTTTCTATGTTGCTTGGAGCAATCTCGGTTGTTTTTGTTAAGCAAAATAAAGCTGTTAATTAATAATTTTTGTTTGAGATGGAAAAGATTAGTGCATGTATTTTTGATTTAGATGGTGTTGTTGTAGATACAGCAAAGTACCACTATATAGCTTGGAAAAGCTTAGCCAACGGATTAGGCTTCGATTTTACGGAGGAAGATAATGAGCGTTTAAAAGGTGTAAGCCGTATGCGTTCACTTGAAATTCTTATGGAAATAGGAGGTGTCGATCTTGATGAGGAAACTCAACTAAAATTGGCAGCTAAAAAGAACGAGGAATATTTAGAATACATTTTAAAAATGACACCAGATGAAATTCTTCCTGGAGTGAAGAATCTTTTCGATGATCTTAAAACTAAAGATATTAAGATCGCTTTGGGGTCTGCTAGCAAGAATGCAATGATCATTCTTGACCAATTAAAGTTGACTTCATATTTTGATGCCATTGTTGATGGTACCCATGTTAGTAATGCCAAACCTGATCCTGAAGTGTTTTTAAAAGGAGCAGAGCTTGTAGGATTCGAACCAGCGAATTGTGTTGTGTTCGAAGATGCAGAAGCTGGTGTTGAAGCAGCTATTAATGGTGGCATGCGATGTGTCGGAATAGGCTCACCTAAGGTTTTAGGTAAAGCCAATTTTGTGGTTCCTGGCTTCGAAGGATTTTCTTTTGAAACATTGGAATCAGGTTTAAAAAAGTAGTAGAATGGGATTTTATCCCTTATACGATATTAAGAAGCAGATTACTATCGGTTCCCAATCGATTATTGGTGCTGTAATCTAAAATTGAAGTAAAATGAACGAGTATTTAAAGCATGATGAGTGGTGTATTATCGAGGAGGGATTTAATCCTGAAAATCACCGATCATCTGAAAGTATATTTAGTCTTGGTAACGGAAATATGGGGCATCGAGCTATGTTCGAAGAACAGTATTCCGGAGAGACTCTACAAGGAACCTATATAGCTGGCGTTTATTATCCTGATAAAACCAGAGTAGGTTGGTGGAAAAACGGTTACCCTGAATATTTCGCTAAGGTGCTTAATGCGCCAAATTGGATTGGTATCGACGTTAAAGTAAACGGTGAGATGCTTGATTTAGCTAAATGTGAGGTAAGCGAATTTGTTCGAACGCTAAACATGAAAGAAGGCGTATTGGAACGTTCTTTTGTTGCGACTTTAGCTAATGGGAATAAAGTTAAGATTGAAGCTAAAAGGTTTTTGAGCATTGTGACTTCTGAGCTTGGCGTGATTCGCTATTCTGTTACTGCTCTTAATTTTGAAGGTAAAATCTGTTTCAATTCTTATATCGATGCTGACGTTAAAAACGAAGATTCGAATTACGACGAGAAATTTTGGGATATCCTAAATACCAAATCGGTTACAGGTGAAGCTTATATTACAGCTCGCACTAAAAAGCTTGATTTCCATGTTTGTATGAACATGCGTTATTCAGTTTTGAAGAACGGACTTGATATTGCAACCAAAGCTGATATTGTTGAGAAAGATAAGTATGTTGCTAATACTGTTGAACTAGACGTAAAACAAGGCGAGGAAATAAGCTTTTATAAATACGTAGGTGTTTTAAGTTCATTAAACCACAGCAAAACAGAGCTTAGTTGTAATGCGGCAAAGGTATCTTCTGCAGCTTTCGAAAAGGGATATGATGCTTTATTGGAAGAGCATGTAACTGCATGGGCTGAAAAATGGTCTATATCTGATATTGTAATTGAAGGTGATGTTGCCGCACAGCAAGCTATACGTTTCAATATCTTCCAGCTGAACCAAACCTATACTGGTGAAGATGAGCGTTTGAATATTGGACCTAAAGGATTCACTGGTGAGAAATACGGAGGGTCAACCTATTGGGATACTGAAGCTTATTGTGTGCCATTCTATTTGAGTACATCTCGACCTGAGGTGACTCGTAATCTATTAATCTACCGTCATAAACAATTGCAAAAAGCGATTGAGAATGCTGAGAAATTAGGATTTAATAGTGGCGCTGCTCTTTATCCAATGGTTACAATGAATGGTGAAGAGTGTCATAATGAGTGGGAAATTACGTTTGAAGAGATTCACCGTAATGGAGCCATTGCTTTTGCCATTTACAATTACATTCGTCACACTGACGATAAGAATTACTTGGCCGAATATGGCCTTGATGTATTGGTTGGGATTTCACGTTTTTGGAGCCAAAGAATAACTTACTCTGCAGCGAAAAATAAATATGTAATGCTTGGCGTTACTGGACCTAACGAGTACGAGAATAATGTAAACAACAACTGGTATACAAATACTATTGCATGTTGGTGCATGTCTTATACTCAAGATGCTTTCAAATATGTGAAAGAAAGCAACCCTACGCGTTACAAAGAAATTATTAAGAATTTAAATTTTGATTTCGATACCGAAACGGCTAGATGGAGCGATATTGTTGAGAACATGCATTTCCCTACTGATGAGGAAACAGGTGTATTTATGCAGCAAGATGGTTTCATGGATAAAGAGCAGTTGATGGCTTCCGATCTGGATCCTCAATCCCGTCCTATTAACCAATCTTGGTCTTGGGATAGAATTCTTCGTTCATGTTTCATTAAACAAGCCGATGTTTTACAAGGTGTTTATTTGTTTGAGGAGAATTATGATATTGAAACCATAAAGAAGAATTATAACTTCTATGAGCCAAGAACACTACATGAGTCGTCATTATCGCCATGTATTCATTCAATTTTAGCATCTAAAATTGGTGATATCGATAGCGCTTACGATATGTACTTGAGAACGTCTCGATTAGATCTTGATGATTATAATCGCGAAGCTCACGAAGGTCTTCATATTACCAGTATGGCTGGTACATGGATGTCGATTGTAGAAGGTTTTGGAGGTATGCGTGTGGTTAATGGACAAATTAGCCTGAAACCTCTTATTCCTGGACAATGGAAATCTTATTCTTTTAAAGTTTTATTCCGTGGTAACCTGCTTAATATTTATGTGTCAGCTGACGAGGTTGGCGTGATTAATGAAGAAGGTGAAGACGTTTCAATCTTTATAAAAGATGATGAATATAAAATAGAGAAGAGTAGCAGTCTTGTAATAGAAAACTAATCGCTCTAATGAAAAATTGGCTTGCTGAATTGTGTATAAGAACAAGGATTGCAAGCCAATTTTTTTTTACCTTTTTAGGTAATTACGAAACAGGATTAGATCTTGTGTATTTTTATATGGGATACTAATCACACAACTCAACAACCAGACTTCCGATTTTAGCGGAAAAACAACAACTTAACCATGAACAAACTAAAAACCATATTTATAACTCTTAGCCTCATGTTTTTGTGTGGCATTTCTTCTTTTGCAGGAAAAATAAAATTAGATCATGTTGAGCCTATGTTTTGGTGGACAAACATGACCAATCCCAATTTACAAGTCATGGTTCATGGCGAAAAAATATCCGATTGTAGTGTTGAGATTACTTACCCCGGAGTTACTGTCGAAAGAGTTATAAAAACAGATAATGCCAATTATCTATTTATTAATCTCCTAATTGATAAATCAGCTAAGGCTGGAACTTTTGATATTCTATTTACCGACAAAGGTAAAACGAAAGCGACCTATAAGTACGAATTGAAAGAAAGACGATCAGGTTCTGCCGATCGAAAAGGTTTTGATACTTCCGATGTGTTTTATTTGATTATGCCTGACCGATTCTCCAACGGAAATCCCGATAACGATTCAGTTGACGGAATGGCTGATAAATTAGATAGAGAAAATCCAGATGGCCGTCATGGTGGCGATATTCAGGGTATTATTAATCACCTAGATTATTTACAAGAACTAGGTATTACTGCCATTTGGAATACACCTATGATGGAGGATAATATGCCTAAGGTATCTTATCACACCTATGCAATATCTGATTTTTACAAGATTGATGCTCGCTATGGAACAAACGACGATTACGCCCGTTTGTCTGCCGAAGCAAAAAAACGTGGCATCAAATTGGTTATCGATATTGTAACCAATCATGCAGCATCTGAGCATTGGATGATGAAAGATTTACCTACAAAAGATTGGATTCATATTTTCCCAGAGTTTACCAATTCGAATCACCGTAAAACGACAACCAACGACCCTTATGTGGCGGAAGTTGATTACCGAAAGAATTTTGATGGTTGGTTCGATACTTCAATGGCAGATTTGAATCAGAAAAACGATTTGTTATTAACTTATTTGACTCAAAATACAATTTGGTGGATTGAGTTTGCCGATTTAGGTGGTGTTCGTATTGACACTTACCCTTATAACGATACTCAAGCTATGGCCGAGTATTGTAATCTGATTATGGATGAATATCCTAATTTTAATATTGTAGGTGAAACATGGTTGTCTTCGCCAGCCGATATCGCTTACTGGCAAAAAGGTACGAATAATAATGATGGTTATGAGTCGGGCTTACCAAGTGTGATGGATTTTCCACTGATGAATGCTATGCACAAAGCATTTGATGAAAAGGAGAATTGGAATGAAGGATTGATACGTTTGTACAATTCTTTAGCTTCAGATTATTTATATCCAGATAGAGATAAGCTTTTTACTTTTTTAGAGAATCACGATACCGATAGAGTGATGACAATAATGAATGGCGATATTAATAAATTTAAAATATCATTGGCTTTTTTATTGACGACTCGTGGTATTCCTCAGCTATATTATGGTGGTGAAATTATGATGGAAGGCCGTAAATCTGATGGTGATGGTGTGATGCGTATTGATTTTCCTGGAGGTTGGGAAGGTGACGAAAGAAATGCCTTTACTCAAGAAGATAGAACTGATCTTGAAAATGAAGCCTTTAATTTTCAGAAGAAACTCTTGAACTATCGAAAAAATAATCCTGTATTGCATACAGGTAAACTCAAGCATTTTGTGCCTGAGAATGATACCTATGTTTATTTTAGATCGAATAAGGAGAAGATGATTATGGTTCTTTTGAACAATAGTGACGAGTTTGCTAAAACCGTAGATTGTAAAAGATTCGACGAAGTAATGGCAGGTTTTACATCAGCTACGAACGTGATGACAGAAGAGAAACTAAATGATATTAGCACAATTGAAGTGCCTGCCAAATCAGTAATGATTTTAGAATTGAATTAGTGTACTTGAACCTGACAGCGTCTTCTCGACCTGTCAGCGTTTAATTGTTTAGAGTTTGATACTATAATATACCAATGAGAAAGAGTTTCCTATTTAAAATTCAAATCCTGTGTTTGTTCGTATTCCTTTCTGGAATTGTAACAGCACAGAATGTTCAACGTATTTATAAGAGCCATGAATTAAAACATGAGCACTTGCTTGTGAATACCAATGATGGCCAGTACCAGATTAAGTTTTACGATGAGAATATTGTTGAAACGAGTTTTATTCCTGATGGGGAAACCTTTAACCCAGAATCGTATGCGGTCGTTTTAAAGCCAAGTTATATTAAGACTAAGCTGAGAAATAATAAGTCTGAATTGATTTATGCAAGTTCAGGAATGACTGTTTTATTAAGCAAATCACCTTTCCAGATTAGCTATACTTATAAAGGAGAACAACTACTATCTGAAAAGAGGGGCTATGTTGCTTCAAACGAAAATGAGAGTCTAGAGTTTAATATAGACAAGAATGAAAGCTTAATGGGCGGTGGTGCTCGTGCATTGGGCATGAACCGTCGTGGAAATAGACTTCAACTTTATAACAGAGCAGACTACGGTTATGGAACTCGCTCAGAGTTGATGAATTATACCATGCCAGTTATTATATCTTCAAAAAAATATGCTGTGCATTTTGACAATGCGCCTATCGGATTTCTAGATTTAGATAGTAAGAAAGATAATACTTTGACTTACGAAACCATTTCTGGTCGAAAAGTATATCAAGTAATTGCAGCTGACACATGGGAGAAGTTTACATACGAATTTACAAGCTTAACAGGTCGTCAGCCAATGTTGCCACGTTGGGCATTGGGTAATTTTTCAAGTCGATTTGGATATCATTCTCAAAAAGAAACGGTAGAAACAATTGATCAGTTTTTGAAGGATTCAATTCCGGTTGATGCGATTATTCTAGACTTATTTTGGTTTGGAAAAGAGATGAAAGGTGAAATGGGAAACTTGGCTTTCCATCGTGATTCATTTCCAACGCCTAAAAAGATGATTGCTGATTTGAAAGCGAAAGGTGTTAAGACTATTCTGATAACAGAACCATTTATTCTAACGACTTCGAAGAGATGGCAAGAGGCTGTTGATAACAAAGTTTTAGGAACAGATAAAGCAGGGGAACCATTTACCTACGATTTTTATTTTGGAAATACGGGCTTAATAGATGTGTTTAAGCCACAAGCGATAGATTGGTATTGGAATATTTATAAAGATTTAGCCAATATGGGTGTTGCTGGCTGGTGGGGCGATTTGGGCGAGCCTGAAGTGCATCCTTCAGAATTGCAACACGTCAATGGATCAGCTGATGAAGTACACAATATTTATGGTCATTACTGGGCCAAATTGGTTTATGAAGGTTATCAAAAAGATTTCCCAAATCAGCGACCATTCATTTTGATGAGAGCAGGGGCAGTAGGATCACAACGATATGGTATGATTCCATGGACAGGTGATGTAAGCCGAAGCTGGGATGGACTGAAACCTCAAATCGAAATTGCTTTACAAATGGGTTTGCAGGGTATATCTTATATGCACTCTGACCTTGGAGGATTTGCAGGAGATAACCTAGATGATGAACTGTATACACGTTGGTTACAGTATGGCGTCTTTCAGCCAATATTCCGACCACATGCTCAGGAAGCAGTGCCTTCAGAGCCTGTATTCCGCGAAGTAAAAACAAAAGCTTTAGCTAAAAAGTCAATAGAGTTGAGATATCAGCTAATGCCTTACAACTATACTTTGGCATTTGAGAATAATCAAAGCGGATTGCCTCTTATGCGACCTTTGTTTTTTGAAGAGCAGGATAATAAAGATTTGTTGAATGTGTCTGACACCTATTTATGGGGCGATGCCTTTTTGGTTTCGACGATTACCGATGCTGGATTGAAACAGAAAGATGTTTACTTTCCTAAAGGATCAGTTTGGTTCGATTTCGTAAGCGATAAGAAACATCAAGGAGGAGCAACATATTCTATCAATACCAATGAGGATCATATTCCTGTTTTTGTTAGAGGAGGATCATTTATCCCAATGAAAAAAGGAATGATGAATACGGTGACGTATTCTTTGGAAGATATGGAATTACATTACTATCATGATTCATCAGTAAAACAAAGTACAGGTAAGTTATATGATGATAATGGTGAAACACCGGAAGCATTTGAAAAGGGAGAATACGAGCTGTTAAGATTTACTTCAAAGAGTACAAGATCAAAAATAAGGCTGGCGATTGAAACTCAATTAGGTGAAAATAACAAAGCGACGGATAAGAGAATTACATGGGTGATTCATCATATCGAGAAGAAGCCAAAGATGATTAAAATAGGAAAAGAAACTGTTGATTTTACTTGGGATAAGAGCTCGAAACGACTTCAATTCACAGCAGTCTTAAGTAAGAATGAAAATCAATCAATCACAATAAAAATAGCTAAGTAATGAGATACTTCGGAATACAATTATTTGCAGTATTACTGATTTTATTTTCAGCTTGTTCTACTGAGACAAAAGTTGAGAAAAAGAAACAGCCCTTTGTGTGGGAAGGAGCGAACGTCTATTTTCTGCTGACAGATCGTTTTAATAATGGCGATGAGACTAACGATGTCAATTTTGATAGAACAAAGGAGACAGCAAAGTTACGTGGCTTTAAAGGTGGCGATATAAAAGGGGTAACTCAAAAAATAAAGGCTGGTTATTTCAACGATTTAGGCATAAATGCCATTTGGATGACACCTATTAGCGAACAAATTCATGGTGCTATTGACGAAGGCACTGGTGCAACTTATGGTTTTCATGGCTATTGGGCAAAAGATTGGACAACACTTGATCCTAATTTTGGAACTAAAGCTGATTTGGCGGAGCTTGTTAAGATTGCTCATGCACAGGGTATCCGTATTTTATTGGATGGTGTGATTAATCACACAGGGCCAGCAACAGAGAAAGATCCAGCTTGGGAAGAAGCGTGGGTTAGAACTTGCCCAACTTGTGACTATACGAGCTATAAAGCAACAATTGAATGTACTCTGACCAGTAACTTGCCAGATATTAAAACGGAGAGTTTAGAAGAGGTATCAATTCCAACGGAATTAGCTAAGAAATGGAAAGCTGAAGGTCGTTATGACGAAGAGATGGCTGAATTGGATGCTTTCTTCGTACGAACAGGCTACCCAAGAACTCCTAAATACCATATGATAAAGTGGATGTGCGATTACATCCTTGAATTTGGGATTGATGGTTACAGAGCCGATACGGTAAAGCATACTGAGGAATCGGTTTGGGCTGATCTGAAAAAAGAATGTGATTATGCTTTCAGAACTTGGAAGAAAAACAATCCTGACAAAGTTCTAGATGAGAATGAATTTTATATGGTAGGCGAGGTTTATAATTTCAATGTAAGTGCTGCAAAGGCCTTCGACTTTGGAGATAAGCAAGTGAACTACTACGATTATGGTTTCAATAGCATGATCAATTTTGAATTCAAGTATAATGCTCAAAAATCATATGAAGAACTGTTTTCTTCTTATTCAAGAATTATAAATGAGGAACTGAAAACCGTGAGTGTGATGAATTACATGACTTCTCATGATGATGGTTCTCCTTTCGATTCTGCAAGAGAAAAAACATACGAAACAGCAACTAAATTATTGCTTTGTCCTGGAACTTCTCAGGTTTATTATGGAGATGAGTCTGCTCGACCCCTTATAATCGAGGGAACACAAGGCGATGCGACACTACGTTCTTTTATGAATTGGGACGCTATTACCAAGGATGGTAAAACTCAAGATTTATTGAGTCACTGGCAAAAGCTAGGACAATTTCGTAGAAACCATCCTGCTGTAGGAGCGGGAGTGCATCAAATAATTTCAGAAAAGCCTTATGTCTTCAGCCGAAGCTTTGCTCAGGAAAACTACTCAGACTATGTTCTTGTAGCTCTTGATTTAGAAAAGGGAGTGAAAGAAATTCCAGTTTCAGGTTTCGAAGAAGGAACTCGACTGAGAGATGCTTATTCTGGGAAAACAGCCAAGGTTCTAAACTCAAAAATTGTTATGGATACTCAATTCGATATTGTATTGCTTGAAAACCTGTAAGAGTGCGACGTAGTCGTTCCTGACAGAGTTTGTAAATAAAAATTCTGACGCAGATTTAAAGTGATGAAATATGATTTGAGAAGCACTTAAAGTATGAAGGTCGGATAAGATGGTTCTTAAATTACTACAAACTCAATTTTAAAATAGAAAATATAAATCTAAAAATATGAACAAAGTAATCAATTCAACACTTAGCCTAATTCTGATGGCTAGTTTATTTATGTCTTGCCAAAATTCACCAAAGGCAAAGACGGCTGCTGAAGAAATAAAAATTGAAAAGCCATTAGAATGGAGTCGTAATGCCAATATTTATGAGGTGAACATTCGCCAGTACACACCAGAAGGAACCATTAATGCATTTGTTGAGCATATGCCTCGATTGAAAGAAATGGGTGTGGACATTCTTTGGTTAATGCCTGTATTTCCTATCTCTGAAAAGAACCGAAAGGGAAGTATGGGTTCTTACTATGCTGTGGCAGATTACCAGGCAGTGAATCCTGAGTTTGGAACAATGGATGATTTAAAGAAGCTTGTGAAAACAGCTCACGATATGGATATGAAGGTGATTCTTGACTGGGTAGCAAATCACACAGGATGGGATAATGTAATTATGGCTGATCACAAAGATTGGTACACTCAGAACGAGAAAGGTGAGATTGTTATTCCTGAAGGAACAGACTGGAGCGATACGGCTGATTTGAATTACGAGAATCAGGAGATGCGTAAGTATATGATCGAATCATTAAAGTTTTGGTTGACCAATGCCGATGTTGATGGGTTCCGTTGCGATGTAGCTGGAATGGTTCCTACCGATTTTTGGGAGCAAGCTCGTAAAGAATTAGACGCTGTGAAACCAGTTTTCATGTTGGCTGAAGATGGCGGACATGAGCTATTGGAAAATGCTTTTGATATGGGATACGGATGGGATTTCCACCATATTATGAACGATGTTGTAAAAGGCAAGCAAACTGCCAACGATATGGAAGCTTTCTTTACGAAGATTGATACCGTTTTCCCTGCTGACTCTTACCTTATGAATTTCATCACCAATCACGATGAGAACTCATGGAATGGAACTGTAGAAGAGCGTATGGGCGAAGGTGGAAAAGCATTTGCTGTTTTAACCTTCACTATGCCAGGTATGCCATTAATTTATAGTGGTCAGGAAGCAGGACTAAATAAGCGATTGAAATTCTTCGAAAAGGATGAAATTGATTGGACTAATATGGAAATGTCTTCATTTTATAAGGATTTAATTAGACTGAAGAAGCATAATAAAGCCCTTCAGAATGGTGTAAAAGGTGGTGAACTGGTTCGTATTAACTCAGATCAGAACGAAAAAGTTTTTGCATTCTCTCGTGAGGCAGGCAAGGATAAAGTTATTGTTGTTCTTAACCTAAGTAAGAATGCTGTTGATGTGAAATTAAACACAGAAGTACATGTAGGCACTTACGGCGACTTTTTTACTAAAGAAAAGCAACAACTTACAAAAGAAACTTCAATATCTCTTAAGGCATGGGAATACCGCATATTTATAAAGTAATTTACTTTTCGTTTTTCGGAAAGTGGGTACCCCTCAAAAAGCCATTCTCTTAGGAGAGTGGCATTTTTATTTCGTATTGTTTCTTTTGTTAGACTCTTATTGTTTTGTAGTTTCGGGGGCTGAATAGAATAAGTGTTCATTACCCCCGCTGACGCATGATAAGCGAGGGAGTTAGATTAGGAAAATGAAAATTATGAATGAATTAAAAAATAAATAAAAGATAATATGACCAATAATGATATATTAAGACGTGTTCGTTACCTGTTTGACTTTAGTGATCTCAAAATGATTGCGCTTTTTAAATTAACCAATCACGATGTAAGTAGAGCGGATTTGAGTGACTGGTTAAAAAGAGATGATGACCCTACATTATTAGAAATTACAGATAAAGAACTGGCCACTTTCCTTAACGGATTAATCATTGAGAAACGCGGAAAAAGAGAAGGTCCTTTACCAGAGCCAGAAGATTTTTTAAGCAATAACATGATCCTTAAGAAACTAAAAATTGCATTGGATTTGAAATCAGATGACATCTTAGATATGTTAGCCTTAATAGATAAAAAGATAAGCAAACATGAGTTGAGTGCTTTTTTTCGTAATCCTGATCATAAATCCTATCGAGATTTTTTGGATCAGTACCTAAGATATTTTCTTAATGCATTGCAAAAGAAATACAAGCCTAAGCCAGGTAAAGATGCCATAATACAGTAAAGATCTTTGAAATGAAATCCAATTAAGGAAGACAGGGGCATGTGCCTATTTATTTGGCTTCACTGTGTGATGAATTACACGAAGATTCAAAAAACAAACTTCGTGAGAGACTAGGGTGTGAGCCTGATGGCTCGATAAAATTAATAGGACGGTATACACTAAAAGGAAACTATTAACTGCTTACAACAAAGCTTTGGCTAAATGTGAACACTCGTATTCTACTCTACGAAATGCCACACAATTTTCAGCTCAAGCCGTTAATCAAAATCAACTTGTTATTAGGACAAGTTGAATAGTAAAGAAAATAGAACGAATGACAAAACATGCCTAAAAACAACCATATATATGTCCTTAATTGTGACGATACTGAAAGGGATTTATGCAAGCTCGAATCGAGATATATTTTTAATAAGGAAGAAAAGGATAAACTGGTTTTTTCCGATAAAAAAGTAGAACCTTCATGCAGTGCTTTCATTAAAAGAAGACTCGATATTGTTTCATTTTCTGAAGATTATTCTACGCTAATAAATCAAATCAAAAAAGAACGTATTAGCGTTGAAGGTTTCAAAGTTGAATATTTAGTTTTTGAAGGTGATACAATTGGGTATGCCGATAGGCTAAATAAGTTGAGAGATATAGGCTTTAGTATTGAAGGTATTCACGATTATTATAACCCAACAATAACTTATGCTTTATGCTATTACGAGGGTATTTGGTATTTTGGTGTTTCGATTAAAAACAATATAGCTTGGCATGAACACAAGCAAAAACCATGCTCATTCAGCAACTCAATAAGTGTAAGTATTGCCAAAGCTCTTGTCAATATTGCAGCAAAGACAAACAAAGAAACTAAGCTACTAGATGCCTGTTGTGGTGTTGGAACAATAATGTTAGAAGCCTGTTTTGCAGGAAATAACATTGAGGGTTGCGACATTAACGAGAAAACATGTAATAATGCACGAAAAAATCTTTCTCACTTTAACTATACTGCAAATATATATCACTCCGATATAAAAGACATTAGCAAAAGGTATGAGGCTGCCATTATCGACTTGCCATATAATTTGTTCACCAGTGCAACTGATAGTGGTATCTTACACATTATTGAATCGACAGCAGAAATCACAGATCGACTTGTTATTGTATCTACCTCTAATATTACAAAATTAATAAGCAATATTGGATTCACAATATCAGATTATTGTAGCGTTAGTAAAAGAGGAAAGGTAAATTTTGCTAGAGAAATATGGGTTTGTGAAAAGAATAAATAATTTGCAATCCGTTTACGGAAAGTGAGTATCCCACAAAAAGCCATTCTCTTAGGAGAGTGGCTTTTTCGTTATTACGAGGAGGTAATCTCTATTCAAAAGAACTTCTGTATTGTATAGCTCTACAGACTTTAAGAAAAAAAGGAGTAATTTTTCAAAGGAACAATCAACATAAATAAACGTACGTGACATTGCAATGCTGGCGCTTCTGCTAGTCTACATCCTTCTCAGCTGGCGTAACGTCAGTAAATGTAGGCAAAGACTCGCTAATGCTGCCGGCACCCTTTTTATTAATTTTGAAAGTAACATCCTTTGTTGTGGTGAATAACAGAACAGATGAAAAAGACTTTCTGAGATGTGATTTCAAGACCACAAAAGCCTCTTCTAATGTAAGCTCGTCTTCCTCATCCTCGGTCTCTTTAGACCTGTAGCGCAATTTTAGTAAGACCTTAAAGCCATCTTCAGAATTGACTGGCCTAAGGAATATATTTCTCAAGTTAGGCTTACCAATGGTCTTTGCCATAGTTAACTTCGCAAAGCGGCCTTCTTGTAAACTTTCTTCAACTTGTTTCCAGAAAAGAACAAACACATCTTGGTAGGGCATAAACTAAAGATTGATGATAAAATATTTCGTTTTTGCAAAAGTAACACTATAATTCAATTCATAGATCCTAATCTATCTTGATTACTCAATTATCAGAAAAATAAGTAATAAACTACCCCTAAAAAAGCCATTCTCTTAGGAGAGTGGTTTTCTTATTTCTTATTGTTCCTATTGTTAAGCTCTTATTGTTTTGTAAATTTAGTCTCGAAAATAAAAAACTGCACACTAATGTGGGATGTATTGCGAACCTCTTAAATTCGATAGAAGAGAAAAGTACATTTACACAATCGTGATGAGCAATTAAGAAAATCACAAACCTAAAGTCGTATGGCCAAGAAAAAAATAAAAGGAATTTTCAGAATAGTATTATTTGTTGGAACAATAACCTCCATGTTCTTCGTACCATGGCTTTTAGTAAAGGCATGGATACTTCCACTACCAGTTACGGTTCAAGAACAGTTGGATGAGGCCATTGGTCATGGATTTGACGGAATGATTGCTTATGTAGATCAAGCTGGGAAGCCACCAGCGTTTTATGCCGCAGGCTGGCATAAGCGAGAAAATAAAATACCTGCTCACCCTCACGCCTTATTCAAGATTGCCAGTATTAGCAAGTTATATGATGCTGTCGCTGTCACCAAATTAGTAAGAGGTGAACGTCTTTCTTTGGATAAAACCATCGCCGATTATTTACCGGAGCTTGTGGGAAGAATTGAAAATGCTGATAAAATTACCTTGAGATTGATGATACAGCATAGAAGTGGCATGCCGAATTTTACGGACGCTCCGAATTTTTGGGGAGCTCCAACAGAGACCTATGAAGAAAGTCTTGCATTGATTATGGATAAGCCGGCCAACTTTAAGCCCGGTAAAGACTATGAATATTGTAATACAAATTACCTGTTAATCAATAGAATAATGGATAATGAATTGGGGTATGGGAACTTTCAATTCATTAAGGAAGAAATTCTAAAACCGCTAAACCTTAACAATACCTTCGGTTCGCTAAGTGAAGTGAATATAGACGATGTGATGAGTGGTTATCATGTAGGACATCCCTTTGATTTAAAGACAGACGATCATGGTATGTTAGCCACAGCAGAAGACGTGGGTACTTTCCTAAGGGCATTGAACGATGGATCATTGTTTGAGCCAGGAGAACAGGAAATATATGCTTCCATTTATGAGTACGAACATGGAGGTTGGGTTCCGGGATACCAAAGTTTTGCTAAATATCACAAAGACATTGATACTGTTGTTATTGAGTTCTACAGTACAACTGATTCTAAACTGTACAATTGGAACTTGTCAGAAATTATAAATAATAGAATTGCTAAAATTCTGAAAGGGCAAAAAAGCTCATAATAATGTATAAAAGGCTTTAAATAGGCCTTTGTACTCACCTTAGAACCAATAAGCCAAGCCTCACGCTTGGCTTTTTCCTTATTGTTTTTTTTTAAACACTTATTGTTTTGTAAATTTATTAAAGAGAATAAAAAGCTGCACAATACAACTTACCGACTGTATGTATTGTGCAACAGAGATATGATTAATATATGCAGTATTGCGTATATAAACTAGTTGGCGGTAAGTATTAATTATAAATTATAAAACCATGAAAAACATAGGAATTTGGATCGACAAAAGAGAAGCAAAAATTGTTTCTATTGAAGCTGGAAATGAACGCCTTGATACGATTGTGTCTGACATTGAAGATTTCCATCCAGGTGGCGGAAGCGGAACAAGATTGAAAGGAGGATCACAAGATGTGGTTCAGGATAGTAAATATTTAGAGAGGGGAAAGCATCAATTAGTAGAATTCTTTAAGGATATAGTCATATTTATTAAAGGTGCTGATGCTATAGTAATTTTTGGTCCTTCGCAGACAGGCGAAAAATTGTATAACGAATTATTGGAAAAGCACTCCCTATTTCACCATAAGAAAATATCTATTGAAAAAGCGGATAACATGACCGACAATCAAATAATGGCATGGGTTCGAAATTATTATATTTCTGATAAATAAATAATTGGTTAATTAAAACAAACTACCGCCAACAGCAAGTATAAGCAAGCGGGCAGAAATTAGTGAAATGAAAATCAAACTATAAAATCAAACTCGTTGTAAGTTGAAAATGTAGTGTTTCAAAGCGCTACGAACCTTAGCAAGGCCGTTAAAACCAACAAGCCATTCTCTGCGGAGAATGGCTTTTGTTATTTCTTATTGTTTCTATTGTTAAGCTCTTATTGTTTTGTAGCTTTAGTCTCGAAAATAAAAAGTTGCACAATACATACGCATATGGGATGTATTGTGAACCTCTTAAATTTGATATAAGAGAAAAGTACATTTACACACTCGTTGTATGCAATTAAAGAAAACAGGACCTAATATGAGAAAATATGATTGACAAAATACTATCAGAAGCCGATGATATCGACTGGGGTAATACAGACTCCGTGTGTAATTTCTATGAAAGCCAATATCTATTTTTCAACAACTATAAGAATTTAAAGGATATAGAAGACATTATTGAAATAGTACATATTAAAGCTCGCTATATTGAGAGTCTAATTGACAGAAAACATTACACTAAAGCTTTAGAGATTGTCGTACATATTGATTTCTTACTTGAACAGATAAAGGGAAAAACTGATGAATATCCAAAATTAGAGATGGAGAATCTATTTCATAATGGATTACTAAACAGTCGTCTTAAAAATCATAAGACTGCTTTATATATGTTCCAAAGATTAGTAATAATTGATAAAGACAATGACTTATACCAAAATTGGCTTTCACACACAAAACTTGATGTTAGAGCCAAATATCTAAATATTGTAAGTTATACTGGTTTAGCCATTGTATTTGGTAGTATAATATGTCGTCTGGCATTCAACTTTGAATTTAACAGAACACTCCAACTGTCAGGATATATCCTAATGCTAATTGGCTGGTTAACTCCACTAATAATAAAATATTTTGAAGGAAAAAACAAAGAATAACAGCATACAACAATGTGGCATATATCATAGGGCGTTTTGGCTCATACACGAGCTTCAGTAGTTCCTAGCAGCACGCCAAATCATAGATTTGACAGTGTCTGAATTGGAAAGTTCACAGTAAAATCTATGATGTGGCTAAGCGACGGTCAGAAAGATTTATGATTTCTTATGCCCTACGATACATCCACTCACGTTGTGGTGCATTTAAAAACAGGCCGTACATATATTTTTAGCGAAAGAAAATATGCCTGAAAGTCTTTGGAGATACTAACAGAAATTATTCAATAAACTGTTTAAATTGCTCGAAACGATTTTAATGAACTAACAGTCGGATAAGTATGATTTTCACTTTTAAATGAAAACTGAAAAGTTGTACATCATACTTATCAGAGGGGAAAATGATAGAAATCTCAAAGCATCATGTAGAAAAAGTTTAAAAGTGTAATAACCCAACCATTAGAAGAGTTTTAGTAATTTTAAAAGAGAAAACACTTTACTTTTAAATTTTTTGCCTTATGAAAAAAATAATAAATTATTTCCTGCAAGGCCTGCTATATATAGCTCCTTTAGGAATTACGGCATACATAATCTATGTAATTTTCAATTTTACAAATAATTTACTGGATGATATTTTGGAAAAGCTCCTTAAAATAGACATCCCAGGCTTAGGAATCGTTGTGATTTTCTTCTTTCTGGTATTAGTTGGAATAATTGGCCAGAGTATACTTGTCAAACCATTCAAAATCTTGTTTAACAGGTTAATTGAAAGAATTCCATTATTAAAACTTATCTATTCAGCATTGAATGATCTTTTCTCCGCATTTGTAGGAAAAGAAAAAAAATTCAATAAGCCAGTAATTGTATTGGTAAATCCAATCTCCAATCTGGAAAAATTGGGATTCCTGACAGAGGAAGATTTAAGCAAAATAGATGAGAGAGATAAGGTTGCAGTATATTTCCCTCATTCTTATAATTTCTCAGGAGAATTGTTCATCGTTCCAAAAAGCCAGGTCAGGATAATAGATATAGATCCGGCAGTTGTAATGAAGTTTATTGTTTCTGGTGGTGTATCGGATATCTATGAGAAACAAAAAAACGTTAATGGTATAAATTCGAAAAACCATAGATTGTAAGATATGATTGTCACAATAATTTTAATAATAACAGGATTTGCAAGTTTAATTTTTGGAGCGAATTGGCTTGTTGACGGAGCATCATCATTGGCAAAAAAAAACAATGTTTCTGATTTAGTCATAGGATTAACAATAGTCGCTTTTGGAACGTCCGCACCTGAATTAGTTGTTAATTCTGTAGCTTCATTTAATGGGCTTTCCGATATAGTTTTTGGAAACATTATTGGCAGCAATAATTTTAACCTGTTTATAATACTTGGAATAGCAGGTTTAATTTACCCAATTTCGGTTCAATCTTCAACAGCATGGCGAGAAATTCTCATATCGCTTATTGGAGCAATATTATTATTTCTACTTGCCAATGGATTTATTATTAATCAAAATGCTGAAATTTCAAGACTTGACGGAATTATCTTATTCATTTCATTTCTTTTTATATTATGTGTTTAATCAACTAAAGCAAGAAAAAGCTGAAGTGATTACCTATGAAAATAAATCAAACTATAAAATCAAACTCGTTGTAAGTTGAAAATGTAGTGTTTCAAAGCGCCACGAACCTTAGCAAGGCAGTTAAAACCAACAAGCCAAGGCCCCAAGCTTGGCTTTTTCCATTGGCGGCTACCCCTCAAAAAGCCATTCTCTGCGGAGAGTGGATTTTTTATTTCTTATTGTTTCTATTGTTAAGCTCTTATTGTTTTGTAGATTTAGAATCGAAAATAAAAAGGTTCACAATACATGCTAATATGGGATGTATTGTGAACCTCTTAAATTTGATATAAGAGAAAAGTACATTTAAACAATCGTTATAAGCAATTCGAAAGAACTGATATTTTATCGCCATATAATTATTTTATATTGTACTAAATACAAATGTAAGTTGACTTAGAACAGAATTAAACCTTAACAGAGATGGAAGATAATAGTTTGCTTTTAAATCAAATGTATGATTTAAGTAATGAAGGTTATAAAGTAATTGATAAGAGTTTTAATATTATTTCTTGCAATAAAAAATATGCGGAATTCAATAATATTGAAAATCGACAAGAAATTGTTGGGAAGAAATGTAGTGAATATCTATGTTCTAATAGTTGCGGCACAGAAAAATGTTCATTAATTGAAATATTGAATGATAAAAAAGCGATTGAAAAAATAATCGAAAAAGAAATAAATCCCAACGAAATCAAATATTTCATACTAAACATAAAACCTTTTAAAAATGAAAAAAATGAAATATTAGGGATTATTGAATGTTTTATTGATATCACTGCATTAAAAAGAGCAGAGATAGATTTAAAAGAAAGTGAAGCTCAATTAAAGAAAGTAAATGTCGCTAAAGACAAACTATTTTCAATTATTGCACATGATTTAAGAAGTCCCTTTACTAGTATTTTAGGTTTTTCGAAAATATTAATTGAAAACGTAAAATATTTTGAGATTAAGGAAACCGAAGAGTATTTAGGTATTATAAATTCATCCGCAGAAAACACGCTTGTTCTACTTGATAATTTATTGAATTGGGCTAAAACACAAACTGGAAAATTGGTTCTCCAAACTGAAAATATAGTTTTATTATCAACAATTAATGAAATAATTGAATTAGAAAATGTCGCTGCGAATATTAAGAATATAACCTTAAACTATAATCAATTTGATGAGGTTGAATTTTGTACTGATGAAAATATGGTTAAGACAATTTTACGAAATCTTATTTCTAATGCAATCAAATTTACTAAACTAGGAGGAGCTATAAATATTTCAACAATCTCCAAACATAACCAAGTTGAAATAACGGTTTCCGACAATGGAGTTGGTATGGATGATGAAAAGCGTAAAAAGCTATTTGACACATCTGCAAATATAACATCTTCCGGCACTGCAAATGAAAAAGGCTCTGGCTTGGGATTAGTTCTTTGCAAAGAATTTGTTGAAAAACTTGGTGGCAATATTTGGGTCGAAAGCGAAGAAGGAAAAGGAAGTGATTTCAAATTTACGTTGCCGTTGAATAAATCATGATGAAAAAGAATAAAAACTGCTAACAACTAAGCGTTCGTGTGGCAGGAACTGCCCAACATGAACGTTGGGTTGACGTAACCGTTACCTGAATTGCTACTTTATGGGGAATGATATAGTTTTTGTAAATGGTAATTTAATATTTAAGTCAGGTAATCACCAAGTAAAGGAGTTGGTTGCCTATGCTGATGATAAATGGCGAGAAGCTGCTGGAGAAGACATTCATGAAGGAGATTTGATAATTACAAAAGATGAGTTTATCGAGATTGGGAAAGTAATAAAAAGCATTTGGCAAAACAGATTAAAATAATTAAGAATGAAATTCACAACAATTTATTTAGGAGAAATAAAAATTGAATTATTTAATACGCTGCTTGGAAAAGAAATAGTAAAAGTTAATGGAGAAATTGTTTCTTCAGAATTTTCGATTGCAGGAACTGAGCATGATTTCAAGATTCTAGAAAATGATGAAGAGTCAAGCTGTAAATTAGTGACTGGATTTGGTTTGCATGGTGTAGTAATTGATTTATATAGGGATGATAAACCCATTATAGTATCTCCAAAAGTAGGATGTTTAGGTAATCTTCTGATTGTTTTTGGGGTCGTGTTTCTAATAAGATTTTTGGAATGGCTAATTTGAATAGCATAAAGCTTAATCAGTTCTTATGATATTATTAAGAAATATGTTAATATAATTGCTGTTGAATAAGCCAAGCCCCACGCTTGGCTTTTTGCATTGGTAATAGGCCATCTTTTCGAAAAAATGCCGTATTACGCTCTGCAATTGACTGCCTTTTCAGCAAGTGAGCCCATCCGCATTTAGGAAAGCTCCACAAAACAAAAAAAACACGCATTCGAGCTTCGAATGCCTTGTCCTTTCAAAAAGTGAGCCCATCCGCGTTTAGGAAAGCTCCACAAAACAAAAAAAACACGCATCCGAGCTTCGAATGCCTTGTCCTTTCAAAAAGTGAGCTCATCCGCATTTAGGAAAGCCCCACAAAACAAAAAAAACACGCATTCGAGCTTCGAATGCCTTGTCCTTTCAAAAAGTGAGCCCATCCGCATTTAGGAAAGCTCCACAAAACAAAAAAAACACGCATTCGAGCTTCGAATGCCTTGTCCTTTCAAAAAGTGAGCCCATCCGCGTTTAGGAAAGCTCCACAAAACAAAAAAAACACGCATCCGAGCTTCGAATGCCTTGTCCTTTCAAAAAGTGAGCTCATCCGCATTTAGGAAAGCCCCACAAAACAAAAAAAACACGCATTCGAGCTTCGAATGCCTTGTCCTTTCAAAAAGTGAGCCCATCCGCATTTAGGAAAGCTCCACTAAAAAAAATCACTTATCCGCATTGCTGTTTTTACAAAAACACAATTTGTTAATTCATTCTGGTTCAGAATAAGCATTATTCTAGATTATTAAACATATTCGAAAACGAATACCATTACGAATTACCTTGTTTGTGATTCATATTGTGATATGTTTATTTTATTTTGCGTGTTGTGATTTGCATTAAATCCCTTTATGAGTCATTGATGTGAAGCTTTTAGAGGTGTTTGATGTATCATAAGCTATATTTTAATGTTTGGTATGATCTATTATTTTGTATAGTTTAGTATCTGAATTTAAATTAAACATTATAAAATGAAAAAAGTAACATCTAATTCTAATATTAAAGATTCGGCTGAAGTTGGACAGGGTATTATTGATATTAACAAGACACATACAATTATCGAAGATCCTTATTTCACGATTACTTTCGATTTGTTATCTGCAAAAACAGACGCGTTATTTGGAAAAATAAAAGCAGGTTGGATAGAAAGCGAACTTGAGGAAAAAGATGAAGTTAGAGATTTAGACGTGCGAGCTATATTTTATGAGGTAGAAGCTAAATGTGTTCGTCGTGAGAGCGAAAAACAAAAAATGGCTTTGAAACTACAAATAATTCTCGATCGTTATGGTTTAAGAATAACAGGAGCTAGTTATACCAGCGAAAGTGCTGACGTACGAGCTTTAATAAAAGACCTTAAAGTACCAGAATTGCTCGAGGCAAGAAATGCAGTACCTGATTTAGATAATTTAATTAGCAATTTGGAAGCTTCACAGGCTTCTTTTGATGAATCGGCTGCCATATATCTTAAAAATTTATCGGATAGAGAGAAGTCTAAGTCAGCATCGGTAGTAGCTAAAGAATTGAGAACTATTATAAATGGTGATTTGTGTACTTATGTTGGAGCTATGGCGAAAGCTAATCCAGATAAATACAAGGCATTCGCTGATTTAATGAATGTTCTGATTGAGGAAAGCAACAAGAAGGTTCGCGATAGACTTGCTGCTCAAAAGAAGAAGAAAGAAGCAGCAGTAGAAGTGAATTAGTAAAAAATAGTAAGCGACCTTGTAATGAGGTCGCTTTCTTTTTTGAAGGAATTTTGAAAAGTAGAAAGAAACATTTAGTAGTATTCTGTTAGTAATTTATTTGATTATTATTAGCTTAATGCTAAGTGTATTACAACTCCTTAAATTAGTTTATAGTTATGGCAGTTCTTGAAAATGTAAGTACAGGCAAAAGAACTATTCTATTTTGTCATCACACAATTGGACGAGATCAAAGTAACCGATGTATCATAGAGAAGCAGAATATATCTCGAACCCATGCTATTATTCATTGGGAAAATGGCATGTGGTATTTAACAGATGTTAGTAGTAATGGGACTTTTGTGAATGAGAATCATATTCGTCATGAGCGTGTTAAACTGAATAAAAACGATTTAATCTCGTTCACTGGCGATAATACCAATACATGTGAATTAATAAATATAGAGCAACCTCGAAGTTTTTTACGCGCACTTGATTTTCTAGAAGATCATATCGAATTGCCTGATGGCATTGTTGTTTGGGAAGACCAATCGGTTAAAACAATCTTTAGAGATGCGATTCAGAATTTTCTTTACGACGACGGAGAAATCATTCGTTACGTTAAAACAGGCGAAACTTTTGTAATCAATCAAATTGAATATGAGTTTATCGAAAATGAATATTTAGACGATACCAAGAGGTATTTATACTTAATCCAAAATCTGTATTTAGAATTGGTGTTGAGTTGCGATGAAGAAGATGTTCATGCTAAAATACATTTGAACGATTTAACTTTCGATTTGGGATGCAGAGCCTACAATCATTTGCTATTGCAGTTGGTTAAAATAAAGCAAAAGGATAAGGTCGATGGTTTAGCCGATGAGCAAAGGGGTTGGGTTAATTGTAAAGATTTATGCGAGATTTTAAGTAAAGAAGTTTTGAAGGAAGTCGATGACTATTACGTTAATAATCTTATATATCGTTTACGAAAACAGGTTCTTAAACTGCATCCTTATGGGAATGTTTTTGCTAATATTATTGAACGGAAGAGTGGGAAATTGCGTTTTGGATTCGACACTGCCGTCATTCGAAAAGAAGAACTTTATATCGAAGAAGCTCAGTAGTTGAATCAGGCTCTCGTTTTTCGTATTACCCTTTTCTAAATGGAAAATTTAAACCCTAATTTGAAGAAAGAATTTCTTGCTAAAGGCTACCTTATTGGTGATAAAATTGGAGAAGGAGGCTGCTCTTATATTTATAAAGCACAGCGAATTAATACGGAGATTTTTGTTGCAATTAAACTTCTTAAATTACCAGCCTCTTACGGTAAACTCGCCAAGTTAGAACTGATAAGCTATTTTAAACAAAGTAATGCCTTATACGACTCTCTGCACCATTCAAATATTGTGGTTTGTTTTGAAAATGGAGAATTGCTTAGCGGTATGCCGTATGCAATTTTCGAATATATTCCTGGCAAAACTTTAAAGCAATTTCTGATTCTAAGAACAAGTATAAGTCCAATTGTAATAGCGAGTATAATGGGGGAAGTATTGAAAGTATTGGCTTATGCTCACTCAATAGGCGTTATTCATGGCGATTTAAAACCTCATAATATAATGATATCTCGAAGCGTTAAGGCCTTTCATGTTAAGTTGATCGATTTTGGGTTTTATAAACCATTGAACGGCTTTGAAAGTTCGGAACTCAAGTTCTTATCTCCTCAATACAATGCGCCAGAGCAATTGAGCGGAAATCCTCCTACCTGTAAATCCGATTTGTATTCCTGGGGACTCATCGTTCTTGAGTGTATAACTGGGAAAGTTGCTGTGTCTGGTCATTCGATGAAAGATATATATGCAAATCAATTGCGTGCAAAAGATGTTGACATTCCCTCAGACATCAAAGAACATGATTTGGGGTATTTATTACAAAAAATACTGAAGAAGAACAGGCTTGAAAGGTTCGATGATACTAGACAGTTGTTAAAAGAATTCTCAAGCCTTGATTTTAGTACGCTACCCAATTGTTTTAGCCTAGATCGGCAAGCCTGTCGATTGAATACTGACAATACCATTCTTTCTGCATTGGAATAAAACCACTTAGCTTCTTTAATTTGTGAAAATTCACATTGGTATGACTAATGGGTTTATTTTGATGATTAACATGTGATATATCGTGATATGTCGTGATATATCTTTTTGCATTATTTTTTGCGAAATTCGTTAGGCAAGTCTTAAAAAAAATAATTACGACTTGTAGGCGGAAAACCGAAAAGCCTTTAATAGAGTAGGACTTCATATTTATATTCTTAAATAATGGAAAATTTAAAAGATGGTTTACCAATTATTATCAGTGATGATATTCATTTTTCGTGCTTTGGTGGTATTGCAAAAGGAAATATAATTATTGATGTACATGACCAAGGAATAGAGGAATTTCCAACAACTGTAAAAGCGAATACTAATTTAGGGTCTGGAACAGTTTCAATTGTTTTAAAGGGAAATGAAAAGCTTAAAAAGAAGGTAAGCGGGATTGAAATTCAGGTCGAAGTATCTAAATGGGAATGTTCTGAAAACGAACTGTCTTTTCATTTGAAAGCAAAAGCGAAGAAATCTTTCCTTAGCTGTACAATTGTTGATAAAACATTAAAAGGAGAGCGCTATAACAATGAGAAATTTGAAGTTAAACTAGCACAATTGGTTAAAGAAGCCGAAAGTGTAGAGGCTTAGATTTTCTTATGGTATAAATACCAATATAAAAGCGGGTGTCTCAAATGAATGAGTCACCCGCTTTTTATTTGTAGAATTTGTGATAATCTGTGTATTTTTTACTGCTTACTTTTTTCTCAGTACTAAATCTGATGTCTGTGGAATCTTCAGTTTTAGATTCTCAGGATAGTCAGGTCTTTCTTCTAAGAATTGACGAGTGATATCACCAGCCTCTTTCGATTGATGACCGCTATAACTAGAACTCAACCAATTGTAAGGGAAAAAGATATCGCCAGTGACTTGTATTTCTTTCAGTAATTCTAAGGCAGATATGTTAGAGTGGAGTTGCTACATTTACATGGACAGTGAGTTAAGATATAAGTAGTTTAATAATTTATATCTTAAGAAATGGAAAAAGAGAGACGAAAATTTAGTAGAGAATTTAAATTGAATGCAGTTGAGTTAAGTTACTCAAGAGCAAGCATAAGAGAACTAGCTCATGAACTCGATGTTCGCCCAGAACTTATTTATCGATGGCGTAGTGAGTTTGCAAACTATCAAGGAACGAGTTTTCCCGGCAATGGTAAAGCTAAGCTCACAGAAGAGGAATCTGAACTGTACAGGTTAAAGAAAGAGCTTGCAATTAATGTGAGTAATAATTTTTTCATTGGGTTGGGTTGTTTTTGGTTGTCGGTAAATAAAAAATGCAAAAACGGGGAGTTTTTGCATTTTTTTATTTTTTTTTCAAAAGGTCTTAGTCTATATCTAAGTTGTCAATTTTCTCAAGTAGATCGTGAGTTGAATTTAGTAGATCGTCATATATCGTTTTGAAATGAGGCTTAATATCGGCCTTCTTATCTATTTTTTGGTTGATACGAGCAACGTAGTTATTTCGTGCATCGGCAGCCTCGTTCATAATACTATAAACTTCATCAGCATTTCTTTTCCCGAAGAATTCAAGATGAATAATACTGCGCATGAAGATTTCGTTGGTCAAGAAATTTACATCTTTTTTAAAGTCTCTTCTACTAGCCATATTTTAAAATTTTGTTTGTTTTTTGGAGATGCTTCAACCCCAAAATAGAGTTGTTTAGCATTTGTTTACAAATATACTTTAATTTATAAGTATTTCTTATAATCCTGATCTTCTTCAAGGGTGTGATGCTTAATCCAAGAAACTAAAAATTCCAACATTTTTTCTGAAAGCTCTTTATTTTCATCAATAACTTCTTTACAGAAACTTGAGATTCTACGTATAAAAAAACGATGCTCAAATTTATGGTCTTCCAATCTTGGATAGTTTCTTATTTATAAAATTGATTCACAATCTGGCATATTTATTCATAAATGAGAGGCTAAGAAGTAAAAGAGAAGTTTTGATGTGTGAAGAAATGAGTTTAAAAGGGAAGAATTTTATCACTAAAAAAGACTTAATTTGCAAATAGAAACTGAAGAGAATAAGAAAATGAGTGAATGTTCACAATATAAATATATACACAATAGTAAGCTAAAGGATTCAAGCGAGTTCGAAAATGAGTTTTTTAGAAACGGCTTGTCTCTTTATGAGGTGATGCGAGTTGTTGAGTCTAAACCAATCTTCTTGGAGGAACATCTTATTCGACTACAAGAGTCGGCTAAGAAGGTGGGGCAGTTTATTTGGTTGAATTATCACGAATTAATCGAAAAGATAAAGCTTGTAATTCGAAAAAATGGCGTGGTTGAAGGAAATATCAAAATTGTATTTAATATTCATGAGAATAACCGCAATTTTTATTGCTATTTCGTTAAGCACAAATACCCTGAAAGGGATGAATATATAGAAGGCGTACGTACGATTATATATAATGCCGAACGAAGTAACCCTAATGCTAAAGTTTATAATCACAAACTACGAAGCTATACAAATACTATTATCGAAAATACTGATATTTTTGAGGTTATTTTGATGGATGATCTAGATAATATTAGAGAGGGGAGTCGTTCAAATTTGTTCTTTATTAAGGGGGCCGAATTAGTAACAGCTCCAGACGATGAAGTTCTGAACGGTATAGTACGAGAGAAAATAATAGAAATTTGTGAAAGAATGGGAATTTCTGTTTTAAAAGAAAAAATAGCTTACAATACGCTATCCGATTTTGATGCTGCTTTTCTAACGGGGACTTCGCCACAAATCTTACCCATTAAGAGTATTAATATGATCTATTTTGATGTTAATCACCATCTATTAAAATTACTCTTAGAAACCTACCGAAAAGAACTTGGGATCTATATCATCGGAAATTAGTTGCCTGTTTTACGAAATGGTAAACCTATCTCAATTTTTGTACCAACAGGGATTTGAGTTTCATCATACAAATCGAAAATCTTATAATCATACTTGTGAGTATTATTATTCATCTTATTTAGTAGACTAATTCTTTCTTGAATTATTTGCATTGTTTTTTCGTAAGATGACTTTCGACTTTCAGCATCATACTCTTTCGATTTTGCCCTCCCAATACCATTATCTTCTATTGTACAACTAATGTATCGACTATCTTCTAAGTCGAAATTTATGAGTATTAAGCCATCTTTTTTACAAGTTGATAAGCCAAACCTAATTGCACTTTCGATAAATGGTTGTATCAACATTGGTGGAATATGGTAGTTGTAAGGATTAATATTTTTGTTGATGGTAATCTCAAAAATAAATTGATTCATAAAACGCATTTGCTCAAGCTTAACGTAGTGTTTTAGATAAGCAATTTCGTCTGAAAGACTGATGTAATCTTTATCTGCATTATCAATGTTCTTACGGAGAACGGTTGAAAAGTCAGATAGATAGTCAAGTGCATTTTCAGTTTCTTGTTCAAGAATATAACCTTGTATCGAGTTAAGTGCATTAAAAATAAAATGTGGATCAAGTTGATTTTGAAGCGTTTTCATTTTAAGCCCTAAAATGCTTGTATTTATTTCATTTCGATCTTCTTCTTCCTTAAGGATTTTACGCGTATAAATCCGCATAGCAGCAATTATGAGTCCCACTAGCGAGGCAAAGCTTATTGCATAAAACCAAGGTTTCTTCCACCACGGATATGCTATAGAAACCTTAATGGAAAAGGGCACAATGCCAGATTTGTTTAAATATTTTCCTTGTATGTTTAAGGTGTAATTACCACTAGGTAGGTTCGAATATATAGCATGAGTATTTGTACTCCAGTTTGACCAACCATTATCAAATTCTTTTAACTGATATCGAAAAATACTTTTACCAAGGTTTAAGCAGTTTTGGAAATCAAATGAAAATGTTAGATAGTTTTGGTTATGGGATAGATTAATTGGACCGATTATATTCTTAGTCCAAACGTTAATTTTTGGAGGATCTGGCTGCCAATATTTATTGTAAATTTGAAGGTTTGTAAGGTTTAAAGAACAATTGCTTTTTTCAAGTTTATCAATTGCAGAATTTGTGATCTTTAAGAGTCTATTATTAGTACTTACCCATATATTTTGATCTCTATCAGTAATAGAGTTTTTTCCACTTCGATCGAAATAGCCTTTTGTGTGATCCCAGAAACGATAATTTATAGCAGAGTCTATAGCCCATGATTGATAATCAAAACGATAAACACCTTCGTTTGTTCCACACCAAAGTGAGTTGTCATTTAGATATTGAAAGCCTTGTATCGACGTTCCAGAAAGTCCTAATTCGCTGTTGATTATACCTAGAATATCAAGTTGTTTGTTCTGATATCTTAATTTATATACACGGCCATTGTTTCCGCCAGCAATCATATTGCCATCTGGAAGTAGCAGTAGATCATTAATAACGTTATGAATCTCTGAGTTGAAATTATTGAAATGTTCAATTTCTCCAGATTTATATTTGAAAAGCCCTATTTGTTTTGTCGAGAACCAAACTTCAGAGTTTTTTGATAGTATTTTACTAACATCAATTTTATCGGATTCTGAAATTTTATAACTGAAATCTTTATTCTGAAACTTTTCACCCGTATAAACTTGGAATTCATTGTTCCAAACGAGGCACAGTTCGTTATTTTCGGTAAAGGTAAATTTGCTTGCTGGGCTAATACCAACATATTTAATTGAATCTGTTTTTAAATTCAGGGTGTAAAACCCCATATTGGTTGCCAGCCATAATTCTGATTTACTATTGTTCAAAATATCAAATATTTGAATTTCATGTTCACATTCAAAAGAACGATGGCCATCTTTTATAGAGCATAATTCCGAAGTTGAAATACGTTTTTGAATCTTATTTTCCTTGAAGTATATTATTTCCTTTTGGGTTGCTATATAGATATAGCCATTAGAATCAGATTCAATGTCAGAGATTTTGAGTTCATCAAGATTAAAATACGAAGCATCAAAATATTGAAATATCGAGTTTTGAAAATGCAGAATGCCTTGATTTCTTGTTCCTAACCAAATATTGCTCTCATTGCTGTCAATAAATATTGATTGTACAAAAACATTATCAATATTATTAGATCTTGAAAAATCTTTAACTTCTTGTTCTGCAACTTTTAGAACTTTTCGGTATTCAATATCATCTATAAAGTATCTTAATAGATAAAATATTTCATCATTAGAAGATACAACTTGAATTATCTCACAATCGATGTCATTATGTTCTTCACTTCTGATTTTAAAAGCCTCGTTATTAAGTGCAAATTTATTTAGAAGCTGTGCAGTATGAAATTTATTAAATTCTATGACTGGCAGGTAATCATCCTTTTTTAATAAGCTGAGTTTAGCATCTCTTAGGTCACATTCATATGTTTCATTAGGCGTACTTGAGATAGCTATTAGTTTGTCGTTATTATTAACAAAGCTTGTAACATCAATAAATTTATTGGCTTCAAAAGAAGTTAGAGTGATCTTATTTTTTTTATCAATAGATACTTTGTGTACTCCCTCATTCGTACTGATTAATAGTTGTTTATGCTCTTGATCGAAATAAACAGATCGAATGCCATTTTTTATGCCTAATTCGGTGTAATTATATATATTAATTTTATTTCCATCAAATTGGCATAAGCCAATATTTAAGACAGATAACCAAAGATTGTTATTGTTGTCTTCACAAACGGATTGTATTTTTTCACCGTATAGTTTTTCGAGTTCTTTACGGATAATTATTTTACCACCATCAAATTCAAAAAAGCCGGCATCAGTTGCAAGCCAAACTATGTTTCTGGAATCACAGAAAATTTGGCGTATATTATTACTTGGCAAACCATCATTTAGTGTAAATGAAGATTGATATCGGCTTGAGGCCTGTGTAAAGCAGGTACAAAACAATATCAACATTAAAGAAGTAAGACATTTTAATGAGGTTTTTCTAAACATTCTACAATTATAGTAAATATGCTTTATATATTGAATTGTCAAGTTTGTCAAATTTTTCACGAAACCTAGTTTTGTAAAATCTAAGCTAAGCTTATTCTATTGAATCGTCTGATATTTTTTAGGTAAATAGACTAATGGAAAAAGTGTTGATTAGAACAAGATTGCTTAATTTTGAATAATCTCTATGAAATAGATGAATTATGAAAGCTGAATTAAACCAACAAAATATTGACAAAGCAGAAGAATTGTTTTCGTCAAACCCAAATTTTAAATTGACTGTTCTTCCCCGTATAAGATTGTTGCATACGATTAAAAAAGAGCTTAAATCTTATAGTGATTTAAAGTGGTTTTTTGAATTTGACTATGTTAATGTCAACCAGAATCGTGTAATTATAAATTATCTGCCTTCTGCTAATACTGAATTGGCACTTTATTACGAAATTCCATTGATGCAGAAATTTGAATTAAGAAGTTTTCTTGGGAATTCATCAGTACATTTTATTGATGTATATAATTTCTTGATTGAGAATTCTTTCATAAAAGAAAAGCAATTCACAATACGTGCTGAGTATCGGAAAATCCCTCATTTTATATTAAATTTGAAAATCAAGAGGTATCAGTTTTCTATATTGAAACAATATTCAGATACATTACCGAACTTAAATGGACCAATTGACGAATTGATATTAGAAGAGGTCGGCAATAATTTTGATTTGTTTAATCAAATATTCAAATTAATTATTGATAACTTCCGTCAGTAATAGACTTAAACTTTTATGCCTTGAAACAACTTAAACTTTTCAGACATTTTCAGAATATAAGTATTGGTAGAGCCTATCTTCTACTATTTTCATCATTATCAAGCCTCTTTCTTATTATTATAGGTGGGATATGGATTTACAATGAGTATACAAAGTTTGATAAAGAGACAAAATCTCTTAGAGATAAATATATTAATGAGCATAAGGCCATATTGATTGATAATACGAAAAAATGTATTGATTATATCGAGTATAGAGAAAATCAGTCTGAGGAACTTATAAGGGAAAACCTAAAGAGTAATGTTGATCAAGCCCACGAGATTGCACTACATATTTATAATAAAAACAAGAATGTTTTATCGGAAAAGGAAATAAAAGGAAGAATTAAGGAAGCTATTTCTGCCTTTAGGTTCAATTCAACGAAAAGGTATATTTTCATTAATACTATTGGAGGTGTAGGAGTACTGTATCCACGTAATCCTGAATGGGAAGGGAAATCACTTCTTAAATACAAGGATATCAACCAAAACCAGTTGGTTGTAAATGAAATTAATCATCTAAAAGAAGCTGATGAATCATTTATAATGTACAAGGGTGCAAAAAATAAACCTAATAAGTATAATGCTTATACAAAGATTTCTTACATCAAGAAATTTAAGCCATTAAATTGGTATATGGGGAGTTTTGCTTATGCCGATGATTTTCTAGAGTCGATTCAAACAGATTGTATTGAGCGAATAAAGAACATGAAGGTTAACGAAGATAATTACTTCTTTATCTACTCTAAAAATGGGACCTGCCTTCTTCATAAGAAAGATAAATATTTAGGACGCAACTATAGGACTTTTGAAGAAGAGGATGATATTGATGTATCTCGTAAAATTTTATTTTCGATAGGAGAGAAAGTTGATCGGTTTATTAGTTATGATTTAGCAAAAGGCGAAAAAATCACATATCTCTATGGTATTAATGAGTGGAATTGGATTTTAGGATCAGGCTTTCATACCAAACAGATTGAAAAAGAGATAGCAGGAAGGAAGGTTGAGCTGTATGATCGCTTGATTGATTATAGTACGAATATAGTTTTGTTGATATTCCTGACCTTTTTAACGCTTTATTTTGCAGCAAGATTATTGTCTTCTAAAATGAATAAGAGTGTACATTCTTTTAACGAATTCTTCAAGAAAGCATCAACGGAATCTGTAAAAATAGATGTTGAAAAACTTAATTTTTCTGATTTTAAAAATATGGCATCTACCGTTAATGTAATGATAGATACCAGAGTAAAGAAAGAAAATGAACTTGTTCAAGCACGAGAACTTGCTGAAAAATCAGACAAACTTAAAACGGCATTTCTTTCTAATATGACTCATGAGATTAGAACGCCAATGAATGCTATTGTAGGCTTTTCTCAGCTGCTGCAACAAGAAGAATTAACTTCTGAGTTTAGAGATGAGTTTATTGGTCATATCGTAAACAATAGCAATACATTATTAACTTTAATAAATGATATTATTGATTTCTCAATATTGGAGTCGGGAGCTGTAAATATTAGCTATTCAAATTTCAATTTGAAAAATGTATTTATCGAATTGAACGATAAATTTATTCAGCTAAAGAATGATAATGGCAAATCTGATATAAATCTAATTTTCCCAGATTCTGAGAGATTAGAACACACAAGTATTTATTTTGATCCAGTTAGATTAAAACAAATTTTGAGTTATTTAATTGATAATGCCTTGAAATTTACAAAACAAGGAAAGGTTGAAGTCGATTATAAACATGAAAAAAATGCTATAGTATTTTGGGTTAAAGATACAGGTATTGGTATTCCTGTTGAAAAGCAAGAATATATATTCGATCGATTTAGACAAGGTGAGGAGAGTTACACAAGAAGATTTGGTGGAACCGGAATTGGTCTTAGTATTGCCAAGCAAATTGTCCAACATTTAAATGGAGATATTTGGCTTGAGTCCGAAGCTGCGAATGGAAGTGTTTTCTATTTCAAGATTCCTCTAGGACAAAATAATTCTCATAACTAAAACAAAATTTATAATATATCCTTCTCTATTAATTAGGGGAGGATTTCTTTTAAAACTTTATTAATAAAAAAAGGAGAATAAAACATACGTTTCATTCTCCTTTTTTGTGATCCAGCCAGGGCTCGAACCTGGGACCTATAGCTTAGAAGGCTATTGCTCTAATCCAACTGAGCTACTGGACCATCCTTATAATATGTTATTGCAAAAAAAAATCAAGTGATCCAGCCAGGGCTCGAACCTGGGACCTATAGCTTAGAAGGCTATTGCTCTAATCCAACTGAGCTACTGGACCATTTTTCCTTAATTGCGATGCAAATATAGGGATTTATTATTGTCTCGCACAAATAATTTGGAGCTTTTTCTTAGGCTACAAGGCTAGTTTGAGTTAAATCTCTAACTGTCAGAATATCTATTTTTATATTTTTATTTATTTTTTTTCAAATACATGTCTATTTTAGATGTTCCCTTTATTAAATTCGCATGCTTAGAGCTTTTTCGAATACTCAAAACTAAATAAATCAACATATGCTGAGGAGTTATTCCAGTAATATACCCAAACTCTACATCATTAAATTGGCAAAGTGGTTCATGCTTACAATGCCCATTATCGTTCTTTTTTATCAGGAGAACGGATTAAGTATGCAAAATGTTTTGACGCTAAAAGCCTTTTATTCTGTAGCAGTTGTTATAATGGAGATTCCTTCGGGTTATTTCGCCGACATGTGGGGTAGGAGGAAAACCCTAATCTTGGGTAGTATATTGGGATGTTTGGGATTCGTTGTTTATAGTTTTAGTTCCGATTTTTATGGCTTTCTCTTGGCTGAGATTGTTTTGGGAGTAGGTTCTAGTTTTATTTCAGGAGCCGATTCTGCTTTGCTCTACGATAGCTTATTGCAGGATAAAAAGGAGAATACTTATTTGAAGCAGGAAAGTAGAATGATGTCGGTTGGAAATTTTGCCGAAGCATTTGCTGGTATTGCTGGCGGTAGTCTTGCATTAATCAGTTTGAGAACTCCATTTATATTTCAAATTTTTATCGCTTTTATGGCTGTGCCTGCATCCTTTTTGTTACTGGAGGCTAAAACAAATAAAGATCAAATTAAAAATGGATTTACGCACATTTTAAAGATCGTTCGATATTCTTTGTGGGAGAATATTCAATTACGACTAAACATTCTCTATTCGTCTATATTTGGCTGTGCAACGCTTTCTCTGGCTTGGTTCGTACAGCCTTATTTAAAGCAGTTCGATATGGATGTAAGTCGGATTGGTGTGATATGGACTTTGCTTAACCTAACGGTTGGTTTCACAGCCTTGTTTGCACATAAAATAGAAAGCCGTTTGGGAAAGATTGGAACATCATTACTAATTGTGATTGGACTTTCTAGTGGTTTTATTTTGTCAGGTGTTATGACGACACAATTGGGAATAATTTGTCTGTTTTATTTCTATATTATTAGAGGTATTGCTACACCTATTCTTAAGGATTATATCAATCGAATTACCAGCTCTGATATGCGAGCAACTGTGCTTTCGCTTCGTAACTTCATTATACGAATACTATTTGCCATTATTGCACCTTTTTTAGGTTGGTATAGTGACCATTTCAGCATAGGAGAGGCTTTGATTTTTGCAGGTAGTATTATATTTCTACTCGGAAGTACAACTTTGTTCTTTATCTATAAAACCGAACGTAAATAAGGTGATTAGAACTAATATGATAAGTTTTATTATAAAATTACAGCATAAAAAAAGAGTCTCGTTTGAGACTCTTTTTTTATAATCAGACAATAAGATTTATATTATTTCTTTTTCTTGTTTGCTTGCTTTGCAGCATCTTCCAAACGCTTTTGGAATTTCGATTTAGTAACCGGCTTTTTCTTCGATGCTTCTAGCATAGCCAATACCTTATTATCATCAACCATCCATTTACGAATTGCCCAAGTTTGAACGATTGTAAATAAAGTTGCAATAAAGTAGTAGTATGATAAACCTGATGCGTAGTTGTTGAACCATACAAGGAACATTACTGGCATCATATACATCATAGCTTGCATACCTGGCATCTGATTCGTTGTTTGCATCTGACCATTCATCTTAGTATAAACTAAGTTGGTCGCTGCCATCAAAATACAGAATAAAGAGATATGGTCACCGTAGAATGGAATTTCCCAAGGTAAAGTCATAATTGAATCATAAGACGATAAGTCAGCTGCCCAAAGGAAACTCTTCTGACGAAGCTCGATAGATGCAGGGAAGAATCGGAATAAAGCAATCAAAATAGGGAACTGAACGACCATTGGTAAACAACCACCCATCGGATTTACCCCGGCTTTCTTATACAAGGCCATGGTAGCTTGCTGACGCTCCATTGATTTGTCTTTCGGAATCTTCTCGTTTATTTCATCAATCTGAGGCTTCAATACTCTCATTTTTGCCGTTGATAAGTACGACTTATAAGTAAGAGGAGATAAAATTAATTTGATAATGACAGTCAGAATCAGAATAATCAACCCATAATTACCCATATACTTTTCAAGGAAGTTGAAAATTTCAATCACGAAGTATTTATTCACCCAAGCAAATATTCCCCATCCTAAGTCAATTACTTCTTCAAGTTGGATATCCTTACCATACTTACGAAGAGTTTTGTAATGGTTTGGACCAAAATAGAACTTCATAGGGTAGCTCTCTTTTACATCCCCACTATAAGGAAGTAAAATTTCAGCTGAGAAGTTCTTTAAGATAGGTGAATGTTCACCCATATCCACAGATTTCAAACTCTGTACTTTAAATGTGTTTTTAGAAATAAGAGCCGAAGTGAAAAATTGTTGCTTAAAACCAATCCATTTTATTTGTGTTGCTAGATCTTCTTTACTTGCTTCATCTTCACCTCCAACACTTAAGTTCTCTACATCGTCTTCATTATATTTATAATAAAGAGCAGAGTACATATTCTCATTCTTACGACCTTTTTCTTTACCATAAATATCGGCTTGCCAGTTGAATATTAAGTTGTTATGGCTACGAGAAATAATATCGTTAAGACCAATAACTTTGATGTCAAAGTCAAGCATATAGCTATCTGGAGCAAGAGTATACACATACTCAAGATACTGATCATCATTAGTCTTAAGCTTCATGCTCAATGCCTTTTCTTGAGAGCTAGCATTGATGTTTTCAAATCCAGCTTCAGAGGTAAAGAACAAATCTTGAGTGTTGATAGCCTTGTTGTCAGCATAGAAGCTCATACCAAAACGATTCTTCTCACCTTCCCAAAGGATTAATGGTAATGAATCGTGAGTTTGGTAATCCTTAAGCTCAACAGAGTAAATACGTCCTCCTTTATTGCTAACCTTAATTTTTACAAGCTTATTCTCAATAGTGATAAATTCTTCTTTTTGAGCTGCCGCTGAAGAAAATACACCAAATGTTTCTTGTAGGTGTGCAGGATCTTTTTGCTTTTCAGCCTCAATAGCTTTTTGTGCAGTAAGTTGTTCTGCTTCTAGTTGCTGATCATGTACTTTTTCAACTCTAGCAATAGAGTCGCGGGTTTGCATAGTCTTTACTTCTTCAGCCGATGGTTTGGTTAGGTAAGTATACCCAATCAAAATGGCTCCAATAATGACTAATCCCCAAATTGAATTTTTATCCATTTAATAGTTTCTGTTTAGATAGATTGAGAGAGAGTAATTCCTTTTCAAGAACTACTCTTAAAATGTGCAGCATAAATATGAATTACACACTCTATCTTATTGTTAATTCTATATTATTTGTCGCTTTTTGCAACTTTCACAAACTCAACAAAAAGAGGATGTGGGTTGATAACGGTACTCTTATATTCTGGATGGAACTGAACACCTACAAACCATTTGTGATCTGTCATCTCAACAACTTCAACCAAGCCAGTTTCAAGGTTAAAACCTGTTGCTTTTAGGCCTGCAGCTTCAAACTGCTTAAGGTATTCATTGTTGAATTCATAACGGTGACGGTGACGTTCGGTAATCTCTTGGCTACCGTATGCTTTTGCACAATTTGAACCTTCTTTTAATTGACACTCATAAGCACCTAAACGCATTGTACCACCTTTTTCAGTTACATTCTTTTGCTCCTCCATTAAGTTGATAACTGCGTTATTAGTTTGAGGATTCATTTCCAATGAATCTGCATCCTCAATATTAAGTACGTTTCTAGCGTATTCAATAACTGCAACTTGCATACCCAAACAAATTCCTAGGAAAGGAACATTGTTTTCACGTGCATATTTTACAGCAAGAATTTTACCTTCCATACCTCTATGTCCAAAACCAGGAGCAACCAAAATAGCTTTAAGGTCTTTTAATTCATCAGCATAGTTAGCGTCAGTCAATTTTTCTGAATGAATCCATTTTAGATTAACCTTACATTCATTAGTTGCACCTGCATGAATAAAGGCTTCTGCAATTGATTTGTATGCATCCTTAAGCTCAACATATTTACCTACTAAACCAATAGTTACTTCCGATTTAGGATTTTTATGTCTCTTCAAGAATTTAGTCCATTCTTTAAGTTCTGGCTCACCGTCTGATGATAAACCTAGTTTTTCAAGAACGATAGCATCTAGTTTTTCCTCACGCATTTTCATCGGAACATCATAGATGGTTTCCACATCGATAGACTGGATAACAGCTCTTGGATCAACATTACAGAAAAGAGCTACTTTTCTTCTAATATCTGATGAAAGCTCATGCTCAGTTCTCAATACCAACACATCTGGCTGAACACCATTTTCTAATAGAGCTTTAACAGAGTGCTGAGTAGGTTTTGTTTTTAATTCGCCTGATGCAGCTAGGTAAGGAACAAGTGTTAAATGAATAACTAATGCATCGTTTCCTAATTCCCATTTCAACTGACGAACAGCTTCAATATAGGGTAGTGATTCAATATCACCAACAGTTCCTCCAATTTCTGTAATAACGAAATCGAATTTATTTTTAGTTCCTAGAAGTTTAACGTTACGCTTAATCTCATCAGTAATATGAGGGATAATTTGAACGGTTTTACCCAAATAGTCTCCTTTACGTTCTTTATTGATAACGTTTTTATAGATTCTACCTGTAGTGATATTATTCGCTTGTGAGGTTGGAATGTTTGTAAAACGCTCGTAGTGACCTAAGTCAAGATCAGTTTCTGCACCATCGTCAGTAACATAACACTCTCCATGCTCATATGGGTTTAGTGTTCCTGGATCAACATTTAAATAGGGATCCAATTTTTGGTTTGTAACAGAATACCCTCTGCCTTGTAGTAGTTTAGCTAAAGATGAGGCTATAATTCCTTTTCCTAATGAGGAGGCTACTCCTCCAGTGACAAAGATGTATTTAGTTGCAGACACTTGTATGATGATTTAATGGTTGATTAAAACTGCAAAAATAGGCAAAATATAGCGTTTTGGAAAATTATTGCTCGAACTAAAAACAGTTATAGAAAAAAAAACACCTCTTCGAAAATTCAAAGAGGTATTTGGTATATTTTTAATAGGCCTTAAGACTTATTAAAATATTAATTTGATCATCTAAATGATTGCTATCTAGCTAAATCGTCAATGAGTTTTATTTTTTGTTTTAATAAAGTAAGGTTCTTTTTCCCTTGATTTACTTTTTCTTGCATTTCTTTTAATATTGAACTTGACTTATCCGATAAAGAAAAGAAACCCATATTGTTTTCCCAAAGCGTAACATCGCTTTCGAGTTGTTTAATTCTGTTGTAGAGTTTGTTACGTTCGTAAATAAGCGTGTCTTCAGGTTTTCTACCTTCAAGAATAGAGTCGATCTTTAATTTGAATTTTTGAACTTCCAAATTACTAGAGTCCATATTCATTTTGTCGTATAAGGCATTTATTGCTTTTCCGAAATCATTCTGAATGTGTTCTTTGCTCTTAAATGGAACATGACCAATTTCAGACCATTCCTTTTGGAATTGCTTTACAGTATTTAGATTCTCATCATCATCTTCGCTAGGTGTGTAGCTTTGTACTTTTTCAATAACAGCTTCTTTCAGTTTAAGGTTTTCAGCTTGTTTCAAATCTAAAGACCCAAAATGTTCCGATTTTCTATCAAAGAAATTATCGCATGCTTTTCTAAATCTATTCCATATGTCGTTTGAAACTTTTCTAGGCACATTACCAATACTTTTCCATTTCTTCTGAATTCTGATTAGTTCATTGGTAGTTTGCTTCCAATCCGTACTATCTTGTAACTCCTCAGCATTCTCACAAAGAACAACTTTCAGTTTCAGGTTTTCGTTTAACTTATCTTTATGCTCTACATAAAAGTCACGTTTGTGATTGAAAAATAGATCACAAGCTTCACGGAAACGTTGATATATTGAGTTGTTATCCTTTTTAGGAGCAAAACCAATTGAACGCCATTCCGTTTGTATTTCAAGCACCTGCTTTGAGGCTTCATTCCAATCTTGATGTGTATCTGTAATTTTAGATGCAATCTCTTCTACTTTAATGCAAAGAGCTGTCTTTTTTTGAAGATTATACACTTGTTCTTCGCGAATACCATTGTAGAAATTTTGTTGGTTTTTATTTATGGTATTTGAAATGGTTTTAAATCTATTCCAAAGATCTTCTCTTTTAATCCGATCCACAGGACCAACTTCGCGCCACATTTCATGTAGTTTCTGAAGATCATTAAAGGCTTTAATAGCAGATTTTTCTTCAAGGAGTTGTTCTGCATTTTCGCAAAGAGATACTTTTGCTTCATAGTTTTTACGCAAATCCAAATCACGCAATTCCCTATTTATTTTACTGTAGTCGTAGAACTGCTCAACTGCATGATGGTAGTTTTCCCACAAATGTTTTACGGATTGTGAAGGTACCATACCATAGTCTTTCCACTTTTTCTGTAAATCTCTAAACTCGTGAAAAGTTTTTTCGAACGACTCTTGTCCGTTGACTAATTGTTTGAGTTCTTCAATAATTAAAAGCTTTTGCTTTAAGTTGTTTTCCTTTTGTTGTTCATAACTTTTATGAACTTCAGCTTTCTGGTCTCTATATTGTTGTAGAAGTGCTTTTATTTCAAGTTCCTGATCATCTTTTTCAGGATGGAAATCTTTTTCTTGCCCGCCTTCTTTTATGAAGTTTCTTTTTAACTCCTCTATAGTAGCATTGTGCTTTTTGTAAAAATGAATCTTAATACTCTCAGCTCGTTCTTTCGAATCGTTATCTAATTCAGCATCGAGAATCAGTTTCAGCCTTTGAATTAATTCATGCTTTTCCATCGAAGCATAATCAGGCTTTTCCTGAAGTTCTGTTTTTGAATCTGATTTTAAATTTTCAGTATCAGTATTGTCATCAGACTCAGTTTTTTCTTCCTGAATTTGAGCTTCTGATTGATCATGAGAGACTTCAGCATTTAATTCTACTTTTGGCTCAGTTTCATTCTCATGTGAGGGCGTAAGATCTTGTTCTTTCATGTGCTTTTCATTGAAAAGTAGACTAAAATAGCCTACTAAATTGACAATATAGAGATTAGAGTTCTAAACTACTATTACGAATTTAGTTATTAATGTATGAAACTTCAAAGAATAAGGAAAAATATTTATTTGACGAGATGTTGGGAACTGGCATGAAACAAGCTTTTTAGGGCGTTATAGTAGTTTTGTTTGCCAGTTTGTATTTATCTTTTTAAAGAAGATTTATTCTCAATATATTTTTCAATATTCATTTTTTTTTGTTTTACTAAGGCTTGATGTCTACTTTTGAGAAAAATTTAGAGAACATGAGAATTGATATATTGACTGTTGTGCCAGAATTATTAGAAAGTCCATTAGGGCATTCTATTATTCAAAGAGCAAAAGATAAAGGCGTGGTTGAAATTCACATTCACAATATTCGTGATTTTTCCGAGGATAAGCATAATAAGGTTGACGACTATGCTTTTAGTGGAGGAGCAGGAATGGTAATGCGATTGGAGCCAATCGTTAAGGCAATTGAAAGTCTGACTGATCAGAGAGCGTATGATGAAATTATTTTCACGAGTCCTGATGGAGATAAATACGATCAAAGATCGGCAAATACGCTTTCTTTAAAAAAGAACATTATTATCCTTTGTGGACATTATAAAGGGATTGATCAGAGAATTCGTGATCATTTTATTACAAAAGAAATTTCTGTTGGTGATTTTGTTTTAACCGGTGGAGAGTTGGCAGCTGCTATTATTACTGATAGTGTTGTTCGTTTGTTACCAGGAGCAATGGGAGATGAAACTTCAGCTTTAACAGACTCTTTTCAGGATAACTTATTAGCACCTCCTTTATATACACGCCCAGCTGAATATAGAGGTTGGAAAGTTCCGGAGATTTTACTTTCTGGAGATCATAAGAAAATAGAGATCTGGCAAGAGGAGCAGGCTTATGAAAGAACTAAGCAATTACGTCCCGATTTATTGGATGAGGAATAAATATAAGAAGAGCTGCAAATAAAATAATTTGCAGCTCTTTATTTTTAATAGTTCTCGCTCTTTTCTTCGAAATAAGCTTGAGGGTGCTGACAAGCAGGACAGTTGTTTGGAGCTTTTGTACCTGTATGTACATAACCACAATTTCTGCAGTACCAGTCGATTTTTTCTTCTTTCTCGAATACTTTACCTTCTTCAACATTCTTCAAAAGTTTCAAATATCTTTCTTCGTGAATTTGTTCAACTTTAGCAATAGTTTTAAATGCAGAAGCAACCTCTTTAAATCCTTCTTCGCTTGCAATTCTTGCAAACTCTGGATATAAATCAGTGTATTCTTCGTTTTCACCCATGGCAGCTGCCTTAAGGTTTTCTGCTGTAGTAGCTATTGTTCCAGCAGGATAAATAGCTGTTATTTCAACTTCACCACCTTCTAGGAATTTAAAGAAACGCTTTGCGTGTTGCATTTCTTGCTCAGCAGTTTCTAAGAATAAAGCTGCAATTTGCTCATAACCTTCTTTCTTTGCTTGCTTAGCAAAATAAGTGTAACGACTTCTTGCTTGAGATTCTCCAGCAAAAGCTTTAAGAAGATTCTTTTCAGTTTCTGTTCCTTTAATGCTCATATCAATTGAGTTTTGTTATGTTTTCTAATATACAAATATCAAGATTTTTTTAAAACCATAGAAGTATTGTTAAGACTGGTTTTGTAATTTATAATCGTGTTAAATAGAGTTTGATACTTGTGTATATTGATAAGGAAACATGATGATTTTATTTGTCTAAAACCAGAAGATTTTGTAACTTAATTAAGCAAGTCTTTTTCAGCTTGCACCTCAATTAAATTTTGGGTAAATATGTCTAAACTATACCTCTGGTCTGAGTTTGTGGCTATTTTTTTTATTATGCCACTATTGTATTTTTTTGAATTGATTCCAATTCATAAAGGTATTCCATTGGTCCTTGTTTTTATATATTGTTTTATTGTTATGTACAACAAGAAAAGTATATCAAGACGTATTTTTAGAATTAAATCTTTTCTTTCATTGAAAGAAGTAGCTGTGAAGAGCTTGTTCTTGTTGGTTGTATCTTCTTTGTGGGTTTACATCTTTCGAGAAGATGTTTTTTTTCACCTTCCTTTAAACAACTTTTGGTTTTGGGTTTTTATTGTTTTGACTTATCCCATTTGGTCGGCTTTTACTCAGGAGTTTATATACCGCTTCTTTTTTTATCAGCGGTATCGAATTCTCTTCGATAGTATTCTACTTATGATCTTCGTGAATGCGCTGTGTTTTTCTATGGCTCACATTATTTTTCGAAATTGGGTTGCCTTGGTTTTTACCTTTGTTGGAAGTATTGTTTTTTCACTAACCTACATAAGGAGTAAGTCATTGAATGTCGTATTTATTGAGCATTCTATTTATGGTAATATCTTTTTCACCAATGGATTTGGAATTTTCTTTTATCTCCCTCTTTAGTTTATTTAAAACAAATAAAAATAAAGAGTATATTTATATCTATGAAAAATAGATTTAAATATGCTCTTGCAATCCTAGCTTTTGTGTTTCTAGGAGTTATAACTGTGAATTTTGTAGGGGCGCAAATCCAAAATAAAGGAATGAAAGAAAAATATACTAACTCGCTTATAAATGAAACGAGCCCTTACCTTCTGCAGCATGCTCACAATCCTGTGGATTGGTACCCTTGGGGTAATGAAGCTTTAGCAAAAGCTAAAGCTGAAGATAAACTGCTTCTAATTAGTATTGGTTATTCAGCCTGTCACTGGTGTCATGTGATGGAGCATGAGAGTTTTGAAAATGAAGAGATTGCTAAGTTAATGAACGAACTTTTTGTTTGTGTAAAAGTAGATCGCGAGGAGCGTCCAGATGTAGATCAGGTTTATATGGATGCTGTACAATTAATTACAGGACGCGGAGGTTGGCCGCTAAATTGCTTTGCTTTACCTGATGGTAGACCTTTTTATGGGGGAACTTATTTTCCTTCAGATAATTGGGTGCAAGTTTTGAAAGCTATTAGTAACGCTTATATTACGGAAAAGGATAAGGTTCTGAAATCAGCTGAGCAAGTTTCAGAAGGAGTAAGAACAAGTGGCTTGATTGAAGAGAAAGCGAATAATACTTCTTATTCTATGAAAGATCTTGATGTTTCTGTGAATGCATGGAAGTCAAGTTTCGATAAAGAGAACGGTGGTGAGAATCGTGCACCAAAATTCCCAATCCCTATTTCACTTGAATTTTTGTTGAACTACTATTTTTATAGCAAAGATGTTGTGATCTTAGATCATCTTACTCTTAGTTTAGATAAGATGGCTGAAGGAGGAATTTATGACCAAGTAGGAGGAGGTTTTGCTCGATATTCAGTAGATCAATACTGGAAAGTACCACACTTCGAAAAAATGCTTTACGATAATGCGCAGCTTTTGAGTTTATATGCCAAGGCCTATCGATTGACGAAGAAACCGCTTTATAAAAGAGTCATTCAAGAAACAATTGGTTTTGTTGAACGAGAATTGTTTCAAGGAGAAGGCGGTTTTTATTCTGCTCTAGATGCCGATAGTGAAGGAGTCGAAGGTAAGTTTTACGTTTGGGAAAAGGAAGAGGTAGATCGGGTTCTAGGAGACAATTCATCCATTTTTTCTGAATATTATGAGGTTTTAAAAAATGCTAATTGGGAAGAGGGAAATATCCTTCACATCAAGAAAGATAAATCAGATTTGTTAGAAAAATACAATATTGATGAAGAGGAGTTCGATCTTTTGCTTAAAGAATCTAAGGATAAGCTTCTTAAGGTTAGAGCTAAGAGGATAAGACCAGGCTTAGATGATAAGTTCTTGACTTCGTGGAATGCCCTTTTGATAAAAGGTTATCTGGAGTCTTACAAGGCAATTGGTGACGAAGCCTATTTAGAAAAGGCAAATCAAATAGCTGATTTTATTGTTGAAAGAATGAGTAAGTCTGGAGTTCAATTGTTTCGAACCTATAAAAATGGTGATTCTAGAATAAACGCTTTTCTTGATGATTATAGTTTCACTATTGAGGCATTTATAGCTTTGTACCAAGTCAGTTTCGACGAAACTTGGCTGCAAAGAGCAAATACTATGACAGCCTATGTGATTGAAAACTTTTATGATGATAAATCAGGAATGTTTTTTTATACTTCAGTAAAAGATGCTGAACTCATAGCAAGAAAAATGGAAGTGATGGATAATGTGATTCCTTCTTCAAATGCATCAATGGCTGAATCTCTTTATTTATTAGGAAATATATTGGGAAAGCTGGAATATGTTGGAATGTCAGGGCAGATGCTAACAAATATGAAGGATCAAACCTTAAAATACACATCCTATCATGGGAAATGGGCAAACTTAATGTTGAAACATATTGAATCACCTTATGAATTGGTTATATCTGGTAAAGATGCTAAGAAGTTTCAAAGAGATTTTAATAATAATTTTTACCCGAATGTGTTGGTTTTAGGTAGCGAACAAGAAAGCGATTTACCTTTATTGAAAAATAGATTTAGTAATGAAACAACAAGTTTTTACCTTTGTAAGGATAAGGCTTGTTTCTTGCCCACATCTAATATTAATGAAGTCATAAAACGTATCGATGTCAAATAAATTTAAGATGAATATAGTGATGAGGAAGATTTCTTTTTTGTGTCTAATTGCATTATTAACTGCATGTGCTACTGTACCCATTACAGGACGTAGACAAATGAGCTTATTTCCCGAAAGCCAAATGATAGCAACAAGCTTAACTCAATATGACACTTTTCTTAAGGAAAATAAACTTTCAAGCAATAAGCAACAATCTGATATGGTTAAGCGAGTAGGAAAGCGAATTGCTGAGGTTGTTGAGATCTTTATGAAGGATAATGGTATGGCTGACCGTGTGGCTAATTTTGAGTGGGAGTTTAATTTAGTTGATAACGATACACCGAATGCTTGGTGCATGCCAGGAGGTAAGGTTGTTTTTTATACAGGTATTCTTCCATTTACTCAAACAGAGGAAGGTTTGGCCGTGGTTATGGGCCATGAAATCGCTCATGCCATTGCTCGGCATGGTAATGAGAGAATGAGTCAGCAAATGGGAATACAGGCATTGGGAACTGGATTGAGTGTGATGTTGAATGAAAAGCCAGCTGAAACGCAGCAAGTATGGATGACTGCATTTGGTGCTGGGTCTAATGTACTAGTTACATTACCTTTTTCAAGATCACATGAAAATGAAGCTGATAAAATGGGCTTGATTTTTATGGCTATGGCTGGCTACAATCCAGCTGTTGCAGTTGATTTTTGGAAACGCATGGGAGAGAGTGATGGACAAAAACCGCCTGAATTCTTATCAACTCACCCAGCAGATGATACTAGAGTGAAGAATATACAAGCTTTTTTACCAGAAGCGATGAAGTATTATAAGAAATAGAAAATCACTTTGTGTATTGATTTATAAAGAGATGTTCGTTAGAATATCTCTTTTTTTTTGCTTGGAATTAAATTATGTAATAATCATATATTCATTATATTAGTGCTATGAGTTGTGTTGTAAGTAAGTTGCTTTAATGGACTTTTGTACAACTTGACTTTTAAGCCTATTTGTCTCAATCTTGGAGTTAATGCCTATACACGAAGATTATGAAAGAAAATATTCTAAAAATCTCAAAGCTTGCATTGTTTATCATAGCTGTAGTTGTGGTATGTATTTTATTGTTTAAGCAATGTTCTGGAGATAAATTCGGAGTGAAAAAATCTGCCGGAAATTCCTCAGCTATAATTAATGTCAAAAATGACTCTGTAGATAAGGTTAAGAAGAAAAATTTAGCCAATGAAGGACTTGTTTTAGTGGCTCTAACGGAAGAGTCTGAGGTTATTGAGTTAGTGGAGATAGATGAAGATATAGTTGTTTCAAAGTCAATAGGAAAGAATGCTGTTATAAGTCCTCAGATTAAGAACCCTAATGTAATAGTTGGTCGCAAGGAACCTCAAACAAGTATTTCAAGGCAATTTTATGATGGTATTGGAGAAGATCAAAAGCCAAAGCTTGAGGATCTTCTTGCAGGTGAGTTAGAAGTTATTGCCACAAAGGTGAAGGTGTTAGAGGAGAAGGTGAAAGCTCTTTTTGAAAAGATGAGAATTTTTTCAGAAGAGAAAGAAAATAGAGTTTTAGCTGAAGAGCTTGTCAAGAAAGAAAAGGAAGTGAATTCGATTAGTATTGTGGAAACATTAAAAGATGATGATTTAATATATAGATACCCAACTCATGTTTTAGCTGGAGGTCTTTCAACCTATGAAAAATGGACAGGTTATGGATTACAGGCTAGTTATACTTATCGCATAAACAAATTTGTCTCATTAGGAGGACAAGGGAATGCTTTTTTTAAGGATGGTAAATACAGAGGGGACAGAAGTCTTTATATGGGATTTCGTGCTAACTTTCATATGTTCCCATTGTTTGTTGAGAATTCTAGATTTGATATGTATGCGGGTGGTACCGCTGGTATAGGTCGAGATAATAATGTTGAGACATTTGAAACAATGTGGTATTTGGGTGCTGCCTACGATTTTAGTAAACATTGGGGAGTATTTGTCGAAGCTGGTGATATTGGCGTAATTGGATTAAGATTGACATTTTAAAGACTCTTGTTCGAACTATTTTGAGCTGATATAATAAGAGTTATTGGTATAAGAGAGAAGAGATATTATCAGTATATCTCTTCTCTTTTTTTATGTTGTAACTTCTCTTGAATTTTATAAATTTGAGCAGAAAATCGAATCAATTATTTATAAGTTATATAAATGCAAAACTCATCTTGTATAGATTGCTACTCAGAGAATGTTAAGAATCTCAATATTCAAATAACTAAGAGTAAAAAGCTCATTACGTATTTGTCTGTTGCACGCTTGTTGACTTTTGTCGTTTTTGTTACTTTTTTGGCATTATATATTTTTCAAAAACCTATTAATTTATTTTTAGGCTCTTCGCTAGTTGGTTTTTTGTCTTTTCTTTTTGTTGTTAAGTTTGACTTGAGTCTTGTCTCTAAACTTAAACTTCTAGAGAATAAGTTTGCTTTGAATAAAGGAGAGTTGAGATACTTGAAGCATGACTTTGATGATCAACACCCTGGAGATGAATACAAGATTCTAAATCCACATTTGGTAGATGATTTTGATATTTTTGGGAAAGCTTCTCTTTTTCAATATTTAAATCGTTGCTTCACAAAGCTTGGTAAGGATAAGTTTGCTAAAAATCTTTGTCAATCAGAATTAGATGGTGAAGTTATCCTGAAAAATCAGGCTGCTATTAAAGAGCTATCAGAGAAGAATGATTTTATTCAAGATTTTCAAGCGCAAGCTATGCTCGTTTCTGAAAGGGGTAATGAATTGGTGAATTTGCAGGCATGGTTAGATGAGCCCGTAAGTAAATTGAGATTTCTTAAAATAGCTTCTGTAGTATTTCCTCTGATTAGTTGTTTGTGGATAGCAGCTGTTGTATTTGGACCTTTTACTCTCAGCTCATTATTGCTACCTATTCTTTTAAATATGCTTATTGTTGGCTCTAATAAGAAGTTGATAAATAGCGCACACTCGCATTTAGGGAAATCATCTTCAGTGTTGAAGAAATACGCCGTCTTAATTAAGTTAATGGAGGAGGAGAGTTTTGAATCATCTTATTTGTCTGATTTTAAAAAACAGCTTTTTTTACAAAATTTGAAAGCTAGCCAGGTGTTGAAATCATTATCTCGTTTATTAAACACTTTTGATTTACGATTTAATTGGATCGTTTCATTGACTCTTAATGCTTTGTTTTTATTTGATGTTCAAATCCTGTTTCAATTGAATAAGTGGAAGGAGAAACATAAACAGTTTATTCCTAATTGGTTTTCTGTTTTGTCAAAGGTAGAGCCATTGATCTCTTTTGCTGTATTTGCCTTTAATAACAAGAGTTATATTTCTTATCCAGAAGTTTTAGATTCAGATTTTAAGTTTAAAGCCCAAGCTATGGGGCATCCACTTTTATCACCTTCAGTAAGAATAAATAACACTGTTGATTTTGGAGGAACACCATGTGTAAATATTATTACTGGTGCTAATATGGCTGGGAAAAGTACTTATCTACGTACAGTAACAACTAATTTAATTATGGCAATGAATGGAGCTCCTGTTTGTGCAAAGAGTTTCGTGTTTACACCATGTGAAATAATGTCGAGTATTAAGATTCAGGACTCACTCTCGAATAATGAGTCATACTTTTATGCAGAGCTTTTACGTATTAAGGAGGTTATTAATCATGTTGAAAATCAACCCAAAATCCTGGTTATTCTTGATGAGATATTAAGAGGTACTAATACGAAAGATAAACAGTTGGGCTCTTTAGGATTATTAGAGAAATTGATTAGTTTGAATGCAGTAGTTATGATTGCGACTCACGATTTGATGATTGGCGAATTAGAAAATAAGTATCCTGATCATGTGAATAACAAGTGTTTTGAAGTTGAACTGGAAGACGATCAGTTAATTTTTGATTATAAGTTGAAAGCGGGAATTAGTCAAAAACTAAACGCTTCTTTCTTAATGAAGAAGATGGGGATAATGGATTAGATTGATACGAATTGTAATTTTTAAAATAATAACAAAGGTATGAGTATTCTTAATGTTAATGAAAAAAGGATAGCGGACTATATTCAAGCCAAGAGACCACCAGTTGAACTAAGAGATCAGCTTGATCTGGGATATTCCTTTAAAAATAATGAAGTTATTCTTTTCGAGATTCGACCACAATGGGATGATGAATCCAAAATGAATGAATACCCGTTTGCTCGTTGTAAATATGTGAAAACGCAACAAATCTGGAAAATATATTGGATGAGGGCCAGCGGCAAATGGGACCTGTACGAACCTAATCCAACAGTTGCAGACATTCATTCTTTTATTGAAACTGTTGAGTCTGATAAGCATAGTTGTTTCTGGGGCTAAGCCAAATACTTAGACTTAAAAATGACAATATTAAAAAGGGGAGCCTTCTGTGAATTTTAATATATCAAAATATGGATGATAAGGCATATAAAGAATACGAATTAGGATGTGAGAAAGCAAGAGAAGCCAACTTAAAACTATTGGATGAGTTTAAGGATTATTTGGTATCGAAATCACTCACTCCAAAAACCATAAGGCGCCATGTTACGAATATGGAATTTTACGCCAATAGCTATTTATTGCGTTACGATGTAGTACCTGTCGAAAAGGGAGCTTTGCAAATAAGAGGCTTTCTGGGAGATTATTTTATTAGAACAGCCTGTTGGGGAAGTAGTAATGCTGTAAAGGAGAATATTGGTAGTTTCAAAAAGTTTTATGCTTATTTAAATGAAATGGGCTATACATCAAATGACGATTTTGGCATGATGAAGGAAATCATAAAAGAAGAAAAAGAGGATTGGTGTGCTTTGGCCGACCGTTATTAGCAGTCGTAAAATCTAATACGAATCGTATTTTGTGCATATCCAGTCGTGCTATGACTATTTACAAGCCGTGAATGTCATGGTACGACTACTATAATAATGCTTGCAACCAATCGGTTTTTAATTATTGGACCTGTAGCAAAAGTAGTAGAACTAACTGTTTTACTAGATTACCATCTTCGAACGTCTAACTTTTATTTTTGATCAAAATTCTCATTAAAAAATGTTTACGATAGCATTTAAGGCCTAGAAGTGCACGTAATTTTGGTTACGATAGCTTTTAAGGCATTAATAGCACATAAAATTTGCGTGTAATGCGCTACCAAGGCATTAATTCACTATTACACCGTAGTGTAATAGTGAATTAAGGCATTAAAAGCAGATTACCCTGCGGGGTAGTCTGCTTTTAATGCTGAAAAGGTCGCTACACGCAAATGTAGAACCGATTTAATGCCTTGAATGCTAACTACACCAAAATGTAGCCAGTATTCATGAAAAAAATGAATTAATCTGTTCCTGACCCATCGGGTGCCCCCTGCAAAGAGAGTAGTTGTTTTTTTTCTTCGTACTGGAGTCTTTACTCTTTATTGATTTTGCTGATTCCAAATCTCTTCAGGAATTTCATCATCATCATCCCAAATGATTTTTGGTTTTTGAGGCCCTTTTTTTCTAAAAGCAAGAGCGTAAATTAAGCCTGAACAAGCACCGAATAAATGACCTTCCCAGGATACATCTTTGAGAACAGGGAAAATACCCCAAAATAACCCGCCATATAGAAAGGCGACTATAAAGGAAATGGCTATCAGTTTATAATAGTTTCTGAATAAGCCACTAAAAAATAGAAAAGAAGCAAAGGCGTAAATTAAGCCACTTGCTCCAATATGCCAGGCTTCACGACCTCCAAGCCATAGCAATATGTTAGTTGTAAATAAGCAATACAAAATAATACGAAAGGCTAATTGTCTGTAGAAATAAAAAATACCCCAGCTTAGAGCGAACATAGGAATTGTGTTTGCAATAAGATGTTCAAAATCACTATGTATAAATGGTGAAGTGATAATGCCAAGTAGTCCTTTAATTTGTAGAGGAAATACGCCTCCTTGATGCAAATCGATATCAAGGCCCCATTCAAAGACCTTTATTACCCATATGACAAAAATAAAGGCAATAGGAAATATGAGAGATTGTTTTGATCTAATCTCTTGAAGTTTTTTATTGTATGGATTTTCTTTATTCAAAAGTTTCAGGTTGTGTGAAATCGATAACTGTTTCAGCCGTGTTTTTCGAAATTTCAATTACCTGCCCATCTTTACATTCAATTACTCGAGCAGGAAATTTAGCTAATAAATCGTGCTGATGCGTGGCCATTATAATCGTTTTTCCACTTTTGCTGATATCGTGTAGTAATCTAACAAGATCATCGGAAGTTTCAGGGTCTAAATTTCCAGTAGGCTCGTCAGCTAAAATGATATCTGGAGAATTTAAAAGTGCCCTTGCAATAACAACACGCTGTTGTTCACCGCCTGATAGTTCATGAGGCATTTTATAGCCTTTGTTATTCATATTTACTTTTTCTAAAACTTCAGAAATACGAGATTTTATATCATTAGAATTTTTCCAACCTGTCGCTTTTAGAACGAAGATTAAATTGTCTTCAATATTTCTATCGGTAAGTAATTGGAAATCCTGAAAAACAATACCAATTTTCCTTCTTAAAAATGGAACTTGTTTATTTTTTATAAGAGGGAGGTTGTAACCTACTACGTTACAAGACCCATCATTTAGAGGGAGATCAGCATATAAGGTTTTCAATAGGCTACTTTTTCCACTGCCAACTCGGCCAATAAGATAGACGAATTCTCCTTTTTCAATTTCAAAATTCACATCCTTCAAAATGATATTATCAGATTGTCGAATGATAGCATTGCTTAGTTTTATGATAGGAGTTTCAGTCATTGTTATTTTGTTATTGTGCTGTGATTGGACTTTAATGTAATATAGAGCCTCTATTCTACAAATCTAGAAAATTATTTCGCTTCACCTTTCCTTCCTTTAAAAATTATATAAATCTCAAAACAATTATTCATAATTGAGCAATTTCTGCTATCTTATGACGTTCTTAAAGTAAGGATAATATTTTGTGTTTAAACCGTGTTTTTCTATTAGAGCTGCTATCAGTTTTAGTATCTTTAAGCACATTTTCAAAGCTAATTTCAATCTCAAATGATATTTGACAAAATGCGCCTTAGATTTCTACTTTCCATCGTTTTTATATTGATATTAAGTTTCCCGTATAAAAGTTCACAGGCTCAAAATAATGTGTCTGGTCAAGGGTATTCTGATAATTGGACAAAGGGACATGAATTGTTTAAACGTAAAGACTTTGGAGGTGCGAGATACTGTTTTCAGCTAGTGGCTGAAGAAGAAAAAGAATTCTCGGATAGAAAAATTGGGGCAGAATTTTATTTGGCTTATTGTGCAATCGAGCTTTCTCGTCCTGAGGCCGAGAAAAAAATGTTGAATTTTTTGGATAGGTATCCAGGTAACTCACATGTGCATGATGCATATTTTCAATTAGCAAGACAGAAGTATAAACAAGAAAAGTACAAGAAGGCTATAGGATGGCTTGATAGAACAGATGCTTATCAGGTTGAAAAAGATCATGAAGATGAATTCTTATTTATAAAGGGTTATTCATATTTTAAGACAGATGATCTTGATCAGGCAGGAAAATATTTTTTCGATCTTATCGATAAAAAGGGAGAGTATCAATTGTCTGCTAATTATTACTATGCGCATATTGCTTATGAAAAAGGAAATTATCAAACAGCTTTAAATGCTTTTGATATGCTAGGTGATGACAGTAAATATTCACCATTGATCCCATACTATATTACTCAGATTTATTATTTACAAGGAAAATACGATAAGCTACTTGAATATGCGCCAGAGCTTCTTGAGGAAGATGGTGTTGAAAGAGTTTCTGAAATTTCTAAAATGATTGGCTTGGCTTATTATAATCAAAAGGATTATTCAAGCGCTATTCCATATTTAAATCGGGATAAAGATGATTTGAATAGAGATGAAACTTTTGCTTTAGCATTCTCATATTATCAGGAAGAAGACTATAAGAACGCTAGCCAATTATACCCCAAAGTAAAAGCCGAGGATGATGCTATTTCTCAAATATCGAATTACAATTTGGCCGATTGTTTTTTGAAATTAGCGGAGAAGGGAAAGGCAAAGAAAGCATTTGAAAAGGCAGCTGGAATTGATGCTGACGAATCAATAAAGAAAAGTGCGTTATTCAACTTCGCCAAGATAAGTTACGAATTGTCTTTTACAGAAGTTAACGAAACGATTAGCGCTTTCGATGAATACTTGGCTCTTTATCCAGATTCTGATGAAAATGATGAGGCTTATGACTTTTTAGTGAGTGTTTATATGAGTACAAAGAGTTACAAACAGGCATTGCTGTCGATGGATAAGATTCTTAGAAAGTCACCACGCATCGAAGAAGCATATCAACGTGTTGCTTATTTTTATGCATTGGAATTGTTTAAGAATTCACAGTATGAGGAATCGCTTCAATATTTAAATAAGTCATTGGTTTATAAAATCTATGATAGAGATATCGCTGCTGATTGTTTGTATTGGAAGGCTGAAGCTTATTATAGAGCGGATGATTTTATTGTAGCTATCAAGAATTATCAGGAGTTTATACAGACACCTGGTGTTGGTAACTCTAAGTATTTTAATAATGCCTATTATAATTTGGGGTACTGTGAGTTTGAATTGGATTCTTATTCTAAAGCGATTAAATGGTTTCGCAAATATGAACAATTAAAGGATGGTGAGACTTCAGAATATTTAACTGATGTTCAGAACAGAATAGGGGATTGTTATTTCTTGGATAGAAACTATGAGAAGGCTTCAGAATATTATTCTAAAGCAGCTGCAGCCAACAATTGGTCTACAGACTATGCAGTGTATCAAAATGCTTTATCTAAAGGTTTGATAGGTCGAGTAAATAAGAAGATTACACTTTTAAAGAACTTCTCGAAAAAATTTCCTGAATCCGACTATAAGGATGACGCTGCGTTTGAGTTAGCAAAGGCTAGAATTAAAAATGGAAATGAGAGTGAAGCTTTGTTAATTTACAACAATCTAATTTCAGAATATCCTCAAAGTGAATATGTTGTTAAAACCTTATTGCAATTAGGTCAATTGAATTATAATAAGAAGAATTATACAGAGGCCATAAAGAATTATAAGCAAGTTATTTTAGAGTATTCGGATAGTAGTGAATCGAAAAGTGCTCTAATGGGAATGAAGAATGTGTACATCGACACGAATGATGTTCAGGCTTACTTCTCGTTTGCAGAATCATTGGGAGCTGGTAATGCAGTTGAATCTTCAGAGAAGGATTCTTTAACGTATTTATCTGCAGAACGCTTGTATATGGATGGTCAAAATGAAAAATCGACTAAAGCTTTTGTAGAATATCTTGAAAATTTCCCTCATGGTATGTTTAGAATAAATGCTGCCTATTACCAAGGTGAATCAGCCTTTAATCGTGAAGATTATCCAGTAGCTTTAAATGCTTTTAAGATAGTTTTAGAGAAAGAGGATAATCTGTTTACAGAAAAAGCCTTATTGGGTGTGTCTCAAATCTATTTTAAGGATGAAGATTACGCAAAAGCTAAGGAAAATTTCCATTTACTTAAGCTGAAGGCTGAAATCGAAGAAAACAAACTAACGGCCGATTGGGGCTTGTTTAGATGTTATTATGAATTGAAAAATCATTCAGATCTGATAAAAGGATCGAAAGTCTTACTTCTTTCTCCCGAAACAGGAGAGCGTGATAAAAAAGAGATTTTATACAAGCGAACTAAGGCTTATCTAGCTTTGAAAAATGATGCGTTGGCAAAAATGGATTTAAAGGTTCTGGCTAAAGAAGTTCAATCTGTAGAAGGTGCTGAATCTCGATTCTTATTGGCTGACTTACTTTATAGAACTCAAGACGTTAATGGTGCTGAAAAGGTAGTAAATGAATTTATTGAGATGAATTCACCTCACCATTATTGGTTGGGGAAAAGCTTCATTTTACTTTCAGATATTTTTGTAGATAAGAAAGATCTGTTTCAGGCCCGTTATACTTTGAAAAGTGTAATTGATAATTACGCGATAAAGGATGATGGAATTATTAAGGCAGCTAAGGCAAAATTAGAACCAATTCTGGATGACGAGATTGAAAAAGAAAGTGATTTAGATAATAAAGAAACAAAGACAATTCAAAAAGAACTTAAAAGTAAGAAGCATGTTAAGGCAGATTCTTTATCTACGAATGATGCTAAATCAATGTTGAATGAAATGGTTGGCGAGCTTGAACTCTAAGTCAATTATAATATCAAAACAAGAAAAAAAAACACACAAACATATGAGATTGAAATCTATTTTACTGACAGGAGCATTTGCTGTAATGTGTCTGTTTGGACATGCTCAAGAAGAAAGAGATTTAAAAAAAGAAGTAAAAGTTAGAACCAACTTTAAACCTAAAATTAAGAAAGCTAAGCGTATTGGCAAAATGCCTAATGTTACTGATACACTTAGTTTGAAAAAGCAATTTGATTATTCGATAAGAAGCAAATCTTTGAATGTGAATTTTAAGCCAGGTTCAATTAAAGCGGCTAAAATGACAAGTGCTCCATTGAAAAAGGTTCATGGACATTCTTTTGATTTGGCAGCTGGAAATTATGCAACTTTATTTGCTGACTATCGTTATAATAATCTGAAATCGAAGAAAACGGATTTTGGTCTTCATTTACAACACTATTCCAGCAATGGGAAACTAGAATTGGATAATGGAGATAAGGTAAAACCTGATTGGAATGAATTTTTGGCAGAGGTTTATGGGAATCATTATTTAGATGATGCAAAGCTAAGTTCTCGGATTTTCTTCAAGCATAAGTCGTTTAACTATTATGGATCTGCTTTATCTACTGACATTCTAGGGAAGGATAATATATTCGATTACGATAATCAAAGGTATAATAATGTAGGACTGGAGACAAGTTATGAAAGCTTGAATAAAGACGCTAAAGATTTGAATTATAAGCTTGGCGTTGAGTTTGAATATTTCACTGATAAGTATAACGTGAGTGAGATTGATATGGGAGTAAATGGAATTGCTGAATTAAAGGCTGGTGATGGTTTGTGGTCTTTAGAGAGTTCTTTAAATTTTATCCAAACTAACAATCTTGTGTATTGGAATTCTGGTAGACAGGATCATGATGTAAACTCAACATTATGGGTAGTGAATCCATCATATAATTTAACTGTAGGTAATTTTAATATGAGACTAGGAGTTAAAGCTCAAAGTGTCTTGGGAAATGACTCCGAATTAAAGCTTTATCCTGATGTAAAATTCAATCTTGTATTGGTTGACCAAGTTTTGGATATGTTTGCCGGATTAGATGGAAATCTAGATCTAAATACGATGAGATCAATTTCAAACTCTAACCCATTTGTACATTCAGGCCTTGATGTGGCTAATACAAGTACAAATTATAGAATATATGGAGGTTTAAAAACTAGACTATCTTCTAAATCGAATGCTTTGTTATCTGTTGAATATGCAAACATAGATGACCAATACTTTTTCTCGATGGCAAATATTGCTGTTTCGCCAAAAGGAGAACTGCCAAGTCAAACTAAGTATTCGAATAAGTACTCCGTTGTTTACGATGATTTATCGAAATTGGCCTTTACAGGAGAAGTCGATTTGCAGGTTAATAAGGAGCTTAATCTATATGCCTTGGTGAAATACTTACATTATTCATTAGATGGCTTAGAAGAGGCTTGGAATATGCCAAATTTCGAGATGGAGACAAAAGCTAGTTACCGTTTTACAGATCAATGGTTATTTAATGCTCGTTTGTTGTTTGTAGGTGAAAGAAAAGTTATGACTAATGAGAATATCGCTCAACTCGATGCGCAGGCTGATTTTGGTCTAGGTGCCGAATATATGTGGAACGATATTTTATCGCTTTATGCTAATGTAAATAATATTTTTGATGTTGAAACTTATTTGTGGCATGGCTACCCAAGTCAAGGAGTTAATGGAATGATTGGATTAAAACTAATATTCTAGGAAGTGAAAATGAGTTTAAATTCTACTATTATTTTAGTTGATTTGAACGCTTAATATTTGAATGATTAAGAGAATGGTTTGAGTTAAAAATCTCGATTGAGATTAAAACTTGAACCTTTTTTTTATGCCAAATAAATCATTCATATGAATTCCAGTTTTCACCTGTTTTTTTATTGCAATAAAGTGAGCAAGATTCATCCTTTTTATTATCTTTGTTTATCTCAATAGAATTTATTTCGGGTTGACGTAATGTGCTGATTGACAGAAAAATTAAACATGTTTGGTTTGATTAATCATCTTCATAACAACCTAGCTTAATTTGAGATTAAACATCGAATGTTTAGAATCTGTAAACGAGATTCTTTTTTTTTGAAAAAGAATGTTCTTTTTCAGGTTTCTTTCAAAATAATACTAAAGATCTGATAAATGAGTGATTTAGAAAATGAGAATAAAGGAAATACCGACTATTCAGCAAATAGTATTCAGGTATTAGAAGGTTTAGAAGCGGTTCGTAAGCGTCCTTCAATGTATATTGGTGATGTTAATGTAAAAGGTTTACACCACTTGGTTTATGAGGTTGTCGATAACTCTATCGATGAGGCTATGGGTGGTTTTTGTAATAATATTAAGGTTTTTATTAATGAAGACAACTCCGTTACAGTAAAGGATGATGGACGTGGTATTCCTACTGAACTTCATGAGAAAGAGGGTAAGTCAGCCTTAGAGGTTGTTATGACTGTTTTGCACGCTGGTGGTAAGTTTGATAAAGATTCTTATAAAGTATCTGGTGGATTACACGGTGTGGGTGTTTCTTGTGTAAATGCTTTATCTATTTTATTACAAGCAGAGATTCATCGAGATGGAAAAATCTATTTACAAGAATATTCAAAAGGAAAGCCACTTGCGGATGTAAAAGTAATTGGAGAGTCTGATCATACAGGAACTAATATTACTTTCAGACCAGATGATTCTATCTTTTTAGTAACAGAGTATAAATATGATATTTTAGCAGCTCGTTTAAGAGAGTTGGCTTTCCTGAACAAAGGAATTACACTTGAGCTTACTGATAAAAGAGATGTTCAAGAGGACGGTTCATTTAGAAGTGAATCTTTTCACTCTGAAGAAGGTTTAAAAGAATTTGTTCAGTATTTAGATGGTACACGTGAACGTCTTATCGAAGATACGATTCATGTTTCAATTAATAAAAATGATGTCCCTGTTGAAATTGCTTTGCAATACAATACTTCATTTTCTGAGAATATACATTCGTATGTGAATAATATCAATACGATTGAAGGAGGAACTCACCTAACAGGTTTCCGTAGAGGTTTAACTAGAACACTTAAATCTTTTGCTGACAAATCGGGGATGTTATCGAAACTTAAGTTTGACATTGCAGGTGATGACTTCCGTGAAGGTTTAACAGCTGTAGTATCTGTAAAAGTTGCAGAGCCTCAGTTCGAGGGGCAAACTAAAACAAAATTAGGTAACTCAGAGGTTAGTCTTGCTGTTGATAAGGCTGTAAGTACAATGTTAGCTAACTATTTGGAAGAACACCCAAAGGATGCTAGAACTATTGTTCAGAAGGTTATTTTGGCTGCTACTGCTCGTCATGCAGCTCGTAAAGCAAGAGATCTTGTTCAGCGTAAAACAATATTAGGAGGTTCTGGTTTACCAGGAAAACTATCCGACTGTTCAGATAAAGATCCAGCAAACTGTGAAGTATTCCTTGTCGAGGGAGATTCGGCGGGTGGAACTGCCAAGCAAGGTCGTGATAGAAAATTCCAAGCTATTCTTCCACTTAAGGGTAAGATCTTAAATGTGGAGAAAGCAATGCAGCATAAAGTTTTCGAGAGTGAAGAGATTAAAAATATTTTCACAGCCTTAGGTGTTACTATCGGTACAGAAGAAGATAGTAAAGCAGCTAATGTTGAAAAGTTGAGATACCATAAGATTGTGATCATGTGTGATGCCGATGTCGACGGTAGCCACATTGCAACATTGATTATGACTTTCTTCTTCCGTTACATGAAATCGTTAATTGAAAACGGTTACTTGTATATTGCTACTCCTCCTTTGTATTTAGTTAAAAAAGGAAAGAATCAGCAGTATTGTTGGAATGAAGATCAACGTTTAAGACTTATTGATGAGTGGGCTGGTGGAAAAGAATCTGGTATGCATATTCAGCGATATAAAGGTCTTGGTGAGATGAGTGCTGAGCAGCTTTGGGAAACAACAATGAATCCAGAAGTTAGAACACTTCGTCAGGTTACAATTGAAGATGGTGTCGAAACGGATCGTGTATTTTCAATGTTGATGGGTGATGAGGTACCACCTCGTCGCGAGTTTATCGAACAGAACGCAACTTATGCCAATATCGATGCTTAATGTTAGCATTTTAATAAAGAATTCAATTTGAGTTTTATATAATGGCCCTTGTGATTAGTTCACAAGGGCTTTTTTTCTTTTAAAGGATATAACTATGAAAAAGAATATATGCGTCTTCTGTTCATCGAGCGATCACTTAGCTGATAAATATTATGAGGCAGCTAAAGACTTAGGAAAAGCAATTGGTACTTCTGGTAATAATATAGTGTATGGAGGGACGAGTGTAGGTCTAATGCACGCATCGGCTTTCGCTACAAAACTGTCAGGAGGAAAAGTGATCGGTGTAATTCCTGAATTGATTCTATCAAAAGGTATAGCTTCTGATTATGCAGATGAGTTAATCGTGACTTTGGATATGAAAGAACGAAAGGAAGTTATTCGCGAAAAATCAGATGCTTTCATTGCTCTTCCTGGTAGCTTTGGAACTCTTGAGGAGATTATGGAAGTGATTACACTTAAGCAATTAGGTTATCATTCAAAGGCAATTGTGTTCGTTGATGTAGATGGTTTTTATTCCGCATTAAAAGCACAGTTCGATATGCAATATAAAGAAAAATTTGCCAACGATTCTTTTAGAAAAATGTATGTTTTTGTTGATAATGCAGCTGAGGCTTTAGATTACATTAATAACTATACTGCCGCAGATCAGATAGCAAAATGGGATTGATATTATCTTAATAGATATGAAAAAAAGCCTTCAATTATAATAATTGAAGGCTCGTGCTATTAGGCTGTATTAGTTTTAAATATCAAGTTTGCCATTGAAAACAAAAGTTGCTGGTCCTTTTAACCAGATGTTCTCAAACTTATCTTCTCCTTTATGATCGAAATACACTTCTAAGTTGCCACCTAGGGTCTTCACATAAAAGTGATTGCTCTCTGTTTCGAATTGTTTTTTAGCCGAAATACATGAAGCAACAACACCGGTGCCACATGAATAGGTTTCGTCTTCTACGCCACGTTCATAAGTACTAACTTGAATTTGATTGTTGTCTCCAGAAATGAAATTAACGTTTGTTCCAATCTTCATAAAGCGTTCATTATATCGAATTGCTTTACCTTCAGAGAAAGTGTCGAAATTTTCGTGACTTCCTATGAATTTTGTGTAATGTGGTGAACCTGTGTCTAAGTAATAGAATCCTTCTCCATTCTCAATTTCAGAAACATTCTGCATTTCAAGACTTATGGTAAGTTGATGATCTTGGAAGCTAATATTAGCAAAATGCTCTCCATCAACCGCAATAAAATGGGTTTTATCTTTTATGATCTTAAGATGATATGCAAATGCAACAATGCAGCGTCCACCATTTCCACACATGCTACCTTCTCTTCCATCAGAGTTAAAATATCGCATTTTAAAATCAAATCCCTCTTCGTTTTCGAGTAGCATAAGCCCATCACAACCAATGCCAAATCGCCTGTTACACAATTCTTCTATAAAAGAAATGTTTTCTGATGGGAATGATTTATCTCTATTGTCAATCAAAATGAAGTCATTACCAGTGCCTTGGTATTTAGAGAAACAAATTTGCATCTTTACGATATGTTAATAAATATTAATGAGGGATGATAACTTACTCAAAAATGAGCTTATAATCTTAAATTAAAGTCAAAAATAGTAATCCTGATGTAAATATGTTTATACAATTAAGAAATTTTAAAATATATGAGGTTTAATATTAATTTTGTAGCGAAATTCAATCTAAATGCAATTTCAGGTGTCTATATAGACGGGGTGAATAAAAATGGTGCTGCAGATAAAGAAGGTATTCGTTCAGGTGATGTAATTATCGAAATTGATGATAAGAAAATAAGTGCGAATTCTGAATTGCAGAAAAGAATAAGTTTGTATTCTAGGAGATAAAATATATATTAGTAAAAAGAAACATTTTAAGCTAACTTACGTAATATAATAGATGGTGGCCAGCTGATTAAGGTTAATCATATTGATTTATTGGTGCAAAATTTCAAAAGATATCAAAGAAAATAAGTATACTCAAAAGGATTCCTTATGGAATACATGTGTGTAAATTAGTTGATGGAAAATTGAAATGTGTAGAAATAAAGAGGGATGTATCATTATGAATATCAACAACAAACCTGTCTCTAGTGAGAGCGATATTCATCAGGTTTTAAGTGAGATATAAGATGAGGGGCTATTTATTTCGGGTGTTATCCCGATGGGATGCATAAGCATTATGCTTTCTCTTTGGCGGAAGTATTACTAGGCTCGAAATTGCAATTTAATAAATAACTTGAATAAAATGCTATTCAATTTTGGCTATAACTTTTTAAAGAGCTAATTTTGCGCAATATTTCGAGTTGAAAAAGGGACTATGAGACAATTAAAGATAACAAAATCAATTACAAATCGTGAGAGTGCTTCTCTTGATAAGTATTTGCAAGAGATTGGTAAAGAAGATCTTATTACCGTTGAAGAAGAAGTTGAATTGGCACAACGAATCAAAAAAGGTGATCAGAAAGCCTTAGAGAAGTTGACAAGAGCTAATTTACGTTTTGTTGTTTCTGTAGCTAAACAATACCAAAATCAAGGTTTAAGTCTACCTGACCTTATTAATGAAGGTAACTTAGGATTGATTAAGGCAGCTGAGAAATTCGACGAAACTCGAGGATTTAAATTCATTTCTTACGCAGTATGGTGGATTCGTCAATCGATTTTGCAGGCTTTGGCTGAGCAGTCTCGAATTGTTCGTTTACCATTGAACCAAGTAGGATCTTTGAATAAAATCAACAAAGCTTTTTCTAAATTTGAACAAGAGTTCGAGAGAAAGCCATCCCCAGAGGAATTGGCTGATGTTCTTGAATTGCCTGCTGATAAGGTTGCTGATACCCTACGTGTATCGGGACGTCACATTTCAGTAGATGCACCTTTTGTTGATGGTGAAGATAATTCTTTACTTGATGTTTTGATTAATGACGACTCACCAATCGCTGACCGTAGCTTGTTGAACGAATCGCTTACTAAAGAGATCGATCGTGCCCTTGCTACTCTAACAGAAAGAGAAAGTGATATTATCAAATTATTTTTCGGTATTGGTATTCAAGAAATGACTCTTGAAGAGATTGGCGAGAAATTTGGTTTAACACGTGAGCGTGTTCGTCAGATTAAAGAAAAAGCGATTCGACGTTTAAGACATACTTCAAGATCTAAACTACTTAAGACTTACTTAGGTTAATCGTTTAGAACTGTGAAAAAATAGATTGAGGCTATTGAATTAATTTTCAATAGCCTCTTTGCTATATAATGGATTTGTGCTTTAAGATTTCTCTTTTAAGAGTTTCTCAAGTTTATACATTTCATCGCGGAATTGAGCGGCTTGAAGAAAATCCAATTCTTTTGAAGCTTTCTGCATAGACTTCCTCGTTTTAGCTATCGATTTTTCAAGGCTTTCCTTACTCATATATTGTACCACAGGATCAGCTGCAATCTCAATAGTTTCTGGCCCAGAGTATGCATTAGGACCTGAACTGCCACTTGTGTTCATGATACTGGTCTTATCCTTAATAATTTGAGTAGGTGTTATATTGTGTTTGGCATTATAGGCCAATTGTTTCTCTCTTCTATAATCGGTCGAATCAATTGTCTCTTTCATCGATTTGGTAATTCTATCGGCATACATGATAACCATACCATTCACATTACGAGCTGCACGTCCAGATGTTTGAACCAAGGCTCTTGTAGAGCGAAGAAAACCTTCCTTATCCGCATCCAATATGGCAACTAGGGAAACTTCTGGTAAGTCGAGTCCTTCACGTAATAGATTAACACCAATTAAAACATCAAAGATTCCTAAGCGAAGATCTTCCATGATCTTTACTCGATCAAGTGTATCAACGTCGGAGTGGATATAACGACAGCGAATATTTAAATCTGCAAAATATTGCGAAAGCTCTTCAGCCATCCTTTTAGTCAATGTTGTAACCAAAACACGCTCGTCAATTTCACTTCGTTTGTGAATTTCAGCAACTAAATCATCAATTTGATTCAAACTTGGGCGGACATGAATTTGTGGATCGAGTAGGCCAGTTGGACGAATCACTTGTTCTACCACAACACCTTCTGATTTCTCTAATTCATAATCAGATGGAGTGGCACTTACATATATAGTTTGTGAACTTAAGGCTTCAAACTCTTCAAATTTCAATGGACGATTATCTAGTGCTGAAGGTAATCGAAATCCATAATCTACAAGATTAACTTTACGGGAATGGTCACCACCGTACATGGCTTTGACCTGTGACAGTGTAACGTGACTTTCATCAACAACCATCAAAATGTCATCAGGAAAATAATCGATTAAGCAGAAAGGACGTGAACCTTGAGATCTACCATCAAAATATCGAGAATAATTTTCAATACCCGAGCAGTAACCTAATTCACGAATCATCTCTAAGTCGAAAGTTACTTTGTCTTCAACACGTTTTGCTTCAAGATGTTTTCCAATGCTTTTCATGTATTCAACATGAGCTACCATATCATCTTGAATCAGTCTAATGGCATTCTGTACTTTATCTTTACTTGTAACAAATATATTAGCAGGGTAAATTGTAATTCTATCGTAGCGTTCTATCTTTTGCCCATTAAGAGGATCGAAAGAATAAATTTCATCAATTTCATCATCCCAAAAGGTAATACGGTAGGCAAAATCTGCGTAAGCAGGGTAGATGTCAATCGTATCACCTTTAACTCGAAAGTTACCTCGCTCAAACTCGACTTCGTTTCTTGAATACAAAGCGTCAACAAATGAAAGTAGAAGTTTGTTTCTCGAAATGCGTTGACCACTTTTCAACTCTAATACATTGGCATGAAAGTCTTCAGGATTACCGATACCATATATACAAGAAACAGAGCAGACAACAATCACATCTTTACGTCCTGAAAGAAGGGCTGAAGTAGCACTTAATCTTAATTTTTCAATCTCATCGTTAATTGCAAGATCTTTCTCTATATATGTATTGGTAGTTGGTAAGTAGGCTTCTGGCTGATAATAGTCGTAATAGCTGACAAAATACTCAACGGCATTGTCTGGGAAAAAGGTTTTAAACTCACCGTATAATTGAGCTGCTAGAGTTTTATTATGACTCAAAACTAATGTCGGTCGCTGAACTTCATTAATTACATTGGCAATTGTAAAGGTTTTACCCGATCCAGTTACACCTAAAAGTGTTTGGAAAGGATTACCATCATTCAATCCTGCAGTCAATTGTTTAATTGCTTCAGGTTGATCGCCAGTTGGTTGAAATTTGGATACAAGTTTAAAGTCCATACGGTAATGTTTGCTTTTTTTGTAGCTGTAAATCTAATAAAAAGAGAGCATATACGTGAAGGGTATATGCTCTAAAGGTTTTATTGAAACCAAATATCTGAGAACGCTCAGCCTTAGTTATTTTTTAAGTTTGAAATAAACAGGGAAATGATCGCTAAACCCGCCATAATATTTAGGCCCACCGTAAGTTCTACTTGGAGTGTAATCACCTTTTTTGTTCTTATAACAAATGTGCTTATTGCGATATATTCTCCCGGTATTGTGTAAGGTTTGATAGCCTCTTGACTCATTTAGAAGTGAGTTTGAGACAATTAAATTATCAAGCATATTCCAATCACCTCTGTAGTTATATGAGCCTTCGTTATTGGCTTGTAAATCATACATGAGGTTGTATAATCCCATAGGATTAGCGGTATTTCTATCATTATTGGCTTTTAGAGTTTCAACCACAGCCTTATCAGTAGGCTCATCATTAAAATCACCCATGATAATTATTTTAGCAAATGGATTCTTTGCTTGAATGCTATCAACAGCTTTCTTTAATTGCTTGGCAACAAAGATTCTATTAGGTTCTGATTTCTCTTGTCCACCACGACGAGAAGGCCAATGATTTACGAAAATGTTTAAGGTGTCTTTTCTACCCACTAAACCTTGTACGTAAAGAATATCTCTAGTTTTATATTCTTTATCCCATGGAAACTCAATATTAATGGTTTCGTGTTTTAAATATTTGAATTCGTCTTTTCGATATATAAGTGCACAGTCAATTCCTCTCTTATCAGGACTTTCGGTATGAGCAATTCTGTACTTACCCTTTTTTAATCTTTCCTGATCTATAAGGTCCTCAATAACTTCTCTGTTTTCAATTTCACAAAGTCCAATAATTTCAGGTAATACTTCTTTGTTTATCGAGCTTAATACATAGCTAAGCTTTGAGACCTTATCATTATATCTTTTTGTATCCCAACTCAATTTGCCTAACGGTGTAAAATCACCATCTCTTTTATCAGGATGATTAATTGTATCGAATAGATTCTCTACATTATAGAATACAACAGTCAGTTCTTTTTTCCCTTTAGAAAAAGAAGAAAGACATATGGTAGTCGCAACAAACAGAAGTAACGCTTTTTTTAACATGAACTCGTAATTAGAAAATGATTATACCTTCTGGCGGTTAATTGTGGATTTCTGGTTTAGATTCAAAGTTAGTGAAATTATCGATTCGAGGAAAGTGAAGTCAGTGTTAGTGTAGGCTTTGTGCATAAACTTATTTTGGATGAAAAAAAGCGACTATAAAAGGCCTTCTAGGCCTAGGGTAATGGGTTTCGCGATAAAATTGATACTTAGAAATACAAACAATTTACATCTTTATATCACGGAAGCTCCAAGCACCGGTGCAACAGGCTTTCTCACTCTGAGAAAGCTCCAAACACCAGTGCGAGAAGCTTTCTCCAAGCCGCGGAAGCTCCAAACACCAGTGCGAGAAGCTTTCTCCAAGCCGCGGAAGCTTGCCGCTGAGTGCAGGAAGGTTTCGCAAGTATGCGAAGGGCTGAAACGACAGGAATGGTATAATTGCCATATTAAGGTTCCAACAATGTAAGTCAATCCGATTTAGTCATAGCCTGATATTTACAGCAAACACCTTGACTGTACAAGGAAGGAGATCACAGATCCCCAACTCGAAATCTGCAGATAGCATATCTGCAGGAGCGAGGTATTTATTTTCGAAGCTTACTTCTTGATAAAGAGAATAAAAGATAAAAACTCTGAAAAACTTTTCGCTTTGTAACATGCGTTACACTTTTTGCTGATATCTTGCCTCATATTTGTAATGTCGAAAGGGGAAAATACTTATTAGATTTAAGTAGTCTTTTACCCATCGATTTTGTAAATTGAAAACTCTAATAGGAACATTATAAAAAATAAAATTATGGCTATGTTTTGTTATCAGTGCCAAGAGGCAGCAAAAGGAACTGGATGTACAGTTAAAGGTGTTTGTGGTAAAACCGATGAGGTTGCAAACATTCAAGATTTATTGATGTATGTGATGAAAGGCATCTCTGTTTTCAGCACTAAAGCTCGCGAAGCTGGCGTTGAAAACGATAAAGTGAATAACTTCATTATGACAGGTTTGTTCATGACTATTACTAATGCCAACTTCGACAAAGTAAAATTTGTTGCTGTAATTAAAGAAGGTCTTAAGCTACGTGAAGAGATTAAAACTCAAGCTGAAGCTGCTGGTGTTAAATTTGATAACCTTCATCATTCTGCAACATGGTTTGCTGATGCTGAAAACGATTTTGATGCAAAAGCTCGTTTCATTGGAGTTCTTTCAACTGAAAACGAAGATGTTCGTTCATTAAGAGAATTGTTGATTTACGGATTAAAAGGTTATGCTGCTTATGTAGAGCATGCTTATAACTTAGGTATTGAGAAAGCTGAAATGTATGCATTCATGCAAAAAGCTTTACAAGCAACGACTAATGATACATTAACTGCTGACGAATTAGTAGCTCTTGTACTGGAGTGTGGTGCTAATGGCGTAACTGCAATGGCTATGCTTGATGAAGCAAACACTACTGCTTATGGTAACCCCGAAATTACTGAAGTAAACATAGGTGTAAGTGATAAGCCAGGTATCCTAATTTCAGGTCACGACCTTAAGGATATGGAAGTGTTATTAAAGCAAACTGAAGGAACTGGTGTTGATGTTTACACTCATTCTGAGATGTTACCAGCTAACTATTACCCAGCATTCAAAAAGTATAAGCACTTTGTAGGTAACTACGGAAACGCATGGTGGAAGCAGAACGAAGAGTTCGAAACTTTTAACGGACCTATCTTGTTCACAACTAACTGTATTGTTCCTCCAACTGCAAAATCTACATACCAAGATAAAGTATATACTACAGGAGCATCTGGTTTCCCAGGATTCAAGCATATTGATGCTGATCAGAACGGAAAGAAAGATTTCTCTGAAATTATTGAAGTAGCTAAGAAATGTGCTGCACCAACTGAAATTGAGAACGGAACTATCGTAGGTGGTTTTGCTCATAACCAAGTAATGCAATTAGCTGATAAAGTTGTTGATGCTGTAAAATCAGGAGCTATTCGTAAGTTCTTCGTGATGGCAGGTTGCGACGGTCGTATGAAAGGTCGTGATTACTATACTGAATTTGCTGCTGCTTTACCAAAAGACACAGTGATTTTAACTGCAGGTTGTGCTAAGTACCGTTACAACAAGCTTGAGCTTGGTGATATCGGTGGAATTCCAAGAGTATTGGATGCAGGTCAGTGTAATGACTCTTATTCATTAGCAGTTATCGCATTGAAATTGAAAGAAGTATTTGAACTAAACGATATCAACGATCTTCCTATTGCATACAATATTGCATGGTACGAGCAAAAAGCGGTTATCGTATTGTTAGCTCTTCTTTCTTTAGGTGTTAAGAATATTCACCTAGGACCAACATTGCCAGCTTTCCTTTCTCCAAATGTAGCTAAGGTATTGATTGATACTTTCGGAATTGCTGGAATCGGTACTGTAGATGAGGACATGAAATTGTTTCTTAACTAAGAATTAAATTTTACAACTAAATTATAGATACATAGTGACGGACGAATCACTATGTATCCTTTACAAGCATTTGATAGGCGACTATCAAATAGATTGACAAAAATCTTGTTAATAGGATTGGCGTTAGATCATATTTGGGTTAATGACTTAAACTGTTCAAAAAAGTGTTCATTCTTTTTTGAGCAGTTTTTGTTTATTTTAGACCTAAGTATTTAGCTCTCAAAATAGTATTGTCGATGAAGAATTGGACTAAGTTTTTTAAGAAACAACATAAGTGGCCAGCACTGGTTCTTACCTTATTCATTTTGTTGTTTGCACTTTCTGGTATCGTGATGAATCATCGTGAAACCTTTTCATCGGTAGATGTTAATCGTGACTATTTAGGAAGTGAATATAAATATGAGAATTGGAATAAAGCAGCAGTAAAATCAGGCTTGCAACTTGAAGGAGATACTGCATTGATTTATGGTAATATTGGTGTCTGGAAAACGAATGATAATTACAAAAGTTTCGAGAACTTAAATCAAGGTTTCCCTGAAGGAATTGATAACTGCAAAATTGAGAAACTACTTAAAACAAGTTCAGAAGAGCTTTATGCCGGGACTTTATTAGGTCTGTATCAGTTTACGAATGAATCTTGGGTAAAGATTGATTTACCAGTTGATGAAAAACGTGTTGTGGATTTACTTGAAGTTAAAGGTGATTTCTATGTACTGACACGTTCGAATCTACTGAAACAAACTGCATCTGGATTTGAAAAGGTCAATCTACTAGCTAAAGCCGACTACGATGGTAAAATATCTTTATTTAAGACCTTGTGGGAGGTTCATTCAGGAGAAGCCTTTGGTCAGATTGGAAAGCTATTCGTCGATTTTATTGGCTTAATTTTTATTCTACTATCAATCTCAGGTATTATCTATTTTATTTATCCTAAATGGATGAAACGATTGAAGGCTGAAGGTCAAGCAGTGAAGGGAAAAGCTAAGTTTCTAAAATTCAATTTGAAATGGCATAACCGTTTAGGTTATTGGATGATTATCTTTCTGATACTATCTGCCTTGACGGGTATGTTTTTACGCCCACCTTTATTAATCCCTATTGCAAATGCCAAAGTCGATAAGCTACCATTTACTCACCTTGATGACCCTAATCCTTGGTACGATCAATTGAGAAGAATAACTTATGATGAGGAGTTGGATAGATTGCTTTTAGCTAGTAACGAGGGTATCTATTATTCAGATGATTTCTTCGAGACAGCACCTGTATCATTTCCAAATCAGGCACCTGTTTCAGTAATGGGAGTTAATGTTTTTGAGGTCGTAAAACCAGGTCAATATCTGATTGGCTCATTTTCTGGCTTATTTTATTGGATTCCAGAAAGAGACCTGATCTTCGACTATATTTCAAAGAAGCTACATGTGCCTGTCAAGAGAATGGGACCACCTATTTCATCCCATCCAATTGCGGGTTATTTGCGCGATGCCAATGGACTCGAATTTGTTTTCGATTACAGTTTAGGCGTTGGGAACATGAGTGACCATACTCACTTTGTTAATATGCCTGTGCAAATTCAAAAAGCCCCAATGTCTTTGTGGAATTTTTGTCTCGAGATTCATACTGGTCGAATTTATCAATACATCTTTGGACAATTTTATATTATATTTATTCCTCTTGCAGGCTTGACCATACTTTGGATTCTAATAACTGGTTTGGTACTTTACTTGAAAAGAAGGAATTAGTGATAGAAAAAGACGGATTGACTTTGGCTTCGAGTTTTCTCGGAGCTTTTTTATTGGTCGACATTGGGATTGTATAGTCTGATTATCTTAAAAAATGTTTATTTTCGATATAAAATAAATCTTAATCTGTAGCAAATGTTCGAATTCGATTCATATCAATTAATTATTGCAGGCTGTTTAATCATTTTGCTTTCCTTTATTTTTACTAAAATCGCAAACAAAACTCACATTCCATCCGTTTTAATGCTTATTGGTTTGGGAGTTCTTATTCAATATGGTTTAAAGCTGATGCATGTCCCAGCAATTAATTTTTTCCCTATACTCGAAGTGATCGGGATTATAGGTTTAATTATGATCGTTTTAGAGGCTGCACTTGACTTAGAATTGAAGAAAGATAAAATTAATGTTATTATTAAATCTTTGCTTGTTGCTACCCTGGGTTTGGCAATGTCTTTGCTTGTTGCTTCAGCAATTATCTATTATATGATTCCTAATATGGACTGGATTACATCCGTTTTGTATGCTACGCCATTATCTATACTATCTAGTGCTATTATCATTCCAAGTGTTGGAAAACTAAGTGACGAGAAAAGAGAATTTCATGTTTATGAAAGTACTTTTTCTGATATTATAGGAATCATGCTGTTCTATTTTGTTTTGAATGTTATCGACTTTCAAAATCCAGATCCTTTAGCCACATCGGAAGTTATGCACCCTATGCTAAGTTTTGGAATAAGTATTTTCGTATCTTGCATAGTCGCTTTTGCTGCCAGTTATCTGCTCTTGTATCTCTTCCAGTTTATTAAAGATGGAGCACATTTATTTTTGTTGATTTCTCTTTTGGTTTTGCTCTATGCTGTTGGGAAAATGTTACACTTATCACCACTAATTATTATTCTAGTATTTGGTATAATTGCTCAAAATAATGAATTGTTTTATCGTGGTCGTTTACGAAAATATCTCCATAAGGAGAGATTTGATGTACTTAAACGAGAATTGCATGTCATAACAATGGAATCAGCCTTCGTTGTCAGAACTTTTTTTTTCGTAATATTTGGTTTGAGTATTGTCGTTTCTAATCTGTTTGATTTTAGGGTCCTGGAGATTAGTTTAATGCTCTTGGTTAGTATTTATGCTATACGCTGGTTATTTCTTCGTGCTTTCATGGGATTCGATATTTTTCCACAAATATGGATAGCGCCTCGGGGGTTAATTACGGTTTTGCTCTATTATGCCATTCCTCAGAAATATACTAACGAGTCTTTTGATCCTGGTATTCTTTTGTTTATCATTATTTCAACTAGCCTTATTATGTCTTGGGGGCTAATCCATTCTGCCATTGTTAAGGATGTTCCTTTAATCATTAATCCAATTATTGACGAAGAAATACTTGAAGATGAGGAAATAACACATGGGCTTATTGAAGATGAAAATGATTCCGAATTAGACTAGATTATTTCAAAAGATAGGCTAAGGATGAAATTTCTTCCAGGAGCCGAAATGCCTGATGAATAAGGGCGGTAGGCTTTATCGAAGATGTTTTCGATACTAAAACCTAAAATAATCTTATCTCTAAATTGATAACTGTTGTTTAGGTTCACACAAACCCACTCTGGAGAATAGGGTAGGCCATTATTATCCTTTGCATACAGGTAAGCTTTGTCTTGTTCTGTATCTGCTAAATTTTTATTGGCTATTTCACCATTGTAATCAATTGATAATTTTGATTTAAACTTTTTTGATTTATATTTTAGAGCCATAGACGCAAAAGTTGGAGGCACGTGTCTTACTGGACTCCCATCTTTATATTCGCCTTTAGAACTATTATAATAGGCGTTTAGTAATAGTTTTGAGCTCAGCTTAGCATTGGCTTTCACGCTAAAACCATAAGTAATTGCTTTATCATCGTTTACTATTGCTTGAACCTGACTTTCAACACCATCGTACATCATCGTCGATTGCCCATTGAAACTAAAATCACGACGGACCATAGCATCTTTTAAAATAGAATAAAACCCATTGATGTCTATGAACAAATCCGGAGTAATATTTTTACTTAAACTAAAATCAAAATTATAAGCATATTCCGATGTCAAATTTTTGTTTGGGACAACAACTTTCCCAGGTTCTGAATCAAAAACTTTACCGATATCGTCAATATTAGGCGCTCTAAAACCAGTTGTAGCATTTAGCTTTATAATATAACTGTTTTGAGTTTGTAGAGTTGCACCAATACTACCGTTTAAAGCTCCAGTATTCAAATCTAAGTTGTTGAATGGGAAACTGTAGAAATCTGTATTCAATTCTGATTTTAACCAGATATGAGAATAGCGTAACCCACCATTTATTGTCCATCTATCATTAAGCTTCCATTTTATATTAGCATAGGAGGCAAGGCTAGAATAGCTAGAATTATCAGGATAGCGACTAGCAAGCGGCGAGACTGTCGAGTTTAGTATATTTTTTTTATAAGCTGTTGAATTTAAGTAGTTGTATAAATATTCAACTCCATAAAAAAGCTCAGTCTGTTTATTCAATTTTTTATTAAAGTCGATATTGGTAGTGAAAATATCGAGCTCTTCAAATCGTTTGCTCATATTTTCATCTTGAAACTTTCTTGAATGTCGGCTTTCTTTATAGTTTTGATAGGCAGCTATCAATTTATAGCTGTCGTAGACTGAACTTGCTTTTTTATTCGTGATGTTTAGTGAATGAAACTGAAGTTTTTGAGGACCATAATACCAAGCTGCATACTTAAAATCATCTCCTGAATATTGAGTTAATCGATCGTATCTAGGAATATTTGAAGTTTTTGAAAATAGAAAGTTATATTGAAAATCAAGATCATCTGAAGCCTTATATCTAAGCTTTTGTATAATATTCATTTGATCAAACTTACTGCCTTCTTGCACGTGAGAATCTGAATTCGGCACGACCCGATCTTCATCATCTTTGCGAATCACATATTCATTCCTATCATATTGGTTGGTTCCATTTCGACCCATTTTTAAATCAGAATAATCTGTATGACTGATGTTTCCCGCATAACTCCATTTGTTGTTTCCAACAAAATATCGAGTATGAAACCCAAGCTCGTGACTGGCCGAGGCAAATTTTGTTTTATGGTTTATCTGAAATTTAAAACTAGAATCTGTCGAAAGTTTTGGTCTAATTGTGTGAAAATCCATTACTCCACCAATAGCATCACTTCCGTATATAACGGAGCCTGGGCCCAGAACCACCTCTGCAGACTCTAAGCTGTTGGGGTCTATATTGAGAAGGTTCTGTAAATTGCCACTTCTGTAAATGGCATTATTTAATCGAACACCATCGAGAACAATAAGAACTCTGTTTGCTGCAAAACCTCTAATCATTGGACTTCCACCACCCATTTGGCTCTTCTGAATAAAGATTTGTCCGCTTTCTTTTAGCAAATCTGCTGATGTAGAAACCTCTGAATTTCTAATAGTCCCATTATCAATTTGGACTATACTTACAGGAACCTCATTCGCATTTTGTTCCCATTTATTGGCAGCAATGGTTACTTCATTGATATTGAAAAGTTGAGGTGTAAGTTCAACGATAAATCTTTTTCCTTCAATTTCGGAAAATGTGAGATGAAGATTCTGAAAAGATGGGTGTTGAAAAAAGATGATATAATCCTTTGAGAAATGCGATAAATTGGCTTCGCCTTTTGACGAGCTATTTGCCGAAGAACCTTTTGTATATATATAAACGTCTTCAATAGGCATCTTGTTAGAAGCGTTTCTTATTTTAATATTCTGAGAATGTGATATAAACGAAAAGGTTAGAAAAAGGCAGAAGAGTATAGATTTTTGCATAAAGTAACTTTAGAACCAACTTATGAATCTAGTTTATATTTAAATTATTTTTATGAGTAACACAAAATTAAATAAACTTTTGATATAAGTATCATAAAGACAAAAGCTTGCCTAAATAGACAAGCTCTTATATTTTATATTACTTTGAATTATTTCATCGCAATTTGATCACCCTGATCGTAAACTACATCTTTAGGAATTTTAGCTCTTTGAATGCGATATAAATCATTCAAGAGTTCATTATGAATAAAACCTTTGTCTCGAATGATTTCAGATGCCATTTCATAATCACCATTACCTTGAATTTCTAAAATTATTTTTGAAAGAGATTCAATGGCCTTCTTCATCTTATAATCATTGATTCTATATGTACCTGTTTTAGAATCGTACTTAAATGCTTCTTTCTCTGCGAAATAATTGAAACGAATCATGTTAGCAACACCTTGTGCATCCGTTATACCAAATCGGATTGAACGGAAAACATCGGCCATATGAGTGACATAGTTATCCATTAGGTCAACATCTTTAAGCTCGTTCATTTCGTGAAGCTTAGTGATGAAAAACATCCTTAATACATCATTCTTTAGTTCTCTTATAATTGCATGATGTTCTTTTAATGCATCTTTAACACTTCCCTTATTATTAATGGTTTGAGATATTCCAAGACTATTACTAATCTCATAGAAAATTGTGTTTTGGAAGAAAGAAGTAAATTTTACATGCTTCCTTTGCTTTTCATCAATAACAAGATTTGTAATTGGTTGAAGGATCTTTTGAAACTTCGCTTCCATTACATTCTTAAAATGAATTTTTCTTGAATTTGTAACAACTTGTTCGGTTCCAATAGGAAGATTTAGTCCAATTAGTTTATTACCTGCATTACAGTAACCAGAATTATATAATACATCGTAAATAACGATATCGGAATTCTCTGCTGGAGCTTCAGATTTAAACTTATCATCTACAGGTAAGTTTTTTTGTAAGTATGGAAGTAATAACGAGAACTTCTTAACATTCTTTGTCCATTCCACATTTCTCAATAGGATAAAGGCTCCATATGAGTATTTTGTCCAGATAAGATGATCTTCAAGATTTTCAATTGGACCAGCAATAAAGTCAATCTTATTATCTTTCAATTCTAACCAAAGAGCATCACTCTTTGTGAAATTATCAGTTAGTAAATCCTCTGCTCGTTGTAATAAGTAAGCCTTAAAATCTCCACAGTCACATAGTTCAGCACCTCTGCGCATATGCTCAACGGCTTTACTGATTTGAACTTTGTACGCCTCATGATATGGTAAAACCTTAAGATTACCTTTTGTGTCTTTTTTTACGATTGTGAAAGGTTCAAATTTTTCGTTCCCTGCTATGGCAAAAAAATCGTTTTGATTCATATCACTAGGAAAGAATCCTGCACCAAGAGGGCGTGGAGGATAATCATCCGTAAAAGGTGCATTTCCATCTAATCTATCCCAAGGTCCATAATTAATCATGGCATAAGCCTTGATGTCTGAATCGTTACCCATTTTATTTAAAAGCTCATTCTTGTCGCCATAGGATTGTAACCAATAAAGTTCATCTATGGCATCGGCAGCTTTTAAAAGGTGAGAGAATAATCTGGCATGGCCATCAGACAAACCGCTTAAATCAGCGGTTAGCTTAACCTTTGCATAATTAGCAAGCTTGCGTTGCATCACTGTGTCTTTTGTGGTTTGAACCTCTTTTTTCTCAGGTTGGCAAGCAATAATTGAGGAGAGTACCAGCAGAGCACTTAGGAAAAATAAGTTGTAACGTTTCATAATCGAGGGTGTTTTGCGTTAGATGTTAATTGGATTCTGTTAGCAATTATTCTGTGCAAACAAATAATAATGAATTGTTTAATTTCTAAGTTAAGGATTGTTTCGATTAATTACAAGAAAATTTCTGTGCTCAAGTATAAGCTATAGATGTATGGAACGGATGGGCGATGTCTTAAATTTACTAGCCGTTATTTTAAGACATAAAAAAACTTGACTGTTCAAATCAGTCAAGTTTTTTTTCTTAATCTCTCTTTATTTCTTCAGGATATTCTATTCTTGCGTGATAAATATTTATGAGCATTTGTGTGAATATCTGTTTAACCTGATGAATGTTTTTAAAACTGATATCAGCCATCTCAAATCGATTTTCAGCAATCTGCTTATTTATCAGACTAACAACTAGGGTTTCAATAGTCTCAGGTGTTTTCTCCTTTAAGCTCCTTGATGCTGCTTCAACCGAATCTGCCATCATTAATACTGCAGTTTCTTTCGAAAATGGATCAGGACCAGGATAAGTGAATTTTTCTTCATCTATCTCTTTATCTGGATATTTATTTTTAAATGATGTGTAGAAATATTGTACACGTCCTGAACCATGATGAGTTTCAATAAAATCAATAATCTGTTGAGGTAGTTTGTGTTTTTTTGCAATTTGAACACCGTATTTTACATGATCTGTAATGATTTGCGCAGATTTATCAAACTCTAAACTATCATGAGGATTTCTATTGGTCATTTGATTCTCAATGAAATATATGGGGTTCTTCATTTTCCCAATATCATGATATAGAGCACCTGTTCTTACTAAAAGAGGGTTACCACCAATTTCGTTAATTGCTGCCTCTGCAAGATTTGAAACAGTTAATGAATGCTGGAAAGTTCCAGGTGCATGTTGAATAAGTTTGCGAAGTATTGGGTGATTCTGGTTGGCAAGTTCAATTAGAGTAACGTCTGAAATAAAACCAAACAATTTTTCGAAAATGTATATTAGTGAATATGAGAAAGTTAAGAAAAGGCCATTGATTGCAAACCACATGAAATTTTGCCACTCAATTTCTTGAATACTTCCTTCTTGAGTGATCGCGAAAGCAAAATATACGATACTATATGTGAAGAATGTAATAATGGCTGTAACAACAAGCTGACCTCTTCTTTCTAGTTGTGGTAAAGAGTAAATAGCCATAATTCCAGCAGAAAGCTGCAAGAATAGAAATTCGAAACTATTAGGTGCTAAAAAGCCACACAGTAGTAAGGCTACAATGTAAATAAATAGGGCCGATCGCGAATCGAGTAGTGTTCTAAGAACGACTGGAATCAATACAAAAGGAATAATATAAATATTGATGTTCGGGAATTTAATAATCAAACTAGAAAGTCCCACAAATAGTGTAACTAAGAGTAGTATAAAAAGAAGTTTTTTGTTGTCTTCTAGTATTTGTACACGGAAATTTCTCAGGTATAAAAATAATAAAATAAGACATGCAAGAATCAACAAACTTTGACCACCCATTATTAAATAGTGGCTTTGAGATGATCCTAATATACTTTCATACTCTCCTTTTAAAGACTCTAAAATTCTGAAAGTATCGTCATCTATGATGTCACCAATCAAAGCAATTCGAGTTCCAGAAGTAACTAAGCCTTTGGTTAGCGAAATATTACTGAGCATGCTTTGCTTAACCTTCTCAGACATATCCTCGTTATAAAGAAGATTTGGCGTTAGGTAAGTATCTAAATCTAGGTTCTGAAAAAAGATGTGATAGCTTTTACTTTTAAAATCATTTTTTAAGCTTGTGCTAATAAATTCATAGGCAATTCTAGGTGTGTATAAACTCTTAGTATTTACTTTTTCACTGACATTATTGACAGTCCTATTAATTTTATCAGGAGACTTAAACTTAGCATTGGCATCTTCAATGATTCCAATATCATAAATCCCTGAAATAATATCTTGAAAATAGAGTTTGAGGCGCTTCTTCTCAATAGTAATCTTAGACTTTCTATATTTCAGATTTTTGAAATTATCGGTCTGACTATAAACTGTCCATTTTTTTTCAAAACTAGAATTGAATTTGGTTTTTATTTCTTTTAAAACCTCTGGTTTGAATTGATAATAAGGATAATAGTTCGCAAGAAGACTATCTCTATTTGCATTCAGCTCAGCTTCAGTTTTATGAATAGCAAAATCGAAAGGAGCGATAAGGGTTTCGTGCATCCATGGTTTTCCTTTCTGATATTCGTATCTGAAATTACCAATATTTGGGTATATAAGAGATAGAACGCCTAAGGTAATAATGAAAAGTAAAACTCGATATATGGCATTGATATTCTGTCTAATCCAGCGAATGTATTTCTTCATATTATAGAGATTGGGGTCAGTCTTAAATCTAATATTATATTAGAAGTACTTAGCTAAAAGTAATCATTATCCTTTAAAATAAGGCCTTATTGGCTCTTTTTGCATTATTATTAAGCTTAGGTGAAAAAAGGGAGTAATTGATTTGATTTATTTATATATTTGATTCAATTACGTTCAATAAAAGAATCAAGTATTAACCAATAGCTAAACTTGTATTGCAAATGACATATGGCATTTCTGATTTAAGTATAATTCCTGTTAGGAAAGAACCTACTGAAAAAAGTGAAATGGTTAGTCAAATTCTTTTTGGCGAGCATTTTGAGGTGATAGAATCTAATGAAAAATGGTCGAAAGTTAAATTAGCTTTCGATAAATATGAAGGTTGGGTCGACAGTTTGATGATAACAGATATTGAAGAAGAACTTTTCAATAAACTAAGCAAGGGATTTCCAGTTGTGGCTAATGATACGTTTAACTTGGTTTTTCAAGAAAAGGATTATTCAAATAAGTTAATAGTTCCTGGCAGCTCATTTCCATTTTGCAATTTAGATAAGAAAACTTTCACCTTAGCAGATAAGCTTTATCACTATCAAGGTGTGGTATCTTCTAATGGTAAAAAGCCTGAAGAACTTAGAGATTCAATTATTGAATCGGCATTGAAGTATTTTAATGCTCCTTACCTTTGGGGAGGGCGTACTCCATATGGTATCGATTGTTCTGGCTTAAGCCAAATTGTTTATAAGTTAAATGGAATTTGTTTACCTCGCGATGCAAGTGAACAAGTTAAAGAAGGTGAAGTGCTTACTTTTGTTGAGGAAGCTTTACCTGGCGATTTAGCTTTTTTTGATAATTCAGAAGGTCAAATTAATCATGTTGGTGTAATTTGGGATAGACATAAAATCATACATGCTTCAGGAAAAGTACGAATTGATAATGTAGATCACATTGGAATATTCAATGTAGATACGCAGCAGTATTCTCATAAACTTAGAGTGATAAAAAGGATTATTCTTTAATCACAATTATTCATATACCAATAAAGCCACTATTCATTGAATAGTGGCTTTATTAGTTCTATTGTTTTTCTATAAGAAAAGTAAGAGGCTAGCAGCCATAACCGCCATTCCAGCAATCAATCCATAAATTGCTATATGATGCTCTCCATATTCTTCGGCAGTAGGCAGTAGTTCGTCTAGTGAGATGAAAACCATAATACCAGCAACACCACCAAATAAAGAACCGAAAATGGTGTCATTCAATCCCAAAAAAGAATAAATAAGTGCGAAACCAATTAGTGCACCAATAGGCTCTGCTAAACCAGATAGGAAGGAATAGAAGAATGCCTTTTTTCTACTACCTGTTGCATAAAATATTGGCACAGAAACTGCTATTCCTTCAGGAATATTGTGAATCGCAATTGCAACTGCAATTGGAATGGCAATAGTAGGGTCAGTCAAGGCTGCTGCAAATGTTGCTAAACCTTCAGGGAAATTGTGAATTCCAATAGCTAATGCAGAGAACATTCCCATTCTCATCAACTTTTTATCTTTTATTTTTTTCTCATCAAGGTCTTCAATTTTCTGTACTTCGTGAGGATTCTCGTGCGAGGGAATTAATCTATCGATGATAGCTATAAACAGAATACCTCCAAAGAAGGAGAGAACAGCATAAATGGTTCCATTCACTTCGCCATGAGCGCCTACTAAGGCATCTTTTGCTTTTTGTAAAATCTCTACAAAAGAAACGTAGATCATTACTCCAGCAGAGAAGCCTAGTGATAAGGATAAAAATTTTGTGTTTGTTCGCTTTGCAAAGAAAGCAATAGCACTACCAATACCGGTTGAAAGCCCTGCAAAAAGTGTGAGTCCAAATGCAAAAGCAACCGTGTCATAATCAAATTCCATATAGCTTGTTTTGTTTTTTTATTGTTTTTTGAAATACAAAGATAGAATTATTAAGAATAAATCTTAATAAGATGGTTTATTTTTTTGTAAATGAAAAAATCATGTTTTAAATTTACTATAATTATTGATACAGGTTTAATTTAATGATTCTACTATGACTTATTTTATCTCAAATGAATGTATTGCTTGTGGTTCATGTATGAATGAATGTCCGGTTGACGCCATTTCGGCTGGAGATATATTTGTTGTTAACGCAGAAGATTGTATTGATTGCGCAGCTTGTGCTGAGGTTTGTCCAGTTGATGCTATTTCTGAGATCTAATTTTATTTTTCATAAAATACAAAGAAGAGGATGTTCAATTATGAATATCCTCTTTTTACATGTTAATTTTTCTTGCTTTTATTATATCTGACAATTAAACAAAAAAACTATGATTTGGATAATACGTCTGTTTCAATATTAAATGAACCTTGCGCTTTACATGCATATTTGATGAGTATTATGTTGCCGGGTTAAGCTTTTTAATGTAGTTATTGTTCTTAAATAGAAGGATTTATTGGTGTGTGACAAAATAAAAAACAATCTATTTTCATATGTATTTGATTACAAGCTGTATAGTATAATTTTAAATATGTTATTTTTTTTAACTACCAAATGATTTGTGTTGATTAAAGTAATTAGTTGTTGTAATTGGTAGTGAATAAAGGGTTGATTGCAAAAAATAATATTGATTTGTATTCAACTGTATCTGTATTATGTATCCTGAAAGCTGTAAACATATATAATTATAATTAGCAAGGTGTATGGTGTGGATTTGTGTAATTGTCTGATAGGTAATTCCTTGCCGACTGTTAAAAATTTGTAAAAAATGATTTTTTCTGTTAAATTACATGCTTGTTGACCACAATTTATAATTAACTAAAAAATTAATCTATGAAAAAACTGGCCTTCCTTGTTTGTGCTTTCCTGTTAACAATGCAAGTTGTTAATGCACAAACAAAACAAATTACAGGTACTGTAACTAGTGCAGATGATGGACTGGGAATTCCTGGTGTATCGGTTGTTATTAAAGGTACAACTGTCGGTTCTAGTACTGATATTGATGGTAAGTTCATTATAGAAGCTCAGGCTTCAGATGTACTGACTTTTAGTTTTGTAGGTATGGTTACGCAGAAAATCACTGTAAGTAGCCAATCTGTAATTAACGTTGTTATGGAAACTGAATCTATTGGAATGGATGAAGTTATTGTAACTGCACTCGGTATCAAAAGATCTAAGAAAGCTCTTGGATACTCTGTTCAAGAAGTAAAATCGGAAGAGTTGATGAAGACAGGTTCGTCTGATCTTGCAAAAGCACTTCAAGGTAAAGTTTCTGGTATTGATATTAAGCTATCCAGTGGTATGCCAGGTGCTTCTTCTCAAATTGTAATTAGAGGTTCACGTTCTTTTACAGGTAATAATACACCTCTATATGTTGTTGATGGTATGCCTATTGCAAGTACAGCTGCATTTAGTACAGGAAATAGTGTTACTGGCTCTGATATTTCGAATAGAGCATTAGATTTGAATCCCAACGACATTGAAACAATTAATGTATTAAAGGGACAAGCTGCTGCTGCATTATATGGTCTAAGAGCTTCTAATGGTGTTGTAATTATTACAACCAAGAGCGGTAAAGGTGGCCCTAAGGGGGTGCCCGTGGTTTCATTGAATCAAACCACAAGTTTTGATATCGTTTCCAGAACTCCAGACTATCAGAAAGTCTGGTCTCAGGGTAATGCTGGTGTTTATGGTCCAACGACATCATTGTCTTGGGGAGCAAAAATTAAAGATTTACCTAATGATCCTACATATGGAGGAAATGGAAATGGGAATGAAGGCATGTATAAAGTTCCTCAATTGGAAGATGGTGGTCTTGATCCATGGGTAAATCCTAAAGTTTATAATAACTGGGATGATTATTTTGAAACGGGATACACTTCTACTACCGGAATCAATGTTAGTCAAGCTACTGAGAAGGGACATTTCTCTATTGGAATTGGTTATACAGAGCAAGAAGGTATAGCTTTAAATAGTGGCATGGAGCGTTGGAATGCAAAGGCAGCTTCTGAAAGTAAACTGAATGAGAATTTTACTGTCGGTTTTTCTGCTAATTATGCCAAAACAGAGGTTGATAAACTATCCGGAGGTAACGATGCTTCATTGGCAGGTGTCTTGTCGGCTCCAAGTAGTTATAATTTAAAAGGAAATCCAACTCACGTAGTTGGTGATCCATACGACCAAATTTATTATCGATCTCTTACTTTTGATAATCCTTATTGGTTAGATGATAATAATACTTTTAATGAGAAAACAGATCGCTTTTTTGGTAACGCCTATGTGACCTATGAAAAAGCACTGGGAACAGGTCTTGATTTAAGAGTTAAATATCAGCTGGGAATTGATTCTTATACGACCCATTATCAAGATATTTTTGGATTTGGTAGTAAAGGGAAGTTAGGCTCTATTAATAATTATGGTGTCACCGATCAAACCTATAACTCTTTACTAACAACTAGTCTAGACTGGAAGATAAATGATGATCTTCAGTTTAATGTCATTTTGGGTAATGAGTTAAATCATAACGAGACTAAAACCTATGATCAATTTGGTCAGGAGTTTAATTTTGGTGGATGGAATCATGTTGATAATGCAAACACTGTCACTGCTACAGAGGCTCAATTTAAAGATAGAACATTTGGTCTTTTTGGAAGTATGTCTTTATCATGGAAGAGTATGTTATTCTTAAATATGACTGGACGTAATGATGTTGCTTCCTCGATGCCACGAGATAACCGTTCCTTCTTTTATCCATCTGTATCCTTAGGTTTTGTTGCTTCTGAATTGCAGTTTGTTAAAGATGTAACATGGATCACTTTTGCTAAGATCAGAGGATCTTATGCTGAGGTAGGACAGGCTGGTACATTTCTGGAAAACTTTTATACAAAGCCAAACTACGGTGGCGGTTTCTGGACTGATGAGCCAATAACATACCCTTTAGATGGTGTTAATTCATATATTCCTAATTCTGATTTATATGATCCTGATTTAAAACCTCAGAATACAAAATCATATGAGATTGGTATAAACCTTAAGTTTGTTAATAATAGGTTTGGTATTGATTATACTTATTCGAGACAGAATGTAGAAGATCAAATATTCAACATTCCTTTAGCCGGATCTACAGGTGCAGGTAGTTTGACTGCCAATGGTGGTGAGGTACATACCAATGGACATGAAGTTGTTTTATACCTAACACCAATTGCTTTAAAGGATTTTACGTGGGATATAATGGTCAACTATTCAAAGATTGATAATGTTGTTGATAAATTAGCACCTGGAGTTGAGAGTATCTTCTTAGGTGGTTTTACGACTCCTCAAGTAAGAGCAGGTATTGATGATACTTATCCTGTAATCTATGGTTCTCAATACAAGAAAAATGATTTAGGACAGATCTTAGTTAATGAAGATCCTAACGCTTCTGATTATGGTATGCCAATGTCAGGTGAACCAGGTGTAATTGGTTCAGTATCTCCAGATTTCATAGTGGGTGCATCAACAAATTTTATTTATAAAAATTGGTCACTAAGTGCCACTTTTGAATGGAAAGAAGGGGGACAGATGTATTCAGGATCTAATGGTTTATTAGACTTATATGGTATGTCTGAACGTACTGAGGATCGTGAATCGACCTTTATTTTTGATGGTTATAAAGCTGATGGATCTAAAAATGATATAGCAAGAGGTGGTCCGAGTGATTCGAATGCTACTCAAACTTTATTTTCAGATGTATTGACAAATATCGATGAGTATTATATTCATGGGAACTCCTTTATTAAACTCAGAGAATTATCATTAAAGTATAATCTACCTAAAACGTTTATTCCTAAAGTAGACGTAACCCTTACAGCTTTTGCTAGGAATATTCTACTATGGACTGAGTTGGATAATTTTGATCCAGAGTCTTCTCAAGGTAATAATAATATGGCTGGTGGTTTCGAGCGTTTTTCACTACCTCAAACGACAAGTTTTGGATTTAGTGTCGATGTTAAATTCTAATCTTTAATTTATGAACAGTATGAAAAAATATATTTATAGTATTGCGATTGCTTTAATTGCAATTACATTTAGTTCTTGTTCTGAAGATCTGATGGATAATATCAACAAGAACGTCAATGATCCTGCAAATGTGGCTTCAAACCTGATCATTACTGATGTGATGACAAGTTCTGCATTTAGCGTAACAGGTAGTGATCTATCTTTTTATTCTTCGTGTTATATTGAGCACAATGTTGGCTCGTTTAATCAAATGTACAATGCCGAGATTAGAAACAATGAGCCTACTAGTAGTACGACTTATAATAATCCTTGGAACTCAATGTATACAAATCTATTGAATCTTAGAGATATCATTAATAAATGTTCTGAAGGTGGAAGTGAGGAAGGAAATTTCTACAATTTGGGTATTGCCCAAATATTATCAGCCTATAATCTAGCTATTCTTACGGATGTAATGGGTGATATCCCATGGACTGAGGCACTTCAGCCTGGAGTCATTTTTACTCCTATGGTAGATTCGCAAGAGGCTATTTACACTGATATATTTAAGTTTCTCGATGATGCGATTGCAAATTTGGGTAAAGAAACAACTTTTCCTTTTTTAGGAAGTCAGGACTTTATTTATGATGGTGATGAGGATAGTATTGATAATTGGATCAAATTTGCCTATGGATTAAAAGCGAGATATACCATGAGATTATCTTTACGATCTCCAAATTATGATAATGTTATTTCATTTGCTGATGATTCTTTTAGCAGTGCTTCTGAACAAAGCCAATATGATTACAATGGAACTTCCTCTAAAAGTCCATTTCAGCAATTCTTTTTGGATAGAGACTATTTTGGTGCAAGTATGAGTTTGCATAACAAGTTGGTAGCGCGAAATGATCCGAGAGATTCGGTTTTCTTTAAGCCCTATAATGATGGTGGAACTTTGGAGTTTGCTCCAAATGGAACACCTAGTCAGGAACAGGGGAAATATGGAATTTCAGCAATTAGTTCTATTACTGCCCCAACTTATTTCTTAAGTTATCATGAGATTGAATTCTTAAAAGCTGAAGCATATGCTAGAAAAAATGATCTTCCAAATGCAAAAATTGCCTTAAAGGCAGCAATTACAGCTGCATTCGCAAAATCAAACATAGATCTTTCTGCAGCAGAAGCCGATAGCTATTACACTGATGATGTTGAGGGTAAGCTTCTTGATCAAGCTACAACGCTCAAAGAAATCATGGTACAGAAATACATTGCATTCTTTGAGGAAGAATCTGTTGAGGCCTATAATGATATCCGAAGATTAAAAGCAATGGGTGAAGATTTTATTCAATTAGATAATCCATTGAACAGCTCTAAATTCCCATTACGTTTTGCTTATGGTTCAGAGGATGTTACCACAAATGTTAATGTCCGTGAAGTTTATGGTGATGGAAGTTATGTGTATACCGAGAATGTATGGTGGGCTGGTGGTTCACGATAGGTCGAATTTATAATGTAAAAATTTAAACTATGAAAATATATAAGTTATATAGTATAATCATCGCTTTTGCTTTGTTTTTTGTGGCTTGCGATGATACTAACGAAAACCTAGTCGTGTCAAGGGGAGTCGCTGTTATCCCAGTAGTTACAGATGTTAATCCTGCTTTTTACACTTCAGATTTAGCTAACTCTTTTGTCGAGTTTGTAGTAGATTTACCTGAAGGTGTGGTAGTGGATGATGCTGAAGTTCAAGTTACTTATAAGGGCTCGAATGCAGTTATTCAGAAAATTAGCACTTTCCCAAGCACCATCACTTTACAGGCACTAGATGTTGTTGCAACTCTAGGTCTAACACCTGGAGATATCGAGGTCGATGATTCATTCTTGTTTCATGTCGTTACAACTTCTGATGGAGTTTCTACACGATCAACCGCAGCTCTTAATGTGTTTGTAACATGTGAGTTTGATCCTGCAATGGCAGTTGGAAGCTACAAAGTTGTGTCTGAAGATTGGGAAGTAGCTGGTAATGTTACGTTAACAGCCGATCCTGCTGATCCATTCAAAATATTTGTAACAGGTATCTTTGAAATGGAAGGTGGCGATGCTAATGATAATAAATTGGAGCTTAATATAGATCCAAGTTCATTTAAAGTTGGTGTTGTTGAATCTGTTATAGGTCCAACAGCTCCTTGGGGAGCATATACAGACTATTCTTATGGTCCAGGTGGAGGTTTATTTAAATCTTGTGATGGATCTTTCGAAATGCAATTCAAGATTACCGTAGGAGCAGGTTCATTTGGAACCTATAATTTCTTGTTTACAAGGAATCCTAGTTAAGTTTAAGTAAAATTGCAAAATGAAAAGACCGTCTCAATTCTATATTGAGACGGTCTTTGTTATTTATTGTTCTTGCGTTTAATTAAAACCCATTCAGTTCCATAGTTACCGTTGGAATAAGAAGTAGGAAACCTAATAGAATTAGAATTACCATAAATTTCCCAAGCCATTTCACCCATTTGTCGTAAGGTATTTTGGCAACACCAAGCACACCAATTAAAACACCAGAAGTTGGGGTAATCATATTTGTGAAACCATCACCAAATTGGAAAGCCATAACCGTAGCCTGACGTGATACACCAATCAGATCTGAGAACTGCGACATCATTGGCATAGTTAAAGCTGCCTTAGCAGATCCCGATGGAATAATCACATTGATGAAATTTTGAATAATGTACATCATACCAACAGAAGCTATCTTACCGAAATCATTCATCGATTGGGAGATATAGTAAAGAATGGAATCGATAATTTGTCCTTCTTCCAATACGATTAGAATACCTCCAGCCAAACCAACAATCATTGCAGCTGAAAGAATATCACTGACACCCTCGAGGAACAATTTGGTGATTTCATTCGCCGTATTGCTGAAGGCAATACCTGAGAAAATACCCATTGCGAAGAATAGTGTTGAGATTTCCATGATATACCACCCGTAACCCATTACACCAACAATTAGATAAATAATGGTGAACAGAAGAAGGTTAAGAATAAAGAAGTGAACCGATTTGCGTAAAGACATAAATCCGAATAAGGCAAATAAAGCTGTCACAATAGGAAGGACGAATGTTGTTGTTTCCGAGTTACCGATTTTTAAAGTACTCTGTGGATAATAGAATGAGAATGTTACCATTGTTACTAGCAGGATAAAATAAGTTACCCAAGCTGACATTGGTGTATAGTATTCAATATTTTCAATATCCGATGCATGGTGCTTTCTCCAGTAGTCATCATCTGTGTAAACCAACGAACTTTCTGGATTCTTACGAATCTTAGCAGCATAACGTAAGATAAATGTGAAACCAATAATATTAATCACGAACCAACAGAATAGTCTGTACTCAATACCAGAGAATAAAGGAAGGTTCGATAAACCTTGCGCAATACCAATGGTAAAAGGATTTAAAAGTGCACCTGCAAAACCTAATCCAGCAGCTACAAAGCAAATCGCTACACCAACTATGGAGTCGTATCCCATCTTAATAGCCATCGGTACAAAAATGATGGTAAAGGCAATGGTTTCTTCACTCATACCAAAAGTGGCTCCAAAGACGGAAAAAATGAGCATAATTAAGGTCAGTATGATATTATTGACACCTATTTTCCGAATCCATTTATTTTTTTCGAGCTTCTTGGTAAACTCCAAAAAGGAGTATATCCCCACATCAATCGACTTACTTGCATTCATTATCCAAAAAGCACCACCAATAATCAAAATAAACATGATGATATCAGCTTTATCAACAAAGCCTTTGAAAAATGAAGAGAAAACTTCCCAGCTTTGTCCACTATTGTCCACCTGGTGATATGAATCTTGAACAATAACAGAACGGTCAGTTCCGTTAACATTTACAACAGTTCTATCATATTCTCCACCTGGAATAACCCAAGTTAAAATGGCTGATAAAATGACTATTGCAAATACAATAACGTAAGTGTGAGGTACTTTTTTAAACATATTCTTTAGTTTGAGGTATTAGTCTCGTTAGATTTAGGAATGAGCTATGTCATGATGATCTTCTATCCCATGAAATTTTGAACCGTAAAAATAAGAACATTCCACAGAATACACTCATTATTGGATAGATAATGAGTGTGTAATTGTATGTTATCGAAAAGGTTTGTGTTCTTATGATTTTATATCGTATAATAGGTGTAGATTTGTATCATTTTATTTACTTTCGCATTATATAAATTGGCTATTATCAATTGATTACGGAGGTGAATGAATTGATAACCACAAATTATTAATCCGAGAAAAGTATGAAATTACTTATTAAGAATATAAAGAAACTGGTTCAGGTTGAAGATGAGCCAAGAAAGTGGGTAGCTGGTGCTGATATGGCAAAGCTTAACTGCATTGATGATGCCTTTTTATTAATAGACGAAGGTAAAATCGAAGATTTTGGAACGATGGCGTCAATGCCTGATTTCGATGAGATTGAAGGCACAGATGTTATGCAAGAAATCGACGCAACTGGCCGTATGGTTTTCCCATCATTCTGCGATTCGCATACACATTTGGTTTACGCTGGTTCTCGCGAGATTGAATATACCGATAAGATTAAAGGTTTATCATACGAAGAGATTGCTAAACGTGGTGGAGGAATTTTGAATTCTGCTAAGCGTATGCACGAAGCTACGGAAGACGAATTGTATGAATCTGCAATGGAGCGCATTCATGAAATTATCGGAATGGGAACAGGAGCGGTTGAGATTAAGTCTGGATACGGTTTAACTGTTGAAGACGAATTGAAAATGCTACGTGTTATCAAGCGATTAAAAGAAACAACGCCGCTTATAATTAAATCAAGCTTCTTGGGTGCTCACGCTGTACCTGCCGATTACAAAGGTCGCCAAGGTGAATATGTTGATATGGTAATCAACGAAATGATTCCTATGGTAGCAGCTGAAGATTTGGCTGATTATATTGATGTATTCTGCGATAAAGGCTTCTTCACTGTTGAAGAGACTGATCGTATTCTTAATGCAGGAATGAAACATGGTATGCGTCCAAAGATTCATGCGAATGAGTTAGATTACTCTGGTGGTATTCAAGTGGGAGTAAAATACAATGCTCTTTCAGTTGATCACCTAGAGTTTGTTGGCGATGCTGAAATTGCAGCACTTAAAGGTTCGGAAACCATGCCAACCGTATTGCCAGGTGCAGCTTTCTTCCTAAACATGGTATGTTCACCAGTACGCAAAATGATGGATGCAGGTTTGCCAGTGGCTTTGGCTTCTGACTTTAACCCGGGATCATCTCCTTCAGGAAACATGAAATTTGTTTTGTCATTGGCTTGTATCAATTACAAGATGTTACCACAGGAAGCGATTAATGCAACAACGATTAACTCGGCTTACGCAATGGGTGTGGAAGATGAGGTAGGAAGTATTGCTCGTGGTAAAATTGCTAACGTGTTTATCACGAAAGCAATTCCTTCAATCGAATTTATGCCATATGCATATGGTAGCAGTTTGGTCGATACGGTTATCCTTAATGGACAAGTACTATAATAATTGATAATTATAAATTATTAATTAGTCTCCCTTTTTAGGGGAGATGTCCGAAGGACAGAGGGGTGTCTTTTAGTTTAAAAATCATATTTGATCATAAAGAATCTGTTAAATCAGCGTCAAATCTTTTCGAAAACAAATTATAGAATATTTAAATACAATATACAATGAAACAATTAATCGAATGTGTTCCTAATTTCTCTGAAGGGAACGACATGAATATCATTAAGCAGATTACTGACGAAATTGAATCTGTTGAAGGTGTAAGCCTTGTTGATGTTGATCCAGGTAAAGCGACTAACCGTACGGTTGTAACTATGGTTGGAACACCTAATGAGGTTTTGGAAGCAGCTTGTCGTGCTATCAAAAAGGCATCTGAGTTGATCGATATGAGTAAGCATTCTGGTGCTCACCCACGTTTCGGAGCGACTGACGTTTGTCCTTTGGTACCAGTTGCCAATATCACTATGGAAGAGACTGTAGCTTATGCTCACAAATTGGCTGAGCGTATCGGTACTGAGTTGAATATTCCTGTATATTGCTACGAGAATGCAGCACTTATCGAAGAGCGTAAAAACCTTGCTGTTTGTCGTGCCGGTGAGTACGAAGCAGTAAAAGATCGTATTGGAACTGAGCGTTGGAAACCAGATTTCGGACCAGCTGAATTTACTCCAGCTGTAGCCAAGAGTGGTGTAACTGCTGTAAGTGCACGTAACTTCTTAGTAGCTTATAACTTCAACCTGAACACAACTTCAACTCGTCGTGCTAATGCTATTGCATTCGACGTTCGTGAAAGAGGTCGTACTGTGCGCGAAGGAAATCCATCAACAGGTAAAATCGTAAAAGATGCGAATGGTAAGCCAGTAATGGAGCCAGGAACATTGAAAGCGACTAAAGCAATTGGTTGGTTCATCGAGGAGTTTGGCGTTGCTCAGATTTCTATGAATATGACTGATATCTCAATTACTTCTATTCACAAAGCATTCGACGAGGTTTGTGCTAAAGCTCAAGCTCGTGGAATTCGCGTTACAGGTTCTGAATTAGTAGGTGTTGTGCCATTGCAGGCTATGTTGGATGCAGGTAAGCATTACCTACGCATGCAAGGACGTTCAACAGGTATTGCTGATCGCGAAATCATCAAGATTGCGGTTAAATCTTTAGGATTAGACGAGCTTTATCCATTCGAGGCTGACAAAAAAATCATCGAGTACATTCTCGAAAATGAAGCTAAGAAAGGTGCAAAGAAATTGGTTGACTTGAGCTTAACAGCTTTTGTTGAAGAAACTGCGTCTGAATCCATGGCTCCAGGTGGAGGATCTATCTCTGCTTATATGGGTGCAATGGGTGCTGCTCTTGGTTCAATGGTTGCCAACCTTTCTGCTCACAAGCCAGGATGGGACGAGCGTTGGGAAGAGTTCTCTGATTGGGCTGAGAAAGGTAAATTCTACCACACTAAGCTTAATTGGTTAGTTGACGAAGATACCAATGCTTTCAACAAAATTATGGATGCTATCCGTTTACCTAAAGCTACCGATGCTGAAAAAGCTGCACGTACTGAGGCTATGGAAGAAGCAACGAAGTTTGCGACTATGGTTCCTTTCCAAACTATGGAAATGTGCTTAGGCTGCATGGACGTATGTAAGGCTATGGCTCAAATCGGAAACCCTAACTCGGTAACCGATGCTGGCGTAGGTGCATTAGCTGCTCGTTCGGGCGTATTAGGTGCTTTCATGAATGTGAAGATTAACGCTGCCGATCTAGCTGACAAAGCTTGGGCTGCTGACACCCTTGCAAAAGGACAAGCAATTGTTGACAAAGCTGTAGCTCTTGAAAACGAAATTGTTGCTATGGTAAACGCTAAGATCTAATAGCAAACCACACTATATATTATTAGCCCCGATAGTTCTAAACTATCGGGGCTTTTTGTTTATTGCTCATTCGAAGAACTATGTCATGCTCTGACTGTAAGCAAGTCGAAAATGTCAGGGTATGACTATAACCTAGTTTTATTGAGAGCCTCACAGAAGAAAAGTGAGACCCTCAAATCATATCATTTTTCGGAAAAGGGGGAGGTGGTTTTTAATATCTATTTGGGCGTTCTTTCGCTCCTTGAGCAGGACCGAAAGGCAGGCTTTCCGCTGCAACTCCTCGTATGGCTTTCGTACCTCAAGCCATCCTGTGGGGTTTCCACTACAATCCTTAACGCAAGTCTCGCATCAAACTTAACCCGTCATGCTCTGACTATAGGCAAGCTGTAAATGTCAGGGTATGACTGTAACAAGAGAAGCTATTGAGAGCCTCACAAAAAGAGTGAGACCCTCAAGTCTCAACTCCTGAAGATATTTTATCTGCAGGTTCTGTGTTGGGGATTTCTAATCCCCTTTTTAGTATCCGTTTAGGCTGTGGGCTATCCGCTGCAACCCTTAATCTAGATTCAAATCGTTATAAATATTGAGGTGTAATACCGGTATTGCCTATAGAAACTATTAAGCTTAATAAAATGAGGATTCTGTAATAATAATTTTGTATTTTTATCTCATAATATGAGATGTACTATGAATAAAATTAAGGGAATATTAGAAGCTAAAGGAATTAAGCAAGTTTGGTTAGCCAACCAACTTGGAAAGAGCTATAATATGATTAATTCTTATGTGCAAAATAGAAGGCAACCTAGTTTAGAGGATTTATATAGGATTGCAACTATACTTGATGTTGACATTAAAGATTTATTGGTATCAAATAAACCTACTAAATAAGTAGATATGACTTATAAAACTAGAACAATAGAACAAATTAATAATCTTAAAGATCAGCTTGATCGGTTATTACCAATCGGGGATAAAGATGAAGCTAGGTTGAGAAAAAAACTGAGATTAGAATTTAATTACAATTCGAATCATTTGGAAGGGAATACTTTAACTTATGGTCAAACTCAGTTATTATTAATCTATGATAAAAGTTCTGGCGATGTACCTGTAAGTGATATTGAGGAAATGAAAGCTCATGATTTAGCTCTAACTGAAATAGAGGAAATGGCTAAAGAAAAAGAACGCCCATTAACTCAACAGTTCATTAAAGAATTAAATAAGACGATCTTAGTTAAGCCATTTTGGAAGAAAGCTATGAGTTATGATGGTCAAGCTACTCGCAAAGAGATTAAAATTGGTCAATATAAAACATTACCTAATAGTGTCAGACTAAAAAATGGTGAAATTCATGAGTATGCAAGTCCTGAGGAGACCCCTGCCAAAATGAATGATCTATTATCATGGTACGCAGAGAATTCTGATCTCATGCATCCTGTTCAGTTAGCTGCAGAGTTTCATTACCGTTTTGTTTCTATTCATCCTTTTGATGATGGTAATGGACGTGTTGCTCGATTGGTTATGAATTATATCCTTTTAAGATATTCTTATCCTCCTGTAATAATAAAATCAGTTGATAAGGAGGCATATTTAACGGCATTGCAAAAAGCTGACACAGGTAATGTTCTTGCTTTGATTGAGTATATCGAAAAAGAAGCCATCTGGTCAATTGAATTGAGTATAAAAGCAGCAAAAGGTGAAGGTTTAGAAGAGATTGGAGATATCGAAAAAGAAATTGAACTTCTAAAAAGAGAAAAGCTTACTAAATCCAAAATATTTAAAACGCCTAAGGTATCATACGACTTATTTCACCATATAAACAATGATATTTGGAATCCATTGGATAAGTTATTAGGAAAGTTCGATGACTTTTTTGCTGAAACCAAAACAGTAAAATATGTCGATCATGAAAAAGTGAAAAAAACAAGAACCATTCGTAGTGGTTTAATGACCACCGCAAGATTATTATCAGACAGAGAAGTTCCTGTAAATAACTATGAAGTTTTGGGTTATGATTTAGAGGAAGTTAATGTGAAAGAATTTAGATGGTCTAAAGAGATGTTATCACTAAAATCGGCAAGCAAGAAGATTGATTATGAGATAGAGTGTCGATTAAAATTAGATGAATCAACATACAATTTGTCAATTAGAGAACTGAACACCAATACTAAAGATTCCCTTAGAAACGCAAGTACTCTTTTTGAAACTAAGAATGAATATAAAACGTTATTTATGAATGATATGATTCAAGATATAATTAGAATGGTATCTTCTCATATGATAAAGGTTATTAAGATGGATGATTAAAACGTAATTAGATTACCCATTTGCGCTTTAGCTCCTAGATATTTATTCACTTTGCTCATGAAGCATGTTATCAATATGCAGGTTCTAGTTGGGGATTATAAATCCCCATTTTTCAGTTTAGGCGATTACAAATCGCCAATTCTTCACCCCAGATTACAAATCTGGGGCAGCAGCTGCTTTAAAATATCCTTTCTTGTCAGGTCTGTTCTTTTATCATGAGATTGCCACGTCCTCATTCTTCGTCCTCGCAAAGACAGCCATGAATTGTCATGTTCTGACTAATATTACTATTTATTGAGAGCCTCACAAAATGAGTGAGACCCTCAAGCCAATATTTACACCACCCTCATAGTTTCGAACCACCGCACATACGAGAAAGCTTCCTGCCCACAGCGCGAAGCCACCGCAAGTTAGAGAAAGCTCGCTGCACCAGTGCGGGGAGCTTCCGCAGCTTGGAGAAAGCTTCTTACACCAGTGCGGGAAGCTTTCTCTAAAGAGAGAAAGTGTGCTGCTCACAGTTTGAAGCTTTCGCAATTCTGCGATTCATTTATGCGAAGATAGCGATGTTTACTACTGCTTTAAGTCACATTATTAATGCAATAAGTAAATATTGTTTTGTTAAAGTGATAAAAACATAAAAATTGCTTTGTTTTATAACAGAAAAATGTACCTTCATTGTCCTATTGTTAAACCAAAAAAAATAACAAGTATGTTTTTATCTATTAATCTAACGCATTTGCGTCACAATGAGTTTATTCAGTTTATAAAGAATTTCATGGGAATTCTGAGTGGAAATGATCTTGAAGCTCTAAACGTGAGATCAGAGTTTGATACTCTATCGGGTCAAATAATGACCATGACTTCTTTGTATAAACCAGATTTGGGGAGTCAATTAACCAAACTGTTGGAACAAGATGATGAAAGACGCGATCGTGCATTTGTGGGTATCCAAACCCTTATCGATGCGCATACCAATCATTACGATGAAGCGACAAAAGAAGCTGCTTTAGCATTAACGCTCTCTCTTAAGAAATTTAGAACTGGTATCACCAGACAGAATTACCAAGGTGAAACAGCTACGATAACTGCAATAGTTGAGGAGTGGAGACGGGAAGCGGACTTAAACACCAGCCTAAACAAACTAGGCTTAGATAATTGGGTAGGTGAGTTAAGCGAAGCTAATACACAATTCGATACGCATTACTTAGCTCGTGTTAAAGAAGATGCTGCTGCTCCTGATGTGAAGATTATCGCTTTGCGTAAAGAGGCTATTCAATCGTATAGAACGCTAACGAATAGAATTCAGGCTTTTGCTACAATTGGAGAAGTGCCAGTTTATGCAGCAATCATTAATGAATGCAACAGCCTAATCGAAAAATACAATTCAGTTGTAAATGCTCGTAGCAAGAAGGAGGACGAAGAAGTTCCTGCCGAAGGATAATAAGAATTAGGAATAGTTGATGAAAGCCTACCTTGTATTAGGTAGGCTTTTTTTGAATTCTGTGTCAGCCCTTCAGGCTGCGATTTACATGGCGCATCATCTGGGGACTCAGCCCAGCATTTCGGTACTCTATCCCTTATCTCGGGACTGCATCCCGAGTTAAGGAATATCAGGCTTTCAGCTTTATCTCGGGACTTCATCCCGAGTTAAGGAGTATCAGGCTTTCAGCCTTCTTTTTATTTGAGACTGAAGGGCTCTTATACTTTAACTAGGGGCATCGTTCCTGGATACTCCAGAACTAGAGGCATCGCCTCTAGACTGTACATCATGTAAATCGCAGCCTGTAGGGCTGCAACATATATAATAACTAATTATGGGACAATCTTTATCACAACTCTATGTTCATCTAACCTTCGGAACTAAATTTAGGGAGTCGTATATCACAAAAGAGATAGAAAAAGAACTTCATGCATACATCATTGGAATATTGAGGAAAATGGAAAGTCCATCTATAAGAATCAACTCTATGCCAGATCATATTCACATTCTATTTCGATTATCGAAGAATTATGCCTTGGCTAAAGTTGTGGAGGAAGTGAAAAAATCAAGTTCGAAGTGGATGAAGGAGAAAGGTGTTAGCGTATTTACTTGGCAAATTGGCTATGGTGCATTTTCGGTTAGTAGTAGAGCATTACATATAGTGGAAAAGTATATTGATTGTCAGAAGGAACATCATCAATTAAAAACATATAAGTCAGAATTAGAATCATATATAAAGGAGTCTGATATGATCGAGTATGATGAGAAATATTTTTGGACTTAATTAGTTCCAGCCCTTCTTCTTTGGGACTCTGCCCCAAGGTTTGGGATATCAGGCTTTCAGCCTGTGATTTACTTTGGGGATGATCTCGGGACTGCATCCCGAGTTGGGGAACTTCAGGCTTTCAGCCTTTCTTTTATTAGAGCCTGAAAGGCTCTCATACTTTAACTAGGGGCAGCGTCCTTAGGTATTCCAGAACGGGGACATCGCCTCTAGTATATAGAACCTGAGAATCAACAGCCTGTAGGGCTGAAACTCTTCAGCTATAAGGGAGGGTAAAAAAGCAAGGCCAGAATCTCAATCGAGAATCTGGCCTTGCTTTTTATTTTTAAACCCTAAATCTTTTAGATGCCTAAAAGCAAGCTATCAGGATCTTGTCCCATGGTGATCATGCGATGAGGATTTTCAATTAGCTCTTTAATTTTCACTAGGAAACCAACTGAATCTTTTCCATCAATCACTCGGTGATCGTATGATAGTGCGATATACATCATAGGGCGAATTTCAACCTTGCCATTAAGAGCAATTGGTCGCTCAACAATATTGTGCATACCTAAAATTCCAGACTGAGGAGGATTGATAATTGGTGTACTTAGAAGTGATCCGAAAACGCCACCATTGGTAATGGTAAAGGTACCGCCAGTCATTTCGTCTAAACTAATCTTGCCAGAACGTGCCTTATTAGCAAGTCGCATCAATTCTCTTTCAATATCAGCTAAGCCTAGGTTTTGAGTATCTCTAATAACAGGAACCATTAAACCTTTAGGTGTTTGAACTGCCATAGCTACATCCATATAGTTTGGTGTAACAATTTCATCACCATCCATCATTGAATTAACGGTAGGGTGAGCTTTAAGAGCGATACTAACAGCTTTGGTAAAGAATGACATGAAACCTAATTTGATGTCATGAGTCTCAACGAATTGCTTTTGGTATTTCTTTCTCAATTGCATAACAGCCGACATATCAACCTCGTTGAAGGTTGTAAGCATAGCTGTTTCGTTCTTAACCGACACCAAACGAGCACTTAACTTCTTACGAAGGTTACTCATTTTCTTACGATCGATATTGCGTTCAACAGGTTCTGGCTGTGCCAAAGCTGCTGGAGCTTGTCCTTTATTTTCAACAACTTGCTCAATATCTTTCTTAGATAATCGGTGAAGTCCTGCAATCACATCATCAACAGAAAGTTGATTTTCTTCCATCAGCTTTTTAGCAACAGGAGAAATCTTAACATCCTTAAATTCATCAGAATTTTTGATTGGAGCAGCTTCAGATAACTTAGCTTCTTGCTTAGGTGCATCCTCTTTGGCTTCAGCCTTAGAGCTAGCAGATTTAGCTTCACCAGCAAAACTTGTATCTATGGTACAAGCTACAGAACCTACCGCTACCGTATCACCTTCGTTTGCCTTGATAGATATTTTACCACCTTCATCAGCTACAAGAGTTAGTGTTGCTTTGTCAGATTCGATCTCAGCAATTTCTTGTTCCTTTTCAACAATAGCACCATCGGCAACAAACCAATTGGCAATTTCAACTTCGGATATGGATTCTCCCGGACTGGGAATCTTTATTTCAAGCATGTTTTGATATAATTAGTTGTTGATGTTAATTATTATAGTTTATAAGTACTTAAAATATTTATGAGTACTTATAGTGAGCAATGTAATCTACTTGTAAGTACTCAAGGCACTTAAAAAGCTTTAGGCATTTCCCTTTTACATCAGTAGCTTACTTTTCTTGTCTTGGAAATACTCATGTTGTCTACGAATGTCTTCTTTCGAACTTCCGACTACACATTGTAAACCACAATATTTCAATTCTCTATCACAATCGCATCGTCTAAAGACCTTGTTGATGATTTCATTTTGCCCAATATTGTGAATCTTTGTAAGGCCAGTTGCCGTACTACCACTTGCCATACGAGCAATTGGTGTCAATTCAATATTTTTGATGTTGTAATTGATGAATTGCCATGGCCCCATATTCTCAGGTTCTTCTTGTACCCATAGGTGTAGAAGAGCCTTAGGATATTTCTCTAAAATACAGTCAACCTGTTTTTGAGGAAAAGGATAAAGCTGCTCGATTCGAATTAAAGCCACATCTTGAGCATTCAATTCAGTTTTCTTGGCTAGTAAATCGTAATAGATTTTTCCAGAACAAAATACCACTCGGCTTACCTCTTCAGCAATTACATTACTGTCATCTATAATTTCCTGGAATCTACCTTCAGCTAAATCGTCCATTGTAGAGACACAGTTAGCGTGTCTAAGTAAACTCTTAGGCGTAAAGCAAATTAATGGAATTCTAATATCTCGCTTAACCTGACGACGCAGTGCATGGTAATGGTTTGCAGGAGTCGTTGGGTTAATAACTTGCATATTGTTGTTTGCGCAAAGCGTTAAAAAACGTTCAATTCGTGAACTTGAGTGTTCAGCACCTTGCCCTTCGTAACCATGTGGTAAGAATAGAACAAGTCCATTTTTAACGCCCCATTTGTCTTCACCTGAACTGATGTATTGATCGATAACAGCTTGTGCTACATTATGGAAATCACCAAACTGAGCTTCCCAAATTGTTAAGCCAGATGGATGTGCCAAAGCGTAACCATATTCGAATCCAAGTACAGCATATTCACTCAAATGTGAGTTGTAAATATGGCAAGGCGCTTGATTTTCGCTAACATGTTTTAATGGGAAATACTTTTGTGCAGAATCATGTATGGTAAGTGATGCATGACGGTGAGAAAACGTTCCACGCTCAGAATCCTGACCACTAATTCTAACACCATGTCCTTCTTCCAATAAACTTGCATAAGCCATTAGCTCACCCATGGCCCAATCCAAACGATCTTCAGAAATCATCTTCTTACGATCAGCCATTAATTTACCGACTTTTTTGAAAAATTCAATGTCTTCAGGTAAAGTCGTAATCTTATCAGCCAACTTAAGGAGCTTGCTTTTTTCTGTTTTGAAAACAGGAGTAATATCAAAATCTGCCTCAGTGGAATAACGAATATCTTCATAGTATTCCCCAAGGAAAGGCTGGATATATAGTTTTTTTATAGTCTTTGAAACCTCAAACTTATCGTTTAGAAAGTTGTTATATTCTGTAATGAGTTCCTTTATATTCTCTTGTTTGTATACACCTTTACTTATTAGGTAATCACCATAAATATCTCTTGGATTCTTATGCTTCGCTATTTGATTATACAATAAAGGCTGAGTGAAACGAGGCTCGTCACCTTCGTTATGTCCATACTTTCTGTACGATAGTATATCGATAAAAACATCCGTCTTAAATTCTTGACGGTACTCCATTGCCAAGCCGATGGTGTAAATCAAAGCCTCAACATCGTCACCATTAATATGGAAAACTGGGCATCGAGTCACCTTAGCAACATCAGTACAATAAGTACTAGATCGTGCATCAAGGTAATTGGTCGTAAAACCAATTTGATTGTTGATTACCAAGTGAATTGTTCCACCCGTTCTGTAGGCTTGAAGTTCAGCCATCTGAACGGTTTCGTATACAATTCCTTGAGCTGCAATTGCAGCATCGCCATGAATGACAATAGGGACTAGTTTGTTTTCGTCACCTTTATAATCGTTGTCAATTTTAGAACGAGAGATACCTTCAACTACAGCTCCAACAGTTTCCAAGTGCGATGGGTTTGGTGTTAAATGAAGCTTTACTTCATTGCCATCATCAGTTTTAACTGTATTTCCGTATCCTAAATGGTATTTTACATCACCTAGGGTAATATCATCTTCAAATTCTTCACCAACAAATTCTTTGAATATATTCTCGTAAGGCTTCTCTATAATGTTAGCTAAAACATTAAGACGACCACGGTGAGCCATACCAAACACAAATTCTTCAACGCCCAATTGTGCACCTTTTTCAATTAGGGCATCAAGAGCAGGAATTAAAGTTTCCGTTCCTTCAAGTGAGAAACGTTTTTGTCCAACAAATTTTTTGTGGATAAAGTTCTCAAAACCAACAGCTAATTTTAAATGGTAGTAAATGTGCTTACGGTGTTCATCTGTAAAATTTGGTTGATTCTTACTGATCTCCATTTTGTTTTGAAGCCATTTCACCTTGTCTGGCGTACGCAAGTATAAGTACTCAACACCTACCGAATGACAATAAGTCTCCTGAAGGTGATCAAGAATATCTTTAAGCTTTGATGGACCAATTCCTAATTCGTTACCAGCTTGGAAAACGGTTTCCATATCCGCTTGAGATAGATCAAAATTTTCAATATCAAGAGTAGGGAAGTACTTACGCCTAACACGAACAGGATTCGTTTTAGTGAATAAATGGCCACGTTGGCGGAAAGCTTGGATCATATTGATCACGTTAAATTCCTTACTCATCGATTCAGCAGGAAGAGAGCTTAGGCTATCCATTTGTGGTTTGCTTGGGAACTTCTCAGCAGCAAAGTCGAATCCCTGGAAAAATTTTTGCCAAGATTCTTCAACCGAGCTAGGGTCTTTTTTATAGGATTGGTACATGTCATCGATGAATTCGATTTCACTATTACCTAAAAAACTGAATTTATCCATAAAGTTATTAAGTTGTTGGTCTAGTTTTGTTTTTTGTTTCAATCAACAGGATGTCTTAGCAATACGCCTATTTAGAAAGTGATATTAATGTGTTATTTTCTAAATGATTAGAGCCCTTTTTCTATCGGTAAATAGAAGTATTAAATTATAAAAAATAATTTAGAAAGCCTGTTCACTAACAAATGTATTAAAATTGAGTTTTATCCGAATGTTTATAAAGGATTAAAAGATAAAAAAATCATCTTTTTTCTTAATCAGTTCATAGAGGTTTTCTATCAGCTGATAAGCACAGCGATTTTCAAGTTTGTATGATAGTTTACACCACAATATTTGATGGCTAATTCTAATTGATTAATTTTGATTGAGCTTGATCATTCAGTCACTCGTTTCTAAGCATAACTATCCTATGAAATTCAATACGATATCTCATTCAATTCTATTAATTATTACAATCGTTCTGTTCTCTTGTGGGAGCCAGAACACGCCCAAAGCTTTCAAACTACAAGCAGGTGATCTCCTTTTTCAGGATTTAGATGGAAGTTCTTTATCTGATGCCATTGAAGATGTGACGGCTGAAGAAAAGGCCTTAAGTTTTTCTCATGTGGGGATAGCAGTTTCTGGAGGTAAAGAAGAGATATTGATTTTAGAAGCTATAGGTGAGGCTGTGCAATATACCTCATTGGATAGTTTTTTAACTAGAAGCTTGAATGCGGATAGAATGCCAAAAGTTCGTGTTGCTCGCTTAAATAAAAAGCATCAATTACGAATTGTTAAAGCTGTATCATACGGTAGAAGTTTGATTGGATTTCCGTATGATCCGACTTATTTGATGTCCGATTCAACTTATTACTGCTCTGAATTAATATACGAGATGTTTAAACACTCTGGTGATGGATCAGAAATTTTCAAGTTGGACGCTATGACATTTAAAGATGCTAAGACTGGTGAATTCCATCCTGCTTGGGTCAAGCACTACGAAGATATGGGTATTGAAATTCCAGAAGGGAAGCTTGGTTGTAATCCTAATGGCATGTCTACATCCAAAGAAATAGAATGGGTTTTCGATTACAGTAAATAAAGAAAATCAAATGATTTGTTAGTAGAGACGCGATTTATCGCGTCTGAATTAAAATTTAAACACACATCTTCAATATATATGTCCTCATTTTTAAAAGAAGTAACAAACGAATTAGATACACGATACGGCAAGCAATTATCAAATTGTTTGTTAGTGTTTCCAAACCGCCGTGCTGGCCTATTCTTCACTAAATATTTGAATGAGTTGGTTTCCAAACCGATGTTTTCACCAGAGATTCTCACCATTAATGATCTGATTAAAAAATGGTCGCCTCTTATGGTTGAGGATAATTTGGCCCTTTTGTGCCGATTGTATAAAACCTATTGCTCTGTTACAAAGTCTGAAGAAACTTTTGATGAGTTCTACCATTGGGGTGAAATGATTTTGGGTGATTTCGATGACTTGGATAAGTATCGTGTTGATGCGAAACATTTGTTTCAAAACTTAGCAGATGAAAAGGAGATTGAAAATATCTTCGATTATTTGGACGAAGAGCAGATAGAAGCTATTCGTTCTTTTTGGAGCACATTCAACCCTGATAAATTATCGGAGCATCAACATCAGTTTGTATCAGTTTGGGAATCTTTATTTACCATTTACTCTAATTTGCGAAATGAGTTAGAAAGCGAAGGCTTATCGTATGAAGGGATGGCAAGTCGATTGGTCGTTGATCGATTGGAGAACAAAGACATTGAAATTAATTACGAGAAAATTATATTTGCTGGATTCAACGCTTTAAATAGGTGTGAAAAGGATATTTTCACTTGTTTGAAGGAAAGAGAGCAAGCTGAATTCTATTGGGATTACGATGAGTCATATGTGAAAAACCCTTATCACGAAGCAGGCTTATTTATGCGTGATAACTTAAGAAAATATCCATCGCCAAAGAGTCAAATATCTTTTAAGAATATTGTTGCTGAAAGAACAGCCATCGAGTTTATTTCACTTTCATCAGAAGTGGGACAGGCTAAGTTTGCTCATAAATTTTTGAAGGAATATGCCGAACAGAAAGAGGTGAATTTAGAAGAAACAGCCGTTATATTGGCTGATGAAGAACTTCTTTTACCTGTGCTGAATTCTATCCCAAAAAATGTTGAGCATGTGAATGTGACCATGGGATACCCTGCTAAGAACACGCCTGTAGCAAGCTTGTTAGGCTTAATTATCGATTTGCAAAAAGGGGGACGTAAGCAGGGGCGAGATTTTGTGTTTCATCATAAACAGGTTTTAGCACTTCTAAACCATCAATATCTAAATGCCATTAATCCTGAATTGGCAGAAAGCTTAGCACAGCAAATCATAAAGAGTAATTGGGTACATGTCAATCGCGAAATGCTAGTTGGCGATCCAGTTCTGGAAAAACTATTTGAGCCCTTAAAATCTGTAGAACAGGTTTCTGCATATTTGCTCGATTTATTACAGGCCATCTATAAGAATCTTGATCTGGATAAAGAAGATGAGGGAAGGTTAGATAAAATTGAGCGAGAATATATTTATCATTTATTTTTAGCAATCAAACGATTGACTGGCCTACTGGATCAGCATAAGATCGAGATTAAACTTGATACTTTCTATCGACTTTTGGATAAGATGATTCAAAGCTTAAGTATTCCTTTCGAAGGGGAACCATTGGCAGGTTTGCAGGTGATGGGTATATTGGAAACACGATTACTAGATTTTAAGAGGATTATTGTCTTGTCGATGAATGAGGGCAAGTTGCCTAAAACGGGGACTTCCAATTCATTTGTTCCCTATCATTTACGTCAAGGTTTTGGCATGCCTACTATCGATCATCAGGATGCTATTTTTGCCTATTATTTTTATCGCCTAATTCAGAGGCCCGAGGAGATAAAGTTATTGTACAGCACACAAAGTGATGGGATACGAACAGGCGAAATGAGTCGCTTCCTTTATCAATTAAAATATGAATCGGTATTTAAAATTGAAGAAAAACATCCTTCACACGATATTGTAATTACCAATGCTAATCCAATTAGTATAGCGAAGAATGAAAGAATATTAAAACAACTAAATGAGTATTGTGGAGCGGATAAGCGAAGCTTCTCACCATCAGCCTTAAATTCGTATATGGGCTGTAACTTAAGGTTCTATTACCGCTATTTGGCAGGGATGCGAGAACCTGATGCCATTCTTGAAGAGATTGATCCGCCTATGTTTGGGAACTTATTTCACCAGGCAATGGAGAAACTCTACGAGCCCTATGTTGGTAAGACAATAAGTAAGGCTGATTTAGAAGGATTAAGAAAAAATAAAAAGGTGCAAACCAAGGTTCTGGAAGATGCTTTTAAAGAGCTTTATTTCAATTTAGATAAAGAGAAAATTGTAGAGGTAAGCGGTAGAAATCGTCTGATATTTGATATTATCTTAAAATTTATCGATCGATTACTTAAAGTTGATTCCGAATCCGCTCCATTTAAGATGATAGCGGTTGAAGGACGATATAAGATACAAGTTCCATTAAAATCAGATGGAAGAAAAGTTAATATCGCTGGAATAATTGATAGAGTCGATCAAGTTGATAATACAGTTCGAGTAATTGACTACAAAACGGGCGCTGCAGAGCTTATCTTTAAGGATGTAGAATCGTTATTTGAATCAGGAAATAAGAAAAGAAACAAGGCCGCATTTCAGACCTTATTGTATTGCTTGTTTTACGATATGGAACACGGCGATGATTTGGCTATCTCACCTAATGTATATGGATTGAAGTCGATTTTTAATTCGAAATTTTCAAGTGTGCTTGAGCAAAAGGAGGGGAGAGCTAAAGGTATTCCAGTTGGTAGCTATTTAGCGTACAAGCAGGAATTTTTAGATGGCTTTACTGATCTTTTGGAAGAGATATTTAATCCTGCAATCCCATTCACACAGGTAGAGGATGTTGATGTTTGTAGAACTTGTCCTTATATTGAGCTTTGTCACAGATAAAATTTGCTTAAGATTTTAAACTATCAGATCATGCAACGCATTATTTTAATCAGTCTTCTTTTGAGTTTCACTCTTGGACTATCGGCACAGAAGAAATACGCTTCTGAAGATAAGAAAGCTATCAAGTTCTACCAGAAAGCTCAAGAGTCGATCAAGCTGAGAAATTCAGATGAGGCATTATCTTTTTTAATGAAAGCTTTAGAAAGAGATAATCGTTTTATGGAAGCTCTTTTGTTCTCGGCAGATCTTTATAGTGACAAAGGGGATGATCAAAAAGTGATTGATATGTATGAGCAAGCTATCGTCATTAATCCTAACTTTTTCCCCAATGCGATGTTTAACTTGGCTAATGCATATTTAAAGGGCGGCAAGTATGAGAAGGCATCAGAAAGCTATAGAGCTTTTTTGAATCTGAATAAAATATCTGCTAGGAACCGAAATTTGAGTTTACACAAGTTAAAGTGCTGTGAGTTTGCTTTAGACGCTCTAAAAAATCCGAAGAAATTGAATGCTGTAGGTGTTAGCGATTCTATAAATACGAAGGCCGATGAATATTGGCCAAGCCTAACAGCCGATGAGCAAACCTTAATTTTCACACGTTTAATTCCAACAGGAAGAATAGGTCGGAATCAGAAGGAAATTTTTCAGGAAGATTTGTGGTATTCTGAGCGTGGGAATGATACTTGGTCGAACTCTAAAGCTCTATCAGAAGCAATTAATACAAGAAAGAACGAAGGTGCACAAAGTATTACTGCCGATGGGCGTTATATGTATTTTACGGCTAGTGCTAGAGAAGATGGAAGAGGTCGTTGTGATATTTATTATTCAAAAAAAGTAGGCAATACATGGTCTGCACCTATAAATTGTGGTGCCAATGTGAATACAAGAGCATGGGAAGCACAGCCAAGTATTTCTTCCGATGGAAGGAGCCTTTATTTTGTGAGTAATCGCAAATCTGGCAAAGGGAAAATGGATATTTGGAAATCGAATTTAATCGAGATTTTAGATGATGGAAAACAGCGATGGTCTAAGGCTGAGAATTTAAATATAAACACATCTGAAAATGAGATGTCGCCCTTTATACACGCAAGTAATGACTATCTCGTGTTTGCTTCTGATGGTTTGGTAGGAATGGGCGCTTACGATTTATATCAAATTGATAGATCAGCAGATGAGAATTGGTCTCAACCTAAAAACCTATCATATCCTATTAATACCCACAATGATGAAATTGGTTTAATCATTAATGCCAAAGGTGATAAAGGTTATTTTTCATCAGATAGAGTAGTAGATAATGGACGTGATATTTATGAATTTGATATGCCATTGGAATTGCATCCTCCGAAGGTTAATTACCTCAAAGGCTATGTTAACGATGATGAAAATAAGAAACCTCTAGAAGCTTCATTAATCGTACTTGATTTAGATTCACGAGATACAATTGCTTATTCAAAATCTGATAGAAAATTAGGTTCATATCTTGTTTGTTTGCCTGAAGGGAAAGATTATTTGTTTCATGCTGAGGCAGATGGTTATTTATTCTTTTCAGATCATTTTCAAATGAAAGAACGAGTTGGTAAGCAAGCTCAGAAGAAAGATATTGCTTTAAAGGCAATTCGTGTAGGAGAGGAAGTTGTTCTAAAGAATATCTTCTTTGAAACAGATTCATGGGAGATTAAATCTGAATCGGAAAGTGAGCTCAACAGCCTTTATGAATTCCTTATCTTGAATAGAAGTATCTATATCGAACTTTCAGGTCATACCGATAACACAGGTTCTGATACTAAGAATAAAACCTTGTCGGAAAATCGAGCAAAAGCAGTTTATTCCACTTTAATTGGAAGAGGGATTCCAGAGAATCGCTTGACTTATAAAGGTTACGCTGCTACTAAGCCAATTAGAGATAATACAAGTGAAGAAGGAAAGGCGATGAACCGTCGAACCGAATTTAAAGTCATAAAGAAATAGAATTACATTTTAAAATATAAGCCATGCAACCGATATATCTAGATTATAATGCCACAACACCTATCGCAAAAGAAGTTGCAGATGAGATGAAACCCTATTTGTATGATTATTTTGGGAACCCTTCTAGTTCTCACACCTACGGTAGGGCATGTAAAAAAGCAGTGGAGAAGGGGCGTAAACAGTTGGCAGTTTTGCTCAATTGCGAATCTTCGGAAGTGATATTCACAAGTGGTGGAACGGAGTCGAATAATTATGCTTTAAAAGGCTATGCTTTTGCAAATAGAAGTAAAGGAAATCATATCATCACTTCTTCAATAGAGCATCCTGCTGTTAGTGAGGTTTGTAAATACCTAGAATCCGAAGGCTTTGAAGTGACCTATCTACCTGTTGATGGCACAGGACGTATCCAAGTTTCTGATTTGGAAGCGGCAATTCGTCCAGAAACGATTTTAATCTCGGTGATGTATGCTAATAACGAAGTAGGAACACTTCAACCCATTTCTGAGATAAGTGAGTTGGCTAAAAAGCATGGAATTGTAGTACATTCTGATTGTGCTCAGGCCGTAGGGAAAGTTCCTGTTGACATTCAAGAATTGGGTGTTGATTTGCTGACTATTGCAGGCCATAAATTTTATGGACCTAAAGGGATTGGAGCTTTGTATATAGGCAAGGGAATTGAATTACAAAAGTTAATGCATGGAGCTGATCATGAAAATAACCTAAGAGCAGGAACCGAGAATGTTTTGGAAATTGTGGGTTTGGGTAGGGCAGCCAAACTAGCTAAAGCCAATTTGCAAACGAGTTTCGTTCACGATAAATCTTTGGTTAATCGGTTAAAACAAGCTTTATCAATTCTTGATGATATCCAGTTTAATGGCAATACGGACTTCTGTTTGCCTAACACTTTGAGTGTATCTTTTAAAAATATTGAAGCAAATACGCTTCTATCAAATTTACCTCAAGTAGCCGCATCAGCTGGTGCAGCTTGTCATACCGATTCAATTTCGGTATCAGCAACATTGGCAGCCATGCAATTAGATAAAGCTTATGCCATGGGCACTGTTCGTTTCTCCGTGGGAAAGTATAGCACCGAAGAGGAAATTGATCAGGCAGCAGAAGCTATTGTTGAAGCTGTTCAAAAATTAAGAGAATAAGATGGCAAAATCACAAAGTGAAATGTGGGACGAACGCTATGCAAGCGAAAGCTTTGTTTATGGCATTAAACCGAATGAGTTCTTTAAGGAGGAACTGCTGAAATTGAAAGTTGGTCGTGTATTATTACCAGCTGAGGGAGAAGGTAGGAATGCTGTTTTTGCAGCAAGCCAGTCGTGGGAAGTTTTAGCTTTTGACCAAAGCAAAGAAGGCCGATTGAAAGCTCTCAATTTGGCAAAAGAAAATAAGCTTGAGATTAATTATGAGGTCGCTGGCTTTGAGAATTTCAATTCTGAAAACGAAAGCTTCGATTGCATTGCTCTGATTTATGCTCATGTGTCGGAAGATAAAAGGAAGGTATACCATCAATTGATTTCGACATATTTAAAGCCTGGTGGTATTTTAATCCTAGAAGGATTTTCAAAAAAACAATTGGGTAAGGAATCTGGAGGACCAAGACAGGAGTCTATGTTGTTTTCGAAGGAAAACTTGTTGGACGATTTTTCAGATATAGAAATGATAAGCCTTCAAGAAGTGGAAGTAGAACTTTCAGAAGGAGAATTTCACCAAGGTCTAGCTTCTGTGATCAGATATGTAGGAAAGAAAGTTTAATTTCACGCAAAGTGCGCAAAGGAAAATCACATGAACGCGAAGATTTTGTAATTTGACCTGATGTCTTTGCGAATTTTGCGGTCTCGATTAGCGGGAATCTTAGGGTCCCGAGAGTTTTCGGGATTGCGAGAGGTTTTATTTTGAAAACGAGAGTATAAGTTCTTCTGCAAACTTAGTTGAGTTATTCATCAGGTTCTCATTTATGCTTCTCATTTTATCCAAATGGAAGGTTTGGTTCTCTATTTGAAGCTCAAATCGAATTTCGCCATTCATATTCTTTAGAGACTTGATATTAGCTTTATTCTGAGCTGAAATTGAGAAATGACCCAGAATTAGAATAGAAATAATCAGGAATATTCTCATTGCAGACACATTATGGTTAGAAATTGTATTTTTACCAAGACACTTTAACGTGCTTTCTACTTACGATAATTCCAAGATCATTCTTTCAATATAAGGCTGTAAGTCTTGATATATATGTTATTAAAAAAGAGATATTCGAAAACGAACATTATGAACTTATGTTCAGTGTTGTGAACTTGACAAACTTGACACTTGCATATGATGTGCTTATGGGATACTTTTACATATGAAGAGTAAAAAAGAGATGTAGTTTCCTTTTTTAACTTGGACATCTTTTAAGATGTTAAATTTGCATAATTAGTGCTTGTATCTTTAGATCGAGTTTTAAATATGGTTTAGTTGTAAGTAATAAAAAAGGGGTCGTCAGCCCCTTTTTTTATTTTCCCCTTTTTTCCAATATTATTCTTGACATTCCTACTTTATTCTAATTGGGATTTCTATTTTTGTTAGTTACTACCAGAGATAGATAAATCGACACATCGTAAATCCCTTTTTCGAATATGATTATAAAGATTCCAAGCTTTAAACACATTGTCTTAGTTACTTTCTGTTTTCTAAGTTTGTCAAGTATCGCCCAATCTGATTTTGTGAGTTCACAGCCTCTAAGTTCAATTTACGAAACAAATGCTGTTTGGGCTGACTCTATCATGTCGGGAATGAACCAAGATCAGCGAATTGCTCAGCTGTTTATGGTTGCTGCCTATTCAAATAAGACCTCGGCTGAAGAGAAGAAGATCTTAAACCTGATAGAGAAATATGAAATTGGAGGCTTAATCTTTTTTCAAGGTACACCGAAGGAGCAAGCTCGTTTGACCAATTTGTATCAGAGTAAATCGAATTTACCTTTATGGATTGGTATGGATGCGGAGTATGGTTTGGGTGCTCGATTAAAGCAAACACTAAAATACCCACAGCAGATTACCATGGGCGCTGTTCAGGATACTAGTCTACTTTTCATGTTAGGTCAAGAGATGGCTGTTGAATGTCGCCGAATGGGCATACATGTTAATTTTGCTCCAGTATTAGATGTCAATAGTAATCCGAAGAATCCTGTGATCAATTCACGATCGTATGGTGAGGGCAAAGTGAATGTTGCTGAAAAAGGAATTGCTTTTGCAGCTGGTATGCAAAGTGGCGGTGTTGTTGCCGTCGGTAAACATTTCCCTGGGCATGGCGATACAGATACAGATTCTCATCATGATTTACCAGTTGTTGATCGTTCAAGAGTGGAACTTGATGATGTAGAATTATATCCTTTTAAAGAGTCAATAAAAGCAGGGATAGGTGGCATTATGGTTGCTCACCTCGATGTTCCAGCACTTGATAAATCGGCAAAAGCTTCTACCTTATCTAAACCTATTGTTACTGGATTACTAAAAGAAGAATTAGGCTTTAAAGGACTAGTCTTTACGGATGCATTGAATATGAAAGGCGTTCGTAAATATTATAAGCCTGGTGAAGTTGATGCCAAGGCAGCTATTGCAGGAAACGACGTTCTGTTATTTTCAGAGGATGTTCCAAAGGCCATTAGAGAAATAAAAGCAGCTATTGCAAGAGGAGAATTAACTCAACAGAAAATAGACCAATCATGTTTAAAAATCCTTAAAGCAAAATATTGGTTGGGCTTGAATAATTATAAACCTGTTTCTTCCGATCGTTTGTGGTCTGGTTTAAACACGCAGCAAGGTATGATCTTGAGACGTATGTTGATTGAAAATGCGATGACTGTAGTAAGTAATAAAAATGATTTGTTGCCTCTAAAACGCTTGGATACATTACGCATCGCATCAGTTGCTATGGGAACAAAGAAACGTAATCACTTTCAAGAGTACTCAGGACGATATACAGATATCGACTTTTATCAGATTGATAAGAATGCGACACAAAAGCAATACAATACGCTTCTTAAGAATCTAGGGTCCTATAATTTGATCATTGTTAGTAAGCACGATAGTAATCGAAGAGCATCAAAGGAGTTTGGCGTAACAGATCAGACTGTTGACTTTGTGAATAATCTATCGAAACGCAAGAAGGTTGTTTTTGATTTGTTTGCCAGTCCGTATGCTCTGGATTATTACAAGAAATTAGATAAATTGGCAGCAATCATTGTTTCTTACGAGGATAATATGGAAACTCAAAAGGCATCGGCACAAATTATTTTTGGAGGAATTGGAGCCAAAGGGCGTTTACCTGTTTCCGTGAATAAAGATATTCCTGAAGGAACTGGTTTTGATACTAAGAAAAACAGACTAGGTTACGCTTTTCCAGAACAAACTGGATTTGATCGTTCAAAATTAAAGGAAATTGATTCTTTAGCTCTTGATGCGATTGAGCAGAAGGCAACACCAGGCTGCCAAATATTAATCGCTCACAAAGGGCGTATCATTCACAATAAGGCCTATGGGTATCATACCTACGACAAGAATGTGAATGTGAAAATCACAGATCTATACGATTTAGCATCGGTAACTAAAGTGGCAGCCTCTTTGCCTATTTTAATGCAATTGGTCGATGAGGGTAAGATTGATGTTGATGGACAGTTGGGAGATTTTTTAACGGCTGCTAAAGGAACGAATAAGGATACTTTGATTTTACGTAAAATATTGGCTCATGAAGCTAGACTTTTGCCTTGGAAACCATTTCATCGTGAAGCGGTAGATACGGCACGTTTACGTCGCGATTTGTTTAGTCACGATTCTTCAAGAGTCTACCGAATTAAGGTTGGGAAACACCTTTTTGCCAATAAGAATTATAGATTTAAAAAGTCGCTATTTAGTGCGAAAGCTTCAAAGGAATACCCAGTTAAGGTTGCTAAGGATTTATACGTGAAGGAAGGTTTCAACGATACTATCTATAAGCAGGTTTTAGCAAGTGATTTAAGAGAGACCAATGGTTATAAGTACAGCGACTTGGGTTTTATTTTGCTTAAGAGAATGTTAGATGAGCATTTAACATGCAGTATGGATAGCTATGTGAAGAAAAATATCTACCGTAAGATTGGAGCTGGAACACTGAGTTATCACCCTCGTAAGCGTTTTAGTTTATCGCGTATTACGCCAACTCAAAATGATAAATTTTTCCGTAAGCAACTGATAAAAGGCTACGTTCAAGATCCAACTGCTGCCATGTTAGGTGGAGTAGCAGGTCATGCTGGTGTTTTTGGTAGTGCAACCGATCTTGCTAAACTCATGCAAATGTATTTGCAAAAGGGTAGCTATGGTGGTGTAACTTTTTTTCAGCCAGAAACCCTTAAGCAATTTACCTCTCGTGCTTATCCTGAAGGAACCAATAGGAGGGGAATAGGTTTTGATAAGCCATTTTTGGATAAGACTGATACCAACGGACCAACGACAACTAAAGCTTCAGCTAATAGCTATGGACATACCGGTTTCACTGGAACCATGGTTTGGGTCGATCCTGATTATGAATTGGTTTACGTTTTTCTTTCAAACCGCGTGTATCCTGACGATTGGAATACCAAACTGATGAAGATGGATGTGAGAACGAATATTCAAGAATGTCTTTACGATGCGATTAACCCACCTGTAGTTGTTGACACTACTCAAAATATCGTGGAAGTTAATCTACCATAAACTTATAGGCTGATTGATTAGATTAACGTTTAAGTAGCGTTTGTCTTGAGTAACTTCCATCCCCAACCATTCTGGTTTTTCAAACTCCTGATCTTCCGATTCAAGTTCAATTTCAGCTACGATTAAGCCTTTGTTTTCTCCCTCGAACACATCAACTTCCCAATTCATTCTTGCCACTTCAATTATGAATCTGGTTTTCTCAATCTTCTTATCACATTGACTTAATAGTTCCTCGGCATCTGTCAATGGAATCTCGTATTCATATTCCAACCTCGATAAAGGATTCGTTCCCGTTTTAATGGTTAAAAAGCCTTTCCCTTTCGTAATTCTGATACGCATACTTTTCCCTTTCTCACTCCACAAATAGCCTTGCACTATTCGATTTCCCTCAGCAGGAAAATTAAGAAGATCTTCTTTAATCAGGTATTTGCGTTCTATTTCTGTTGCCATAGTTTATGTTGTAGAGACGGCGATTTATCGCGTCTTAAATTTCTAAATATATTCATTAGTCAGTCCTATATGAATAATCGATTTGTGTAATTTGTGGATGATTATTTTATCACCACATTTCGGCTCCCTTCGACTCCGCTCAGGGTAACGCACTCAGGGTAACGCACCACATCTTGATTATTGGTCACTGAGCGGAGTCGAAGTGCACGTCACCACATCCTCACATCCTCACATCACCAAATCATCTAATTAACTTGGTTCTTCGATTTGCCTTTTCTCCAATGATCCAATATATTTTGTGAGGCTTCCTCAGCCATTTCAATTCGAGTTTCGATGCAGGCTGTACCAATATGTGGAGCTAGCACCACATTGTTAAGCGTCATCAGTTGCTCTGTGATGTGGGGTTCGTTTTCGAAAACATCCAAGGCAGCACCCGCAATCATATCTTTTTCCAGTGCCTCAGCTAAAGCATGCTCATCCACAACGGGGCCTCGTGCAGTATTTATCAGGTAAGCCGATGTCTTCATCATCGAAAGTTCCTTTTCGCCAATCAGGTGATGGGTCGATTCATTCAACGGACAATGCAGAGAAATAACATCTGCAGTTTTTAGAAGATCATCAAAACCTAAATAGTCAATATTCAGATCAGCTTCTTCACTTGTCGACAGTTGAGTTCTATTGTTATAAGCCACTTTCATGCCAAAGGCCTGTGCTTTTTGAGCCACCGATTTGCCAATTTTACCCATGCCGATGATTCCCAAGATTTTCCCTCTAAGGGTTTGACCTAAATTACGCATCACACCCCATTTAAAATTGTCTTCAGTTCTAAGGCGATGATTACATTCGGCAACGCGTCTGCTAAGTGACAAGATCAGCGATAAGCAAAGCTCAGCAGTTGGTTCGCAAACAGCATCAGGTGTGTTGCAAATGGCAATACCTCTCTTAGTCGCAACTTCCACATCAATATTATTATAGCCCACGCCGAAATTCGAAATAATCTCCAACTTTTTACCTGCTTCAATTAGATTTGTACTTACGGGCTGATTGAAAATTGATAGCAAAGCTTCACAATTGGGAATTCGCTCCATGAGTTCTTCCTCAGTAAAGTAATCTTTATCTGGATAAACGATGTGATAAGATTGACCCAGTACTTTGAGTCCTTCTTTGGGAATGGCATATTGAATGAGGATTGTTTTCTTCACGCTTTGATTCTTTATGTTTCAATCCGAAAATTAGGGAATAAATAAAGAATGACCATGAATTCTCTTTATTTACTTTTCCTTGATGAAAAGTAACAAAAATCATTGGCTCCGGCACTCAGCGACCCATCACGGTTCAAAGGCTAAACAGACTGAACTCGTTCGTACCTCACTCAGACAGCATTCTGTTTTTAACGCCTTTTTCACCTATGGGGCCCCACTTACGTTGCCGAGGCCGATCCTTCAATACGTAACTCCTTATATTTTAAACATTCTTTCAGAGTCCAGTATTGATTGGCCTCAGAAGGCGATGGGTAAGAATTCGAAGGAATCATTAGTAAAACTGGGAATTGAGCTTGCGAAATCGACGAAGTCAACCGAGGAGGAACGAGGAGATCACCCAGCTGCACTTATGATAGCTGAAGTATTTGCCCTGAGTCTTATGGAGACTTGATCTTTTATTCGCAAACCAAATTTCAAAAGGTGCTCATGAGCCCTTTGGGGTAGTTACTTTTGGATTAAGCCAAAAGTAAAACAGAACAAAAGGTTTTGTTTACAGCTCTGTTGATAGTTCATGACTCATGAGATACTTAATAGAAACCTTTCTTTATTTACTTTTCCTTGATGAAAAGTAACAAAAATCAACGGCTCCAGCGCTCGATGACCCATTACGACTCAAAGACTAAAAAGAATGAACTCACTCGTTCCTCGTTCAAACAGCATTCTTTTCTCGACGTCTTCTTCGTCTATGGGTTCCCCATCTGCGTCGCTGAGGCCAGAGAGAAAAACTCAGAATCTAAATCATATTTTATTAAGATGTTTGGGCGTGCTTTGTCAGCCTGCCGTAAGGCGTGTAACAGTTGCTCCAACAAAGCGAAAACTAGGATCAGGCTGACTTGATTTTTTGCTTACTTTTTTATCTAAGAAACGAGCGAAGCGAGTTCATGAACACCCGTTTTATAATGAGTGAATAAAAAAGTAAGAGCCCAGCGGCTCTAGCGAAAAATTTAAAAGATGATCCTAGGATGTTGTTTAATGCACTTAGACCCAAATCTTCGGGGTAGTTTTTTTTGGGTCAAGCCAAAAGTAAAAGAAAAAAAACATAGCAAAAGATGTTATTTACAATCTTTGTTATGTTTTTATTCAATTCATTATATCAATAAGTTAAGAGTGCCTAGCTTATGGAATACGCATAAACTTGTGCGATTGCAAAGAAATATTCCACTTCGGATTGTTCTTCACATACTCCACAATAGGTTTCACATTGTGCACATACTGGCTCCATTCCGATTGTAAGTAAAGTAAACAGTCGTCACCCACCAATTTAGCATGCTCTTCGGCAATTGCAAAATCCTTCTCCAAATCGAAGATGATCATCTTTAATTCGTTGGCTTTTTTGTATGAGCTTTCAACGGGTGCTTTATTTTCCTTTGGCGATAAGCAAATCCAATCCCATTCGCCTGTAATCTCGTATGCGCCCGATGTCTCAAGGAAATTCTCGATATTGTGCTTTTTCAATTCAGAACACAAAGGTTCCAAATTGTATAGCGATGGCTCGCCACCTGTAACCACAACCGACTTGGCTGGTGATTCAACAGCTTTGCGAACAACCTCTGCAACTGAGATTAGACGATGCTCTTTTGGGTTCCACGAAATTTTAGAATCGCACCAACGGCAACCAATATCGCAACCGCCAATACGTATAAAGTAAGCTGGTTTACCTGTGTGGAAACCTTCGCCTTGTATGGTATAGAAGTCCTCAACCAATGGTAAATCGGTTCCGGCTTCGAATATGTCTTTGTACTTATCTCTCATGATCTATGTGTTACTGACTAAATAAAATGCTTCAGTCTTTGCGGAGATGGTATGTTTCGCGATAGGGAATGTCCCATACCGCTCAAAATAACGCTTATAAAAATGGATCACAAAAATAATCGCTTTATTAAGATTAAAAAAGGAATAGGGAAGTCTTTTTTCGATTATATCGGATACTCGATTAAAGCCGCCATGTTGATTTAGATCCAAGCCTGTCGAATTTCACCTGCTCCTGTGCCTATTTATACTAGTCCTGCTACTTTATATGTGCTCCTGCTATCTTTTTCTCAGTCCTGCTGGTTATTTTGTTCTCCTGCTAACTTCTAACCAGTCCTGCTAGCTTTTTTGGTTTTCCTGCTAACTATTTAGTGCTCCTGTTCAACAGGACGGGTAAAAACCTAACAGGAAAGCTTCCTTTCTTAACAGGAGAGGCTAAAAAGTAAAAGGACGACTATTTTTCCAACAGGACGGGGTAAAAAGTAACAGGACGGGTGTAAATGTAACAGGAGACCTGATTTTACTACAAGAAATCTTTTTAAGATCATTTTTCCGATTATATCTGATACTGAATTAAAGCCGCCATGTTGATTTAGATTGCTCCATGTCGAATTTTACCTGCTCATGTTGCTTTTTTGCCTCTCCATGTTACTTTTCTGATGCTCATGTTAATTATTTAGCCTCCATGTTCAACATGGCGGGTTAAAAACCAACATGAGCACTATTTTTCTTACATGGCGGGGTAAAAAGTAACACGACGACCTTTTTCTTGACATGGCGGGGTAAAAAGTGACATGGTAGCTTATTTAGTTACATGAAGGCGTGTTTTGATAAAATTTAGAATGAGTTTGAGTCGTACGTTACTTTTATCTACCCATATTTATTTTTAATGTTAAAGGGGAAAGTTAAATAATGAGTACTTTAGTAGATCAAAATAACTTATATGGAATGAAAGAAAATATATACATAAAAGCTCTAGAAATTGGCTTTGAAAATGAAACTACAGGCATATCATTTAATGAAATTGTAGAGAAATTAGATATAGAAAGCGGCTTTACAAAAAGCCTAGTATTCAAATCAAATTTTACTATTTGGTTTTACACTAATTTTTTTAACCCTAAAGGAGAAGCAAATGTAAAGTTAAACAATTCTGGAACTAGTACTTATGTAATTACCCCTGATACACTTAAGGATTTAGATAAATGCAAAGCTGAAAAGTCATTTATAAAAGGTGAAGCTACTCAGAAGTATATAGACTACTTAGAGCTTAAAGAGGCTAGAGAATCGGCCCAGACTGCTAGGAAGTTTTCTATTTTATCAATTATAATAGCTTCAATTGCAATACTTACACCAATACTTATTACTGAGTTTAAAACAGAGTCACCTAAGCAAGTTATTGTAACTGAGAATAGGGATAAGGTAGACAATGAAGTAATTCTAGAAAGGCTAACTAAAATTGATTCTACTATTACTAGCACAATAACTAAGCTTAGTCTAATTGCTGACAAGAAAGTAGAAGTGTCGACAAAGAAACAGGCTAAAGTAAAATCAGTGAAACACTAAAATAGAAAAAACATAATGAATAGACTAATTATAATAGGGAATGGTTTTGATTTAGCCCATGGAATGAAAACCAGTTTTAAGGATTTTATTACGGATTATTATAATAATGCTGTTAATACATTTATAGATAAGAATGTATATGATGACGCTCTTTTAAAAATGAGCTTTAAACAATCTAATGGTTACTTTATCGATAAACAGGTGGTTAAGCTTGATAAAACATTTGATATGTTAACTAATTTTGAAAAGAAAGATGAAGTTATAGTTACTCAGTCACTTCTTTTAAAGAATATTAAATCAAAATTGGAATACAGTAATTGGGTTGATATTGAGATAGAATACTTTTCTCTACTTAAATCTATTCGTGGAACAATTGAGGTGAGTGTTGATGAGTTAAACATTCAATTCGCTTGCCTAAAAGAGAAATTGATTGAATATCTGCAACGCCAAGAAAAGGAACATGCAAAAAAAGTATTTGATTTAGACCCTATGGTTAATCGTTTCACTGAAGAAATTATTTCGGAAGAAATTTTTGATTCAGAGGATAATACGGAACCAGATTCATTGTATTTTTTAAACTTTAATTACACTAATACTCTAGAACCGTACTTTATTGAAAGTGGTAAGAGAATTAACTCTATCATCAACTATATTCATGGAAATTTGAATGGTGATTATGGAGAGCCCATATTTGGTTTTGGTGATGAGTTTGATAAAGATTATTTGTTGTTTGAAGATTTGAAAGACAATGACTATTACACACACATTAAGTCATTTGAATATTCCAAAAATAGGAATTATTTTAAGTTATTAAGTTTTTTAGAGTCTGATGACTTCCAAGTTCATATTTATGGTCATTCTTGTGGATTATCAGATAGGACAATGCTTAGAACTATTTTTGAGAACAAATATTGCAGATCTATTAAAATATTCTTCTATGAGAAAAATGAAAAGGAAGATGATTTTACGGAAAAAACATTTGATATCTATCGACACTTTGAAGATAAAGGCGAAATGAGAAAAAAGATAGTACCATATGATGTGTGTGACGCTATGCCACAACCAGAAAAAGTGATGGAAATTGGATAATATAAAAAAAGCGACCTAATTGGGTTGCTTTTTTGTTACCAAACAATGCGACTGTGTCTAACAAAGTATTTCAAAACCTTTAAGTCTCCCCTAAAATTTGTATTTTAAGACTCATTGTATCACCCTTACAATCGTCTGTCTATGAAAAGCCCATCCGAAAATACGAGTCTAAAAAAGTTTGAGAATTTAATAGAAAAGAAATACCTGGTTTATAACAGCCTCTTTCTCAATCTGCCTTATCAAGGTGTTGATGTTGGGCAGCTCCTGCCTATACTTTCTACTTATTGTGAAGAAAGCTTAAGTGCATCTATGAGCCCCATTGAAATCATCGATTCATTTTTTTATACCCATACCAATCTTAGAAATGAAGAGGACAGAAATGATTTCTTATTTCGAATAATTTCTTACGTTGAACGTCAGGTCGTTTTGTTCGATAGTATTGAGGATGCTGCTTTGCCTGAAATTCGTGAAGATGTAGACGATTTAAGTCTATCTGATTTAATGAGTCAAACCAAAAAAGGAGGCAATTGGGATGCCGTTTTTCAAAAGCTAAACGATTTCAAAGTTCGAATCGTCTTGACTGCACATCCCACACAGTTTTATCAGCCTGCTGTTCTCGATATTATGAGTGAGCTAAGAGGGCAAGTTTTGCAGAATGACGTGAATGAGATTGATTTATTATTGAATCAACTGGGCCTAACATCACTGATTAATACAGAGAGTCCAACACCTTTGGAAGAAGCCAAGAATATTATTTATTTCTGCAAGAATGTCTACTACGATGCTATTGGGGAACTCTACAGCCAAATGAAGTGTAAAGTCACCAATTTGGATAATCCTGAGATTGTTTCCTTAGGCTTTTGGCCGGGTGGCGATAGAGATGGGAACCCATACGTAACAAGTGACATAACCAAGCAAGTGGCTAATGAGTTAAGAATGACTCTGATGAAATGTTATTACTCAGATGTTAAGCGACTTTGCAGTAAAATCACCTTTAAACATGTTGATGAGAAAATTGAAGCTCTAAGAGATAAGTTATACTCAGCTATGTTCAATCAGGATTATTGTCTGCCATACCGATCTATATTAGATCCCTTGCTTGAGATTAAAACGATTATTGAGGAAAAGTATAATGCTTTGTATTTAAACGATCTTCAGAATACGATTGACAAAGTAACTATTTTTAAAACGCATTTTGCCAGTCTCGATATCCGTCAGGATCATTCAGTCCATAAGAAAGTGATCACCTATATTCTAAGGGGAGAGGGTTTAATCAACGAGACTATTGAAGAACTATCAACAGAGGAACTCATAAATATTCTTCTGTCCAGTGAGATCGATTTGTCTAATTTTCATGCGGATGATGCTATTGTTGCCGATACGATAGCCAATATCATTCAACTCCCTTCCATTCAAGCGTCGAATGGAGAACAAGGCTGTCACAGATATATTATCAGCAATTCTGAAGATATCTTTTCCATACTTTTCGTCTTTGCTTTATTCAGATGGACGACCAATGATATTAGCTATATCAATTTTGATATTGTCCCCTTATTTGAAACCATGAAAGGCATGACAGAAGCTGGTCAGATTATGGAAGAGATATTTAATACAGATCTGTATACTAAACATCTGAAGCGAAGAAATAAGAAGCAAACCATGATGCTTGGTTTTTCAGACGGTACCAAAGATGGTGGCTATTTAAAAGCGAATTGGTCGATATATAAAACAAAAGAAACATTAACCGCATTGTGTGAGAAGTATCAGATCAAATCAATTTTCTTCGATGGACGGGGAGGACCGCCTGCTCGTGGAGGAGGAAAGACGCATCGATTCTATGCTTCGCAGGGAGCCAAAATATCTAATGAAGAGATTCAACTAACGATACAAGGGCAAACCATTACGAGTACTTACGGTACAAAAGAACAGTTTCAATACTCTTGTGAGCAACTGATATCAGCTGGGCTATATAATTTCTCATATCACGATGAGGCTACTATTTCAGAAGCATCCAGAAGTTTATTGGAAGACTTAAGTGAATTGAGTTTTAAGAAATATGATGCGCTAAAGCAGCATGAGATGTTCATTCCTTATTTGGAGAATGTGAGTCCTTTAAAATATTACTCAAAAGCCAAGATTGGAAGTCGACCCGTGAAACGTGGGCAAAAGAAACAACTCGAATTAACCGACCTAAGAGCAATTTCCTTTGTGGGTTCTTGGAGTTTATTAAAGCAAAATATACCTGGCTACTTTGGCATTGGAACGGCTTTAAAAAATCTAAAAGATCAGAATAGACTGGAAGACCTAATACGTTTATACAAAGAAGTGCCTTATTTTAAAGCGCTAATCTCAAATAGTATGATGTCCTTATCGAAATGCTATTTTGAACTCACCGCCTATATGGAACAAAACGATGCGTATCGCGATTTTTGGCGCATCTTGTTTGATGAATACCAGCTGTCAAAATCGATGATACTTGAAATTACGGAATATGACGAACTGATGGCGGATGAACCGATATCAAAACGATCGATAGAAAACCGAGAAGCCATCGTATTACCTCTATTGGTGATTCAGCAATATGCCTTGCAAAAATTGGGTCAGGATACGGCAAGTAAAGGTACTTTCGAAAAAATGGTGGTTAGGTCTGTGTATGGAAACATTAATGCAAGCAGGAATTCAGTTTAAATAATTATGAGTGATGAATGATTGAGAATAAAGAGGTCATGAAATCAAAAGCCGAATTCCCCCTTCAGGGGGACTAAGGGGGTGTTAGATCTGAATTTCCACAAGGTGTTTAATTGTCCGTGGTTCAGTTATTTGAGTTTAAAAGCTTCATCCAGTCAATTTTATAAAAAGCCTGTGGTGTTATCGATTTTTCGCAGCTGATGAAGAGTTCATTCTTATCGGTGAAAGCCAAACCCTCGGTTTGGCTTCCTCCCAATGAGTTTAAATCTAATCTCAAGGCTTTACCATTAAAAAAGTCCTGTCCCTCGAAATCGCTCAACAGCATCATGTAGGTGTGGAAGAATTTGTAACCCACAAGGGCTACTGTTTTGCCATCGATCGAAATGTCTGCAGCTGTCACCATAAAATCCACATCGAACTCAGCTATTGGTTTTAGCTGATAGTCACCAGGTAGCTTGGGCATGCTGTATAATCGTGTCTTTTTGTTTGCCCAGTTCTTTGTGAAAAGGTAAAGGGAATCTCCATAGGCAAAAAAGGCCTCACAATCGAAATCGTGTTTCATATTTCGCTTCTCGAAGTTCTTTTGATCTGCCCAAGCAAATGTGATGGAATCAACCACCAATTCTGTTTGTTTGTCCATGTCTGATTTTAAAACGCGAAGCACACGTAGGTCTTTTCTTGCACCTTTATTATTCCCAAAATCACCAATGTAAATGTAGTTCTCGTCTTCAGCCAAATCTTCCCAGTCTATATTTTGGGCATTGCTAATAGGAATGTTCTTTTTCAGTTCCCCTTTCATATTGTAAGCAAGCAGTTCGGGCAAACATTCACTATCGTTAATCACCCAAAACAGATCTTTATGCCACACCATTCCTGATTGTTCATTAACCTTCGGCGAAAGTTGATCGCTGATTAATTGAGGAGAATAAACAACTGTTTTTACAGCATTGTTTTGAGCCATTCCCATTGTTGAAATCAGGAATGCCAGTATGGTATAGGTGAAGTTTCGCATAGTGGTGTTTTTATTAGGGCAAGTAATTTACAAAAAAAGCTTGATGTTCTACTTCTTTAATAGAATGGCGCCAACCGAACTCACATGATTGGGAACTTCTCCAGCCTTTGCCCACTCAAGTTCATGTTGGAATAAGTTCTCCATTATCTTGGTCACATTAAAACCAAAAGCCACTAAATTATATCGAATTAAATGCGGCAGGTGACAAGTATCTGCCTGAGCGGCTTTACAAATAGTGCAAATCTCACAAGAGTTAGGGCCAATAAATCGTTGGCTTTCTCTTTCAGACTTCCGCAAATTATCTTGCAATAAATCTTTGGCAAAATTATAAGCCGTCAGTGCTCTTTCTTCCGATTCTAGAAAGGTGAATTGATCGCAATCTGTTTTGTATAGAATCAGTTTAATATGGGTATGCTCGGCTGCATATTCCTTAAAGGGAGGACAGTGTGGCGGACAAGTCCACTTCTTCGAAAAATTCTCACAACCTGTTTGACAATAAGCATTGAACTCTTCGGGATTCCAATAGGGAAGGATTGCCTCAATTGGCAACTCAATTTCCTTTGTCTGAATTTGAATGTCCTTGTCTTGAAACTTACTTTTTATATGTGGTCTGTCAACAGCTAGCATCATCATTATTTTAGGTAGCAAAGCTATTCATTATTTGTTTTCACACAAGGAGCGCAGAGTTTAAAGAAGAGTGTGATCGCAATGAAAAATGTGTCATTTGAGTACATATTCGATCTGCTTCGTATCGTATTTTTATCACTTTAGGCACTTACAACTTAAGGCCCTTTAAGTACTTCAATTCTCTTAATTATATTGATCTTAAATAAGCATAAAAATGGGGGGGTGCACCTTTCTTTTTTCGTATATTCGTATCTTCATGTGGGTATGCATATCCGTGTGTTATGTTATCTGTAATCAATCAGTTAATTTTAAGGCTCTTAAGAAGCTATTCCATAAATTCTACCATATGCTCAGTTTTGATGCCATCGTTGTATCAATTGTTTTAATCTTTATTGTTCTGTCCTTTTACAAGGAATGGGTTGGTCCTGCCTTCACTTTTTTGATTGGTGTTGTGGCCTTAGGAATTTTTGGGGTTTTAACGCCTGCTGAGATTATGGGTGGTTTTGCCAACGATCAGGTTATGGTTATTCTTATGCTGCTCCTGATTGGTGATATTATACGAGATTTAGGTATTGTTGAGAACCTCTTTGATAAGGTTTTTCAAAGGGCAAAAACCTACCGTCAGTTTATGGCTAGAATGATGTTTTTGGTTGGTGGTTTCTCGGCTTTTTTGAATAATACACCATTGGTTGCTGTTATGATGCCTTATGTGCATTCATGGAGTAAACGAAACAATATATCACCTTCAAAACTTTTAATACCACTATCATATTCGGCTATTTTAGGTGGCTGTATTACACTGATTGGTACATCGACCAACCTGATTGTAAATGGTATGGTTATAGATCAAAATATTATTCCTGGCTTGGAATCTTTGGATATGTTTGACTTTGCTTATGTGGGTATTCCGATGATGTTTATTGGTTCGGCTTACCTTTTACTTGTAAGCAATAAGCTATTGCCTGCAAATGCGGATACTTTAGATAAGTTCTCAGAGAATTCACGAAAGTATATTGTAGAGGCTCATGTTCGCCCTGGCTCAGATTTGAATGGAAAGACCATTGGAGAAGCAAATCTTCGTAACCTTAAGGGCTTATACTTGTTCCAAATCAAAAGAAATAATATAAAGGTTGCAGCTGTCTCTTCGGAGTTTGAACTTGAAGAAGGTGATCGCTTATTCTTTGCTGGTGAAACAGAAACTATTGCTGATTTAGTTCTTGCAAATTCTGGATTGACTTTACCTACTGTTGGTATGTTGAGTCATAAAAAGCAACTAGAGGTTGTCGAAATTGTTGTTTCTCACAACTCAACTCTAATATCTAAGACTGTAAAGGAAGCTAATTTCCGTGGTAAATACGATGCCGCTGTAATTGCCATTCACCGTAATGGTGAACGAATGGCTGGTAAAATTGGCGATGTAAAAGTGCGAGCTGGCGATGTACTCCTTCTTTTGGGAGGAGACGATTTTACGGCTAGAACGCAACGTGTACAGGACTTCTATTTTATTTCGAAGGTAAAGGAATTCCGCAAGCAAGAGAATTACAAAATCGGTTTGCTATTGGGAGGAACAATTTTGGCTGTGATTTTATCAGCCTTAAAAATAGTGCCTTTGTTTATGACCTTAATTGTGATGATCATTGTGATTCTTGCGCTTAAGATTACGAATCCAAAGGATATTGCAGCGAGTATCGATTTCAATTTAGCTATGATCATTGCCCTCGCGCTGGCCTTTGGTACAGCTATGATTAAATCTGGTCTTGCCGAGCTAATTGCTGATTTATTGATATCTGTATTCATGCCTTTAGGACGAGTTGGTATACTCTTTGGAATCTATCTCATTACAACAGTCTTAGCTGCCTATGTCACTAATAAGGCTGCCGTTGCCATTATTTTCCCAATCTCCTTGAGTATGGCACTGCATCTACATTTAAACCCAGAACCTTTTGTTTTGATTGTAGCCTTTGCTGCAGCTGCCAACTTTATGACGCCTATCGGTTATCAGACCAATCTGATGGTTTATGGTCCAGGATCTTATAAATTTGGTGACTTCTTTAAGATTGGATTCCCATTAACTATTATCTATATGGTGGTTTGTGTATCCATACTTTCCTACATCTACTTCTATTAATAAATATCATTTTTTGTTTTCATCTTGTTAAATATTTTGTTTATTTTCATGCAAAATTTATTCACATAATAATTGCTATACACAGATGAAATCACTTTTACTTTTTATAAGTTTTATCTTTCTATTCCATTTAGGCTATACTCAGAACGATACCATCATTTATTACAAGGCGAATAACAAACCAGCCTTAAGTAAGAAAGATGCTAGTCATTTTACCAAAATTAAAAAGAAAGGTGAGAATGAGTATAAGTTGTCTTATTCAAGTAAAAAAGGAGAGAGATGGATTAAGTCAAAGTATACACTACTTCTTACTATCGAGAATGATTCGACAATGAAAATATTGAATCAATTTACGAGAAATGAATATTATAAAACTTATAAATCATTAGGCACTCATTTTTATATAAAAGAATATTACGAAAATGGTAAGTTAAGAATTGAGGGAATCTCTAAGTCTAAAATTTACAATTATTGGGAAGGGCAGGTTAAAGAGTATTATCCGTCAGGAAAATTAGAATCGATAACTAGATATAAAAACAATCAAATAAGAGGGAATAAGAATTGGCTTGAAAATGGAAAGCCCTATATTGATAATATATACGCTTATGTTGATGTTATGCCTAAATTTCCTGGTGGAGAAATGAAGTTGAAAAAATATTTAGAAGATAATCTGAAATATCCTGAAAAAGCTTCGGAAAAAAGATACTATGGGAAACTTAATGTTAGTTTTGTAATAGATGTGGATGGTTCCGTTACTGGTGTTTTTATACGTGAGCCTTTACATCATACATTTGATCAGGAAGCTATAAGAGTTGTTTCTGGAATGCCAAAATGGAGTGCAGGAAAACTTGATGGTAAGTTAGTGAAGGTTGGTTTTAGAGTTCCAATTAATTTTAGATTTCAATTTCAATAGAGATGAATATAGAATATAGAAAAGAGCTTTTAAGTGCAGCCATTGAGGCTTGCATAAAAGGAGGGAAAGAAATATTAGATGTGTATCAGTCGGATGATTTTAATGTGCAATTAAAGTCGGATGATAGTCCTTTGACCATTGCGGATCAAAGAGCGCATAACGCGATTGTTTCTGTTTTAGAGCAATTCGATATTCCAATAATGAGTGAAGAGGGAATCCATTTACCTTATGAAGATCGTAAAGATTGGAAAGAATGTTGGATTGTTGACCCTTTGGACGGAACTAAAGAGTTTATTAAGCGTAATGATGAATTCACAGTTAATGTGGCTTTAGTGATAAATGGAAAAGCTGTTGCTGGTGTCATTTATGTTCCAGTGTATAGACAGCTTTACTTTGCTGATGAGCAATTAGGCGCTTTCCGTTGCGATGAAATTACTGAGTATGTTAAACTTGAAGAATTGATATCAGCATCAAAGCAGTTGCCGATTAAGCAAGATAGAACAGGTGTTCGTGTTGTGGGATCAAGATCGCATATGAATGATGAAACTCGTTTGTTCATCGATTCCTTGAAAGATAATGGGGATGAGGTTGAAATCGTTTCAAAAGGAAGTTCTCTTAAATTGTGTTTAATTGCTGAGGGATCTGCCGATGTGTATCCACGTTATGCACCAACTATGGAGTGGGATATTGCAGCTGGACATGCTATTGTTTCTGCTTCGGGAGGAAAGGTCCTGCACTTGAATTCAGATGAAGAATTGTCCTACAATAAAGCTGATTTATTGAACCCATGGTTTATGTGTAAGCGATAAGAAAGGTCTAGAATATAAAAAGCGCCATTCAATTTAATTTGAATGGCGCTTTTGTATTGTGAATGAATTGCGATTTATTTCTTCACATTCATAATTGTTGTTTGATGAGCAATCGATTCTTCGTGAATAGCTTTGAAAAGTTTACTGATGAAACGCTCACTAAGGTTAGTATCCTTAGATTCTGCCAAATGCTTTTCCAAAATACTTTCCCAACGACCAGACTGAAGAATGGTCATATTATTGGCTTTTTTATACTGACCAATTCCATTGGCAGCTACCATTCTTTTTTGAAGAATATCCATAAGTTCATTATCGTATTGGTCAATCTTGAATCGTAAATCTTCAAGTGTATCCAATAAAATGCCATCTGGATTTTCAACACGTAACTCTAAACTTGAAAGTAGTTGAGTCAGTCGTTTAGGCGTAATTTGTTGTTTGGCATCACTCCAAGCTTCATCTGGAGTAGGATGCGTTTCAATCATTAAGCCATCGAAGTTAAGGTCCATCGCCTTTTGAGAAACAGATTGTAACAACTCACGATTTCCACAAATATGACTTGGGTCACAGATGATAGGCATATCAGGCATGCGTCTCTTCAGTTCAATAGGAATCTGCCATTGTGGAATATTTCTATAGATACTATGCTCGTAGCTAGAAAACCCACGATGAATAGCTCCTAATTGCTTAATACCAGCTTTTTCTAATCTTTCTAAAGCACCCATCCAAAGTTCAACGTCAGGGTTTACAGGGTTTTTAACTAAAACAGGAATGTCAACTCCCTCAAGGGCGTTAGCAATTTCTTGCATAGCAAAAGGATTCGCTGAAGTTCGAGCTCCAATCCATAAAATATCAACACCATATTTAAGCGCCTCAAAAACGTGATTTACATTGGCAACCTCAGTTGCTGTTTGCATACCTGTTTCTTTCTGAACAGTTTTCATCCACTCAAGACCTTCTCTTCCTACACCTTCGAAACAATTTGGTCTAGTACGAGGTTTCCAAATACCTGCACGGAAAATTCCGATACCTTCTTCTTTTAAAAGACGAGCTGAGTTTAGAACCTGTTCTTCGGTTTCGGCACTACATGGGCCTGCTATAATTAATGGTCTTTCAATCTTATTTAAATCTAACTTACTTTTCATCTCTTCTGTAATTTGGCTGATAGTTAGCAATTTTTCATCACTAATTAAAATATGAACTAATAATTTACTTGTGGTTTTATTCTCTTAGTGCTCTTTTTATTCGATTTGCCTTGGAAATCATATTGACTAATTCATCTCGATCTCTATTTTCGATGGCTGTTTTAAATTTGTTTAAACTCTCGATATACGTGTTTAAAACCGTTAACACATTGTCAGCATTGTGGTTGAATATTGGTGCCCACATTTCGGCATCACTTTTAGCTAATCTTACTGTGGAATCGAAACCTCCACTTGCAAGGTCAAAAATATTCTTTTCATTTTTTTCCTTTTCTAATACTGTAATGGCTAGTGCAAAGGAACTGATATGTGAAATGTGAGAAATATAGGCTGCATGCACATCGTGATTGTGTCCACTCATATACAGAACTCGCATATTCAAGAACTCATACATTTTGTGCACTGTTTGTAATACCTTTTCATCACTATCTTCAGCATCGCAAAAAATCGTTGCTTTCCCATCGAAAAGACCTGCTTTGGCTGCCCAAGGCCCCGAGTGTTCTGTTCCTGCCATAGGGTGAGTCGCTACAAATTGCTTGCGATTCTGGTGGTACTTTACTCTTTCACAAATTTGGTCTTTAATGGAGGCCACATCGCAAACAACCTGAGTGGTGACTTTATCCAGTATTTTTGGTAAAAGTTTAAGTGTGGCATCACCAGGTATAGCCAATACAATCAATTCACTTTCATCGATTAGTTCATCCATTGTACTAACAGAATCGATTAAGCCAAATTTCAAAGCTGTTTCAGCATGAAGCTTGCTTGTATCATGGCCTAATATTCTGGAAGCGAAACCACGTTTTCGTAAATCTGTGGCTATCGAACCACCTATTAAACCTAGACCTATAATTCCTATTTTCATTTTTTTCTTTTTTCAAATATTAACAGGCACTTCTACATTCTTTTCGCATCTCTCGATTGCTTCTGTAATTGTTTCCTCTGTTGCACAGAGTGAAAAACGAATGTATTTTTTTCCTTCTTCTCCAAATACAATTCCTGGTGTAGCAAATACATTCTTATCGTAGAGTAGATAATCAGAAAAATCTTCTCCCGAATTGTACTCGTCAGGAATTTTAGCCCAAACGAACATGCCTACACTATCTTTTTTGTATTTACAGTTTAGCTTATCTGCTAACTCCCAAACTAAATCTCTACGCTTTTTATAGGTTTTATTTAACTCCTTATACCAGCTAGAATCTAAGGCCAATGCTTTGCTTGCAGCTTTCTGTATCGGCTTGTACATACCCGAATCGAAATTACTTTTTACTTTAAGCACATGGTTGATATTATTCTCAGATCCGCAAAGCATACCGACTCTAAATCCGGCCATATTATGAGATTTACTCAATGAATTCATCTCTAATACGTATTCGCTTACACCTCCAACTTGTAATAAACTCTCTGGCTTGTCATTCAATATTAAACTGTAAGGATTGTCGTTAACAACAAGAATATTCTTCTTTTTCGCCAGATCAACCAATTGTTTAAAGACTTCCATATTCCCATTAGCACCTGTCGGCATATGTGGGTAGTTTGTCCAAATCATTCGACAAGATTCATCACATAGAGATTCGATCTCTTGCATATCGGGTAACCAATTGTTTTCTTCCTTCAGGTTATAAAACTTCAGATTAATGTTTAGAAGTTTAGCTGCTGATAAGTATGCAGGGTAGCAAGGGTTTGGAACAAGAACAGTTTCTCCTGGATTACAAAAAGCCATTGAAATGTGCATAATGCCTTCCTTCGATCCCATCAATGGTAAAATCTGATTTGTTGGATTTAATTCCACTTTGTAAATCGACTTGTACCAATTTGCAATAGCTTGACGGAATGTATCCAAACCACGGTATGACTGATAATAATTACTACCTGTTTGGTCGCACGCATGAACCAATTCCTTTTTTACATCAGGGTGTGGAGGCATATCAGGACTACCAATACCTAAATTAATAATATCAGCACCATTTTCTTTCAGTTGTGCAACCTCAGCCAATTTCTTGGAGAAGTAGTATTCTTCAACTTGCGATAATCTATTGGCTGTTCTAATTGTCATTGTGATGAATTTTTGAGTAAGACTGATTGCCATTTGTGTATTCGCCTAGTATATCAAGCCTATCTAGTTTTTTTGTTATTTCATTAATCATCTTTTTGTACTTCGTTTTATCATCAAATAAAACATCCAGATAAAACTGATAGTGCCATGGCTCACCAACTAATGGGACTGACTCAATTTTGCTTAAATCAATATCATATGAAGCAATTGTTGAAAGAATCTCGGCTAAGCTCCCTTGGTGGTTATCAAGAATCAAAGCTATAGATGCCTTATTGCTAGTCTGCTTTTTCCAATTTTCATCATTTCTCAAAATCAAGAAACGAGTGTAATTTTTTTTGTTAGTCTCAATGCTTTCTGCAAGCACTTCTAAATCGTAATGTTCAGCAGCCAAAAGACTTCCAATTCCTCCTCTGTTATCAAGATTATTTTCTGCAATTTCTTTCATGCTTAAAGCCGTATCAATAGAATCTACAAGGTGAACATTGGGGTGTTGCTTAAAGAATTTTCTTGTTTGGTTAATAGCCATATAGTGAGAATGAACTTCATTGAGATCCTCGATCTTGGTTCCTTTCTTAGCCACTAGGTTTTGCTTAATTCTAAGGTATTCTTCACCGCACACCACCAATTTGTGCTCACGTATTAGGTTTAGGTTGGAGTGGATGGTACCAGAAATGGTATTCTCAACGGCCATGATCCCATAATCGCAGTCACCGTTTTTAACGGACTCGGCCAAGTCTGAGAAATGAAGTTTAGGTAAAATATCGATTTCATTTCCGAAATAATTTCGAGCTGCCACTTCGTGGAATGCACCTTTTATACCTTGTATTGCTATTTGCATTTTGATTAAATTCTAGTGGTTATTTAAATTATGGCTAATAAAAAAAGCGTCTCAAGGATTTCCCCGAGACGCTTTACACATTATTCTGTTCGTTTAATTCAGATTATGTCATACTAGTCTCGGGTAGCTTCTAAAATAGAAGAACCAGAAATAAAAGAAATAGTTATATGACATTGTTGTATTCATCTGTTGTATTGAAATTTTGTAATAAAAAAAAGGCTTCGCAATTAGCGAAGCCTTTAAAATATTTTGTTGTAATATTTATATATCAGGTTCCGCTCTATCATTTGATAAAGTAAAAATAGAACCAGAAATATGAATTTAATACAGTCATTTCGTCTTGTTTAGTGAGCGCAATGTAGGAGGGATTTTTTAAGCATGCAAGAAAAAAATAAATTAATTTTCTGAGAGTGAAAATCAAAATGTTACTAAAGATGTTGCTTTTGAGATATTTAGATGTATGTTTTATATTATTTATGTTTCGTTTTAATATCAAGAGTATATAGTCAGGATATCTCTTTAAAATTCTTTAAATTAGAGCTCTTACTAAAATGACCTGAGACCCCTAAAATCTAAGAATGAACGAATCAGTTTTAAATGCTTTAATGAAATTATTTGCCATCATTGTTGATGAGCAGAAAAGTGGTTTTGAATTGGCTGCACGCGATGTGGTTTCTCATTACCTTGAAACTCGATTTACTCAAGAGTGGCAGGAGAGGTATTTGAATGATTTTGACACATACTTAAAGGAATCCTATTACGATACAGAGGATTTTGATTATAAGATGATTAAGCATAGACAAATACATGAAGTTTGCCTTGGTATATTGGAAGAAGTTGATCAGGAACAGAAGGTGTGGATTCTACTGCAATTACTTGAATTTATTGATGATTCGGAATTCATAGGTGACGAGATTTTAGACTTCGCTCACACAGTAGCAGCATCGTTTAAAATTTCGGTTGAAGAGTTTGATTTGGCCCATAAATTTATTTTTGGCGATGAATATTCAATACCATTTAATGAGCATTTACTTTTAATAGATAGCAATGAGGACTTCGAAGATGATCAGGTAAAGCATATTTACGAATCAAAGCTTCGTGGTCGTGTTTTCGTTCTTCGTATTGAGAGTACCAAGACATACTTAATAAAGTATTTCGGGGAATATAACCTCTTTCTGAATGGGCATAATGTTAAAGATGATCGAAGTTATATCATAACTTTCGGTTCAGTTATTCGATCGCCTCGTATCGATCCAATTTACTATTCTCAAATAGTATCTGAATTTTTTGAAAGAAAGAATACGGCTCAAATTAATATTGTTGCAAAGGATATTGAGTTCAAATTTAAGGGAACCGATAATGGTGTTCATCCATTTAGTTTTAAAGCTGAGTCGGGCCAGTTGATTGGAATAATGGGAGGTAGTGGCACCGGAAAATCAACGCTTTTGAATGTTTTGAACGGAAACTTACCGCTAAACTCTGGGAATATTTGGATAAATGGTTACGACCTTCATAAAGAGAAGGAAAAGTTAGCCGGGATTATTGGTTATGTCCCTCAGGATGATCTATTACTCGAGGAATTGACTGTTTTTGAAAACCTATATTATAATGCCAAGCTATGTTTTGAGAAGTTCTCGGAAAAGGATATTCGTGAAATTATAGAGGATACGTTAGATAAGTTCGATTTAATAGAGGCAAGAGACTTAAAGGTTGGAGATCCTATTAATAAGATTCTGAGTGGAGGTCAGCGTAAGCGTTTAAATATCGCTCTAGAAATGATGCGACTTCCATCCGTTTTGTTTGTAGATGAGCCTACTTCTGGTTTATCTAGTATGGATTCTGAAAAGGTTATGCTTTTGCTAAAGCGACAGACTCTTAAAGGTCGCCTAGTCGTGTGTAATATTCACCAACCTTCGTCTGATATTTTTAAGTTGCTCGATGTTTTGATCATTATGGATCAGGGTGGTAGAGTGATATATTCTGGAAATCCAATTGAGGCTATTGTTTATTTTAAGACACAAAGTCATTACGTAAATGCTGAAGAAAGCGAGTGTATTTCTTGTGGTAATGTGAGTTCAGAGCAGATTTTTAGAATCATTGAGACAAAGATGATGAACGAGTACGGAAAACAAATCCGTAAGCGAAAGAGGGGCCCAGAAGAATGGCACGAATATTATAAGGAGAAACTTGAAAGTAAACAATCGATAGAAGCACCTAAGGAAAAATCTGTTTTACCTGAGAATTATTTTAAGATTCCTCAGCGCTATCAGCAGTTAAAGATTTATCTGTCTCGCGATATTAATGCTAAGTTGAGTAATATTCAATACATGATGATTACTCTATTTGAAGCTCCTCTTTTGGCGGTGATTTTAGGATATTTCACAAAATACATCAGTGGTTCTTTAACAGATCCAGATGCTTATATATTCGCTAAGAATGAGAACATGCCATCATATATTTTTATGGCTGTGGTAGTTGCTCTATTTTTAGGTTTGATTATCTCAGCTGAAGAGATATTGCATGATAGAAGGATAATAAAACGAGAATCATTTCTGAATTTGAGTCGATGGAGTTATATCAATTCTAAGGTTCTTGTTATGCTTGGTATTTCAGCTATTCAATGCTTGTTTTTCGTTTTGATAGCTAATTCTATTTTAGAGATTAAGGGTTTGAGTTTTGAGTATTGGCTGATGCTTTATACCGTCTCTGCTTGTGCAAATCTTATCGGTTTAAACTTGTCTGCCTCATTAAATTCAGTGGTTGCAGTTTACGTTTCTATCCCATTTATTCTAGTGCCACAGCTCTTGTTTTCTGGCGTTATAGTGAATTATAACAAATTGCATCCGAGTATCACAACACAACAATATGTGCCTTTTGTTGGTGACCTCATGACATCTAGATGGGCTTACGAGGCTTTGATGGTTGAGCAGTTTAGTAAGAATGATTTTCAGGAACAGTTCTTCGATCTTGAGAAGAAGAAGAGTGAAGCTTCATATAAGGCTTCATTTCTGATTCCAGAATTATCTCGACGTTATCAGGCTTTAGTTCGTCAAGGACAATCGAATTCTAAGGCTAATAAAAAGAGGAAATTACTTCAGTATGAATTCTCAAAACTCTCAGAGATTGAAACGCAACCCCAAGATATTTCGATTGTCAATGCTGATTCTGTGAACCAATGGCTTGATGATTTACAACAAATTTTCTGGAGTAAGTATTCTCGTGCATCCACTAAGCGAGATAATGCTTACAATGATTTGCTTAAGACCTATGGTAGTTCAGGTAAACTCTTCGCTTTTAAACAGCGTTACCATAACAAAGCTATCGAGCAAGTTGTGCTTAATAAAAGGGATTTGAAAAAGTTTACTGAGTATAAAGGGAAATTGGTTCAGTTAAAAGATCCTGTATTTAAATCGCCAGAACATATTTTAGGGCGCGCACATTTTTATGCAGCTGAAAAGCGTGTTGGAAATTATTTAATACAAACTTTTTGGTTCAATTTGATGTTTATCTGGCTGACAACAGCATTCTTCTATTTGACCCTTTATGTCGACTTCTTTAGAAGATCCTTTATTCACTTAGAGCGATTATGGTTGAAGATTATGCCACATGGAGACTTTAAAATTAGATTGAAAAGACAATAAACATCAAGAATAAATATGAATCAGTTTCGCCTTTCCCAAAATTGGGAAGGTCTCAAATCGTTTCAGTTGAATGTTTCCCAAAATTGGGAAGTCACAAATCGTTTCAATTGGATGTTTCCCAAAATTGGGAAGGTCTCAAATCGTTTCGGTTGGATGCTTCCCAAAATTGGGAAGGTCTCAAATCGTTTCAGTTGAATGTTTCCCAAAATTGGGAAGGTCTCAAATCGTTTCAGTTGGATGTTTCCCAAAATTGGGAAGGTCTCAAATCGTTTCAGTTGAATGTTTCCCAAAATTGGGAAGGTCTCAAATCGTTTCGGTTGGACGTTTCCCAAAATTGGGAAGGTCTCAAATCGTTTCAATTGAACTCTTCCTAAAATTGGGAAGGTCCCAAACCATTTGAGTTGAATGTTTTCAAAAAGTAGGAATCAGTTCTATTTTATTCCTTTTATGAAATTTTTAGCTTCATTTCTTTCTAAAGCTTTAATAAAAGCCGTTCCAACTATAGCGCCATTGGCATACTGGCAAGCATATTTAAAACTCTCTTTATTATTGATGCCAAATCCGATAAGGCTTGGCGTTTCAATTTGCTTTATACGATCGAAATAGCTCTTTTGCTTTTCATTAATTTTCATACTTCCTCCAGTCGTAGCTGATGACGATACTAAATAGAGGAAACCTTGCGTTGCTAAAATAATTTTTTGCAGACGCTCTTCTTCTGTTTCTGGGCAAGCTAAAAGAACATTGTAAATACCATATTTTTCGAATTCAGATTTATAATGTAACTCGAATTCTTCAAGAGGAAGATCTGGCACAATAAGCCCATCGATTCCTACTTTTTGACAATCTTGTAAGAATCGTTCTACACCATAACAGTAGATTGTATTCCAATAGCCCATTAGAATCAAGGGCATCCATACTGTTTTACGAACCGATTCAAGTTGTTCAAAAAGTAAGCGAAGTTTCATCCCATTATCTAAGGACTGTTTTGAAGCTGCTTGTATAGCAGAACCGTCTGCTAATGGGTCAGAAAAAGGAATGCCTATTTCTACCAAATCTACGCCTGCTTTTTGCAGCAGTTCAAGATTTGGAACGGTGTCGTTTAAGTTTGGATATCCAGCAGGAAAATAGATGGATAATATATCTTGGTTTTTATTCTGAAATAAACTGTCTATTCTGTTCATGAGATGATGTGTTGATACATTAATTTGTTTTGAGCGAATTCGAAGTGTTTTGTTCTAATTAATAATTCTGAATTCATAACTCTAAATGTGTCATGTAAGTCTCCATATCCTTATCGCCACGACCTGATACAATAACGACAATCACCTCATCTTTTTTAAATTGTATTTTATCCAATGCAGCTAGAGCATGGGCTGATTCTAAGGCAGGAATTATTCCTTCATTTATGGCTAAATCCTTCGCAGCTTTAAGAGCATCTTCATCGGTAGCACTAATGTATTTAACACGACCTGTTTTTGCTAAATGAGCATGTATTGGGCCAACACCAGGATAATCTAAGCCTGCTGAAATTGAGTACGGCTCTATAATTTGACCATCATCATCTTGCATGAGCATGGTTTTACTACCATGAATAAAGCCAGTTGTTCCAATGCTAATTGTTGCCGCAGTCTCCGATGAATCGATTCCTTTTCCCGCAGCTTCTACAGCAATTAAGTCAACTGCTTTTTCATCGAGAAAATGATAAAAAGCACCTGCAGCATTGCTACCTCCACCTACACAGGCAATCACGCAATCAGGATTTTGTCTACCCTGTTCTTTTACGAGTTGCATTTTTATTTCTTCCGAAATAATTGATTGTAATCGACTCACCATATCAGGATAGGGGTGGGGACCAACAACAGAGCCTATAAGGTAAAAGGAGTGAGGGTTCGCAATCCAATCACGAATGGCTTCGTTAGTTGCATCTTTAAGCGTTTGGTTTCCTGATGTAGAAGGAATAACCGTCGCTCCAAGCATTTGCATACGAGCAACATTTGGAGCTTGTCTCTCTATATCCAAAGCTCCCATATGAACCACACATTCTAGTCCGAAAAGAGCACAAACAGTTGCCGTAGCAACGCCATGTTGCCCAGCTCCAGTTTCAGCAATTATTCTTTTCTTACCTAGGTGTTTGGCTACGAGAATTTGTCCAATCGTGTTGTTTATTTTGTGTGCTCCTGTATGGTTTAAATCTTCTCGTTTTAAGTAGACTTGAGTTTGATATTTAGCTGATAGATTAGTCGCAAATGTAAGTGGGGTAGGTCGTCCTACATAATTGTCGAGCAAACGTGCGTATTCCGATTTAAAATCGTCTGATTCTAATATATCTAAATAGGCATTTTCGAGTTCGTCGATATTTTTACGAAGAAGTTCAGGGATATATGCTCCGCCAAATTCACCGTAATAGCCTTTGTTGTCAATTTGATAGTTCATTTTGTATACAATTTGAAATAATAGTCTGTTACTTATTAGGACTAGTTGCTTGTTTTAACTCAGTGCAGAACGTGTTTACAAGAGAGACATTCTTTAAGCCAGGTTCGTCTTCAAATCCTGAATTAATATCAATGGCAAAAAGCTGAGGATGTTTTAGTTTCTGTAATTGTTGAACATCTTCTGGTTTGATGCCTCCACTTAAGAAAAAAGGTTTATTCCCCTTGTATTTGTCTAATAGAGTCCAGTCAAATTTTCTGCCACTACCACCGTAGTTCTTTGATGAGGTGTCGAACAAATAATAGTCAACAACAGATTCGTAGGCTTCCAATTGATTAAAATTGAATTCTTCATCCATCTGAAATGCTTTTATAACGCCAAAGCCAAGCTTTTTCAAATCGTTACAATATTGAGGCTTTTCATCCCCATGGCATTGAATAAAGTCGAACTCGTATTCGTAGTCTTTAAGTGTCCATAGGATATCTTCCGATCGAGCATTTACAAATACAGCTATCTTTTTAATATGCTTGGGTATTTTACTTGTAATTCCTTTATTAAGTGTATCTCCGACGAATCGTTTCGATCTTTCAACAAAGATGAATCCCATATAATCGATATCTACTTTAGCTATACGTTCTATGTTTTCTGGACTTTTAAGCCCGCATACTTTTAGTTTCATTGTTTCGATTTTAAAGGCTTAGCTTATGAGTTAATTCAGAACAAACTTTACCAGGATTATCATGCTTCATAAAGTATTCCCCAATCAGAAAAGCTTGGAATCCATTCGATTTTAAAAAGCGAATATCTTGTTCTCCTTTGATTCCACTTTCAGCTACTTTCACGAAAGTGTTAGGTATCTGTTCAGATAATTTAATAGAGTGATTAAGATCTACAGAGAAATCTTTTAGGTTACGATTATTAATACCAACTAAGTCAATTAATGGGTTGATATGATTCAGCTCTGATTCGTTATGGATCTCCAAAAGGATTTCTAAACCTAAATCTTTAGCAATTCTACTCATGTTTTCCACTTCTCTGGGAGTTAGAATTGCCGCTATCAATAGGATCAGGTCTGCACCCATAGCTTTGCTCTGGTAGATTTGATAAGGATCTATTAAGAAATCTTTACGCAAAAGCGGCATCGTCAGTTGCTTGCGAGCTTTATCAAAATCATCATCATGTGCGCCAAAAAAGAGTTGGTCGGTTAAAACAGAAACAACAGCAACATTGGCTTCTTGATAAGACTCAACTACTTTTTGAATATTTGCATCCGCATTAATAGGACCTTTCTTAGGCGATTGTCTTTTGAACTCTGATATGATACCAGATTTATTATCATCTAAAATTGCTGCCTTTGCGGAATAACAAGCTCTATTAAAGAGAGTTTGCTTTTTTAGATCATCAATGCTGAATTGTGCCTGAAGAAGAGCAACTTCTTTGTGTTTTTGTTCGACAATAGTTCGTAATATATCGTGCATGATTTCAATAGTGATTTAGATTTCTTTTTGAACGAGTTTGTTAAGTGCATTCAGTGCCTGTCCTGATTCCAATGAAACTCTTGCTCTATCAAACGCATCTTCTCTTGATAATTCTGAATGAAGACAGTGAATTGCAACACCCGCATTGGCAATACACACCGAGTTTTGAGCTTCACTACCATTCCCTTTCAGGATCTTCACAAATAGTTTGGCAGCTTCTTCGACAGATTGACCTCCGTATAATTCTTCGGGTGCTAGAAGTTTAAAACCTAAATCATGAGGACTAAGTATTTCCTCTCTATCATTAGATATAAGTTTCACCTTATCCGTTAAGGCGATTTCGTCGTAACCATCAATATTGTGAATGATCGTATACTTCGTTTCAGTTTCTTGCAGCACATATTGGTATAGACGAGCCAACTCTAAATCATAAACACCAACAATTTGATGCTTTGGTTGCGATGGGTTAACCAAAGGTCCTAGCATATTGAAAAATGTTCTAATACCTAGATTTCTTCTAATAGATGCTACATTTTTCATTGCAGGATTGAAACGTGGTGCATGTAAAAAGCAAATGTTAGACCGTTCCAAATCTTCTTTTAACTCACTTTCCTTATCCTTAAACTGATAGCCTAAATATTCAATAACATTTGATGATCCACAAAAAGAGGATACACTGTAATTACCATGTTTGCTAACCATTTCACCAGCACCTGCTACTATAAACGAAGCTAATGTTGATATATTAAACGTGTTTTTAGTATCGCCACCAGTACCACAGAGATCGATACAATTGTAATCGCTTAAATTAACAGGTATTCCCATTTTTAGAAGCGCAGTTCTAAAACCGCTAAGTTCGTCAACGCTTATACTACGCATTTGAAATACGGTGAGAAAAGCGATGATTTGAGCTTCATTGAATTCGCCTTTTGTAATTTGTACCAGAACCTCTTCAGCTTCTTGCTTTGAAAGGGTTTTGTATTCGAATAAATGATGTAATATATTTTTCATTTTATCTTATTTTATCTTTGATGATTTATGAATTAACTGAATAGAGATTAGTCATTTCTCAGCCAATTCATAATCATTTGCATGCCTTGTGGTGTTAAAATAGACTCGGGGTGAAATTGGATGCCTTCCACATCGTATTCTTTGTGCCTTAAACCCATAATCATCTTTGCATCATCTCTACAAGTTACTTCAAGGCAATCAGGTAAATCTGTTTCAGCAACATTCCATGAATGGTAACGCCCAGCTTTAAAGACTTGAGGAATACCTTTTAATACTTTTGAATTTTCACTGCACTTTGTGATATCATTGGCTATGCCATGATATACCTTTTCGGGATTTTCTAATACGCCACCAAACACCTCCGCAATTGCTTGATGTCCTAAGCATATTCCTAAAATTGATTTTGTAGCAGCATATTTTTGAATCAAGGCTTTCAATATTCCTGCTTCATCAGGAATTCCAGGTCCTGGTGATAGAAGAATTTTATCGTATTTTTCAACTTCTACTAACTCTATTTCTCTATTGCGATGGATTTCAATTTCACCAACATTAAGTTGACGTATGTATTCAACCAAGTTGTATGTGAATGAATCGTAATTATCTAAGACTAATATTTTCATGACATATTCTGTTATTTACTGATTCCCTCAGCTATTTTCATTGCTTTTCTTAGGGCTGCTAGCTTGTTATCTACTTCATTTAATTCATTCTCCGGTATTGACTTCTCAACCACACCTGCTCCAGCTTGATAGTATAAGGTGTTATCTTTACTCAAGAATGTTCGAATCATGATAGCCTGATTTACTTCACCATTAAACCCTATTGAGCCTATACATCCACCGTAGAATCCACGACTTGTAGGTTCATATTTGTCTATAAGCTCCATCGCTTTATACTTCGGTGCACCAGATAAGGTTCCCGCAGGAAATGTATTCCCAATCAAATCAAAGGTGTTGTAATCCTTAGGTAACTCCCCAGAAACTTTTGAAACCAAATGGATGACATGTGAATAAAATTGAACCTCACGGAATGTTTCGATTTTTATATTTGTTGCATTTCGACTCAAATCATTTCTAGCTAAATCTACTAGCATGACATGCTCTGATTGTTCTTTTTCATCAGCTTGAAGCTGTTTTGCTAACTCAATATCTTGCAAAGCGTCACCTGTTCTTCGGAAGGTTCCAGCAATAGGGTGGATATATGCTTTATTGTTTTTTACTTCTATTTGAGCCTCAGGTGATGAACCCATAATTCTAAAGGAACCACAATCGAAATAAAATAGATAGGGTGAAGGGTTTACAGAACGAAGAGCTCTATACAGATTAAAATCATCACCTTGATAAGATTTTGAGAAGGACCTTGAAAGAACAATCTGAAAAACATCTCCTCGTCTGCAATGTTTGATTCCTTTCTCAACCATACCAAGGTAATCTTGATCACTCATGTTCGTTTTCTCATCTTCGTCCTTTAAAGAGAAATTAAAACGTGGAATATTGTGATTACGAAGCAAATCTTCAATCTCTTTTATTCTAGAGTCTTCATCATTTTGAGTTAACTCAACGATAGTCAACGTATTATTAAAGTGATTAACTTCTATGATAAATCGATAAAGAGAGTAGGAGAGTTGTGGTATTTTCTCCCCTGGCTTCTCGGTAAATGTCAAGCTTTCAAAACCTGGAACAGCGTCAAAAGAAGTGTAACCAAATAAAGCATTTGCTTTATTGATTTCATCTTTATCTTCAAGATCAAATTGTTTTACGAATGATTCTAGTTGATTCGCTAAGAAACCAACTGGTTGATCTTTCATACTAGTTTCTATTCTATCAGATCCAATGCTTTCAATCAACAAATTGTCTATTAAACAGATGTTAGCTATTGGTTCGAGTGCAATAAAAGAGCTTGCATTTTCAGGACTGTGGTAATCAGAACTTTCTAAGAGAATACCTTGTGGAAAGCGATCTCTTAGCTTTAAGTACATACTAACAGGTGTTATAACATCGGCAAGCATTTCTTTTTTATAATGTTTGAATTTGATCATGGCTTTGAAAAATTGAATATAAAAAAAGCGACCTACTGAATAATCAGTAGGTCGCTTAAATGCTGTTTTTATCTTTAATTAAAGACTTAAGATTTGCATATAGGGTGGACGTTTCTGCTCAGGGTATATGAGAGATTAGTATTATGCCACCACCAAAATTTACAAACGAAAGCGTTCATGGTTATTTCTTTTTAGATTGCTACAAATGTTTCGATTTTTAAATTAAAATCCAAATTTACTTGGTTAATAGTTAATTGTGTTTCATCTAAATAGGTTTGTAATTGTCAGATAATCAGCTTTCATTATTATTTAATTTCGTCTGAAAAAAATGAATCTGCAAGCTTTCTGAGGTTGTATTCTGATGCCATAACTTCTCCATAAGCTCCTGCTGATCGAATGGCAATAAGGTCATTTCTTTTTGTCTCTGGCAAAGAAACAACCTTTCCAAAACAGTCCGATGATTCACAGATTGGTCCTACAACATCATAGTTTTCGAGAGCCTTATTTGAACTCATATTCTCGATTTTATGAAATGCTTGATATAGAGCTGGACGAAGTAAATCAGTCATCCCAGCATCTAAAATTGCAAATTTTGTGTTGATGCCTTTCTTGACATATAAGACACGAGAAATTAAGCTTCCGCATTGACCAACGATTGAACGACCTAATTCAAAATGAACTTCTTGATTTGCTTTTAGATTCAGAAATTCTTTGAAAAGAGCAAAGTAGTTTTTAAAATCAGGAATAGGTTCTTCATCAGGCTGATGATAGTTGATTCCGAAACCACCGCCAACATTAATATGATCGACAATAATTTGATGATTTAGAAACCAATCTTGAATTTCATTAATACGAATACAAAGGCTCTTAAAAACACTCAAGTCAACAATCTGAGATCCGATATGAAAATGTAAACCAATTAAATTTATGTTTTTAAATTCTTTTAAAATGCTTAGAATTTCTTCAAATTCCCAAGGATTAATACCGAACTTATTCTCAGCTATACCCGTTGTGATATAATGATGCGTATTAGCATTCACGTTGGGATTAATACGCAGAGCAATATTAGCAACCTTGTTTTTCGACTTGGCAATTTCTTCTATTACCTCTATTTCTGGAATTGATTCACAATTGAAGCAAAATATATCAGTGTCAAGAGCTAGTTCAATCTCTCTATCAGATTTCCCAACCCCTGCATAAACAATTTTGTTTGCAGAGAATCCAGTTTCAATTGACCTCTTTATCTCGTTCCCACTAACACAATCAGCTCCAAAGCCATATGATTGAATAAGTGAAAGTATGCGTGGATTTGCATTTGCTTTTATGGCGTAATGAACATGGTAATTGTACTGTGCAGCTTCTTCTTTAATGCTGATCAAGCTTTTCTCAAGGAGATCCATGTCGTAGTAATAGAATGGCGTTTCCTTTGAGTTTAAATAATTGTATGTAGATGAATTAATCATGTGTACTAAGTTTAGGAGTTGATTCAATAATTAAACTGTGACATTTTCTATATGAAAAGTTTATTCAATGATTTTAAGGCTTCAACCTTATTTTCTTGATCAACTAATACTGAAATATTGTGATTGCTTCCGCCGTATGAAATCATTCTAAGAGGTGTTTCTTCTAGAGCTTCAAATACTAATTTAGCTGAACCTGATGCTTCAGATATAAAATCACCTACAATACAAATAATTGACTGATTGTTATCAATTTCAACGATCCCAAATTTTTCCAATTCAGCTTCAATTTCTTTAAGTTTACTTGTGTCATCAATAGTTAGAGACACAGCAACTTCTGAAGTTGTAATCATATCAATTGGCGTTCTATAAATTTCAAATACTTCAAATATTTTTCTTAAAAATCCGTAAGCCAATAACATACGCCCTGATTTGATTTTTATAGCTGTAATACCATCTTTGGCTGCTACAGCTTTAATACGCTTATGATCTAATTTGGTTGAAATTAGTGTTCCTTCATCAATAGGGCTAAGTGTGTTTTTAAGACGTACAGGTATATTGCTTAATTTGCATGGTAAGACACTTGCTGGGTGCATTATTTTTGCTCCAAAATAGGCTAGTTCTGCAGCTTCGTCGAAAGATAATTCACTAATAGCATAAGTGTTTTCGACAAAGCGAGGATCGTTGTTGTGAAACCCATCAATATCAGTCCAGATTTGAACTTCTTCAGCTGAAATTGCTACGCCAATAAGTGAAGCAGAGTAATCACTTCCTCCTCGGTGAAGATTGTCGACTTCGCCATAAGTATTTCTACAAATATATCCTTGAGTAATAAAAAGTTTTGATTGAGGATGTTGATTGATTTCTCTCTTCAGGTTTTCTTGGATATAATAATTATCAGGTTCACCATCCTTGTCAATCCTCATGAAATTAAGCGCAGGAAGTAGGACTGAATCGACATGGTTTTCAGCCAAATGATAGTGAAACATTGCGGTTGAAATTAATTCACCTTGAGCTAGAACAGCCTTCTCCTGAAGTTGAGTAAAGGTTTTGTGAACAAAGTTGCGAATATATATAAAGTGGGAATTGATTAATTCCAATCCTTTAGTTAGGTACTTATCACTTGTATATAGTTCATTAACTCTTGATATGTAGCTTTGTTCAAGATTTTCAATTTTTTGAAGCGCATTTTCATCGTCTCCTTTATAAAGGAACTCTGTAATTTCGACTAATGCATTGGTTGTACCTGCCATTGCTGACAGTACTACAATGCACGACTCTTCATTTTTTACAATTTGGGCTAGATTTTGGATTCGTTGAGGAGTTCCAACGGATGTGCCGCCAAATTTTAGGATTTTCATGCTTATTATTTTGTAATAGTTAGAAAATATAAACCTTGATTGTTTTATTAATGGTTAGCAAGGTTTAAATCTTAATACTTGAGCTATAAAAAAAAAGAAAGCCTGCAGAATTTCTGCAGACTTTTAAATATTTTAAAGCTTCACATCATTCCACATAGCATTGACTCAATAGTGTTTCTTGTGTTTTATCTCTTTATACATTGTGGTAAATAGTGTTCTCATTTGTTTAAATTTTGTTGATGCAAATATGATGAAAAAATTAAAATGAAAAAACAAAAACGAATAAAATTTCACAAATAACTGTATTATTAACTCTTTGTTTAAAACTAAACACGTCGAGGCGTATGTTTATTAGGATTCAATTTATGAATACCTTAAAGATGATTTGGATGTATTATAACAATTGCAAGAGCTAGGTTGGGTTTTTAGAAGTCAATACGAATAATCTATGAAAGGTCATATAAAAGAAAAAACTCAGGTCCCCACCTGAGTTTTCTAACTAACCTAAATCTAACCTATGAAAACTACTAAACTCATGTGATTCAGAGTTTAGAATTGATTTTGGAAATCAATTTTGCTTTGCTACTACAAACATACAGGATTATTTTTTCGAGAAAAAATAATCTGAGTTAAAGAAGGTTAAAAGTGTGGCTGTTAACCGAGTATTGTCATATTTTGGATATCTGTAATCCTAAAATATCACTTCGTTCTCGACTTAAGTATCAAATAAATTGGACGGGTGTAATAAAGCTGGATTTAGCTTTAAGTTTTATGGTTTTCTAAATGTACCTACTCCAGTGATAATAGCCTTAGCCATTTTTTCCTCATCGCTACCATCGGTTTGAGAAAGGTGGTACATAGAATGAATAACAACACCTATATCGTCAATCTCTACACGACCTGTCCAGCAGGCCAGAGAGCCATATTTTCCAAAGTCAACCATAAATGCAATAACGTTATCTTTAAAACGTCCAATAATTTCAAATTTTTCTTCGAAATTCGGAAGTCCAATTCCAGTTTGGAATGTTCCTGTGATGTTCTGACCATCAATACTTAAATTCATTTCAGAATTATACTGATTTCGCCAACGTCCGTTTAAATTTATGTTCATAAGGCAGGTTTTTTATATCAGAAACATTTCTAAGAAAGCTATGTTTCAAGACGATGTTAGTAAACTGATCAAATATATTTACATTAATATAGGCGAAATAAGTGATTTTCACAAGATTTCTTGACTTTGAAAATATGTTTTTTTGGAATTCATGCTATCTTTGCGGATTCGAATATTGGTGTTAATCTTTGATATGAAGATTAAGGAGATCAGTTTTGAATAATTTTAATTTCATGAGGAAGTAAAAATACTAGTTGAGACTATTAAATTTATTTCCCGAACAAAGAATTTCCAAATGAGTATTGAAAGTATTATTAAAGGTAAAGTAGTAGAGGCTATAAGTGCTTGCTATGGTCAGAAAGTTGAAGAGGATAGTGTTCAGATTCAGAAGACCAGACGCGAATTTGAAGGAGATCTAACAGTTGTTGTTTTCCCATTTTTACGCTTCTCTAAGAAATCACCTGAGGAAACTGCTAACGATCTTGGAAATTACTTACAAGAAAATATCGATTCTATTCCTTCATTTAATATTGTAAAAGGATTTTTGAATTTAGTAATCGATAATTCATATTGGCTTTCTGTTTTAAACGAAGCTGTTAATACTGAAAATTACGGTTTTATTCCTTTGAAAGAGGGAGCTAGAAAGGTAATGATTGAATACTCATCACCAAATACGAATAAGCCACTTCACCTTGGACACATTAGAAATAACTTATTAGGTTATTCTGTTGCAGAAATCTTAAAGGCAAACGGACTAGAAGTTATCAAGGTTAATCTTGTTAACGATAGAGGTATTCATATCTGTAAGTCGATGTTGGCTTGGTTGCGTTTTGGTGAAGGTGAAACTCCTGAATCGACAGGCATTAAGGGTGATCACTTGGTTGGAAGATACTATGTGAGATTCGATAAGGAATACAAAAAAGAAATTGCAACTCTAGTCGCTAGCGGAATGGAGGCTGATGAGGCTAAAAAGAAAGCTCCTCTTTTGCTTGAAGCTCAAGAAATGCTTGTGAAGTGGGAAGCTGGAGAAGAGGAAACTGTTGCTCTTTGGCGTAAAATGAACGATTGGGTATTAGCTGGTTTCGAAATTACATACAAAACAATGGGTGTTGATTTCGATAAGGTTTACTTCGAATCGGATACATATAAACAAGGTAAGGCTATTGTTATGCGCGGCCTTGATGAAGGCGTTCTTTACCGAAAGGAAACGGGATCAGTTTGGGCTAATCTTGAGTCTGATGGTTTAGATCACAAATTACTATTGCGTGATGATGGAACATCTGTATATATGACTCAAGATATTGGAACAGCTTACGAGCGTTTTAATGAGTTTAAAATTGATGAGCATATCTACGTTGTAGGTAATGAGCAGAATTATCACTTCCAAGTTCTTTCTCTAGTAATGGGGAAACTAGGCTATGAGTGGCACAATAAAATTCAACATCTATCATATGGTATGGTCGAATTACCTGAAGGTAAAATGAAATCTCGTGAAGGCACTGTTGTCGATGCTGACGATTTGATGAAGGAGATGGTTAATACTGCTCGTGAAACTTCTGAAGAACTAGGTAAGCTTTCAGGTTATTCGAAAGAAGAAGCTGAGGACGTATATTCTAAAGTAGCAATGGGAGCATTGAAATATTTTATTCTTAAGGTTGATCCTAAAAAGAATATGATGTTTAATCCTAAGGAATCTATTGATTTCAATGGTAATACTGGTCCATTTATTCAATATACATACACACGAATTCAATCCGTATTGCGTAGAGCAACTGAAAATGGTATGGAAATTCCTGGTTTAGCTAAATCTGATTTAACTATTTCTGAAAAAGAATCTTTCTTAATTCAGATGTTAGCAAATTATCCAAACGTAATAAAAGATGCGGGTAGAGATACAAGTCCAGCTTTAATTTCAAATTACGTTTACGATTTATCTAAGGAATACAATCAGTTCTATCACGATTTCCCTATGAATAAAGAGGAAAACGAGGATTTAAGAAATTTCCGTTTTGTTTTATCTAAACAAGTTGCAGGAATTATTAAGTCGGGAATGAGCTTATTGGGAGTTAGCTTACCAGAGAGAATGTAAATATATTTGTATTCGGTTGAATGCAGATACAAATAATAGAATATAAAGAATGAGCTTATCTTTAATTGAAGGTGCTCATTTAAATTAATTGTAAGAAAAATCTGTTTTGTCTTTAAGTAGGTGTCTTATTTAAAAGATGTCTTGAGATATAAGCAAATACAGAGAATTTTTTATTTTTGCAGGGAACTAAAAAAAATCCGGAAAAGAATGTTTGAAAATCTTAATGAAAGACTGGAGCGGTCCTTTCAGATATTGAAAGGTCAAGGAAAGATCACAGAAATAAATATAGCTGAAACTTTAAAGGATGTTCGTCGTGCTTTACTTGATGCCGATGTCAATTTTAAAATCGCTAAGGAATTTACTGCTACAGTAAAAGAAAAAGCATTAGGACAAAATGTTCTGACTTCATTGAAGCCAAATCAATTGATGGTGAAAATTGTTCACGATGAATTGGCTGAATTGATGGGAGGAGAACATGTTGATATAGATACAACAGGTAATCCTGCTGTTATTCTTATCGCTGGTCTTCAAGGTTCCGGTAAAACAACTTTTTCAGGAAAGTTAGCGAACCTACTTAAGACGAAACGTTCTATGAATCCTCTGTTGGTTGCAGGTGACGTTTATCGTCCTGCTGCGATTGATCAGTTGCATGTTTTAGGTGAGCAGATTGGTGTTCCAGTATATTCAGATAAGGATAGTAAGAATCCAGTTAAAATTGCTGAAGCTGCAATTAAGGAAGCAAAAGCAAAAGGTCATGATTTAGTTATTGTCGATACGGCGGGTCGTTTAGCTGTTGATGAAACAATGATGAAGGAGATTGAGGCTGTTAAAAAGGCAATCAAACCTTCAGAGATTCTGTTCGTAGTTGACTCGATGACTGGTCAAGATGCTGTTAATACTGCTAAAGAATTTAACGATAGATTAAATTTTGATGGTGTCGTATTAACAAAGCTTGATGGTGATACCCGTGGTGGTGCTGCTTTATCAATTCGATCAATTGTAAACAAACCAATTAAGTTTGTTGGTACTGGTGAGAAAATGGAAGCTCTTGATGTTTTCCATCCATCACGTATGGCTGATCGTATTTTGGGTATGGGTGATATTGTTTCACTTGTTGAGCGTGCTCAGGAGCAGTTTGATGCTGACGAAGCTCGTAACCTACAAAAGAAGATTGCTAAAAATCAATTCAACTTTAACGATTTCCTTTCTCAAATTTCTCAAATTAAGAAAATGGGTAATCTTAAGGACTTAGCATCTATGATTCCAGGTGTAGGAAAAGCACTTAAGAATATTGATATTGATGATGACGCTTTTAAAGGTATTGAGGCAATTATTTATTCGATGACACCATTAGAGCGTGAGAATCCAACTTTATTGAATGGATCTCGACGTAAACGTATTGCCGATGGTAGTGGTTCAGATATTCAGGATGTGAATCGTTTGATTAAACAGTTCGATGAAACTCGAAAACTCATGAAAATGATGTCGAAAGGCGGAAAGATGTCCCGAATGATGGGAAATCTTCCGATGGGAAAGCGATAGATAATATATTGAAATGCTTGGCCCTTAGGTCAAGCATTTTTTCTTATAAACAATAATGACCTGTGGCTAATAATAAGGCCGCATAATATTCATCATAGATACAAAACTAGTCATGGAATTAATCGATGGAAAAAAGATTTCGGCTGAGGTAAAGCAAGAAATAGCTGCTGAAGTTGAAGGTATTATTAAAAATGGTGGTAAAAAACCTCACCTAGCGGCTATCATTGTTGGTCATGATGGTGCCAGCGAAACCTATGTGGCTGCTAAAGTTAAAGCTTGTCATCAAGTAGGATTTGATTCTTCTGAGTTTAGATTTGAAGATACAATTACTGAAGCTGAGTTGTTGGCTGAGATTGATAAGGTGAACCAAAACGATTCAATCGATGGTTTAATTGTACAATTGCCTTTACCAAAGCATATTTCAGAATCTAAAGTAATTGAAACGATTCGTCCAGAAAAAGATGTTGATGGATTTCATCCTATGAATGTTGGTAAAATGGTTGCAACCCTTCCTACATACTTACCAGCTACACCAGCAGGAATTGTTGAGTTGTTGAAAAGATATAAAATTGAAACTTCTGGTAAGAACTGTGTTGTTATTGGTCGTAGTAATATTGTTGGTACTCCAATGAGTATTTTAATGTCACGTAAGGCTTCATATGGGGATTGTACCGTAACGCTTTGTCATAGTCGCACAAAGAATATTCCTGAAATCACTCGTGAGGCAGATATTGTAATTGTTGCATTAGGTATGCCTCAATTTTTAACTGGTGATATGGTTAAGGCAGGAGCTACGGTAATTGATGTAGGAATCCATAGAATCAAATCTGATAAAACGAAATCAGGATGGAAGCTTATTGGCGATGTTAATTTCGATGAGGTAGCGCCTAAGTGTTCATTTATAACACCTGTTCCTGGTGGAGTTGGTCCAATGACAATTGTGTCATTACTTCAAAATACATTGATTGCTTCTAAAAAAGAGATCTATTCATAGTAATTAGATCTGCTAATAATATATAAGGGATGATTCTTAATTGAATCATCCCTTTTTTTGTTTTTTTAAGGCTAAAAGTATATTCTTAATTAATGCTTGTTCAAGCTCATTTATAGTGAAAAAGGTTGTGTCTGGTAGAAAATTCGTTTAGTCGTGTTGTATATCTTTTTCGTCGTTCATTATTTATATAGATTGTAAATATATGATTCTTCTTGTTTTAGGTTGGTATGAGGATCTTAGGTCAGATTTGCATTTTAGGGAGCTTATTTGTCTGATTCTTAAAATGTAGAAATGAAACTTATATGATTGTGTTTATTGAAATCGGATCAGATTTGTTGTTGTCTAGGGCTAGAAATAATGACAAATATCATATATGTTACCATGTGTTAAAGTCATGTTAATATTTGTTAAATCCATTATATGTATTAAATTTAGCATCGATTATTACCATTAAACCATTTGCATCTTTACTTAATTACTAACTAAAAAGAATTTTTATGAAAAAATTAATTGGACTATTCGTTTTTCTGCTACTTGTAGGGACTCAAATAGTGACTGCCCAAAGCAAGCAGATCACTGGTACAGTGACCAGTGCCGATGACGGGCTCGGAATGCCTGGTGTATCTGTTGTTGTAAAAGGTACCACTATTGGTGCTAGTACAGATATTGATGGAAAATATAGTCTCGAAGCTGCAGCAAGTGATGTGCTTGTATATAGCTTTGTGGGTATGGTTTCACAAGAAGTAACAGTTGGATCTCAAACTGTAATCAATGTAGTTCTTGAAACTGAATCTATAGGTATGGACGAAGTTGTTGTTACTGCATTGGGTGTAACTAGAGAGAAAAAATCTCTTGGTTATGCTGTAACTGAAATTAGTGGTGATGCCGTTAGCGAGGTAAAGGAGTCTAATATCGTAAATTCTCTTTCTGGTAAGGTTGCCGGTGTTAATATCCGTCAAGCTAATACTATGGGAGGATCTGCGGATATTCTTATTCGTGGAACAGCGTCTTTATTAGGTAACAACCAAGCTTTATTTGTAGTTGATGGTGTACCTATGGATAATAGTAATACCAATACTGCTAACCAACAAAGTGGTTGGGGTGGATATGACTATGGAAATGCTGCATCAGATATCAATCCTGATGATGTTGAGTCGGTATCTATTTTGAAAGGTGCTGCTGCATCTGCACTTTATGGTTCTAGAGCCGCGAATGGTGTTGTTTTAATTACAACTAAAAAAGGTGCTAAAAATAAGAATGGTATTGGTGTTGTTGTAAATTCAGGTATTAGCTGGAGTACAATTGACAAAGAAACGATGCCTGAGTATCAGTATGAGTACGGTGCTGGTTATTCTCAAGATTGGAGTTTCGAAGGTGCTCTTAATGGCTTTAATGTTGTTAATACAAATGACGATGCTTCTTGGGGACCAAAATTTGATCCTAATTTACAAGTTGTTCACTGGGATGCCCTAGATCCTAATGCTGATAATTATGGTGAAACTAGAGCTTGGGTTGCTCCTAAGTCAAAGGTTTACGATTTTTTTGAAACAGGTTTGACATATACAAATAGTGTTGCTTTAACAGGTGGTACTGATATTTCTAATTTCAGATTATCTTTTACTAATTCTGACGAAAGTGGAATTCTTCCTAATTCAAATATTAAGAAGAATACATTGGCATTTAAAGCTAGTCAGGAGTTAAACGATAAGCTTACTGTTTCTGCTAGTGCTAACTATGTGAACACTAAAGGAAAAGGTAGATATGGTACAGGTTATGACAGTAATAACCCTATGCAGAACTTTGCACAGTGGTTCCAGACTAATCTTGACTTTAAGAGATTAGAGAATTATTATAAATCTCCAGATGGAGATCAGAGAACTTGGAATGCTAATAATCCTACTGATTTGGATCCTGCTTATGCAAATAATCCATATTGGACTCGTTATGAGAACTTTCAGGATGATGAAAGAAATAGATTATTTGGTTATGCTTCTTTAGATTATAAATTGAATGATATGTTCTCTTTGACTTTCAAAACATCTTTGGATTATTATAGCGAAAGACAAAATGAAAGAAATGCTGTTGGATCAAATGATCAGTCATTTTTTACAACTTTTAACAGAACTTTCTCTGAGTGGAATACAGACGTTATGTTGACGTTTAAGAAAAGAGTTAATGATTTCAACTTTACTGGTTTTGTTGGAGTTAACTATAGAGAGAATCTTGACCAAACAATTTTTGCACAGACTTCTGGTGGATTAGTTGTTCCTGGTTTATACACTGTGAAAAATACCACTGTAGAAAAATCTCCAACGGAGACACTACTTGAGAGAAATTTGAAGAGTGCATATGGTAGTTTTTCTGGAGGATACAAGAATTTCGCTTATTTTGAAGCTTCTTTTAGAGTTGACAATTCATCTACATTACCAAGCGATGAGAATACTTATTTTTACCCTGCTGTTTCAACAAGTATTATTCTTTCTGAGCTAGGTGGAATGAAAGATCTTTCTTTCTTATCATTTGCTAAACTAAGAGCGAATTATGCAGAAGTAGGTAATGATACTAATCCTTATAATCTACAATCTTCATACCCACAAGGAACTAACTGGGGTAGTCAAGCTTTATTCTCTGTACATTCAACTCTTCAGAATCCAGATTTGAAATCGGAGACAACGAAGAGTTACGAAGTTGGATTAGAAGCGAATTTCTTTGATAACAGAGTTGGTTTTGATGTGGCTGTTTATAAGTCAAATTCATTCGATCAAATTATGGCTGTGAATGTATCTAGAGCAAGTGGATACCAGCAGGCATTTGTAAACTCTGGTGAGATTGAGAATACAGGTATTGAATTAGCCTTAAACATTACTCCAGTTAAGAATAACAATCTTACTTGGGATATGAACTTGAACTTTTCGAAGAATAATAATGAAGTTAAGAGTTTATACGATGGTGTAGATAATATTCTTATTAGTTCAGCTTGGGATATTTCAATGAATGCTCAAGTAGGTGAAGAATATGGTGTTTTAAGAGGTACAAACTTTGTTTATACTGATGGAAAGAAGACTGTAGATTCAAGAGGTTACTATATTAGAACTGAAAAAGAAGAAGTGATCGGTAACATCCAGGCAGACTGGCGTGGAGGTATTACAAATACACTTTCTTATAAAGGAATTTCTTTAAGAGCTCTAATTGATATTCAAAAAGGTGGTGATATTTATTCTGTAGACCGTAAGTATGGTTTAGCTACAGGTTTATATAAAGAAACTGCTGGTTTGAACTCAAAAGGTATTGATAAGCGTGCTGATGTAGCTGATGGTGGTGGTATTTTACATGCTAATGCTGTAATGGCTGATGGAACACAAAATACAACTTTTGCTCGTGCTAACGGATGGGGTGGAGATCAGTATTATGGAAGAACACCAACTGCTAGATATGTATATGATGCATCATATGTTAAGTTGAGAGAAGTTGCTTTATCTTACTCTCTACCTAATAATCTTTTAAATAACACTTTCTTAAATAAAGTTGTTATTTCTGCTGTTGGTCGTAATCTTTGGATTATCCATAAGAATACTCCTGGTTTTGATCCTGAGACAGGACAAAGTTCTGGAAACAAGCAAGGTATTGCAAATGCTTCTTACCCAACATCTAGAAGTTTTGGTTTCAATGTAACATTAGGATTTTAATACTAAAAGACAATTATGATGAAAAAAATAACATATCTATTACTAGGAATTATTTCTACGGTGGGAATTGTTTCTTGCTCACTAGAGGATAATATTGATCCTAAGAATGCAAGTAACGTTCCAGTAGAAACCTTATTTACATCAGCTCAAATTGAGTTTGTAAATCAGTACAATAGTATGAGTGTAAATAGAAATATTTCACGTCTACTTGTTCAATATTGGATGGAAACGACTTATACTAATGAGAGTCGCTATGATTTTCTTGATAGAGGTATCTCTGATTCATTTTCTTCTGAATTCTATAAGGACGTTATCAAAGACCTTAGAGAAGCAATGAGAATTCTTGATGCTGCTGGTTTTGAAGGAGCTTTAGCTGAAAAGGCCGTTAATCAGAAAGCAACCTTAACGATTCTTGAAATTTATTCATTTACTATTTTAACTGAGACTTTTGGAGATGTTCCATATTCAGAAGCAGCGCTTGATATACCTGACTTTACACCTAAGTATGACGATGCTGAGACTGTTTACGCAGATCTATTAGTACGTTTAAATGCTGCTATCTCTAGTTTAGATGCAAGTAAAGGTACTTGGGGAAATGAAGATTTATTATTCAAAGGTGATATAGATCAGTGGAGAATGTTAGGTAATGCTTTGAAATTAAGAATGGGAATGCGTATGGCTGATGTTCCTAGTTTTAATTCTGCAACTGTTGTTACTGAAGCTTTGGCTGCTGGTGTTTATGATGCCAATCTTGAAGGAGCTTACTTTAAGTATCTTGGTTCAGATCCTCACGTTAATACAATTTATGATGGATTCCTTATTGATGGTAGAAAAGACTATACGCCTTCGAATACTTTAATTGATAAGATGGTTGCTCTTGATGATCCACGTTTACCATTATGGTTTACACAAGTTGGTGGTGTTTATAAGGGTATTGAATATGGTAAAGAAGATGGTGGTGTTTATGACCAATTTTCACATTTTACTGATATGTTTTTTGAGCCAACTTTAGAAGTTGCTTTAGCTGATTATTCTGAAATGGAATTTTTCCTAGCTGAGGCTGTTGAAAGAGGCTATGCTGTTGGTGGAACTGCTGAGGAACACTATAACAATGGTGTTACTGCAAGTATTCTTTATTATGGTGGAACTGAAGCGGCTGCTAATACTTATTTAGCTCAAGCTAATGTTGCTTATGCAACAGCTGCTGGTACTTGGAAAGAAAAGATTGGTACTCAAAAATGGTTAGCTATGTACAACCGAGGTGTTGAAGGTTGGGCAGAGTGGAGACGTTTAGATTTCCCTATCTTAAATGTTCCAGCAGGAATGACTTACGGTGATATTCCTGTACGTTACCCATACCCATTTGATGAGAATGAAATGAACGAGGAGAATTATGATGCTGCTTCTGCTGCTATTGGTGGTGATAAAGCAACAACTAAATTATGGTTCGATAAATTCTAGAACTTTATAAATATTATTAAAAAGAGCTGGTCATTTGACCAGCTCTTTTTTTATAAAAAAGAATCCCAACTTCTTTTTGAAGTTGGGATTTATTTATGTCTATATTCTCTAAAAATGTTGAGATTAGTAACTCACTTCCATCTTCACTTTCTTTTTCTTAATGCGCTCGTTTTTTAGCATTCTCAGAAGCTTTTCAGCCATTTTACGCTTTACAGCTACAAATGATGCATGATCTAAGACCTCAACTTTTCCTAATTCATCTTTTTCAAGTTGACCTTGCTTCATAAAGAATCCGACAATATCCATCTTGTTAATCTTATCCTTTTTACCCGCATCTATGTAGATGGTTAGCCATTCAGGATCTTCTGGAAGTGTAATGTTGTCTGGAATAATAAGTTCGTCTAAGTCCTTACTGATGAATTCAGGAAGGTAATCACTATCTGCCATTACAAAATAGGAACAACCTGATGCATCCATTCTAGCTGTACGACCGTTACGGTGTGTGTAAGCATCTGCAGTTGTTGGCAATTGATAATGTATCACATGTTTGATTGAGGGAATGTCAAGTCCTCTAGATGCTAAATCTGTTGTAATTAGAATTTGGTGAGATCCGTTTCTAAATTTAATCAGAGCTTTCTCACGATCTTCCTGTTTTAGTCCTCCGTGAAAGGTGTCGTGTTGTAGGTGAGAATCTTTTAATAAGTCACTAATTCGATCAACAGTATCTCGATGATTACAAAATACCAATGTTGCTTCGTTACCATTGTGACAAATCAGATTGAATAGGGCAGTTAATTTATCTTTACCATCAGCTCTAATAATTTTTTCTACTAAAGATTCTTTAGGCGTATCAACTAAATAGTTAATTTCAAATGGATTTTTTACACCTGTAAACTCAGGTATGCTATCGCTCTTTGTTGCTGATGTAAGAATCCTTTTTTTGATAAATTCTAATTGTTCAATAATTTCGCCCATTTCTCTATGAAACCCTAGTTCTAGAGATTTATCAAACTCATCTAGAATGATGGTGTTGATGCTATCTGGAGAAAAGTTCTCACGACGAAGGTGATCGGCAATTCGGCCAGGCGTTCCAATAAGAACAGCGGGAGGGGTAGAAAGGCTATTTTTCTCAATTTTCATTGCGTGTCCACCATAACAGCAGTTCACTTTGAAAGGTGATGCTAAGCTTTTAAAAACTGATTCTATTTGAATTGCAAGTTCACGAGATGGTGCTAAAACTAATGTTTGAACACCTTTCTTTGATTCATCAAGTTGATCTAGGAGTGGTAGAAGAAAGGCTAGTGTTTTTCCTGATCCAGTAGGTGATAGAAGAACTATATCATCATTTTTTTTCCACGCTTCAATGCATTTTTCTTGCATTGGCTTTAAGGCTTTAATTCCTAATTTCCTTAAAATTTCTTGTAGGTCGATCTTGTTTTCTTGCATGCGGCAAAAGTAACTCTAATTTCGTAATAATTGTTAGATCTATTCATTTATACATTCTATTATCCTAACTCATTTTAAATAGGCTTTAAAATCGATTGGCTGAGAAGTTTCTCTTATTTTTGGCAATCTTAAATGGAGAAACTATGGAGACGGTTAAAAAGCCAAAAACAGAACAGGAAAAGAAAGATGGATACTTTCAGCGTAAGATTGCTAAACGAATGGGTAAAGCCATTAGTGATTTTGAGCTAATTGAGGATGGGGATAGAATTTTGGTTGGCGTTTCTGGAGGAAAAGATTCTCTTGCTTTATTAGAGTTGCTTGCTTTAAGGCGTAAATTTAAGAAACAAAATTTCGAAGTTGTTGCAGTTCATATTAATGTATTAGAATTGCCTTACGAAGTTGATCGTGATTTCTTGAAGGATTTTTGTGAAAAGTTGGATGTGCCTTTAGTTTATAGAGATATAAATGTGGATTTTGAGCGTCCAAGCAAAAAGCCTGCATGTTTCCGTTGTTCCTGGCATCGAAGAACTACTCTCTTTAAAATGACGGATGAGTTTGAGTGCAATAAACTTGCTCTCGGTCATCATATGGATGATGCAATTGAAACCTTATTGATGAACATGATGTATCAGGGTGCTATTTGTAGTATGCCAGCCAAATTGAGTATGTTTCAAGGAAACATCATCTTAATACGTCCATTGATTCTTTTGAAAGATGCTGAGATGCGTGAATATAGTCGCATTCGCAAATTTGTATTAGAAAAAGAGCTTTGTCCTCACGAAGATGTGACTAAAAGGAAAGAGACTACTAGGATGATTGAACGAATTGCTGGTGATGATTCACGTATCAGAACCAATATGTTTCGGTCTATGAGTAATGTGCAAACAGAATACTTGCCAATAATTCCTGAAAAAAAAGTAAGATAGATGTCTAATTTCTGATTCGATTAACTTATTTTTATTCTTCGAAATCTCTTCCATCGTATCGAAGATTTTTCTTTTGTACACATTAAACTAAAAGTATGGCTAAAGAGATATTAGTATTAGATATAGAAACAACAGGTTTTTTAAATCAGGGAGGGAAAATTGTTGAAATTGGAATTGTTAAACTTGATTTAGATAGTGGAGATGTTACTCCTGTTTACAATTCTCTAATTAGAGAAGATGGGCTTAATTCTTCTCACACTCGTGGAGGTTTTGGATGGATTTTCCAGAATTCAGACTTGCAATTCGAAGATGTTTTAGAAGCTCCAAGCTTAGAAAGTCAAAAAGAAGAAATTCAAGATCTATTAGATAGATATCGAGTAACGGCATATAATAAAGCTTTCGATTTTGGATTTCTTAAGGATAGAGGTTTTCAAGTTAAGGAGTTGGATTGTCCTATGCATTTGTCAACTCCAATTGTAAAATTACCAGCTCCCAATGGACGAAGAGGATTTAAATGGCCAAAAGTTGAAGAAGCTTGGAACTATTTCTTTGGAGACACAGGATATATCGAAGCTCATCGAGGATTAGATGATGCTAAACACGAAGCAAAAATTGTTTATAAGCTATATCAAATGGGCGAATTCCCATATTCGGTTAGTTTGTTTGATTAAGAGTTTTAAAAAAATCCCGCTTTTAGAAAAGCGGGATTTTTTTATTCTGTTCTTATATGCTCTGATTTAACACTATCTATCATACTAAAGCGTTCAATTATTTTTTCTACTTCACTTTGTCTTATACTTAGTGTTATTCTGCAATTCAGGTTGAAATCCTGATCAATTTGAAGAGGTTCTTCTTCTTTTATAATTCTCATGATATCATTCATAACTAAGTAGTCAAAATGAATATCGTAAATGTCATTTACTGTTTTTTCAATGATTTCAGCATTTGAAATAGCATCACGAGCAGCCGTTTTGTATGCTCGAATTAAGCCACTTACACCAAGTTTAGTTCCTCCGAAATATCGAATAACAACAATTAAAATATTAGTCAGCTCTGTTGATAGTATTTGGCCTAATATAGGCTTACCTGCAGTTGAAGAGGGTTCACCATCATCATTGGCACGAAAGTCCTTCTTATCAACTCCAAGCATGTATGCGTAGCAATGATGACGAGCATCGTAATACTCTTTTTTTAATTTATCAATCTCATTTTTGATATCGGCTTCACAGCTAACAGGAAAAGCATAGGCTATAAACTTACTCCCTTTCTCCTTATAAATACCTTCTGATGTTGATTGAATGGTTTTGTAACTATCTGTTTGCATTATCAGTAGTTTGTAATTGTTGACCTAGGTTATTGTGCAAGTATTATAATTGCAATAAATGCTAATGTGATTCCTAAATAATTTAGTTTGCTAATTTTCTCTTTATAAAGGAAGAGACCAAATATAAGAGATAAGGATACAATACCAATGTTTACCATGCTAAAAACTACTGAACTTTTGAATCCAGAACTATTTAGTGCAGCTATTAAATAATAGAGAGATCCGAAATTAACGATTCCCAATAATGATCCTCCAATTATTGTTTTCAACTTGAATAGCTCCTTTAAAGATCGGTTTTTAATGTATAAGCTTATTAATCCAGTTACGGCAGCAATTGCAAACAGAACAAGAGAAAATAAAGGTGAGCCTCCTTCCGTTAGAAAGGTTTCCTGAGAATATTTAACCAAAGTGTCTACTAAGCCTGCTCCTAAAAATAGTGAGATGGGTAGCCAAACGTGTTTTATTTTTGTTGACTGATTAGAAGGTTTGTATACGGCTAGTATAATGGATCCTATAGCAATTGTAAAACCGATAAGCATCATTGTGTTTACAGATTCTTTAAAATATAGAATCGAGAACATAATTGGTATGACAAATGACATTTTGCTTGCTAGTCCTGTAATCGTTATGCCTGCCTTCTGAGATGATTTACCAATAATGAAGAAAACGATAATAAAAAGGATACCAATTAAGAGTGCAAAACTTAACCAATCTTGTTCAAACAAGTGTTGTAAGGAAATCGATTCGTTTGATAGAATGTATCCAAGAAATCCGGCTACTATATAATTAATAACAATTGCAGGAAGAATTTCAATTTTGAATTTCTCAAAACTTTTGAAACAGATTAGAATTCCTGTTGATGAAAGTATGGCAAGGATTACGAGAAGCATGATGTGTTGGTTTAAGTATATTATCAAAAAAAAGAGCTGCTCTTTTTAGAACAGCTCCTTTGTATATATTAAATTGCAAGACCTGTTGGTGCTTACATTTTTAATTTTTTATTTATCTCATCTATCTGAGTCTTGAAAGCTCTATCCGTATCAATCAAATTGTTGACTGTTTTACAAGCGTGAAGTACAGTAGCGTGATCTTTCTTCCCAATTTGAGAACCAATGCTTGATAAAGAAGCCTTAGTCATCGATTTGGAAAAGTACATTGCAATTTGACGAGCTTGTACAATTTCACGTTTTCTAGTTTTAGCTTGAAGTAAATCAATTGCCATATTGAAATGGTCACAAACAATTTTCTGAATATAATCAATTGAAATTTCTCGCTTGGTATTCTTTACCAATTTGTCAATTATCTCAATTGCTAATTCTAGGTTCAATTCTTTTTTGTTCAGAGTTGACTGAGCTAATAGAGAAATAAGAGCACCTTCTAATTCACGAACATTGTTGATAACATGCGTTGCAATATATTCTATTACATCATTCTCAAGAATGATACCGTCTTTGTAGGCTTTTTGCTGCAAAATACGGACTCTTGTTTCGTAATCAGGATTTTGCAAATCTGCTGACAATCCCCATTTGAAACGAGAGAGTAATCTGTTCTCCATACCCTTCAACTCAATTGGTGCCTTATCAGAAGTCAAAATTAATTGCTTTCCTGATTGGTGAAGATGGTTAAAAATATGGAAAAATGTATTTTGTGTTTTTTCCTTACCAGCTAACTCTTGAATATCGTCAATAATTAGAATGTCGATCATTTGATAAAAATGAAGGAAATCGTTTTTATTATTGTTACGAATAGCTTCAGTAAACTGAGTTTGGAATTTTTGTGAACTAACGTATAGAACTGTTTTTTCTGGGTGAAGTTCTTTAGCTTTCAATCCAATTGATTGTGCTAAGTGAGTTTTCCCTAATCCAGAATCACCATATAATACAAGTGGGTTAAATGCTGTACCTCCAGGATTCTCTGAAACTGCCCAGCCTGCAGAACGAGCTAAACGATTACAATCACCTTCAATAAAATTTGAAAAAGTATAATCAGGGTTTAACTGAGAATCAATTTGTAGTTTTTTTATTCCAGGTATTATAAATGGATTTTTAATGCTAGGCTCCTCTTGTGAAAAAGGATTTCTAACTGGACGATTTTTTGTGTTTGCAGGATTGTTTCCAGGAACAACTACCGATAGAGGTTTCACATTAGCCATGTGATTATTCTCCATCACTACATTGTATTCCAATTTAGCATTCGAACCAAGTTCTTTTCTTAAAGTCTTTCTAAGCAGATCAATATACTTCTCTTCCAAGTATTCGTAAAAGAAATGGCTTGGAACCTGTAAGGTAAGAATCTCATTCTCCAATTTTAATGGTACAATAGGTTGAAACCATGTACTATAACTAATTGGTGAAACGTTATCCTTGATTACAGCTAAGCAATTTTCCCAGATTTGGAAGTAATTATTGTTCATTTCTTGTTCAGAATTTTAAGCGTTTTATTGGTTAGATTTTATTGGGTTATGCAAATTTGGATAAAAAAAATCTGTAAAAAAAATGAATTTAAACTTGACTTTTAAAAAAGAAGATTTAACCCTTGAAACATCAGCTGTTAGAGAAGGAAAATAAATAAATAAAAATTAATCATCTGTATAAGAGACTATTACGTGCTGGTCGACACTTAAGTAGCTGGTTGACAAGATCTTTAGTAAAACCAAACTTAATCAATTTAAATAAGAAAGAGACTTGATGATTCTTAACAAAATGAACTGTTTTTGAAGCTTATTGTCTCATGTAAACTAACCTAGTTTTATTATAGATCTATGAAAATAAAAGATACATAATGTTTGATGTGAAAAAAATGATTTAGTAACAGTTTTGTTGATTTGTAGTAATAAGTACTATAAGCTATTCGAAAACGAATATTTGTATAATTGGAATAGTTTTTATAAATTTGATATCAAAATAATATCAAAACCATATAATTATGAAACAAGAGAAAAGCTTTACCCCGATATCGGGCTATTTAATGGTGTTTTTAGTTTTGTTTTTAATTCTAGTTGGAATTTTAGGGCTAGCAGTTATTCACCATCCTGCATTTATCATTGCTCTTTTGGTTGGAGTTTTTATGACACCTGGTCTTGTGATAATAAACCCTAATCAATCAATTGTGTTAATTTTATTTGGGGAATACAAAGGAACTGTAAAAACAAACGGATTTTTCTGGGTTAATCCATTTTTTTCGAAGAGAAAAGTATCTTTGCGAGCAAGGAATCTTGATAGTGACCCTATAAAGGTGAATGATAAGATTGGTAATCCAATAATGATTGGTGTTGTTTTGGTATGGCGTGTAAGGGATACGTTTAAGGCAACTTTTGATGTCAATGATTATTCAAACTTTGTTGCTATTCAATCTGAGGCAGCTATTCGAGGAATGGCAGGTTCTTATCCTTACGATCATTTTGAGGATGAGCAAGCTGAAATTACATTGCGTTCTGGTGGAAATGAAGTTAGTGAAATGCTTGAAAGGGAACTTTTAGATAGACTAGAGATTGCCGGAATTGAAGTTATGGAAGCCAGAATTAATTATTTAGCTTATGCTGCTGAAATTGCTGGAGCAATGTTGCGTCGTCAGCAGGCTACTGCTGTTGTTGCTGCAAGATTTAAAATTGTTGAAGGTGCTGTGAGTATGGTAGAGATGGCTCTTGATCAATTAAAAGAAAAAGATGTAATTGAACTTGACGAAGACAAGAAAGCTGCTATGGTAAGCAGTCTAATGGTTGTTCTTTGTTCTGATAAGGATGCAACTCCTGTTTTAAATACAGGAAGCTTGTATCAATAGTATTTTAAAATATGATTAAAAAGAAATCCTTTGTTTTGCGATTAAATCCAGAAATTTACAAAAAACTGGAGAAATGGGCTTCTGATGAATTTAGGAGTGCAAATGGGCAAATAGAATGGATTATTGATAAAGCCCTTAAAGATTCTGGGCGAATGAAGAAAAATGATCCAGATTCAGATGAAATTGATGAGTAAGAAGATTCATAAGCTAAAGAGGTTGTTGCTAGTCAATAACCTCTTTTTTATGAAAAGTCATTTGATTATGGCTTCGTTTGCTTTATTCAATGATACTGCTGGTTTTGCCTTTTTTTTATAAATATTGCATAGATTTGCAGATAATTAGGTTTCCTACTAAGGAATTAAAAAGGGAATCCGGTTTAAAGCCGGAGCTGTTCCCGCAGCTGTATATCCTGTTCGGTAATTCGAATTGTATGTTCAAATGATAAAGCCACTATTAGTATCTCAAATATTGAGTACAATGGGAAGGCGTTTGAATGGATAAGCCAGAAGACCTGCCTCTAAGTATTTATATTCGTAACTTCGGGAGTTGAGTAACGAGATAATGCCTTTATGGTTATATCTTCTTTTCTGCTTCCCATTCTAATTTTATGTAATGGGTATTCGTCAATTAATGATTCTAAGCACTATGCTTAGTTTATTCCTAGTCCTATCTTGTGGGAAATCCACTAATAAGAAAAATGTATCTAAATCAGAAGTTCCAAACGTACTGGTTGATTCTTCTTTTTATTTCGAATCTGATATTAAGCATGCCAAAGGATTTAAAATAGAAATGCATGAAGGATATAAAGAACTCTCTGTTCTTGATCCATGGAATAAAGGAAAAATATTCCAAAAATATTATCTAATTCCTCGAGGAACCAAGGGGGATGTCAATTTACCCTCTGATGCACAGGTTATAGAAGTACCAGTTAGAAGTATCGCAGCTCTATCAAGTACGCAAATAGGAATATTAAATTTCTTAGGTGTTACTGATCGTATAGTTGCTGTTTCTTTACCTGATAAAGTATTTAACGAAGGTCTTTCTAGGAGAGTTAAGAGTGGTAAAGTTATAGGTGTAGGACATAACACAACTTTAGATTTTGAACGAATAGTAGACTTATCTCCAGAACTTGTTATGGTCGCTGGGTTTATGAAAATATCCAATGACGAGACGAAACTTATAGAGGCTGGATTACCCGTTGCTTTTAATATTGAATGGATGGAGAGTAGTCCATTAGCACGTGCTGAGTGGGCTAAATTTATAGCAGCATTCTTTAATATGGAGCATAGAGCTGACGAATTATATACTGAGCTCGAAAATCGATATTCAAAAGTTAAATCGGAAGTTAAGCACATTAATGATAAGCCTGATGTTATTTCTGGTTACCATTACAAGGGTGTTTGGTATATGCCTGGTGGGCAGAGTTATCTAGCTCAGTTGCTTCGTGATGCTAAAGGCGAATACTGCTGGTTTTCAGATTCGACCCAAGGGAGTATTCCTCTAAGTTTCGAAGTTGTTCTCGACAAGCAGTCAGGCTCTAAAATCTGGTTTGGGCCAGCACATTGCCAAAGCCTTAAAGAAATGACAAATTTGGATGAGCGATATACTTTGTTTCAAGCTTATAGGGACGGACAAGTTTATTCTGTTACCAAGCGTACGGATGATAAGGGAGCAAATGATTATTATGAATCGGGAGTGATTCGTCCTGATTTATTATTGAAGGATGTAGCAAAAGTTTTGCATCCAGAATTATTTCCTGATTATGAGTTGTATTTTTATCAGAAATTGAAATAGGCTAATTGTGGTTTTGAAAAATAAATAATGGAATTTTGAAATGCAGAATAAAACAAAAATAATACTGTTTGTTAGTCTTTTTGTCTTGATAGCTTTCTTTTTAGTTGTTGATCTTATTCTGGGAAGTGTAAGCATCCCAAGTGAGAAGGTTATGGCTATTTTGATGGGGGAGGATGTAAAAACGTCATGGAATTATATCATACTTAATTTTAGATTACCTAAAGCCTTTACAGCTATTCTTGTTGGAGCAGGCTTGTCGGTGTCAGGATTAATGATGCAAACATTGTTTCGAAATCCTTTAGCAGGGCCATATGTATTAGGTATTAGCTCTGGAGCTAGTTTAGGAGTAGCTTTAATGGTTATGGCCTCTGTTCTGTTGCCAGGTGTTTTTGGCGTTATCTATAGTTTTTTAGGAAGTTGGGCTCTTGTTGTTTCTGCTATTGTTGGTGCTTCAATTATATTCATAATTATTGGTATGGCTTCTATTCGTATCTCGGATAGCGTTTCCTTATTGATTATTGGAATTATGTTTGGAAGTATAACTGGCGCTGTGGTAAATATTCTACAATATTTTAGTGATCCTGAGCAATTGCAAAGTTTTATCGTTTGGACTTTTGGAAGTCTGAGCGGCGTTACTTGGAATGAAATGCAACTGATGGCACCTGTGGTTATTTTAGGTTTACTACTGTCTTTTGTTCTAATAAAACCAATGGATGCATTGCTGTTAGGTGAGAATTATGCACGAGGAGTTGGTATATCTGTCAATAGAACTCGAATTTGGGTTATTATTAGTACAGCTCTTGTAGCAGGAACTTTAACTGCTTTTGCAGGCCCAATTGCCTTTGTCGGTGTTGCAGTTCCACATATGGCAAGGGCTATCTTTGGAACTGCTAGTCATAAGGTTTTGTTGCCAGCAGTTATTCTTATTGGCTCAGCCTTGATGTTGGTTTGTGATATTTTATCTCAAGTACCAGGAAACCAAACAACACTTCCGATTAATTCAGTGACTGCAATTTTTGGTGGACCTGTTGTGATATGGGTTATAGTTAGAAGTAGGAGTGTTAAAGCTTCATTTTCATAAGCAGGATATAAAAAAGCTTTGAGTTCAGTCTATTACTAAGAAATGAATATTGATTGTGGGTAATACATATTTTAAAGACATTCTAGAAACAAATGACTTGTCGATTGGTTACAAGGAAAAGAGAGGAGACGATTTGTGTCTGCTGTCCGATCTTAACTTGACTATTCGAAGAGGCGAGTTGGTTTGCTTGTTGGGTCCTAATGGTTCCGGGAAATCAACCTTGATGCGTACTATAGCGGGGCTACAAGCTCCTTTGAAAGGTAAAACCTTAGTTGAGGGAATACCTATTAAAGAACGTAATTTTAGTGAAATCGCACGCCTACTTAGTATCGTCTTAACTGAGCGCTTGCAAGTCGGGAACTTATCTGTTTACCATATCGTATCTCTTGGAAGGCATCCATATACATCTTGGATGGGACGATTATCTGAGAAGGATGAATCAATGATTAAGTGGGCACTTGAGCAAGTTGGTTTATGGCAGTATGCTAATAAGTTTATTAATCAGTTGAGTGATGGTGAGAGACAGCGTGTGATGATTGCTAAAGCTTTGGCACAAGATACACCACTTATCATGTTAGACGAGCCCACAGCCCATTTAGATCTACCTAATCGGGTTGAGATAATGCGCTTATTAAGAAATCTTGCTAAAGAAACGGATAAGGCAATCTTGTTATCAACCCATGAGCTAGATCTTGCGCTGCAGGCTGCTGATATTATTTGGTTAATGTCTAAAAATAAGGATTTGAAAATTGGAGCACCTGAAGATCTTGTGCTTTCAGGTAGCATCGAAGATACTTTCAAGAATAAATCATTTAATTTTGATAGAAAGACAGGTAATTTTATCATGAACTATCAGAAAAAGCAAAAAATTCAGTTGGTAGGAAATGATGTAATGGGATTCTGGACTCGAAGAGCCCTTTCTCGTGAAGGGTATCAAGTCACCTGTGAGAAAACAGATAATTGCTCAATCCATTTATTTGAAGAAAGCATGGAGTGGCAGATTCATAAAAATGGTGAAGTGACCAATTGTAAGAGTATTCAAGAATTATTACTTAGTTTAAAATAAATATCTATAATCAGGATGATTTTGTGAGTTTTACCCTGACCACAGATATTGCCTGTTTTTATTAAGTTTAATTCCAATGAACAAAGCCTATGGGTTGTGGTTATTGCAAATGTGGTGTTCTGTATCTTGTTGATTATTAGCGGCTAAGTGTATTTTAATGCTTGTTTGTAAACTCTGAATTTGGTTCGTAGGGTTTAACGTGAGTGTAAAATAGATGGAAATAATTACTCATATATACTGCTATAAAGCAGTGTATATAGGGAGAGTATGCATTTATTATGTTGACACTTTAAAATCATAAAAAAACAATTTTTTTGTGCTCTGAAATTTGCAAAGCTTAATAAAACCGTTATATTTGTGTGTGATTCAGATAAAATATACATTTTTATTAACCCAAAAAACTTATAAATTATGAACAAGGCTCAATTAATTGAAGCAATGGCTAACAAAGCCGGTTTAACTAAAGCTGACGCAAAAAAAGCTCTTGATGCTTTTATCGAAACTACTTCTGAAGCTCTTAAAGGTGAAGATAGAGTAGCTCTTATCGGATTTGGTTCATTCTCTGTTTCAACTCGTGAAGCTAGAACTGGAAGAAACCCTCAAACTGGTAAGCCAATTGATATTCCAGCTAAAAAAGTTATTAAATTCAAAGCAGGTTCTGAGCTTGTTGAAGTAATTCAATAATTTAAGAATAAGAAATTTTAAAGGGGGTTATCTTATAACCTCCTTTTTTTATATCATTTGGGTTAGTAATTAACCTAAGTTTCAAATAGCGATAGTTTTATATTATCGCTATTTTTATTTTTAGTAGGTATGAATTTTAAGCAGAAACAAGATTTGATTCATTTTCTTGAAACAGCAATGGTAGAAGATCGAATTAAGTTGATTGATAAAAATGTAAATGAAAGAACAAAGTATGTAACAGTAGTGCTTGAAAATATATTTCAGCCACAAAATGCTAGTGCCGTTATGCGTTCTTGTGATTGTTTTGGAGTTCAAAATTTACATGTTATAGAAAATTCTAATGAGTATGAACTCAACCCTGATGTGGTTATGGGATCATCAAAGTGGGTTGATTTGAAAAGATACAATTCCAAAGAAGAGAATACCCTTGATGCTATCAATAGCTTGAGAAAAGAGGGGTATAGGATTGTTGCTACTACTCCACATACGAATGATATTTTACTGCCAGATTTTGATTTGACAAAAGGTAAGGCAGCTTTCTTCTTTGGAACTGAACTTACTGGTTTATCAGATGTTGTAATGGAGAATGCAGATGAATTTGTGAAAATACCAATGTATGGATTTACTGAAAGTTTAAATATATCAGTATCTGCATCACTTGTATTAAACCACTTGGCTTCAGCTCTTCGTCGTTCAGATGTTGATTGGAAATTAACAGATAAGGAGAAAATGGACTTAAAACTAGAGTGGTATAAGAAGTCTGTGAAGAGTGGAGTAAAGATGATTGATCGCTTCAAGAAAACTCAAGGAATACAATAAAATGAACTGTTTTGTTTACTTTCTCATATTATTTGGTTAAGTTTAACTAGTAAGATTGAATTTTTTTTCGTCATTCACGAAAAGATTACTAAATTTGGTCACAGAAATTTAAGTGTTCGTAAATTCTTAAGTTTTTAATTTTAAATGGATATAATAAAATTAATCATATGAATTGTGTTGTAATTGATGACGATAAACTTTCAAGAAAAGTAGTTGAAAGTTATATCGAAAGAACAGATTATCTTACACTTATTGCTTCTTATACAAGTGCAATTGAGGCTATAAACGAAATTAAGAAAAATGATCCTATTGATTTGATCTTTCTTGATGTTGAGATGCCTGAAATGACTGGTATGGAGTTCTTGAATAGTTTGAATACAACACCTCAAGTCATTATTATCTCATCTAAAGAGCAATATGCACTGGAGGCTTTTGAATATGATGTGTCAGATTATCTGTTGAAGCCTATTTCTTATAGTCGTTTCTTTAAGGCTGTAAATAAAGTGAATACTCGTGTAGAGAAGAATGGAACTACAATACTTACTCCTGAAAAGAATGAGATCTTCATTAAAAGTAATTCTACTTTAGTGAGACTTCATTATGATGATATTCTTTGGGTTGAGGCTCTAGAGAACTATGTGGTTGTTAATACATTTACAGATAAGTATACAATACATTTTACGATGAAAGCCATCGAAGATAAAATGCCTTCTCATTTATTCTCTAGAATTCATCGTTCGTATGTCGTAAATTTGAAAAAAATTGAGATGATTGAAGATAACTCAGTAGTTATAACCACTGATGGAGGTTCTAAGTCTATTCCAATCGGTAAATCATATCGTGAGAAATTGATGGGAGATATCAACTTGATGACGCGATAGTCTTAAAATAAAAAATATTCTAAAGGGTTTGCATTAGCAAGCCCTTTTTTATTATCAAATAATCTCATAAAGAGTTTTTAAGTGAGTCTTGTTTTAGATTGTGATTTTTAATTTTCAGTTCTAAAGTATTGCTGATATTTTTTTACTTATCATTTCTTTTTAGTCAGAATTTTTAAGATTTTTGTAGTCTATTAAAATTTCAGTTTATGATTTCCAATCGCCAATTATTTCTACAGCATGTAGCGACAACCTCAGACTATCCAATTTCATTAGAAATTGAAAGAGCTGAAGGGATATATATGTATACTCCAGAAGGTAAAAGATATCTTGATCTTGTATCAGGTGTCTCAGTAAGTAATTTAGGTCATGGTCACCCTCGAGTTCGACAGGCTGTGAAAGATCAAGTGGATAAATATATGCACTTGATGGTTTATGGTGAATTTATTGAAACACCACAAGTTAAGCTTGCTAAATTGTTGGTTGATAATTTGCCTGAAAATCTTGATTCCGTATATTTTGTGAACTCGGGTAGTGAAGCAAATGAGGGTGCTATGAAACTAGCGAAAAGATATACTGGTAGAAGCGAAATTATACACTTTAATAATGCGTACCATGGAAGTACTCATGGGGCATTGAGTGTATTGGGTGATGAAGAAATGAAGAATGCTTATCGACCACTATTACCAGATGTTCGTCAGATCGAATTTGATAATATTGAAGATCTTAAAAATATAACAGATAAAACAGCTTGTGTAATTTTAGAGCCTATTCAATCAGAAGCTGGTTTTATTATTCCTACTCAAGAATTTCTTGATACACTGCGTAAGCGTTGTGATGAAACAGGTGCACTCTTGATTTTTGATGAGGTCCAGATGGGCTTTGGACGTACAGGTAAGTTGTTTGCTTTTGAGCATTTCAATGTTGTTCCTGATATTTTAACCCTTGCCAAGGCAATGGGGGCTGGTATGCCAATTGGTGCTTTTATCTCAAAGAAAGAGATTTTAGACAGTTTCAAGTCTAATCCGATGTTAGGACACATTACAACATTTGGAGGTCATCCAGTGTCATGTGCAGCTTCCCTAGCAGGACTAGAAGTTCTTATTGAGGAAAAGATTGTAGAAGACGTACAAAGAAAAGGGGAATTGTTTATCTCTCTTTTAAAGGATCATCCTCTAATTAAAGGTTTTCGAAGTAAAGGACTTTTTATTGCAGTAAATGTGGAAAGTCAGGAAGTTATGCTTGAAATAATGAAGCATGCTTATGAGCTTGGAGTTGTAATGGATCCATTCTTATTTTATCCAGGAGCATTCCGTATTGCACCTCCATTGGTAATTACTGATGAAGAGATACATGAAGCTTGTAATCTTCTTATTAAAGCTATGGATGCTGTAAAAATCTAAGCCATGACTTTGAACCGATTTCTTATTGTATTCGCTTTTTCGTTTTTCTTTTTAGGATTAAATGCTCAATCTAAATTTGAAAATTCTGAGCAGGAACTTGAATCTAGGTTTGAGAGTTTAAGGGAGGCTTCTTGTGATTCTCTGAAGTTGAGCATCTCTCATAACATCATGGTGGATTTAAAGGAAACTCTTAGAAAGAAAGGGAGTTTTACTTATCCATTCAATAAGCTTGAGAATTTAGGAAAAGTAACTTCGCCTGATCAACAGTTGAGGGTTTTCTCTTGGAATTGCATACTTAAGAATGGAAGTTATCGATACTTCGCTCTACTTTTAAAAAAAGCAGGACGAAAAGTGGAATTGTTTGAGCTACATCAAAACCTGAGTGTGAAAGAAAGTATGACAAGCAAGCTTTCTGCAAATCAATGGTTGGGAGCTTTGTATTATCAAATAGTACCTTTCACTCAAAATGGGAATAATTTGTATCTACTACTTGGGTGGGATGGCAATACGGATAGAACAAGTAAAAAGGTGATAGAGACCTTAGGGTTTTCAAAAACTGGAGATCCTGAGTTGGGTTTACCTGTAATTAATTGGAGAGGGAAGCGTTTGTCTAGAGTAATTTTTGAATACTCAAAGCAAGTGCAAATGAAATTGAAATTTCATGAAAAAGCCAATTATATTGTTTTTGATCATCTTTCACCATCTGAAGCTCGATATGTTAATCAATTTGAATATTATGGGCCAGATTTTTCCTATGATGCACTTAAGCTTGAAAAAGGCATTTGGAATTTAATCGAGGAGTTTGATTTAAAGAATCTAGACTAATTCATTAAGTTTTAAATATTTCATAACAATTTTAAATACAGATATATTGGTTGTCTTAACTTCTATTTCTGGTACAATACTATTATAAAAATGACTGAACAATTTATATATCAAACTGAACAATTTGCTGATGTTAAAATATTAAGATATCAGGTTCCTGGTTTCGAAAATCTATCTCTTCAGCAAAAGGAATTGATTTACTATTTATCTGAAGCGGCTCACTGTGGAAGAGATATTTTGTTTGATCAGAATAATAAATACAACCTGAGAGTCCGAAGAACTTTAGAGGCGATTCTTTTGTCATACCATGGCGATAGAGAGTGTGAAGACTTTAAGGATTTTGAAGTTTATCTAAAGAGAATTTGGTTTTCGAATGGCATTCATCACCATTACTCAATGGATAAGATTATGCCCGAATTCTCAGAAGAGTATTTTGGTGAATTAATTGCAAACTCTAATTATGAGTTGATGCCATTAAATGCTTCAGAAGATGAAGTTAGTCTGATTGTCGAATTAAGTGGTGTCATATTCGATAGTGAGGAAGAAGCCAAGCGAGTTGTTCTTAATCCAGAAATGGATTTAATTGCAAGCTCTGCAAATAACTATTATGATGGTGTAAGCCAACAGGAAGTTGAAGATTTTTATCAGCAGTTGGATAAAGGAGATGTTGATCGTCCAATCTCTACAGGATTGAATTCTAAGCTTGTAAAAGAGAATGGTGTTCTTGTAGAAAAGACTTGGAAGGTTGGCGGAATGTACACTGAAGCTATTGAGGAGATTGTTTTTTGGTTAGAAAAAGCTCTTCCTGTTACGGATAGTGAATTGCAGCAACAATCTTTGATCAAATTAATTGAATTCTATACAACTGGTGATCTAACTACATTCGATGATTATTCTATTCTTTGGGTAAAAGATTTGGATACTCATGTCGATGTTATGAATGGTTTTATTGAAGTTTATGGTGATGCTCTTGCTATTAAAGGTAGTTGGGAGTCAGTTGTGAATTTTGAAGATCTTGAAGGCAGTAAACGAACCAAAATCATTTCAGATAATGCACAGTGGTTTGAAGATAATTCTCCAGTTGATTCACGTTTTAAGAAGGATGTTGTAAAAGGGGTGAGTGCAAAAGTGGTTACAGTTGCCATGTTAGGTGGTGATTGTCATCCGGCAACGCCTATTGGAATCAATTTGCCGAATGCAGAGTGGATTAGAAAGGAACATGGAAGTAAATCGGTTACGATTGATAATATTACGCATGCATATCATCAAGCATCTTTAAAGGGGGGTATGCTCGAAGAGTTTGCCTATAGCGAAGAAGAAATTACGCGTTCTAAAACTTTTGGGCATCTTGGTGGAAACTTACATACAGACTTGCATGAATGTTTAGGACATGGATCTGGACAGTTGCTGCCTGGTATTGGTATGGATGCTTTGAAGAATTACCATTCTACCCTTGAAGAGGCTCGTGCCGATTTGTTTGCCTTATATTATATCATGGATGAAAAGCTTATTGAAATTGGCTTGATACCAAGTTTGGAAGTAGGTAAAGCAGAATACGACGGTTACATACGTAATGGTCTTTTAACTCAATTGACTCGTGTTGAATTGGGGAAAGAGATTGAAGAATCTCATATGAGAAATCGTCAACTCATTGCTAAGTGGGTGTTTGAGAAAGGTGCAGATGATAAAGTTATAGAACGCATTCAAAAAAATGGAAAAGATTATTTTGTGATCCGTGATTACAATAAGCTAAGAACACTTTTCGGAGAATTATTAGAAGAGGTTCAGCGTATTAAATCGGAAGGTGATTTTGAAGCCGGAAAGCTTTTGGTAGAAAACTATGCTGTTAAAGTAGATGAGACTATTCATAAGCAAGTGAAAGAGCGTTTCGAAAAACTGAATTTAGCTGCTTATGCTGGTTTTATTAATCCAGAGTACAAGCCTGTTTATGAAGAAGGGATAATTGTAGATGTTGAAATTATGTATCCTATGGATTTCACTGAGCAGATGCTTCATTATTCCAATAATTATTCATTTTTACCTCACATTAATTAATAAAAGATATCTATGGTTGGAACCATTGTTAATGTAGGAGCTGTGATAATTGGAAGTGCTATTGGTTTAGCTTTTCGTTCACGTATTCCCAAACGTCTTTTCGAAATTGTTTTTCAGGCAATTGGTCTGTTTACAATTTGTTTAGGCTTGGTTATGGCTTTTAAAGCCAATAATATGTTGATAATGGTTTTCAGTTTGGTGACAGGATCTTTACTTGGAGAATGGATTAATATTGAAAAAGCAACCGAGAAATTAAGTGATAAAGTCAAACACAAGCTAGGAAAGGAAGATGATGCTTCATTTTCTACGGGAATGATTACAGCATTTCTCTTATTTTGTATGGGTAGTATGTCTATTCTTGGTTGCTTTGAAGAAGGAATAGGTAAAGGTTCAAATCTTTTATTCACCAAGTCGATAATGGATGGTTTTTCAGCAATTGCACTTACGGCTGCCTTTGGTATAGGGGTTATGTTCTCATCAATTCCCTTATTTATTTACCAAGCAGCTTTAACATTACTTGCTATACTATTTGGTAATATTATTCCAGAGACAATTATCACTGAACTTACAGGTATAGGTGGAATATTAATACTTGGCTTGGGATTTACTATTTTGAATATCAAAAAGATTAGTGTGTTAAATATGTTACCAGCTTTACTTATAGAAGTTCTTTTGTGTTACTTCTTTTTGTAAGAAAGAAGCTTTATTTTTATTGATTGAGAAATATTATCCTTTATGAAGAAAAATACCAAACAAAATATAATTAGTCTTTTTGAAAATTGGTCGGGCGATCAAGTTGTGAATACGGAATTGATTCCACCTTCAGGTTCGTACCGTGAATACATTCGCATTATTGGTAAGAACCTAACTGTGATGGGTGTTTATAATTCTGATAAAAAAGAAAATAATGCCTTTATTACTTATAGTCGACACTTTAAATCTAAAGGTTTGTCGGTTCCAGAAATTTTAGCTGTAGATGAGTCTATGGATATTTATTTGCAGGATGATTTTGGTGATACCATGCTTTTCGATTATATCCAAAACGAGAGAGAAGGCGATCATTTTCCTGAATCACTAATTTGGATTCTTAAAAAAACCATAAAAGAACTTGTTCGATTTCAAATTGAAGGTACTGATGGATTAGATTATTCAGTAGCCTACCCACGCGCAGCTTTTGATAAGCAGTCTATGATGTGGGATTTGAACTATTTTAAATATTACTTTCTTAAACTTGCACAAATTCCATTCGATGAGCAATTGCTTGAGGATGATTATCTGAGATTTACAGATTACTTATTGCAGGCTCCTAGTGACTATTTCCTATACAGGGATTTCCAATCGAGAAATGTCATGTTAAAGGATGGTGAGCCCAAATTTATTGACTTTCAAGGTGGAAGGAAAGGTGCTTTACCTTATGATTTAGCTTCACTATTATATGATGCTAAAGCAGATTTTTCTGAGGCCTTACGAGAAGAGCTTTTAGCCTATTATTTAGATGAGTTGAATAATTATGAGGATGTAGATATCGCAGGCTTTAAATCGCATTATTATGGCTTTGTTTTAATACGTATGATGCAGGCCATGGGTGCATTTGGTTTTAGAGGTTTCTATGAGAAAAAGGAACACTTTCTTCAATCTATTCCCTATGCATTGCGTGATTTAAAAGAGGTTTTACAGCATTTAGATTTTCCAGTTCAACTTCCTGAGTTAATATCGGCTCTTGAAAGTGTGTGTGATTCTGAATTTCTTAAAACTGTTGGTGTGAGCAAAGAGGAAAAATTGAATGTAATTATTCAAAGTTTTTCATATCGACGTGGGATACAACCTGATGGTTTTGTTTTCGATTGTCGTATAATTGATGACCCTGTTGGTGATATTCGTTTTGAAGATAGTCATATGAGTTCTGAGTTTCTTCCTACATTTTTCAAAGAAGAAACAAGCATGCATGCTTTTCTCAAATCGGTTTGTGCAGTTGTTGATATTGCGATTGATAAATCCAAAAAACAGCAAAAAAAACAATTAGAAATCTATTTTGGTTGTGTAGGTGGTCAACATCGATCGGTTTATGCTGCAGAATTCATGGCAGAATATATTGATATGAAATATGATGTTGAAGTTAATTTAAGACATCAAGAACTAGATAATGTTGTGGCTTAAAAGCAATGGGAAAGAAGCGTTGTAAATTATCAGAGACTGAATATGCCGATAAACTTTGCAAAGGCGGAGAGAGATACGTGTGTAAAAAATGTGCTCGTGTTGCAAAGAATGTGAAAAGGCTTTGTGATGCAAAAGAAATAAAAAGACAATATGATTAATGCAATGATATTCGCAGCAGGTCTTGGTACTAGACTGCAGCATTATACCCAAAATTGCCCTAAAGCACTAGTTAGCTTGAATGGCAAACCTTTACTTGAACACTGTATTCTTAAGCTTAAAGATTTTGGTGTTGATCGTATTGTAATTAACGTACATCATTTTGCTGATCAAATTGAAGAGTTCTTAGAATTGAAGAATAATTTTGGTATGGATATTCGTATATCTGACGAGAGAAAGCTTTTGTTAGATACTGGAGGAGCCATTAATCATGCTAAGTCCCTTTTTATACCCAATTCGCCTATATTAATCTATAATGTTGATATTCTGAGTTCATTGGATCTTAATGCTCTTATAGCTTCGCATAAGAACAAGAAAGGACTAGCTACTCTTAATCTAAGAGATAAAAACACAAATCGATACCTGTGCTTTAATGAGGATAATTTGTTGTGTGCATGGAAGAATGATGCTACAAAAGAAGAGAAGATTGTGAATGAAAGTCATCTCAATTCTAATTCATACAGCTTCTCTGGAATTCATATTATCGATTATAAGCTTTTGGGTTTAATTGAAGAAGAAGGTGTGTTTTCTATTATTGATTTGTATTTACGTTTAGCAAAAAATCACAAAATTGTAGGGTATTACGATACATCTGATATCTGGATGGATCTAGGAAAACCAGATGAGTTACAAAAGGCTGAATTGGTAATTAATAAAATGGACAAATGTTAAGCTGTTTTATTTTATAAAGCATAAAAAAATCCATTCTTAATGAATGGATTTTTTATTTATATCAGTTTTGTTAATCGCCGCTCTAGAGAATTTAAGAAGCGTTTAAATAGTCCAAAATACAAGATGAGATAAAGTGAAAGTGTCATCGACCATATGACAATAATATTGACCCAATATGTATCATATTCTCGATTGAATATCTTTTTTCGAGGAGCATAAAAGTGTGCTTTTAAAAATGCACTCTCACCATCTCTGAAAATAGGATCGATTCTCTGGAAAAGGCGATCTTTATATTCTACGATACGCTCTATATCATTGTTATTTGTAACAAATTCAGTAAGTCTGTCATTGTCATGTGATTTCTTCATGTTGACAAAGCTTTCCTTATCTGGGAATTTACTTTGTAATGCGAGTAGCTTTTCATCTTTTTTCTTGTTCGCTGCATTATAAAGCATAATGTAATGACGATTAAGATCGTTTAGATATATTTTCAGTTCATTTAATAAAACTAAGTTTGTTGGATTTCTTTCTAAAAGATCTAATTTTTCAAAATCCAGTGGTAGTGAGTTATTCTTTAATTCGTTATAAATCAATTCCAGATTCAATTTATACTTATCGTCAACTTGACCTTTGCTAAGTGTTTTTTCACAATCTTTAAGTTTATTCTTTAAGATAGGTAACCAATAGTTTTTCTTATAATCAGCTTGACTCATCACTTTATCATACAAATAAAAATTGCTTTCATATTTGTTTGCTGTAAATTGTTGAACCGCTAAAGCCTCGTATGCCCATCTTGCTGTAATAATTTCACCATACCATGGTACTCTGTTAGGGTGAGAAATATTAGGATTAATCTTGTCAAACTTTACAATTACACCACTTAGAATAAGTTGAGGAATTAAAATAAATGGAATAAGAATGTAGATGTTAATTACAGTTTTAAAACTGTCAGAGATAACTAATCCGAGCATGTTAGCAAAACACCAAGAGGTGAAAAGAACAAGCCAATAGGTGAAATACATATCTTTTATTTCAAGTATATAATTCCCAATTATTACAAATATAAAAGCTTGAAATGCTGAAACTGAAAATAGAATTACAACTTTAGAAAGAAAGTAACTGCTTCTACTTAAATTAAGAAAACGTTCTCTTTTTAGAATTATTCGGTCTTTTATAATTTCTTCAGCACTGAGTGTCAGTCCTATAAATAGGGCAACAATAACAGACATGAAAAGATAAACAGGAATGTTACTATTATTACTAAAAGTATACCCTAATTCGTTGCCTTTATCTATATTATAGAATTTAATAATATAAGATAAAATGAAGGCTAAAAGAGGTGTCTCAAATAAGTTTATAAGAAGGTATTGTGGATTTGCAAGCTTTGATAAGATATCACGATTGACAAATACTTTAAACTGCTTAAATTGATTTGGAATCTTAAAGCTAATAGGTGGTAACTCATTAGCGTCATTAATATTTTTTTGAGTTATATCACAGCTATTTCTTAATCTTTCATCCCATTGTTTAGGACTAACCTTTCTCACTTGAGTAGGAATTCCATATTCATCAAGAACTTCAGACTCAACCATGTTGAAAATCTGATCGGCATCAATATTACCACAAGCCTCACACTCATTACCACTACGATTAGCTTGTTGAGTTTGAGATTTAAAATAGGTAATTGCATCCAATGGGTTACCATTAAATATCATATAGCCACCTAAGTCAAGAAAAACAAGACGATCGAACATCTTGAATGTTTCACTTGAAGGCTGATGAACAACTACAAATATTAACTTGCCTTTACGAGCTAAGTTCTTTAGAAGATCCATTATTTTCGACGAATCTCGAGAAGATAGACCTGAAGTTGGCTCATCTAAAAATAGTACAGCTGGTTCTCTAATTAATTCCAGTGCAATATTGAGTCGTTTACGTTGTCCACCACTAATTTTTTTATCTAAAGGGTTTCCAACTTGAAGGTCTTTTGCCTCAAATAAACCTAGGTCACTAAGGACTTTATAAACAAGCCTGATAAGTTGAAAAGAAGAATATTTGTCGAAACAAAGTTTGGCATTGAAATATAGATTCTCGAAAACGGTTAAGGAATCTATCAAAAGATCATCTTGTGAGACGTGACCAATAACACCTTCGATTAATTCTTTTTCGTTATATATATCACGTCCATTTATTAGAACTTGTCCTTTTTGTGGAACTAATGAACCGTTAAGGATATTAAGTAATGTTGTTTTTCCAGCACCACTCGACCCCATTATTCCAACCATCTTTCCAGATTCTTCTTTGAAAGATTGCTTGTGAACTCCTTGGTCATTCTCCTTATATCTGAACTCTATATCTTTGGTTTCAAAAACAACACGCTCACTGTTAGCATCTCTATTAAATGTACTTAAAACATCACTAAAATAGATAGGTTCAATCTTAGGATTACGAACCGATGAGCCTTGAGTTAAAATATGAACACGATCTTTTTTAAGAGCAAGACCATTCATATATAGTTCACCTAAACCTTGGAATCGTATTACGAAAAGATCAATTCTAACAAGTCTTAGAATTTTAATTTCTCCGGTAATCCCTTCCGAATATATATGTTCCCCTTTACTCTTGTATCCCTTATTGTTGTTAATAGTTAACAGACGTTCAGATTCTATAATCTCGTCAAAATTCGACAACATAAAATCTTGTAGTCTGACATAGCCATCTGCAGGTAAATTAAATGTATCAGTTACAGTTGCGACGAACTCTTTTTCTTCATCTGTAATCTCATCACTTTCCATCAGGAATTCAAGGAGTTGAATAACGATGATTATTTTTTGTCGAGCAACAAGCTCTTTGTTCATTTCGCTACAGATGCGAAGAACACGAACCGAACGAGAAGAGGTTACTTGCTTTCTTTTTGATCGCCTGTTGTTTCGATCAATAGTATCTTGGTAATATTCGTCGTAAAGGTTTAAGTATTCTTGAGCAGAATCTTGATCAAGTTGACGATACAGATACTTTACAACCATCGCACGGCGCTTTTCTCCCGAGCCTTCAGGATGCGCAATAATTGCGAATAGTTGCATTAAGGCTTTTAGAATTCTTTCGCTCATGAAGTAAGAGGGATTGGGGAGATTTAGGTAGAGGTATTACTGCTTGAATCCAATCAGTAATAAAATTGAACCTGGCTTTTTCGTTTTAGAAATGTATTGAGCCTTTATAGTGCAATTTAGTGTGCTATTGAATTCAAAATCCCAATATGGAGTTGATCCATGTTTTTTGTTCGTGAATAAAACACGATTCTCTTGATCGTAAACAGTGAAGATGAGCTGACTGTCTTTCTGATTACTTACTCCTGCTATTCTATAATGATTCCCAGAATAGAATGTCGTGTGAAATTCAGCTGATTCTCCAGAATTTACTTCAGCTTTGTATTCTTGACCATCCGATACGAAAGGTGATTGTAGGTATTTACTACATTCTGTCATTAAAGCATTATCCTGAGCCATTGATGTAAAAGCTGTGGAAACAAGTATGATTACAAAAAAATATATCGTTTTCATCTTTTCTAAGTTTGTGTTAGGTAGGGCAAATGATGCTTTCCGTAGAATTGCTTAGTAACTAAGCTTATTGCGTGATAAAAGTGTGTAGCTTTTCGATTTTCTCAGTAATAACTGATGTCAATTTTGGTGTAATTATCAATTTTGACGTGCTATTCACTATAGTAAGTTTCTTTTTAGGGAAATCTTTAGAAGGAATGTATTCATATTCTTCCACAATTTCATCGAAAGTATAAGCTAGTTGTATTAAGTTTTCAACTAGGTATTTATAACTTTCACTATCTTCTGAGTATGGGATTAATAATTTGATAAGATTCTCTAAAGGTCTTTTTTGTTCAGCAATTCTTTGCATCAAATCAGGATGAGGATTATTTTTCATCTCTTGAGTAAGAACGTATATTGATTCAATCCAACCGCCAGCAAGTATCAGTGCACCAGTCTCTTCTCTTTTATTGTTTTTTAGGTATTTATCGATGTTTCTGTATGTCTCAGATACAATTACCATCAACGAATCGCGGGTATTGATATTTGCTTCAACTCTATTTACGATGTTTTGATTTAGTACTTTATAAATACCAAGATCTAGAGACAGAATTTTAAGAACTGCAAAGTAACTTGCAGCATCTTGTGTTTGCTGATAAATATTGATATATCCTAAATCAACACCATAAACACCAAAGTTTATAGCCCGACTAAAGTTAGTTACATAATCAGAAGCCTTACGTGAAGGGTTCAATAATTCCTTATTATACGAAATTCCAGACTCATGTAAAATAAGTGAAATCTGATAAGGAGATGGTAAACTAAACATGATGTTGTTGAAGTGGAAAATATTACCACTCTCTTGTTCTGCATTAACAGAAGAAGCCACAAGATCTTCAATGAGTTTAACTTCATCATTAGTCTTCTCAGACGGTTTCCTAAAATAGAAGAGAGATGTAACTACAATAATTATTAAAAAAACAATTACGAGTCTAATTCGGTTCTTTGAGTTTTTTTCTGGCATTATGCTTTACTTATAAAATTATATGGCAATTTAGTAAGAATATATTAGAAGTCAAATGGCCTTTTATCGATTTTTAATACATTTGAGGGCTTTATAAAATACTACTAACAGCAATTATAAAATTAAACTAAATGAAAAAAAAGATCATTTTAGGAGCTATTTGTTTATTAGCGCTTTGTGATGTTTCAGTTTATGCTCAAGATAAAGTCTTGAGTATGAAAGATGCTATAATTGGACAATGGCGTGATTTCTATCCTGAAAATATTTATAAGCTAGACTGGCGTGCCGATAGGATTGAATATAGTTTTGTAGAAAAGAACGCTATTATGGTTGGGTCTCCAAAGCTTGAGGCTAAAAAGCTATTAGGTTTAGACGATTTAAATACGGCACTATCAGTAGAATCTATATCAATTCTTAATAGAATTCCTGCATTTACATGGAAAGATGCTAATACCATTCAATTTTGGAATGGACCTAGTTTAATTCAGTACAAGGTTAACGAGAAAAAAGCTTACTTAGTTTTAAATGCCGATCGAAGTGCTGACAATAGAGCTTTTTGTGATTCTAATAATAAGTTGGCTTATACTCTTGAAAACAATCTTTATGTTGTTGGTAAAGACGGTCTCGAAGTAGCGGTAACTACTGATAAGGATAAGAATTTTGTTAGTGGTCAAGCAGTAAGTCGTAGTGAATATGGAATTGATGGTGGAATATTTTGGTCCCCCGATGGAGAGGCTTTAGCTTTTTATCGTAAAGATGAAAGCAAAGTTACTTCATTCCCATTAGTTGATATTAATACACGTGTTGGAGATTTACGAGAAGAGAAATATCCAATGGCTGGTATGGGATCAGAAAGGGTATCTGTTGGGATTTTCAATATAAAAGATGCAAAAACTACCTGGATTAATGCGACTGACTTTGAGCAGGATAGATATCTTACTAATGTATCTTGGGGTGCTAAAGCTCAATTTATTTACATACAGGTATTGAATAGAGCTTCGAACCATATGAAGTTGAATAAGTATGATGTTGCGACTGGTGAACTTGTGAAGACTTTACTTGAAGAGAAGGATGACCGTTGGGTTGAGCCGCAGCATAAATTGATTTTCCTTAAGAACAAGCCTAGTCAATTCATTTATCAATCAAGCACTGCTGGTTATAATCATATGTTTTTGTATTCTAACGAAGGTAAGCTGATCAAAAAGCTTACAAGTGGAGATTGGATGGTAACAAAAGTTTTAGGTTTCGATAAATCTGAGAAGAACCTATTCTTTGAATCGACAGAGGTTAGTCCGACTGATCGTCATGTTTACAAATTAAATATGAAATCGGGTAAGCGTGTTCGTTTAACTAATGATGCTGGTTACCATGACGTAAAAGTTAGTAAATCGGGATCTTATATCATCGATAATTACTCGAGTTTAAATGTTCCTAGAGTTATTAATATTTGTGACTCTCAAGGTAAACTTGTTAAAAACCTAGTGAAAGCAGAAAACAAGCTTAAAGATTATAAGCTTGGTGAGATTTCGTTGGGAATAATCAAATCGGCAGATGACAAAACAGATTTGCATTACCGTTTAATCAAGCCTGCTGATTTTGATCCTGCTAAAAAATATCCTGTCGTTATATATGTTTATGGTGGACCGCATGCACAGTTGGTAACTAACAAATGGTTAGGTGGCGCTCGTTTGTGGGAGCAGTATATGGCTCAGCGTGGTTATGTAGTTTTCACACTTGATAATAGAGGCTCGGCTAACCGCGGGAAAGAGTTCGAAGCAATTATTCACCGTCAGTGTGGACAACCTGAAATGGCTGATCAGATGAAAGGTATTGATTTCTTAAAATCTCAAACATATGTAGATACTGATCGTATTGGTGTTCACGGATGGAGTTATGGTGGATTTATGACTATTTCTTTAATTACGAATTATCCTGATGTATTTAAAGTCGGAGTGGCTGGAGGACCAGTAATCGACTGGAAATGGTATGAAATCATGTATGGAGAGCGTTATATGGATACACCACAGGAGAATCCAGAAGGATACGCTAAAACATCTCTTATTAGCAAAGCAAAGGATTTGAAAGGAAAGCTTTTAATCTGTCAAGGAGCTATTGATAAAACTGTACTTTGGCAAAATAGCTTAAGTTTTGTTAGAGAGTGTATAAAGAATAATGTGCAAGTTGATTATTTCCCTTATCCTCGTGCTGAGCACAATGTAAGAGGAATGGATAGAATTCACCTTAAGCAGAAAGTAAGTAATTATTTTGATGATTATTTAAAATAATCAAAATTCTAAATAAGGATAAAGAGCTCGCTTGCTAACTGCAAAGCGAGCTTTTTTATTTAGACAGAGTTTGAATATCATTGTTTTGGGCTTACATTTGGCTTGAAATTATAAAGTAGGAAGAATTGAAAACAAAAATTGATAATAAGAGCATTTGGACAATTGCATTTCCAATTATATTGGGAAGTATTGCTCAGAATATAATCTCAGTTACTGATACCGCATTTTTAGGACACTTAAGTGAAACAGCTCTAGGTGCTGCTGCTATTGCAACAATATTTTATTTTGCAATTGTAATGTTTGTCTGGGGCTTCGGGTTGGGAACACAAATTGTAATTGCTCGTAGAGTAGGTGAACAGAATTTTAAAATGGTTGGAAAAACATTTATCCATTCTTTTTATTTTTTGATGTTTGTTGGAGTCCTATTGTTTGGACTTATGGAAATTCAATCGCCAAGTTTATTGAAGTGGATGGTAAGTTCCGATGGTATTTATCAAGCGAGTAACGATTATATATCTGTTCGCGCCTGGGGAATATTATTTGCATGTGTTAACCTACTTTTTAGAGCTTTTTATATAGGAATCGCTAAAACTAAAGTAATTAGCTGGAGCACAGCTTTTATGGCAATAATCAATGTGTTTTTCGATTACGCATTGATATTCGGAAAGTTTGGTTTACCAGAGATGGGTATTAAAGGTGCTGCCTTAGCTTCTGTAATCGCTGAATTTACAGCAATGGTATTCTTTATTTTGTATACCCTTAAGAAAGTGCCGCTTGCTCACTATGACTTATTAAGGTTTTGTAAGATAGATTGGCCACTTTTTAAGCGATTGATCAATGTATCATTTCCAATAATGATTCAAAATTTCCTAGCCTTATCGTGTTGGTTTGTTTTTTTCATTATGGTTGAAAGAATGGGAGAGCACGAGTTGGCAATATCGAATATTATAAGGAGTATATATGTCTTGCTAATGGTACCCGTATGGGCATTTGGCTCCGCTGTTAATACACTGGTTAGCCAGGTTATTGGAGAAGGTTTTCCTGAAAAGGTCATGTTAGTTATATGGAGAACAGTTAAGTTGTCTTTTTTGTCTGTGCTAGCTATAGTGGGGATCTCAATCTTTTTTCCAGATCTGATAATTTCAATTTATACAGATGATGCTCTTCTAATTGAACATGCTCGTCCCGTTGTTTATGTTGTTTTTGGATCATCATTATTATTTCCAATTGCAATTACGTTATTTCACGGAATTTCAGGAACAGGTAGAACGCTACATGCCATGCTACTAGAAATTGTAGTGCTTGCATTCTATCTGGGCGGAGTTTTTCTTTTGACTCAAGTTTTGAAAGTATCCATAGCACAAGTGTGGATCTCGGAGTATTTTTATGCTATGTTTTTAGGAACAGCTTCTTTCTTATATCTTAAATTTGGAAAATGGCGTGGAGGCGTCGTATAAAAATTCTTAGAAAGATGTTTTGAATCAGTTTATTCAAAGTCAATAGTTTTAGGACGATCTACACTGAAATTGCTGAACTTCGGACGGTCTTCGCCTGATATACCATATTGAGGACTTGAGAAATCGTGGGGAGCCTTTGGGTAAATTGCAAATCTCAATTCTATTGTTTTAAAAACAAGGTTTTCATTGGTTAATCGAATACCTAGCCCTGCACCATAGTATGCTCTGTTCTTGAAAGGCTGATTCTGGTTGCTACCAATAGTTCCAACATCAACAAAGTTGAAGAATGCAAATCTGAACCCACCCTCTATAAATGGAGTGAATGTCATATGTTCGAGCTTTAAGGTTAATCTTTGCGTTCCTGTGGCTTCAAGGCTCTTAAATCCTCGAATACCAGTAGGTGTATTTAGAGTAATAAATTCTTCTGGAAAGCGACGAATACCTAAGCTGTAATTAAGTTCCACAAAATTACGGAAGCGGTATCGTCCAGATTTACGTAGTCGACTAATAAACTTGTTTTGTATTATTAAGTTCCCTTGTTCATAGTGATCTCTATCAAAGTAGCCTCCAATAGCGAACTTAGTGAATAGGTAAGCCTTAGTTTTATAGAAGTGAGTAGCACGTTGATATTCAAAAGCTAAATATCTTCTGTATGAGAATTCTCGGTCCTCGAAACCAGCAGTTACTTGCATTAAATACCCGTAAGGAATATCTTCTGTTCTTCCAAAATTATAAATGAGATTAGATTTGAAATATTGAGTTTGATTAAGAGTTAAACTGGCTAAATACAGCCTCTTATTATGAAAGAATTTGTTTAAATCTTCTTTAACTTTAGGGCGTTCAAAAAAGTTTAAATATGAATAGCCAATAGTTGAAAATAGCTGAGTTTTAGCTAGTTTCTTTTTTGACTTAAGCTTATACGATCGTCCTATCCATCCTGATGCAAAATCAAAATCAAGAGGTTCTTCGTTCAATATGGGATCATTTGAATTGATTTTATCTGAATGCCTAGTTTTTGAAAGAGTCAGGCCGCCAGCATATTTTGTCATATAGGTTTCAAATCGCCTCTTTAAGGATAATTCAATTAACGACCTTTTGTAGTTGTTACTAAAGGTTATTCCAGTACTTATGTGAGAGTGTCTAATATTTTGGATTTTATAGCTTGCAATATATCCCCATTGTTGATCTTTACTCGAATTGTATTCGAAACCAGACCTTATTTCATGACCTCGTCCGTATAAGTTTCGATTGTAAAGTTCTACCGAGGTGGAGGTAAGAGAACCCACGTCTATGTCGAATCCCCAAGAGAATTGATCCTTTACCAATAAGTATAGATCAACAAGTTCTGCTGATCCCATTACGGGAATAACAATAAATTGGGCATCTTTTATATAAGGTAGGTTACGAATTAAACGTTCATCTTCCGCAGTGTTGAAAGCGTCTAAGGTATCACCTTCTTGAAGGTAAAGGATCTTTTTGATATGACTTCGACTACTTGTATTGTGAAGTCGATTAGCCGATTTTTCTAGCCAAATTCTTGTCTTTTGTAGTGTATCTAGAAAGTTAGGTTTAAATGGTGGTATAACATCAACAATAACCTTATTGATACGTTTCCCTTGATAAGGTAAAAATGCCTGCCCACTTTGTTCTCTTCTCTTATCACTAACAACTTCATCTTTGGTAGGCGATACAAAAAATAGTCTGTAAAGTTCCTTCGTTATTTTGGTTTTGTATGCTTTTGATTTAAGACTTTTGTAGAATTTATCACTCTCCTTTAATGTGTCCCCTCTGAGATTGTTATTTGTCGTGTCAGAAATTATTGATGTTTCAATTTTGCTGTTTTTGTTTTTATCAGTAGTAGACGACTGTGCGTGAGAACTTAACCAATTTGAAAAAATCAGCAGAATTGGAAAAAAATATTTAAGAATGTATTTTATGCCTTTAAATCTTGGTTACATTTAAAGATAGCAAAATTAGGGTATGAGAAGAAGATTATGGTTTTAATCTTTTAAACTCAAAGCTTGTTCATGAATCGTATTAAGCTGTTTGTCTGTCCATTGCCATTTGTCTCCAACTCGAATTTCTCCAATAAGTTGTTTTTTATTAAAAAACTCCAAAGTTGTAATTGAACTACCAAGTCCATATCGTTTCAAACCTAGTTTAGCATTTAGCTTGTCAAACTTGATTATTTCTTTGCCTTTGAGTGCAACTAAGTAATAATAGGAAACTGAAAATTCTTCATTTTGGTTATCAAAGCTTACCTGATAAACGATCCTATTTCGTTTTATAGAAAGTAGAAGTATGAATATGACTATTAGAGTAAGTTCATAAACTAGATTTAAGCCCATGAAAATGAGGATGATAATTTGAAGAATTAATAAAAGGCTTAATTCACTTTTTATTCTTTTCCAAAGGGAAAAATCTGCTTTGTTAGGTGTGTAACTAGTCATATTTATATTTTTTGCATAGTTAAGTCTTTTATCTGAATGGTGGGTTCACTAAGTCTGTATTCTAAAGCATTTATTTGAGATAAAAAGAAAAACATCCTAAATCATGAATATAAAGGATGTTTCTTGAATCAAATAAGTTTGATTTTATAGTTGTTCTAGAATCTCTTTGGCTGAGGATCTATTTTTGTAATTAGGATCGTATTGTAAGAATTTAATCTTTCCATTTTTACCAATAATAAACGTGGCTGGAACGGGAAGTGTTTGGCTAGGATTTCCATTATCTTTTGCTAAATCAACTCCATACTCTTTATACTTCTCCTGAAGATTTTTAGCAAGGATAAAATTAACACCAAATGACGCCATTATTGAATTATCCTTATCCCAAAGAACAGGGAAGTCAGCTTTAGTTTTCTCAACTGTTTTATTAATGTTCTCTGTTTTTTCAGGTGTTATTGCAACAATCTGTGCACCTGCTTTTTTGAAATTCTCTAAATTATCTTGCAATTCGCTTAGGTGACGATTACAGAAAGGACACCATTGACCTCTGTAGAATACCACAATGAGTTGATTCGTTTTTAGTAGTTCGGAGCTAACAAATTTATCTCCATTTTGATCGAAAGCTGTAAATTGTGGTGCCTTTTGTCCGATTTGCAAGCTGCTTTTAGCCTTCTGAGCATATGTGTTAAGACTAATTGTTGCCAGAATAATAATTAATAAACGTTTCATATTTGGTGTTTTAAATTAATAACGCAGGAGAAAGCGAGTTTGGTTATCAACTATTGTAAAAATACGAAATAAAAGACTTGTCTGTCTTGTTATAGTTTGGCTTAATTGTTAATACACTGTTAAAGATCAAAAAAAATCCCTAACCAATAAAGGAAAGGGATTCTGTATCTCATACAAATAGTTTAAATTATGCTTTTTGCAAACGCATAATCTTGTAAGTTGTATTTACGCCTGCCTGGTGGAATAGAACGCCTACAGGACACATTTTTAATGTTTTTTGAAGACAAGATTCAATTTTCTCATCGCTAGCATCAGATTCAACTCTTAATTCTACTTCAACATCTGTGAAAGTAGGAGCCCCATCTTTTTGGTGACCAATTGTATCAACCTCAAGAGCCGTAAATTCGAATCTCATTTTTTTAGCTACAATATTGAAAATTGTATTTACACAACCCGAGTAGCTCATTAAACAAAGCTCAAATGCAGTAGGACCAAGATCCTGTCCACCTTTCGCCTCTGGTAGATCAACAATTATTTCATGACCTCTATTGTTTGTTAGTACTGAAGATACTCCTTCTGTCCAAGTTGTTGTTGCTTTCATCTTATTATATTTTTATACGGTTACATGCAATCTAATTTCAGACTTCAAATAGCCTTTGATTTTTAATATTAATCATTGAGGCTACAAATATATTTAAATATCCAAATATATGGAGTTGTGATTCTGTGTTTTTTAGCATTCCAATTATAATATAGGTAGATTGAATTTAAAAAATCTATAATTTCAAACCTTTGCAGTGATTTTTAATGGCTTTTTAATATGAATTTTCAGTAAACACTCTTAAATTACATTTCTTTGTTTTATCAAACATCAAAATCATTGGACTACTATAGTGTTCTACACATTCAGTTGTCTTGAAACGAAACAAATTTATTAGTATGTCATACAGCGATTTAAAGGATAAGTGGTTGAAGCATTATAAGACGGCTCCCGCTCAGCTAGAAAAAATGGGAGAAGTTAAAGGATTGATTAGTGCATTTAATGCAAATGTGGATGCAGTAATTAAAGTCAGTGGAAAAGAGATTGAGAAAATTATTTCAGAAAGCAACTTAGATCTTCTCAAGATAATTGGCGAAGGAGAAAATTCGATACAGACTAATGAAGATGCTATTCGAGGTTTTCTGCAATGTTTTAAAGATGGTAAGGCTGAAGAGTGGTTGATTGATGACAAGTCTGTATTCAATTGGTTGAATAAAACTGTAGGGTATGACAAGCTACAAATGGGTGGTCAAGGTGGAGTTGTAGCCAATGTTATGGCTGTTTGCGGAGTTGATTCCGTTTACGTTCACTGTGCATCTAATCCAAAGGAGCAATCGCAACTTTTTTTAGATTTGGATAATCTTTTGACTGTTGATGAAAATGGAAAAGTAGCCAAAGCTTCCAAGGTTGATAGAAAGAATGATTTGCCTTTGATTCATTGGATTATTGAATTTGATAAAGGTGATTCTATCAGTTTAGGTGGAAAAACATATATATGCCCGAAGGCTAATCGATTTATTGCGACCTACGATCCTTTAAACTTTAAATTGCATATCGACGAACAGTTTTCGAAGTGCATGGCTAAGGATGATGTTAATTCAGAATACATTATTTTGTCGGGATATCAAATGCTGCATGAGAATTTGAAAGATGGAGGTAAAGGTGCAGATAAGATTGATGCTTCGAAAGCGATGATCAAAACTTGGAGAAAATCTTGTCCAGATAATATACTTCATCTTGAAGTAGCCTCAACACAAGATACGGTCGTACGAAAGCACTTAATCGATTCATTGGTTGAAAGTGTGGATAGTTTAGGTTTTAATGAGCGCGAACTGATTGATATTCTCGAAGTTATTGGTGAAGAAGATTTAGCTGCTAAGTGTGAAGCTGATATCAATGCTGAGAATATGTTCCTTGGTATGTTGAAAATTTATGAATATACCGGATGCCCAAGATTGCAATTGCATATGTTTGGTTTATATCTGACGCTTCAGAAGAAAGGTTTTAAAGTGACTCCAATGCAAAACCGAAATGGAATGCAATTGGCAGCAACTGTTGCTGCTGCAAAAGCTGGAACTGGAGCTATTAACACCAAAGATGTTTTACTTTGGGCTCATGGTAACAAAGTATCAGATATAGGTTTAAATGAATTGAAATGTCTTCAGGAATTAATCACCGCAAAGTATGGCGAAAATCAATTGTTAGAAACAGGGCTCTTTGAGAATGATTCAATAGATATTATAGCTGTTCCTACTATTTTGATTGATAAACCAGTGACTTTGGTTGGGATGGGAGATACCATTTCATCGGTTTCTTTGGTAGGAGCTCGATAAAATATATTTGTTAATTTGGATTTGAAGTGACTCGTATGGGGTCACTTTTTTTTAGATCACTGAATCTCTGGCATAGCCCTATCTCTTATTTTATTCTGTTCTGAATAGTTAAAAAAACAGAAAATTTCTTAGCAAACGTTTGCGATATTTCAAAATGAAAGGCTATATTGCAAACGCTTTTGAAAAAGGGGCCACCCTTTTACTAAGCAAACTCTTATACTAACCGATAAGATCTCACTAACCGCTAATCCGCAAAGAATCCTACAGGCCACTGTAGGATTTTTTTCATTTACATGATCTCCTTCCCACACTTATTTCGTAATTTGCTTGTTATGAGAGATGATTTTGATCTTTTTAATATTTAGACGAGTTAGGTTTAAAATCAGAATAAAGAATTTAATCGGCAATCTGTTTTATAACATTTTTATTTAACCAAAAAATAAGCCAAAGTCCTTTGATATATATTGAAAGACTGCAACATTTGTACACTGAAAATCAGTTGAAATATTGGTAAGTAATTAGTTTGAAAACGACCTTTATTTAGACTGATTTATCATTAGATATTCAATGTTTTTTTTAGGTTTATCACGGACAATTAAAGTTTTGTTTGTATTTCAATTATGAAAACAAACGGATAATAACAACTAACGATACAAAATAATGACACCTAAGTTTAAAGCTCAAGCTGGAACTTTTGAATCGAGCGACATTATGGTTCTAATTGAGCCAGTTGCCGAAGGATCTGGAAGACAGGTTGACATTTCCTCTACTGTAATGCTACAGTTTGAAGAGGATATTAAAGCATGCATCAATCAAGTTTTAGATGTAATGGAAATTGAAAATGTGCACCTTATTGCTAAGGATAAAGGCGCATTGACTCCGACCATTAAAGCTAGAGTTGAAACCGCAGTTAAACGTTCTTTAGGAATTCAGGAGGGTACATTGTAATGGCAAAAAAGAAAAGAAGATCAATGTTGTACATACCGGGTAACAATCCGGCTATGATTCAACAAGCAGGTGTTTATGGCAGCGATGCTGTATTACTTGACTTGGAAGATGCTGTTGCATTAAACCAAAAAGATGCTGCTCGTATTTTGGTACGTAGTATGCTTGAAACTGTAAATTTTTACGATACTGAAGTTTGTGTTCGTGTAAACAACATGCAAACTCCATTTGGCTTAGCCGATTTGGAGGCGATTGTTCCTATGCAACCTGACAATATTCGTTTCCCTAAAACAGAATCGGTACAGGATGTTAAAGATTTCATGAAAGAAGTTCGTAGAATCGAAAAGGAGCATGGCATCAAAGATCCTAAAATGACCATTCATGTGATGATTGAAACGGCTAAAGGTGTTGCTAATGTATACGACATTGCTGCTTGTGAGCCACGTGTTGATGCAATTACAATTGGAGGTCAGGATTTAACTGCTGATATGGGTATTGTGAAAACTCCAGATGGAGCAGGAATCGATTATGCTCGTAAACGAATTGTAATGGCAGGTAAGGCTAATGATCTAGATGTATTAGATACTGTTTTTGCTGATATTAATGATGAGGAAGGTCTTAAAGAAGAGACTGAATATATCAAGAAGCTTGGTTTTGCTGGTAAAGCATTGATTAATCCTCGTCAGGTTGATCCTGTTCACGATGTTTACAATCCTAGTGAAAATGAAATTCGTAAAGCTTACCGTGTGTATTCTGAATTTTACAAGAATACAAAAGCTGGTATCGGTGTGTTTGCTATTGATGGTAAAATGATTGATGCTCCTGTAGTTCAGCGAGCAATTACCGTTTTAGAATATGCCAATATCGATATTAAGGATATTGAAAAGAGTTTAGACTAATCAATTTATAAGCAACTTTTTGTATTCCGACAAATCGGAAAGCAATTAATTATAAAGCAATGAAAAACGCATTAGGAGTTGAAATTCCTGAATATATAGAAGGTATTGGCGAACTGCAGCCTTACCAGGGTGTTTGGAAAAGTATCATCGAAGATGAAGTTCCAGCTACCAACATATCACGTACATTAAAGGCAAAGAAGGCACATACATCAAAAGTCTGTTCTAGTTTAAAAGAAGCAATTGAGAAGTGTAAGCCTTTCGACGGTATGACAGTAACGTGTCATCACCACCTTCGTGGAGGTGATGGTGTTTTAATGCAAGCTATTGAGATTTTAGATGAGATGGGAATCAAAGATATTACTTTGGCTTCATCTTCATTGACTTCAGCTCACGATGGATTGGTTCCGTATGTAGAGAAAGGAATGATAACTAAAATCTTCTCATCAGGAATTAGAGGTGCTCTTGGCGATATTATTTCGGCGGGAAAATTAAAATATCCAGCAATTATTCACTCGCATGGTGGTCGTGTTCGCGATTTCCTAACTGGTAGAATTAAGCCAGATTTATCAGTACTTGCTGCTTCAGCTGCTGATGAAGAAGGTAATGCAACAGGTTCTCACGGGCCATCAGCATTTGGTTCTATGGGATATGCTGATATCGATGCACGTTATTCAAAAAATGTGATTATCGTAACTGATAATATGGTGGAATACCCATGTGTACCAAGTACGGTTCGTCAACATTTTGTTGACTATGTTGTGAAAATTGACAGTATTGGTGATGCATCTAAAATTGCATCTGGTACAACTCGTATCACATCTTCACCTATGGACTTGCGTATTGCTCGTATTGGTGCAACAGTAATCGAACATTCAGGTTTGTTTAAGGATGGAATGTCATTCCAAGTTGGTGCCGGTGGTGCTTCTTTGGCTGTGGCTAAATTCCTTCGTGATGATATGAAACGTAAAAGTATTCAGGGGTCATTCATGATTGGTGGCGTAACATCTTACGGTGTTGACATGCTTGAGGAAGGTTTATTTAAAGCCATTTTTGATGTTCAATCATTCGACGCTGCTGTAAGTACTTCTGTGTTGAATAACCCGAAGCACGTTGAGATTACTTGTGATCAGTATGCGAATCCTAATAACTGTGGTGCCATGACCAATAAATTGGATGTGGTTGTTTTAGGTGCACTTGAAGTGGATGTTGATTTCAATGTTAATGTAATCACAGGTTCATCAGGAGAGATTCGTGGTGCATCTGGAGGTCACTCAGATACAGCTTCTGGAGCAAACCTTTCTGTAATTGTTTGTCCATCTTTCCGTGGTCGTTTACCAATTATTATGGATCGTGTTCACACTGTTGTAACTCCAGGAGAGAGTGTTGATGTGATTGTAACTGAGCGCGGCGTTTGTGTAAACCCTGCAAAACCTAATTTAGCAGCAGCCTTGAAAAAAGCTGGACTAAATGTGGTTGATATCAGAGATCTTAAGAAAGAAGTTGATTCTATGACAGGTGTTCCTGCACCGAAACAGCTTGGCGATAAGATTGTTGCATTGGTTGAATACCGTGATGGAACAATTATCGACGTGATCAAAAATGTTACAAATTTAGGATAAGACAACTCGATTTTCGAGTTGAAAACTATATTTCCCTCTCTGTGAAAATGGAGAGGGAACTGTTTCTCTTTTTAGAAACAAATTAACTGGTTTTTATTGCAAATCAATACTAACTAATGTGATGATGGCAGGGATGGATAAGTCGATAGAAGAATTGCTTTTGGCTAAGGATAAGCGAAGAGATTTGAGGGTGCAGAGATCTGAAAGAGGCTGCATTACTTTGAGCTTTAATTTGAATATTCCTGGTTTGCCTAAGTCTAATGAAAGCTTTCATGCTTTTTTTTCAGCCTGCTTAATAGAGCTGAAAAACTACCTTCTTTCACATCGAATTGTGATCAACAATGAAACCGTTCATTGTGAAACCGATACTGCAGGTGATTTCTTCCTTGCTGAGATAGTTGATCCAGACTTGACAGCTATCCAAATAAAAAATCTTTGCGAAACCTTTGAAACCAATCATCCTATTGGACGTCTTTTGGATGTTGATGTAGTTGATGAAAAAGGAGAACCTGTTTCTTCTGGTAAAGCTAAAACCTGTTTCTTTTGTAATAATGCACCAGCCATTTATTGTATGCGAAAGCAAGCTCATGATTATGCAGCTATGCGTATGAAGATTGAGCTTGAGATTTCGAAATATCAAGATTCACGGAAAAAAGAACGTGTTTGTAAACAATTAGCAATATTAGCTACTCAGTCTTTGTTACACGAAGTTGCTTTGGCACCTAAGCCTGGTTTGGTCGATCGTTTTGATGAAGGATCACATACCGATATGGATTTCTCAACGTTTTTGAATTCTACGGCAGCTCTTTCAGTTTCTTTTCAGAAAATAGCAGATTTTGGTTATGATTTTTCTGGCGCTGACTTGAAAGAAGCAATGCCTAAATTAAGGTTGATTGGTTTGGATATAGAGGCTGATATGTTTGCTGAAACGAATGGTGTAAATACGCATAAGGGAGCTATTTTCCTTTTAGGGTTTTCAATTTTTGTTTCAGCTCATTTATTGTCAGAGGATACATTTACAAACGAGAAATTTGTTTCTCTTATTCAGAATATGAATGGAGATCTGGTTGCTCGTGAACTTGGTAAGAAACTTTATTTGGGAAAAGAAACTCATGGAGAGGTGTGTTATCGACGTTTCGGTAAAAAAGGGCAGGGAATACGTGGCGAAATTCAAGCTGGTATGCCTTGTGTTTTTCAAAAAGCACTTCCTGTTTTGCATGAGCAATTCGATACTGAAGAGATTTTGAATGATAAGATCTTGAATAAGGGATTGACACGTGCTTTGTTAGCCATTATTTCAGAAAACGACGACAGTAATATTCTTTATCGCAAAGGTGAAGATGTTTTAGAGAAATTAAAAAGTAGGGCATCTGCTTGTCTACAAAAATGCAAAAGTGAAGGATTTGAAAAGAGCTATAAGGCTTTGATCGAATTTTGTAAAGAAGAACGAATTTCACCTGGAGGATCAGCCGATTTGTTGGCAGTGTCTTATTTCATGTATAGTGTGAATAGACAGCTGGTGAGTAATGACTTGAATTAGTATTAATAATTTGAATAAAATCCCTAAGGGGATAATACAATATAATAATGGGCGTAGAAAATACTGATTATAGAGAAGAATCTTTAGATTTGAAAAACCCTTTTGATCTAAAATTACTGTCTAAATTTTTAAGTGATTTGGGCTTTGATTACATTCCTGAAGATGTAGATTATTCCATGATACTTTATAATTTGAATGATGAGATTATAGGTACAGGATCATATAAAGGTCGCGTATTAAAATATGTGGCAGTCGCTCCTAAATTTAGAGAGGGTGCAGCTTTTGCTCAAATTGTAACTCACCTGATTGATATTGTTATTCAAAAGCACGATCATATTTTTGTGTATACGAAGCCTCGTAACCTTATGGTGTTTAAAGGTCTTGGTTTTACTGAGATAGCTACGGCTGAACCTTTATTTTCTGTTCTCGAGTTTGGATATGAGAACATTAAAACTTATCAAAATTATTTACGTTCGATTAAGCGTGATGTTAATGTTGGTGGTATTGCAGCTGTGGTTGTGAATTGTAACCCATTTACTATGGGGCATAAATATCTAATCGAAAAAGCTTGTAGCGAGAATAGAGTGGTTTATTTGTTTATTGTTGAGGAAGACCTTTCATCATTTAACTTTACAACTCGTTGGCGTTTAATAAAGGAAGAGTTAGGTCATATTGATAATTTAGTGATGGTGAAAGGTGGAAATTATGTGGTTTCCGGAACAATTTTCCCATCGTATTTCCTAAAGCAAGAGAAGGAGTCAGATATTGCAGCATGTCAAGCTGAGCTAGATGTTATTACCTTCATGAGATATATTGTGCCAATATTCAATATTAATCGTAGGTATGTTGGTACAGAAATGTATTCTCCAGTAACACAGGCATACAATGACGCAATGATAAAGCATTTACCTCCTAATGGCGTTGAGCTTTTAGAGATACCTCGAATTTCATCTGGTTCTAAGGACAATTATATCTCTGCTTCTAAGGTAAGGCAAGCAATTCGTGAAGATAAATTGGATGCTGTAATTGATTTTCTTCCAACATCTACCAGACGATATTTACTTTCTGAAGATTCTGCTCACGTTAGAGCAAAAATTAAATCTAAAGTCACAAGGCACTAAGCTTATAAAAAAAAACAGCGACTAAAACTTCATGAGTTTAGTCGCTGTTTTTTATTATTCTTAAAGGTTAAAGTAAAACAAGGTTAAAGTGATTATCTCGACTTTGAACATTTAGAATAGATAGACCCTATTATCTTCATTAATTCTTTAGATTCAGATTCTAAGCTTGTCCATTTTGAATTTGGATCTGAAATTTCAATAATTATTCTAATCCAGTAATTGGATTCTCGTATTTCTTTAAGAGAAATTCCAAATTTATTAGAAAAGTCAGCCTTTGAAACTGCAGCTTGTGCTTCTTCGTAATTTGCACCAACCGAAGTAGCAGATTTGAGAATCTGATATGAAATGACTTGGTATCATCTTGAATTAGGAAAATTTCTAACTCCTTTAATGATATCTATAGAAAACTGAAATAATCTTCTTTGTAAGTCATTTTCCATATCTCAAGTTGTTCGTACTTTATCTGATGATAGATATTTATTCTTTTTTTCCTTTATTATTGAATTCACTTTAACCTTTAACCTTTAACCTTATTTTATTTATCCTTGATTTTCAGGTTTCCACGATTTTAATTTGATTAAATCAGGAAAGGCTTGAGGTTTATAAATTGATTTTCCTTCGAATACACGTAAACATTCCTGCACACCTTCTGAAATACTAGGGTGAGGGTGAACATTTTTACGAATATCCTTAAGTGTGTTTTTTTGAGTGATTTGATACGCAATAGAAGTAATCAGTGTTGAAGCTTGTGGGCCGGCAGCTCGCATACCTAGTATTCGATTTTCACCATCATCACTTACAATAATCTTAATGAAGCCATCAGTTGCTCTCATGGCAATTGCTCTGTTTACGAGGGAATTAGAGTAGGTTGCAACTTTGTAAGGGATATTCTTACTTTTACAGGCTTTCTCATTCATTCCAACAGCTGCAACTTCAGGTTTAAAGAACATGAGCGTTGACATGTTTGCGTAATCCAAGGGGAATTCCAAGTTACCATATAGGGCTTCTACGATAAATCGACCTTGTAGTTCACCAACTGAATAGAGTTGTGCATGACCAGATACATCGCCTGCAGCAAAGATATTACAAGATTGGAAGTTGTCAATTGCACAGGCCTCATTAATGTCTAAATAACCTCTTTCGGTTGTCTGGATGTTCACATTTTCAAGCCCCATATTATCTAAATTGGGAATACGACCAACAGCTACAACTGCAACATCTACTTCTATCACTTTGGAGTGTCCATCCTGATAATCCAGAACAACTTCTAAACAATCGGGACGTTTCCTTATTGTTCTTAAGTTAGCCGTATGATGAATGATCACACCATTTTTTTCGAGTCCTTTTGAAACAAAATCACTAACATCATCATCTTCATAAGGGATCACCTTGTGTTGGCGGTCAAGTAGGTGAACTTCTGTTTGATTGTAGTTTGAGAAAATAGTGGCATACTCACATCCAATAATACCCGAACCTATGATAATCATTCTTTCTGGAAACTCCTTGAGATTCATAATGCCTTCAGAATCGATAATTCGTTCTTGATCGATCTCGATGTCTGGCATTTCTCTCGGACGTGAACCTGTTGCAATAATTATATTGCCAGCTGAGATAATTTCTTTAACGCCTTTTTTGTCGATCTCAATTGTGTGAGAATCTATAAATTTTGCCCAACCATATTTTACACAAATACTTCCATGAGTATCCGTTTTTTCAGAAAATGTCTCTATTTGTGAGAGCATCTGTAATTGCTTTTGCTTAGCAGCTTGAATAATGGTTTTTTGAACCTGCTTGTAATCAGCAACAAGCCCTGATGCTCTGTAGCCTCGATTAACCGAAGAGGCAATATTAAAATCTTTTGATAACTCCCACATGGCTTTTGATGTGAGGGCACCGTTCATAATACCAGCACCACCTAAGTGATTAGCTTCGATTATACAAACGGATTTTTTAAAATCGATAGCACGCGTAGCTGCTGAAAAACCCGCAGGTCCACTACCTATGACTATAAGGTCGTATTTTTCTTGACTCATATTTTGATATCTCAGTTCTTCTAGAAATTCAGATTCTTTATTCTCTTATTTTACAAGCATGAAGATAGGAATTATCAATCAAAAAAATTGCAAAGCTTAGAGGGAAAATAAGGATAAAGGAAGGAAAGTCCCGATTGCTATTGGGAAAAGGATAAAGTATAAAAGTCGAAAGGACTTAGGGGTTAAATGTCAATGCCCACAGAAAACTATATGGACAAAAGGTTTCTTGAATTGGATGTTAAGAGAAAGGATAATCGTAAAAAAAATCAAATTTAAATATATAATTACTCCTCCTTAATTTAAGAAGGAGTACCATGTTGATAATGATGGGTATGTGTTTCTTCACTTATGGGAAAGTCATGTGTTGATTTAAATGTGATATCCGTAAGGCTTAATAAATGATTTTACCCTCTTTCAGTCTTTGTAGTGTATGTTTGAATAAAATTTTGTGTAATAGCTGGGCTTCCCTTAGGTTATCTGAAGTAATTTCTTCTTCTGCTTCAATATAATTAGCTGTGTCTAAAAGAAATTCATCATCCCTTAAATTAGGATAGTCTTGTTCGATATCGTAAATGTCTGAGAACTGCATAAGTGGAACACGGCTGAGTACGGCTTTTCGCTGTTCATTATAAGCCTCTCTATCAGCAGCTTTTTCATTTGAATAATAGATTTCCTGCAAACTATCTACGAAAAAATCATCAAAACTTTTCAATAGGATAACACGATCTTTGCGAATGCGAAATATCTCGCATAGATCAGTTTCAGGCATCTGTTCTTCTTTTTGAATGCCCTTTGATAAAAAGAGGTAGGTGAGTAGGACTAGGCCAATACTTTTTTCTTCATCATCAATCATATCGATGTGAAGCATTAAAATAAGACTTTTGCCTAATTGTGAAACATGACTGTTATCCCAAAGGAGTAGCGGGTCGGTTTGCAATGAGGAGTAGATTTGACGTAATAGTTCATTGCAAGCTCGTGTTTTACCATTTTGCCCAAATTCTAAAGCCTGCAATACAATATTTTGAAGTTCTTCGCTAGTCATACTCATTTTGTGTTTCTATGTCAGGATGCCTTTTATGATTTTTTCTGCGGCAAAGGTATAAAAAAGGAATTACGAATTAGAAATGATGAGTTCTGAATTACGAATGACTGACAACCAATAACTTTTAACATACATCTCATTAATTAGGATTAATCAGTGAATACCGAAGGAAAGTCAAAAAATCCAAGAGTCAAAAAGTCGGATAAAACCTGTAAGCGTTCGACGCAGTCGTTCCTGACAGAGTTTAATGTAAAAAAACTATTTAGACGCAGATAAAGATTGATCAAATATGATTTGAAATTAATAACAACCAATATTAGATTATGGATTACGCTCAATCTACTTTGTTCAGAGAACAATGATTATAATTATGAAGAAACTCGACAATTCACCTTTAATTAGTGAAAATCAGTGTTAATTAGTGGTTAGCTTTTTTTCTTATGGTTTTATTTTACTGTGTCATTTACTCACAAGTCCGTTAACGTGATAGAGGTTATTAATTAAGGTCAAGATAGACAGATGCTGAAACAAGTTCAGCATGACGTATAAGAGAATTATAGAATTTACGCCAAAGAACTGGAAAATCGATATTGTAAATTGTTAATAAAAAAGGAGCCCCTCATTGGAGCTCCTTTATTCTGAAATCGTATTATATCTAGTTTATTTGATGCGAATATTCTTTTCGTCGGTGATTTTTTCGCAGTAGTGGCATTTTAGAGTGATTGGTGATGGGCTCATGACTTTAAACTTCGTGTAAACCTCTTCTACATTAGTTATACATTTAGGGTTCATACATTTTACGATACCCTCAACTTTGTTAGGTACTTCAACGACTCTCTTTTCTACAACCTGATAATCTCTAATAATATTCAATTTGGCATTAGGAGTAATCAAAGAGATTTTATTGATCTCATCATCTTCAAAGAACTTCTCTGAGATTTTGATGATGCCTTTCTTACCAAGCATGTCGCTTTTGTAGTTGTTGCCAATAGTTACTGAAGTTGGACACTTGTCCAATTCTAACATGTAGATTACTTTAAAAAGGAGTTCGGCAGGAATATGATCGATTACTGTACCATTCTTGATGGCTCTAACCTGAAGTTCTTTTTTTGCTGTCATATCTTAATGTACTTTTAGTCTAATTTAATAAATCGTTCCAAATGATTCCGATAGATATCGGCTTGCCAGAATAGTTCTAACTTATAGATCCAGAGCTTTAGCAATAATAGCTTGTCTGGCAAAAACCCCATTTAGAGCCTGCTCAAAATAGTAAGCTTTAGGGTTGGCATCCACGTCAACCGCAATTTCGTTTACTCTTGGCAGTGGATGAAGGATACGAAGATTGTCTTTTGTATCATTTAGCATATCATTTTTAAGAATATACACGTTTTTAACTTTTTCATACTCCAATGGATCCGCAAAACGCTCACGTTGAACACGAGTCATGTATAGAATATCCGCATCATTTATGATTGAATCGAACTCAGAGTGCTCATGGTATTTGATATTGTTCTTATCCATGAAAATTTTGTATCCTCTTGGGATTTCTAACTCTTTAGGAGCAATAAAATGGAAGGTTGGGTTGAAATGAGAAAGTGCCATTAATAAAGAATGAACTGTTCTTCCGTACTTCAGATCACCAACCATAAAAATATTCAAATTCTCGAGAGTGCCCTGTGTCTTTTGAATAGAGTAAAGATCGAGCATGGTTTGAGTTGGATGTTGATTGGCACCATCACCAGCATTAATTACTGGAACATCGGATACTTCAGAAGCCCAACGAGCAGAACCTTCAATCGGGTGACGCATGACAATTAGATCAGAGTAGTTGCTCACCATTTTGATCGTATCATTAAGTGTCTCTCCTTTGGTTGTACTAGATGATGATGCATCGGTAAAACCGACAATTCTACCACCCATGCGGCTGATTGCTGTTTCAAAACTCAGACGAGTTCTTGTTGATGGCTCAAAAAATAGAGAAGACACAACTTTACCTTCAAGAATGTTGGAGTTGGGATTTTTTTCAAATTCTGCTGCTTTAGCTAGCACTTCCAAAATTTCTTCTTTGGTGTAGTCGTCAATAGACACTAAGCTTCTGTTATCCATTTCTTAATTTTTAGAATTTGTATATAACGGTTGTTTTAATATCAAAAAAAAACCAACAATTGTCGATGAAATAGACAATGTTGGTTTTAATAAAAAGTATAATAAATGAGATTTGAGATCTGTATAACAGGCTTTTCGTCTCAGAAATAAGTCGAATAATGAAAAATAATTGTGAAAATGGAAATTGTAAAAGTGAAGGTTTTCACTTTCTAATGATAGGGGGCTAGATTGAATTATTACATGTTCCATTCTAGGCTACAAATATAAAGATAAAGAATGTAGATTATCAAATTTTAATACTTTTATTTTTTTGATATAAGAGCTTGTTGTTTGATATCAGATTTCAACTGTCGGGACCAACAAGCTGGATTAAGGTTTAAAGTAAGGAAAGGTTTAAAAAAAATGGTTAACCACTGATTTGCACTAATTAACACTAATTAAAAGTGAAAAAGTATTAGGAAGATGTTTTTGTCCATCTAAATATAGCAACTCCAGTATTTATATATTTCTCCTCTTTGATTTTTAAGGAGGAGTACCCGAGTGAGCGAGGGGGAGGTGGTTCTTAAACGCTGTCAGGAACGACTGCGTCGCACGCTTACGGGTTTAAATTTTTGACTTTTCGACTCTTTGACATTTAAGACCATTCGACCTTCGGTTTAACTTGACAGATTTGACAGGTGGAATTCTACCTTAAATCTTATACTTTTGACACAATAAAAGAAGTTGCTGGTAGTTAAATATTTGGCTTGCTTGATACTATAACGAATAGTATTCTTTTGTTGAATTGAAAGTGTAGAAAACTTGCTGCTTTAAGCATAAGTTTCTACTTTTGCCAAACTAAGTAAATGCACTCATCCTAGTTTTTGATTTATTTGTCAAAACAGATGAATTGAGTGAATTAGTTATATAATTGATTTTAAAACACACACACTATGATTCGGTTGCTGAAACCTATTTTAATTCTTTTCATTTTTGTTGCTTTATCTCAAACGGTAATAGCTCAGAATGTTAATCCTGCCACTGTTGATGTTTCTAAATTGAGCGATGCTCAAATTAAGAAAGTTGTCGACGAAATGAACAAAAAAGGTTTAGGGATTGAGGAAGCCATTATGATGGCTCGTGCCAAAGGTGCTTCTGAAACGCAAATTGCTGATATGCGACGTAGAATAGAAGCGCTAAAATGGAGTTCACGTGGTGATTCAACTCAATTGAAAAAGTTGGATTCAGAAACTAACCTGGAGTCTTTGGATAATATTACTCCTAAAGCTGAATTAGATGAGGATGTAAAGAAGAATCTAGATAAGATTTTTGGCTTTCATTTTTTCAATTCTGATAAACTTAGCTTTTCTCCATCGATAGACGTTCCTGTTTCAGATTCTTACACTTTGGGTGTTGGTGATGAATTGGTCGTTGATGTTTATGGAGCATCACAGCAAACTTATAATCTTCTTGTACAAAGTAATGGAAATGTATATATAACAGATCTTGGTCCAGTACAAGTTGCAGGATTACCTTTCTCTAAAGTTCAGGATAAGATACATAAGCGCTTGATGTCTATTTATTCTGGGATGAAAGGAGATAGACCTAATATCTTTGTAGATGTGAGTACAGGGCAATTAAAAGCTGTAGTCGTTAATGTAATTGGGGAAGTTAATGTTCCAGGAACATACACCTTACCAGCTACAGCAAGCGTTTTTAATGCTTTGTATCTAGCAGGTGGACCAAATGAAAAAGGATCTTTTAGACAAATTGATTTGGTACGTGATGGAAAAGTTGTTGCAGGTGTAGATGTTTATGCTTATTTGATTGATGGTAAAACACAGCAGAATATTCAACTTCGTGATCAGGATGTGATTTTAATTCGTCCTTATTTGAACAGAGTGAAGCTTGCTGGAAAATTTAAACGAGAAGGCTGGTTTGAGGCTAAAAATGAAGAAACTCTTGCAGACATGCTACGGTATGCTGGTGGATTTTCGGAGAATGCTTATACTCATAGAGTGTCTATGTATAGAAACAATACTAGAACCATGAGTTTTAAAGATGTGGAAGCTCAGAATTATTCTACCGTTACTATGATGAATGGTGACTCTATTGTTGCGGGTCAAGTGATCGATCGTTTTGAGAATAGGGTGACTGTAGAAGGAGCCGTTTATCGACCAGGTGATTATGAAATGACTGAGGGGCTTAGTCTATCAAAGTTGATTGATAGAGCAGAAGGTGCCAAAGGGGAAGCCTATATGGAGAGAGGGGTAATAATCCGTAAGAAGAAGGATTTTACTTTTGAGAGTTTGTCTTTTTCTCTTCGTGACGTCTTGAATGGTAAATCAGATATTGCATTACGAAAAAACGATAAGATTCAGATTTCTTCAATTTTTGATATGCGTGAAGCAAGAACAATCGAGATTGTTGGTGAAGTTCAATTCCCTGGAACTTATGCATATGCAGAAGATTTAAAGTTGGCTGATTTAATTTATATGGCTGGTGGATTTCTTGAACAAGCTGAAGTTTCTGCAGTAGAAGTGAGTCGTATTTTAAATAAAAAGGAAATTGAATCTTTGACTAAGAAATTATCTCATTCATTCCAATTTCCCGTAGATAGACAATTGAAGATGGCGGATGAAGATGCGGCTTTTACTTTGAACGCATTTGATAAGGTGTATGTTCGTCGTGCTCCAGGTTTTCGCCCTCAATCAGTGGTTAAGGTACAAGGAGAAATTGCTTATGCTGGTGATTTTGGACTGACATTTAAAGGGGAGAAAATTTCAGACGTCCTTAAACGAGCAGGTGGAATTACGCCTGAGGCTTTTGTTGAAGGAGCATCATTGCGAAGAAAACATGAGCTGAGTGATGCCGAATACGATGCTAAAGTAGCATTGCTTAGTCAAGACACAACAATGACAGATGTTGTTGTAGAACGTATAACTTACCAAGTTATTGGAATTGATTTGGAGAAGATTCTTGATGCGCCAGGAGGTGTAGAGGATTTGCAATTGAAAGATGGAGATCAGCTTTTGGTTCCTGAGCAAATGCAAACGGTAAAAGTTTCAGGTGCTGTTTTGAGCCCTGTTGCGCATACATTCAAGAGTAGTAAGAAATTGAAAAAATATATTCAAGCTAGTGGAGGTTTTTCTCAATCTGCTAAAAAGAGTAAAGTGTATGTTCTGTATGCTAATGGAACTGCAGAATCAACAAAAGGCGGATTGTTTGGTCGTCGTTACCCAAAACTTAGACCAGGTTGTGAGATTATCGTACCTGAAAAACCAGAGATTAATAAAACTGCTCAGGCTGGTATGTGGTTAGGTATCACTTCGGCCCTTGTTAGTATGTTTACGGCTATATCACTTTCTGTTAGGTAGATGAGGTTGATGGTTGTTGCGCTAATTTAAACGAATAACTTAAGTTTCGTCATCCCGATCCCGATAGCTATCGGGACGTCGAGGAATCTCAAGTATAAAGGAACAGATTTGAGTTCCGTCATCCTGAACTTGTTTAAGGATCTAAATAATAGCTTTGTGCACTGAAAATGAAAAAGAGTTACGTTTATATTGTAAGTAATAAGAACAGAACAACTTTATATATAGGGGTTACATCTAATTTAACCAATAGAGTGAGTAGTCATTCTGAAAGAAATGGTTCAGAGTTTACGAAAAGATACAATTTGACTGATCTTATATATTTTGAAGAGTTTGATGATATAAGAGAAGCAATAGCTAGAGAAAAACAATTGAAAAATTGGAGAAGAGAATGGAAATTAATTTTGATTAAAAAGATGAATCCAGATTTAGAAACTTTGATTTATTGAAATGTTTATTAGTATTCGTTATAGGTGTTTAAAATGATGATAGCTATATTTCGATCGTCATCCTGAACTCGTTTACTTTCAGTGAGCTCGTAAACTCGGTACAGGATCTAGCAACTACTAAAAAGAGATGCTGAAACATTCCGATGGCTATCGGAATCAGCATGACGTATATATAATATATTAACTCAAATAAATGACATCACATTCGCGTAATTAGCAATAATCCGCGTAATTATTATAGAATAACATATGAGCCCAGATAACACAAACATAAAAAACACTCCCTCTCCAGTTCAGGAAGATGAAATTGACTTGATCCAATTAGCTAAAACCCTATGGACAGGCCGCAGAACAGTGATTAAAACTACCCTAATCTTTATGGTGCTGGGTTTATTTATTGCTCTTTTTTCAGCAAAGGAATATACGGCATCTACAACTATGGTACCTCAATCAGCAGAAGGTGGTTCTAAGTTAGGAGGTTCTCTTGGAGGATTAGCTGCCATGGCTGGTATCAATTTAGGCTCTATGGGTGGTGGTTCCACCATCCCACCGACTCTTTATCCTAAGATTATTGCTTCAGTGCCTTTTCAGAAGGAGATGATGAAAACCCTTTTGACCATTGAAGGGCAAAAAGGGAAAGTGACTTTTCAAGCGTATTACTTGGAGATTGTTAAGCCAGGTCTTTTAGGCTACATTAAAAAATACACCATCGGATTACCTGGTGTCATCATCAAAGCCATTAAAGGCAAACCTAGTACGGACGAATTGCATTCGACTATGGGAATTGACAACCTACTAACCATTTCTCAAGATGATAAGGAATTGATGGAGAAGTTGTCCGAACAGCTTTCTTTAGAAGTAAACGATAAGGATGGTTATGTGTCTATTTCAGCTCATATGCCAGAGGCAAGACCAGCTGCTGAAATGGTGCAGCGTGCTCAAGTTTTGTTGCAAGAAGCCATTACGGATTTTAAAATTCAGAAGGCCAAAGATCAATTGGTTTTTGTACAGGAGCGTTATGTTGAGAAAGAGGCTGCCTTTACCGCAGCTCAAAATAAGCTGGCTCGTTTTCGTGACCAGAATAAAAATGTGAGCACGGCTATGGCGCAAACTCAAATGGAGCGTTTGCAATCGGAATTCTCCATGGCTTCATCGGTTTATACGGAATTGGCCAAGCAATTAGAGACTCAAAAAATACAAGTGAAAGAGGACACCCCTGTTTTCACTATCATCGATCCTGTTTCAGTACCTCTTGATAAATCAAAACCAAAGCGTCCAATGATCCTTATTATTTGGACTTTTCTTGGTGGAATTGTAGGTGTTGGTATGGTGTTCGGGAAGCAATTTTTAGGCTCAATCAAAGAGCAGTGGGCTGGTGATGAAGACAAACGGATTTAATAGGTTGAAATATTTCACGAATTAAACCTAATTACGCTAATGAGAGGTTTGCTATATAAAGATGAATAACTTGAATGCCGTCATCCTGAACTTGATTCAGGATCTTATTTTCTTAGTAAATTAGATTTAGTTTATGTATTAGCTTTGTGAACTGAAAATGAAAAAGAGTTACGTCTATATTGTAAGCAATAAGAATAGAACAACCTTATATATAGGGGTTACATCTAACTTAACCAACAGGTTGAATAGTCATTCTGAGGGTAAAGGTTCAGAGTTTACGAAGCGGTACAACTTGACTGATCTTTTGTATTATGAGGAGTTTGATGATATAAGAGATGCCATTGCCAGAGAGAAGCAATTGAAGAATTGGAGAAGAGAATGGAAATTCAATTTGATTAAAAAAATGAATCCAGATTTGGAAACTTTGATTTATTGAAATGTTTATTAAGATTTGTCATCCTGAACTCGTTTCAGGATCTATTAATTTAGAAAGACAGATACTGAAACAAGTTCAGTATGACGTAGAAGTAGTTTTGTTGATTCTAAGACATAATATCATATTCGCGTAATTTGTATAAATTAGCGAAATACGTTCTAATTCGCGTAATCAGATTTAGAAAGGAAAACCAAAGGTATAAACCACATATAAGGATTTAGGAATGGTTCAAACGAGAACAATCAAAAATATTTGCTGTATAGGTGCGGGTTACGTTGGTGGTCCAACCATGGCTGTTATTGCACAAAAATGCCCACACATTAAAGTGACAGTGGTCGATTTAAATGAGCAACGCATTGCAGACTGGAATGATGTTGATTTAGATAAATTACCCATTTACGAGCCAGGATTAGCTGATGTAATTGCAGAAGCCCGAGGACGTAATTTGTTTTTCTCGACTGATGTGGATAAAGCTATTGATGAAGCTGAAATGATATTTATTTCGGTGAATACCCCAACCAAGACTTATGGTGTAGGTAAGGGTATGGCTGCCGACTTAAAATATATAGAGCTTTGTGCCCGCCAAATTGCCAGAGTAGCTAAAGATGATAAAATAATCGTTGAGAAATCAACACTTCCTGTACGTACGGCTGATGCGCTTCAAATTATTTTGACTTCTACAGGAAATTCTGCTAATTTCCAGGTGCTTTCCAGTCCCGAGTTCCTTGCTGAAGGAACAGCGGTGACTGACCTGCATAATCCTGATCGTGTACTGATTGGTGGGGGTGAAGATGCTGATGGGCAAGCTGCCATCGAAGCCTTAGTTAATGTTTATGAGAACTGGGTGCCTCGTGAAAAGATTATTACGACTCGCGTATGGTCTTCTGAATTATCCAAGCTGACCGCTAACGCCTTTTTAGCTCAGCGTGTATCATCCATCAATGCCATATCAGCGCTTTGTGAAAAGACTGGGGCTGATGTGGATGAAATTTCACGTGCCATTGGTGCAGATAGCCGTATTGGTGCCAAATTCTTAAAATCCTCTGTTGGTTTTGGAGGTTCTTGCTTTCAGAAAGATATTTTAAATCTGGTTTATTTGTGCCAGCATTTTAATTTGCCTGAGGTGGCAGCTTATTGGGAGCAAGTCATTAAAATGAATGATTACCAGAAGCACCGCTTTGCTAAAAAGATAATTGACACCTTATTTAATACCGTTTCAGGTAAAAAAATTGCATTTCTGGGCTGGGCATTCAAAAAAGACACCAACGATACCCGCGAATCCGCTGCTATTTATGTGGCTGACGAACTATTGCAGGACAGAGCTGAAATACATATTTACGACCCTAAAGTCACAGCTTCGCAGGTCTACGCAGACTTGGAGTATCTCCAAACTCAAAAAGGTCATCCCGAGGGAAGCGAAGCGACGAGGGATCTCTTGTCAAGAGTAAAAGTTCACAATAACCCATACTCTGCCATGCAATCCGCCCACGCCATCGCCATCCTCACCGAATGGGATGAATTCAAAACCTACAATTGGCAAAGCGTTTATACGGACATGCTAAAACCTGCCTTCCTCTTCGACGGACGTAATGTGGTCTCAAAAGAAGAACTCGAAAAAATTGGCTTCCAGGTATATAATATTGGTAAAGGTTAAATATTAATTGTCATCCCGAGCTCGTTGAGGGATCTCAGGTATAAAAGGAGCAGATTCTTCACTACGTTCAGAATGACGAAACATCAGGAAAGCTATCTCATGATGAAGGAGCTGTTGTTAGTATAGAAATGAATTATAAGGTCTGGCATTGTGTCAGACCTTTTGTGTTACAAGTCTAAATAGATTTAACCACAGATTTCACAGATGAGCACAAATTTTTTAAAGAATATTTAACCACTGATTTATACTAATTGTCACTAATTAAAAGGAAGCGTTGAAAGTTATTGTCATGACCTTCGGAGATCTCGCACCCCGAGCATTCGGGGCGGTAGCTAGGAGGTGTCCCGAAGCATTGGGACGGCTATATCATGGTAGAAGAGTTGTCAGTATTTAATTAAGACGAATTACACTAATGGTTGAATCTCGTCATCCTGTAACAAAGTTCGGCGAAGCCCATTTATTTACTTTCAGTGAGCTCGTAAACTCGGTACAGGATCTAGCAACTACTAAAGAGAGATGCTGAAACAAGTTCAGCATGACGTATAAGAGATTTGAATTCCGTCAACCTGAACTCGTTTACTTTCAGTGAGCTCGTAAACTCGGTTCAGGATCTAATAATCAGGAACAACAGATGCTGAAACAAGTTCAGCATGACCTTGAAGAGGTTTTAGTTCTCAATCTGTCGTAATTCGTAATTGACAATTCGCAATTAAAAACCTCTTTCCCTCTCTTGGACTTTTCGATTCGCCTTAGGTGGACTTCCTTGCATTTCGCTTTTTCCCCTTTAGCCTTGTTCCAGCTTTGCTGGTCCCGAGTATCGGGATTAACCTTTTTGACCTTCGGTCAAACTTGACAAACTTGACAAGCAAGATTTTCCCCTTTTTAACTTAGTTTTGTTCGGTTTTGATTTCAAATGGGATTACTAAGTTGATTATATATTGTATGACAGTTTAAAATCTGTGTTAATTCGTGAATCCCGATAGATACTGTGTTAAATTCCAAGTAATATTATCGGAAATATTTATTAAAT
>CAXBPC010000003.1:0-223589 GCA_963977525.1 uncultured Marinifilaceae bacterium
GCGACCCCGACCTTGGCAAGGTCGTGCTCTACCAACTGAGCTATTCTCGCAATTTATGCTCTATTCTTAATCGTTATTGAGAAACCAAATCAAAGAATAAATATGGTGTATTATCCTTGTCAACAGCGATGCAAATATAGGAATTCTCTGCGTTTCAACAAGTGTTTTAGCCGAAAAATGACAATAAAAAAACACCTCTGAAATTCAGAGGTGTTTTTGAATATATTATCAAAATGTAGAATAACTTTTACATTAAGAAACTCAATAGAATACCAGCTCCTACTGCAGAACCAATCACACCAGATACGTTAGGTGCCATTGCATGCATTAGCAAGTGGTTTGTTGGATCATTTTCCAATCCCATCACTTGTACTACACGAGCACTATCAGGAACTGCAGATACACCCGCTGCACCAATCATAGGATTGATAGGGCGATCTTTTGGCGAGAAGATGTTCATAATCTTAGCAAAGATAACACCACCAGCTGTTGCAACAATAAATGATGCAGCACCTAATACAAAAATCAAAATTGAATCTGGAGTCAAGAATACATCAGCCTGAGTTGACGCACCAACAGTAACACCTAACAAGATTGTAATCACATTAATCAATGCATTACTTGCAGTTTCAGCCAAACGATTAGTTACAGTTGATTCTTTTAGTAAGTTACCAAAGAACAACATACCCAACAATGGAACAGCAGTTGGTGAGATGTAAGCTGTTAACAATAGACCAATAACAGGGAACATGATTTTCTCAAGACGCGTTACAGCACGAGGTGCTTTCATCTTAATCATTCGCTCCTTCTTAGTTGTCAACAAGTTGATAATTGGAGGTTGAATTACTGGAACCAAAGCCATATATGAATAAGCTGCAATCGCGATAGGACCGATCAAGTTCTTCACGGTTTCTCCATTAGCCATCACATTCATACCATTGGCAAGCTTAGATGACAAGAAAATAGCTGTAGGACCATCGGCACCACCAATAATTCCAATTGCACCTGCTTCTGGCGGTGCGAAACCTAACCAAAGTGCTCCCAAGAATGTCGCAAAGATACCAATCTGAGCTGCTGCTCCAAGAATCATCAAACGTGGGTTTGAAATCAATGAAGAGAAGTCGGTCATAGCACCAATTCCTAAGAAAATCAAAGGAGGATACCATCCTTGCAATACACCTGAATAAAGAAGGTTCATAACTGATCCTGGCTCGTACACACCTAACTTTAGGTTAAAGTCTACAGCTTGGAACATTGGAATATTACCAATCAAAATACCTGTTCCAATAGGAATAAGCAATAATGGCTCGTAATCGTACTTAATGGCTAAGAAAAGGAAGAAGATCCCGATTAGCATCATCAATAAGTGACCAGCCGTTACATTAGCAAAACCAGTAAATTCATAGAAGTTTTTCAATCCAACTACAGCATCCGACTCGTGAGCGCAATTAAATTCAGCATTGTCACCAAACTTAAGAACATCATCACTAATTTGAGCTACACGTGTCCCTAAATCAAGGTTTTCAGTAGATATCCAATAAGATCCTGTGTTTGAGTTTGGATTTCTATTCTTACTAAGGTGCTGAACATTTTGCTTATTAAAGGTCATAATAACCTTATTAGCTTCAATAGTCCAGTGTCCTGTAAAACGCTGCTTAATTGAATCCATAGTAAACGTCTTGTCTGCTTGGAATTCAAAAATTTTATAACGTTTTACTGTTCCTCTACTTTCATCACCTAAGGCGTTTGGAATATAACCATCTTGATGATTAATCCATTTCCCTTCAGTTAATTGTTCTTTGACAGTCCCCGTATTCTGAGCTAGAGATGAAAAAGCCATCCCTAGCATCAAAACAAGTGAGAATATCATTTTATATAGGTTTCTCATTACGTTGTTTTTGACTTAAATTGATTACCCAATTTCGATAAGTACATCATCCTGAAGTACTGCATCTCCCACATTTACTTTAATAGCTTTAACAGTACCAGACTTTTCAGCCAATACGTTATTTTCCATTTTCATGGCTTCCATTACAAGCAAAGTGTCACCAGAACTAATTGCGTCACCCACAGCAATACCAATTTTTATGATAGTACCTGGAAGAGGAGCTTTAACTACTGAAGCACCTGCAGATTTCTTAATCTGACCTTCACCTGGCTTATTAATGACAGGCCTACGAATCAACTGAGGTGTTTTGTTAGCTTTTTCATCAACTTTAATCTCAACATCGTAAACAGTACCGTTTACTTCAATTTGAGCATTTGAACCTTCGATCTCTTTGATATCAACATCGAAATCTTGTCCTTTTATAGTAAATTTGAACTTTTTCATCGTCTTATCTTGGTTGATTCATTACTCCATAAATCTTAGAACTCCATGGAGAATAATTCTTAGTTACTTTCTTAATGGTAATAATATTGCTCTCTTCATCGTGAATTTGATCAAAGTGCATGTAAAGTGCCATAGCAATAGCAGCATTCACATTTCCTTCAATATCGAAACTCTCATTATTAGAACTTGACTTACCTTGCTTTTTAAGCTTCGATCTAAGATTGATTTGCAAAAGCCTAGGCAGGTTTACAAAAACAATTACCAAGGCTATCAAAGCGGTAAATACAATACCGTATCCAACTAAGGCAATTGTCCATCCTCCCTGACTTCCAATCGATAATAAATTGATATAACTCATAGTTTATTATTTTTTACAATGGAATGTTTGAATGCTTTTTAGCAGGATTACATTGCTTCTTAGTCTGTAAAGATTGGAAAGCACGAATCACTCTAAAACGTGTATTACGAGGCTCAATCACATCATCAATGTAACCGTATGAAGCTGCATTGTATGGGTTAGCAAATTTCTCGTTATATTCAATCTCTTGCTCATTGATGAATTTAGTTTTCTCATCATCGTTAAGCTCCATCATTTTTCTACCATGTAGTACTTCGATAGCACCTTTAGCACCCATTACTGCAATCTCAGCTGAAGGCCAAGCGTAGTTAAGGTCGCCACGTAGCTGCTTACAAGACATTACATCGTGAGCACCACCATATGATTTACGTAAAGTGATTGTTACTTTAGGAACAGTAGCTTCACCATAAGCAAACATTAGTTTCGCACCGTGAGTAATAATACCACCGAACTCTTGACTTGAACCTGGAAGGAATCCTGGAACGTCAACTAAAGTAAGAATAGGAATATTGAAACAGTCACAAAAACGGATAAAACGAGCAGCTTTTCTTGAAGATTCGATATCAAGAACACCAGCAAGGAAATTAGGCTGATTGGCAACAATACCTACTGGCATACCACCCATTCTTGAGAAACCTACAAGGATATTCTTTGCATAATGACGGTGAACTTCTAGGAACTCAGCATCATCAACAACAGAATAAATTACATCCTTCATGTCATAAGGCATGTTCGGATTAGCTGGAATAATCTCATTCAATACATCTTCTAATCTATCGATTGGGTCAGTACAGTCAGCCAAAGGTGCTTCTTCAAGATTGTTCGAAGGCATGAAAGATAACAGCTTACGAATAATCATGATACCTTCTTCTTCGTCTTCCAATTTGAAGTGAGAAACACCTGATTTTGAAGCATGCATATGTGCACCACCCAAAGCTTCAGTTGTAATATCTTCACCAGTCACAGTTTTTACAACCTTAGGACCAGTAACGAACATGTATGACTTTTCTTCAGTCATCATGATAAAGTCAGTTAATGCAGGAGAATAAACGGCTCCACCAGCACAAGGACCAAAAATTGCAGAAATCTGAGGAATTACTCCAGACGCCATAATATTTCTTTGGAAAATCTCAGCATAACCAGCAAGAGCAGTTACACCCTCCTGAATACGAGCTCCACCTGAATCATTCATTCCAATACAAGGTGCACCAACTTTCATTGCCATATCCATAACCTTGCAAATCTTTTGTGCAAAAGTTTCAGATAAAGAACCACCAAATACAGTAAAATCCTGAGAGTATACAAAAATCAAACGTCCATCTACAGTTCCTTGACCTGTAATAACACCATCGCCTAAGAACTTAGTCTTCTCCATACCAAAGTTGGTACAACGATGAGTCACAAACATGTCGAATTCCTCAAAACTACCTTCATCCAAAAGCATTTCGATTCTTTCACGAGCAGTATATTTGCCTTTCTTGTGCTGAGACTCGATACGCTTCACGCCTCCGCCAAGTTTAGCTTCAGCTCTTAAGTCAATTAACTTCTTAATTTTATCCTGACTAGCCATAACTTCTATTAGTTATAATATATTATAATTGAGTATTCTTATTTATTTCCACAAAGCTCAGTCAAAACTCTTTGAGTTGACTTAGGGTGTAAAAAGCCAATAGTTAAGCCTTCAGCTCCACCACGAGGAGTCTTATCAATCAACTGACATCCTGCTTCTTCAGCATCATTCAATGCTTCTTGAACATCTTCAACAGCAAATGCTAAGTGATGCATACCGCCACCTGTCTTCGCTACGAATTTACCAATTGGCCCTTCAGGATCAGTAGACTCAAGTAATTCAATTTTTACATCGCCTACTTTAAAAAATGCTGTCTTTACTTTCTGATCAACAACTTCTTCAATAGCATAACACTCTAATCCTAATACTTTCTCGTAAAATGGAATAGCTTCTTCTAAGCTTTTAACAGCAATTCCGATGTGCTCAATATGTGTCGGTTTCATAATTAAATTATATTTTGATTGAATAATTTTCGTGACAAAAATATTGAAATGAAAAACGATAATCAACGTTTTAACAGATTATTATACTTGTTTTTCAACATGTTCAAATAAGCAAATTCAAATTAGCCTTTCTAAATTGATACAAAGACTGTTACATAACACAAGAACTGCTTTATATTTTTCAAAACAAAGCTCAAACCTGATTGTGATTCTGCATATCCGAAAACCTTTGCACTATTCTTAATTTTCATTTTAACAAATGAAGATGCTTTTCATCTTTTTAGGAAATAAAAAAATAGTTTCCGCAACATAGAATCAGCTGTTTTATAACAAGAAACTAATTCTCAAACTTTATTTTCTGTTATCAAACTTGACCTTACAGCAGAAAAAACAATGAACAATTGACTCTCCCTCTATTTAATTCTATGCAATTTAAGACGTCTTTACAACACGAGCAAAACAAATAAGCTCACTTCTAATAGTTTAAAGCTAATAATCAAATCAATCTGGAAAATATTATTTCTCATTAAAAAAGAAGAATATTCTACAAAAATATCAGCATTAAAAACATTGAATTTCCACAATCTCGGTTCAACAAAATCAAACTCTTTAACTATATTTGCAGCGAAATCTGCTTTCAACCAATTTTTATAAAAAATTTAAGATGATACTATTCTTTAAAAAAGGTAAAGTTCATTACGGAGTACACTGTTCTCTCGAATTAAATGCAATTGATACAGCTAAACTATCTTGGCTATTTAGCGATGCTGAAGTTCTAACAAGCAAGACTGTAACTGGCAAGTTTGTAGGACCTCGCAAAGAGATGATCACACCTTGGAGTACCAATGCTGTTGAAATCACCCAAAATATGGGATTAAACGGAATTTTTCGTATTGAAGAATTCACGCAAGTAGATGCTGAGCATCCACAGTTTGATCCAATGCTTCAAAGCTCATATGAAAATTTAGATCAAGAAATTTTCACTATTGAAAAACAAGCTGCCCCTGTTATTTACATCGAAGACATTAGAGCCTATAACAAACAAGAAGGTTTAGCTCTCAGCGAGGAAGAAGTAATCTACCTTGAAGGTGTTGAAAAGAAGATAGATCGCAAATTAACTGATTCAGAAGTATTCGGCTTTTCTCAAGTTAACTCTGAACATTGCCGTCACAAAATATTCAACGGTACTTTTATAATTGATGGAGAAGAAAAAGAGTCTTCACTTTTCCAATTAATCAAAGAAACGTCTAAAAAGAATCACAACCGAATTGTTTCGGCTTACAAAGATAATTGTGCATTCCTTGGTGGACCTAGAGTTGAGCAGTTCGCTCCAGCTTCTCACGATAAAGCAGATTTTTTCTACACTAAAGATATTGACACTGTCATTTCATTAAAGGCAGAAACACATAACTTCCCAACTACTGTAGAACCATTTAATGGTGCTGCAACAGGAACTGGCGGAGAGATTCGAGATCGTATTGCAGGTGGTAAAGCTTCTTTACCAATGGCAGGAACAGCTGTTTATATGACTGCTTACCCAAGACTAGAACCAACTAGAAACTGGGAAAATGCAACTGATCCTCGTAAATGGTTATACCAAACTCCAGAAGAAATTCTGATCAAAGCATCAAATGGTGCAAGTGATTTCGGGAACAAATTCGGTCAGCCATTAATCTGTGGTTCGGTAATGACTTTCGAGCATTTCGAAAACAACAAAAAATACGGTTACGATAAGGTAATCATGCAAGCAGGTGGAGTTGGCTATGGCCGATTGGAGCAAGCTCAGAAAGATATCCCTAAAAAAGGCGACAAAGTTGTTCTTTTGGGTGGTGACAACTATCGAATTGGAATGGGTGGATCAGCTGTATCTTCTGTAGCAACTGGTGAATTCGCTAACTCAATTGAGTTAAATGCCGTTCAGCGTTCTAATCCTGAAATGCAGAAACGTGTTTGCAACGCGATTCGTGCTATGGCTGAGTCTGATCACAATCCTATCGTTTCTATTCACGATCACGGTGCAGGTGGTCACTTAAACTGTCTATCAGAATTGGTTGAAGAAACTGGTGGAAAGATTGACCTTAATGCTCTTCCTGTTGGTGACCCTACTCTTTCTGCTAAAGAAATTGTTGGTAACGAGTCTCAAGAAAGAATGGGATTAGTTATTGGGAAAGATGATGTTGCACTATTAACTCGTATTGCTGATCGCGAACGAGCTCCTATATACACTATTGGTGAAACAACTGGCGACATGCGTTTCACTTTCGAAGATAAAAAAACTGGTCAAAATCCTATCGATCTTGGGCTTTCAGAAATGTTTGGTAAGCCACCAAAAACAGTAATGATTGACGAAACAGTCGTTGAGACATTCGAAGAAGTTGCTTATGAAGCTGACAAACTAGAAGATTACTTAGAAGAAGTTCTTCAACTAGAATCAGTTGCTTGTAAGGATTGGTTGACTAACAAAGTAGACCGTTCTGTCACAGGGAAAATTGCAATGCAGCAATGTGCTGGTCCTCTTCAATTGCCTCTAAATAATTTAGGAGCTGTCGCTCTTGACTTCCAAGGTGAAAAAGGTATTGCAACTTCTATTGGACATGCTCCTGTTTCAGCTCTTGTTGATTCAGCTAATGGTTCACGTCTTTCAATTGCTGAGTCGTTAACAAACTTAGTTTGGGCTCCAATTGAGCAAGGTATTAAGGGCGTTTCTCTTTCTGCAAACTGGATGTGGCCTTGTAAGAACAAAGGTGAAGATGCTCGTCTTTACAAAGCTGTTGAATCGATTAGTGAATTCGCTATTGAACTTGGCTTAAACGTTCCTACAGGTAAAGACTCATTATCTATGACTCAGAAATATGGTCAGGATGATGTTGTTTATGCTCCAGGAACTGTAATTATTTCTACTGTTGGTGAAATTATTGACATCAATCGCATGGTTAGTCCAGTGTTGAAAAATGTTGCAAACTCTCACCTATTACATATCGATTTCTCAAAAGATGCTTTCCAATTAGGAGGTAGTAGTTTTGCGCAAATCGTTAACAAATTAGGAAAGATTACGCCTAACGTAAACGATGCTAAATATTTTGCTAAAACCTTTGAAACGCTTCAGCAACTTATTCTAGATAGCAAGATACTTGCTGGTCACGATATCTCTTCGGGTGGTATGGTTACAGCATTGCTTGAAATGTGTTTTGCTGATAACAAGCTTGGAGCTTCAATTAATCTTGATGAGATTAAAGAAGATGACTTAATCAAAGTTCTATTTAGCGAAAACCCAAGTGTTATTATCCAAGTAGAAGATCTTGATTCTGTAAGTAAAACTCTTAGTGAAGCTGGAATTATCTTCCATAAAATTGGAACACCCGCTGAAGCAGGAAAGATGACAATCACTAAAGCTGATAAAAACTTATCGCTTGATATCGATTCATTACGTGACCTTTGGTATAAAACATCATACCTATTAGATCGTAGTCAATCTGGGAACGATAAAGCGTTAGAGCGTTACAAGTCATACAAAGAGAATAGCCTAGAATATAAATTCCCAGAGAATTTCACTGGTAAATTTGCTCAATACGGTATTGATCCTAAGCGTAAAACCAAATCTGGTATCAAAGCAGCTATCATCCGTGAAAAAGGTGTGAATGGCGATAGAGAAATGGCTTGGATGATGCATTTAGCAGGAATGGATGTTAAAGATATCCACATGACTGACTTGATTTCAGGTCGCTCAGATTTCTCTGATGTTAACATGATTGTTTTTGTTGGCGGTTTCTCTAACTCGGATGTTTTAGGTTCGGCTAAAGGTTGGGCTGGAGCATTCCTTTATAATGAGAAAGCGAAAAAAGCTCTTGAAGATTTCTATAAGCGTAAGGACACTTTAAGTTTAGGTGTTTGTAATGGTTGTCAGCTAATCTCTGAACTAGGCCTAATTTACCCTGATCACGATAAGCATCCTAAACTAATTCATAACGAAACTCATAAATTTGAATCTGGATTTATTAATGTTGATGTTCAAGCTAACGATTCAGTTATGCTTTCAACTCTTGCTGGTAGCCGTCTTGGTATTTGGGTTGCTCACGGTGAAGGTAAATTCGACTTACCATATGGTGAAGACAAGTATCAAATTCCAATGAAGTACAGCTTTAAAGATTATCCTGCAAATCCTAATGGTTCTCCATTCGAAACTGCAGCAATCTGTTCAAAAGATGGTCGTCATTTAGCGATGATGCCTCATCTAGAACGTGCGACCTACCCTTGGAACTGGGCATACTATAATGAAAGTAGAAATGAGGATGAATTAACACCTTGGATCGAAGCTTTTGTAAATGCTAAAAACTGGATTGCTAAACGCAAATAAAAATCCATTAATCAATATATCAAGCCCCCTTTTCTTGCGAAAAGGGGGCTTTTTCATGCCTATTTAGAAAATCAGTTACAACATTATTTTCATATCTTGTAGGTCGAACTAATAAAATCGAACAGTATATGAAACATTTTGCCTTACTAGTATCCATACTATCTATCACATTTTCATGTGCTAATCAAAAAAGCACGAACAAAAAATCTATATCAGACTCAGCTCAGATAAACAAAGAAATCCAAATCAATAAACCTAAATTTGCTCCAAATACGATAGCTCTAAACATAAAAATCTCAGAAATTATTACTCATGATAATTATTATGAAATAATTTCGAGTGTAGAAAAAAGATTAGGTTCTGGCGCTGGAATTATTGGAGTCTATACAAAAGGGAAAGACGTTTCCTTTAAAACTAATCAAGAATTAAATTTTAAAATAAATTCATCGTACAAGTTACTTTTTAAGGAAATTCAGAAAATGAGCAATAAAGGATGTAGCTTAAGTTTTATAAAAGAAATCAAGTAGACTAATGATCTAATGAAATAGGTAAGAATCGACCATACTTAACTATTAGAATGATCATCAAAATAACCGAAAACTAATAAAAATAGAATGATAAAAAATTTACTCTTGTGTTCAATATTTTTTGCAGCCTGCACCTTAACAAGCATGGCACAAACAAAAAATATTGTAATTAACGAACACACCTATAAAAAGCTTACTGCTCCTAGGGTAAACCATGTAAGAATGGCCAAGAAAGCAGATAAACGTAAAGGTATAATTCGTGTAAAAGATGCACCACATGAACGTTTATTATTCGAAAAGCTCATTTTACAAGATCCCAAAACAAATCAAATTCCATCCAACGTTCGCAAAAGAGAATTGCATTTTTGGTCTAAAAATAGAAATCAATTTACCTCGAGAACAAAATCACAAAACATTGATTGGAAACAAACTGGCCCCTATAATGTAGGAGGTAGAACTCGAGCCTTAGCGATAGATGTCACAAATGACAATATCATTTTAGCTGGCGGAGTTACTGGAGGTATGTGGAGATCTGAAGATGGAGGAGCATCTTGGACAAAAACGACAAGTACAACAGAACACCAAAGTGTAACTGCAGTTGCTCAAGACCCTCGTAATGGCTTTACAAACATTTGGTATTATGCTACTGGTGAATTATATGGTTCTGCAAGTGCTATGGGCGCATTCTATACAGGAACTGGTGTTTTCAAATCAGTTGATGGTGGTAAATCCTGGACTAAATTTGCTGATACAGATCGATTTGACACACCATTTTTCAATGAGCTTTTTGATATTTGCTGGAACATTACTGTTGATCCAACTAATGGTGATTTGTATGTAGCAACCTATGGAGGTATATATAAGTATAACTTTGGAGAAGAAACTCGCAATTTTGTTCTCAATTCGGCACCAGAATCCGATTCTGATTATTCAGCAGTTACAGATATTCTTTGCACCCCATCTGGAATAAAATATGCAACACTAAGTAGTGAAGGAACTGTTCACGGTATTTATCGCTCTGTAAGTGGAAACAATAATGATTGGACCGAAATCAAACCCGAAACTTTCCCTACAGAATTTAACCGTACTGTTTTAGCATATGCTCCAAGCAATGAAAACATTTTATACTTCCTATCGGAAACTCCGGGTGCTGGCTTAAATGGTCATAGCTTATGGAAACTAACTATCAACGGAGAAGATCTCGTTTGGGAGGATCGTTCACTAAACATTCCTGATAAAATATCAGAAGAAGATAATGATGTATCGGGGTATGGTTCACAAAACTCATACGATATGGTCATTAAAGTTGCACCTGATGATGAAAATATGGTCTTTATTGGAGGAACTAACTTATATCGAAGTGATGATGGTTTTGCCACAAAAATGACTGACAATCCATTAACAAATAAAATATTCTGGATAGGAGGCTATGCCACTGCAAATGATGTAAGCGGATATGACAATCATCACGCAGATCAGCACGCTTTAGCTTTCTTTAATGATGGTAACACTTTACTAAGTGGCCACGATGGTGGTATTAGTAAAACCAGTAATTATAAACAAACAGAAGATTCTGATCCAAGTGATAATGGTAACAGCGATAATCCCGATCTTAAACCAATTGATTGGATTTCATTAAACAATGGCTACTTAACGACTCAAGCCTACACAGTTGGTATTGATGCTAAAGATGAAACGTCTTTCGAAATCCTAACTGGCTTTCAGGATAATGGAACTTGGTACACAAGTAAAGAGGGTGATACTCACAATAAAAATTGGATCCATGTAGGAAGTGGTGATGGAGCATATTGCAGTGTACACAGTTCAAAAGAAAGTCTAATATTCTCTTCTCAAAAAGGTCGTACATTTTTAGTGTTTAATGATGATAGCTGGAGTCGAATTGATCCTGCTGGTGTTGATTCTGAAGCTCTTCTTTTCATCAATCCTTACGAAATTGATGGCAATAATGAATCCCTGATGTACTATGCGGGAGGAACTGATATTTGGAGAAATATGAATATTTATGATATCGGAAAATTTTCTAACGAAGCGGCATCTACTGGTTGGGAAAAAATATCAGGTACAACTGTAACGGGTCAGATTTCAGCTATAAAATCATCCATACTACCTGCAAACTTATTGTATTTCGGAACATCAGAGGGGAAAGTCTACAAAACCATCAACTCTCATTCTAGTCAAGCTAAAACAGTTGAGATAACTGCTCCATCAATGCCTGAAGGTTATATTAGTAGTATCGAGGTTAATCCAGCAAATGCAGAATATGTTTACGTTTCTTTCTCAAATTATGAAGTTGAAAGCATCTTTTTTTCTCAAGATGCTGGTGAAACATGGACTGCTGTTTCTGGTAATCTAGAGATAACTGAAGATGATAAAAATATTGGTCCATCCGTTAGATATATCAATGTTTTAAATGGTGAAAATGGACCTATTTACTTTGCTGGAACAAGCATTGGTTTATACGAGGCAACCGATCTTAATTCAAACACAAACTGGACTCAGGTTTCTTTAGATAAAATTGGGAATACTATTGTAAATATGGTGAAAACACGAGAAGATGGCTTTGTCGTAGTTGGATCTCATGGTAATGGTATTTTTCATGCAAATTTAACTCCTGGTGAACCAACAGTTGATCCAGCAGGACCACTTGTAAGCATTGAAGATTTAGATGAAGAAACAACAAAGTTTAGCATCTATCCTAACCCATTAGTTGTTGATAGCCGTGTTGAATTTCCGAACAAGAAAAATTCACCATATAGATTAGTTGTAGTAGATGCTTCGGGTCGTGTTGTTCGTATTATCGAGAATATTACTAACAATAATATTACTATAAATCGTGAGCAATTAAAACCAGGTATTCACATTATCAACCTTATAGGTGAGGAGATTTACAAAGGAAAATTACTTGTAAAATAACTCTTCAAGCATTCTACTAAGAAAGAGACCTAAAAGCGATTGCTTCTAGGTCTCTTTTGTGATAATACTTATCTTTTATATCCTTAACATATACAGTGAACAAGCCTACCTAATCCTTAACAATAATTTCAACATTAAACATCCGGAAATACAGAAAATACAGGTGTTTTGTAGAAAAACTTCAAAAATAAGGAAACTCGTTATAATTTTATAATTGCTCCACTAAAGGTTTAGGCAAGCTATTATAATTTGTTAATGGCTTCACTAAATGAAAAGTTAGCAATTATAATTTGTTAACGGCTTCACCAAAGGCTTAGGCGAGCAATTATAATTTGTTAATGGCTTCGCTAAATGAAAAGTTAGCAATTATAATTTGTTAACGGCTTCACCAAAGGCTTAGGCGAGCAATTATAATTTGTTAACGACCTCCTTAAATGAAAAGAAGGCAATTATAATTTATTAACGGCTTCAACAAGCATTTTAGAAGAATATAATCCTTTTAAGACTATTAATAAGCTATACCTGCAGCCATAATATTGTTTGGATCGAAAGCATGGCAAGGCGTTACACCGTGAACCATATCACATTTAGGACAATGTCCCACGAACTCTTCCATAGTAAAAGTCTCCTTACAACCATGACATTCAATATCCAATGGCATAGGCATCAACTGCTCTGCAAATCCCATCATTCTAACTTTATCAACTACTTGTTTACCATTCTCGAAACTTCCTGCGCATCCGTCATGCATAATATCTATATTTTAATGTTAGTTCGTAATTCTATATTTCCTGATTGAAGCCTCAATCTAAAAGCCAATATCCTCTTTCTTTATAATCTCACCTTCACGTAATCTGTTTCTCATTTTTTGAACAACAGAATCCATTCTTTCAAGATCAGCTAATAAATTCTGTTCCTCGTCACTGGTTTCAATCACTTTATGAATTCCACCATTTTTAATAACAATACGTTTATCACCCATAAGGGCAAGAATAGGATCATGAGTTGCCATCAAAACAATCTTCTCTTCTCCTACCAATAAATCCAAAGCACGTTTTCTATCAATACCAGCATTCTCAATTTCATCAATCAAGACAATAGGAGATTTACTCAGAATAGCCGTATCTGCAATCATTAATGCTCTTGACTGTCCTCCACTTAAACTTGTAATAGGGGTTGATAATTCGAATTTCTCCCCAGCCAAGTCGTTTGCTTGTGCAAAAATCTTATTAATCACACTATCAATATCCTCTACTAAACGAGATTGTGCATGTAACTCAATAAATTCATAAACCGATAAATCCATCACAAAATTCATATTCTGCGATAATTGAGCTACCAATTTATTTCCTGAATTCAAGCGCCATTTTGAATCACCAACTTCTCCATTTATGAGTACTGAACGCGAAGTTGGCGTATCACCTTTAGCTACCCACTCAATATCGGCCAATAATCGACTTTTACCTGAACCAGTTGGTCCTACAATACAAACAATTTCGCTCTTCTTAATGGTCAATTCACCAAACTGTTCAGCTTCACCAGACTTGTTTGTTCCTGGTAGTAATGTGATACTGTGAACGCCATCATCCTCGTCTTCACCTAAAAATGCAAGCATTTGATCGATGTAGATACACATTGATCCTAGAACCTGTGACCTATCCATAGCTCTATTCTCCTGCTCCTCCTCTTCATCAAGAAAATCCAAGTAATTCACAAGTTTGATATCTAAATTCCCATTTAATTCCAGGGTATGCTCTTCGAAAAAGCCTGGTAAAAAAGGATATTTCTCAAATAGATCGGTAAGTGTTTTGCTCTGTATATCGTTAATTGTAATCATCTTCTAAATCTAAATTGGTTAATCGAAATCCTCAATAATCTATTTCTTATCACTCAAGTCAATTTTTCGAACATTACCCATTTGGTAAGATTCTCCTATTCGGGTTTCACCCAAACAGTAGGAACAAAGAGCAGATGGCATTGAAAATCTCAATTTCTCTCCTACAAGTGTCTTCACTTCAACTTTATCATCGTATAAAAGAGTACTTAACTCATACGCACCTTGTCCAGTCAATCCGTTCACATGCATAATTGTAGCTCCTGGGTTCACTGTATTTACTCTTGAAGCAAATACTTCACGCTCGGCTTGAGATACGATATCACCTTTTGTGATGATTACAATATCCGCTGTTTTAAGCATTGGTCCGATTTTCTTCGGTGTATTAATACCACTCAAATTATCGATAACACAAACAGCAGTAACAGTCTTAATATATGGAGAACAACGGTTACATAAACCAGCACTTTCAGTAATCAAAAGATCTAGACCTTCTTTCAATCCCCACTGCGTTACTTCCTCAATATTACTTACGAAATAATGGTCTGGACAAAGTGAACCCGAAAGGCCTTTCTTTACCTTAACACCTGCTTTTTCATAAAGTATATCATCATCGGTGTATAAACAGTCGAATTTTACAACACCAACCTTTAAACCACGCTTTTTAACGGAGTCAATAGTTTTTAAAATAACGGCTGTTTTCCCTGATGATGGAGGTCCTGATACAGTAACTAGATTCATATCTTAAGGTTATATCTGTTAAAATTTTGAGTTAATGCGAAGCTTATGCTTGCTAAATTGCGGCCTAAAATTAATCAATTCTAAATTAAGATTGCGGCGTAAAGCTTAAAGGACCTAAATTTTTAAAGTCGTTATCCTTTATCGCTTTATTAAAGATCCCTTCGCACTTAACGATTAACTCTCCAATATTGTTTGAGTTGATATAATCCCAACCCAACCACATAAATTTATTTTTTTCAGGAAGTCTGTTATCGACTTCAGGATTTATACTTGGGAATAAACCTTGATGAGATAAAATTTCACCTACACCTTTCGATGCGAAGAAGTCAATTACATCTTGAGTTTTATCCAATTTATCTTTCTTTGTCAACATGAAAATTGGGCTGATAATAGCTCCATCTTCTGGCCAAACGGCAACCATGCTTCCACCCTCTTTTATCATCTTCGTAAAGAAATATGGCATAATTGTAATCGCTGGTCTATTTTTCTTCTTATTATGAGATTTCACCATCTGAGATGGGTGCATACTCTCCAACAAACATTCTCCTAGGCCTTTTACGCCTTCTTCTCCATAAGCTTTATAGATGTGTAACAACATAGAGTTGAACAAGTCAAAATCACTTATAGGAAGACTAACACTGTTCTTGAATTCAGGCTTGAATAAGTCAGCCCAGGTACGAGGTACTTCTCTATCACCTAGCTCATCTTTATTCACTAAAAATACAGCTGGCACAACACCAATCATTGAATAGTGTCCTTCTGGATCTTTAAGACAAATATCTTCATTATCAAAATCCTTATTCAATCGATCAAAGCCAGTACTATCAGCAAACACACCACGTTTCTTAAATTTACCCATCAACTTTTCGTCGAAAAATAGATCGAAACCTGCTGAGATAAAGATATCAGCTAACTTATCTGGATTGTCTTCATTAATCACATCTCCCATCAACCAATCAAGTCCCATGGAAGCTGCCTTTAAATCATAAACGATTTCTCTATCGTTAGCTTTCTTATAATCTTCAATAAAAGCATCAATACCTTCTACCAATGGTACACGCACCGGACATGGCAATAAACCTTGAATATGAACAGCATTCTCATCAGTAGTCGTTGGTTTCTGATTCAAATCTGCATCAACTTGGTTTCTTGTCAAATCAATACCTTCAACCAATAAAGAAGCAAATGCATCAACATTTAGCTTTTTCATTTTTAAAGCCATCTCTAAAGTAAGAGACTTACCGAAAAGTTCTCTTTTCTTAGAATCTTCCAATTGCTTGAATCCATTTGAAACAAAAATTTTAATTGTTTCAGGGAAACGTGTGCAAATATCTAGTAAACTATCGGTTGTTTTAAAATATTGATTCTCCATATCTGTGAGTTTTTTTTTAATTTTCTAATACAAATGTAGAGCTGAGACAAGTTTAAAAACGTAACCAATGTTACAATCAATCATTTTTTTAATAAAAATAAGACTACATCATCATTTCATTATTCAATAGTCGCTTTCTAAAACGATGATAAATAACCAAATACTCCTGACGAACATCGATTAATTGTAGATTAACAGACTGGTTTTTCGTATCTTTAAAGCAATTATAAGGTTTCATCCTTCAAAATAAATTCAACTAATTTGAGATCACTAATAAAAATAGCGATTAGACTACTGAGTATCACAATATTACTCAGTATCTATTCGCATGTTTACTCTCAAACAGATACAGTTGAATTTATAAATGAATCGACCAAAACATTATGCCCTCTTAACAATGGAAATATCTCTTTATTACAAACCTCATCTTTAGAAATATCTGGACCTTCTGATAAAACTTGGTTTGCCTCTTATTCTATAAATGGTGGACCTGCCGAAAACATGAATGATGGTTTAGGTATTAACACAGGTACTTTCTATTTTGAAATTAGCTTTAGAAATGACACTGAAAAACTAAAGAAATTCAATATCCGCATTGAAGAAGCTTGGCTGGAAGATGGTACGCAGCTTGAGATTACAGAAAACGAGCGAACTAGAGAGCTTACGGTTTATCCATTAACCAAACCTAGTGTTGAAGACTATGAAAGTAAAATCAAAATAAATTCAGAGGTTGATTACACAGTTATAATTGGAATGAACTCCTTATACACGGGAGAACTACCTAGTGGAGCCAATCAGATAAGTTATGAAACCGAAGTTATTGATGCCAACAAATACATCAATTTTAGAGTTAAGTGGCAAGCAGAAGCGGGTATTACAACTTTTAAATCAATTGAAAAGACTGGATTTGGTTGTAATAGTGATACCATCTACAGCAGTATTGAGCTTAAAAGTGAATTTAGTCTTGATTTAGGTGAAGACCAAAATATTTGCTCAGGCGAAACTGTTACTTTAACACCTACAATAGATCTTAATTCAGAATATTCATATCTCTGGAGTACTGGAGCAACAACAGAAAAATTAGAAGTAAATAAATCTGGTGAATATGAATTGACAGTTACTGACCAAAGAGATAATCAAAAAATAACTGAGAAGGTATTAGTGACCGTACATGATGCGCCTGAGATAAATATTGCTGATGTTATTATGATGGATGGTGCTCCAATTATAGTGAATATCCAAAAAGAGAATTGTACATACCTATGGTCAACAGGAGAAACGACAAGTGAAATTGAAATTTCAATTCCAGGGGATTATTCAGTAATGATTACATCTGAATATGGATGTAGCAATTCTAAATCATTCACAGTTAAAGACCAATCAACTCTCTTTACTTTAAGCCTACCCAACATTGTGCAGATGTGCGCTCAAGAAATAATGAACTTGAGCCCTTATATGGATATTGATCAAACATACACCTACTCTTGGAGCACTGGCTCTACTGAGAAAGTAATTGAGATTAATATTGAAGGTGTTTATACACTAACTGCGACTGATGCCAATGGTTATTCACAAACAGCCAGCTCTCAAATCTATTACCATTCAAAACCCATAGTAGACTTAGGAGAAGATTTTATTTTGTGGGACGGTGAAAGCAAACAGCTTGACGCTCAAAATACTGGCGCTAGCTATGAATGGAGTACACTTGAAACTAGCCAAATGATAACTGCTAGTTCTGGCGGTGACTTTTGGGTTAATGTAATTGACGAGTATGGTTGTGCAAATGCAGATACTATTAATGTTGACTATAGAGATGGTGAAAAATTTAGAATAGAATTGGGTGATGACAAAAGCATATGCCAAGGCGATTCAGTACTAATCGTTCCGCACATATTAGGAGATCCTTCTTCTCCATTAGCTTATAATTGGATTGATCAGAATAACAATGAGGCTGAAATATATTTGAAAGCAGAAGGAAATTACAAATTGGAGGTAACAGATAACTTGGGGAATATTGAAAGTGCCAAAATAAATATTACTGTTCTTCAAGCACCTATTGTTGATCTTGGGGAGGATATTATCGATTTTCCTAATGTTGAACAAGAATTGGTTGCCAATGTTGATAACGTAAGTTATATCTGGTCGACAGGTGAAATTAGCAAATCGATTAAAGTAGAGAAAACAGGTAAGTATTGGGTAGAGGTTGTAAACGAAGCGCAATGTTCTGCTCGCGATACCATCTACATAAGATTCTTAAATGATTACCCATTCGTTGGATTACCTCAGGCATTTACACCTAATGGCGATACCCACAATGACTTATTATTTGTGCGTGGTATCGATATCGATAAAATCAAACTAAGAGTATACACCCGAGAAGGTAAAAAAGTGTTTGAAACATCTGATATCAATCAGGGGTGGGATGGCAAATACAATGGGCAAATTCAAGCAATGGATAGCTATTACTACAATCTAGACATCACATATACCAATGGTGTTATTCGAAAGAAATCAGGGAAATTTGCTCTTCTAAAATAAGAGATTAGATATCAAACAAACATTTCACACTCCAACATCTACACTTTACCGATTAGTAGACCTTGAATTTCTCTTTAATGGAACTATTCATTAATTTAGATTTTTTCTTAACCTAATCGATTAACTTATGCTAAAAGCTAACGAGCTATCTAAATCATATAAAGACATAAAGGCCCTTGCGGGCATTTCACTTGAAGTAAAAAAAGGTGAATTATATGGTTTACTAGGTCCCAACGGAGCAGGTAAAAGCACTTGCATCAATATTCTGAGTTCTCTAATAAAACCAGATTCAGGAGAAGTTTTTTATGATGGAAAATTACTCTCTGATAACAGAAAACATTGTAGGCAAATACTTGGGGTCGTTCCTCAAGAAATTGCACTTTACGAAGATCTATCAGCTTTTGAGAACCTCATGTTCTGGGGAAAACTATATGGCATAAAGGGGAAAGCTCTTGAAACCAAAATTGATGAACTTCTCAAAATGATGGGCTTATACGACAGACGTAAGCATAAGGTAGAAACCTATTCTGGAGGAATGAAAAGACGCATTAATATTGCTGCTGCACTTCTTCACGATCCTGAAATTGTATTTATGGATGAACCTACAGTAGGTATCGATCCGCAAAGTAGAAACCTGATTTTTGAAGTAATTGAACAACTTCATTCCAAAGGCTTAACTATGATTTATACAACGCATTATATGGAAGAAGCCGAGCGTTTGTGTGACAGAATTGGCATTATTGATGAAGGAAAAATACTCAGAGAAGGTACATTGGCTGAATTAAGAAAAGCTTCATCTATTAAAGAAGAGATCAGCCTTAAATTCTCAAACCCGGAGAAGAACGAGCTATTTGATTTAAAAGGAAAACACAAACAAAACTTGATCTTAAATGAACATAAGCTTGTTCTTTCATCGAATCAATCAGATGTTGATTTACCCCTATTGATTCAAGATTGCTTGGCCTCCCAATTGAAAATTGAGAATATCAGCATTAGCAATGTCAACTTAGAATCGATATTTCTGGAGTTAACAGGAAAATCACTAAGAGATTAGTTTTCTAAATCATTGAATCCTTCATCAAAACACCCACAAACATGTTCAATTTAGCATTAAAAGATATACAACAATACTTTAAAGACAGGACAGCAGTTTTCCTTTCATTACTATTGCCAATAGCCTTAATGACGATTTTTGCCTTAATGTATGGCGGCATAGGATCCTCAAATGAGTCTAAACCAATCACCCTATTATTTACCGATCAGGATAGTACTGAGATTTCAAAAGAAGTTTACGCAAAATTGGACTCTCTTGATGGACTCAAGCTAGTAAGCAAACCTTTGGCTGAGGCAAAAGAATTAATAAAGAAAGGAAAGAGTGCTTCCGCTTTTGTTCTATATAAAGGCTTTCAAGATTCAGTCAATTCAGGTCAAAAACTCCCAATGGAGCTTTTCTATGACGAAGCCAAAGAAATTGAGGTAGGCATGCTTCAACAAGCTTTATGGTCTAACCTGTTTGGCATTACCATGAAGAAAAGTATAAAAGGTAAAATTGATGATTGGGTTATAGAGAAGAATCCAAAATTATCTTCATCAGAGTTGGATGACATTCGCGCACAGGTTTCAGAGCAATTCGATGGTTTTGAAAAATCAGAAGATAATTCTGAAATCAAAGAAGATTCAAAGTTACCAATGACAGCTCTTGTTGGTGAAAAGAAAAATGGTAATCTAGGCTTGGTTCAAGCCATAGCGGGGATGGCGATAATGATGTTGCTGTTTAGTGTATCTGCTAGTGGAGCATCTCTATTGAAAGAAAAAGAAGAAGGGACTTTGCGTCGTTTACTTGTAGCACCTATCTCCCCTCAAAGTATTCTGTATGGGAAAATGTTATCGACACTATTCCTAGCCATTCTACAACTCACGGTCATGTTTTTGTATTCCTGGTTAGCACTAGGCTTAGATATTTTCATCAACTTACCAGCCTTGATTCTAATGATTATATCTTCAGCAATAGCTTGTAGTAGTTTTGGGATATTTATGGCATCAGTATGTAAGAGTCGTAAACAAGTTGAGAGTTTATCAACCCTTATCATTCTAGTTATTTCAGCTCTGGGTGGAAGTATGATGCCCATGTTTTTTATGCCAGCCATCATGCAAAAAATTGCTGTCATATCAGTAAATTATTGGGCTATGGATGGTTTCTTCGATATTTTCTGGAGGCAACTCCCTATAATCGATATTATTCCAAATGTACTTGTACTTCTAGGTATTGGAATCGGATTAACAGCAATATCCGTCATCAGTTTCCGCAAAAGTATTCTTAAGATGATGTAAACAAAAATAAAACTCTTATAAAATAAGAAAGGCTGCTGGATTACTCCAACAGCCTTTCGTTTTATTCATTAATTGGGATTACTCCACAATATTCATTTCTTCCAGAAGGTATCCAGCACCTGCAAATTTATCAACGATAAATAAGACGTAACGGATATCTAATGATACGTTTCTACAGATAGTCGCATCGTACATTAAGTCAGACATAACACCTTCCCAAGCACGGTCGAAATTCAATCCGATAAGTTCACCATTAGCGTTTAATACAGGAGAACCAGAGTTACCACCAGTTGTATGGTTTGTTGCAGCAAAACAAACATTCATTTGTCCATTCTGTCCGTAACGACCATAATCTTTAGTAGCATATAAATCTCTTAACTTCTGCGGAACATCGTAATCGAAAATGTTTGGATTATCCTTTTCAATGATACCTTCAAGAGTTGTATAGTGATCGTAGTTTACAGCATTTCTTGCTTTATAACCAGCAACTTTACCAAAGTGAACACGGAAAGTTGAGTTAGCATCAGCATAAAACACTTTATCAGACTCCATAGCCATTAAACCAGCCATATAAGTACGTTGTAATTTATCAACCTTATTCTTTAATTCACTGTACTTAGGAGTAATTGCCATCTTGTACAAATCAAGAATACTCATTGCTAAAACGTAAGCAGGATCCTTAGCGATTTTCTTCGCATTTGATGCCTTGTAGTTAGCCAATAAGTTCTCAAGTTTAGCTTGATTAGCCAATAAGGATTTAGCCATTGCTTTTTTCGCATAAGCTTTAAAATCGCCTTTATATTTTTTAGCAATAAGCTTCAACTCTTCTGGTTGAAATTTAGCTTCAACATTATCAAAGTACATATTCATCATTGCTGCCAACAACTTCTGATCTGTAGCCTGATTGTAGTTCTTATAAAAAGAAGTAGCTTTCTTTTGTAAGCCTTTTACCTCTTTAGCAATTGCCTCTGAATCTTTCTTATTCAAAGAAACAAGCTTTTTGAAGTTACCTGCAAATTTCACAACTTCTGATCCTGAAAAACCAGCCTCAAGAGCGTAATCACGAGCTAAGCTATATGGCGTCATTTCTTCGTAGATGCCTTTCATCTGCTCAAGAATTCCAGCATATTTTGCTTTCAACTTATCATCTGAATTAGCCCAAGTCTCAAATCTTGCTTCAAGGTCTTTCTTCTTAGCAATCGCATTCAAACGATTCAAACCTGTAATCTCACCTTGCCATCTTTTCCAAGAGTTAGCAACACCAGCATATTTGGCTGAATATTGAATTCTTACCATAGGTGAAGCATCCATATCGGCACGCATAAGGTCAAGCTTCTTAGTTCTCAACTTAATTTTGTGAGGGTTATCAACCTGAGTCATCATCTCCAAAGCGTATGAAGATAAATACTCTGTTGTTGTTCCTGGGTATCCGAATACCATTGTGAAATCACCTTCGTTAACACCTTTTAAAGAAATTTTGAATGCTGTTTTAGGTTGCATTGGTACATTATCCTTCGAATAAGAAGCAGGCTTATTGTCTTTGTTAGAATAGATTCTAAACATAGAGAAGTCACCGGTATGACGAGGCCACATCCAGTTGTCAGTATCACCACCGAATTTACCAATAGCTGATGGAGGTGCTCCAACTAAACGAACATCCTTGAAAATCTCGTAAACTGAAAGAAAATACTGATTACCTGCAAAATAAGCTTTTACATTAGCACGGTACTCTGAATCTTTCTCAGTAGCAGCTTCAATTTCTTTAATATTCTTTTTGATGATTTTTGTGCGTTCATCTTCTTTAGTATCATTATTGATTCCTTTAAGAACTTCAGCAGTTACATCAGCCATACGAATAAGGAAAGAAGCTGTAATACCTTCGTTTACTAATTCTTCGCCTTTGTTCATTGCCCAGAAACCATCTTTCAAATAGTCGTTCTCAAGCGTTGAGTGATTCTGAATTGCACCATATCCACAGTGGTGATTCGTAACAATTAGACCTTGATCTGAAATCAATTCTCCCGTACAAAAGTGTCGGAATGGTTTTCCTTCACGACCTAATCCAACTACAGCATCTTTAAGGCAAGCCTGATTAACGTCATAAATATCCTCTGCAGTTAGCTTAAAACCTGCTTTCTGCATGTCTTCAATATTGTACTTTTTCAACAGCATAGGAATCCACATTCCCTCATCTGCTTTTACCTGGTTACCGACTAATAATAGTACGGCCGTCAGTAATAATGTCAATTTTCTTAACATGGTTTGTTGTGAGTTTGTTTTATAATTATTAATTATCAGTTATGAATGATGAATTGTCTTCATCCAATAACCTTTAATTCCTTTTATTATTCTTCGTCGTTAAAATGATACTTCTTATTATTTTCAATAATTCGCTTGCATCTGATTCTAAAGATTCAAATTCCTCTTTTGTGATATAGTCAGTCTCTTTAAGTAACTCTAACCAATACAAAGTTTCATCAGCTTCTTTTTGAGATATAGCAAGTTTATGAATGAAATCGGCTTTGCTTTCTGCATTTTGACTCTCTCGTACATTAGCACCAATCGAAGTCCCAGAACGCATAAGTTGTTTGCTTAAGATGTACTCATGCTTTTCAGTCTTAAGGTACTTGCAAAGCTTTACAACTCTTACTGCAAACCTAAACGACTTATCTTTGATTACATTTCCATTCATAATTTAGAACTCCTAATTAAAAACAATCGTAATTCATAACTCCTAATTCATAATTAGAAAGTACTTAGTTCTTGATATAAACGCTGAATTGGCAAGCCAACGACATTGAAGTAAGAACCTTCAATACCATCTATTCCTACAAAACCGATCCACTCTTGAATGCCATAGGCTCCAGCTTTGTCAAACGGTTTATAGTTGTCGATGTAGTAATTGATCTCCTCTAGACTCAATGCCTTAAAATGAACATGCGTCGTTGTTGAGAATGTCGCTTCCTTTTCTTTTGATTTAAGACAAACACCCGAAATCACTTGATGAGAACGTCCTGATAAAGTCTTCAACATATTCACCGCATCGTCTCTATCCTTTGGCTTTCCTAAAACCATATCGTCAACACAAACAATGGTATCAGCTGTAATTACCAATTCCTTCTCATTCATATCAAGCACAAAAGCCTCGGCCTTTAGCTTTGCCAAATAGACAGGAATTTCTTCTCCTTTTAAATGATCAGGATAAACCTCTTCAACATCTTTAGTTTGAATTTTAAAATCAAGTCCCAATTCTTTCAACATTTGATGACGTCGTGGCGATTGAGAAGCCAATATCAATTGATAATCTTTAAGATTATTCAACATAGGTTTTCTAATAATGAATTATAAATGATGAATTATAAGTTGCACTCCTAAACTAAACCTTATTCTTCTTACTTGTGATAATTATACTACGGACTAATTTTAAAATCTCATTAGCATCTTTATGCATTGATAAAAATTCCTCTTCATCAAGATAACTTGTAGCTTCAAGCAATTCAAGCCAATAAAGTGTTTCATCTGTTTCCTTTTGTGCTATTCCGAGTTTGTGAATAAAATCTGCTTTACTCTCTGCATTTTGACTTTCTCTCACATTAGCTCCAATAGATGTTCCAGATCTTAATATTTGTTTACTAAGCACATACTCCCGTTTCTCGTCGCATAGATATTTATACAAATGAACTATACGTATGGCGAATTGAAACGATTTTGTCTTTACTGTATTTTCATTCATCACTTATAACTTATAATTCATAATTTTTCAAAGATATGATTGACTACAAAAGCATATGAAATACCTGCAAGTATAGCCATTCGTAATAAAAACACTCCGAATTTTAAGCTTTCATCCTTTTTCAGTTTCACAACCAAATAAGAAAGCAGAAGCAATGGGATAATAATTAAAAGACTGAAGTACCAAGGCGTAATCTTATCAACTGGTGCATTTAAGAATTGATACCATACACCAAAAACCGATGCAGATAAAAATAGAATCAAACTAACGATAACAACTTTAGTCCATCTAAATCCAATAACAAAAGGCAGGCTTCGTCTTCCTATTTCCTTATCCCCTTTTACCGAAATTAAATCGCGTACGAATTGATGTATTAAAACAGCAAAAAAAGCAAAGAATGAGAATGCTCCTACCCAGTATAAAAGGTAATCGAAGGTAGTTTCTGAGGCTACAAGCACCTCAGCATAGGTTTTATTTAAAGGGGGAATCTCGAAGACTACCACCAAGAATGGTATCGCAGCACAAATAAAAGCGAGAACTAAGTTTCCTAGTATGAAATGATTCTTGTACGAAGTTGAATAAAACCACAACAAGCCTCCCGCCATAAAAAAGATTAAAACAAATTGCCAATGCCCAATTTTGTATGAGACATAGCCACCCAAAACCAAACCTATAAAATTAAATAACTGATGCAAAAACTGTGAAATTCTACGACTAATCTTTCTTCCCACAATAACATCTCGCTTATTTAATCGATCAGCTTTGGCATCAAAGTAGTCGTTAATAATATAACCACCTGCAGCAATAAAAAGAGTCGCCATCACCAGTATCGCAAAATCAATATCGCTTAATTGCAATTTGATTCTATTGATTGCCAAAATAGGCTGCACAATAAAATATCGCATCACGTATTGAGTCAGCGCAATAATAATTAGATTGGGTAAGCGAATCAATTTTAACAAGCTGAGCATTACAAATAAGGTTAAAGTGAAAAAGGTTAAAGTAAAGAAATGGTTTTATTCGTTAACAGAAAACTGATAAGCGAGAACCTTAAATACTTTGGATCTTTGTATCAGTTGCATACCAATTCCCATGAGCACGAAGTACCTGCTCCATTACATCGCGAACTGCTGCACATCCACCATCCATATCAGAAATATAAGATGAAATTTCTTTGATCTGAATCACCGCATTCTTCGGACAAGTAGGCACGCCTACCCGCTTCATTACCTCGTAATCAGGTAAATCATCGCCCATATACATGATATTATCTTCGGCAATATTGTGCTTCGATAAGAAATCTTCGAAATCGGCAATCTTATCTTTCGATGACATATAAATATCTTTAACACCTAAACCACGGTATCGTATTTCAACGGCATTAGACGTTCCTCCCGTGATAATTGCCACAGGGTAACCTTTCTTTACAGCATACTGAATGGCATAACCATCTTTCGTATTTGCTGTTCTCAACAATTCGCCATCAGAATCGATGGTGATACACTCGGTAGACAATACCCCGTCCACATCGAAAATGAAAGCCTTAACTTTCATCAAATCTTCTTTAAAAAAGGCCATATATATTAAATTTTACTTTTTGACATTATTGAATCATCCTAAACCAAATAGACTGATATACTGAGTAATAATCAATCATCACCCTTAGAATGCAAGCGATAAATACTTTCACTCACAAATCTATACAATTTTTGAAAATCAGGATGCATATTTAAGCTTTCCTCATGTGCTTTTATAACATCTTCGTCGAAACGCACTGCAGGACCTGTTTGTGCTTCTTTTGCAGGTAACTCTTGAACCTTTTCAGCAGTTTCGAGAATCAAGGGCTTTAGTAAATCGAAATCCATATTTTCATCTTGCAACAATTCTTGCCCAATATGATACATATGATTGGTAAAGTTACATGTAAAAACTGCTGCCATATGTAGTTGCTTACGTTGCTTCGATGATAACAATTGAACCGAATTCGAAATCATCTTACCTATTCCAATAAGCTCAGATTCTAATTCAGGCTTATTGGCTTCAATGCAAATTGGAATCTTAGAGAAATCCACTTCTCTCGCCTTTGAGAAAGTTTGTAAAGGATAAAACACCCCATAAGTAGACGTATAATTTTCGAATACAGACATAGGCAAACTGCCAGCGGTATGAACTAAAAATTTATCATTCAGTTTTAAAATTTCCAAAGCAGTTGGCAAAGCCTTATCGCTTAAAGCGAAAATGTATAAATCGGCATCACGATTTACTTCGGCATAATCCCAACACGAATCTGCACCAACTTGCTTAGCTAATGTTTCGGCCGAAACTTGCGTTCTGCTATAAACCTGACAGATTTCAAAACTCGTCTTCTTTAAAGCCAAAGCCAAATGTGTTGCCAGATTACCAGCTCCAATAAATACAATCTTTTTAATCATTTTTCAAATAAAAAAGTGTTAAGAAAAAAGATAAGCTATCCATACATAATTACTATATTCACTGAGCAATATGTATATCTTTAAGATCGCAAGTTACTACAAAATTAAATTCTGAAAAGAGAAGACTAAAAAAGGCATAACTTCTTTTAATGTTTTATTTTATAATTTAGACTTAAAGAGAAAGAGCAAACCTATATTTTATTGGTAGTTTTGCAAGAATATACAACTTGTACAGTAAAAAGAAACAAACTGTTATACAAAAAGACTATGTCAGTAAAATTTAAGATCAATAAGCTAGGCCCTATCACAGATAGTGAATTTGAGTTTAAACCATTTATGATTTTCTCAGGAGACAGTAATTTAGGAAAAAGTTATACGGCCTTTTTGACTTATTATCTTACAAATCTCATTACAAATAATTCTAATACAACGGTTAAAAACTTTGTAAAAGAGAAACTAGACCTTACTGGTATAGTTGAAAAAATTAATAAAGGAGAATCTGCAAAGTTGACGATTTCAACAAAAGATCTTTCTCGTAAAATAAACTTTGACGCTAGTCAGTTTTTAGGATATTTAATTGGTCATAATAGCTTTGAAGCCGATGTTGAAATTATTCTCCCTATAAATAATTTTAATATTGAAATATCTAAAGAAAGTCACATAAAAGATACTTCTGAAGATTTATTGCTAAAACAAAATAAAATAAAAGTAAGAATAGATAATGAGAGTGCACTCTCTATTTCAGATTCAGCACTGGGTGATATTGGATTTTTGATTTCCTTATTAATCCAAAAATTTTTAGTTGAAAAATTCCTAAAAAAGAACCTTTCATTTCAAAATATCTTTTTACCCCCATCTAGAGCAGCATTAATTGGAGCTAATTATTCAATGATAGAACAAATTACCGCATCTGCAGGGATGTATAAAGAGTTCATTGACGATATGCAAAAAATTATGGCTCCTGTACCGGAAAGTTTCTATCCTAATAAATCCATTATTGGTTTATTTGAAGAAATTCTAGGCGGAAAAGTAATTAATGAAAAGGGTACGTTGTACTATGAGTTTAATGAAGAAATAATTCCTATTTCGGCAGCTGCTTCTTCCATAAGAGAATTAGCACCTCTGTTTTTGCTTTTAAACAAAACAAAACCCGAAGATTTTTCTGTATTGTTTGAAGAACCAGAAGCACATATCCACCCTACTTTACAAATTAAGGTAGCTGATATGCTATGTAAATTGATTAACGATGGAGCTTACTTTCAAGTCACAACACACAGTGATTATTTCTTAAATCAAATTAATAACTCAATCAACCTATTTAGCTTAAAAACTAAACTTAAAGATAAGTTTAAAGATTTCTGTCAAGAAAATCAACTAGATGAAAACAAAACATTAGACCCTAAAAAACTTGGAGCTTACTATTTTAAAAGACGAGAAGATGGAACTGTCGAAATTAAAACACAAAATGTTACCGATGGAATTCCTTTCGATACCTTTGAAAAATCAGTAGACACCATAATGCGTGATTCTGCAATTATCGAAAATCAACTTGAAGAATTATTAGATTAAGATGGAAATAAATATTGCAGATTTACACCAAGTTTTCAATTCTTCTTTTGTTGAGGAAAAAGAAGGATCATTTACGATTACAGAAGAACAAGCACAGGCTACTGTGAATAATTTTACTTTCAATCATCCTAGATTTCTCTCTTTTGATCCTAATAACATAGATAAAATCAATCAGATTTTTGAAAAAGAAAACAAGGATGATACTTTATTTGCATGTGGTTGCGACGGAATTTTCCTTATTTGTCAGAATGAAGAATGGTATCTTTTCTTGGTTGAATTAAAATCGAGCGCTAAAAAAATAGGGAAAGCTCTAAAACAAATTCAGTTAACATACAGCAAGCTTTTAAACCTTTTAGATTTTATAGATGGTATAAATATCGAACAATTTCATCCGATTGGGATTGTCATTACACCACCTAAAGCAGAAACAACTCCAAAAGATAAAAATAAGTTGATGAAGAGTGCTATGATGTCAAAAATAGGAAAACAAGGTTCACAATTGTTTTATCTTGCTAAAAAAACAATAAGCAATGAAGAGTCCATTCTAAAGCAGGTCAAAATTAAAGATAAATTTAAGTTCGAATCACTACCTGTCTTTCATGTTAACTCAGAACTTGGAGAACAAAATTTCACAGCATATCTAAACTAAAACATATTAATAAACAAGCCTGTATGCAAATACAGGCTTTCTTTTTGCGCATTATTCATGTAATAGCAAATCTTCAGGCGAAGCCGCAATATTTTTCAAAGGTACCTTACCCTTATCTATCATCGAAAATAGATGCTTGCAAGCGCCTTTCAAATCGTCGTACATATCCTCAGCAACCAAAATCAAACGATCATTATGCCATTCAAGATGATTTAATTCTGAAGTTTGTTTGTCGCGCGAAAGCAGATGAAGTGACTTACTTGGTACAAAAGAATGGGTTAATTGGTTTCTCAATCTATCGTACAACCAATGGTCATTATTTGCAACGCGATATTTATTTCCCATCAGTATATTCAATGCTTTTGAAAATCGCTTAGATGATTGTGCTTTTGCCTTCATTGGCTTGTTGTCGAGAAAACAACCTAAAGCCTCAATGGCTTGTCCCATCAGGATAAACGAAAAGAAATAAAAGCCTTCTTTCTGCAATCGCCCAATCTCATCGATAAAGATTCGACTGATAAATTCCTTCTCTTGTTCTGCCTTTATTTTATCCATTCCACAAATTTAAATTATTTGCCTGATAATAGCGATTATATAAACAAAAACCTGTTCCGTTGCATACGAATACCCTTCCGTTGCATTCATAAGTTGCTCCGTTGGGGCTAGATGGCTTTCCGTTGCAACAAGTACCCTTTCAGTTGCACATGGGAGGTGTTCCGTTGCGGTAAAGACCCCTTCCGTTGCACATGGGAGGTGTTCCGTTGCAGTAAAGAGGCCTTCCGTTTGCAAACGGAGACTCTCCGTTCGGAAATTGAGTCCTTCCGTTCGCTAGGGGAAGTGCTCCGTTCGGTCTGGAAACCCTTCCGTTCGCGAACGGAACAACTAAAACAACGAACGGAATAGCTGAAACTGTCAACGGAACAAGTAAAATAGCGAACGGAATAGGTCAAGAAGCGAACGGAACAAGTAAAATATCGAACGGAAGCATCCAAATTTAGATCTATAAATAGGGTGAGTCGTACGGAGCAAGTAATACTTAAATATTTGTACATTTGCCCAACAAATTAATTGAGCAAATTCGAACATTCTATCACAACAAGATATATGAAAGGTAAATTGTATTTAATACCAACGACTCTGGGCGATACAGGCCTTGATTCGGTTATTCCTAAGGATATTCAAGACCTGATTCCAACAATCAAGCATTTTATTGTTGAGAACATTAGAACCGCACGTCGTTACCTAAAACTGGTTGATCGTAACATTAATATCGATGAACTAAGTTTTTATGAGCTAAACAAACACAGTTCTCCTGATGCTATTTCGGGATATTTGAAAGCTATTAAGGAACACGATATAGGAATTATATCAGAGGCTGGTTGTCCTGGTGTTGCCGATCCGGGTGCCGATGTAGTCAAGTTGGCTCACGAAAGAAACATTAGAATAATCCCTTTAGTTGGACCTTCGTCTATCTTGCTTTCGCTGATGGCTTCGGGTTTTAACGGACAGAGTTTTTCTTTTAATGGCTACATTCCAATTAAGGATGGTGAGCGAGTAAAAAGAATCAAACAAATGGAGAATCGTTCGATGAACGAAGATCAAACTCAGATTTTTATCGAAGCGCCTTACCGCAATATGAAACTTTTGGAAGATTTAGCCAAAGAATGTAGCGCTGGCACGAAAATTTGTGTGGCTGTTGATATCACTATGGAAACAGAGTTTATAAAAACCCTTCCAGCTAAGCAGTGGAAAAATGAAATGCCCGAATTACACAAACGTCCTACTATTTTTCTATTGCATAAGAACAAGTAGATTTCGTTTGATAAAATATCTGAAGAGCTATCGAGATAATCGGCAGCTCTTTTTTTAAACTCACATAAACAATATGTAAATAATTATTACATTTATTTATTGTAAAAAACTTGACCTATGAAAAATCAATTAAAAGCTAAAGGCATTCATTTCTTATCTTTTCTTATCATTTTTATCTGTGTTTATTTTTCACTTCTCAATTTTAGAGAATCTATAGACAGCACATATCTTGCAGGTATAACTGTCTTTATCTCAATCATTTTTTCACCCAAAACAAAGGTTGTAGTAACACAATCGGGAGAGAAGATTCAAATTACATGGATGTTTCTTAAAAAACCAATATTAATCTAAAAACATTAATCATGATATCTTTTAAAATTGGGAAATACACGATTTCAAAAAAAGCTATTCTAATAATGGTACTAGGTTGTTTTCTTACGGGAATAATGATCGGTGCAAATATAGCAGGAGAAGCTTTTTCTACTCCAGTGTTATTACTGTTCATTCTCCCTATATGGTTGCTTCTTTTTAGAGGCATCAGAAGAGGAATTCATAAGGAATAGCAAACGTCCTAATAAGAAATGAGCCCACTCTTAAAATAGGAGTGGGCTCATTCTTTGTAATAATATCATATTTGAACTACAAGCTCTTATAAAAAGCTGGTAATTCTCTTTTAAACTTCTCAATTGCTATTGTCAGACTATCATATGTACGACCACCAGCTGCATTAATATGGCCTCCACCGCTAAAGAAATCGCGAGCCATTTGATTAATTGGGATATCACCTTTCGAGCGGAAAGATATTTTTACACTATCATCCGTCTCCATAAAAATGACTGAAATATTAATTCCTTTTATTGATAAAGGATAGTTCACAAAACCTTCGGTATCGCCATCCTGATATTCAAAGTCTACTAGAGTCTCTTTTGTCAAGTGAATAATTGCAGCCTCATATTCAGGAAGAAGTTCCATTCCCTCATTCAAACAATAGCCTAAAAGCTTCATTCTATTGGCCGAATAATTATCGTAAATTTTATCGTGAACCTTAGCTTTATCAATTCCTTTATCCATCAAATCTCCAACAACCTCATAAATTCGCTTATTCGACGAATTATAGCTTAAGCCTCCTGTATCGGTAATAATTCCAGTGTAAAGGCATTCAGCAATGTCTTTATCAATTTGATCGTTACCACCAATAGCATCGATAAATTCATACACCATTTCGCAAGTTGAACACATAGCTGTATCAGAGATTGTAATATCGGCTATATCCTCGGGCATTGGATGATGGTCGATCATGATTTTGGTAGCTGTATGTTTCTCCAACAATTTACCTACCTCACCTGAACGTTTAAATGAATTGTGATCGAGTATAAAAATTAAATCAGATTCATTTATATATGTCGTACAAGCCGCTTCTGCTTTCTCAAAAACATCCAGCTCATCCTCACCATGCAACCAAGTTAAAAACTCTGGGTAGGCATTCGGGCAAATCGTTCTTACCTGCTTTCCAAGCTTTTTTAAATAGCGCATTAGTGCTAATGACGAACCTATCGCATCACCATCAGGTCCAGCGTGAGGAACGATTACAATTTGATTGGCTTTAAGGATATATTCTTTGGCTGCTAAGCTTAATTCGATGTTTATTCTATTTTGCATGATTCTGTTTTCTCTCTTTATGATTCAAGTTTGCTAAATTACTCAATATTTTAAAAATAATCTTGAATAAAACAATAAGAATTAAGTAGACATAAGACAAACTAACAATGCCTATTCTACAAGTAATTAATTCTATTATCTTTATAAAAAAACAATCGATTTAATCATCTAAAGCAGCGTAAGGTTAAGCAATTATTAAGATCATCTTTATTTTCCTTGTATTCTTATTTAGATTGATTAAGTTTACGCCGCTAACCAAAATTAAAGAATTATGAGAAGTGACAGAACTTTTACAATGATAAAGCCAGGTGCAGTTGCAAACGGATATATTGGCGATATTTTAGCTGAAATTACCAAGGATGGCTTTAGAATTGCTGCATTGAAATACACAAAACTAAGCAAAGAACAAGCTGAAGCTTTCTACGAGGTTCACAAGGAAAGACCATTTTTTGATGAGTTGACTGAATTTATGAGTTCAGGACCAATTGTAGCTGCCATTCTTGAAAAAGAAAATGCTGTAGCCGATTTTAGAAAATTAATTGGTGCAACAGATCCTGCTGAAGCTGAAGAAGGAACAATTCGTAAGCAGTTTGCTAAATCGAAAGGCGAAAATGCCGTTCATGGTTCTGATAGCGATGAGAATGCTTGTATCGAAGGTGCATTCCACTTTGCTAGCTGCGAGGTTTACTAAACTAGCATCTTTAAAAATATTTAAAAGGTTTAAAGAGTTCCACAGCTTTTTAGACCTTTTATCTTACCACTATATCCTCAATAACCTTTTCTCCTACTTCCTTATTGAGAGCCTGAATTAATCCTGTTTTAATCAACATCAGCTCGCTGCGAACAATAGATGATCGAACTTGAACAAACAACTTTCTATTCTTGATATAAAGATCTGTAGTCGCATTCGCCACATTCTTACCAATCACTTTCTCCCAAGTCTTAATCAGTTCCAGCTCTTTAAGTTTCACATCTAAGCCTTGTTCTTTTAAAATAGTCTTAACAAGTTCTTCTATTTTTTGTGTTTTCGAGCGGCGCATAGTTTAAGGATAAAGAGAAAAAAGTATAAAGGATAAAGATAATAAGTTCTGAACTTATAAATTGGTAACTGATCCACCATCTAAGGCAAATAATTTATAAGTCAGATCTGAAGAAGATAGAATTTGATCCAAATGATCACGATTTGTATCTGAAATAAAAATTTGTCCAAAACGCTCTTCCGAGACTAAATGAACAATTTGCTCCACACGCTGAGTATCCAACTTATCAAATATATCATCGAGCAATAAAATTGGGTTATAGTCCGATAGCTTCTTAATAAACTCAAATTGTGCCAGCTTAAGAGCAATCAAATATGTTTTCTGCTGACCTTGAGAACCCATCTTCTTTATGGGATAATCACCCAACGAAAGCGTTAAATCATCCTTGTGAATTCCCACAGTTGTGTATTGCAGCACTTGATCTTTTAAACGAGCATGACGCAAAAGATCTCTCATCTCATGATTATTCAACTGCGACTTATATTCCAGATTCACAAGTTCGTTCCCTTGCGAAATAATATTGTAGTATTCTTGAAAAACAGGCATCAGTTTGTTCAAGAAACCTTTACGCTTTTCATGTATCGAAGCCGATAGAATAATCATTTGCTCATCCCAAATAACTAGACTATCCTCTTCGAATTTACCACGACGAGCAAAATCCTTAAGCAATTTGTTACGTTGTAGAATCACACGATTGTACCGAATCAAGTCATCCAAATACTTTCTATCGTATTGCGAGATTACGCTATCCATATACTTGCGTCTCTCCTCGCTCCCATCAGTAATTAAACGAACGTCGGCTGGTGAAACCATTACTATTGGCAATAGTCCAATATGCTCCGAAAGTTTTTTATATTCCTTCTTATTTCGCTTAAAATTCTTTTTCTGACCACGCTTAACGCCACAATAAATCAACTCATCCATCTCCTTACGCTTATAATTCCCCTCGAGAACCATAAATAGTTCTTCGTGTTTGATATTCAGCTGATCGGTAGAATGAAAGTAGCTTTTGCAAAAGCTCAAATAATAAACAGCATCAAGCAAATTGGTTTTCCCCATACCATTATTACCAATAAAACAGTTGATTTTGGGCGAAAGCTCAATTTCCAGCTCTTTTATATTCTTGTAATTTATTAGGGACAAACGCTCTAAATGCATATATTTTATTTTTGCTTTAAGGATTGGACAATCTAAATTTATGTTTAGATCTTTAATTCCGCATCAAAAATACGAATAAATTCAAATACAGGCTTAAATTCACTCATTATTCATTGTAGAATTGACATCAATTTTTAGCCAAAAGTTATCGTATATATTCACAAAAAAAATTACATTTGCGTTAGAAAAAATAAAACATTAAATATTTCTAATATGTCAACAAACAAAAACGATCAGGCTCACGAAGATAATTTTGAAAACTTAGAAGTAGCTTTAGGTAGAACCGAACAATATATCGAGAAAAACCAAAAGAAATTAACTTATATCGCTTTAGCTATTATCATAGTGGCAGTTGGTATCTTCTCATACCAGAAATACTACAGAGCTCCTATGGAGTTGAATGCTCAGACTGATATGTTTCAGGCACAGCGTTATTTCGAAGTAGACTCTTTTAACCTTGCTATCAATGGAGACGGTAACTATGATGGCTTCCTTGATATCATCGACAATTACGGATCAACTCAAGCAGGTAACTTATCTGCATACTATACAGGTGTTTCTTACCTTCACTTAGGTGAGTACCAAAATGCAATCAACTATTTAGAAGATTTCTCCTCTGCTGATTTCATTCTTTCTACATTAGCAAAAGCAGCAATTGGTGATGCTTATATGGAACTTGGTAATAACGAGAAAGCTGCTTCAAACTATATGGCTGCAAGCGCTTTTAACACCAATAACTTTACAACTCCTATCTACCTTCAAAAAGCAGGTATTGCTTACGAAATGATAGGTAACTACAAAAATGCATTAGCTGCTTATGAGACTATCGAAAAAGATTTCGGTAAATCTTCTGAAGCTCGTGATATTGAAAAATACATTACTCGTGCAAAATTGAACTTGAAGTAATCAAGTCATTCAGATATAAAAAAAGCGAAGATCATTGATCTTCGCTTTTTTTGTGCTCAATTATTTATTGGGTAATTCCCTCTAAGAAATCTTCTACATCACCTGGTGTGCTCATTATTTTCATGAAAGTTCCCATGGTCAACTCTGGCCAATATAAAGCAAAGCGATATTTGCCATGTAGCATGGTCACCTCTTTGCCTTGAAGGATAATCTCGTATGGCATAGCTGCAATATGATCTTCGCCAATGATTGGAAGGAAATAGCCTTCTCCATCTTCAGAATCCATTAGTCCTACTCCAAATACTGCTATTTTTTCATCAGCAAAAATTTGCTCGTAAACCAAAGTCGTATGACCTTTTCTATTTTTTAAGTTCTTAAGAATTGTTGCTAAGCCTTCCTCAAAAGAATTAAAGGTATTTAGCTCTACAGGATCATCAAAATAAGGCATCATCATCTTATAATGGTACTTCTTCAAAGCCTTTTCTTTAAGTTCGCCACCAAATGGTTCTAAGGTTCCACCCAAGCTTGTTAAAGCTTCTTTAGCCTCATTTACAATAGCCATTAGTCCAGTTTTATCACTTTCGTAATTCGATAAATAGGCACAACATACGTATTGAGGATTCAATAGACTTAGATTTACGTTACCTTCTTTTTTAGTTATTCCAACTCGAATAACTGAAGCCAATGCACCACGATCTTTCGATTTCAGACACAATTCAGATAAATCTTTGCGAGTAAAACATAGCACTCTAAAGTTTTCATTATTCTGAGGTTGGTAGTCACCTATTAATTCAAAGGATTTACCAACAAAAGCATTCTCTACACTTGTTTTAGCTTGATCAAACTCAAGATTCTCACTTGCATTTAATTTGTAAAATGGGGATAGGTTTTCCTCTTGTGCAAAAGCCATACTGGCAATAATACAAAAGATGTAAACGAGACTAATTTTCTTCATTTAGGTCGGTTTTAATAAATATAAAGTTAATTGGGTGTTTCAATGTATAAATATATTTAGATATAAGTACTACTATATAACTTCACACCTCCCATAATAAAACACACTGTTAAAAGACACACTTCTTAAGTCTTGCCACTATTAGAAAGTGTATTTATATTCTCTGTAAATTAAGATTCATAGAATTTCAGGCATAAAAAAAGCTCCCCGAAGGGAGCTCTATACTAATATGAAAGAATAAAATATTATTCCACAATTTTCTCTAATTCAACTGTAAAGTGTCTCATAATTGGAGCTTCATCAACAATTTTGAAACCGTGCTTGATATCACTTCTACGATCGTAAACATTTTTGAAAGCAGCTGCAATAACATCCATATGGTTGTTTGTGTAAGTTCTTCTAGGAATAGCTAAACGTAACAACTCTAAATCTGGGTAACGATTCTCTCTAGTCTCAGGATCTCTATCAGCTAAGATTGTTCCAATCTCAACTCCACGAATACCAGCTTCAAGATACAGCTCACAACCTAAAGTTTGAGCTTGATACTCCTCTTTTGGAATATGGCCTAAAATCTTCTTAGCATCAACGAAGATAGCGTGACCACCAATTGGCTTTTGGAATGGAACGCCATACTCTTCTAGCTTAGAACCTAAGTATTCAACCTGCTTAATACGAGTCTCTAGGTAATCAAACTCAGTCCCCTCGTCAAGACCTTGAGCCAAAGCATTCATATCACGACCAGACATACCACCGTAAGTTACATAGCCTTCGAACATGATATTATAAGTAGATGCTTGCTTCCAAAGTTCTTTGCTCTTCATACCAATGAAACCACCCATGTTTACAATAGCATCTTTCTTAGAACTCATTGTTGCCATATCAGCATACGAGTACATTTCCTTTACAATCTCCTTGATTGTTTTATCTTGGTAACCTTCCTCACGAAGCTTAATGAAATATGCATTCTCAGCAAAACGAGCTGAATCGTAACATACTGGGATTTCATACTTATCAGCTAGAGCTCTTACATCTTTCATGTTTTTCAAAGAAACAGGCTGACCTCCTGAACTGTTACAAGTAACAGTTACAATAATCATTGGAACTTTCTCCTTTGGATAAGTAGAAAGAACTGACTCTAATTTTACTAGGTCAATATTACCTTTAAATGGGTGATCGATTTCAGTATCAAAAGCCTCATCAATAGTACAGTCAATTGCCTTAGCTTTTCTGAACTCAATATGACCTTTAGTTGTATCAAAGTGAGAGTTACCTGGAACTACATGACCTTCTTTGACCAATACAGAGAACAATACGTTTTCAGCTGCACGACCTTGGTGAGTTGGCAAGAAATGATCAAATCCTAGAATGTTCTTAAGCGCATCTTTCATCTTGTAATATGAGCGAGCACCTGCATAAGACTCATCACCTAGCATCATTTCAGACCACTGTTTATCACTCATAGCACCAGTACCTGAGTCAGTCAATAAGTCAATAAAAACTTGATCACTTTTTAGGTTGAATAGATTGTAGTTAGCAGTTTCCAACCACTCTTCTCTCTCTTCACGAGTACTTCTTTTGATGGTTTCAACCATCTTAATTTTATACGATTCTGCGAATGGAATTTCCATGATTTTATTTTTTAAGTTTTTATAATTTGTATGATTAATCTTCTCATTATAAATAGAGAAGCATTTTTATTCGGTTTACAATTAGATGTGCCAAAACATTAAACATCCGAAATAACCGATGTATGCGCACGCGATTACAATTTGAGCTGTAAATAGTATCTATAAATTGTAAAAAAAAGGGTAGTTGTTATAAGCTAGAGTGCAGACAATAGATGTCCCAGCGACTAGTAGTGATATCCGTCGCGGTTCTTAATATTAAGAAAATTGTTCAGTGTAGGTTTCGAAAGTCGATTATGCATTTTCATAGTCTCAATTTTTACCAATGTCTCAAAATTAAGTTTTTTTAAATTCTAAAAAAAATACTCACACTATTTTTCGCAATCGTTTGAGCTTATTTATACTGGCATTTTGCTTTCTTTCGAGAAAATTTATTCTCATTTTTGTTCCTCAGATAATTAAAAATCAGAACTGAACACTCAGATCTAAGTATGAGATTATCATTTACAACTTACACACAACCTAAGACTAATTCATTAAGATGAATCGCAACCTTTTCCTCTTACTTCTATTGTTTCAATCTACATTCCTATTTTCATCGGAATGTAAGGCAGAACCAATCGTACACCAAATTAAAGATTCTATATATTTTGACATTCAGAACATAGGTGTCTTAAATAATGCCCCACATACTCCAGTTAGAAAAATTGAGCGAGATTCCATTCAAATTGAAACGCTTGCTCTTCCAAAATCACTTTATAGAATTGCTCATTCACGATCTATACTAAAGAGCTACTACGATTTTTCAATAAATACGATAAAATATCACGACCCTTTAAAGCATATCGACAACATAAGTTTCAAATATTTACTTGGTGAACTTGAGGTTGAAGCTAAAAGTAATGAGGATAAGAATGTTGATAAGGCTGTAAACACTTTGCTCGACTATGTAAAAAATGATAGTATTAGAAATATGGTGACTTACTTGAAATCCTATATCGAAAAGAGGCAAACTGAAGATGCATTAAGAGAATTGTCTAAAAAGATAGAACTGGAAAATCAATTATTAGAGCAAGATGATAGTCTTTCGAAGGATGATAAATTCGAATTGCAAGATGATTCAAAAAAATATGCTGAGTTATTCGACTATATAGAAAATGATTCGGTACACCAATGGATAAGAGAGATTAGTCGTGATTCTGTTTCATTTGCTGTGAAAAATGCCATGAACGATTCGCTTGCTTTTTGGATCAATAATGGCAAAACCGATTTCAAACGTTTCTGGCTAAAGAAAAGTAAAAAAGATTCCATCGGTATTTGGTTACAAAACACAACTAGCAAAGGCGTGAAGATTCTATATGATGACGATGTTTATCAAGAATCGGTAAAAAGTACCAAACGAAAAGGTGCCAAGGTAAAATTGGAAGCGAAGATATTTCCTGACGGCTTCAAGCTAGCAAACCTAAAAAAATACAAACGCCATGTCGATGTTTGGAAATTTGGGACCACTGTAAAGTTAGATTTCAACCAGGGACACGTGAGTAAAGAATGGGCCGAAGGTGGAGAAAGTTCAATATCTGCCTTATCTGGCGTTAAGTCATTTGCCATATACAAAAAGAATAAAACTTCTTGGGAGACAACTATTGATATGGAATACGGTCTCCTTAAATCAGGAGAAAATGACTTTCGAAAAAATCAGGATAAGTTAGAATTCAACACCAAGTTTGGACAATTAGCATTCGGAAAATGGTATTATACCTCCATGTTCAATCTGAAGACTCAATTTGTAAGAGGCTACAATTACCTTGACGAGGAAGAGCGAGAATTAATCTCTAATTTCTTTGCACCTGCCTACATTCTGGGCTCTGTAGGTTTAGATTACAAACCAAAGCCAGATTTTTCCATTCTGCTTTCACCATTCACAGCTAAGTACACCATAGTAGGCGATACAACGAATATCGATCAAACAGCCTTTGGTATCGATGCAGATGAGAAAGTAAAGAAAGAGGTCGGTGCCTATATCAAGCTTTTACACAAGTGGAAAATTACGAAAGATATCAGTATGGAAAACAAACTGGAATTTTATTCTAGTTATTCCAACAAACCAAAAAATATTGATGTGGATTGGCAATTTATTCTAAACCTTCCTATCAATCAATACTTAACTACAACCGTATCGACCTATCTCATTTCTGACGATGATACCGGAACAAGGGTTCAGTTTAAGGAAAATTTGGCTATTGGAGTCAGGTATCAATTTTAAGGATTAGTGAATGAAAGTTCACATATAAAACAAAGACACATCAAATTATTAATTAATAAGTTCAGATTATGAGTATGATTTACGACGTTCCAGGAGTAGGGATAATTGAGATTGACACCTTAATTGTAGACTCAAATGGAACTATCTCAATTAAAGGAGAAATTGTTCCTGGTGTTATCGAGAAAATTCACCAGTTGCAATCACATGGTGTTAATGTAGTAATGGTATCAGCTGATCAACGAGGTACTGCTAACAATCTAGCTCGTGTTAGTGGCATAACCTACTACGAAGCAAGTAATTCACGCGAAAAAGAGGATATCCTTCTTTCACTGGGAAGTAAAAATATAGCTTCCATAGGTAATGCTCGAACGGATATTGGGCTCTTTGTTCAATCAAAAGTTTCGATTGCTACGCTTCAGGCAGAAGGCATTCACAAAGATATTATCGATCATGTCGATGTGATTATGCCATCGATTATCGATGCCTTGGATTTCTTTTTAGATTCCGACACATTTATCGCCACAATGAAACGATAAGACTTTTAAAGACATCCAAATGGATGTCTTTTTTTTATAACTGAGCATCCGTAATAAAATATGAATCTTATAAGAGATTCCTAAAAATCTCCTTATGCTCATTCACTTTGTTTTGTATCTTTGCAAGACTAAATAATCATTTTACAACTTAATATTTACAGAATGAACAGTTTAACAGCTATTTCGCCTATCGATGGCCGTTACCGCGATAAGGTTGACGTATTGGGAGAATATTTTTCGGAGTATGCACTTATCAGATATCGCGTATTGGTCGAAGTTGAATATTTCATTTCTCTTTGCGAACATCCACTTCCTCAACTAGTCGATTTTGACAAAAATAATTTTGATGAACTACGCAGTTTATATTTAGATTTTACTGTTGAAGATGCACAGAAAGTTAAAGACATTGAGGCTGTAACCAATCACGATGTAAAAGCGGTTGAATACTTTATCAAAGAGAAATTCGACGCTTTAAACCTTCAGGAATATAAAGAATTCATCCACTTCGGTTTGACTTCACAGGATATTAATAACACAGCTACACCATACTCTATAAGAGATGCAGTACACGATGTGTATTACCCTCTTTTAGATGAATTGATCGAGAAGCTTGAAAGCTTATCTAACGACTGGAAAGATATTGCTCTTCTTGCTCGTACTCACGGACAGCCAGCTTCTCCTACTCGTTTGGGTAAAGAGGTTCAGGTTTATGTGTACCGTCTTAAAACACAATTAAACCTATTGAAATCAGTTCCTTGTTCTGCTAAGTTTGGTGGTGCTACAGGTAATTTCAATGCGCATCATGTGGCTTACCCACAAATCGATTGGAAAGCTTTCGGTAACAAATTCGTAAACGAGTCGTTGAAATTGGAGCGTGAAGAATACACAACTCAAATTTCGAATTACGACAATATGGGTGCGATCTTCGATAATTTCAAGCGTATCAATACCATCTTGATTGATATGAATCGTGATTTCTGGACTTATATTTCTATGAATTACTTCAAGCAAAGAATTAAAGAAGGAGAAGTTGGATCTTCAGCTATGCCACATAAGGTAAACCCTATCGATTTCGAAAACTCGGAAGGTAACCTAGGATTAGCGAACGCAACTTACGAGCATTTATCAGCAAAACTTCCTATCTCTCGTTTACAGCGCGACCTTACAGATTCAACTGTATTGAGAAATATTGGTGTTCCTTTTGCTCACTCAATCATTGCCTTTAAATCGGTATTGAAAGGTTTAGATAAATTGATTCTTTCGCCTGATGCATTCGCTGCTGATTTGGAAGCAAACTGGGCAGTTGTAGCTGAAGCGATTCAGACTATTTTGCGTAGAGAAGCTTACCCAAACCCATACGAGGCATTGAAAGCATTAACTCGTACAAACACAACCGTAACTCAAAGCAGTATCGCTGAGTTTATCGATACACTTGAGATTTCAGACAGCCTTAAAGCTGAATTGAAAACGATCACTCCATCTAACTATACTGGAATCTAAATTTCAGTTAATTCATATTGAAAGGCCGCAGAAGTTTGACTTCTGCGGCCTTTTGTTTTGGTCGATGTCCTTAGCCATAAAATAGAGAAAAAGATTCTCGCAACTCGTTTATGGCCGTTTCCCGTGGGAAAAACGTTCTCGCAGCTCGTTTATGGCCGTAGGAGTTTGACTTCTGTGTCCTTTTGTTTTGAATATCGCTCTTATAACAACTCCACTAAATATTGTTAAATCCTTGGGAATAGCTGGTAAGAATTGTATTTTTACCAGCTATTTTGTTTCACTTCATGTCTGAAAAACAAAATAAAACCCATTCAAACTAAAACAATTTAAACGCTTAAATGAAAGATTTCATTCAGATATTAAAAAGATTCCTCCCTCCATACAAGAGTGATTTAATCATGAGTTTTGTGTACAATTTGCTTGCAGCTGTCTTTGGAGTTTTCTCCTTTGCTATGATGCAACCTGTTTTAGAAATTCTTTTCAAAGATGCAATAGTTGTAACAACCGAAGCTCCTTGGGAAGTAAGTATTGATGCACTAAAGCACAACTTTTATTATTACGCAACTCTAATAAAAGTGGAATACGGTGCTGATTCAACTCTTATATTTGTTGGTGTTTTCATGGTGATTGCCGTCTTTTTCAAAGTTACTTTTACATACCTAGGCTCATACCATACTGTAGGATTAAGAAATGGTGTAGTACGTGATATGAGAAATATGATCTATGATAAAATCGTAAGTTTGCCTATTCCATTTTTCACAGAGGAAAAGAAAGGTGATATTATTGCACGCTCAACAGGTGATGTTCAGGAAGTAGAAAACTCGGTAATGAACTCTTTGGACATGTTCATTAAGAACCCAATTTTGATTATAGTATATCTTACAACAATGATCATCATGAGTCCTCAATTAACGCTTTTTAGTTTCATTCTTCTGCCTATTGCTGGCTTTATCATTGGACAAATTGGGAAAAGTCTTAAAAAAACATCCCGTTTGGGGCAAAACAAAATGGGAGATCTTTTATCGACCATTGAAGAGACTCTTTCTGGACTTCGCATTATCAAAGCCTTTACAGCAGAGGATAAAGTAACTGAAAAATTTTCTGCCGAAAATAACGATTACCGTCGTATCATGAACAGCTTAATGCGTAGAAGAATATTAGCGCATCCGGTTAGTGAATTCTTAGGAACCATCGTTATTGTGATTGTACTATGGTATGGTGGTCGCTTAATTCTTAATGGTGAAAGTGGCTTAAATGGAGCAGGATTTATTGTTTATCTGGTCCTATTTTATTCAATAATAAATCCTGCGAAAGCATTCTCTAAAGCATTTTTCAGCATTCAAAAAGGTTTGGCAGCCATGGAGCGTATCGATCAGATTTTAGGAGCTGAGTCGACTATCGTAGATAAGGAAAATGCAAAATCTGTTGATAAATTTGAAAATGCGATTGAATACCGTAATGTAGGTTTCTCGTACAATGGAGAAAAGCAAGTTCTTAAGAATATCAACCTTGAAATTCCAAAGGGTAAAACCGTTGCTCTTGTTGGTCAATCGGGTTCTGGGAAAACAACTTTCGTAGATCTATTACCTCGTTTTTACGATGTAATTGATGGTGGTATTTTTGTTGATGGTGAAGATATTCGCGATCTCAAAATTACTGACATGCGTAACCTAATGGGTAATGTGAATCAGGAGTCTATCCTTTTCAACGATACTATTTTTGGTAATATTGCTTTTGGTGTAGAAAATGCCACTCTTGAAGAGGTTGAAGCTGCGGCAAAAATTGCCAACGCTCACGACTTTATTACGGCTACTGAAGATGGTTATTATACCAATATTGGTGATCGCGGTGGTAAGCTTTCTGGTGGTCAGCGTCAGCGATTGAGTATTGCGCGAGCTGTACTTAAGAATCCTCCAATTATGATTTTGGATGAAGCAACTTCTGCCCTTGATACAGAATCGGAACGTTTGGTTCAGGATGCATTGGACAAGTTAATGCAGAACAGAACTTCTGTTGTGATTGCTCACCGTTTGTCTACCGTTAAGAATGCAGACTTGATTTGTGTTTTTCACGAAGGTGAGATTGTTGAGCGAGGTAAGCATGATGAGCTGATTAAATTAGATGGAACATATAAGAAGCTTAATGATATGCAGATGTTATAGGTTCTGAATAAAATATTTATAAGGGAAAGATGATTCTTAATTGAGTCATCTTTTTTTTATTTCAATTTATTTTTCGCTTTTAACCACCTCCCCCTCGCAGATTCGGATATTGGCTTATCCATCAATATTGAAGTTCAACATTAAACGTCATCCTGAATTTATTTCAGGATCTCATAATCAATGCTCACAGATTCTGAAACAAGTTCAGAATGACGAACACATATATTTATTAACAGCATCAAATCAATCCCATTTTCTAGTTAGTATAAAAAGATTAAACTAAAAAAGATGATCCGAGGTGGATCATCTTTTTCGTTTAGGGCAAATTGTAAAGCTTAGAATTCCTTCTTCAATTGCTCAACCCAAGCCTTAATTCGCTCATCAGTTAAAGCAGCCTGATTCTCAATATCTAAAGCTAAACCTAAGAATTTACCATCACGCAAAGCTTCAGAACGCTCAAAAGTGTAACCTTCAGGACTAGTTAAACCAATCACTTTAGCACCTCGGTCTTCCAAGGCAATTGCTAATAATCCAATACCATCAACAAAGTTTTCAGGATATCCCACTTGATCGCCTAAACCAAAAAGGGCTACTTTCTTTCCTTTTAGTTTCAATTGTTCGATAGCTGGCATAAACTCATCCCAGTAGCTAGGTAATTCGCCATCGAACCAAGTTGGCACGCCAAGTACCATATTCTTATGGCTCAAGAATGATTCTTCGTCTATTTCCTCAACATTCACCATTTCAATATCGAAATCCTTACCGAAAGCTTTCTTAACCTTCTCAGCATTCTTCGAAGTCTTAATAGTATTGAAACTGTATATTAATCCAATTTTAGTCATCATCTTAATTTTAGTAGTCTAACAAATCTTTAGCTGCAGTATAAATTTTGTCAGTGTTTGGAAGCGTTGCTTTTTCCAAAATTCGATTAAATCCTACTGGAGTAAAGGTTGATCCAACACGTCTTACTGGAGCATCCAAATGTTTAAAAGCTTCCTCTGTGATAGTCGCAGCAATTTCACCACCGAATCCAGCGAAGACCTTATCCTCATGCACAACCAATACTTTATTGGTCTTAACAACCGACTTAATAATGGTTTCCTTGTCTAAAGGCACAATAGTACGGAGATCAATCACCTCAACATTTTTGCCTAATTCCTTAGAAATTTGATCAGCTACCTCAACACACATATGCGTTGTGTTACCGTAAGTCACAATAGTCAAATCAGAACCTTCGCGACGAACACGAGCTTTACCAAATGGCACCTCAAAATCATCAGGCACGACAGCTGCCGCTTTAGGATCGTTATACAAAGCCTTTGGTTCCATAAATACGGTCATACCCTTAGAACGAATTGAAGTACGAAGCAAACCTGCTGCATCATCAGCGTAAGAAGGGTAAACAATACGAACACCTGGGAAAGTTGCTAAAGCACCTTCAATATTTTGTGAGTGATACAAACCACCACCAATATAACCGCCAGAAGCAAGTCTCACAGTAATGTTAGGTGAAAACTGACCTTTAGTACGCCAGTATTCATGCGTCGTTTCAACAAACTGCTCCATAGCTGGCCAAAAATAATCAGCGAACTCTGCACCTTCAACTACGATACGAATCTTATCGTTAAAACGACTCATACCATTGGCAGTACCCATAATGAAGTCTTCGGCAATAGGTGCATTAAACACACGCTCGATACCGAACTCTTGTTGCATGCCTTTCGACACATTGAAAATACCACCCTTATCTTTATTGGCAATATCTTGTCCCCAAATAAAAGTGTCAGGATTATTTCTAAATTCAGCTTTTAGAGTTTCATTCAATCCTTCAATTAATTTCTTTGGCTCACCAGTTTCCTTATGAAGCCCTTCAGGGTATTTAGCAGCTGGATAAGCATCTGGAATTACAAAATCGTGAATCGAATTTGGATCTGGATTTGGAGCGGCTAATCCAGCACGGTGTGCCTTCTTAACTTGAAGTTTTACATCGGCCTCAATCGCTACTAATTCCTCCTCAGTAAATCGCTTGTAACGAATCAATAAACGACGAAATTTAGCCATTGGATCATATTTCTCAACATAACTCAACTCAGCATTATCACGATACAATTCATGCTTATCAGAATTTGAGTGAGGTCCCATTCGAACACAGTTCGCTTGAACGATGGCTGGCATCTGATTTTCGGTAGCATAAGCTTTCGCTTCAGTCATCGTATTCATCGAATCGAATACATCCTTCCCATTGCAATGGAATATCTTCAAGTACTTCAATCCTTTAAAGTTATCGGCAACCTTGCGATTTGCTGTTTGGTCTTTTTTAGGAACTGAAATACCGTAGCCATTATCTTGGAATACAAAAATAACTGGCAACTGTTCATTTGATGCACCATTAATCGCCTCGTAAACGTAACCTTCAGAAACTGAAGATTCGCCCTGAGAACTAATCGCAACTCCTTTACCTTTATAATGCTTTAATGCCCTTGCAACACCTACTGCATGCAATGTATGGTTTCCTGTACATGAGGACACATTGTGTACATTCCATTCAGGTTTTGCGAAGTGATTCGACATATGTCGCCCACCACCAGCAACATCATTATCCTTAGAAATACCATTGAAAACAATCTCTTCAGCTGTTAAACCTGCCGAAATCGAAGTTAACATATCTCGGTAGTATGGGAATAAGTGGTCTGTTTTTCTATTGAAAATTTGTCCAATAGCCAACTGAATACCATCGTGTCCCGCATATGGTGCATGGTACGACCAACCAATGGCTTGTTTCAAATAGTTAGGCGCTTTCTCGTCAAGAGCTCTACCTAAAGTCATTAAATTGAACCACTCAGCAAGCTGCTTTTTAGGTGTATTTTGTATGCTATATTTTTTCTTATCTGTCATTGTAGTAGTCATTAATAAATTAGTACTCTGTCATTAAACGTTTCTTGTCACATCAAATTCCTCAAGATGATCGGCAATCTTTCTCAAGAAAGCACCACCTAAAGCTCCATCAACCACACGGTGATCGTAGGATAGTGATAAGAACATTTTCTGACGTGGAACAATGACATCACCAACAGGTGTTTCCAAAACAGCTGGTTTCTTCTCAATGGTTCCTACAGCAAGAATTGCAACCTGAGGCTGATTGATAATAGGTGTTCCCATTACATTCTTAAACGATCCGAAATTCGAAATCGTAAATGTTCCACCTTGAATATCATCTGCATCCAACTTATTATTTCTTGCCTTATCTGCTAAAGAATTCATACCAACAGTTAAACCAAGTAGATTTTTCTGATCAGCATTCTTAATAACAGGTACAATTAAATTTCCTGAAGGTAAAGCAACAGCTACACCCACATTTATATCTTTCTTCACAATAATCTTATAATCATCTACCGATGAATTGACCATTGGGAATTCACGTAATGCTTTTGAAACAGCCTCTATAATAATTGGCATGAATGTGATCTTCGTTTTCTCTCTTGCGAAGAATTCATCCTTTATCTTATTTCTCCAATTCACCATATCAGTCACATCTGCCTCAACCATTGCCGTAACATGTGGCGAAGTTTGCACCGACATAACCATATGATCTGCAATAATTCGACGCATACGATCCATTTCTATAATTTGATCATTTGCACCAACAGACATTGAAACTTTTGGTTTTTCTGGAGTAGTAGCGGCTTTTGGCACACTTACTGGAGCTGCTTGCATTTGACCTGGTGTTTGTCTTTCAGCAACAAACTTCAGAATATCTTCTTTCTGAACACGTCCATCCTTACCATGTCCCACAATAGCATCTAATTCTACTTGTGAGATGTTTTCTTTTTGAGCAATTGCCTTTACTAAAGGAGAATAAAAACGATCTGAATCAGATTTGATTTCAGATTCTTCACTCACAACTTGTTCTTCAATTACTTCAACAGCAACCTCTTCAATCACTTGAGATACCGATTCAGCATCTGCAGCATCCTCGCTCATATTTATAATGGCAACGATCTCTCCCACAGGTACAACATCATCTTCTTTAAAGCGAATCTCAATAATTTTACCAGATACAGGAGAAGGAATCTCAGAGTCTACCTTATCAGTTGCAATCTCAAAAAGCATGTCATCCTCTTCGATAACATCATTAAGCTTTACAAACATTTTGGTGATGGTTGCCTCCTGAACACTCTCTCCCAACTTGGGCATTAGAATTTCAAAACTTGACATATATTCTTTGATTATTAGTTAGAATCGTTATAAATAATGAAACAAATATATTATTTATTTTTATTTAGACTCTTTAAATTTTAACTTTTTTGCTATCTCTAGATAACAAAATCGAATTCATCAGTGTATATCAAGCAATTACAGATTCTTTTTTTACAAGTTAACGAATATTTATTAGCGAAAAAAGACATCATTGTGTGAAATAAAGGTGATTTTTAAAAAATATGCTCAAATAGTTAGCGAAATCTATTATTCAAATTATTTTTGTATTGAAATAAAACGAAGCATCATGAAAGATTACACCTATACTCTGGATATATCAGCAAATCAAGAAGAAGTATTTAATGCGCTGACTAATTCCTTCCAAATTGAACTATGGACAGGGCACCCAGCTACGATGGATGATCAGGTTGGAACTGTTTTCTCTTTATGGGATGGTGACATATCAGGTTGTAATATTCAAGTTGTGAAAGATTACAAATTGGTCCAAGAATGGTTCTTTGGTGAAACTGAGCATGCTTCAATCGTAACCTTTACTCTTAAGAAAGTTGGAAAGAATACATCTCTAGAACTAACTCATACCAATATTCCTGATGAAGCTTACGAAGAAATTATTGAAGGTTGGACAGAATATTACTTAGGGTCGATGAAAAGCTTTTTAGAGTTTTATTAGAACTTAAAGAAACTGACATATAGAAAAGCCGCAACTCATAAGAGTTACGGCTTTTTTGTATTAATAGTTTGAAGATTTAAGATTTATTTAAGCTGATTTGAGAAGTCTCGAATTAATTTAAAAACCCCTTCATACTGTGTCATTTTCAAACTATTGAAAGTATCTGTGGTTTCATGATAGTTAGAATTGTCATCATGCGTATAAATAAAGACAGCCTTTACATCCTTTTTATAAAAACTCGCATGATCTGAAGATGGTACAGCCGGTGTTGCTTTCATATTAGTAACATATGCTTGATTCTTATTAATTTTCTCGTAAAGTGATAATTCCTGAGGAACTTCTTTTCCATTTAAGATAAAAACCCCTTTACTCCCTGTGCCAACCATATCAAAATTCATTACCATTCTAGTCTTCTCCAAAGGAAATATAGGATTCTCCGTGTAATATTTAGATCCTAGCAAACCAGCCTCTTCTCCACTAAACAATAGGAATACTTGTGTGTAATACGGTTTCTTTTTTGCTTTCTTATAATGCTTAGCCAAATCCAACACCATAGCTACACCACTAGCATTATCATTAGCACCAGGATACATTTTAGATCCCATCATACCTAAATGATCATAGTGAGCGCAAAACACGATACAGGTATCCGATTCACCTTGTATATAACCTAGAAGATTTTGAGTTTTATAATCTTCAATAAAGCGATTCTTAATATCGACGGTAATTTGATGAACTGTTGTATCCAACTTAGAGCTTTTTACCATTAAAGTCGGAAACGTATTTAAGTAGGTTTTAGCTGAAAACTTCAACTTCTCCTTAGCCAATAAGATTCCTTTAGCACCAAAGATATTAGCCTCTACTAAATCAAGTGCAAAACTGTAAAGTTCCTTGTTATTTAAACCAGCAGAATCAATTGCTAAAAATGTTTGAGACAAATCCTTTTTTAGAAAGACCTTACGAACTGTCGATTTAGTTAAGATTTCAGTATTCAACCAAAGTACTTCAAAAGTACCTTTACAAGATGGAGAGTTGGGATAAACGATGAAGTCCTGCGCTGACTCGAGTTGTTTATCTCCCAATTTAAGAATAGGATCTTGTGGAAATGTATTTATATCCGTAGTGTATGGCTGATAAAAATTTGATTCAAAACCAGATAATTTAAGCTTTTTCATCTCTGATGATAAATAAACAGCTGCAATACTATCTCCGTTATTAATATATCCACGTCCGTAATAATCGTCAGAACTAAGTTCTTTAATCAACTTTTGTGCATAATTCATATCCTGTGCCCACAAGCTTGTCATTAATAAATTTAGAGCTAGTACAAAGACATATTTTTTATAATTCATCTATTATTTTTTTTAGTTTAATGGTCATTATCTGCTAAAGTAAGTTTTCATTCTGAGAAATTATTGAAATCAGAAGGTGCTTTACAAGCAGAATAAGAATATTAACAATTCGTTAAGGAATTAGTCCATCTTACATCATCAAAAACAAGTGAAATAGACCCTTCTATTGCCTGAAAGAGATGGTATTTTATTTATTTGGAAAAAAAGTTCTAAAATAGTCTCTAGGGAATCAAACACTTACATAAAGTTGATACTTTTTTCACGAAAAAATATTTCTAGGGGGCTTGTATATTCGGGTAAAGCATCTATATTTGCATCGCAATAGAGGGAAAACGTTCTCTTATAAACATTGCAATTGGGGAAGATACCAAAGTGGCCAACTGGGGCGGACTGTAACTCCGCTGACTTCGTCTTCGTAGGTTCGAATCCTGCTCTTCCCACAACATTCTGAAGCAAACAAATTCATTTGATAACGATCGAATGAACTGCTAAAGATCTGCGGGAATAGCTCAGTTGATAGAGCATCAGCCTTCCAAGCTGAGGGTCGCGAGTTTGAGTCTCGTTTCCCGCTCAATTTTATTGCAAATATATTAGGGAAGATACCAAAGTGGCCAACTGGGGCGGACTGTAACTCCGCTGACTTCGTCTTCGTAGGTTCGAATCCTGCTCTTCCCACTATTATATTTTCCTGCGGGAATAGCTCAGTTGATAGAGCATCAGCCTTCCAAGCTGAGGGTCGCGAGTTTGAGTCTCGTTTCCCGCTCAATTTAAGGAGAGATGGCAGAGTGGTCGAATGCGGTAGTCTTGAAAACTATTGTGCGGCAACGTACCGGGGGTTCGAATCCCTCTCTCTCCGCTTTTAAATGCAAAACCCCTTGATTATCAAGGGGTTTTGTCGTTCAGGGGAAAACAGAGGGGAAAGTAGAGCTATATCTATCCCATCAAAAAAATAATAACTCCTAATGTGGTGTGAGATCAATAGTTGCCGCCTGCAGATTACTCTCCTATCCTGTTTCACAAAACTTCATACGGGTTACAACCCTTGAATTTACTACCATACGACAATTACTTATAAACCATTGTTAGGTGTAGTTTTTATATATCAAATTTCATATTGTCTAAATACTCATCTTGGCTTATTTCACTTTTTACTTTCTTTAATGCAATATCAATTGGTATTGTTGCTGATGCTAATTTGTTTGATTCATCATCCAATATGCTTATTCTAATATTTTCAAAATCATCCTTGGTAAATTCGTCATCATAAATTGCACATGATAATTTATCTAAACATTGAGAAGCGTGAATTAGTGATGATTTTAAATCGTGATTCAATTTACCTTTTACATTTAAACAAAAAGTATCTGTGAGTTCCTCTGTTGATACGAATTCAAAGCCAACAATTTGCATATTGTGAATGATGTGCAACAAAGTTGATTCAAATCGTATATTCATATTTTCAGTTCCCTCCAATTCATTCAAAATTTCCTCAATATAATTCAAGGTTGTAAATGTCTGTGCAAGCCTTATAGCTCTATAAATATCTTGTGTCCAAGATGCGATTTTATAGAATTCCTCAATCGATACTGTTACAGATTGAATGTTGGCTCTTCCATATTTGACTTGAACACTTTCTTTCTTAATGACGAACGATTTATGTGCAGCAATATTCCGCCATTGATTAGTTGATATTGAGAAGATTGGATCTTTAAGAAATAAACTAGTTTCATTCTCAAATTCGTTTGGAAATTCTCTTATTATCTTTCCGAAATCAAAATCTGAATTGTCAATTATATTTTGGTCTAATTTTAGCCTAATTAGTTTGTCTAATAATTTAAGTCTTGGCTTAAAAACACCTTCAAGAGTTTCATCGATAACTTTGAAGTAGTAACTGATTTTATCCCTTTCTGAAAATTTTTGATAGTCAGGTTGTGTTAAAACATTAGTCATCCATCTCATATCAGTATTCGATATTTCTTGAAATGAACCTGCTATTATTTTAATGGTTTTATCTTTGTCAATTTTGATACAGTCGGCACATAAGCTATATGTCCATTCAAACAAGTCAAAGTTTTCAGACTCCACAGAAAGTCCTATATAATTGATTAATTCCGTTCTTAAAACCTCCTTGTTTTTTTCAAAAACGTTATCACTTATAATATATTTTCCAAGTCTGAGTTTTATTAAAACATTCCAATCCTCAACTGAAAAATCAGCAGGAAATTCTAAGTCTTTATATATTTTGTCTCGTATCAAATGGGTTTCCTTCAATGTTCGTTAAGGCACATCCTTTACAAAAGTTAAAGATTAGACTTTACACTAAATTAATCTGCACTCTTGTTGATGATTCTTTATATCTTAATTTGTTTATATTTTTAAGCAAACCAATTGTAGTGGCTTGCTGGTGTTTATTAATTGAACTAACTCTCAAATGGATCATCAACGCCTATGAAATTTAGCTTTTGTTGTGCGTTTCGTGCTTTATCGCAACTATCACCTCATGCGTTGGCAAGACAAGCTCTTTGGCAGGTTTTGGTTGTGTGGTTCTTGTGCGATCTGACAGTGTGCTTGGCTGTATGGTTGCAGAACACCCGCTGCTGCGATAGATGTTCCAATAGTCCAAAAAGTTTCGACCAACGAAGTCAGTCCTGATTTTCCGTTCATTTTTACATTTTTTTCATGTTCCATATTTGTCTCCTTTCTTTGTTTTAATCTTGATAAATCCATTAAAAATCTAGTTGCAATTAATACTAATACTAAAAGAACTAAAGGAACATAACTACCGCAGCTTAAGGCGCCTACCCCTAAGGATATCTTAAATTTCTTACTTTTCCCATATCACACTAATAATTGTTTTATACTGTTTGGTTGGAATACAATATTCATAAAAATCAGAATCTTCATCATATTCACTCAACTCACACCATGTTGATTTGGCTATTTCTTGAGCTTTTTCTGCTCCTGAGTATATAAAATCGTAATCTGCATTTATATATTCTGAAGCAACAGAATCGCTTGGCGGTGGTATCTTTGTACATTCTTTAATTCTGTATCTCCAACTTGAAGATATAGCCCAATTCCGTACTACTCCATTATGAATAAATACTACCATTAAAGGGTGGATATCTAAATTCATGCAACGAATTAATGCTGATGAAATACTAGTTTTAAACCTTTCAGACAAATACTTGACTAAATCAGGTGTAAATAGCTCACCCTTAGCTTCAATATGAAATAATTGCTCTGGCATTAATAATTCAGAAGCAAAATCATTAGCTTCCCATTCTTGTAATCCTTTTTTTAATTGGTTCTCTGTACTTTTAAACCAATTTAGTGTATTTGAATTCTCATTATGGACTTCAATTTTATCATGCATCAAAAAATGACCAGCTTCATGTGCAATTGTAAATCGTTTTTTTGATTCATATGGGATTTCTGAATTAACCCTAATTAAAGTTTTAGATTTGCCTCGTACTATCTTTCCATCTGAATTATCAAGCTTCTCTTCAACTAAAGTCGCACCTAATCCTGAAATAAAAAGTTTCATTGATAGATCAGTTATCTCATCAAATCCTATTTCTTGTAATAATCTTTTTGCTCTTAAGCTTCCTCTACGATTCTTCATCTTTTTCTAGGTTTTCAAGAATTTCAAGAAGGTTATGATCTTTGATTATATTTTTAATTTCATCAGGAGATAATTTATCTAAATTACGATGTTGAAAAGCAATCTTATTTGATGCAACTAGGTTACGTAGATAACTAATTGGCTTTTCAATATTTTTATCAATTGCCTCTTGAAAATACTTTACAGCTTTTTCTAAAAGTATCTCATCTTTCTGTGAATTCATTTGCCCTTTGATTGAAAACGATGTTTTCTTATAGCTTTTATCTGCTATTTTATCAATATCATTCAAATCATAACCACACTCTTCTAAAAAAGAATCAATAGTAGAACTGTCACTATCTTTAATAGAAGAAAGTATGAATTCGTCCATTTTATTTAATAACTCTTTTTTCATCATTTGATATCTTTAAGCATTTCCCTTAATGCAGGCATTCTTCTTACTAATCTCTTTTTAATATTTGTCGCTTCTTGTTCAGTTATTCCATTTTCTTTTGCAATATCTGACCTTTTCATTCCATGAACTACATAAGGTTCAAATAAAAGCAATTCTTCATCTGAAGCGCCTTGTTCCTCAAGAAATTTCAAAGACAATTCAAGTAATTCTTCATAATTCCCATTGTCTTCTGCTGAGATGTTACAATCCTCAATGTTTGTATTGGATTGAGCCGTTTTCTCTAATTCTTTATCAATAGTGTTAGAAATTTGACTATCAAGAGAACTAATGACTTGTTCAATAAAATCTGGAAACATTGTTTTATTCCAGTTTCTTCCTCCGTCTTCTCTAACGAAAGATAACATTAGTTCACTTATCATATCCTCTACCATAATTCCCCTGAATCCGCGACTTAAATCGTACTTGATATCAAACTTTGTATTTATTCGATAAATCGCATACTTTATTAATCGCGAATTAAACTCAGGAGTAAACACTTCTTGAACGGCATCTTGCAATTCAGTGTTTGCAGCTAATATCTTTTCTGTAACCTCCATCTATTTATTAATGCTAGTTTTTTTAATTTTTTTTCCATGACGTGGAAATTTTCTGGTTTTATTCAGCATAATCTAATGTAAACATTTAATAACTACAATTTATGTCGTATCAACAAAAGAAAGACGAGGTCTGGGAAAAAGGTCAAACGATTCGAGGGAAAGACCCTGATTTGTACCGAAAGGATAAGCTTGGTAATACAATTTACAAACCATCATATGGAAGAAATTCTGAAATGGGTTGGGAAATTGACCATAGCAAACCTCAGTCAAAAGGTGGAACTGACCATTTGAATAATTTGCAGCCTTTGAAAACTCAGGCAAATCGTCAAAAGGGTAATAAAAGTCTATAGGATAAGCTCTCAATCCTTTATGCTGAGAGCATAGTTTTAATTGATAAATACTTATAACATGAGTAAAACGTCGACAAGAGTAAGAGATGCCCGTACTGGACAGTTTGTTCCATCTCGGGAAGCTACAAGACGGCCTGCTACTACTGTCACTGAGAAAGTGAAAGTTGGTCCTACAAAGAAACGTAGATAGTAATGTTTTTATATCTAGTTTAGATATTGAACGAGTTTTTAATTTTTTTAAATTTAATTTATGTACACAACTGGAGAAAAACCTGGTAAAGGTCGCTACAAATGCGTGAAATGTGGAGAAATAATCAGACTTGATGATAATTCTGATACACTGCCACCATGTCCAAGTTGCCACGGCACCAAATGGACTAAAGTTGGTTAATTGAAAGGACTGTTTCATAATTGTAACAGTCCTTTTGCTTTTTACTCCGTGCGAGAGGTAAGAAATAGCTCTTTTGCAAGCTGAAGTATCAGCTTGTGGGTTAAGGTTTGCAAATGTGCTATTTGTGCGTTGGGTTTTCATCGGTTTATTAATATTGCTTCGGTCTCATCACATGAACGCTAACTAGTTTAAAACAACCATATGGTTGTTATTTCTTATATAGCATTTAAATTTCATTCATAGAACGACAATTAAATTCTAACTAAAGTATTAAATCTAAACTAAGATTCATACTGTCAAATCTATTAAGATTCTTATACAGATAAATTCCAGTTTAAAGAGGTCGTTATCTTGGTAACTGGATAAATTGAATTTAGAGTTAAGAAACTATGCGTTTTTATTGATGTGTAAAAAATATTTCATTGAAAAAATCACCTATACAGAGAATCACAGCCCAATATTGAATGCGATATAGAGGGCTAATTAGACTTCTAAGTAGGATAAATAAGACAGATAGCTTTGAAATGGAGAATAGCTGCTTGGTGGTAAAATTTCCATTCACCATAGGGAACAGGCTTTACAGAGAATCAAACCCTGATATTGGATGCGATATAGAGGGCTATTTAGACTCCTATTAGACATCTAGCAGGATAACTCAAATAGATAGCTTATAAATGGGGAATAACTGCTTGGTGATAAGATTTCCATTTCACCAGAAAATACAGGCTTTACAGAGAATCACATCCCTGTATTGGATGCGATTTAGTGGGCTAATTAGACGCCTAGTAGGATAAATAAGACGGCTAGCTTTTAAATGGGAAATACTATTGAGTGAAAACTATCACTTCACAATAGGAATAATCCAACACAAAGAATAAAATCAATAATTCTCTTTAGCTTAATTTTGAAAGACTTTGAAAACATCAATTTCAGCCCAACTCGTAACACATATAAGAAAGAGAAGCATTACAATGCATATCCAATAATTGCAAATTAGCTACAAGCATGGTTGCTAATTAATCCTTTTCATCTTGATTATATTTATTTACAATCTCATTAAAACCTAACACATTGCGGGCTACCTCCCAGCCAGTTACACTAAAGACCATCCACGGCACAAAGCCTGCGCAACCGCCTTAACTATAACGCTTACGCGATGCACGGTGCATGTTTTTCTTCTATTACTTCTTCGATATTCTTTATTGATTTGATAATACTCTCTATGTTTCGAATATATTCTTGTAACCTTTTTCTTTTATAAACTAAAATAAAAGATGGATGATGAATAGGAATAAATTTATAATTACCAATTTCAAAAGATTTATATTCAAAATTCTCATCTAAGGAATATTCCGTAACTCCATATTCATTTAAAACAAAAGTCGCCACTTGTTTTCCTAACAAAAATATTAGTCGAGGATTTAAGGAGTCCATTTCATTTTCTAAATGGGGAAAACAAATTTTCATTTCCGCTTTTGAAGGGTATCTAATTTTTTCATCTTTCAGCGGTAAACATTTAACAAGATTGGTTTTATAAGAATCTACTTCTGTATTTAAAAACTCTATTGAATTAATTAATTTCCCACTATTTGTATTGTTAGACAAAGGAATATCCCCGCTATCTGAAACTTTAACGGCAGAAAGTCCAACCCAAAACACATCAGCAGTATTACATTTTTGTAATACGGGACTTTGATTATCACAAAGAATACATTGATTGCAGGATTTTATATAGTTATACAAGTTCATTATTTAATTCATTCATTTTTTTTATGTAATCATTTAATTCTTCATCACAAATTAAAGAATAATTACCGCTGTCAAAGTTAAATGATTTATCTCTAACATTTTTATTTAGACTGGTTGAAACTTTTACTTTATAAAGAATTGAGTCATTTGAAATATTATTAAAATTGACAATATCATCATACAATTCCGTTCCATAGTAAGGTCTAAATTGGAAAGTGCTATTCCTGAAATTTACTTTGTGTTTTTTTGCAAAGGTTGTCAATTCTGATGTTATTTCATATGTTTTTTTCAAGTCAAAAATTGTTTCATCTGGAAAGCCGCATATAAAATAACCTTTTACATTAATTCCAACTCTCAATACTCGTTTAACTGACTTTAATATTATATCTATATTATCAGTTTTATGTATCTTTTTTAATATTCGAGGTGACCCCGATTCAATTCCAATAAATAATTCACTACAACCACTATCTTTAATGTTTTTTAAAACAATATCTTCAATAGCATTTATTGATTTAATATGACACATTGCTCTCCATTGAAAATTGAACTTATTGAATATTAAAATTGCATCATTAAAACTTTGCATACTTGATAAAAATAAATCATCTAAAATACGAATTGCTGTAACTTCTGGATAAATTGTTTTAATATCATCTAATTCTTTTATCAATCTATCTGAATTTTTGCGTCTTATTTTTCCTAATTCTTTATTTCTACTCCTTGCAGCAACACAATATGCACAATTATATGGGCATCCACGACTTGTGTATATGCTTATTTCAGATTCATTATATATGTTAGTTTGTGGTTCATTTTTAAATATATTTCTATTCAATTTATCTTGGGAAATATCTTTAACATAGTAATTTGAAGATTCATTAATTAGAAAATATCTTTTCGTATTATCTCTATTTATAGGTTGTTCTTGTAGTGATGAATTAATAATATCTTTAACAATTAATTCTCCATCTCCATAAATTACATCAATTAAATTAGGGGTATTCCATTTAAAGATTTCTTTATATAAAGATTTAGTTGAAAGGCCCCCAATTATCCAATGAGTACTTATTTTTATGTTTTCAACAATTTCCTTAACAAGCAGAAAATTAGTTGTGAAAATATTAGTAAGTACAAAACTTGGTTCTAGCATCTGGATTTTCTCAATAAGTTCCTGACATCCAATATTATCTGCAATTGCATCAATAAATAGAACATTGTATTCATTGATAGAAGACATGATTATCCCTAACCCTAGAGGAGGTAGGTAATCTTCATTGTTTTTCTTGTCCTTATTTGCGAAAAGAGGAGAATTTAATAGGATAATTTGACTTGAGCTGTTATCAGATTTTTTCATCTTTATTAACCGATTAACATGAGGTAATCAACATATTAATGATACAAAAAGAACCAGAAATAAAACCTAATACTCCAATTATTAGAAAGATCGAATTGAAACAAGTTGAATAACTAAACTTCTTTCGTAAGAAGCCTCGATTGTTTAAATTCTGTATGTCCATATTGACATCATCTACCCTTAAGATATTTAATATATTTGGATGGTTAGATTCAGAGGATGGTAATAAACTATCGTCAATATCCTTTATGGCATTTTCAGCTGTTTTAATCATGTGTTTAGTTCTATTGTCTAACTTCCAGAATATAAATGATAAAGTAGAAAGTAGATAAGGTAAAATACAGGCAATAGTAGAATTTACATCCACTTCTTTAAAAACATTAACAAAAGCACCAAAGATAATTGCTGATATAACTATAAAGAAATTAAATGTTTTAAGTCTCTGACCAGCTAATAAACTAAAATAATTAAAATGATACTCTCTATATTTCAATAATAGTTCTTTATCCATGAGATTGGTTTTATTATGTCATAAACACCTATAGATTAATTCGTTTACTAATTTGTCCTTACTATTAGAAAAACTTATCCAAATAATATTTACTTGTTCTTCGTATTTGCAAACTCCAAAACCACCACACAACAAATCATTAAAGGCGTCCAGATTATGTCCTGTTTGCAAATCAAGGTCTTTTGGTCAACACTTGGTCTATTTCAACATAGAAACTCTCTAAGTCTGAAAAATTGTTCCCGTTTTTTATAATTATCTGTTTGTTCATTGTTGCTTTTTGCCTGACAGCTAACGTTTATGAAAATGAAACTTCTACATTTACTTTTCCATTATTTATTGAATCTAAATATGTACAGAATGACTTTAACTCTGTAAGTATATATAAAAGTAAAAAAACACTCACTCAAAATGTCATCGCAAAACGTCACTAAGATTCTTACTAAAGTATCAAATTTCAACTAACATTCATACTGTCAAATCCGTCAGGCTTGTCAAGAACAGATAGTTGAACTCCAAAACACCTATAGAATCTACAATCTAAGCATCATAAAAAAATATTAATTTTAATTCTCAATTTTAAATAATTATACAAGATCCTGATATACGGCATGCTCTAATTTTATTTCCCTAGGAGGATAAATAAGACAGATAGCTTGGTAATTGTGAAGGATTGACCACCTACCTCTCCACCATCGTAATTCAAAACAGTTCAAAGATGTTCAAAACACTCCATAACGGTTCAAAATGCGACAATGTGCGACATAACACGACATAACACGACATAACACGACAATGTGCGCCATTACACGCCATTACACGCCACTAAATAGGATTATCCTCTCTAGGCCTTTATGTTTGATGTCTGAAAACATCTCGTTTACCATTAATTGGTAGTGCGAAGGTGGACACTATTTACCTTTTAGTATTTGGTGTATTGAATACAAACATTTAACAATTGGATATGAGTCAAAATGAAATGATAACGGCTAACTTAAAGGCACTAACCTTATTTGATGCAAATAATACTTGCTTAACCGTTGATGGATGTGCAAAATTTCTGCAAGTGCATCCTAAAACAATTACAAACCGCATTAATTCTGGAAAAATTAAAGCTGAATTTATTGGTCGTATTTGGAGAATTCCTAAACTACAATTTATTGAAGAAATTGTTAACCAATACAAAAAATACAATGAAGAAAGTTTCCTCGACAAATAATGTATCAAAAGCAGTTGAAATAGTCCTAGGTGTTATTGATCACATGAACTTAACCGAACAAGAAAAACTTGTTTTAGTTGAAAAGCTCAGTGGTAGTACAACCAGCAAGGTGTCCCCAAAACCAATGACCGAAGAAGAACTTTACATACGGAAATTCGAAAAGTGGTTGATTGAAAAGAAAAAACTATTTCCTCCAAAACAATTTCAATAATGGAGGTAGGATTTGTAGCATTAACACAAGAGACTATCATCCACTAGTAACTCTAACTATCAGTATAGCAATGATGTTTTGCTGTATAGAATCAAAAAACATGAAACTTCCAAAAACCCAGACGTTAAAACTATATCACGCAAAAAACAGGGTATAGTTGCCGCAATATTTAGACATGATATTTTTTTGATTTCTCCCAAATCAGACAAATAAACGCAGCTATTTAGGGTACGCATGCCGCATTATTTTAGAACTAAAACTTTCACTCTCTAACCGCATTGATCGACTACGTAAACATATCATTAAAAGACTTTAGTTATCAAACTTGGCTTTCAGATTCTCGTTTGTTGTTTGAGTTTAAGATATCAGACGAGCTTGACAAGTACGGCAATGTGATTCAGACTAGTAGCGAAATTGCCCACTACATGGGATTAGATTTTGTTCACACACTTTCGGGACAATGCTATATAAAAGGCTCAATCCATAGGTTCTTTAATGCTGGCGGCAATAATGCAGACCGTTTTACCTACACCAAATTTATTAAAGCAGTCAACGAGTTAAAGAATTTCGGTATTAATCCACAAAAAGCCTTCCTAAAAAGTTTCGAATTTGGTTTAAATCTTCCTATTTCTGAAAAGAAGTTAACAGCTAAAAGCTTTTATAAATCAATCATATACAGAGTTGGAGAGATAGAAAAATGCATGAGCGATGACGGAAACAATCTCATCGGCAAACAGTTTACTACCGAAGATTTGGCAGTAAAGAGTTACGATAAAAAACAGCAAGCAAAACTAAATAACACAAACGAGATCGTTCGATACGAATTGCGATTTAGAAGAATGAGACTCTTGAAACGATTAGGTATCGTAACACTTTCCGACCTAACAGATAAAAATAAACTAATTGAGATATTTGAAAAGAAGCTTTTAAAATCTGTTGAAGAAAGCATTCTATTAGATTGGAAATCTTTACCAAACACCAACAAACTACCTCATACCCAGAAAAGAAAGTTTCTAAATTTTCGAAATCCGAAATGGTGGAAAGAATCTAATATGACTGCGAAAGCTCGTAACCGTCAAAAAATAAGCTTTGAGAAACTGATATCAAAACATGCTCAGTATGATATAAAACAAATCCTTAAGCAAAAGCTAATCAACGAATTTAATGCCGTTATCGAGCTACCCGATTTACCCGAAACCAATTTAACGCAGAAAAACAGGGGGATGTTTGCCGCATGTATTGTTAGCGGCAACCGTGCCGAGACAGCGGACACGGTTGAAAGACGATTTTGCTGTGTATGTGGAAAAGAGATCACCCACCAGAAAAAAGGATCAAAGTACTGTAACGATTCCCGAAAGTGTAGAGATAAAGCCTACAACCTTAAAAAATCAGAAAAAGGAAAAGAAAAACAGTGCAAGCAGGAAAAGGAGATACTTCATCTAATCCAAGAATTAGGATCTGACTTAAGCCTGATTAAAACCTCCAACCCCAAAACAATACGAATGAAAGGAAACCCCAAAAGAAAGACTTCGATAATTGTTTCGATCAATGGAAAACGAAAATATTATCATGGATTAGCAGCAAGGTTCTTTCTCAATGAATTTGAAAAGAAAACAGACAATCAAAATATTAACCCTAACAATGAATTGAAAAGAGCATGAATTCAGAAAAGAAAGTGTACAAATATGCCAGAGTATCAACCATAGGACAGAATGAAGATAGACAGGTTGATGGTTTGAAGGATATTAAAGGCGAATTGGTCATAGATAAATATTCAGGTATGATGCCATTTGCTGAAAGACCCAGTGGAAAGCTCATTATTAATGCAGTTCGAAAAGATAAAATATCCGAACTGGTTGTTTATGACTTTGATAGATTAGGAAGAAGTGTTCCAGATGTTTTGAACACCTTAGAATTGATGAAAGAAAATCAGGTGACTGTTACAATCTACAAAATTGGAATGAAAAGTTACATCGATGGCCACTACAACCAAATGTTTGAATTCATGTCTGCCCTTATGGTATTGGCAGCAAAAATGGAATATGACAGGATCAAAGACAGACAGTCAGAAGGAATTGCCATAGCAAAGGCCAAAGGAGTTTATAAGCTTCATGCTGGAAAAGGAAAAATGACCAAAGAACAATACGAAAAACAACATGCTGATATTATCGAACTCTTGGGTGACGGAAAATCGATTCGGAATATTGCCAAGCTGGTGAAAAAATCCACTACCACCGTTCAACGGGTAAAAAAGCATATCGACACACAAAAAGCGTGTTCATTTTAGCAACACCCAAATGAATACACATAATAGGGCTGTTTTTACCCTATTTGATAAGTATCCCTGTACAACCCAAAGGGTATACTCTAAAAAGAATACAAAACCAGAAAACAATCAAAAAAGAAGAGAGTTTATAAAAGTTCTCTTTTTTTTAGTCCAGTGTCTCGTCCTGATATAGCGTTATACAAAAAGTAATGTTATATCAGGACTAGTCACAGAGTGAACTAGCATAATTAGATTGGAGATAACCTTATCAATTGATATGTTTAATTTCTTAGCTCAAATTTTAATAACAGCTACATCTTATATAGAGCTAAAAAAGAAAAATACTCCAAAATGAGCAAAAATATGAGCAAAAGCATGAGCAATAAAGGCGCTTTCTAATCCTTTTTTCCAATATAACCAACCAAAAACCACCCCTCCTACAGAATTAGCCAATACAATGTATGTTAACAAATTTGAAGAGGAACTTGGTAAAGCCATTAGAGCAATAGGCAAATGACTTAAAGCAAATATAACGGCCGAAATAATTATACTTAACCACAAAACATAGGGTTTAGTGGATTTAATTAGTTGTGACAATACCCAAACAAAGAATGTCATCAATCCAAATCTAAACACAATTTCCTCGGTTAATCCTCCATAAAGAAGTTTAACGGCAAGAGTTGGCCTAAACTGTTCTTTTGATTCTAGAAATTCCTTAGACAAATTAGCCTTGAAAATTAATTCCATAAGAACCAATACAATGCCAGCTAAAACACCCCCTATTATTCCAAACTTTAGTATATCTAGAATATTTAATTTCTCTTCATTCCTACCTGTGATTTTTTCAATCATAGGTACCTTAAGACATGTTTTATCATATAAAACAAACCCAACTATAGTAGCTACAATCAATGAAATCGAAGGATTTATTAATAATAATAGTTTTAGTTGTTCTAGAGAAAACTGTTCCCTTATTTCTTCCAATATTACTTCAGGAAGATATACATTCATTGTGAGAAGAGACAAAATCCCAATAACTCCTAGAATAAATAAAATTACACCTGTAGTTATTTTTTTATTAATTGAGAGTTTCAATTTCTTTTTTAATTTTATAATCATACAGTACTTTCTTTATCTTTTCAATACTAACATTTCTTAACTTTTCTATATTTTCTTCACTATTCAGTAAGTGATAACAATAATAACATGGATGATTCTCTTCATAACTTTTTCCTGTTATATAGCTCAAGATTTCAGCAGGGCCTTCATAGGATAGCCATATTTTTACAAAATCCCTAAATTGCACGTCATGCAATTCATTCATTCTATTTTCTTTTAGATTCCCTAATGTTAAATGCTTTAAGCGAGTTACGGCAATGCCACAACAAGCAAGCATGTCGGATTTGGGATCTATTTGTACTGAGGTTAGTATCGCTTTACATCCTTTGGGCTTCATCTTTTTTTTATTTGTTGGCTCAACATCTTTTTCGAAATCTACCCATATATTTGTTGTTACGCTTACTTTATTTCTATTTGTTTCATTATGATGCTTCATTGTAGAATCCAAAAGGATTTTTTCTGTTGTTATTTCTTTTCCCCCACCCTCTACAGCAATAAAAATATTTTCAATCCCTTTTTCAGCAGCAGTAACAGAACCTGTAATAACCCTTTCTATAGGCACATACATATTATGTTCATCTCCTGTACTAAAGTTGATTTCGGTTAATCCTGAACAAATTAATTGATCAATTGTTTTTTCTGCTTCTTTTTTAGAATTAGCCCAATAACCATTTGTAACAACTCTAGTTTTTAATCCTAAACCATGTATATATTCAATTAATTTAAATAAATCATTCCCTAATAAAAAACATTCTCCTCCTGATATTACGATAAGTTTAATAGAACTATATAGCGTAATCGCTTCATTTATGTATTCGAATAGTTCTTCATTTGATAATCTTTTTGTTGTTCGGGGATTACAGCCAAAACAACAATGAAGACATTCAGCCGTACATTTAAATGTAGGAATAATAGTCATCAGCTTTGGGGGATATATAAGCTCATTCATCATATATTATTTTTGTTTAAACAGACTTAGGTTATTCGCAACAAAAGCTCTTACTTTCTCAGCATCATATCTCTGATATACATCATTTTCCATTATTAGATCGACTATTTTAGTTACTTCTACAGAATCCATAACTCCTATAGGATATTCACTTTTAAAATTAACTGGGTTATGATGCCATAAGCCCTCAACTCTCGTGTAAGGATCTTCTGTGATTGACTCTGCCCCCCAATAAACCGTCCAAAACCCTACAGCATAATAAACTACGGCAAGGGCAACAACTGCAATAGGAAAAACAAAAATATCTTCCTTTTTAATTGTTGATCTTTTGAGTGTTGAGTCTTTTAGAAAATAATTTACAAGTTTTTCATCTCCTATAATTGATTCTGATACTCTTTCAACAAAATTTCTATCATTTTCAAAAAGATTCAGTAGTTCTTTTTCTTCACATAGCTTAATGAATCTTCTCATATCTCCACTCTTTTTTGCGGCTATAATGTCTTTATCTCCCAATGCTAATAAAAACTTCATTTCTATAGAGTTTTTATCTATTAAAATGTTTAAATTGTTTTTTTCAATATAAGCCTCAGGATTGATTGAAAAACTTATTGCCTCTTCTTCTGAAAGAAGTATTTTGGTTGTTAAAAAAGTAAGATTATTAAGATACGTTAGAAATTCTTCTTCTATTTCTAAACCATATAGGTCAAGTATAATAGAATTTAACCTATTAATATCTTCAATTTTTTCTGTTTTATCAAAGGGTTCTACATAAGGTGTAGTACATGATCCAGCTAAAAGAGATCCAGCAAGAACTATGCTTGTCGCTTTCTTCAAATTGTTTTTTATTCCTTTTTTCATAACAGATGTTTTTTTTAATCAATTAAGCAGTAGTAATTTACACTTTTCCATTAAGAGTAAAACAATGTTTTAAAGCATGTATAGATCTCACGATATAGATTTCGCAGAACAAATTTGGACTACAGTTTTTTAAATTAATAACACTTAAAAGAGTTAAGATGGTAGTAAAAGGTGAGTGTATAGCATATATACGTAGTATAATTAGCTATGTAAATGAAAATACAAGATTGAATTTTTGGATAAACTCAATGGTTCAGCTTCAATAATTCATATGTTGAGTAAGAATCAGAACAATCAGTTAGGTTATCTTGTGATTTTTTTATACTCAATGATCTCACCCGCTCTGAAGGGGTAATAATTTACACGAAGTCGTATTCACAGTTCGATCAATGACAACAAGGTGGTCATATATCATAAACTAGTGATAATACATACCGCAAATACGTTAGTTCAAATTAATGGATAACCGTTATCGGTGTAAATATTCCTTTTAAAGGCTTTGTTGTATTTGCAAGAAAAGTTTATGATATGGAACGTTTAGCCATAGTCTAAGCCCTAGTAAACATGTTTTGTCTTGGATTATTTGACAAATACGGGAAACGGGTTTCTGGCTTCTTAAAAACGGCTTCTTGATTTTGTGTTTATTCTCTGGACTATCTTATTTATTTGCCGAAATGGGAATCTTTATTCAATGGATATTCTTTATTTCTTAACTCACAAATACCGAAACCCCGTTTCAGGTTTAAACAACCACCTTAAAAGCATCATTAGATTTGCAAGTAAAGCCTATAATATGGGCATTTTAGTAATATTGTAAGCCATGCTTTCTATGTTTTGGCTATAGGGAATATATGGAATACTGAAAGCTGGGTTTCGGGCTTTAAAGACTGGGTTTTTCAAATGTTCTTAAATCTCATGAATCACAGATATTAAAACCTAGTTTAGTACCCCCTTGGGGAAAGCATATTAAATTCCATAAAAAGCCCATTCAATGGGCTTAAGCATTGATGTAAGCCATGCTTCCTATGCTTTGGCTATAGAGAATATCTGAAATGCTGGAAGCTGGGTTTCGGGCTTTAAAGACTGGGTTTTTCAAATGTTCTTAAATCTCATGAATCATAGATGTAAAAACCTAGTTTAGTCCCCCCTTTTGAAAAGTATATTAAATTCCCTATAAAGCCAATTTAATGGGCTTTCAGCATTGATGTAAGCCATACTTTCTATGTTTTAGCAATAGGTATTGTCAAAGATATTGAAGACGGGTTTAAGCCTGTTTTAATAACGCTCTGAGTGATCTTTTATTCCGAATAGAAATAAATTGTTTTTAAGCTCAATATTAAGCTTATCCAAGCATCGAGATAATGATCTTTTTAAAGTGGAATTTATCTGTATAAGAATATGGATAGATTTGACAGTATGAATCTTAGACTAGATTTAATACTTTAGTAATAATTTAAGTGTCGTTTAATGCATGATTTTTAAAATGAATCATAATTAGGTGCTATTATCCTACCAAAATGAGAGAATAACAACGCCTTTTCAAAAAACATATAAGAGATAACAACCATATGGTTGTTATCAACTAGTTCGTCCAAATTATGACCAATGCAACATAAACAAGAGCATATAAAAGAAATTGTACAAATTATTAAAGATGAGAAATTGGTAAGTCTTTCCGATAACGAATACCAGTACAAAGACTTAAATGTTCTATTATTATCATCTTTAGATATTTCAAATTGTAATAAATCATTTAAAAAATTTCATGCGCTGAAAAATGTTTGGGATTTGATGAATTGCAATAATGACCTGAAACTGTTTACCGCTCATTTATTCTATTATCAACCTTTAATTAATAATCCGATTAACGAAGCATATTTATTGGATGGAGAATTTATTTCAACTTATTTTCAAAATGGTGCAGATTGGCTTTACTCTTCTTTCGTGAGTTCTTGTTATGAAAAGCTTTATAATTTCTGGGACAGAATTGGAGATGCATTAGCTTATTATTTAAATGTAGACTTAAAAGAAGAACAAATAAATTTTCCCAAAGTCATCGATATTTTGAATAAACATGAGTTAATTAAAAAGAACATATATTTTAAGAAACTGTTGGATTTTAAAGACAATGAATTCAAAGAATTTAATAAGCATAGAAAGGATATAGTTCATTATTACCAGTTTGAAACTACGTTTAGTTTTGAACATGCAATAAATAGTGGTGATAAAAACAAAATTGAGAAACTTTGGAAATGGAAAAACGAAATGCCAGAGTACTTTAGACAACATTTAAAAAGTTCATGCGAAGGATATTACAACACATACAAATTAATAAATAACTTGCCCTAACAATGTGTGAATTTTATAGCTGGTGTGGTGGTGGGGTACAGATTCTCACATCAATTTTCCAGTCCTATCGGACAGAAAATCACTCCTAAAATCCGCTACAAAAACTTACGCAAACTGTTACCAGTAATGCTATTTGGTAATTGCAAACAAAATAAATATAGATGAGACCGAAAGTATCGATATTAGTTGGATCAGGGTTTTCAATACCAGAAGGACTCCCTAGTGTAAGACAATTAAACCAGAGACTATCCAAAATTGACGAAAGTGAAATTTTGATACATACTGACCAAACTGCTATGTTCCTAAATGGACAAAACGACCCTAATCGTTGGTCTAGAAGGGACGAAAGAATCTTTCTTCAAGAATTTTTAGAGTTTTATAATGCTGAAATATTAAAGAAAACGGAAGAGTTTCATTACGAAACATTTTATGACTACTATTCGGGTTACCTATCAAACCGAGAAAACAAGGAAACCATCGAAGATTTTTATAAAAGTTTTAATGATAAACACTTCAAAGAAGCAGATAATTATAGAGACTGTTACAATAGAATTTCAGACTTTAATAGAAGCTTCAATCAACTGTTAGCTTCTCAATTACACAAGAAACAGTACTTTGAGGATGTTAGCACTTTAAATTATCCACCATATGATCCATTTATTGGTTTTTTAAAGGATTTACTAAAAACAAATGACGTAAAATTTCATACGCTTAATCATGATTTATTTTTTGACTGGATCGGTAAAAATCATTCAGATCTCTGGCAACATTTCACCGACGGATATCAACTTGAAGGTTCTCCATTTTATGGTACAGTAAGTTATGATTTTAATAATGGAACCGATAATAAGGTGCATAAGACGTACTATGTGAAGTTAGAACGTTACACAGATAAATTTGATAAACCTCTATCTTTATTTAAACTTCATGGAAGCATTTTCAATACAATCGTTTATACTCCGCAACCTGATCAACAAAGAATTCGTCTCAAAGACAATTATGCCATTTCCCAATTTTACATGGAAACACCAGACCCACAAACTGGTGAGCCTAAACTTGAATACTTATTGGACGAAGTTGCTCCAGATTTTTTAAGTGGAACTACTAACAAAACAAGATTTTATACTGGTGACCCATATTATAAAAATCTTTTCAAACACTTTGAGAATAATTTATCTGAATCTGAGCTGCTTGTAGTTATTGGGTATGGTTTTAATGATGGTGGTATTAATGAATATCTTGAAAAGTACTTTCTTGCAAGGGGTAAACATATGGTTATTATAGATCCGTATAAACCCAAGTCAGACTTAATTGAAAAATATTCTGCGACATATATACCTAAAGGAGTAACTCAAGTAACCTATCAAGAATATATGGAATTAATTCCTGCTGAATTAAACCCTATAAATGAATAAAATCAACCTCTAAAAAAGTGTCATATGTAATGCGGGTTGCAGCGAAAATCTTCTGGAACTGGAAATTTAAACGAAATTAGATGAGTAATAAATGTGTTTTATGTGACAAAAAACTTTCTTTCTGGAATCAGCCAATCTTTGGAAAAGGAATTTTAAAATCCAATGAAAGAGTTTGTTCTTCATGTTTTATGAGAATTAATAACAATTTCCCAAAGACAGCATCAAACTTAAAAAGGTATGAATTGAAAGAAATTATTGAGCTTTTGAATTCCAGAGCACATGTATTTAGTGTTGAAGCCACCACATTTGTAGAGAAAGAGATTAAAAAGGAAAGCGGGAAATGGGAAATAATTCATCGAAAAACAGAAAGATGGGTAGAATTAGGATTTGGTGACAATGAAAATTTCCCTGGTTATGGAAAACTTTATGAAAGAGAATTTAAAGTGTGGTATTGTGTGATTGGCTCAAAAGAACAAAAATCAATTCAGAAATGTACAGATAAATATCCCTTAAACTATGATCCAAAGAATTATCAAAATATTACTGGTGAAGGTGTTTATGTTGAAAGGCTAACAAATACTAGAGGATATGAAGCATTGTATACTGCACTCGATAATAAAAATCGTAAACGTTGGTATTTTGCGTTGAATAATAAAAAACCATTGTGGATTCAAACAGAAAGAGCTGAATAAAGCACGAAATGCCAACACACGCTCACATGCAACAGGCGGGAAGTAGATGTTTGAAAGTATTGTGCTTTTAATGGCTACCTTTCCTTTTAATAAAATTTAAAACATAAATCAACTATGGTGGCTGCAGCACATCACGCCATCCGTTAGCAGCAAGGTGAAAAAACAAATATTTTATGAAATTAGAGACGAAAACAGATTTAGAAAACCTTATCTATAATCAAGTTGAAGAAAACCTGAATCTTGATTACAAATCTGCAGACTCACTTGGGAAATCTGTTGGGAAAAAGAAGGAGATTTCAAAAGATGTTTCTGCATTTGCTAATTCCAATGGAGGAATGATAATTTATGGAATTAAAGAATTTGATGAAACGGAAAATCGCCATCTTCCTGAAAAAATTGATCCAGTTAATAGATTAGAATTTAGCAAAGAATGGTTAGAACAAGTTATTAATAGTAATATTTCACCGAGAATTGAGGGGATATTAATTACTTCCATCTCTTTGAGTGAAAATTCTAACGAGGTTGCTTATATCGTCCAAATTCAAAAATGTAATACTGCTCATCAAGCTTCAGATTTAAGATATTATAAAAGATTCAATTTTGAAAGTGTAGCAATGTATGACTACGAGATAAAAGACATAATGAATCGGAATAAGACACCAAAATTTGAGCTAATAATGGAGGTTGAAAAATTAAAATACGAAGAAAAGCCATCGGTACCACAAACAGGATTGCTTATGAATCGTGTTGCTGCCCCCTCTAAAGTCCATTCAGTATTAAATACGTTAAATGTTTATGGAAAAAATATTGGCGGTGTTTACGCAAATTATGTGAATTGTTTTTTAGAAATACCTATCACAGTTCTTAATGAGAAAGAATATGAATATAGAAGTTCAATTATTAGAGATGGGATTGAATATAAAAGATTGTTTTGCGACAACACGATTCGCGAAATAAAAGACTTTAAGAATTTTGGTCATTTTAATACTACTAATTATTGGCCTTCTAGATATGATCCTATTTTACCTGAAACTAGGCTGAGATTTGAAGAAATTAAATTTAAGGAAAATATCAATTTTGGAAACGAAAAGATTTTCTGGGAACTTTATGCAGATAATGCTGAAAAGCTAATTGGTGAAATTTCAATCTCTGAATTGAAAATAATTGAAAAGGAACAATCTAAATCCTCGTAAGTTTTTTAGGCTCTCTTTTGTTTAATGGATAATATTTATAATGAATCACTACAAGGTGCTGTTACCCTTTGAGTCTGGGATAACAACAACACTTTTTCAAAAAAAGAAATCAACAACATACTTATTTTTTACAATCAAGCTAATATCAAGAAACCAAGAATAATACAAATAGATGAGAGTAGATGAACACGATGTAGTTTTAGAAGAAGATTTAGCTAAACTTCCAGACTATGAGCAGTATGTTCAGGATTTACTAAAATTGAAGGAATGTAATTTTAGTGGTGTATCACCTGATGAGATAGCTGATAAATATTATGATTTAGCAACAATTTTTCCTCATGTATGTATTACTCAAAATCCTGAAATATTCAATCAACACAGTTTTTACAGAGTAAGGCTAAATATTGATACTGAGAAGGAAGATATTGACCTAATTCAGACTCATTCATACCCAATGCCATCCTTTTGTCAATCGAATGGTCGAGCAAATATTAAGGGTAAGAGTGTTTTCTATTGTTCTGATGAAGTCGGTGCTGCACTTTTTGAGTGTAAGCCCAAAAAAGGGGATGAAGGCTTTTTAAGTATCTGGAAACCTATTGCATCAAGACCTATCAAATTTGGGGTGTTAACATCAACAGATATCCCAACTGATAATCATTGGCATAAATTGACCTTAGATATCTTCGATATGGTTAGAGATTTCTATAAAGGAAATACTCAAAGTAGGTATGAGCACTTTTTAGAGTTATATAGATTTATAGGAGAAAGGTTTATGAATGAAAGTGAACCATACCCACTAACTTCCTGGTTATCGAATCGGTTGATCTATGAAGAAAAGTGGATTGATTTAATTCTTTATCCAAGTTCTGAAACTGAAAAAAAATTTTGCAATTTTGCAATACATCCCAATACCGTTCACACTCAACTGCGTTTAGAAAAAGTAATTAAATTTATAGTAAATAGTGTAAATGGAAGTAAAATTGAGTATTCTCTAGGTGAAGTTGGTGAGCCAAAAGAAACAAATATAATCTGGCGTTCTTCAAGACCTGATGAAAAAGGATTTAGGAAACTACATTAAGTAGGCATAAGAATATAGACTCTAAAGGGTATATATTCGAAAAGTGGCAACAAAAACGGCAACATCTAAAAACAACAAAGCCGTAATTCATAATGAATTACGGCTTTGAGAATTTACTAAGAGGCCTCTGGCGGACTCATTAATCTAATTAACTCCAATACTTATTCATCGAATCAATGACAGATTGCTGAGAGGTTTTCTTATATTTCAATAATGTTTTAGGGTCTTTTATACCTGTTATTTTCATTATTATATGATCGGGCATACCTCTTTCTGATGACAAGGTTATAAATGTACGTCTAGCTGTGTGACTAGATACCATTTTAGCTTTAGGTTTGTAAATGATTTCCTTTTTTGCTCCTCTATAAATAGTTTCTTTTATCTGTTCATTAATTTCCGCAATTTCACAAATCTCTTGAATATGAGGATTGAATTTTTGACTTGTAATACTTGGTAAATTCCAATCATATTTATCGAGTAATCTTTCGAGCTTTAAGTGCAAAGGTATAAATGATTCACTCTCTGTTTTCTCAGCTTTTTTAATTATCATATCCCCCATTACATCCGCTTTTTCGAATACTGAATAGTCAGAAAACCTTTGGCCTGAGTACACACCAATTAAAAACAAATCGCGAGCTCTATCCAAGGCTTTTCTTGGCAGTTGAATTTCCTCTAATCGCTTCACTTCATCCGAAGTCAGAAACACATCATCAGGCTGGTATTTCTTAACCTCATTCTTAATTTTGTTTAGATTAATCTTATGATATTTTTCTTCAGACCATATCAAAAACGTAAATAAAAAATTGATATTTCTATGAAGTGTGTTATCATTATGAGGTTTAAAAGGCTTCCTTTTAATAGTTCTTAAGTATCCACAATACTCATCAAGCCAATCCTGATTGATATCTTCAAAAATAATCTTACGTCTTTTATGCTCCTCGAAACACTCTAATTTTTTTTTCAAATTGGAATACTTCTGATTCCATGACTTGGATTGCCCTTTAGACTTATTCTTAGTATCAATAAAATCCTGAACAGCTACTACAACTCCTTTATCTTCTCGTTTTTTAACTGTATGCTTAAATTTTTGATCAAATGAGTTTTTTAACCACTCCTTACGCAAAGGCTTATTTTCCCTTTCACATTCCTTTATCATATCACCAAGATGATCTGAAAACTTAGAAAGTACAGATGAAATATGTTTAGATATTACACCACCAGCTCCACGTTTCGACTTTGGTATTCGATCTCCAAAATTCCAATCATCAGGATGCACTTTTTGCCCTGTTGAATACTTGAAATTTTTACCTTCATTCTTAAGGTAGTAGATCAAATAAATTAATGTAGCTTTATCGGAGTTTCGTTCTTTTAGAAAAAAATACATAGTCCATAATTTTACCTCAAAGATACAAAGGGGAAAACAAAGGGGAAAGTAAAATTGTATTTATATTCAATTCTGAGGTAAGTTAAAAGATAACAAAACCTCCAAAAGCCTTTATTTATCTACATACTACATAGAAACAAATATTGAGCAGATAAGAGGTTCGAATCCCTCTCTCTCCGCCATGCAGAAATGCAACAGAAAGAAAAGCCTTGTAAACTTAACGTTTACAAGGCTTTCTTCATTTAGTACCAACGCTATTAAACACCTAAACCTACAATAAAATGGTGTTGCGTAAGGTGTAGATTAAAAAGCTTGTATCAATATGCATAAAATCAAATAGAAAATCCCCGAACATTATTAATATTGTTCGGGGATTGCTATTTCTCCAATAATTTTCATATTTAAATATTGATATTCGAATGTATGAATTCGAATAAAAGGTGTTAGTCCCAACAGAACCCATAGTGGAAACACCTAAATCCTGAATACTAACAACCTACAGGGTTGAGAATATTTAAGTACCCCCTTAATTGTCCACATTTAAAAATTTCATTGATTATTGATCTCAACGATAAACTACAATTGAAATAAGAAATTGCAGGTAATTCTGAGAACGAACAGGATGCAATCATTGCAATCTACAAATTACCCAATGCCCTAAATTTATAGTTGTACTTTAAGTAATTTTATTTCGTTTCAATATTTACATGAAAAATAGCATCTCCCTTGTAAACAATAGGAGCAGTATTCAACCCATAGATACAACAATCAAAAGGCGCATATATTTTTCTTTCAAATTCACCATATGGATCAGAAATTCTACCAATAACATCTTTATGTTTTACATTTGAACCATTTGTTATTAAAGTTTCAAAAAGTCCAGAATGTGGTGCTCGTAGCCATTTGGTATTATTTAATATCTCAAATTCAAAATTAGTAGTAAGCTCCCCCTCATGCATACCCAAATGCTTCATTACATTCAAAGCTCCAGTAACCCCACAGTTTATAACCTCTCTGTCAAGCTGAAGAGATTTTCCTCCCTCGAATAATAAAATAGTTTTTCCCATTTTATTAAACAGATCTCTTATTGATTTTTGGATATAATTTGAGTCAATAATAAATTTTGCTCCAAATATCTTAGCAAGTTCAAATGCTTTTTCATTCTTTAAATCACATCGAACATTAGGATAGTTCTCTCGACTAGCACCTCCTGTATGAAAATCTAAAACGTAATCGACCAAAGGAGCTATTTCCTTTGTAAACTTATATGCAAACTGACTTGCCAATGAACCCGAAGCTGAACCAGGGAACATTCTATTTAAATCTCTCCCATCGGGGAATTCTCTTTTTTGATTTATGTATCCAAACACGTTGAACACTGGAATACAAATAACTGTACCTATTTTAGGTTTATTTATCTTTTTTCGAATAATATCTCTTAAAATTGCAACACCATTGGTTTCGTTTCCATGAACACCACCAATTAATAATAATACAGGACCGTCAACTTTAGCTCGTTCAACAATTACAGGGATGCTTAAATTGTTCCTAGTATGGAGTTTTGCAACATCCATTCCAAGAACAGCACTTTTGCCTTTTTTTATTTCATGACCTAAAATGACAAATGGTTTATCAGACATTTCTTTCAATATATTTAATAATTTCTTTAGCGATATCTTTTTCTGTTGCTTTTTCGATACCTTCTAATCCTGGAGATGAATTAACTTCTAAAACTAAAGGTCCGTTCTCTGATTGCAACATATCAACCCCTGCAACACCAAGACCCATGGCTTTAGCTGCTTTAATTGCTGTCAATTCTTCCTCGTCAGTTAATTCAATAATATTTGCGTTTCCTCCTCTGTGTAAGTTAGATCGGAATTCTCCTTCTTTACCCTGTCTTTTCATTGCGCCTACAATGACTCCATCTACAACAAATGCACGGATATCAGCACCTTTAGCTTCCTTAATGAACTGCTGAGCAATTACTCTTGCTTTTAAGCCATTAAAAGCTTCGATAACCGAACTTGCTGCATTATGAGTTTCAGCCAACACAACTCCTAAACCTTGTGTTCCCTCTAATAATTTTAGAACTAATGGTGCTCCTCCAACAGATTCAATAACATGATCTACATCTTTAGCATAATTTGTAAATATTGTTTTAGGTAAACCAACGCCTGATTTAGCCAAGATTTGTAAACTCCTCAGTTTATCTCTCGAATTTACTAATGCTTGTGATTTAACTGCTGAGAATACATTCATCATTTCAAATTGACGTACTACAGCAGTTCCATAGAAGGTAACTGAAGCTCCAATTCGTGGAATTATAGCGTCAATATCATCTAAATAAATACCATTGTAGTATATTCTAGGGGACTTCTTTTCAAGTTCTATTACACATTTTAGATGATCAATAACCAATACTTCATGGCCTTTTTGTTCTGCTGCCTCGACCAATCTTCTAGTCGAATATAAGTTTGGGTTTCTGGATAAAATTACAATTTTCATATTTTTATTTTTTTAGGTTTCTGATTGAATGAGATATTTTTTAAAGAAGTATCAACTATAAATCGCTTATTTAAAAATCTTCTTCCAATCAATATAGGGAATTTCATATCACTTCTCTCACTAAGAGATAACTGAATCGAATATTCCTGTTCAAAAATCACAATTTTTGTGTTTATTATGAATCTTTGTTCAACATCTCCAAACGAACTTTTTATTGATTTTACTTCGTAATTTTTCACTTTAAATAACCTGCTATTATATTTAGGGTGTGAAGAATCTAAGAGTTTAAATACAATGTATTTTTCTCCATTTAATTCAATTTCTCTAATATGATGACTGTGGATTGATGAAGTGTAGGCTCCTGTATCAACTTTGATATCTATATTTCTTAAATCTAATTCAGGAAAATCTAACTTATCAACCCTTCCAATTATTTTCATAAACTGATTATTTAATGGTATATCGCTCCAAGGCAAATTGGTCGAATAAGCAAATTGAACTTCACCCTTAGCCTTTTACAGAACCGTGTGTGATCGTTTTACTAACTCGTAAAAAACTTCAATATGTTCATAATTGCTTCGCAATTCCCATCATATGGTTCTTGTCGCATAAAAAAACGGGTTGTAATTTAGATATAAAAACATATTTTCCAATCAATAACGTTTAAAATATTTTAATTGCATTGTTATTTTATTGACATCAAGATGGTTAAAGTTAACTGTAGAATAAAACAACTATTTTTTTGAGCTCGCAAAAGCTAGGTTGAGGCGAAGCTCCAATTTTTTAGGACAGAATTGGTCTTCAATGATATAACAAATAAACCACCTGTTTATTTATCCGTTTATTCTATGCAAAAGTGTGGCAGATACGACTCATCTAACGCTTGCACATAATTGTGTTCATCGAACTAAACGACTCTAAAGTAATCGGGAAACATGCTGCATTCCTTATCTCCAAAAACATCTAATTATGAATCTTGCTTTTTTACGATACCCCTGAGTAATCTTCCTAAAATATCGGCACCTGTGATAACATGTTTTACATCGCTCCAAAGTAAAATCACATCATTATCAATTACATCGTCTTCAGTATGTTCTGGTGTGAAGTTTAACAAATGAATTATATCCCCTAATTTCATGCTTCCATCTTTAATAATAATAGGCTTATGCATATATTCTTCTGGATTGGGTTGTTTTGTTTCAAACATGGCCGCTCTTAAAAAGCCATCTGCATCCATCATGTACGAAGGAGTCAAATTTTCATCTACAAAAATAACCCACTTTTCTTTCGACTCATTTATTTCCCTTAAAAACAAATCATGATGACGTTTTGAAAACTCCGGAAAAACAGGTAGGCCATTTTCATGTTTTATTGGAATAATACTTTTAGGATTTAAAGGTTCCCCTTCTTTACTGACAAGTATATCATCTAGAGACAAGAAATTAATTGCTCCTAATCCTTCGGTACGATCGATTTCACTTTCCGAGTCCTCAACATGCATTTTAAGGAATAGTTTGATTTTTTTTTCTTTAAGGAATTCTATAGATTCTTTTCCTAACCATGCATCGAGCAATATGGCACAGGGTTTGGCCACTGGATAAAGAATGAATTGATATACTTTTAATACAGGAGTTAACAGGGAAGCCATTTTTAATGAATTCCGTGAGAAGTAAGCTTGCGGCCCTATTTCACCAAACAAGGTTATTATTACCGTTGAAAACATAAATGATGAAACTCCAGCCATTACTGAATCAGACAATAAGGTTAGTAATACATTAATTCCCACATTCCCCCAAAGTATGGTTGTCAATAAAAAATTTGAATCGCCACGCATTTTCAATACTTTTCCAGCACTGTTTAGAGCAACACTGTCGGCTTCAATTTCTAAGCGCAATCGGCTAAAACTAAAAAATGCCAGATTTAGCCCTGAGAACATTGCTGATTGCGTAATACAAAATAAAATCCCAATCCAAGTTATAAGTATATTAACTTCCATATATAAATTTATTTATTTTTAGTAAAAGTTAGGTTCGAAGCCTTCCAACAACAAAAATGCGCTATTCCAAACCTGTTTTTTCAATCATATATAAAACAGGAACTTTTGATACTTCTACAATTTTTTTACTAATACTTTTTTGAAATAAAACAGACCAAAAACGATCATCTTCCTTTACAACAGATATTAAATCGATATTATTAGCATCGGTGTAATTAATAATTGCGTTATTAATATCTCTTGAGTTTACTGAGTTATATACATGCTTGCTATTCCTAGAAATGATATCATTAATTAATTTAAGGACTTTGTTATTTTGTTTCTTTTCTTCTTTTCCTGATGCATCAATATGAAGAAAATGAATTTTTGCATCGAATATTTTTGCATACTTTAAAATTTCGTTAAAGTAAAATTTATTTAAGTGGTGCTCTTTTAAATCTGTAGCATACACAATATTTTTAATTGAGCCATATTCAAATTTAGAGGGTATAAGTAAAAGAGATGTTGAATTATTATTAAAAATATCATTATCTACTAAATGATCAATTTTTTTATGATCAGCTTTTAGTTCACCATATGGCAAAATAAGCATATCAATTGCTTCTTTTGAAACAATATTTAAAATTTGCTCACTCTCATTGGCGTAGACAAATCGGTGGTCAAACCTTACTTTCATTTCATCATTAACTTTTGCATACTTAGACAGATAATACTTATTAAACGCAGTCACTTCATTGTAGGCCACAATCCACTTGTTTTTTATTTGCCTGTTGTACGACTCTTTGGTGATGTTATCATCTAGCTCTATTTCAAAAGCATTAAGCAGAATAAGTTCGGCATTTAATGTTCGTGCAAACTTTACTGCAACTATAAATGCTTCTTTAAATTGTGACTGCCCAACACTAAAAGGGAAAAGAATTTTTCTCATAACTCTTGCTTTGTATTATTATGTAGTGTGACAATTATTTATTAACCATATATGAATTCATAATATCCTCATTGGGAATTAAATTTTCACCTGCTTTACATTTACTGTATATGAAAGCAGATTTAATAAATATCACATGGCCACCTTTCTGGCTGATTCATTATTATTTCCATTAATTACAACCCAGAGTATATTATGTGGTGAAGTTTTTTCAAACATTCTTGTGCTTTCTTGCATTATTTATTCTCAATGTTTATTCTTGTTTTTGGTAAACTTTCCGGATAATTCTTTTGAATATATTCAATCATTTTTTCTCTTATAAATACTCTCAAATCCCAAGCAGTAGGCGAATTTTTAGCACTTACAAGAATTCTAATTTCTATAGTAGTTTCCTTAGAATCTGTAACCTGTAGCACATTTACTTTTTTATCCCAGAGTTCAGAACTGTTCAATAATCCTGTCAATTCTTCTCTAAGAGCCACAAAGGAGATAGTATAGTCGGTATAAATAAAAACTGTTCCTACAATATCTGCGCTAGTTCTGGTCCAATTTTGAAAGGGTTTATCAAGAAAATATGTAGTTGGTAAAACTAAACGTCTCTTATCCCATATTCGAACGACAATAAATGTAAGATTAATTTCTTCTATCCAACCCCATTCATTTTCAACAACAACGGCATCATCCACTCTAAAAGGTTGAGTAATTGCAATCTGAATACCAGCCAATAAGGCTCCCACAATCTTTTGGGCAGATAGTCCAATAATAATTCCTACAACTCCAGCTGATGCAAAAATTCCAATTCCAATCTCCCTGATACTATCAATTGAAATTAAAATAAGACCAACGGCAGTTAAAATAATTAGAAATACAATTACTTTTTCTAACAAATTTATCTGGGTATGAAGTTTTCTTGATTCAAGATTATCTTCCTTAGAAATATCATATCGTTTAAGTAATCGAGTTTTAATGATATGAACCAATTCAATTAGTATCAAGGAAGAGAAAGTGATAATAAGACTTTTTTGAAGTGTATTCACAATATTGTTGTCTTGATAATCAGACAAATCAACAAAACGCAATAAAGGTTCTAACCCAATTAGGAAAATCAGTAAAAGGATGCTTATGAATAAACGTAAATATTTTTTCATATTACTATTTTTTAATTTAGGACCTCTCTCTTAGCATGAATTATTACGTAAAAGTCTTTTATCCTTTTGTTTGTCAAAAAAGGTAAACATACACATCTAATTTAAGCGGGAATATTCACTTAATAGCAATTGGCTATATATTCTTAAACTGAATTACTCGAGACTAAGTAAAGCTAAAAAAAAATCAACTAAGTATCATACTGTCAATCTAATTAGCTTCTCGATATGAAAAATAGATTTTAATTAAGTTGTTATCTCAATAACGAGATAAACTGAAAATTGAGCTATGAAACGATATATTTCTATTCAGGAATAAAAGACCGTATTAATTAAACAAATGGGCATATATAGAGGCTAAAGCGGAATAATGGAGTTACTATAAAGAGGTCTTAACTAGTTTAGTTAGATAAATTAACCAGATAATGCAACTAGTTTTCCAAATAGAAGAACTAGTTAAGTAACTGGTTAAATTCAGAAATTATATATTCTAGCTAATCCTTTTGGCAGGAAGGGATTCCTTATTTTAAAATTTTTCACGTTTTCTTCTCATTCTTCTTAACCAATACATATAACTAACTCATTAACTGGACACTTAACCATACAAAACATATATAATTTCAATAATCAAAAAAACAGTGATGGACTATACGCATTGGTAGTTGATAAAAAACCAGCACCTAAAAACATCGGAATGTATCGAATTTGTTTCATTAAATAAATTCCACTTGCCCTAGTTACTATTATTCTAGAATTCCATAATTTCGGACAATTCATTTCTACAACTGTCATATCATAAAGTGAACCATCAATAATTATGTCATCCCCTAAAGTAATCCACACATGAACAGTTTGTGCACCTTTATTTTTCTCATTCTTATGTTCCTCAATAAGAGGCTCTACTTCTACCCTATATTTCCTTACTTCACCCATTTCTATATCTCCAAATACAATCTCACAAGGGATTCCAAGCTTGTGTAAAAAAATATAAATATTTGCTGATATATCCATGCAGTTAACTCCCCAATATCCTACAAGGTTTTTTGACATATCCTCAGTAAGAAAATCCTGAATTAGTTTTTTTACTACTTGCAAATTAATATCTGAAACTGTTTCAATTAAATTAAGGTTTGAATTATACCTAATATTATTGGTGTTAGCACAATCTCTTGCCTTAACAAGCTGATTCCTGTACAATTCCGACTCGTCTTTATTCATTACTATCGACTTAACTATCAGTATTTTTAATAAAAAAAACACTTCCTTTTACAAAATACGATTAACTATAAACGATTATACTGTACTGTCTTTCTTAAATTATCAATAAGTATATTCGTACCTCTCAAACAATAAGCTATATCATTATTAAGGCTCTAATCTTCTAGTTTGTCGTGAACAGTTTCGATTATGGATAGAAACTTATTCACTTTTTCTTTTAAACCATCTTGATCAATTTCAACTTCGAAATTTTTCTCTGTGTAAATATTTAATTGTTTATAATTCCAATAGAATCTAATTCCTGGAAGTGTTTCATTAATTTGATATCTATTCAACCTCTCTATCTTCTCATAATACTGTCTATTATTTACTTGAAAATCTATTCTTCCGTTAACAATTAAATCGATCCCCTTCCATGGGAAGTCATTAATCCGAATATTTTCATCTAGAATGACTTTATGATTTTTATACTTTTCTGATAAAATATTTTTCAAACTTGGTAAATGGAAATTCCAATGTTCATTATAATCAGCATCGAGTTTCATTTGATTCTTAACTGAAGCTCCTTGGTCACTAAATGCTTTTTTTAACTCTGATGAATTTTGAATTGACTCAACTTCTTTTAGAGTATCATTATAAATCTCTAAATCGAGATTCTTTTCAATTAGTAAACCCATTTCACGATTATTCCTTTCGGAAAATTCATATAAATTCATCGAAGTGATAATCATTGAATTTTCATTGTAATAACATTTAGCATGTAGGTTCTCGCAAAAATATATTTCAATATTTTCTAAAGAAAATAGATTCTTCCTCTCCTGAAGTGCTAACTCATTTTTACCATAAATTAAAGTTATTCTAACACCCTCCTTATCTGCATCTGATAACCGTTCAATTAAATTCCTACTTAACTTTAAATACGGTGTTACTAATGTTAAAGTGTTTTTTGAATTTATTATTATTTGCTCTATATAATATGAATTGCCAACTGTAGTTAAAAATTTAGCCATTTTTATTTCTTTGTTATACTAGTTTTGTGTGTTGATTTCAAAACAAAATTTCAATTATTGCGAAAATAGAAACTTTAATCAATAATTAATATTGTCAAGTTTGCCAATTTAATATTCGCCTCAATTTTTATTTGGAACCAGCCCCTTTAAAGAATTACATCTAGTTTAACTAGCCTGAATTCAAGTTGCAGATGCAACTTTCACATTATTAATAACATAACTATATTTCTCATTTGGAGTCAAGTAATTTAGACGCTTTCTAGGTCTATTATTTAATTTATCTTGAACCCATTGTACCTTTTCAGGTGTAATATCATCGAAAGAAGATCCTTTGAGGAAATACTGTCTGATTAATCCGTTCGTGTTTTCATTTGCTCCTCTCTCCCAAGAATGATACGGTCTGGCAAAATAGATATTCAAATCAAGCTTCTCTGCTATCTGCTGATGTCTGGCAAACTCCTTCCCATTATCAGCCGTTATTGTGTGCAGCAGGTCTTTAATTGGATCAAGTGCCTCTATAGTTGCCTTTGCCAGTGGACCAGCTTCTTTGCCTTCTAAAAGGCGTATCCAAACCAGACCAGTAAGTCTATCATTAATGGTCAACAAAACGCCCTTGTGATTTTTTCCCATTACCGTATCTATTTCCAAGTCTCCAAATCTTGATTTTTGATCAACTATCTCCGGACGTTTTTCAATACCGACACGATTCTTTAGTTGACCACGTGTATCCTTAGCCCCTCCACGTTTTCTATACCTCTTCTTATTCCTCCTAAGATGGGTGTAGAGATCACCTCCTGCCTTTAAATTGGCCCAAATGTGTTGATATATACGCTCATGAGAAACACAAGGCTTACTCTCTGCTCTTAAACGCCCTACAATTTGTTCTGGGCTAAAATCTTCTCTTATCAGAAGCTCTACTTGATCCTTTACTCCTGGAGTAAAGCTCCGGTGCTTAGCTTTACCAGTGAGCCGACCTAAGTAGTTTCGATGGGCTAACTCATACCTGTATTCTCCATTACGTTTGTCACAGTTCCTCTTTAATTCTCGGCTTATAACCGACTTATCTTTTCCGATCGCTTTTGCTATATCTATTTGTCTATAGCCTCCTTTTTTCATCACCGAAATAGTATACCTTTGTTCTCTGGTTAATTGTCCCATTTACAACTTGAGTTTGGCGATTTTAGTGGTAAAAAAAAAGGCTTTTATTCCATCAAGACAATAGGGGAGACGATTTCTCTCCTTTGTCTTGAAAAAAGATTCCTTCCTTTTTTTTATAAAATCAACTAAGTTGCATTTGTTACTTGAATCTAAGAAACATATAAGTCTCTGATAATAAAATCCAATAAACCGACTACGCCCCTATAGCCTGCAAGATTATTATAATGAGGAGTAAGGCAGCCACTCTTTCTACCATGGATAATAAGTTGATGTGTACAACCCTCTAGATCTTCTTCAAGAATTGTTTTGAATTTCAGTAATCTATTGAACCTAGCTGTAAACATTGATTTTAATTTATCGCTTGGTTCGCCGCTAGACACAAGCTCCAAATAGCATTTCTTAATCTTAGAAAATTCATGATTCAATTTTTCTTGAATATCCATTTCTGTGATTGAAAAATCATACTCATCCCAACCTTCACATGAACTATAATTTACACCACCGTTAACGAATAATTCTTCAAGTATTTTAAGTTCATCTCTCATATTTATTCTATTTTAAAAAGTCAATAAAACTAATAAAATATGAAGCATTCTGAACACTTTTATTATCTTTGAATGACTCGCAAATGAGAACATTTTGATAAAAAGCAAAGCAATCAAGTAGTTGCAGAATTAGGTGTAGTGAAAAATTGTTTACAAGGCTAAAACATTGTATTACAGCATACGGGAACGGGATGGTTCATGATCCTCTCTCTCCGCTGAATAAAGCATCAAAATTGAAAAGTTTTGATGCTTTTTTTATGCTCAAACTTTTATGGATATAGTTCTTCTATTTCCTAAGATCAATTCTCATCCACATCATTAAAATAGCTTACTTAAATCAAATCTAAATTTATCGGATCAAATTTTGGGATTCCGGATTAAATTGGGAGCTTTGTAATCCAATTATTTTCCAATGAAAGATTTCACTACTGGAAACGTAGCTCGTCATATATTTAATTTTACGCTACCCATGCTTTTGGGCAATGTTTTTCAACAATTATACAATATTGTTGATAGTATCATTGTTGGAAAAGTGCTTGGTAAGGAAGCCTTAGCTTCCGTAGGAGCATCTTTTCCAATCATATTTACACTAATTGCCTTACTGATAGGAATAGGTTCTGGATTCTCCATTGTCATATCTCAATTTTATGGTGCTAAGGATATCGATCGTGTTAAACGATCTATAGATACCATGTACATCTTTTTATTTGTTACAGGTTTCCTAATATCTATTTTAGGCATTTATTTTAGCGAAGATTTATTTAGGTTATTACAATTACCTGAGGAACTTTTACCTCAAGCAACTGCCTACTTGAATATCTACATGGCTGGAATGATTCTCTTTTTTGGTTTCAATGGTACAAGTTCAGTACTTCGAGGCCTTGGCGATTCTAAAACACCACTCTACTTTCTAATCTTATCATCCATTTTAAATATCATATTAGATTTACTATTTGTAATGGTGTTTAAGTGGGGCATTGCTGGCGCTGCATGGGCAACAGTAATTTCTCAAGGCGTTGCATTTATAACAGCACTTCTTTATCTAAACAGCACACACAAAATCATGAAGTTTTCTTTTGCTAAACTTCGATTTGATAAAGATCTATTTTATAAAAGCTTGAAGATTGGCTTACCTTCAGGTTTACAGCACACCTTTGTGGCCGTAGGAATGATGGCTTTACTCGGAATTGTGAATACTTTTGGAACTGATGTTATTGCTGCATATACAGCCGCTGGCCGTATAGATTCATTGGCAATGTTGCCTGCGATGAACTTTTCTCAAGCTGTTTCTGCATTTGTCGGACAAAATTTAGGTGCCAATAAAATTGAGAGAGTAAGACAAGGATTCAAGGCTACCTTTATCATGTCAAATATATTTTGCCTAGCTATGACGGCTTTGATCGTTATTTTTGGAGGTGACTTAATGAGAATGTTTACAACAGATGCTCAAGTTATCGAGATTGGTCAAAATTACTTAATCATAGTAAGTTCATTCTATCTTGTTTTCTCATCCATGTTTACTATTCATGGTGTTTTACGAGGTGCTGGAGATACACTTATCCCAATGTTCATCACCTTATTTTCACTTTGGATAGTCCGAATTCCTGCTGCATATTTACTATCAGATAAAATTGGATCTGATGGTATTTGGTGGTCAATTCCAATGGGATGGGTCATTGGGATGAGCTTCTCATACATCTATTATAGAACTGGAAGATGGAAAACAAAAGCCGTAACCAATCAATAAGTTCATTATTAATCATTGATTCAGACTAAGTACAATAACTTAATCTACTGTCAATTTGCAAATCGCCATCAAAGGCTTATCTTTGCCAAAATCAACTTTCGCTACTATGTTAATATCAATGACGGGCTTCGGAAAAGCCACTCTTGAATTGGAAAACAAAAAAGTTTCCATTGAAATAAAATCCCTTAACAGCAAACAGCTAGATATCTTTACTAGAATCCCAAACCTTTATAAGGAAAAAGACTTGGTGCTACGTAACGATATTAAGAAACAGCTAGAGCGTGGAAAGGTTGAACTTTCAATATTTATTGAAAGTGTTGGTGCTGAAAAAGAGACAAAGATCAACCAACCAATCGTTGAAGCTTACTATCGTCAACTTCAAGATTTATCAAAGAAATTAAATATTTCGATTGATAATGAACCTCTGTTGAACACGATCATTAAGTTACCTGATACTTTAAAAGTTGAATACCAAGCATTGGATGAAAATGAGTGGGAATTGATTCATAAAAGTGCTCAAGAAGCTATTGCTGAATTGAACAAATTTAGAACTCAAGAAGGAACCGCTTTAGAAGAAGATATCTTTGCTAGAATTTATAATATTGAAAACTTACTAGCAGAAGTTCCTCAATTTGAGGAAGACAGAATCAATACAATTAAAACTAGAATCAACGATAACCTTAACGAATTTGTCGAAAAACAACACATCGATAAAAATCGTTTTGAGCAAGAGATGATTTATTATTTAGAGAAGTTTGATGTTACTGAGGAAAAAGTACGTCTTGCTAATCATTGTAAATATTTCATTGAAACAGCTCAAACTTCACAAGCTATCGGTAAAAAACTAGGTTTCATTGCTCAAGAAATTGGACGTGAAATTAACACGCTCGGTTCAAAAGCTAATGATACCAATCTTCAGAAAATTGTTATTCAAATGAAAGACGAATTAGAGAAAATTAAAGAACAGTTATTGAACGTACTTTAATCTACTTTCGCGAATACAATTAAAAAATTTCTAATATTCATATCCCGATTAAGCTTGGGATTATTATATCATAAAAATGTCTGGCAAACTCCTTATATTTTCGGCTCCAAGTGGAGCTGGGAAAACGACTATCGTTAAGCACCTACTGACAAAAAACTTCAAATTAGAATTCTCAATTTCGGCAACAAATCGTCCGATGAGACCGAACGAGGTTGATGGTAAAGATTATCATTTCTTAAGCACCGAAGAATTCCAATCTAGAATTAGCAAAGGTGATTTCCTAGAATGGGAAGAAGTTTACAAAGGCTGTTTCTACGGAACACTTAAAAGTGAAGTTGATCGTATTACTGAGAAAGGAAACAATGTCATTTTCGATGTTGATGTAGTTGGTGGCTTGAATATCAAAAAGTTTTACGAAGACAAAGCTCTAGCTGTTTTTATCCAACCTCCTTCAGTTGAAGAATTAGAGAATAGACTAAGAGGTCGCTCTACTGATAGCGAAGAAGTAATTAGAAATCGAGTTGATAAATTCATTTATGAACTAAGCTATGCAAAGCGTTTCGATACCATTATCGTTAATGATAAATTGGAAGACGCATTAATTAAAACTGAAGAAACTTTAACTAAGTTTTTAAAATAGATCTTAATTTTAAACCGTAATTTATGAATCATTCATATTTTACGGTTTCTTATATTTAACCACATTAGATAGACTATGAAAATTGGACTTTTCTTCGGATCATTTAACCCGATTCATATCGGACACTTAGCCATTGCTAATTTCATGGCTGAATACACCGATTTAGAAGAGATTTGGTTTGTGGTTAGTCCTCATAATCCTCTAAAAAATAAAGCTAGCCTTTTAGCCGATTATCACCGATTAGAGCTGGTCGAATTATCAATTGAAGCGTATCCACAATTTAAGGCTTCAAACATTGAGTTTAGCTTACCACAGCCATCCTTCACAATCGACACGCTTAGTTATTTAAAAGAGAAGCATACTAATCATGAGTTTGCATTAATTGTAGGTTCCGATAATTTAAACAGCTTTACAAAGTGGAAAAATCATGAGCTTTTATTGCACAACCATGAACTTTACGTTTACCCTCGACCTGGTTTTAAGGATGAAGATGTTAAGCTACAAGGAACTATTCATATTGTTCCTGCACCCTTAATGGAAGTTTCGTCTAGCTTTATCCGCCAAGCCATAAAAGAGAAAAAAGAAATACCTTTCTTCCTACCATCACCAGCCTACCAATATATCAAGGAGATGCATTTTTACGAAAAACACGAGAAGTAAACTCTAATAGTTGAAAATCTTAATAAAGCATTAAGCAAATGAAAGCCCTATTGAATTCAATCAACAGGGCTTTGACATATCTTATTCTTTGTAACTACAAAGTAAAAGAAAACTCAAAAGTAGTTTTTCTTGTACTGGATTTAAACTCACTCCAGCTCTTACTGGTAAAGAATTTTGCTCGCTAAATTTGATCTTATCATACACAGTAATTCCAATATTTATAAGATTCAATTCATCTGCATAAAATCCTTTAGCTGGTGTCATTCCCACAGCCCAAGATACTTTTTCACATCAATAAAATTAGAATAGTCTAACTCTAGATAAGTAGAATATCTTTGATCATTATAAGCATCACGGTCATATTCTCCGTAAAACAACACAGACATAATCGAAATAGGAAACTTCTCACAGCCTTTATATTTGGCTACAACATCGAAAAAGTGAACACTCTTATCGCTATCAAGATCAAAGAAATCTGAATCTTCGAAGTCAACATTTGGAGAATAAAAATCGTAAAAACTAAACTGAAATAATGGTGTGTTATAACTCACGTAGAAATCAACTTCTTGATAAGACTCATTAATAGCATATGATCCTCAAACACCATATGAAAATCTTCCAGATTGGAAATTCGATGTTGGTTCGATACATGGTGCGTTTCCGGAGAAACGTGAGCGCCATACATGTCGACTTACAACACCAACACTTAATGATATGCCTGTTTTTTTTGACTCCTCTCCTGCTTGTACATTCAAAGTCAATAAGACTGCCATTGACAACAATAGCAAACTTCTAAAAATTCTCATTTTTCCTTAGTATCTGTTGAATTAAAACTCTTTGATATCAACAAATCCAAAACATTATAAAGATTAGCTAAAAAGCCTGAATTACAAGGCTTAAATAGCATCTCTATTTGTCAAAATCGACGCAAAAGCATAATAGAAATTGATACAAAATAGTGGAAGTGAAAAAAAATAATATTTATTTAAGCAGCTAAATTATAGACAATCCAGGCAGGAATATAAAACGCTAAAAACAAGGGAAATATGAAGATTATATAACGAAGAAAAACTAGTGATTTAAAAGTAAATAAGCATTTACATGACTTCGTAATAATCGGGCATTACAAACATTAATATCAAGTAAACTATTAGGCCTGGGAAGCCTGCACTAAAAATAGAAATTAAAACATAGGCCACACGAACTATTGTTACATCTAAACCTAGATATTCAGCTATACCAGCACAAACACCAGCAACCATTTTATTCGATGACCTTTGTAATTTTTTCTTCATAATATAAACACAATAAATCACCGAAAACCCTACACAATTACAATCATTCAGTATGATTTATGCAAGATTATCGGCGGCAACAAAAAACGCTTGAATTAATCGTCAAACTCTTCGTCATATAAATCTTCTTGGCTTTCTAACTCATCATTGTAAAAAGTTTCAGCCTCATCCATTACATCCTCTACAAGTTCCTTCTCTTTAGGTTCTTCGTCAAGCCAGTATACAGTTTGACTTGAGTTAAAATCCTCTACATCACATTCGATAATGCAGCGAGGGTCCTTTGTATGAATGATAAACAAAGTGTCTGGTAATTCTTGCGAATTATCCGCTAATAAAAATTTAGGTAGCATATTTTTCGTTTTATAAGAGCTGAGACAAAGATAAACATAGAAATCTTCTAAAGACAACAAACTCAATAGAAAAACAAAAAAAATAACATCTTTTAAGCTTGTCATTTCATGCAAATTCCTTTCACTGAGCATTATATTATTTTATATCCTTCAAATTCTCTATCATCTTACCCCTAAGACAAATTTCTCTTAATATGATTCTAGATTCAAAACGTGATAAATTTGTGCCCAAGGTGTAACTTTATTTCACTCGTCAGCGTCATATACACAGATTAACATTTTCACACAACTAACATCTAAATAAGATGAAACGAATTAAAGAAATTAGTTTGTTCCTATTTGCCCTTGTATTAGGAACAACATCATGTGTAAACGATCAGTTTTCAGGTGAAAAAGGTAATGGCAATGTTGTAAAACAAGATAGAGAGATTGGCCACTTTACAGCTATTTCAGCTGGTACTGGTCTTGATGTTTTTGTTGTTCAAGGCGATAAAGAATCTGTTACAGTTGAAGCAGATGAAAACCTTCAGGATAATATTATCACCGAAGTTAGAGGAGATAAATTAGTCGTTAAAATAGAAGATCGCATTCGTAGAGCTAAAGCAATGTCGGTATATATTACACTGGTTGATGTCAACAAAATCCATATTTCGAGTGGTTGCGATTTCGAAACAAAATCTACAATAAAAGTTCAGGAGTTAGAAATTGAAGTTAGTTCTGGAGCAGATGCTAATTTAGATATTCGTGCTGATAAGCTTTCATGTTCGGTAAGTTCTGGTGCTGATGCCGACTTATGGGGTACAGCAAATTACTTTTATGCAAAAGCAAGTAGTGGTAGCGATTTAGATGCTCACGAATTGATCGCCAAAATCTGTAAAGCAAAAGCATCTAGTGGTGCTGACGTGACTGTAAATGCTACTGAAGAAATTGATGCATCAGCAAGCTCTGGTGGAGATGTAAGCTATTATGGCAATCCAACAAAGGTTGATGTAAACACCTCTAGCGGTGGAGATGTTAATCGACGCTAATACTCAATCGCTAAAAGAGCCTGTTCCAATGGAACAGGCTCTTTGTTTTTTATAGCTATTACGATGATCTATTAAACACTGATCAGCGTCTTACTTCTTCTTTCTTTTACTCTCAACTTCTTCAATATAATCGCCTAAACCTTCGAATGGCATATAGGTTTTAGGAACACCTAATTGTGCTGAAGGATCGTTTGCTGACAAATCATTTTTTGCACCACATCCTGGGCAAGCTACAGTATGATGATTGGTGATTTCCAAAATATTTACTACAATTTCTCCTTGGCATTTCGGACATTCAATAATAACATCCTGATCGTTAAAATCCATAATAACTGAATTATAAGTTTACACTTCTTTTTCTATTCTCTATTGCTCAAGATCTTTCATCGAGAGTTGAATTCTTTTTCTAGCTACATCAATCTCAGTAACTTTTACATGAACATGCTGATGCAATTGAACCACGTCGGCAGGGTTAGAAACAAATCGATTAGCCAATTGTGAAATATGGACTAAACCATCCTGCTTAACACCTACATCTACGAAAGCTCCAAAGTTAGTGATATTGGTTACAATACCAGGTAACTCCATGCCCAATTCAAGCTGATCTATTTTATAAATTCCATCTTTAAATTGGAATACCTTGATAACCTGACGCGGATCACGTCCTGGCTTTTCAAGCTCCTCCATAATATCTTTCAGAGTAGGTAAACCCACTTCTGGGGTCACATAATCGTTCAGATTAATATTCGAGCGAAGTTCTTTATCATTAATCAAATCCTCAACAGAGCATTTCTGATCTTTCGCCATTTCCTTAACGATACTGTAAGCTTCGGGATGAACAGCGGAGTTATCCAAGGGATTCTTTGCATTCTGAATTCTTAAGAAACCAGCACATTGCTCAAAGGCTTTAGCTCCCATTCTCTTAACCTTCATCAATTGCTTACGCGAATTAAAGGCTCCTTCTTCTGTACGATAATCAACAATATTTTGAGCTAACTGAGGTCCTAATCCAGATACATAAGTCAGCAAATGCTTACTTGCCGTATTCAAATTAACACCAACCTTATTTACACAAGATTCTACAACCTGATCGAGACTTTGCTGTAATAAACTCTGATCAACATCGTGCTGATACTGTCCGACTCCTATAGATTTTGGCTCAAGTTTTACGAGCTCTGCAAGTGGATCCATCAATCGGCGACCAATAGAAACTGCTCCACGAACTGTTATATCATATTCTGGGAATTCTTCTCTCGCAACTTTTGAGGCTGAATAGATTGAAGCACCAGCCTCACTCACCACAAACACCTGAACTTTTCTATCGTAATGCAAATTAGTCACAAAACGTTCTGTCTCACGACCCGCTGTTCCATTACCAACAGCAATGGCTTGAATGTTATAAGTCTCGACCATATTGGTGAGCTTACGAGCAGCCATTTTACTTTCGTTTTGAGGCGCATGTGGGTAAATGGTTTCATTGTGCAACAAGCTACCTTGGGCATCGAGACAAACAACCTTACATCCCGTTCTAAAGCCTGGGTCAATAGCCAAAACTCGTTTTTGTCCTAGTGGAGATGACAATAATAATTGTCGTAGGTTATCTGCAAATACACGAATAGCTTCTATATCGGCAACTTCTTTTGAACTTTTAGCAAACTCAGTTTCGATAGATGGATTAAGTAGACGCTTGTAAGCATCTTTCTCAGCCATCTCAACTTGCTTTGAAGATGAGGTTTGACCTTTCACAAAAATTCGATTCAACTTATCTAAAACCTCATCTTCATCGGGAGCAATTGAAACTCGCAGAATACCTTCAGCTTCGCCACGACGCATGGCTAACAATCGGTGTGATGCTGATTTTTTAAGAGGCTCTTCAGAATCAAAATAATCTTTAAACTTGATACCTTCCTCTTCTTTACCTTTTATCAGTTTACAACGGATAGTTGCTTGGCGCTGAAAAATATTTCGAACAGAGCTTCGAGCTATTTCATTCTCATTAATCCATTCTGCAATAATATCTCTAGCTCCCTGCAAAGCTTCATCCTCATTAGCAACTTCATCGTTTAAAAACTGAGAAGCTCTAGATTCAGGATCATTTTCGTTCTGAGACATTAAAATCTTTGCTAAAGGCTCTAAACCTTTCTCTCTAGCTTTTACAGCTCTAGTTTTACGCTTTAGCTTATAGGGTAGGTATATATCTTCTAACTGATTAAGTTGCATACAAGCATTTATCTTAGCTCGTAATTCATCAGTCAATTTATCTTGTTTCTCAATCGCTTCGATAATGCTTTCTCGGCGCTTATCTAGCTCTTTCAATCGAGCCAGTTCGTCTTTTATATCTCCAATTTGCACCTCATCTAAACTACCCGTACGTTCCTTTCTGTAACGTGCAATAAAAGGAAGCGTTGCTCCCTCATCGAGCAATTCGATCGTATTTCTAACTTGTGAAATTTGAATCCCCAAGCTCTTTGCTATGCTATTGATATAATTCATTTCTGTTGTTATAATATTTTATTGAACTAATGGGTTTGCATTTGCATTCCTACCACTTACATGTGGGTTTTCCCACGTTACATATGAGTTTTTCCACGTTACATATCCGTTTTTCCCACTTACATATGGGTTTTTCCACGTTACATTTGCGTTTTTCCCACTTACATGTGGGTTTTCCCACGTTGCATATCCATTTTTCCCACTTACATATGGGTTTTTCCATGTTACATGTGGGTTCCTTCTACCTGCATTTGCTCTCCTTCGGCTTACATGTAGGTTCCTATCACTTACATTTACATTCTTTCGATTAACATCTTAGGTTTTCATATAGATTGAATGAGGAATTGATAAGTCTTTAAGGAATTTTACTCAGATTTATTATTGTTATCGAGATAAAAGTCCACAAATTACACAGATTAACACAAATTTTAATGTGTATTTATCATGCTCTTACTATAAACAAGCAATTCATGTCAGACTATTATTACTCCTAACGCCTCGTTCAAGATAACTATAGGATATCTGAAAAATATTTTATTTAAAGATCCTTTTGAAATTAAATATGTGTTACTGTTTATCGAGATATCGCTGTGCTTCTTGGGTTGAGCGCTCTACACAGTCTTCCAATGAAAGTCCATTAAAGAAGTTTCCTGTGATATAAACGCCCATTTTTTCGGCTTGATAAATAATACCTGCCATACGTTCTTTATGCCCTATTTTTATGAGAGGTAAAGTATGATTAGCTTTTACAGTTTGCGGTATTTCATCTACTGCTAATAGCTTAGCCATTGTAGATTCTTGTTCTCCGTTGCTCATGTCATCCTTTTGGAAATGACAGGCAAAACCTCTGTATTTGTCGTCGGCTAACACATCGCGTGTAACCATAGAATAACAAGCTCCCTGTAAAGGGATAACAAAAGTTACAGGTTCAACTCCAGGTATATCTTTATCAAGGATTAGAGCAGTTGATTCTAAATTCTGAATAGGGAACTCATTCAATAAATCGACTAACTCAGGATTCAATCCTTCTACTAAGTTAACAAGCTGAGCAGGTGAAGAGGCAAATGCTAAATCTTTGGCAGAATAAGAATTCCCATCCTCAGTCCCGATAGAAAACCCTTTGGAATGTTCTAAAGAATTAACCTTCGCATTATAAGCAATATCGATGTTCTCATGAGCTAAAATAGCTTTAACTATAGAAGACATTCCATTTTTTAAAATAAAGCTTTTAGGATGATTCTTACTTTTTGTTTTTCTACGTTTCAGGAAATATTCCGCAGAAAAGTTATCAGCATTTTGAACAATTACGGCTGAAAACATTCGAGTAAAAACCTTATCGTAATTTTTCTTTCCAAGTACATTAGAGAAATACTCTTTCACGGTTTTCCCATCTCGTTTAGAAAAAAACAACTTAGGAACATTAGCTATTAAACCTAGCTTTGATATGGGTGCAAATAGCTTCTCGTGTTTATCTGTAAAAAGCTTCATACTTAGCTTTTCACGAGCAACAATATCAGCTTCTAAACCTATGTTTTTTATTAGGTCAATCGTATTTGTGTAACTCGAATAGAAAGTGTGAGCACCCATTTCAACCCAAAAACCATCTTCTCCATATAAGGTATTCAAACAACCTCCTGCCTTATCCTTGGCTTCTAACAATAGTACTTTTTTACCCGATTGAGCAATTTTAAATGCCATTGTTAATCCACTAATTCCAGCTCCAACAATTGCAATGTCGTAGTTTTCAGAGAGAGTCTTCATATGATTAGGTTTTGTATTTGAGTTTATGATTTGAGTCCATCACACACTAAGTCCAAAGACTTATCATTCGCACACTTTACACGGTCTATTTCTTCTTGAAAGGTCTTTTTTTAAAGATTTTCTTAGGTCCTTTTCTCCTTGCTTTAGGATTATACACAGGAGCTTCACCTAGTTCTGCAGGTACAGGAATTTTATAAACTTCCTTCTCAATCAAATCTTCAATATTCTTAAAATCCATCTGATCTTTCTCTGTGATAAAAGTCAAGGCAACCCCTTCGGAAGCAGCACGAGCTGTACGCCCTACTCTGTGAACGTAATCTTCAGCATCTCTAGGGACATCGAAATTTATAACAAGGTCGATAGAATCGATATCGATACCACGAGCAATAATATCAGTCGCTACAAGAATTTGATATTTTTTGTTTCTGAAGCCTCTGAGAACTTCTTCACGTTCGTTTTGTTCCAAGTCAGAATGAATACCTTCAACTGCAAATTTCTGGCGTTTTAGCTCCTTTGCCATCGCCTTAACATTCAACTTAGTTGAAGAAAAGATGATTACAGATTTTACATCTTTATCTTTAAGTAAGGTTCCAATTAAAGGGATTTTTTGAGTATCATACACCATATAGGCTGCCTGCAAAACACCTTCAGCTGGTTTCGATATCGCAATATTAATACTCTCAGGGTTTACCATTATGGTACTTGCCAATTTCCTCATTTGATCTGGCATAGTTGCTGAGAACATCAAGTTTTGGCGCACTTTAGGTAAATGATTAACGATTTGCATCAAATCTTCATAGAATCCCATATCAAGCATTCTATCTGCCTCATCAAGAATTAAATGCTTCACTTGTTTGGTATTCACATAGCCCAAGTTCAAGTGAGAAATAAGACGACCTGGTGTTGCAATTATGACATCGGCACCTGTCATTAATCCTGTTTTTTGCTGATCCCAAACCGATGAATCGCCACCTCCATAAACTGAAAGTGATGAAATAGATAGGAAGTACGCAAAACCCTGCATTTGTTGATCAATTTGCAAAGCTAATTCGCGAGTAGGAACCAATATCAAGGTACTGAACCCTTCAATTTTATTTCTTTGGATTTTATCCATAATTGGCAACAAATAGGCCGCAGTTTTTCCGGTACCTGTTTGCGCACAAACGATTAAATCCTTATTGTCTATAATTTGTGGTATAGCCAACTCCTGAACCGGAGAAGGTGTTTCGAAGCCCATAGAATCAAGGCCATCCATGATGTCGGGGCAAAAGTCAAATTCTGAAAATTTCAAGTTATCTGAAAAATTATAATATGAATACTCTGAAATATGAGACTAAGTTTTCTTTAATTTTCTAGCTTCCATGACTTACAGAACCCATCTCACGATATAATATCAACTAATGTCTTAACTCGTCGTCTGTCAGTTTGCTTTGACCACTTTTAAAGACCAATCCGAAGATACAAAAAAGAATTGAGACGTATCATAAGACAGCTTCATCCAAATCTTCTCTTCATTCTTATATTGAAGTTTGGCTTCATTAAGAAACCAAACTCAAATCACTATTTCTTACTCCACGTACAATACCAATCCTTTAAGGTAATCTCCTTCAGGATGGAAAATATTTACGGGGTGATCGGCTGGTTGATTAAGCTGATGCAAAATACGAACACGACGTCCCGCATTTGCTGCAGCAATAAAAACAGCTTTTTTGAATTCTTCTTTACTCACTGCTTGCGAACAAGAGAAAGTAAACATGATTCCTCCTTTTTTAATCGCTTGAAAACCTTTCAAGTTTAATCGCTTATATCCCTTAAGTGCATTTGATAATACCTTCTTGTGCTTTGCAAATGCAGGAGGATCTAAAACGATTAAGTCATATTTCTGATCAGAATCATCCAAATATTTAAAAGCATCAGTAGCAAATGCTTCGTGACGCTTATCACCTGGGAAGTTCAGCTCAACATTTTCGTTAGTTATCTCAATAGCTCTAGCTGAACTATCAACCGAGTGAACTAAATTGGCTCCACCACGCATAGCATAAAATGAGAAGCCACCTGTGTAACAGAACATATTCAATACCGACCGTCCTTTTGAATAACGCTCCAATAAAGATCTGTTTTCACGCTGATCGATAAAGAAACCTGTTTTTTGTCCTTCTAACCAATCCACCTTAAATTTCAAGCCATTTTCCAGAGCTGTAAAATCTTTAGTTTCTCCCAATAAGTACTCGTTAGTTGGCTCAATTCCCGATTTAAAAGGAATAGTACCTTCTGACTTATCGTAAACGGCTACCAACTCATCTCCTAAAACCTCTTTTAGAGCTTCGGCAATATCTCCACGATGTATATACATGCCTACAGAGTGAGCCTGAATAACAGCAGTACCTGCATAAAAGTCAACAATTAAACCTGGTAAATTGTCACCTTCACCATGTACCAAACGACACACATTATTATTCTCAATACCTAACAAACCAATTTCACGACGAACACGACAAGCAGAAGTTAATCTTTCAACCCAAAAGTCCTTATTAATCTCAATAGGCTCGAAACTTAAAATACGAACAACAATAGAACCAATAGCAATATGTCCAAGTGCTAAAAATTCATCATCATCACTGTAAACCGATACCAAATCCCCTTCTTCTAAACCTTCGTCAACACGAGCAACAGCCCCAGAAAAAATCCAAGGATGAAAACGTTTAATCGCGTTTTCTTTATCTTTCTTTAATACAACTTTGGGATAACTAATCATGAATATTCTTATTTGTAATTAACCCTAGCTAAGGCCAAAGTCAATTTTAATTATTTGTAATGTATGGAATATTTAATGCTTCTTTTTGCTGATACTAGCCTTTAGTGCTTCATATATTTCTAATGAGACCCATGAATCGGTTGCAGCATAACGCAACTGCCCATGACTTAACTCAGAAGCCTCCCAGTTGGATACCTGCTGACGTTTAGAAATTCTAATTTTTAGAACAATAGCAGCTAATTTCTTAAGAGAGAAGTTCTCTATTCCAAAACTTAACACGTATTGTTGAAGCTCCAAAAATGAATTGCCATCAAAATCTGTGATATCTTGAAGTCCACGAATATCATCTTTAATAGCAGCACCAACTTTTATAATTTCAGGATCGCTTAACAAGTCAATAATAGGAAAAGGGAGACCTATCCTATTTAATCGAAATAAAAAGCTCTTTTCAAAACTTGATAATTGTAATAAAGCAACAGGATTAACATTCCCTTTCGTAAAAGAGGGTTTAGTTTCAGTATCAAATCCTAAAACAGGGAATTGTTTCAGATAACCAACTGCTTCTTCTAGGCCTTCGTTACTATCTATTATCACGATTTCACCTTCGAATGCTTCTAATGGGAGGTCGTTTATTTCGTCTTTTGTTATACACTTCTGAAAACTGATCATTCTTTATATTTTTCATCGTCCGCTGATCATCCGCAGGCTGGTCATGTTATATGCTAACTGGTAGCTAGTCTTCTTTATCACCCCACTGCTGCTGGCGCTGTGAGAATATTGACTGACTCATATCTAATCGGTCTGTAGAGGATGGTCCTTGATCATTCAAATCATCTTCTAATTTTTCTGGATGGGCCAATAAGTAATGGATAGCTCTCAACGAATTGACTGTAGCTTGTCCCCAATGATGAAAATTATTATTTAAATCCCAAAGGGCATCGTTCATAATTTCAACACTGGCAATACGGTAAGAGGTTAAAAAATCCTTTAGATCTTGGTAAATATCAGCAAAATTTTCTGAAATTGAAGCTACAATAGGCTCATCGCTATCACGCATTCCATCATCAAAAACCTCAAGATATTCGTCATTTGCGCCCATCTTTTCAATAATGGCAGTTCTGATATATTCCCAGTCGCCTTCGCCTACAAATTTCTCAATCTCTCCTTCAAACTCATTCTCAACCTTTGGCAATAAACTTGCCTTTAAATATAATAAGGGCAATAGTTTTTGTGAACGATCGATAAAATCCAATTTTGAGATTTTAGCACTCGACTCTAAGAGCAAACAAAACTCATTAGCAACTGTCACAAATTCTATGGTGTTTTTATCGTAAACCTGATGTTCAAAATTATCTTCCATCTCTTAATTTATAGTGTAATCATGCAAAATTAAAAAGATTTTGACAATAATGGTTGATCTGAGTACAAATCTCACGGATTCAAGCTAATCGAATCTTATTATTTTCAGAGGTTTTAACTTCGTCATTGTCCATCATGACGCGAATAACCTCCAATAGTTTCTTTTCTGGAAATTGGCTTGACTCTACTAAATTGTAAACTGAGCTTTCTTCTTTTGCCAATATTTCCTTCACTTCAGCCTTAATATCTTTGTACATTTTATTCTCAACACCATCATCCTTTTCCTTACAGATATCGCATTCTCCGCAGGCTGGAGCATTCAATTGCCCAAAATATTCTAACAACATTTTTGAACGACAATCATCAGTCGATTCGGCATATTGAATTACAGCATTTATCTTCTCCTCAAACCTCTCTTTTCTTTCCTGATAAACTTCCTTTGGGAATTTCAAATAATTGAGTGGCAAACGTTCTTGTGTGTATATAATAAAAGGTGTTTTCTTTCTTGGAATATATTTTATAATTCCATGCTGAGATAAATTCTTCAAATTATCAATTAGTAGTTTGACATTAATTTTCTTTCTATAAGCCAGAGAGTCTAAATTCACTGCCACATAATCTGTAAATAAACCCGTATAGGTTCTAAGCAACAGTTTTATAAATTCACCCTGCTGCTTATTTTCCTCCTGATATCGATATAAATCATCACGTTTAACCACAAAATGCAGTTTTGTAGAATGCTCTAAATCATCGGTTATTTCAAGATAACCAGCTCGCTGCAGTATCTTAAGACTATTAAAAGCATGCAGAACGTTAAACTTAAATTTCTGACAAAAAAGCGCCAAATTAAAATCAAAGACAGAATCCTTGCCAGCCCCTTCCGCAATTTGAAAGAAATTTCCAACAGCTTGATACACCCTTTTTACAGTCTCTAATTCGGGATATGATGTCTTGATTCTTTTTAGCAATTGCACCTTATCCGGATTTGAATAGAGCATTACTGCATAAGCTCGTTTCCCATCACGACCTGCACGACCAGCTTCCTGAAAATAAGCTTCAAGCGTATCTGGTAAATCAAGGTGAACAACAGTACGAACATCAGATTTATCAATCCCCATTCCAAAAGCATTCGTTGCAACCATTACCTGAACAACTCCATCTCTCCATCTCTGCTGCCTCATATCCTTTAAGGCATTATCGAGACCTGCATGATAAAATTCGGCTTTAATCTGGTTCAACTTTAGAAACTCAGCAATTTCTTTACATTTTTTCCTACTTCGCACATAAACTACAGAACTACCAGGTTGCTTTTTAAGGATTTTTAAGAGGTATCGGTTCTTATCTTCAATATTCCTGACTAGGTATGATAAGTTAGAACGCTCAAAACTTTTTATGAATACATTTTTCTTTTCGAATCCTAACCTATCTTGAATATCATCTACAACCTCAGGCGTTGCGGTGGCGGTAAGCGCCAAAACTGGCACTTCAGGTAAAAGCTCTCGTAATTGACTAATCTTTAAATAAGATGGGCGAAAATCATATCCCCATTGAGAAATACAGTGCGACTCGTCGATAGCTATCAAGCAAACTTTCATGCTCAAGAGCTTTTCTTGAAAAATAGCCGTTCTTATACGTTCTGGAGAGATATAAAGGAACTTGTTCTTACCATAAAGGCACTTATTCAAAATCACTTCTATTTCATCCCTAGTCAGACCTGAATAGATCAATTCAGCTTTAATACCTTTCTCTTTTAAATTCAAAACCTGATCCTTCATTAAAGCAACCAATGGAGAGACAACAATACAAAGTCCTTCCATAGCCAATGTTGGCACTTGAAATGTTAGAGATTTACCTCCTCCTGTTGGCATTAAGCCCAATGTATCCCGACCTTCAGCTACAGATAGAATAATATCTTCCTGTAATGGACGAAATTCATCGTAACCCCAATATTTCTTTAAGACTTTGTGGTATTTACTCATTTAAGGCAAAAATTCAGAAACTAAACTTAAATTAGACCTTTATATCAAAGGCTTACACAGGTATTTAAAAGTTTTAAGATACACATAAAACTTGCTTCAAATACGTCAAATTTTAGCTTTATCATCACACAAAACTAAACATCTAAAATCAATTAACACTTTTTTAGTTTATCTATCAACACTTATCGCACTATTTTTTGTAATTTCGCATGCAATTTAAATCTAAAATTATTGCATAATGTCATTCGTATCTGATAAAATTGTTTCCGATGGATTAACATTTGACGACGTCCTGTTAGTGCCTGCTTTTTCTGAAGTATTGCCTAAAGACGTAAGTCTTAAAACTCAATTCTCACGCTCTATTACGCTAAACACCCCAATTGTTTCAGCAGCAATGGATACCGTGACCGAATCTGCACTAGCTATTTCTATGGCACGTGAAGGCGGAATTGGAGTTATCCACAAAAACATGAGCATTGCAGCTCAAGCCAAACAAGTTTTAACGGTTAAAAGAGCCGAAAACGGGATGATTTATGATCCTATTACTATTACCGCAAACAAGGTGGTAAAAGATGCTCTTGCTCTTATGAAAGAGTACAAAATTGGTGGTATTCCTGTTGTTGATGAAAATCGAGTTCTTCTTGGAATTGTAACCAACAGAGATTTACGTTTCGAATTGGAGATGGATAAAGTCATTTCGGAAGTGATGACCAAAGAGAACATCATAACCACTTCGGCAGGTACCGATCTTGAGCAAGCTGCAGCGATTCTTCAAGCCTACAAAATTGAAAAATTACCTGTAGTTGATTCTGAAAATAAACTTATCGGGCTGATTACTTACAAGGATATTACCAAAGCAAAGGATAAGCCTTTTGCTTGTAAGGATGAAAAAGGTCGTTTGAGAGTTGCTGCTGCAGTAGGTATTGCAGCTGATACCCTTGATAGAGTTGACGCTTTGGTAAAAGCTAGTGCTGACGCTATTATTATTGATACAGCTCACGGACACTCGAAAGGTGTAATTGAACTGTTAAAGAAAGCAAAGAAGCAATATCCTGACATGCAATTTATCGTTGGTAATATTGCTACTCCGGAAGCGGCTTTAATGCTAGTAGAAGCAGGTGCTGATGGTGTAAAAGTTGGTATTGGTCCAGGTTCTATTTGTACAACTCGTGTAATTGCTGGTGTGGGTGTACCACAGTTAACTGCAATTTACGAAGTAAGTAAAGCTCTTGAAGGTACTGGTGTTCCAGTTATCGCTGATGGTGGTTTACGTTACTCAGGTGATATCGTAAAAGCTATTGCAGCTGGTGCGAACTCAATTATGGCAGGTTCATTGCTTGCAGGTGTTGAAGAATCACCAGGAGAGACAATCATTTTCAACGGTCGTAAATTTAAGGCGTACCGTGGAATGGGTTCAATCGAAGCAATGGAACAAGGTTCAAAAGACCGTTACTTCCAAGATGCTGAAGATGATATTAAAAAACTTGTTCCAGAAGGAATCGTTGGACGTGTACCTTATAAAGGAACACTATATGAAGTAATCTATCAGTTACTTGGTGGTTTACGTGCTGGAATGGGCTATTGTGGATCAGCTAATATTGAAGCTTTACACAATGCTAAATTTGTAAGAATTACAGGTTCGGGTATGGCAGAAAGCCACCCACACGATGTAGTAATTACTCGTGAAGCTCCTAATTATAGCAGATAATCTTCTCGAAGATTAATATTATAATCGGCAATTGGTCTTTGGACTGATTGCCGATAATATTTGAGTTAAAATATATTTAAGCCTAACTATGACAAGAAATATCATCTTACTAATTATTCTTCTAGGGTTTATATCATGTAACTCAAAAAACACCCTCGATAATCCTACTGTAGCAAAAGTTGATGATTCTTACTTATACCTTAATAAAATACGAGAGCTTATTCCCAACAATAGCTCTAAAGAAGACAGCATCAGAATTGCACAAAATTACGTCCATCAATGGATAAGCAAGCAGCTTCTTGTATCAAGAGCTGAACTCAACCTAACTGAAGAAGATCAAGATGTAGAAGAAATGGTAGAAGATTTCCGTTCTTCCCTTATCATACACAAGTACCAACAGCATTTAATCGAGCAGAAACTCGATACTATCGTTTCACACACTGAAATTGATAAATACTACCGTGATTACCCTGGCAATTTTCTATTAAACCGTAATATTGTCAAGGCTGTTTACATCAAAATTCCCAAACCTCTGCCACAAGCTAAGAAGATCAAACAGATCTATAAATTAAAGAAAGATGAAGATTGGGGAAAATTAGAGGACTACTGCTTTCAAAATGCCACAAAATTTGATAATTTTAGCGAGCAATGGATATATTCTCAAAACTTACTTAGTCAGACACCAATAAAAGTAAGTAATGAAGAAAAGTTTTTACGAAGAAATAAATACTTCGAAACAGAGGATAGCACATTCCATTACCTTATAAATATTCAGGATTACAAACTAAAAAAGGAAGTTGCACCCCTTTCATTTGTAAGCGCGGATATTCGTAAAATCATCATCAATAAGAGAAAGATACAGTTTATTAAGAGTATGGAGGAAAGTATTTACAGAGATGCCGAATCAAAAAACAAATTCAAAATTTATTAAACTAGCACATATGCGCAATATTATTTTTAAAGTCTGCACGTCATTAGCCTTATTGGCTATCGTTTTTACAACGAGTCAAGCACAGGATAATTCGATCGATAAGATTATTGCTGTAGTTGGCGATCAAGTTGTCTTGAAATCTGATGTAGAAAATCGTTTCCTTGGATATAAAGCTCAAGGGTACCAATCTGGAAGTGTAGATTTAAAATCTGAGATCTTTGAAGATCTTTTGATTGAAAAATTGATGATAGCACAAGCACAAGTCGATAGTATCGAAGTTACAGAACAAGAAGTTGAAAATGACCTACAACGTAAGGTTGACATGTATATTCAGCGTATTGGTTCTAAAGAAAAACTTGAGCAATATTTCAAGAAAAGCATTGCTGATATAAAAAATGAATTACGTGACATGACACGTAATGACAAGATAAAGCAGAGAATGCAAGCAGAGATTACAAAAAATATAACTGCAACTCCTGCAGAAGTACGTGATCTTTATAGCAAATTACCACAAGATAGTTTGCCTACAATTCCTGGTGAACTACAGATACAGCAAATTACTAGAAGTCCAAAGATTAGGGAAACTGAAAAAGATAGAATCCGTGAAAAACTAAGAAATTTCCGTGAAAGAATAATGAAAGGTGAGAGTTTTGCAACATTAGCTGTTCTTTATTCAGAAGACCCTGGTAGTTCTCCTCGTGGTGGAGAATTAGGATTTACTCCTCGTGCAAACCTTGTTCCTGAATTTGCGAATGAAGCTTTCAACTTAAAGCCGGAAAAAATTTCGAAAATAGTAGAATCAGAGTATGGTTTCCACATCATACAACTTATCGACCGTAAAGGGGAAAGAATTAATGTTCGCCATATCCTTCTTAAGCCTAGAATTGAGCAAAAAGATAGAGTTAGAGCAACTGAAGTATTAGACAGTATTGCTGATATGATTCGCAATGATAAAATCAAATTTCAAGAAGCTGCATTCTATTATTCTGATGACAAAGACACAAAGCAAAATGGTGGTTTAGTTGTTAATCCAAATAATGCGAGTTCTAAATTCACCAAAGAAGGTTTGCCACCTTCAATTGCAAAAGCAGTTAACACACTTAAAGTTGGTGAAATTTCAGAAGCTTTCCTTGATGATCAAAGAGGTCAAGAAACCTACAAAATCATTAAGATTAAGTCACAAACTAAGCCTCACAAAGCTAACTTAGCTGATGACTGGAGCCAATTTGAGAATATGCTTAAGAACAATAAAGAACAAACTATATTAAGCAAGTGGATTAGCGAAAAACAATCATCAACATATATTAGCATTGATGACTCTTATCAGAATTCAAAATTCAGATTCAAAAACTGGATTAAGTAATATTTAAAGTATACAAAATCAGATACAGCTTTAGTTGTGTCTGATTCTTTGTTTTTGGTATTCATGAAAATTTAAATTTTCTATGATGAATTTTAAAACTGAAGTTGAGGCTGCAGATGCCTTAAAAAGCAAATATGATGAATTACTTTCCGAAATAAAGAAAAAAATTTACGGACAGGATGATATCATCAAACAGGTATTAATTTCTATTTTCAGCAATGGTCACTGCCTTTTGGTTGGTGTACCTGGACTAGCAAAAACGCTACTTGTTAATACGATATCTCAAGCTTTAGATTTAAAATACCAGCGTATACAATTTACGCCAGACCTAATGCCTTCGGATATTATTGGTACTGAAATTCTTAATAGCGACAGACAATTCAAATTTATTCAAGGTCCTCTATTTGCAAATATTATTTTGGCAGATGAGATCAACCGTACGCCTCCTAAAACGCAATCAGCCTTATTAGAAGCGATGCAAGAAAAGGAAGTTACAGTTAATGGTAAAAGCTATACGCTTGATAAACCATTCTTTGTTCTAGCAACTCAGAACCCTATTGAGCAAGAAGGCACCTACCCTCTTCCAGAAGCTCAACTGGATCGTTTCATGTTTAGCATCTATCTTGACTATCCAAGTTTTGAAGACGAAATTAGTATCGTTGAAAACACGACATCTGGAAAAACTTTTGAGATAGATAAAATCATGTCGGCTAAAGAAATTAGCTATTATCAAGCTTTGATTCAGAAAGTACCTATAAACAGAAACGTACTGGAATATGCCGTTAATCTGGCAGCAAAAACTCGTCCTAACACAGAACTTGCAAGTGCAATAACAAACAAATATATAAATTGGGGAGCAGGCCCTAGAGCTTCACAATACCTCGTTATTGGAGCCAAAGCTCACGCGATTATATCAGGGAAATATTCTCCAGATGTTGAAGACGTTAAAGCTGTAGCTGTTTCGATTCTTCGTCACAGAATAATGAAAAACTACAAAGCTGAAGCGGAAGGTATCAGTATTGAAAACATTATTGAAGAGCTTCTTAAATAATGAAGAAGCTGTAACTTTACATCAATTTTAATTCACTCCTATGTTATCATCAATGGCCAACATTGTAAAGAAATATCTACCACTCATATTACTCATGGTAATACTATTACCACAAGCTTCAATTGCGCAAAAAAAATCGAAGATTCTAATTAAAAACTCTAATGAGTTTAGGATTGAGCGCGACATTCATCCTGATATCACAAAATTTATTGGTGATGTTTTTCTGACGCATCAAAATATAAAGATGTATTGCGATAGTGCCTATCAGTACGACAAAAAAAATGAAATTGAAGCTTTTGGGAACGTGCATATTATTAATGCAGATACAGTTCATATATATGGAGATTACTTAAAATACGCTGGTGATAGTCGTCAGGCAGCCTTGAAAAACAATATTACTTTAAAGAATAAGAATGTAAGGTTAACTACGGATAAGTTTGATTATGACATGAACCTTAATATGGGGTATTACGATCAAGGAGGAACAATAGTAGACTCTACAAATGTATTAACAAGCATTATAGGTCGTTATTATACCAAGCAGGACCTTTTCTTCTTTAAAGATAGTGTCGTGCTAGAAAATCCAGATTATACCTTGTATTCTGACACTCTACAATATCAGACTGTAAACAAGATTATTAATATTCTTGGACCTACACGAATTGAGAGTGAGAAAGAGACTCTTTATAGCGAATTGGGTTGGTACAACACACAAACAGGTATTTCACATCTACTAAAAAACAATAAAGTAAACAGAGACACCTACCAAATAAAAGGTGATAGCATTCATCTAGACAAGCACAATGAACTTGCGATGATCTATAGAAATGTAGAGCTACAAGACACTCTGAACAAACTCATTGCAAGAGGTCATTACTTAGAAATGCATAAGGATACTGAAGAAGCTTTCCTTACCGATTCAACTCTCTTTATTCATATAAATGCACAAGACAGTTTATTCCTACACTCCGATACGCTTAAAATTGAAAAAGACACAAATGATTTTAATAGGATACTAGCCTACAATAAGGTTAAATTCTTTCGTAAAGATCTTCAGGGGAAATGTGATTCATTGAGCTACTCGCTTCAGGATTCTACCATGAGAATGTTTAAGGATCCTATTATCTGGGCTCAGGGAAATCAAGTTACAGCAGATACAATAAGTATTGAAAGCCAGAATAACGCAATTAAATACCTCCATTTCAGAACCAATGCTTTTCTATGCTCAAGGGAAGACAGTACGCTCTACAACCAAATTAAAGGGCGTAACATGCTTGGTCACGTTAATGATAATCATCTAGACAAGCTAGATATTATTGGTAATGGTGAAACGCTTTATTTCCCAAGAGATGATCACGGTATAATTATAGGAATGAATGTGGCTAAGAGCAGTAAAATTAGTATCGCTATAATAGGACAAAAAATAGAACAGATTCTATTTACTAAAAAACCAGATGGCAATATGTATCCACTGTTTGACATCATCAATCAGAAACGTTTCCTAAAGGATTTTGAATGGAGAAATAATTTACGCCCAAAAACAAAAGATGAGATATTTATTTGGGAATCTTCAATTATTGAACTCCAAAACAAACTCAAGAAACGATTAGAAAAGATTATTCCAGAGGAATTAAAAAAATAATTCTACTTCAAAATAAAAACAAAAAAAAACGTGAGATGTTAAATCTCACGTTTTTTTTAATATTCGTCTTCGTTGAATAGAAAATCTCCTTTGCTTGGATAATCGGGCCAAATATCTTCAATACTCTCATAAACATCCCCTTCGTCCTCGATCTCTTGCAAATTCTCGATCACTTCTAATGGCGCTCCCGAACGAATTGCATAATCAATTAATTCATCTTTGGATGCTGGCCATGGTGCATCTTCTAGCTTTGTAGCTAATTCTAGGGTCCAATACATAGTTTTATTTTTGCTTTTTTTACAGTTTGCGAATATAATTTTTTTTTCTGGATCTACAAGTTCGACTCCCACTTTATTTCTTCTTTACCCATATCGTTCAAAACTTTACGAGAGAGAATAAATAAGTAATCGGATAGTCTATTTATATATTTCAATAATAATGAGTTAACGTCTACCTCGGCAGAAAGCTGATTAGCACGACGTTCGGCACGACGGCACACCGTACGAGCGATATGACAATAACCATTAAGAGGATGACCTCCAGGTAAAACAAAATTGTTCAATTCTGGTAAACTCTCATCCATTCTATCCATTTCCTTTTCTAGCAATAGAATGTCATCTTCAACAATTACCAATTTCTCTTTTAAATCCGATTTAGTATCATCAGTAGCTAAACGAGAACCTATCAAGAATAACTTATTTTGAATTTTCAGTAAAGTCTCACTCGACTTTGTTTCAATTTCATGAGATCTGATCAATCCAATATAAGAATTCAACTCATCTACGGTCCCATATGCTTCGAGACGTAAATGATGCTTGGGTACTCGAGTCCCACCAATTAATCCAGTGGTTCCAGAATCTCCAGTTTTAGTATATACTTTAAATTTTGTCATGATATTATTTTTATATCACTTCCAGAAAGCAAAATAAAGTTCAAATATCTTTTTTTCTATCAGTTACACAAAGTTAAAATTTAGACTCACATTTCATAACAAATTATCAAAGATTTTATATTAATAATTTAGGGTTATTTATATGAGCTTGCACTCAAGTTATAATCTTGCTTTTTCAATCCTTTTCGAGCGATTAGAATCCCAACATCAAACAAATCTAAACTAACATTAAATCGTTCCATTTTCTTCAGGCGACTCCATAACTCGATCATTCTTTCATCTCTATTGATATTTTCTACGACGAGATAAGATTCTTCGTTCAAATAGCTTTCTATATTACTTTCAAATTCAATCAAAACATTTGCATCGACCGATCTTGAGATATGAATAAAATCAAAAGCCGTTTTATCGATCAAACTAAATTCAGAATACTTCACATTAGAAATTCTTTGTTCTTTTAGAATTGATCTAGAATAATCTGATACAAAATTGCGAGAACCCAAACACAATAAATCCCGACGTCTATCAACCTTTGCCAAATAAGACAACAGCAATCCAGAATCATCACCTAAAAAGGCTATCCTTTTAGGATTAAGGTAATTCACTAAACGAAATAAAAACCGATAAAGTTGAGTGCAACCATTTAATCGATTGAATTCATTTTTTAACCACAAGTTTTGCTCTTTACTTAAAGATTCCTTTAAAATCCTTTTTTCAACATCAGAAACCATGTTCCTACACAACCTATCAAGTTTCTTAAAAGGATAATAATGCATTTTGGCCTCTATCACCTCTCGAACTAAATGATAGATATAAGGAGAATTAATTCCAAAACCTCTGTAATGTCTGGAAATTAGTCGAGTAAATCGTTTCTGTACTTGATACTTTAAATGGGGCATCTAGTTATTATTTAAAGATTTTAAGCTGAAGATAAAAAAAAAAATAAATCAATAAATAAGCAGTTCAATACAATTACGAATTTAATTGTACTTTTGATTCTGTCAATCAATATTCGCATGTCGAAGTTAACTTAAATAACCTATCCCAAATCTGTTTTCACAATTTACATGTAAGGATTTGCGACTTAAGATTCTACAAGCTGAAATCAATTATTAAATGTCAGAATTAGCAGGACTGGATATAAAATTTTTACCCGGAGTTGGACCTAAAAAAGCCTTACTCTTAAAGCAAGAACTCTCTGTTCACAGTTACGAGGATTTGCTTTACCATTTCCCCTACAAATATATTGACAGAACCAAGTTTTATAAAACGACTGAAATACATTCGAAACTACCTTATATTCAAGTAAAGGGTAGAATCTCCGATATGCAAACCATTGGTGAAAAACGTCAACAACGCTTAGTTGCAAATTTCACAGACGGACATGGCACAATTGAATTGGTCTGGTTTAAGGGAATAAAATTTGTTAAATCAAACATTAAAGTTGATACAGAATACATTGTCTTTGGAAAACCTGCGGAATTCAATCACCGCATAAATGTGGTTCATCCTGAACTGGAAGAATGCAAACCCACCAAAAATAAAATCCAAGCATCACTGCAAGCCTTCTATCCTACTTCAGAGAAAATGAAAGCTGGTTTCGTGAATTCAAAAACTATTCACAAGTTTCAAGAAGCCATTTTGAATTCGGTAAATGGTAAAATTCCCGAAACACTTCCAGCTTATCTGGTAAAACATTTGAATTTAATCAATCTTCACGATGCTCTTTTACAAATTCATTTTCCTGAGAATGCTGAAATTCTTAAAAAAGCTGAATACCGTTTAAAGTTTGAAGAACTCTTCTATATTCAGCTAGGTACACTGAAAAAGAAGATGAAGAGAAAAATTCTCTATCAGGGACACCAATTCATTAAAATTGGTGACTATTTCAATTCATTTTTCCAGAATAACCTTCCTTTTGAACTAACTAATGCTCAAAAGCGAGTTTTGAAAGAAATCCGTAAGGAAGTTGGTGTGGGGAAACAGATGAATAGACTGTTACAAGGCGATGTAGGAAGTGGTAAAACTCTGGTTGGACTGATGAGTATACTAATGGCACTAGACAATGGCTGTCAGGCTTGTCTAATGGCACCAACTGAAATTCTAGCAACACAACACTTAGAAACGATTGCTAAATTCCTCGAAGGAATAAATGTCAATTATGCCTTATTAACAGGTTCTACAAAAGCAAAGGATAGAAAAATTATACATGAACAACTTTTAAGTGGTGAGCTTCAAATTATCATTGGAACACACGCTCTGCTTGAAGATATCGTTCAATTCAAAAATCTTGGTTTCGTAATCATAGATGAGCAGCATCGTTTTGGAGTTGCTCAGCGTGCAAAGCTTTGGGCGAAGAATCCAATTCCTCCTCATATTCTAGTCATGACAGCAACACCTATTCCAAGAACTCTAGCTATGACACTTTATGGTGATTTGGAAGTTTCTGTAATAGATGAGTTACCTCCAGGTCGTAAACCTATTCAAACGGTTCACTATTTCGAGAACAAACGACAGGAAGTGTACAAGTTCATGAAAAAACAAATTGATTTGGATCGTCAAATCTATTTGGTTTACCCTATGATTAAGGAGTCGGAAAAGATGGATTACAAAAATCTTGAAGAAGGCTATGAATCTGTTGCTAGCTTTTTTCCTCCAGAAAAGTATGGGATAAGCATGGTTCATGGTAAAATGAAACCTGCCGACAAAGAAGCCGAAATGCAACGCTTTGCAAAAGGAGAAACTCAAATAATGGTGGCTACCACAGTTATTGAAGTCGGTGTAAATATACCTAATGCCTCTGTCATGATTATAGAGAGTACTGAAAGGTTTGGTCTTTCACAACTTCATCAACTTCGTGGACGTGTGGGACGTGGTTCCGATCAATCATATTGTATCCTCATGTCGGGCTACAAACTTTCGAATGAATCGAAAAAACGAATTGAAACCATGGTGAGAACAAATGATGGTTTCGAAATAGCCGAAGTAGATCTAAAACTACGTGGACCAGGTGACATTGAAGGAACTCAGCAAAGCGGAATTGCTTACGATCTTAAAATAGCTAATCTGGCAAAGGATGGACAGATATTGCAGTATGCTCGAGACATTGCTCAAAGCATACTTGATAAGGATCCATTGTTGGAAAAAGAAATAAACCATACACTAGCCAAACAAGTTAAACGCTTAAGTAAAGCTCAATTCAATTGGAGTGTCATAAGCTAAAAACATCCTAATCATTAGAATTAATCATATTCAATAAATTCATTGGTTTCTTAGACCATTGTAAATATCTATTTAAAATTATAATCAAAATCTATACACAATGAGAAAAATTACCCTTGTTATTTTGGCCTTCCTTTTCTGTGCCTTTTTAATACCACAAAAAGCGAAGTCTCAAATTAACTTTGAAGTTGACAATATAAACCAACTCGATTCAGTTAGCGTATTTTCATCAGCATTCGGTTTTGCACGTATTGGTGGCGAAAATTATGCCGGTGTTCGTCTTAATCCAGAACTACGTCTAGGAAAAGTAGGCGTTGGATTCGATATTCCTGTTTATTTTAACCTTGACGATGGTAAGCTGTTCACCGACGAATTTAAAGGTGGCTCTGGCTTACTTCGAATGATTTCATATTTAAGCTATGGTCGTAAGAAAAAAGATCCTGTTTACATCAAAGTAGGTCAGCTTAAAGGAGAGCATGTTGGTTATGGTAGCCTAGTAAACAACTATAGCAACTCAATGAGTTTCGAGAAACGTAAAACTGGTATTAGCTACGATATCGTTATCAAGAAGACGTTTGGTGTAGAAGGTATGTATAGCGATTTCAATACAGGTTCATTTAATCTATTTGCCATTCGTCCATATGTTCGCCCTTTTGGAGCAAGCAAAATCCCAGTTATTAAAACTCTTGATATGGGTTTCACATACGTGAAAGATAAGGATAAGAATAAGCGATATGATGAAAGCAACGACATCAACCATTTTCTTGAAGATGGGATGAGCGCTTGGAGTTTAGATATGGGAATTACATTGATTAATTCTTCTGTATTTAATTTAAATGCATATGCTCACTATAGTACATTGAGAAAAGTTGAATCGGATAGCTTGAAAACTTATTTTTCGGCACCTGAGACTTTAGCAAATTACGGTAATGGTACTGGAACGGGTGTTGGTTTAAACGCTAATATGAAGGTAATCGGTAACCTATTTAAACTGAATGCACGTATTGAACGTCTTTGGTACAGCGACAACTACATGCCTCAATTCTTCGATGCGATGTATGAGCTTAACAAGGATGCTAAGATAGCTCAATTAGGAAGAGCTGAAAAACAAGAAGGCATCTATGGCTCTTTAAATGCAAGTATCTTAGATAAAATTATTGTAGGTGGTAGTCTTTTACTTCCTGATGATATTAGTGAAACATCTCCTGCATTCATGCAAGTTCATTTAAGAACCAAAGATCTCTTCGATAGAATTTTAATTGAAGGTAGTTACAGCAAAGGAAACTTAACTAAATTAGATGATGCTTTCAAATTCGACGAAAACTCACTTGCTCTTATGCGTTTCGCATACAAAGTAAGCCCTATCCTTTATACTGGTATAGATTACCGATGGGCTTGGATAGAAAAAGATAATGGCAAATATAAAATTGACAATTCAGTGATGCCTTATGTGGCTTTGAAATTCAATTTCTAGATCTACTTAAAATATATAGAAACGGAGTTTGCTAAAATGCAGGTTCCGTTTTTTTATCATCAAACTATAATATGCAATCGAATAATAAACTCCTATAATTCGATAAACAACAAAATAAGTCAGCTCAAACAAAGTAGATTCGGATTATCCGATCAAATGGATACCTATAGCCACAACTTCTTCTTAAAATCATTCTAAATTAACACGTTTGCGTTAAGAACCTAAAATAATGATTTTTTTCTCTAATTCAGCAAACAGACTGTGTTCAATACAGATAGATGAAAAATTGCTATCTCTAGTTTACAAAACAGGCGAACTCCCTCTATTTAAACAAATAATAAATAAACTTGTCCCCTAATGCTATCTGACCTAAAGTGTTATTTTTGCTGATGTGTGATTAAAATTACGAGTATTCGAAAGATCTAAATCAATCATCTAACAACATATAGATCTGAAAGATAACACAATACTTCACAGATTATATTCAGATTAAAATCACATCTATCAACAGTGAGATAAAATATATGCAGAATAACAAGCAAATAGATCACGTCGGAACTATTTCAGATATAAAAGACGAAAAGATAACAGTCAGCATTTTAAATGTTTCGGCATGCGCTGGCTGCCACGCGAAATCTGCTTGTTCCATGTCTGATATGAAAGAAAAGGAGATCGATATTATCGACTATTCTAGCTCATTTAAACTTGGAGAAGAAGTAAAGGTTGTATATCAAGAATCTCTTGGATGGTTAGCTCTTCTTTTAGCTTATGTACTTCCATTCGTGCTAGTCCTTATCACCCTTTTTATAGCAACAGCTTTCACCAACGAGCTTATTAGTGGCTTATTGGCTTTAGGTATTTTATTGCCTTATTATAGCTTGCTATATTTTTTAAAAGATCGACTTAAGAAAACGTTTTCGTTCACAATACACAAAATTGTAAATATTTAAAACAATGAATACTATAGTAATCACTATTCTTGCTTTGTGTGCTATTGGAGTTGCTGCGGCAATCATCCTATACTTTGTAGCGCAAAAATTCAAAGTGTATGAAGATCCTCGTATCGACGAAGTAGAAGAAGCATTACCTGCTGCCAACTGCGGTGCTTGTGGCCACCCAGGATGTAGAGGTTTCGCCGAAGCCTTGGTTAAGGCCGACGACATTTCAAAAATGAATTGTCCTGTTGGTGGAGCAGCAGTCATGTCGCATGTTGGTGCCCTATTAGGACACGATGTGAAAGCTGCTGACCCAACAGTTGCTGTTGTGCGTTGTAACGGAACTTGCGAAAACCGTCCAAAAACAAATATCTACGATGGAGCAACATCTTGTACAATTGCTGCCTCACTATATTCTGGCGACACGGGTTGTCAATATGGATGTTTAGGTCTAGGCGAATGTGTTGATGCTTGTAATTTCGATGCCATGTATATGGATAAAGAAACTGGCTTACCAGTTATTATCGAAGATAAGTGTGTATCATGTGGCGCTTGTGTTAAAGCTTGTCCAAACAGCATTATCGAACTTAGAAAAAAAGGTCCTAAGAGTCGCCGTATTTTCGTTTCGTGTGTAAACAAAGATAAAGGTGGTATCGCTAAAAAGGCTTGTTCTGTAGCTTGTATTGGTTGTGGTAAATGTGTGAAAGAATGTCCATTCGACGCTATTACACTTGAAAATAATCTGGCTTATATTGATTACGACAAATGTAAATTGTGTCGCAAATGTGTTATAGTTTGTCCAACTCATGCTATTCATGAGTTAAACTTTCCACCACGTAAGGAAAAGCCTGCTGCTAAACCTACTGCTGCAACTGTAAAACCTGTTGCCAAACCAGTAGCTAAGCCTGAAGCAGATACAGCTGTAAAAAGCGAAGATAAAGAAAACGGAACATCTGATAACAAATAAATAGGAGGACAATCAGTGTTAAAAACATTTTCAATAGGGGGTATTCATCCAGAAGAAAATAAACTTTCTGCTCAAAGTGCAATCCAAGAATTGCCAATCCCTAAAATAGCAACTATTCCAATTGCTCAACATATTGGAGCTCCTGCTAAAGCTATCGTTAAAAAAGGCGATGAAGTTAAAGTAGGCCAAGTTATAGCTCAATCATCAGGCTTTGTATCTGCCAACATTCACTCTTCAGTATCGGGAACGGTATTTAAGGTAGATGATGTAATGGATGCTACAGGTTTTCGTCGCACATCCATCATTATTAAAGTTGATGGCGATGAGTGGTTAGAGCATATTGACAGAAGTGAAGATCTTGTAACTGAGATTACTCACACTAAGGAAGAAATCATCAAACGAGTTGGCGATGCTGGTATTGTTGGACTTGGTGGTGCAACCTTCCCTGCTCATGTGAAGCTTTCAGTTCCTCCTGGTAAAACTGCAGAGGTTCTTGTTATCAATGCTGTTGAGTGTGAGCCTTATTTGACTTCAGACCATAGAGTGATGCTTGAGAAAGCAGACCAAATTATGGTTGGAATCCAAATTCTCATGAAAGCACTTGAGGTTAATAGAGCCATCGTAGGTATTGAGAACAACAAGCCTGATGCAATTGCTCATATGACTCAAATTGCAACAAAATACACAGGTATTGAAGTTTGTCCTTTAAAAACACAATACCCTCAAGGTGGTGAAAAGCAATTGATTTCTGCAACCCTGAATCGTGAAGTTCCTTCAGGAGCTCTTCCTATTGAAGTAGGTGCTGTGGTACAAAATGTAGGAACTGCATTTGCTGTTTACGAAGCTATTCAAAAGAACAAACCCTTGTTCGAGCGTGTAGCTACAGTCACTGGAAAATCATTAAAGAATCCATCAAACTGGAAATTCAGAGTAGGAACACCTGTTAGCGATATTATCGAAGCTGCTGGTGGTTTACCAGAAGATACAGCTAAAATTGTTGGTGGTGGTCCAATGATGGGTAAAGCATTAGTAAGCATTGATGTGCCTTTAACTAAAGGTAGTTCGGGATTACTATTATTAGCTCAGGAAGAAACTGCTCGTAAAGCAACTAAAGCATGTATCCGTTGTGGTAAATGTGTTTCAGTTTGTCCTATGGGATTAGAGCCATACTTACTTATGGTATTAGCTGATAAAAAAGAATACGACAGACTTGAAAACGATGCTATAATGGATTGTATCGAGTGTGGTTCTTGTAGTTTTACTTGTCCTGCAACCCGACCTCTTTTGGATTATATCCGATTGGGTAAAGGTAAGGTTGGTCAGATTATGAGATCTAGGAAATAAAAGAATAAGAGTACTTGGAGTACTTGGAATGCCTAGAATACTTAAAGTTAAAAGTAATGGATAATAAAGAATTCGGTAATCAGTTAGAAAAAAGAACAAAATTATTTGCTCTTAGTATAATTAAACTATCCGTTTCTTTACCCAATACACCTGAAAGTAGAGTGATTAAAAATCAAATTACAAAATCAGGAACAAGTGTAGGTGCCAATTACAGGGAAGCAAATAGATCTAGAAGCAAAGCTGATTTCAAGAATAAAATCAAAATCAGTGAAAGCGAAGCTAGTGAAACAGTTTATTGGTTAGAACTCATTGAAGAAATGAACTGGGTAGCTTATGACAAGCTAAAATCAATTCTTGTTGAAGCAAACGAGATTTTGGCAATATTTACATCTATTAGCAATAAACTAAAAAGTTAAACAATTGACTCTAAGTACTCATAAATACTTTTAACTCTAAGTACTAAAATATAACTAATTAATATCTAATAAATATGAACACCAAAGTACTTATCGCACCATCGCCACACATACACAGTGGAGATTCCATACAGAAAAACATGTATGGTGTGGTTTTCGCGATGCTTCCGGCTCTTCTATTATCTTTCTATTACTTTGGTTTGGGTTCCATTATTGTTACCCTTACTGCCGTTGCATCATGTTATCTTTTCGAATTCTTAATTCAAAAATATTTACTTAACGTTGAACCTACAATTAAGGATGGTTCAGCTTTAATAACCGGTATTCTTTTGGCATTTAACATGCCTGCCAACCTGCCAATATGGATTATCATTATTGGAGCCTTGGTTGCTATTGGTATTGGTAAACTGACTTTTGGAGGATTAGGAAACAACGTTTTCAATCCTGCGCTGGTAGGACGTGTTTTCCTATTAATCTCCTTTCCTGTTCAAATGACTTCTTGGCCTAAAGCTTTAGGTTTCGAAACTTCATATCTTGATGCTGAAACTGGTGCGACACCTCTTGCGGTTATCAAGGAAGGCTTAAACAAAGGGGATTCTCTAACTGACTTAATGGCTCAACTCCCATCAAATGTGGATATGTTCCTTGGAAACATGGGTGGTTCAATAGGTGAAGTTGCTGGTGCAGCAATTGTACTAGGCTTAATCTACATGTTAGTTAAAAAGATTATCACTTGGCATATTCCTGTATCAATCATTGCGACTGTTGCTATTTTCTCTGGCATTCTTAATATGACTAATCCAGAAGCTTATGCAGGACCAGCTTTCCATATTCTAACAGGTGGTTTATTATTGGGTGCTATTTTCATGGCAACCGATTATGTGACTTCGCCAATGTCGAATAAGGGTATGTTGATCTACGGTATCGGAATTGGTTTATTAACCGTTGTGATTCGTGTATTCGGAGCTTATCCTGAAGGGGTATCATTTGCTATTCTTATCATGAATGGATTTGTACCTCTTATTAATGTATATGTTAAACCTAAGCGTTTCGGCGAAAAAAGGAAATAATCATGGCTGGTAAAAAAGAATCTACGTTTATAAATATGGTTCTGGTGTTATTTATAATAACACTGGTAGCATCAGCTGCTTTGGGTGGTCTTTACGAACTAACCAAAGAACCGATTGCAGCTGCAAAGCTGACTAAGAAATTAAAAGCAATTAAAGAGGTTGTTCCCGCTTTTGACAACAACCCAAGCGAGGAAATGTACGAAGTTGCTATGCCTAGCGGCGATAAGCTTGAATTTTATCCTGCAAAGAAGGATGAGAAATTGGTGGGTACAGCTGTAAAAACATTCACAACCAATGGCTTTTCAGGATATGTATGGATTATGGTGGGTTTTAAACCCGATGGAACCATCAATAACTATTCAGTTTTAGAGCATAAAGAAACGCCTGGTTTGGGTACTAAAATGGCCGATTGGTTTAAGCCTGTTGACCCTACAACAGTGCAATTGAGCTTGGTTGAAAATTTGGGTAATATTTTAGGTTTTAAATCCGAAGATTCAAATCAAGAATCAAAAGGAGATACTAAAAGTATTGTTGGAAAAAACCCTGAAACTACAAAGCTTATTGTCAGCAAAGATGGTGGCGATATTGATGCCATTACAGCTGCAACTATCAGTTCTCGTGCTTTTCTAGAGGCTGTACAAACAGCATATAACGAGTATATGAAAAATCAAACGAAGGAGGAAACAAGCAATGAATAACTGGCAGAATTTTTCAAGAGGATTTTTTAAGGAGAATGCAGTTTTTGTATTGCTTCTTGGGATGTGTCCAACATTGGGTGTGACCTCATCTGCGATTAATGGTTTAGGTATGGGCTTGGCAACAACCTTTGTACTGATCATGTCGAACCTTGTGATCTCATTGGTGAGTGGTATGATTCCTGATAAAGTGAAGATCCCATCGTTTATTGTAATTATTGCCTCATTTGTAACTATCGTTGATCTTGTTATGGCTGGTTATGTACCTGCTCTTCATGCTCAATTAGGCGTGTTTATTCCACTGATTGTTGTTAACTGTGTGGTACTTGGTCGTGCCGAAGCATTTGCTTCTAAAAACAAATTGGTTCCTTCAATTATAGATGGTGCTGGTATGGGACTTGGTTTCTCTATGGCATTAACCATGCTTGGTGCTGTTCGCGAATTATTAGGGACAGGTAAAGTATTCAATTTTCCTATTTTCAGCGAAAGTTATGGCATGTTAATATTCGTTTTAGCCCCAGGTGCATTCATAGCATTGGGCTATCTAATTGCATTTATCAACCAATTAAGAAAAGCTTAAAAGAGATATTATCATGGAATATATTGTAATAATTATATCAGCCATATTCGTTAATAACGTTGTATTGGCACAATTCCTTGGAATTTGTCCTTTCCTTGGTGTATCGAAAAAGGTATCTACCGCTGTAGGTATGACAGGAGCCGTAACCTTTGTTATGATTCTGGCAACCATTGTTACCTATTTGATTCAAAAATATATATTGGATGCTTTTGGTATTGGTTTTATGCAAACCATCTCCTTTATTTTGGTGATTGCTGCCTTAGTACAATTGGTTGAGATTATCCTTAAAAAAGTAAGTCCTCCTTTGTATCAGGCATTGGGTGTGTTTCTACCATTAATCACAACCAACTGTGCTATTCTAGGTGTAGCTATCATGACCATTCAGAAAGATTACGACTTGCTTGAAGCAGTTGTATTCTCAGGAGCATCTGCAATTGGTTTTGGATTAGCTTTAGTGCTGTTTGCAGGAATACGAGAGCATCTTGATCTTGTTGAACTACCTAAAGGTATTAAAGGGACTCCTGCGGCTCTTATTGTTGCAGGTTTACTTGCAATGGCCTTTATGGGATTCTCAGGGATCGTTTAACAAAAAAATATAGGTTATTTAGAATATTGTACTATATTCGTACTTTGTTTTAGAAATAACCTAAATCCCCATATAATCGTGCCCCGGGCACACAAGAAAAACCAGCCAGTTCGAACTATCGAGCTGGCTGATTTTTTTTATTGCCATTCATAAAACTTATCAACCTTCCATGTAAAGGATTATTATTGATGTAGTCTCTGATTTTATGAAAGGCTGCATCATTTCGTCTAATATGATCTTGAAATCGAGATTGCCATTTAAAATCTGTATGGATTTTTCTGGCATTTTTTGTTACACCAATTTTTAAACCACGAATAATTGATGCCCGATTTTTTTGATTGAGGACCAAATTTATTTTTATAATCACCACCCGTAGAGATGCAATGCATTGCGAATCAATGTGCGTATTGTATTCATTTTCACCAATTGTAATAATCTTAATTACTAACTAATAAGGGATTCATTATTAAATATGGCCTGCTGGTGCTTATAAGTTGAGCTAAGTTATCAATCTCGATAGCTATAGGGAGCTTGTCACCGCCCATGACAATTTAATTTTTGTTGTGTGTAGATTTTATTTCCGAATCTGGAATTAATAATATCTTACTAGAGCTTTTACCATCTTCTAAAAATTCGTGTGCGCTTTTTCCTTCCGATAATTTAAATTGGACAGGTTCTTTAATTTTAACTACGCCATCTTTTATTAGTTGGAATAGTTTTTTTGCTCTGGTTCTCCGCTCTTTTTCATTTGTTAAGTAACTCCATAAATCTCCTCCTGAAAGGGTTTTGCTTGTATCCATTAACATTCTTGGATCAACTGGTTTTGGATCTCCTCCGCTCATGCCATAAAAAACAACATGTCCACAATCTTTAGTTACTTCAAAGCTATCCATCAAGGTTGAACCTACACTATCAAATACAACATCAACACCTTTTTGGTTGGTTATATTCATTATTTGAGTTTTCCAGTTGTCATTTAATTCTATTGCATAATCGGCTTTGCAATTCAAAATGGTCTTTAGTTTATCTTTATTTCGTGATAAACCAATTACAGTTGCCCCTTTTGATTTACAAAGTTGAATTAAAACTTGACCTACACCGCCTGATGCAGCGTGAATAAGAATAGTTTCTCCACTTTTAACATTATAACTGTCACTGCATAAATAATGAGCCGTTAAACCCTGCAAAAGAACAGAAGCCGCTAATGGATAATCAATATTATTTGGAATTGGAATAGCGTGTGTATCTGGAATTGTAATAAATTCTGCATTAGAAAAGGGTACATCGGTATATGCAATTTTATCTCCGACTTTATACTTATCCGATTTAGATTCCACAACAATTCCTGCTCCTTCATACCCTGCAATAAAAGGTGGTTCTCCTTTTAAATGGTAATTGCCTTTTCTTCTGTATATGTCGGCAAAGTTTAATCCAATTGCTTTATTTTTTAATAGTATCTCGTTGTCTTTAATTTGTGGTTTTGCTATTTCTATATATTCCAGAACATCTGGTGAGCCAAATTTTGAAAAAGTCAATGCTTTCATATTGTCTTTATAATTATATGGTTTAAATTACGGTAAATTGTATGTGGCGGAGCGGATTACGGGAGAATATCTTTTCAACACACCACGAAGTTTATGCGAGAGAAAAATTCCCAAATTTACACCTAACCCGCTCTGACATATACAAAATGTTATATGCCGAATTTATACTTGATTTCACTTGTTTGGAATATTAGTTAAAATTTTAATTCCACTTTTTTCCATAAGTTCACTAGCGTTAAAATCATTACATATACCTGGATGAAGTTCATAGCTGAAAATCATTGAATTATCTTTAATCTCACTATTAAAACTATAATTTGTAACTAACATTTTATTCCCTGATAGTTTTGCAAGTTCAATATCGTGTGTTGCAATAATTCCTGACGTTTTGAGCTTACTTATTTGATTAATCAATGAAAAACCTCCTTTATGCCTATCTTCTGAGTTTGTTCCCTTAAACATCTCATCCAAAAGAAAAAATACATTGTGACTACTTTCTATCAGTTTCAGCATTTTTTCAATTCTACTTAATTCTGCATAAAAAGAGGAAATTCCTTCCTTCAAATTATCTTGGGTTCTCATACTCGTATATAATTTCAGGTTCGAAACCTGTCCATATTTTGCACAACAAGGTGCACCAGCTAAAGCCAAAACAAGGTTTACGCCTACGCTCCTTAAAAAAGTACTTTTCCCTCCCATATTGGAACCGGTAATCATAACAACATCACCTTGTCCCTCTGAGTGAAAATTATTACTAACACGTTTATTAGAATTTATTAAAGGATGCCCCAACGATTCAAAATGTACGTAGTTGTTCTTTTCTGTTACCTCTGGAAATGTATATGATGGGTTTGAATAGTAAAAACCTGCAAGACTATTTATTACTTCAAACTCACTTACTACTCTAGACCATGGTTTTAAAAACGCTTTATTCTTTGATTTCCATTTTTCTACTCTAATAATTAAATAAATATCAAGCAGTAGGAAACTGTTTAATAAAGAATAAAAAGGATTTCCTTTTATTGGCATCTTTATCTTATTTACACCTCTTTGCTCAGAAAATTCCAATAGTCTGCACAACTTATTAATTTCATTGTATGCTGAATATTTGCCTTTTATTAGTATTGATTGTAATTCGTATAATTTCTTTGACTTGAAACTTTCACTTTCAATTTTATTGATAAGTGTCAGATAACCTCTTAAAGTATTAATATTCTCTTGTGAGGTTTCAACGATATTATCGGCGATGGGTTTTACTTTTTTTAAAATTCTGTTAATAATAAATAAAACAGTAATTAAGGGAAGCAAATAAATATACCAGTTTGATGAATCAAAATAAGGTATATAAAAATATAAGGCAAGAAAGGATAGAACCGAAAGGATTATTGCAACTGCTAAATAAGTTCGTCGATGTTTTAATAAAACAACAGGTGCTTCTACCCAATCTAACAATTTATAATAATCACTTTTTTTATTTTTAAAGTGCATGCCTGATGCCTGAAAATCTTGCCTCCAATCCAATTTTTGAGATAATTCTTTTATGGCTTTTTGTCTGTCATGTATTTCATAATTAGGTGCAGGTTCAGATAGCCATTCTGATAAGAGTATCATACCTGATTCTGTAGTTGTTCTATTTACTAATTGAAAAATGGAATGTTGTCCGAAAATATCTAAATCAGATGTGTATGGGTGATTTTGATTAATAAACTTATGTCCGGTATCAAATTCTTCCAGATTACATTTTCCTCTTAAAATTTCGGATTCATTTATTCCTTTCAGGAATGACGTATGTTTTCTCAAGTAAGCTATTTTGTTATGATGCTTGATGACTAAAGCAAAACATATTATTGAAATAGGAAAAACAATAAAAAAGGGAGTAATTAGTTTACTACTAATCAAGTATATAAGAATGGTGCTTGAAATTACAAAAATAAATAGCCTAAGAAATGAAATACGATTTAATATCTTACTTAGCTTAAGTAATTTGGCATCATACATTTTTATATTATCTCTATAAATTTTCATTTTTTTCAATTTAAAGTACCCTTGAATATTCAAATACCGTGATAGCTAATCACATCATTCCCCATAAGGTCATAATTCAATTAACGGTTACGTCAACCCAACGTTCATGTTGGGCAGTTCCTGCCACACGAACGCTTAGTTGTTACAAAACGTTTTTATATTCTTTACCATCATACTTTAAAACTCCTTTTACTGTTTTAATTATTTCTTTTTCAACACAATCTTCATTTTCAGTCACATTCGTCGTTTCCGTAATTTTATTTTTCACTAAGATGTTAGCAAAACCATTGGTTCCTTCTTTCGATATGATTACAATTTTTTCTTGGTCTTTAAAACTACCGACACACACTCCATCCCATTCGCCATTGAAAAGTGCAATAGTATACTTATTAAGCACTGGGATAATTTTTTCTTCTCGTTCTATAAATAGCGATAGAGTTTCTTCAGAATAAGGATTCACTCTTGAAGGTCCAGAATAACTAACTCTTATTCCAAAAGCTCTAGTTGATTTATTGAGATTATATGGGGCTGTATCAACTTTAATAGATTCTATTTCTATAGCATCTGAAGTCCAATTATTTGTTGTGTGACTTTCAAAATATTTAGATAGTATCTTTCCCGTAATGTTTTCAACAATCAAAATGTAACTGTCTAGTATAAAATAATCATCTTCCTTTTCTACAATTTTAGGTAGTACAATAATGGATTTTGAAGGATCACTAGGCATCACCTTTTGACTCACTAGCGATAAATAACAATCTTCAATATTTAAATCTAAGTTATTACAAACCTTTGTCGTCAATTCCGAAGGTTGCCCAAGAATGGAATTGCAGATGAGAAAATTTAGTGCAAATACTAAGGTTAATTTAATGTTTTTCATTTTCTGCTTTAAATGTTTTGTAACAAGTGGCTAAGGTGCAATGCACTTTATCTCACTTATCTGTTTGTTTTTATAAATCACTAGACTAATGGTTATTACTCTCTAAAACTGCAATAAATAAGCTTACGGTTTTTGCAAAGACTTTAATTTTAAATTGAGCTTATGCTTCATTTTTTTTCTTAAAATTACCATCGATATAAATAGCCTACCAAATATATTAAAAGATAATCGTAAACAGAATAATAGCATTCGGTAAAACACCAATACAACAATAAGTTAGAATGCTTCCAGTTAACTTTTATGTCATTAGAGTTCTGTTTCTGCACCTCATGTCGGAACAAATCCTGTCATGTCAATAAAAAAGCTCTCATGTTAATTTTTAGCCCTCCATGTAAGAAAATAAGCCGCCATGTTACTTTTTGAGTCGCCATGTAGAAAAATAAGCCGCCCTGTTACTTTTCGGGTCGTCCTGTTAGAAAATAAGTCGTCCTGTTGAACAGGATTGCTTAATTTTTAACAGGAAAGGTTCAAAAGTTAAAAGGATAGCTAACTTAATAACAGGAAGGGAAATTCAGTAACAGGAAAGCGTCATATTTAAAAGGGTGACCTAAACTTTAAAAGGAGCAAGTTTATAAAAAAAAGACTCTGCTAATGCAGAGTCTTTTAATCACCTAGTCTATTAATCTAAGCTTGTTCTAATTCGGTTTTCTTAGTTCTCGTATTCTTACTTTTCCAATAATCGCTTTGGTAACCCACCAAGCGTTTTTTGTCTTTCCAGAAAATATATTTACCACAGGCACGAACCTCATCAACTACTTCTTTTAGGTGGGTATAAGCTTTATCGCGCAACACCTTATTTTCATTGCCCTTTAGCTTGCTACCATTTGCCTCAGCCAAAAGGTTAGCTCCTTCGTCTGACATGCTGCTGGCTGTATCCAATTTGGCAATATCAAAACCTATAGGCGTTAACAAATCTTGGTATTTCAGCCCCAATAGCGAATAGGTTTTCAAATCCTGAATCATATCGGGATCACCTGTTCCCTGTGCAATTTCGTTAACACGACCCAAAAGCTCTGGCTCATTCCTGAAAGCATATTTAAAGGCATGCTTCATTTCGTCGCACAAATCGTAAGCACGAGTAGCAAATGCCTTCCATTCTTTCTCGGCATCTTTACCCGTACGTCGTACAACTATCCAAGCTGACTCATATTCACGAAAAACAAAAGCTCGAATACCTATTTGAGCAATACGTTCTACACTAATACCACCTATGGCTAGTTTATCACTGTCTTGATTAGCCCAGGTTTCAAGGGTTTCACTTTCGCCTCCATAAACAGTGCTTGGCATGTTTAGCTCTTCAGTTTCTTTATCAGAAACTTTAGCTACTGTGGCTTTACAAGCGATAATTTGTTCATTTGTAATCATTTTATTGATTTTGATTAATTAATACTCAAAAGTCTATTAAGCTATTCGAAAACGAAGACTTAATAAACCTCCCCATCTGACTTAAGTCGTTAATTACAATAAAAAGCATGGCTAACAGCATTATTTTACCCGCATGGTTTTTATGTAATTCTCAAAAGACGAATGAAGTTAATTAAAACAAATCATAACACAACATTAATTATAAACAATAGATATTTTACATACAGAAGTTAAGTAAAGTCGGGCATTAGAGATTATGATACACCCCTTATTTAAAATAATTAAAAACAAGTCACTAATTTTATTTCAAAAAGAAAAACTATTAAATTCGATCTGAACATAAATTCATATCCCAATGAACTTCAATTTGATCAATCCTATCCTTATTGTTCTCATATTATTCTCAATCCTATCTTGTAAAGACACACGCGAATGTCCAGAATGCTTTAGCCCACCACAGGTGCTAAGGCTTAAAATTACTGACAAAACAAGTGCAGAGGATCTAATTTTTAATGGGACCTATAAGAGCAATGAAATTTCTATTACTTATATTAAAAATGAGGAAGAAACCCCTATTTAGATAGAAATCATAATAGATGAAGAGAATGAAAGGGCATTTATTCTATCATACGAAATTGCATGGAAAAGCTTGGAAGGCTTCAAAAATTATAAGCTACACTTGAGTCCTAACGAAAGCCACGACATTTACCTGAATGTGGTTTCAAAATCGGATGATTGCTGTACTTTTCATGAATATGCCGATTTCGAAATTAATGAAGAAATGGTAGACAGAGATCCTACTGATTATCTTTACAATTTTATGAGATAATTCGTATTCCACAAAAACTGAAACATTCTTATAGAAACATTTACATTATAATTTTATTCTCAATTATTACTAAGCTGTCTTTAGGGCAAACAGGATGCGAAATTATAGATTACTCGACCAGTCTAGAGATGAAAAATAATAAACTCATTGAAGAAGTATCCTATATCATTCAAAGCTACAAACTGAATACTTCTACTTATCTTTACAATCTGAAATCATTTATTCACACAGATAAGCCATAACATGGACCAAGACGACTTCGATAAGATAAAGCAAATTAAAAAAGAGAGTAAAGAAGCCTATAAGCCTTGGAATAGAAAAGATGATGATGAAATGATCAACCTTTTTTTCGATGGCATGCCCGTTTCAGAAATGGCTATCAAGTTGAAAAGAACTAAAGGTGCGATTCGTGCGAGAATCAGAAAAATGGAGCTGACACAAATTAAAAAGAAACCAGTAAGTTCAGCTGATCGAGAAGAAAAATAATCATCGTACATAAAACAAATGCATCTACGTTATCATATCCAAAATTAGATAATAGAAACAATACCTGTATAAACTAGGTTAAATATTTCGATCTATAAAACACATAACAAACCCCTTGATAACAATAGGTATTTATAGTGTTTCTTTTTAAAAAGATAAAAAGAGGAAACACCATTTTTATTTGTATTTTAGGTGCTAATCAAAAAAGAACCTTACTGTTTATCTATGTCTAAACGAAAAATCCTATCCATTCCCCAAACCTTTCTCTTGTACATTGTTGTATTTTTTGCTTCATCAGCAATTGTCATGAGTAGTCTATACCTTTTCTTCGAATACAGCAGCTTTAAAAAGGAAAGTGAGATTCAAAAATCATCCTATATCGAAGCTCAAAAAGAACTCGTCAAAAATGAGGTTAATCAGGTTCTAGAGCATATAGCTATAAGTAGAGATATTCGAATAAATCAGGTTAACGAGATTCTGACTTATCGAGTAGATCAAGCTTATCTATTAATTGAAAATTTATATAAAAGCCATAAACTAAAACACAATAAAGAAGCAATTCTACAAATGGCTCGAGAAGCTCTTCGTCCACTTCGATCGAAAGAGATTCGAGGTGATTATTTTATTATCAGAACTAACGGAGAAGAAATTCTTTATCCTGCCCACCCAGAATTTGAAGGCACTAATTTTTTAGATATGCCTGATTCTCCTGAGAAGAGAATTGTACAAGAAGAAATTCGAATTGCAATAGAACAAGGAAAAGGTTTTGTAACAGGCAATTCAGAATCATTTCCAGTTAATGAGTCATTTAGTTCTCCTTCGGTTATTTACGTTAGATATTTTAAACCTCTCGACATCGTAATCGGAACAGGTGAATATATTCCAGACATTGATGAAGACATAAAAAAGGAGGCTATTCTATATATTAAGAATGTAAAATATGGATTCAACCAACAATTGTTTATTAATGATACAGATGGGAATGTAATTGTCTCAAATTCTACCCAATATGCTGATGGTGACAATATTCTTCATTTAAAAGATCAAAAAGGGCTCGAGCTGATTAAGACTGAAATTGAAGCTTCAAAAAAACCTGAAGGTGATTTTACAATCTTCGATTGGCTCAACGATGAAAATGGACATATAGACCAAAATATGTCGTTCGTAAAAGCATATCCTCAATGGAACTGGGTTGTTGGTGCTTGGTTTGATCTAGCTAGAATCGAAACTCAGATTAATGAGAGTATCCAGCAAATGAAAGAGGCCCAAATTAAAAAAGCTGCAAGCATTCTATTGCTGATCTTCCTTTTGCATATTATAATTCTTCTCATTTTTAGATATATAACTAATAAAACTAAAAAGAATACATCAACCTTCATTCAATTATTAAAAAAGGCAATTCATACTAATACAGGTATAGAAAAAAGAGAACTGAATTATACTGAATTCCATACAATTGCCAATGCTACTAATGAAATAATTGATAACAAAAAATTATCCGATGAAGAGTTGAGGAAAAGTGAATTGCAATTCAAGTCCTTATTCGAAATTGCCCCAATCATGATTTTAGGAATAGATCCTAATATGAAAATTACACTTTGGAATAATGAATGTGAAAAAGTTACAGGTTATTCTTTATCCGATATTCAGGCTGCAGACAAGCCCATGAAAATGATGATAAAATATGATGAAGACTACCAAACTTTACTTTCTCATCTATCAGAACCTAACGGACAATTTCATGAATATACCATTATCGATAAGGATAAGGTCGAACGCAATCAATTTTGGGCAGGATTCAAAAGTCCATCAGGCTTAGTAATTGGAGTTGGTTATGACACAACTAAGCTGACAAAGACGCTCACTGAATTAAATATTACAGCTGACAAATTGCAAGAAGCTAACCATACTAAAGATAAATTTTTATCGATTATAGCACACGACCTAAAAAATCCGTTTAATGCAATTGTTGGTTTCTCTGATCTGTTATGCTCTAGCTATTCCGATTTAGATGATGAAACTAAACTGGACATTATAAAGGATATTCAACATTCAGCTAAGCTTAACTTCAATTTGCTTGAAAAAATGCTAGAGTGGGCTATGAGTCAATCGGACCACATTCCATACAAGCCTCAGAATCTTGATCTACATAGCATTATAAATGAATCAAGCTCTTTTGCCTCCTATCAGGCCAACCAAAAGAAGATACAAATAAAAAATAATAACAATGAAAACACCTACATCTTTGCTGATGAAAATATGCTAACCAGTCTACTTCGTAATCTAATTTCGAATGCTATAAAATTCACCCTTGAAAATGGTGAAGTTCAAATTAAAACAGAAGAACTTGATGAAGAGATCAAAATATCTATTAAGGATAATGGTGTCGGCATGAGCCAAGATAATATTGATAAGTTGTTTAGAACTGATACTAAGGTTCAGACATCGGGCACTAGTGACGAAAAAGGAACTGGCTTAGGTTTACTAATTTGCAAGGAGTTTGTAGATAAGCATAAGGGAAATATTTGGGTTGAAAGTGAACTTGGTAGTGGTAGTGAGTTCATCATGACTTTCCCAAAACAAAGTAAAAACTAAATCAGATTCTAATCTAGCATAAAAAAACGCAAAGCATAAACAATGCTTTGCGTTTTTTTATATTCACTCTTATTTGTTTAAGACTTCAACATCGCTTCAAAAACTTTAACCAATTCCATAAAATCAGGATAAATTACTTTAGCATTCTCAATAGTCTGATTTTTTAAAAGCTCCTTAATTTTAGCTTTACCTTCCTTACGAATTAAGAAATCGATAAAAGCAGCGCCTATTGGATAAGATAAATCTCTTTCATAACGAGTTGGTGACTCCCATAATTCCAACAAGTAGAATTCGCCTTTAGGTAATACTCTTCGGGCCTCATTTATTTTATTTCTTACTGATTGGTCAAAGTAAACGCAAATTCCTTCATTTATCAACTTAGTTATCTTCGTAGGTTTAATCGCAACATCAGAAAGTATACGACAAATCTCATATCCTTCTGTTTGCTTATACCAAACGTTTATAATCTTCCTTTCAGAATTAGCAAACCCAAGTCGTCTCTCAAATAAATCATAGGCTTCTTCCCTATCCTTCCATACAAAAAGATCTATTTTCTTAGATAAATTCGCCTTAAAAAACTTATTAATATTCTGATAAGCCTCTTCATGCTTATTTTTATAATTTTCTAGATTCTCAATTACTGATTCATCTTGAAAATGAAAACGAATATGTTCAGTTTCTTGTATATCCCATTTTTGGAAATAATCATTTTCCTGAAAACGCATCATCTGGTTATGAGCAAAACGACTACAATTACGAGTAGCCTTCATCTCCATAGCTTTTATCAAACTCTCTACCCCTAATTTAGTTTCTCCAGTATGGTAATATGCTGTACCCAACTCAGCTAGACTCCAAGATTTAACCGAGAGAGGGGCAACCTCATTATTATATGCTTTTTTTAAAAATAGAATCGCCGTTTCGTAATTGCGTAAAGCAATATGAGCTCTACCTACAAGCATATTCAAAACTGCATCATCAGGCGACTGCTTAAGCTTAGGCATTCCCTTTTCAATAATTTGTTCGAATTTTCCTTTTACAAACAGCTTATTAAGGTCTTTATGTTGGGCCTTAACACTTAAACTCAGCAATAGAATACTTATTAATAAAATAGATCTCATAGTTATCTTAAAATTTGATTTTAAATCAGAATATAAAGCTATAGTTTAATATAATCTTATCAAGATGTTTCTGATTAAACTTTATCAAAGGTGAATACTTTCCACTTAACCTTTATTTGCTAGTCATTCATGTACGGTATAAGCCTGTTCATTTCATATTTTCACTATTTTTGCTCATCTTTAAGGGTGAATATAAATAACCAATATTAATACGATCATGAACTTGTCAATATCTAAGTTTAAAAATTGGAAAATAAAATCACGTTTATTCCTTTTAACAATTGTTTCAATTACAAGTCTAATTCTACTTGGCTTACTGTCCAATTTCTTTTTTCAAACTAGCCGTGCGTTAACCCTTTTTATGAATGCAGAACGTATTCACAATAACATTATAACTACTGGTATTCAAGATTATTACACATATGTGGCTACAGATAATGAAGATTACTATGTATCATCTTTAAAAAATATCAAAACTGCCAACCAGATGGCATATAATTTTTCAAATATAGATAAGCATATACATAATTTATCAGAAAAAGAGTTTACAACTTCTTTTTACAAATTATTACCTAATACTTCTCACCCAGACGAGCAAAGAATCGCAACCTTATACCATAGATTAAAACTCTTAACAAGCTTGCAGCCTAGCCAGGTCGAAAAAATACTTTTTTTTCCAAAAAAGAGCTACCTATCAGGTCTAAACATTCTAAACTATGTTGAAAATAATATTGAAAAAGAGGTTGACGACAAACTTTTAGAAGGGATTGAACAGCTAAAAATTGACTATTATGAATTCGCAAAAAAAACAGAACAATTAGAACAAACTGTCAATAAGTTTTTAAACTACTCTATCCTTTTTATTATTTTATTTATTTCAATTTTTATATTGAGTACATCCTACATAATCAACTCTTCAATCACAAAGCCTGTAGATATCTTAATTAAGAAATTCAGTCTTTTAAACAAAGGAGTTCCTCAAAAGAAATTAAAATATAAAAGTAATAGTGAACTTGGCGCTTTAACCCAATCTTTCAACGAAATACAGTTTGGCTTCTCTCGCATTATTCACAATATTCAGAAAGTTGCAGAAGGTAATTATCAGGTAAAACTAAAACCTAGATCAGAGCAAGATGAATTTACTCACACTTTCAATCGCATTATCGATCAGCTAGAAACTGCAGATAGGAAGAATAAAGATGCCAATTGGTTTCGTACTGGAATGAACCAATTAAACGAGAAATTACGTGGCGATCAAGAAATAGCTGAAGTTTCAGCCAATGCCCTACAATTTACAATCAATTTCTTAAACGCAGAACTTGGTGCGTTATACACTTACAATGAGGATGATGAAGCTTTTAATCTTGTTGCATCACATGGTTTGCCCGATAAAAATCAATTTAAATTTATAAAAAAGGGACATGGCCTAATCGGCTCGATGAATGAAAGTCGAGAAATCAAACATATTAAGGATCTCCCTAAAGATTACTTTACCATTTTTTCTGGAACAGGAGAAATAAGCCCTAAAGAAATCATACTAGTTCCTCTCATGTTCAATAACCGCCTGTGGGGAGTAATGGAATTAGCATCAATCCGTGAATTTAAGCCTCATAAAATAAGTTTCCTTAATAATGCAAACGAAACAATTACAGTAAACATAGCCTCATCAATTGCTCGTGCTCGCCTTGAAAGTTTATTAAAAACAACACAAGATCAAGCCAGCGAATTACAAGTGCAGCAAGAAGAGTTAAGAGTTGCCAATGAAGAGCTCGAAGAACACACTAAAATATTAACTGAAAACGAAAAAAGACTACAGGTTCAGCAAGAAGAGTTAAGAGTTGCCAATGAAGAATTGGAAGAAAGAACCAATCAGTTGGAACTCCAAAAGAATGAGATTGAACAGAAGAATAAAAATCTATCTCAAACTCATAATGAATTAGAATTTAAGGCTAAAGAACTTCAACAAGCAAGTCAATACAAATCAGATTTCTTAGCAAATATGTCGCATGAACTGCGTACGCCTTTAAATTCTCTTCTGATTTTATCAGGTATGTTAGCGAAAAATAAGAAAGGGAACTTAACTACATCTGATATTGAATCTGCTGAGATTATTTACAAAAGTGGGAAGGACCTTTTACAGTTAATTAACGAAGTACTTGATTTATCGAAAATTGAGGCAGGTAAAATGACTGTTGAGTTTGCTCCAACAAATGCAGAAGACATTAAGCATGAGATCATGCTTGACTTTAAGCACCAGGCTGAAAAGAAAAAATTAAAGCTCTCTGTTGAGATTTCTAAAGATATGCCGGATTCATTTACGAGTGATAGACTTAGACTATCTCAGATTATTAAAAATTTGTTATCAAATGCGATTAAGTTTACTCATAATGGGAGTATAACGGTTGCTTTCAATAAACTTGATGATAAAATAGCTTTAATGCGAAATGACTTAGATCCTTCGCAAGCACTCTCAATTTCTATTTCGGATACTGGAGTTGGTATTCCTGACGAGAAGAAAGAAGCAATTTTTGAAGCTTTTCAACAAGCAGACGGTAGTACTTCCAGGAAGTATGGAGGTACAGGCTTAGGTTTATCTATATCAAAGGAATTAGCTTTTATGCTAGGAGGAGAAATTCATCTAGAAAGTAAAGTTAACCAAGGTTCTACATTTACTATCATTATTCCGATTACACCTAATCAAGACTCATTTAATGGTGAAGTTGAGATCGTAAAAGCTCCATCTACTAAGATTGAATTACATGAAATCCATTCTAAAAATAAGAAAGAGCTAGTAGAATTCATTGCAGACGATAGAGATCATACTCGTACAAAAGCATTGGTGCTACTTATTCATCCTGAAAAGAAAAAGGCAGTAAAGCTTCTTGATCAAATACGCAAAAATGATTTCCAAGCCATTGTCGCTTCTAATATAGAAACTGCAATGCCACTTGTTGAAGCATATCAACCTACATCTGTAGTTATTGCATCACAGCTTTTATTAACTAATGGTGACAAACAACTTGCTAAATTAAAAGAGAACCCACTTACGGCTAATTTACCTCTTCACATTGTTTCTCCGCTTGATGGGCTAAAAAATGATAACGTAGAACAACTTACAACAGTAAATGCTATTGATTTTAATTCTGCAATAAATAAAATAAACAGCCAACTGTTCACAGATTCTAAGCAAATTCTTATTGTAGAGGATAGTGCCATAACAAGAAAGGTTATTCACACTTTGCTTCAACAAACTAATGCTCAAATTGACGAAGCTGAAAGTGGAACAGATGCTTTACAGAAAATAAAAGAGAAGCAATACGATTGTGTTATTCTGGATCTTGGCTTACCTGATTTTTCAGGTCATGAGTTATTAGAAAAACTATCAGATTTAAATATTTCGATTCCTAATACAATTATTTATACTGGGAAAGAACTTTCGAGAGAAGAACACCGTGAGCTTAGTAAATATACCAATTCAATTATCCTTAAAGGGCTAAAGTCAGATGTTCGTCTTATGGATGAAGTAACTTTATTTCTTCATCATGTAGCAATCAAAAATCCTCAAATTTCAAGCAAACCTGCTAATGAAATTGATGAATCTATTTTTAAAGGAAAAAAAATTCTAGTAGTTGATGATGAGATTAGAAACATCTTTGCCTTAGGAAAAATACTTGAAGATAAAGATATGGAAGTACTCGAAGCTGAAAATGGTAAAATTGCTCTTGAGGTACTAAGAGATAACAATAATATTGATCTAGTTCTTATGGATGTTATGATGCCAGAAATGGATGGATATACAGCCATTGAGCACATCAGAAAGACACCTGAAATTAAAGATATTCCGGTAATATGCACAACAGCTAAGGCTATGAAAGAAGATTACGACAAAGCTATTTCACATGGAGCTAATGACTATTTATCTAAACCAATAGATGAAAATAAATTATTCTCGATGTTAAAAATTTGGTTATATAATTAAGCTATGAAAAAGGATAAAATACTAATCGTAGACGATAGAGAAGAAAATTTAATCAGTCTTGAATATATTCTTAACGATTTTAATGTCGAAATAGTAAGAGCTTTTTCTGGCGAAGAAGCCTTGAAATGTACTTTAAAGGATGAATTCGCAGTGGCTATTCTTGACGTACAAATGCCCGGCATGGATGGTTACGAAACCTTAGAGCTAATGCGACATAGGAAAAAAACTAAATACCTACCTGTGATCTTTGTTTCTGCAATTCACCAAACAGATTTTCACATCGTAAAAGGAATCGAAACTGGTGCGGTCGACTTTATTCCTAAGCCAATTATTCCAGAGGTATTGAAAGGAAAAGTCAGTGTATTTCTTGATTTATACCGACAAAAACAAGAGCTAAATTTAGTTTTAAAATATCTTGAGGAAAAAAACGAAGAATTAATTATTGCCAAAGAAAAGGCAGAGGAAGCTACTAGAGCAAAATCAATGTTTCTAGCCAATATGTCTCATGAAATTCGTTCTCCAATGAACGGAATTTTAGGACTTTCTAGATTAATGAAAAATGAAACTGTAAATTCTGAACATCACGACATGCTCAATGTTGTGACGACTTCAGGAGAGCATCTTCTACAGATTATTAATGATATTCTTGATTTCTCTAAAATTGAAGCTGGCCAAATCAATTTAGAACACATAGACTTTGATATTCGCAAATTATGTGATACAATTTATCAACTACTCAACTTTAGAGCTGTTGAAAAAGGGATTGATTTTACCATGGATATAGACGAAGATGTTCCAGAAGTTCTAGTTGGAGATTCATTTAGGTTAAATCAAATCATTATGAATTTAACCAACAATGCAGTCAAATTTACATTAAAAGGTGCAGTACAGTTATCTATCAAATTACTCGAAAAAAATAAAGAATGGGTCTCCTTATTATTCTCAGTAAAAGACACTGGGATTGGTATCCCCGAAAAAGCGAAGCAAACTTTATTTCAAGAATTTACCCAATCTAATAGTTCTATTACAAGACAATATGGAGGAACTGGTCTTGGATTAGCAATCTCTAAGAATTTAACCAATTTAATGGGAGGGAAAATAACACTTCAAAGTAAACAAGATGTAGGTTCGGAGTTCATGTTTGAACTTAAATTCGAATATAAAGAGCAAAAAATGTCGACAAGCCAAAACAACGATATGGAACTACCACAAGATATTACAATTCTTGTTGCAGAAGACAATCCAATTAATCAGAAAGTTGCCGTTTTAACTCTTCGTCACCTAGGTTTAACTTGTGATGTTGCTAAAAATGGATTGGAAGCTCTTCAGATGCATAAAGAAAAGAGATACGATATTATTCTAATGGACATGCAAATGCCTGTTTTAGATGGATTAAACGCTTCACAAAAAATACGAAGTTTCGAAACTAATGAGAATATTGATAACTCAACTTATATAATTGCCCTAACAGCAAATGCATCATCTGAAGACAAACAAAAATGTTTAGATGCCGGTATGAATAATTTTATAAGCAAACCATTTAAAGAGGATGGTTTAATGGAAGTTTTGAGTCAAGGAATCAAAATGCATCATTAGAATGATGAGCAACCAAAATAAAATCGAGAAATTTGAGAATATAGATATTGAAATACCATTGATACTTGAAGCTATCTATCAAAAATATGGATATGATTTTCGTAAATATTCTCGTTCGCATATAAAAAGACGATTGGTCCATCGCCTAGCTATCTGTAATTTAGAAAGTATATCTCAATTACAGGATAAAGTTCTACGCGAGAAAGACTTTTTTATTGAATTGCTAGAAGATTTGTCAATCAATGTTACGGAAATGTTTCGAGACCCTGAGTTTTATGCCTCATTTCGTGAAAACGTAATTCCTATTCTAAGGACATATCCATTTATTAAAATATGGCATGCTGGCTGTTCCACAGGTGAAGAGGTTTATTCATTTGCTATCCTTTTACGAGAAGAAGGTCTTCTTGAACGTTGCCAGATATATGCAACTGATTTTAACCGAAAAGTTCTAGAAATTGCCAAGCAAGGTATCTACCCTATTCGCGACTTAGAGCATTTTGAAAGAAACTACGAAAAATCAGGAGGAAGATCTAAATTATCCGATTTCTATACAATGAAATATGGTTCTATAAAGTTAGACGAATCTCTAATTAAAAAAGCTGTTTTTGCTGATCACAATCTTGTAACTGACTCTGTATTTGCAGAAGTAGACCTAATCATTTGTAGGAATGTGCTTATATATTTTAATCGCGATCTTCAAAACAAAGTAATTAACCTATTCCACGAAAGTCTTTCATCTAGTGGACATTTGTGTTTAGGATCAAAAGAAAGCTTAAAATTCACGACTAAAGAGAACTGCTTTTCAGATATTGATGAAAAACAGAAGATTTATAAAAAAAGCTTAAGCAAATCATGTATAAAGCTTTAGTTATTGGAACCTCATTTGGGGGACTAGAAGCTCTTAAAGCAATCATCCCCTTGTTTCCAAAGAATTTTCCTTTGGCAGTAATCGTTGTGCTCCACATCGGGGAAAATCAAAACGATTCATTCATTAGGTACCTCAATGATATCAGTCAGTTACATGTAAAAGAGGCAGAAGATAAAGAACAAGTCTCATTAGGAACGGTATATTTTGCTCCTCCCAATTACCACTTACAAGTTGAAGGTGATGAAAGTTTTTCACTATCAACAGATCCTAAGGTTAATCATTCTAGACCATCAATTGATGTTTTGTTTGAAACTGCAGCCTGGTGCTATAAACAAAGGCTTATCGGAGTCGTACTTTCCGGCTTAAATCAAGATGGTGCTTATGGCCTATTACAAATTAATGATTTAGGCGGGATTTGCATTGTTGAAGATCCAGAAAATGCCATTGCTCGGATAATGCCTTCAGCTGCTCATAAAATAGCAAAGCCACAATTTATCACTCCATTACATCAAATTGCTGAGAAAATTATTAAACTCGTACGCTCACAAAATTAAATTAAGCTCAATCATATCAGATTTATCTCTACTTTTGAATCATAAATCTATTCAAAAATAAACCATGCCAATAAATATAGAAATCAAAGCTCATTGTCGCGATTTAAATAAAGTAAGAGATATCCTTAAGAATCAAAATGCTGAATCCAAAGGCACAGATCATCAAACTGACACTTATTTCAATTCTAACAAAGGACGCTTAAAACTTCGTGAAGGGAATATTGAGAATAACTTAATACACTACGAAAGAAATAATACAGAGGGAAGCAAAGAAAGTAAATTCACTCTTTATAAGACTGAACAAAATTCTAAGCTAAAAGCAATTCTTGAAGTCGCGTTAGGTAACAAATGTACAGTTGAAAAAGACAGAGAAATCTATTTTATTGAGAATGTAAAATTTCATCTTGACACAGTAAAGGATCTGGGTACATTCGTAGAAATTGAAGCTTCGAACAAGGATAATGATCTAACTAAAGATAAACTTCAAGAACAATGCAACTTCTATATTAAACTACTCCAAATAAATGCCAAGGATTTTATATCTGACTCCTACTCTGATATGATTCAGCGCAACAACTTATTCTCTCAAATATGGATTGACGAGGACTGATTTTAAGCAAAGGTTTTTATGTTGATTCATTTTTGATTAACTTGAGTTAAATCTTAAATCAATATGCCATGCTTCAATTCGAATACGATATCCGAAGTCATAAGATTAAAGCACTTAATGGTAAGAGCAAACAGTTAGCTGTTGGTATCGCTTTCATTATCACGGCAGTTGTATTATACTTTTTTGTCAGATATCTTGAGATCATACCTCTCTGTAAATATTTTGCCCCATTTGTAGTCATCATTGCATTAGTCTATACAATTGGAATCCTTTTAGGTTGCAAATTCATGTATCCTCGTGAATATTTAAGAATAAATTCGCGAAGAATAAAATACAAGTATGGGTGGTTAAAAAGAAGGACTAAAATATACAGAATAGATGTCAAAGAATTTAAAATCGCAAATAACGAACTGATCATTATCACAAAAGAGCAAGATGAATATAGGCTCTCACTCAACGATTTTTCTGATGAGGCTATATTAGTTTTAAAAGGGTATCTAAATATAGCTACAGAATAAAATTAGGAATAAAAAAAACAGTCTTGAAGTACTCTTCAAGGCTGTTCTTTTTTTATTTAATAGTCATTCGCGCAAACGGTGCTGTATCCTGTTCCACAAAATCTTTTTTCAAATATTTAAAATAACCCGTTATTGCAACCATAGCTGCATTATCAAGCGAATAACCTAGCTGTGGAATATATACTGTCCATCTGTGCTTGGCTGCAGCTTCCTTCATCGCATTCTGAAGTCCTGAATTAGCAGAAACACCTCCAGCAATAGCAACTTCCTTAATTCCTGTTTCACGAACGGCACGTTTAACCTTGTTCATCAACACATCAACGATGGTATGCTGAATAGATGCACAGATATCATTCATATTCTCCTCAATGAAATTAGGGTTCTCCTTCACTCTATCTCGCATGAAATATAAGAATGATGTCTTCAGTCCACTAAAACTATAATTTAGTCCTTGTATTCTGGGCTTATTAAATTGGAAAGCTAAAGGATTACCTTCCTTAGCTCGTTTATCAATTACTGGTCCTCCTGGGTATGGAATCCCCATCACTTTTGCACATTTATCAAAAGCTTCTCCAGCAGCATCATCAATAGTTTCGCCTATCACTTCCATCTCCATATGATCTTTCACAACAATTATTTGTGAGTTACCACCTGATACTAAAAGTGCCAAAAAAGGAAAATTAGGGTGATCGTACGTGCTTTTTAAATCATCAATAAAGTGAGCAAGAATATGAGCCTTTAGGTGATTCACCTCAATAAGAGGAATGTTTTTAGATAGTGCAAACCCCTTGGCAAAAGAAGTACCAACCATTAAAGATCCTAATAGTCCAGGTCCTCTTGTAAAAGCAACAGCATCAATTTCATCGGCAGTTACATTCGCCTTTTTTAGAGCTTGATCAACAACTGGGATAATATTTTGCTGATGTGCACGAGAGGCCAATTCTGGCACAACTCCACCATAAGCCATATGCACAGTTTGAGTGGCTGTAATGTTAGAATGAATCACACCATCAATCAAAACCGAAGCAGATGTATCATCACATGATGATTCAATTCCTAATATCGTTATACTCATTAAATTAAAAATTAACGTAAAAACATTAAAAAAGACTATAAACACAGCTTTCACTAGCTGTATTCAATTTCTTTTTATCTAATTTTGTGCAACTGCACTCAAAAGCACAAAACTATTAAAAAATTTCTCAAAATATCAATTTGGTCCATAGCAAGTATCATTATGGTGCTTATATTGGCATATCTGATATTTTTGAGTCCTCGTGTACAGACCTACCTTAGTCAAAAGATTGCTAAATCAATTTCTGAACAAGCTCATACACCTGTAACTATTAAAGGTGTAGACTTCACTCCTTTTAAAAGTATTATACTAAAAGGTGTTTATGTAGAAGATCATAGGCAAGATACTTTAGTCTATATAGGAGAATTAAAATCTAAACTAGATTCAATAAACTTCAAAACGAAGAAAGCTTATATCGGTAAGCTTATTTTAAACAAAGCTTACTTTAATTTATACGAAGGAAAAGATCGTAAACAAAACATTCAGGTCTTTATTGATTCCCTTTCGAAAAAGCAAGAACCTGAAAACACGGCATCACAAGAAAAATCTTGGAATATAAGTATCTCTAACCTCGATCTAATTAATTCCCATTTCAGCTTTTTAACCATAAAGGCTAAAAAACAAGCTTTCGGGATGAATTACGCCGATATTGATGTTAAAAATATTAAACTTCAAGCTCGTAATATTAAAATCATTGGCGACTCTGTTGACTTCGATTTAAAACACATGAGTTGTATTGAAAAATCAGGTTTTGTCTTAAAAGATTTCAAGACCCATAGTTGGATTACCCCTACTCAATGGGGAATGACAAAAGTGACTATTGTTTCGCCTAAGAGTAGACTTTCAGCTCGTCATATACTTTTAAATTACAAAAGCGGACAAGGCTATTGGTCCGAATTCACAAAAAAAATGAAACTTGATTTTCAAATTAAATCATCTAAAATCAATTTTGAAGACCTTGCTTATTTCAACGACAGGTTATTAGGGTTTAGAGAATCTGGGTTCTTATCTGGTCATATTTATGGTACCATATACGACCTAAAAGGACGCAATATTAATATCCTTTATGGCAATCAAACTAGCTTCAAGGGGCAGTTCTATATGAATGGTCTTCCAAAAATTGCAAACTCATATCTCGAAGCTGATTTCAAAGAATTAACAACTAGTATCTCTGATATTGAAAATGTATATATCCCTAATTATAAAGACAACCATATAAAGCTTCCTAAACAACTTGATAATTTAGGTCTTATACACTACCAAGGAAATTTCAATGGTTATATCAATGACTTTGTTTTTTTTGGGGATTTCCAAACTGACCAAGGAAATATAAGAACTGACATTCTCCTTAAACCAAGTCTTACAGAAAATAACCTAAGCTACACAGGAGATATTACAACCAATGATTTTAATCTAGGGCATTTGTTGAGTCAGGAAAAAATTGGGAAAGTATCCATGAATGTAGCTTTAAAAGGATCTACATCAAAAGATGTGACTCAAGGCGTAATGAAAGGGAATATCAGTAAATTCAATTTCTTTGATTACGAGTATAAAAACTTATCTCTCGATGGGTATTTTTCAGATAAACATTTCGATGGAAAAGTTGCGATTCTTGACCCGAATATTGGTTTTGACTTTACAGGTAAAGTCGATTTCTCAAAGGAAATTCCGGAGGTTAATTTTCAATCAAATTTAAAAAATGCTAAACTATTCCCTCTTCACCTTAACACAAAAGATGAACTTGCGGAACTTAATTTAAGTTTAGACGCTAATTTTACAGGAGATCGATTCGATAATGCGAATGGTAACATTTTCATCAATGATATCGAATACAAAAATGGTAGAGGAAAATTCAATTTAGATGAAATTAAAATCGACTCTAAAACTACACCAGAGCTTAAACAGTTTGATTTGAAATCAGGCTTAGCTGATTTAAACGTAAAAGGTAATTACAAACTTGACGAACTTGTTTCGTCATTGTCCAATATGATTTATTATTACTTGCCTGCTTACGCACCGGACTCGTCCTATACAAAAATTGATTCAACCAATAATTTTGAATTCGATCTCTTATTAAAAGAAAACTCAAAACTGACCGAATTAATCTATCCTGAAATAGTTTTAGCTCCACAAAGTCAACTTAGTGGAGAAATTAATGCAAAAGAACATTCGTTAAATCTCAAACTAGATATTCCTTTTTTAAACTATGACTCTAAGTCTATTGAAGGAATTAGAGTAAGCCTGAATACAGATAATGAGAAATTGAATTTAAAAGGGCGTAGTGACAAATTAGTATTTACAGAAAGCTACAATATATTTAATCTTTCACATCAAATTGAAGTTCAAAACAATCAAGTAAAGTACGATTTAAACTGGAACAACTGGGGTGCAAAAACATATAGCGGCTCACTTGCAGTAATCGGAAATGCTAGCTCTGAAGAGTTAAATTCTGATCCTAAATGGGAAATTGACATTCTACCAAGTACTTTAATTTTAGCCGATAGTACATGGCAAATTAGCCCTTCACATATTCAGATAGATAGTACTAGCTATAGTATTGAGAATTTTAAAATTAGCCAGGATCAGCAATTTTTTGCGATTGATGGCAAAGTTTCTTCACACGCTGAGGATATAATTAAATGTCAAATTCATGACATTAGCTTAAACAACATTAACACAATTTCTGGCAATAAAAATTTAGGCATAGATGGCAATACTCGAGGTTATTTTCAACTTTCAGATTTTTATGGAGACCGTTTAACTAAAGCCGATCTTGTACTTGATAATTTAACTTTCAATAGAGATACTATTGGTGATTTTTATCTTAAAAGTGATTGGGATAAAGATGAACAAAAACTCTCATTAGAATCTTACGCAATCCATAATAATAAGCGTGAGATTAATATTGAAGGAGACTATTTTCCTGCAGCAGATTCTATTAATTTAAGCCTCAGCTTAGATTCTATGCGAATGAATGTTCTCCGTCCATACTTAGAAGGAAATATATCAGAATTAGATGGTAGAATTGGAGGATTCATGCAAGTAGAAGGATCAACAAGTTTACCTCGCTTTTATGGCAAACTGAAATTCCTTAATACTAGTTTCAAGGTTGATGAATTGCAAACAAAATACACATGCAACGATAGTATTATTTTCACACCTCAAGAGATTCAATTCAATAATTTAAAAATTTACGATTCTGAGAATAACTTAGCCGAAATTTATGGGGCTATTACTTTAAATAATTTCGAAAAAATAGATTTAGATCTCGCTCTAAGCACCACTAATTTTAAACTTCTTAATACAAAAATTACTGACAATGAGCTTTTATACGGTCAAGCTTATATGACAGGCATTACACATTTATATGGCTCTCCTGATGATATAGAAATTGAGATTGATGCAAAAACCAATAAAGATACGCGCATATACATCCCTCTGAACAAAACAGGTGACATTGAAAAAAGTAATTTTATCACTTTTATTAACTCTTACGAAACGGTCGAAATCGTAAAGGAAAAATATGATATTGATCTAAGTGGTATAAAGTTAAATTGCAATCTTGAAATTACGCCAGAAACCGATATACAAATCATTTTAGATCCTAAAATTGGAGATATAATAAAAGCGAATGGTAATGGTAACCTGAAACTAGGAATTGATACAAAAGGTGATTTTAATATTTACGGTAACTACACCATCAACACGGGAAGTTATTTATTTACGCTTCAGAATGTAATCAACAAGAAATTTGATTTATCAAATGGTGGAACTATTAAATGGAATGGAGATCCTTATAGTGCAACAATTGATATCAATGCCGTATACAATGTAAAGACGACACTATACGATCTTTTATTGAATACGCCTTACGTCGATAATACTAAAAAGATACAAGTTCAGTGTAATATGAACCTCAGTCAACAGCTTAGCAATCCTATTATTCGTTTTGATATTGATTTTCCATCACTCGATCAACAAACTCAGAGTATCCTTGAAGAACTTTTCTCTACTGAAGATGAAATGAATAAGCAAATTCTTTCTCTATTAGTATTAAATCGTTTTTATACGCCTGAGTACATGCGTTCTACAGATTCAGAGTTTGAAAATAAGAATTCAAGTTATGCAGTTGGAGTGACCACTAGTGAACTGTTATCAAATCAGTTATCAAACTGGCTAAGTAAAATCAGTAACAAATTTGATGTTGGATTTAGTTATCGCCCTGGTGACAGTGTTACTAGCGATGAGATTGAGTTCGCACTTTCAACTCAAATTTTTGATGATAAAGTAACGATCAATGGTAATTTAGGCACCAACTCAAACCAAAATCAGGATAATGATATTGTGGGTGATTTCGATGTGAATATAAAACTTGATCAAAAAGGGAAGTTACAAATGAAAGCTTTCACTCGATCAAACGAATATCTATCTGACTATGCTTCTCGAAACACACAAGGTGTAGGTATTTTTTATAAAGAAGATTTCGATACTGTCTCAGAATTGTTCAGAAAGTACCTTGGGTTTTTAAGAAAAAAAAAGAAAGAATCTGAATAGCAAAGCCTTACGTAGAATACTCCCTCATTGTAGATTATCATTTAAATTCCACTTTTTTAATTAATGATCAGTCTAAATTAACTGATTCCAAGAAATATCAGAAATTAGCCTAATTCATGCGTTCTCTTGATAGCTAAATATGATTATATTAGTCCCCGTTAAAAATCAATTAATTAACTATTAAAAAAAGATAATATGTTTACATTAATGGTCGTGGTTTTTGTTCTTGGCTATATTGCTATTGCACTTGAACACCCACTTAAAATTGACAAAGCAGCTTCTGCACTTCTAATAGGTACTATCACTTGGGCTCTTTATGTGTTTGGAGGCGTTGACATCCTATCTTCGGGTTTAAGTAGAGCTTGGAATGATTTTGTACTTCTCAACCCCGATAAGGATACCCCTGAAGCAATGCTTCATTTTATTACGCATCATGAAGTTCTTCATCACCTTTCTGAAATTTCTACAATTCTTTTTTTCCTTTTGGGAGCAATGACCATTGTTGAAATTGTAGACCAACACCAAGGTTTCAAGATCATTACAGATAAGATTACGACTACTAATAAAGTTAAGCTACTTTGGATTTTAAGTATTCTTACTTTCTTCATGTCTGCTACACTAGATAACCTGACGACAACAATTGTAATCGTTGCTCTAATTCGTAAACTAATTGATGATCAGAAAGATCGTTGGTTTTTCGCATCTATGGTTGTATTAGCTGCTAATGCAGGTGGTGCATGGTCTCCAATTGGTGATGTAACAACTATTATGCTTTGGATTGGCGGACAGGTAACAACTATGAATATTATTGGACACGTTATCATTCCTAGCCTTGTAACGATGCTTGCTCCGCTTGTTGTAGTAAGTTTCTGGTTAAAAGGTGATATAACTCGTCCACAAATTAATGATTCGGATAGAAAAGAATACACTACACCTAAAGAACAACTATTTATCCTTTGCTTAGGGATAGGTGCTCTTCTTTTTGTTCCTGTTTTTAAAACTGTAACTCATTTACCTCCATACTTAGGTATGTTATTCGGATTAGGTATCATGTGGGTTGTAACAGAAATTATGCATCGTAATAAAGGGAACGAATACAAATCTCGTTTAAATGTTACAAGTGTATTAAAAAAAGTAGATGTACCAACAGTACTTTTCTTTTTAGGTATCCTTTCTGCTGTTGCAAGTATGCAATCTGCTGGTCACTTAGACATTTTAGCAAACTGGTTAGATACTAACATTCACAATGTATATGGCATTAACTTAGTAATTGGTGTACTTTCTGCTATCGTTGATAATGTACCTTTAGTAGCCGCTGCAATGGGTATGTATGATATTGCAGGTCCTGAATCTGTAGGTTACGCTGCTCACTTTATGCAAGATGGTATTTTCTGGGAATTTCTAGCATACTGTGCTGGTACAGGAGGATCTATCTTAATTATCGGTTCTGCTGCAGGTGTTGCTGCAATGGGAATGGAAAAAATTGATTTTATCTGGTACGTAAAGAAGATTTCTCTTCTTGCACTTATCGGTTACTTGGCTGGTGCTGCTGCTTTCTACTTGCAAGCAACATACATTTTATAAGTTGTAATTCTTTGGTAGAAATACCATTCGTTTTTTGACTTAATTAAATTTCAAAAAAAAACCTTCTCGTTTTAGTCGAAGAAGAAATTACAAATATTAATTTAGCGAGATATAATATTTTATATTATATCTCGTTTTTTTATATATCGACCAATCAGAAAATTTACAATATGAATTACCTTACGATGTTTGCAAGCCTTCAAAACATAGCTCAAAATGAGGAGATTATTAACGAAGTAGGAACAGAATCTACTGAGATAACTCTTAACTTTATTGATTTGGCTTTTAAAGGCGGTTGGATTATGATTCCAATATTTGCCTTATCAATAATTGCTATATGGATCTTCTTCGAGCGTTTTTATGACATAAGAAGAGCTTCTAAGAAGGACGATAATTTCATGAATCGTATCAAAGATTACATTCACGAAGGTAAAATCGACTCAGCATTATCACTTTGTGAGTCTAATGACACACCAGTTTCTAGAATGATTTCTAAGGGTATTAAACGAATTGGTCGTCCTTTGAATGATGTAAATGCAGCTATTGAAAACATTGGTAACCTTGAAGTATCTAAACTTGAAAAGAACTTACCAACTCTCGCTACTGTTGCTGGTGCTGCACCTATGATTGGTTTCCTTGGAACAGTGATGGGAATGATTCAAGCTTTTTATGCTATGGCTAATGCTGGAAACAATATTGATGTTTCACTTTTAGCAAATGGTATTTACACAGCTATGGTAACGACTGTAGCAGGTCTTATAGTTGGTATTATTGCATATTTCGCCTACAATATTTTAGTTGCTAAGGTTGAGAAAGTTGTTTTTACAATGGAGGCAACAACAACTGAATTTATGGATCTATTGAATGAACCAATCAAGTAATTCACACTATGGCATTAAAATCGAGAAATAAAGTCAACGCCAATTTCAGCATGTCTTCCATGACTGATATTGTGTTTTTGTTGTTGATATTTTTTATGGTAACATCAACCTTAATTGCTCCTAACGCATTAAAGCTATTGTTACCTAAAAGTAGTAATCAAACAGCATCAAACCCGATCACCTCAGTATCGATTGATAAGAACTACAATTATTATATTGAAACAACTCCAACACCATTAGCTAAGTTAGAAGGCAAATTGCAAGCTCTACTAGCACGACATGAAGATCCAACTATCTCGCTTCATGTTGACAAATCGGTGCCTATGGAGCAAGTTGTAAAAGTGATGAATATCGCTAAAAACAATAAATATAAATTGATCTTAGCAACATCAGCAAAATAATTTATGAAGGATTCTAGAAGCAAACGGATAGGACTTGTTGGGACAGTATTGTTTCATACAGGAATTATTGCGCTCCTATTTTTCTTTGGATTTAGAACACCTCTTCCTTTACCTGAGGAAGAAGGTATCGTAATTAACTTTGGTAATACCGATCAAGGTGCAGGTAATAAAAGGCCAGCTCCTTTGCAAGCGCGACCTGCAAGGAAATCGAAACCTAAACCAATTGCTAAAAAGAAGGAAACAGTTAAGCCAGTAAAGAAAACGGCAAGTTCTCCTAAAGAAAAAATCTTAACTCAGAATACTGAAGATGCTCCTGCTTTACCTTCTGCTGAAGAAATTGCACAAAAAAAGGCCAAAGAAGAAAAAGCAAAGCAATTAAAAAAGCAACAAAATTTAGCTAAAAAAGTTGAATCAGAAAAGAAACGTTTAGCTGAACAAAAAAGACTTGAAGAAGAAAAGGCTGAACAGGAAAGATTAGCTGAACTAGAACGTGAGCGATTAGCAGAAGAAGCACGTCAGGAGAAAATATCAAGCATTAATAATAAAACTAAAAATGCCTTTGGTAGTGGAACCTCAAATGCAAGTTCGCAAGGTAAAACATTTCCTTCAGGTAATCAGGGACAGAAGAATGGATCACCAGACTCAAACAACTATACAAGTAGTGGATTAGGCAATAAAGGCTATGCATTCGATCTGAAAGGTAGAAACTCAATATCTATACCTAAACCTAAATACGACCTTCAGGAGAGCGGTAAAGTTGTAGTAGAAGTAACTGTAGACCGTAATGGTAAAGTGACCAATGCTCGTCCTGGCGTTTCTGGGTCAACAACTGCGAACATTACTTTACTCGAAGCTGCAAAGAAGGCAGCCTTAAAAGCGAAATTCAATTCTGACAGTAAAGCTCCAGCCTACCAGCGTGGAACGATCACTTATCACTTTCAGTTAGATTAAAATAAGAATTCCTATCATTTAAGTATTGTCATAACTAAATCAAATACGCCTAAGAATTTGATTGAAGCAACAACAATGACTCCCATTAGGATATAACGAACATATTTAGCTCCCCAGCTAACAGCGAATCTCGTTCCGAACCAAGCCCCTATCATATTACCTAAACCAAGTATTAAACCAATTTTAAAGTCAACCTGATCGTTATAAATAAAGACGCCTAATGCAAAAATGGTATATAAAAGGACGATAAATATTTTGATAGCATTAGCTTTAACAAGGTTAAAACCTGCACCAAGAACTAAACCTGCCAATAGGAAAAAACCAACTCCAGCTTGAATAAATCCACCGTAGAATCCAATAAAAAAGAAGATGACATATTGACTTAAGCTTGGACGCTTGCCCATTTTACCAACTTGACCTTTCACCCAAGCATCAGGCTTATAAAGTACTATAAAGAAAAGAACGATAAGGATAGCTCCAATGGTCTTCTCCATTATTTCTTCATTAATATTAACAGCAAAGATTGCCCCGAAAATAGAGCCTACAATTGCGGGTAATGCCAAACCTATACCTTCCTTGTAATTGAATACTTTCTGTTGTTTAAAACTAGCAACTCCAACAATATTCTGCATTAAAATGGCTACACGCAAAGTTCCATTTGCTACAGTTGCAGGCATGCCTAAAAACATCAGAAGAGCTAAAATAAGGATAGATCCACTACCAGCTAACACATTGATAAATCCGGCAAATACACCAGCTAAAACAACTAAAATATAAGAGTACCATTCCATAATTTATCCAACTAAAAACAAAAAACACTGACAAGGTATAAAAATAAAGGCCACCCGTTGGGCAGCCTTTAAAATATATCAGTAATAAACGATTACCAAGCAAAAATTGGACGCTCAGTCATCAATTCATTTACACGAGTTTTAACTGAAGCAATAACTTCTTCGTTATCGATATTAGAGATAACCTCATCAATCATTGCAACGATAATTGGCATCTCAGCTTCCTTAAGACCACGAGTTGTGATAGCAGGAGTACCGATACGAATACCTGAAGTAGAAAAAGGAGAACGCGTATCAAAAGGAACCATGTTCTTGTTGATAGTGATATCAGCTTTCACTAAAATATTCTCAACTTTTTTACCAGTAATTTCAGGAAATTTAGAACGAAGGTCAACCAACATTGAGTGGTTATCAGTTCCGTTAGAAATAACCTTATAACCAAGCTTAATGAACTCATCAGCCATTACCTTAGCATTCTTTTGCATTTGAACTGCATACTCTTTAAAGCCATCAGTTAAAGCCTCACCAAAAGCAATAGCTTTGGCAGCAATGATGTGCTCCAAAGGACCACCTTGTTGTCCTGGGAATACAGCAAAATTCAATACTTGAGACATCATTTTGATCGCACCTTTTGGAGTTGTTTGTCCCCAAGGGTTTTCAAAATCTTTACCCATCATGATCAAACCACCACGAGGTCCACGAAGTGTTTTGTGAGTAGTAGTAGTAGCAATATGTACGTAAGGCATTGGATCACTCAAAAGACCTTTAGCAATAAGACCAGCTGGGTGAGCAATATCAGCCATTAATAAACAACCTACTTTATCAGCAATTTCACGCAATCTTACGAAATCCCAATCACGAGAGTAAGCAGAAGCGCCTGCAACAATCATTTTTGGCTTGTGCTCTAAAGCTAAAGCTTCTACCTCATCGTAATCAACTAAACCAGTCTCCTCGTTTACATGGTAAGGAATTGGATTGTAAAGATTACCTGAAAGGTTTACTGGAGAACCATGAGAAAGGTGACCACCGTGAGCCAAATCTAACCCCAAGAATGTATCACCTGGTTGCATACAAGCATAGAATACAGCAGCATTTGCCTGAGCACCTGAGTGAGGCTGAACGTTAGCATACTCTGCACCAAATAATTCACAAGCTCTATCAATTGCCAATTGCTCAGTTTGATCAACAATCTGGCAACCACCATAGTAACGCTTACCAGGATATCCTTCAGCATACTTGTTAGTTAAACATGAGCCCATAGCTTGCATTACCTGCTCACTTACAAAGTTCTCTGAAGCGATCAATTCGATTCCTTCTTTTTGACGATTGTGTTCTTGTCCAATCAGGTCGAAAATAAGAGTATCTCTTTCCATTGTTGTTGTTTCTTTTGTTTATTTAATAAATATGTCAGTGCTATTCTGTAAGTTATATCTCAAATTTTCATTAAAAGTATAACTTAATTTACACGAATTAAGGACTAATTAAATCTATTCCAACCTACTGAATTACAAGTTGTAATTACCTTTCAATCAAAACGATTTATACCTCCATTCAATTTTTCAAAAATAGACAATTAGACCTATTAAAAAAACATTTAAGACATTTTTTACAATAGCTTTTCAGAAAGACTTTAAACCTCTAATATCCAGAAAAATAACTCCACTTAACATTAATGCGACGGGCAATAGTTAAGTTAATATTGATATTATGGCTCGATTTCATGTAACCTTTTCTCATATCTGAGTACTAATAACTATATCTCAACAATTTTTATGTATTGATTTGTTAACTTTTTATTACATTTATTATCAATTAAACTATGAATTGATTCTTATACATCATTAATTAACAGAAAATCTTGAATATGGAAATTCTATCAGTACATCCTAAACCTCGTCCAGTTTTACTTACAATACTTTGTGTTTTAACTTTTATTGGAAGTGGGTTTGGTGTTTTTGGGAACTTAATGGCTATGTTCGCCGCCCCGTTTCTAGAATTCATTCAACCTTCAATGTTCGAAGAAGCCTTCAGTCATTTAGGTAATAACCCTGGTGATCAATTTGTAAAACAGGCTCTTGACATGGGACTTTTAGCTTTAGATAACTTTATTGGGATTACTTTATCGAAATTCATTTTCTATACCTTAAGTTTAGTTGGTGCTATTATGATGTTTCAGATGAAGAAAATTGGATTCTACTTATATATAGCTGCCCAGGTTGGATTTCTATTTATAGGTCCAGTTTTTCTAGGATGGAATATGTTCGTAAGTTTTGCAATATTTTTCTCCGCATTTTTCTCAATTCTATTCATAGCTTTATATGCAATCAATCTAAAGCATATGTCTTAATCTATAAATCAATTAATAACCTATACTAACACATTAATTTTACACCCATGGAAGACATTACTCAGATTGTATTGCCTAAAAAAAGGCCAACATTTATTACTGTATTATGTATTTTATCATTAATTGGTAGTGGCGGATTTGGATTACTTCAGCCTCTCTATCAATATGTAACATTTGACAAAACTTATCCTGAAAAGATAGCTCAGATTGAAGAAGGTATTGAAAAAATGGAAGATGCAGGAATGGACTCTGGATTCTTTTACGATATGGCTGTAAATGGTCTAATAGCTCTAGAAAAAACAGCAGAAAATTTAGTCCCGATGACAGCAGCAAATATTCTATTTGCTTTATTCAGTTTATTAGGTGTTTTCCTAATGTTTAAACTTAAGAAGAATGGCTTTTATTTATACTCTGTCGTAAACCTATTTTGGATGCTCGTTCCAATTTATTTTATTGGAATTGAAATGGGGATGATGACTTTAGTCTTTGCTGGCTCTATTACAGTCTTATTTATAATTCTTTATGCTGTCAACTTAAAACATATGGAGTAATTATCAAAACCCATATAAAAACAGAGGCTGTTCATTAGGACAGCCTCTATTTATATAATCTAGATTGATTTTGATCGAATGACCATTAATTTATCACGAGTCATTTCTTTCATTGAATAAGGAATACCTCCTACTCCAATCCCAGAAGAATCTCTTCCTCCAAAAGGCATCCAGTCAACACGAAAAGCTGTATGATCATTTACCATAACAGCTGAAGCATTTATTTGGTTTACTGCATCCATCGCTTTGTCAATATCTTTTGTAAATACCGAAGCCTGAAAAGCCAAATCTAAAGAATTGCATCGGTCAATAGCATCTTGTAACTTACTGTATGTATACAGACAAACTACAGGTCCAAAAACCTCAAGTTTAGAAACTTTAGATTCCACTGATGGATTCATTAATACCGTTGGCAAATAACATGTCTCCAAAAATTTGTGACCTCCACACATTAATTCAGCTCCTTCTTCTACCGCCTCAGTCACCCAATGATGAATTCGTTCCTGTTCCCAGGTATCTATTATTGGACCAACCTCGGTAAAAGGATCCAAAGGATCTCCAACCTTCATTGATTTTGCATAAGCCACCAATTTTTCACTAAACTCTTCCATGATTGACTTGTGCACATATACTCTTTGCACAGATACACACACTTGCCCTGCATGATAAAAAGAACCCTTCCCTAATAAAGAAACTGCATCATCAATATCTGTATCTGGCATTACAATAACTGGAGCCGATCCTCCATGTTCCATTGCGCAATGTGTTCCAGGAGCCAACTTCGAACGTAATGACCAGCCTACCTCAGAAGAACCAATAAAAGAAAAATAATTTACGCGTGAATCTTTCACCATCAATTCAGCATTCTCACGATTACAAACCACAGTCTCAACCCAATCCGCAGGTAAACCAGCCTCTTTCATCATCTTAACAAGCTCTATTGCAGACATAGGCGTACTGCTTGCAGGCTTAATAATAACAGGGCAACCTACGGCAAAAGCAGGAATGATTTGATGCACTGCTAAATTTAAAGGATGATTAAACGCCGATATGCTTAACACGACACCAATAGGTTCTGGCATTGTAAAGGCCAAACGATTTAGTGAAGCAGCCGTTGTCCCCATAGGAATTTGCTCTCCCTTAATCTGACCAATATATTCTATAGCTAATTGAACGCCATTTATCGCACGCAAAACTTCCACCTTGCTATCCTGATAAGGTTTTCCTCCCTCAGATGCAGCAATTTTGCTTAAATCCTCAACCCGAGCTTCCATCAACGTCTTTGTTCTTTCTAGAATAGCAATTCGTTCAAATGGTTTCAACCATCGAGATCTATTTTGAAAAAGAGCATGAGCCTTGGCCATTTTTTCTTCAATAGCTTTCGTATCCATTAAGGGAATTTCCTGAAGTAATCGCCCATTAAATGGAGATTTTACTTTTAGACTTGTCATCTTATCTCCTTTTTGATTTTGTAACACCAAATTACAAGAATTCAAGACCAATATCAATAAGTATTCTTTACTTTTGCACGAATTTTCAGTTTATCACATCCAACAGAACAAACTACATGCAATATCTAGCACAGAATATAAAATATCTCCGTCTTCGAAAGCGTTTATCACAATCTAAACTATCATTCAAAACAGGAATTGGAGCCTCATCGATATCAGCTTATGAGAAAAAGAGATCGACTCCTAAACTTGAAACGATTCTTAAATTAACAAATTTCTTTAATCGTGGTTTAGATGAATTAGTCCTAACAGATATTAGTAATCAGGATAGAGAAAAATTGCAAGATACTAAAGGTGATAAGTTGAGAATTCTACCAATAGTTGTCGATCATCAGAGTGAAGAAATGATTACTCTCGTTCCAGTAAAAGCAGCTGCTGGTTACTTGAATGGTTATTCAGATACAGAATTTATTAGTGAACTACCAAACTTTAAAATGCCATTCGCAGAACTATCAGAAAATAAAAGCTATCGTGCTTTTCAAATTGAAGGAGAAAGCATGTTGCCTATCCCTTCAGGTGCTTACATTATCTGTGAATATGTACAAAATTGGGAACTAATCCGTAATGGTTCATGCAATGTAGTTGTAAGTTCTGAAGATGGAGTTGTTTATAAGCGAATTCAAAAAGATATTGATAACAATCAGTTCATCCTTCACTCAGACAATAACGAATATGCCAGTTTCGAAATTTGCTTGAATCAAGTTCTAGAAGTTTGGAAAGCTTTAGGCTATGTTTGTTTTGAATTACCAATGGTTAAACTTTAATCTATATTAGTTGTGTGTAATGTGCAAAAGCCGACATCAATAATATAGCGAAATAAAATAATATGGATAGTAATTTGAATATAATCAAAACGGAAATTTACGACAAGTGTGAACTGGTGGTTTCTGGTTTTATAACGGAAACTGAAAGCAAAGAATACGCAGCGTGCAGATTTGAATTAAACGGCTTAAATATTATCAGTAGAAATGCGAAAATCACACCTAAGAAAGTTGGGCAATTCGTTACATTTTGGAAAAGAAACGGGAATGGACCCATTGAACCACTGAATGAAACCGATCGCATTGACTTTTATATTGTAAATGTTCGGATGGAAAATCAATTTGGACAATTTGTATTTCCAAAATCAATACTGATTAAAAAAGGGATTATATCAACCGAAACAAAAGAAGGGAAAAGAGCATTCCGAGTTTATCCTAATTGGGATATCGCGAATAATAAACAAACAGAACGAACTCAAAAATGGCAACTGAATTATTTTTATGAAATTAATAATTCAGCAGACCTTAGTAAGGTTCGAGAATTGTATAAAGCTGAATACCTATAGTAAAAGCACTACACACAATACGAAGTTTAAACAAGATTAAAATCATATTTTTAACGTCTTAATATTCTTGAAAAATAGATTACATTCGCCCTGATTAAATTCGTTCTAAATAAACCGATCCGACCAAAATGGGAAATTCAGGAATATCAACTAATCTTAAAGGGGTTCTTTTTGCTTGCCTAACGGCTTTTCTTTGGGGGTTTTTGCCAATTTTCTTGAAAGTTGCACTTAATTATCTAGATCCCAATTCGATTGTTTGGTTTCGATTTACTTTTGCTGGAGGTGTTCTCTTTATTTATTATTTATTTACTGATAGAAAACAACTTCAAATATTTAAGCGCCCTCCTGTTCTTCTAGTAATTGCAGCATTAGCCTTAGGATTAAACTATATTGGTTTCTTACAAGGATTAAACTACACCAGTCCTAGTAATGCACAAATTATCATTCAAACTGGCCCTATTCTACTAGCCTTGGTTGGATTTATAGTCTATAAAGAAAGTGTGAACTTAAAACAAATTGGTGGTTTTGCCATAGCAGCCATTGGTCTAATACTTTTCTATCAAAATCAATTAAAAGGATTTATTGATGATCCCGACGCTTTTAACACAGGTTTTATTTGGATTGAAATTGGTGCAGTAGCTTGGGTTCTTTACGCTGCCTTACAGAAAAAGCTAGTCAAAAAACACCCAGCTCAAACGCTGAATATGTTTCTATACGGGCTACCTGCTTTACTTTATATTCCAAGCGCCGATTTTCCAGCATTCACCGATTTGAGTTTTCCAGTATGGTTAATTGTTATATTCTTAGGCTTAAACACACTTATTGCATACGGTTCTTTGGCCTTCGCCTTTAAATACACCGAAGCCTACAAGGTAAGTATCATTGTAACTTTGAATCCCATTATTACTCTTATAACTATGGCGGTTCTTTCCAGTTTTCAGGTAGATTGGATTAAAACTGAAACCTTAGATCCTACCTCTATGATTGGAGCAACTTGTGTGATTGGCGGTGCAATAATTGCAGTATTCTTTGCCAAAGCTAAGAAGGTCGCGAAAGCTTAAATTCCAGATTAAGAATCGAAATTTATATGTTCTTCATCATTAGGATCGATGTGTAAGGTTGCCGAATAGGCATGTTCTTTTGCAATCTGATTTTCAATATAATCTACAATCTCATGAGCTTCTCGAATAGTCATTTCGGAAGGTAAGCAAATATGAAAGGTAATTTCATTGTGATCACCATAAGAGTGAACATGAAAATGATGTGGGTGCAAATCTTCAGGATAGCAACGTTTACAAGTTAATTTCAGTTTCTCAATGATATCTTTAGAAGGACTTTCACCTAATAAAGTATAGATCGAATCTCTGATAATCTCATAAGCTGCATAACCAATTAATAAAGCTACAACGAGTCCTAAAGCTCCATCGAGCCACCAAAAATATTTTCCTAAAAAGATACCTACCAAAATAACTAAAGATGATATAGCATCACTACGGTGATGCCAAGCATCTGCTTTAAGTACCTTTGAATCAGATTTTTTTGCACCCCAAAAAGCAAATTGAGCTAGCAATTCTTTTAAGATAACTGATGTTATCATGACATAAATAGCCAAAGACCCAAACATAGAACTTTCTCTATTTTTAAGCGCATCATACGATTCTAAAATAAAATCGAAGGCAACTAAAAGAAGCATAATCCCGATGATAAAAGCAGCAATTAAATCAGCACGCCCATGACCGAAAGGGTGATCCTTATCGGCAGGTTTCTTTGAAAATTTAGCCCCAAACAATACGATAACTGAACTCAAACTATCAGATAAAGTATGCCAAGCATCTGCCATAATAGCAATGGATCCCGTGACTATTCCTGCCCAATATTTAAGGCCAAACAATAAGATATTGACTATAATTGAAAGAACCCCTTCAACATAGGGCAAATTATTCTTATTCAGTTTTTTTAACAGCTTATTCATATTCTATAAAATCTGATTCATCTTTAGAATCTTGGTCATTATTAAGCTTCCAGTCTCTTATCTATCGAATGCAAGCTTGAACTTGCGAGCTTGAACTTGCGAGCTTGGTTCCTTCTTCTTTATCTATGTAAAAATCAATTCGTCCTAGAGCAATGCCTGCCCATCCAACTTGATTGATAACAACTTCCTTCTCATCTAAATTACGAACACGAGTTGCAGTTTCCAATAACGTATGCGAATGGCCTCCTAAAATAACATCGATACCATCTGTGTTTTTAGCCAACTTCATATCACACATTCCACCTGAATTGCTTGAATAACCTAGATGTGACAAGCATATTACCAAGTCGCATTGTTCTTTTTCATTCAGGATAGCAACCATCTTTTCTGCCATGAAAATCGGGTCAATATAATCAATACCTTCATAATTTTTACTTGAAACGAGTCCTTCCAATTCAATTCCTAAACCAAAAATCCCAATCTTAATGCCTCCTTTATTAAAGGTTTTATAAGGCAAAACTTTTCCTTCAAGCACGGTACCTGTAAAATCATAATTCGAATTGATGAATGGAAAATTCATATGTCCCATCTGAGATGAGATACCAACTAGTCCATTGTCGAATTCATGATTCCCAATAGTTCCTGCATCATATCCTATTTGCGACATCAATTTTAGTTCTGCTTCACCTTTATAGAAGTTGAAGTACGGTGTACCTTGATAAATATCACCACAATCGAGCAACAAGGTATTCTCTTCTTCTGCTCTAATTCGTTTTACCAATGCATTAATACGAGCAAAACCACCCAAACCTGGATGCTTAGGATCCGAATCTGGAAAAGGATCTATATGAGAATGCATATCGTTAGTATGCAATAATGTTATTTTCGTCAGCTTACTTTTCGCTGCTTTTGAAGGCAAAGCATATCCCCCTAATCCAAGAAACAGACCGCCCATTCCTAGTTTCTTAAAAAAATCTCTTCTACTGTTCATAGTAAATCCTCCCATCTAATTCAGCCTTAATACCTACTCCTGATTTGTATAAGAATTTAGCATGATCAATGATAGCTTCACGAAGTTTCATGTGTATATGACGAAAATTCTCTCTCTTTTCAAAAGAACTCATCCCATCACCACCATTTATAAGGTAATCAATGCTGATAATATGATATTCTTTATTCAAATCAAGTTTTTTCCCTCCAATCTTTACATCTACAGCTTCGTCTCCTTTAATTCCCATCTTAATTCCAGAAACGCCTTCACCATCTCTAACTGCAATATATTTCAATACATTTTGAAGATCGGAACCTTTCATGCCAACAATCGCAAGCTTATTCTCAAATGGTAAAAGTTCAAACAATTTTCCTGTAGTAATTTCTCCTTTAGGAAGACTGGTTCTTAAACCGCCATTATTAATAATAGATATATCAACGCCATACCCAAGTTTATTATCCCAACAGTATTTATTCCCAATAGCTAACATCGCATCAGCAATATAATTACTCAGAAGAGATTCTGGTCTGCCACTCATCATCGCCTCACTTGTAACAGAAACAGGTTGATTCATTTTAAAATCGATACCCTCCTTGTAGGATTTCACCAAGTTAACAAAAGCAGTATCAATAGCAGCCTCAGCATCGAGACTAGCATTTAAAATGTGTTTAGAATCTACAATACCCGCTTGTTCGCGAATAGAAGTCGTACAGGCAATTAGGAATATCATTCCACTCAGCCAGAAAGCTTTAAATATATGTTTTTGCATCGGATATAAAATAGAATACTTATAGGTCTTTTTACGAGTATAAAAGTAAACAAATCATTTATAAAGCATAGTGATTTGATTTTAGTTGAAGATATTTATTACCAATAAGTTCGATAAAGTTTTGTAAAAAACTGATAATGACTTTATTTTAAATTTGTAGTATTTATACTAATACCCTAATTACAAATAACTTACAGATCAATCTTATATCTCACGAACTATTGATTACAATATCGATTAATTATAATACCTAATTAACATCAAAATCGATCTTATAAAATATTTCTTATCAGCTATATCTTCGTTAAAAAAGAGGAAAGCATAAGTCGACTATCTCTCTCTTCATTATCATGAGTATCTGTATTTTTTTGTCTTCACGATTACACCGCAATAACCTTATCCTCTGTGGCTATCGAGATATTTAAAAATTATTATTTAACGCCGGAGTTGCATTTATGGCTTGAATTCAGCTAATTAATAACTACACTCTATTATTAACGCATACTTGCAGTTAAAGCATAGTCAAAATCGCCATACCACCTACTACCCCCAAGCTTAACGATTGTAAAGCCAACGGATATAAGTCGGTTAAACCCCAGAGATAGAACTTTAAGGGCGAGTTTATCTGCGTTAAACCCAAACTTAAGTAAGTTAAATTCAACTACAAGCATGTTAAAGATGAGTTTATCAATGTTAAAGGAGAGAACGAATATGTTAAAGCCTAAAAATCAAAAGTTAGCTGTATAACTTCATTAGGCTTTATTTGATTAGATACTCCTATTCCCAGCAAACGAACACTATCTGATAATTCAAGTTGGGCAAGTAAATTATTAGCTAATTCTGATATTTCTTCATAGTCAACAATCTCATGCAAAACCGTTCGAGATCGCGTAATTTGTTCAAAACTGCTATACTTAATTTTCAAACTTATGGTACGCCCCTTAAATTTTGTTCGTTGCAAACGTTTATGTAGATCTAAAGTAGCCTCCTCTAATCGTTTTTTTAATTCATCCTTAGTTCTAAGGTCATCTAAAAAAGTATTCTCTGTACTCACAGATTTCCTTATTCGATTTGGATTAACTTCTCGATGATCAATACCTCGAGCAATATTATAGTAGTAAGCACCATTCTTTCCAAATAAGCGAGTCAAATCCAACAGAGATCGCTTCTTTAAATCTTTCCCATGAAAGATACCGATTTGATGCATTTTTTCAGCTGTCACTTTCCCAACTCCAAAAAACTTCTCGATGCTCAATTTTTCAATAAAGGATTCTACCATTTTCGGTTTTATCACAAACAAACCATCAGGCTTTTCATGGTCAGATGCAATTTTTGCCAAAAATTTATTTACCGAAATACCAGCAGAAGCGATCAAGCCAGTCTCTTCTTTTACTTGCTTCTTAATCTCTTCAGCAATTGCAGTAGCAGAAGGTAAACCTTTTTTATTGTGAGTTACATCTAAAAAAGCTTCATCAATTGATAAGGGCTCAACCAAGTCGGTAAATTCATGAAAAATTGCCATTATCTGATTCGAAATCTCCTTATACCTAGAGTGACGTGGCGTTACAAATATTAGATGCGGACAGCGCTTCAGTGCAGATTTTGATGGCATAGCAGATCGTACGCCAAATTTCCTTGCCTCGTAGCTTGCAGCTGCAACAACGCCTCTATCTCCTCCTCCTCCGACAGCTACAGCTTTCCCTTTCAACTCTGGCTGATCTTTTTGTTCAACCGAAGCAAAAAAAGCATCCATGTCAATATGAATTATCTTCCTGATTATTTCCTCACTCATAATGGCTACAAGATCTGAATTTATCGATCTATTTTCAATAATATCGCTTGTATTTCTTAATTTTGCTGGACTATTAAAAGAAAGACTTATTTAATTCGATTCTAATAAGTTTACTTACATTCTCCATTTCAATCAATTAAAGTCAATTTAGTGTCGCAGATAAAAGATTTTACTACAGGAAATATATTTCCACAAATACTCAAACTCGCTATTCCGATCATAGCTACCTCATTTGTACAAATGGCGTATAATATGACTGATATGGCTTGGCTTGGTCGTGTAGGTAGTGAAACAGTGAGCGCTGTAGGTATAGCTATTTACATAGTATGGTTTGGCGCATCTCTCATGTTTATTCCAAAAATTGGCGCTGAGGTTTGTATCTCACAATCTATAGGACGAAAAAATATGGATGATGCTAAAGCGTTTACTAGAAATGCTTTCGGCTTATCATTCCTTATTGCCATTGGTTTTGGATTCCTAGTCTGGTTATTGACTGGGCCAATTGTCAGTCTCTTTCAAATTGAAAGTGATTTTGTTAATGAAACAGCCTTTGTTTATCTAAGAATCGTTGCCATTGGTATGCCCTTTACCTTTTCCAATATTACACTTTCTGGAATATATAATGGAACTGGTAATTCAAAAGTTCCTTTCTATGTTAACGCTGTAGGTTTAATTCTGAATATGATACTCGATCCTATCCTAATTTTTGGATGGGGCAGCATTCCTGCAATGGGTGCTGAAGGTGCTGGAATTGCCACAGTAGCATCACAAATCCTAGTTTTCGCATTATTTATAGTTCTCCTAAAAGGGAAAAATAATCCTTTAAATACGAAGAAGTATTTAGGCAAATTGCAGAAGAAATTCTTAAACCCAATTATTAAAATTGGTGGCCCTGTTGCTCTTCAATCAGCTTGCTTCGCTTTACTTTCAATGGTACTTGCACGGGTGATGAATGATATTGCTCAGGGAAATAGCATCCCTTTTTCCGTACAATCAATCGGATCACAAATTGAAGCTCTTTCGTGGATGACAGCCTTAGGTTTTTCATCAGCACTCGGAACTTTTACAGGCCAAAACTATGGCGCTAAGCGTTGGGATCGAATTCAAAAAGGCTTTTTCATTACGCTGGGAATTGCTTCAACTTTAGGTCTTTTAAGTACCGTTTTGTTTTACTTTTTTGGCGCCGAAGTGTTTAGTTTATTCATTAAACAAAGCGAACCTGAAGTTTTAAAAATGGGAGTTGTTTATTTGATGATTCTTAGTTTTTCTCAGGTTTTCATGAGTATTGAGATTACTGCTACCGGTGCATTTAATGGAATCGGCAAAGCCATGCCACCAACTATCATTGGAATAGTCGGAAACGTTCTACGCATCCCATTTGCTTTTATTTTTGCTTACAGTTTAGTGGACATGCTACCCCCTTTTTCAGAATATCTTAATCCTGAGTCTATACCTGTAACTTCTGTATGGTGGGGCCTTACTCTATCAAGTATTCTAAAAGGACTTTTTCTGTTCTTTGGATTTTTGATTTTATTAGTTCGTCATCCTGAAAATAATCAAGAGCTACCTTTCCAGAAAAAATGGATCAATCTTCTGCCAAGTCGAATAAGACAACAGGCAGCGGTTATATCACCATTAGATCAGGAAGCTAAAATCAAACTAGAACAAAAAACCATCAATCAATAAATTTTATCATGCTGAAAAGAGAGATTAAATTAACCGAAGATGGTTCTCATACCATATTTATTCCTGAGCTAAACGAACATTATCATTCAACTCATGGGGCAATACAAGAAGCTATTCATGTCTATATCAACGCTGGCTTAAAATTTTCAGATAAGAACCCAATTCGTATTTTGGAAATTGGTTTTGGAACAGGTCTTAACACATATTTAAGTCTTGTGGAAGCTGAAAACAACAAAAGATCTATTGTTTATCATAGCTTAGAGCGTTATCCTATCGAAGAGGAACAATTGAAAGTTCTCAATTATCCCGACTTAATAGATTTTGAGAGACGTGATTTATTTAAGGAGATACACAAGAAAGAATGGAATCAATCTTGCGAAATATCTAATAATTTTAATCTGAAAAAAATAAGTGGCGACTTAAAACAAGTAGACTTCGAAGATAAATATGATCTCATATTTTTCGATGCCTTCGCTCCTGATATTCAACCTGAGTTATGGACTGAAACAATCTTTAAGAAACTTTACGATTGTACAAATACCAACGCCATCTTAATGACTTATTGCTCTAAAGGAATTGTAAAACGTGCACTTCGAGCATCTGGTTTTGAAGTAAAAAGATTAGCAGGTCCTCCTGGCAAACATCATATTTTAAGAGCAACAAAAATTGAAGATTTTGAATTTAATTGTCAAAATTCAAAAGATTAAAAAAACCTTAAAAAACAAGTCCAATTCTCGCATTCTTGGAGAAAACTATTAACTTAGGCCTTTGTTTTTTCAAGCAGACATAATAAGTTGAAAAACAATAAAGTAACTAAATATTGATATTTCTTAAAAACTAACAATAATCATTTCAGCTGCAAGTATTTTAGTATCTGCATTTTGAAAGCTTGTTATCAATTTTGAGAAAAATAATTTTGAATAGATGAAATATACAGAAGAACAAGATAAGGTAAGCTATTGCCTTGGTTTAAGCATTGCAAGCAATTTAATCACATCGGGTGTTAAGACTATAAGCACTGAACCATTTGTTGAAGCTCTTGATGCTGCATTTAATGGTAAAATGCCTGAGTTATCTCCAGAAGAGGCTAATGGTATTCTGCAGGAATTTTTTGGTAAAATGCAAGAAGAGCAAGCTGGACAAGCTATTGGTGAAGGAAAAACTTTCCTAGAAGAGAACAAAAAAGCTGAAGGTGTAACTGAATTAGAAAGCGGTCTTCAGTACCAAATTATTACTGAAGGAAAAGGTGACAAGCCTAAGGCTACTGATAGCGTTAAGTGTCATTATCATGGAACATTGATTAACGGAACTGTTTTCGATAGCTCTGTAGATCGTGGCGAGCCTACTACATTCCCAGTAAGTGGTGTAATTGCAGGATGGGTAGAAGCTCTTCAATTGATGCCTATTGGATCTAAATGGAAATTAGTTGTTCCTTCGAACCTTGCATATGGTGAACAAGGTGCTGGTAACCTTATTGGACCGCACACAACTCTTATTTTTGAAGTAGAGTTATTAGAGGTCGTATAATTTTTTACAGATAAACTAAATATTCAAGACAATGAAATTAAAAGCATTAACACTTGCATTAGGACTAGGCGTATTCGCATTTAGCTCTTGCGACAAGAAAGTAGATACTAACATGGCTTTAAACTCAACAGTTGATTCTGTAAGCTATAGCATTGGTGCTAGTTTCGGTGGAAACTTATTAAAAAATTCTTTAAATGAGGTTAACCAAGACGCTCTTTTAGCTGGTTTAAACGCTGCTTTAGCTCAGGAAGATTTAAGAATTGACCAAAAAGCTGGTGGAGCTATCATCAACAAGTATATTACTGAACTTAAAACAAAATCTGCTGAAGCAAACATCGCTATTGGAGAGAAATTCCTTGCTGATAACAAAGTAAAAGAAGGTGTTGTTACTACAGAAACTGGACTTCAGTACAAAGTTTTAACTGCTGGAACAGGTGTTATCCCAACAAAAGATCAGGAAGTAAGTGTTCACTACCGTGGAACAACTATCGATGGTAAGGAATTTGACTCTTCATATAAAGGTGGCAAACCAGTTACTTTCATGCCAACTCGTGTAATCAAAGGATGGACTGAAGCATTACAATTGATGCCTGTTGGTTCTAAGTGGGAATTATATATTCCTTCTGCTTTAGCTTATGGCCCTCGTGGAGCAGGTGCTAATATTGGACCAAACTCAACTTTAATTTTCGAAGTCGAACTTCTTGAAATTGTTGAAAAAGCAGCTCCTGCTAAGAAATAGTTTTAGAAATAGATAGATAATTTAAAGAACCTGTTTCATCAGGTCTCTATCAAAATATTCCCTTTTCGATTTATATCGGGAAGGGATTTTTTTTCCCTTTTGTGAGTACAATTCTTTTCTTAGCTTTGTAAACTGATTGATATTAAAGAGCCCAATTTATAATAGAAAGTTTAGTAAGAAGTCAAGTTCTTACTCACTAGTTATTTACAGTTAAGCTAACTCATAATCAAAGCTTAGAGATAATCACTGATTTCGATTATTTTCCGTCAAGAAAAGGCATTTTAAAAGAAAATGAGTACTTTCAATCTCCAATTTTAGTGATTAGAAATAAATAAAAATCAAAGATATGTTACAAGCAGAAATTCATACAGGTAAAGGTCTAATGAAGGTTGAATTCTTCCAAGAAGATGCACCTACTACCGTTCAAAACTTTGTTGATCTTTCGGAAAAAGGATTTTACGATGGCTTAACTTTTCACCGTGTAATTCCAAACTTTGTTATTCAAGGTGGATGTCCTGATGGTACTGGAGCAGGTGGACCTGGTCATACTATCAAATGTGAATTAACTGGTGGCAACCAATTCCACGATAAGGGTGTTCTTTCTATGGCTCACGCTGGAAGAAATACAGGTGGATCTCAATTCTTCATTTGCCACAGTCGCGAAAATACAGCTCACTTAGATCGTCAGCATACTTGTTTCGGTAAAGTTATCGAAGGTCTAGAAGTAATCGATCTTATTAAAGGTGGAGACACTATCGAGAAAATCGTAATTATTAAAGAGTAATTTACAATAACCAAACATTAGTAGTTACTTACTAAGCAAAAGATATTAATATGAATTTTGAAATTAACGGTAAGGTTATCCTTAAAGAGGAAACTCAACAAATAAGCGATCGTTTTAAGAAAAGAGAATTTGTAATTGAAGTTGAAAATGAAAGAAATTCTGATTGGAATGACTTCATTAAATTTCAATTGACTCAAGATCGTTGTGATTTATTAGAGACTGTTTCTGTTAACGAAGAGATTAAAGTTTCTTTCAACATTAAAGGTCGAAAATGGGAAAAAGATGGGAAAGTAAATTACTTTTCAAATCTTGAAGCTTGGAGAATTGAAAAAATGCAAGCGGCAGCTGCTGCTGAAATGCCAGAATTCAATGCTGCTGATATGCCTCCAGCGCCAGAAGAAGATGATCTTCCATTCTAGGAATTAAATACACATAAAAAAATGCTGTCGAATTATCGACAGCATTTTTTGTGCTTTAAAAACAAGGTTTTATGACTGATGTAACATCTTTTTAGCTAAATTATCGAATACAACTAAAGAAACACCTGCTACCATTATTATATATACGATTGGAGGCAGACTAACCATACGATCGACTACCCCTAATAATAAGTCATGAATTGGTTGAATTAAAATTACATTTAGTTGCTTGATCAATGGATGTTCCCAAGATGCAACAATGCTGTGCACATCAGTTCCTAAAAGGATAACAACGCCTAACAAAACAATGGCAATTATAATAAGTAAACGCTTTATTGGCATTTTCTTCTTCACGCTCACCGAATTGACTAGCCAGTCTTGCATCACGTCATCCATCACATTTTTTGTGAAATCAGTCGATGGCTCCTCAAGCTCAACATCACTCAAAAGCTTTTTAATAAATTCGTCTTTATATATATCTTCTTTTTGCATAAGTTCTAAGTTTAATCAATTAGAAAAAGCAAGTTTATTTTTGTTGTCTCCTGATATCTCTTTTTAAAGAATGGTTTTTAACTCATTCTGTAAAAACCGCTCTAAGATACCGTATAATTTCTTACGTGACCGGTGTAATTTAACTTTTACATTGGCAACACTTAACCCTGTAATATCACTAACCTCATCAATCGAATTTTCTTCTAAGTAAAAGAGGTTAATAATTGTTTTCTCATCACCACCCATTTTATTAAGAGCTCTATTTATAAATAATTTCTGTTCCTCATTAGTTAGAGCTTGAAGTGCCGACTGAGTCGATTTCACATTAACCGATGCATTATAGTCATCATCAATTGAAACCTGATCTAATTTTTTTTTTCGCATCTTCGAAATAGATGCGTTGTATATAATTCGATAGAGCCAAGTTGTAAATTTCGATTCTCCCTTATATGTATTTAGAGCCTGATAAGCTTTTAAGAAAGCATCTTGTGTAATTTCCTCGGCATCCTCTCTATTGCCAATTATTTGCATAGCAATATTAAAAGCCATTTTTTTATGACGATCAACAATGTAGGCATATGCACCAACATCACCATTCTTAATTTTTTGTATATAATAGTTATCCTTGTTCGATTTCATGTTCTAATGTTTAGAAACTCGATTTGCAAACTTTTTAAGTGACAATTAACTTATCTCAATTCTCCCCCACAATACAATAGACGATTTAAAGTCATAAAATGTTGCATCTGTTTCGAACTACTAATAGTTAGACGCATCAAACTAATATTGGTTACAGATTAAAAGGCAAAATATTTCGACACAAATACAAGATAGTGATTTACAGACAAATAATCCTTCATCACAAAAAACTTCATTTTATTTGTAACCCAATCTTAACACATGGCGTCATAAAGTTGAAAGCAAAAAAAAAGGCGCTTTCATTACAGAAGAAATTTATTGTACGTTTAAATTAAAACTTATATTATGGATATCGAAGGAGTAGTAGCAATCATCTCAGTATTTGGAATTATACCACTATGTATTTTCCTTGTTCACCGTCATCGTGAAAGAAAAGCTCTTATTGAAAAAGGTCTTAGTGCTGAAATATTAGCAACAGCAACTAAGGACAGAACTCAAGAAAGTTTGAAATATGGAATTTTAGCTATTGGCTTAGCTATTGGAATCTTAATTGGAAATATCCTTGATGAATATACAAGAATGAGTGAAGGCGTTTCATATTTCTCAATGATTTTCTTATTTGGAGGTTTAGCTCTTTTAACTTTCTATAGTTTAGCTAAAAAAGATAAAGAGTAGGACTTTAAAATAGCTAGCATGTTTTAATTCTAAAAAAAATGCACTCATTCAAATGAGTGCATTTTTTTGTATTGTTCTATAAGAACTATTCTCCAATAGTAAACTTGATCATCCTTTCACAAGCTTTTTGGCAAACAGGACAAAATTCATCTTTATTATTCGTCTTCATCTTACAATCTTGAACAGGAGAATATATTCCCTTACTCATATAACCACCTCCTTCAAAAAGGCCAATTTTACCTTCATACTCCTCTGTTCTTGGAGTTGGTGTTACTAAACCTTCTTCTATCATTGATTTCCATTTACTATCAAAATCAACTAGAGTTGTAATATTTGGCTCCCAAGGTTCTACTTTCAGATTATAAAAATCCTCAACCGAAACATTGTCGGTATAATATTCATCAGCTAAGCCAACAAAGCCATGTCCGAACTCATGACTTGCAACTTCCTTAGATAACTTATGATCAGATGCACAGGATGTGTAATAATTATAGATTCCCGCTCCTCCATACTTCTCGGTATTAATTAGAACAAAAATATGGTCGTATGGCACATTCGCAGCAATGTCGTGCATATTTTTTAAATCAGAAGTTGTTAAGTATCGCTCAGAATCGAATGTATAGAATTTCGAATTTAAAACAGTATTCTTATAAATATGCTTCCCAGGAATATCAGGTCCAGATTCTTCAGATACGGATTCTAAGGCATAGATATTAAAACGATCAGCATAAGTCTTAAATGGTTCTACATTCAACACATAACCTGCAATTCGTTCAACATCTGCTCTAAACTTCCCCATTTCTTCCTGGGTATAGCCTTCGGCAACAAAAGCCACATCAATACTTTTACTTGCATCACCAGTTCCCATTATTTTGGAGTGTTTAACCTGCATTGCTGTTTCTTCTAATATGAAATAGTTTGTCGGATCAATTTCATATTCAAACAGCTTTACAAACTCCCCTTCTCTATTTCTATATTCAATAATGAATTGCGCTTTATTTTTAGGGAATGGCATCACATTTACCTGATAGTATGATCGGTTCATAGTTTTAGCTTCTGGCGTAGCTTGCCATTCTTGAAATAATGACCCGAAGCCTCTAGAATATATTAAAATACCCGTAGCCTTATCAATCAATTTGAATCGAAAGTTGCCGTAATTAAAGGTATCAACCATATTCAACGTTGTACCTCCCCAGTAAGGTTCTTTCTTTAGATTTTGCAAAAATACGGTTTGCTCTTTTGCATTTCCTCCAAGCAAATAATCAACACGCAAAGTTTTGTGTTCAAAGTAAGTGTCAAAATCTACTGAGGCAAAACTCAGCTTGGTTGCTAATAAAAGCAATGTTAAAATTGATATTATAGATTTCATCTTTGTTTTTTGTTAAAGGTTAATCCAAAGGTAAAAGAAAGATTAAGACTAATAAATGATCTTTTTCATCTATCAATTTAATTTTACAAGAACTTGCCAATTGAAGTATTCATATACATGTTTCGTTTTGACTAGCCAATTCAATATATTTGTTCTTACACTAAATAAAGATTGCCTAATTTTCGCATTTTACAAACCGATTATATTATAATTATTAAGCATGAAAGAACTACTTGGGTCTCATTTAAAAGATTGGTTAATCAATCAAGGTATTGCTGAATATTTCGCAATCATGCTTCAATCTGCAATTGCTGTCGTTGTGGTTTTAATTCTAGCCTGGCTTTCAGATGTCATTGCTAGAAAGGTTTTGATTAGCATCATCACGAAACTCGTTCGGAAAACCAAAACACATTGGGACGATATTCTTTTGGAAAGAAAAGTCTTCAATAAAATATCGCATTTTGCACCTGCTATTATCATTTATTATAGCGCTTCTTTGATTAACCCAGCTTCAAGTGGTGTAGTTGTCGAAAAAGCGGCTCAAATTTATATGATCATATTAGCCTTGATGCTTATAGATTCTTTCCTTAGTGCGGCTAATGATATTTACAACACATTCCCAGTAAGTAAAACTCGCCCCATTAAAGGCTATATCCAAATTGTCAAGATCTTTTTCTATGTTATGGGATGCATTTCCATCATTGGTATTTTAATTAATAAAGCGCCAACATTAGTACTAGGCACAATGGGAGCTTTCGCAGCCGTTCTTATCTTGGTATTTAAAGATACCATTTTAGGGTTCGTAGCATCCATTCAACTATCAGCAAATAAGATGGTGGGTATTGGTGATTGGATTAGTATGCCATCGAAGAATACTGATGGAACGGTTATCGATATTAGCCTAAACACTGTAAAAGTTCAGAATTGGGATAAAACAATTAGTACAATTCCAACATATGCACTTGTTTCAGAGTCTTTCAACAACTGGAAGGGCATGGAAGAGTCAGGTGGAAGAAGGATTAAACGTCATTTGAATATAGACGTAAAATCTATCCATTTTCTTAATGATGAAGAAATTGAGATGGCTGGAAAAGTTAAACTTATCTCAAATTATATCGCAGAAAAGAAAGCGGAAATTAAACAAGCTAATCCGGAAAATGAGATTCCAGTTAACCAAAAACGCTTGACTAATATCGGTACATTCCGAAAATACATAGAAGCTTATCTTCAAAGTCATCCAAAAATTCATAATCATATGACTTTCCTAGTAAGACAACTTCAGCCTTCTGAAAAAGGACTCCCAATTGAGATCTATGTCTTCTCTAACGATCAAGAATGGGCTAATTATGAAGCGATACAATCAGACATATTCGATCATATATTAGCAATTGTACCAGAATTCAACTTGAAGGTTTTTCAAAATCCAACAGGTGATGATTTTAATAGACTTATTCAATAATTAACCAAGTATGCAAAAATTATTAAAGAAAATAGATTTCTTCAAGTCATTAGGTTGGTTTGGGAATATCATACTTAGCATTGGTGTTATTCCACAAGTAGTTCAGACTTGGGAAACCAAAGATGTTAGCAGTTTCAATTGGTCTTTCCTTTTAATGTGGGCTTTTGGTGTCTTTTTCACCTTCATATACATACTGGAAGGTGATTTAAGAACTGGCAAACGACAATACCCTCTATGGCTTAATTATTTGGTTAATATTATAGCAACCTTCTATTTATGCTATGCTAAAATTATTTACAGCTAAACTTAAAACTCGATAAGATGAAAAAATTACTTATACCATTAATCTTGGCTTTTTTCAGTTTAAATGCCATATCGCAAAACGAAACTGACGCGTTTCCTACAGATTTAAAAATCGACAATGTAGATCTTAAATTGAAAGGAACTGGGACTCGTGTAAAACTATGGATGGATATGTATACTCTTGGTTTATTCGTTTCAGACACTCAAATCGATGCTAATCTGATCGTATCAGGAAATGAAACAGCAATTGTTCGTTTAAGTATTATTTCAGGCTTAATTACTGCTGAAAAAATGGACAAAGCGATTCGCGATGGATTCAAAAAATCAACCCAAGGAAAAACTGAACCTATTCAAACTGAAATTGAAGATTTCTTGAATGTGTTTAAGCTAGGCGTTGAAAAAAAGGATTTATTTCAATTCACCTATCAAACAGAATTAGGAACAGTTATTTCAAAGAATGGTAAAGAGCTTGCCAAAATCAAAGGTCTTCCTTTTAAACAAGCTCTTTGGGGCATATGGTTAGGTAAGAATCCTGTAGATAAAAAACTGAAAGCAGAACTTTTGAAATAGAAAATCATTAACGATATTCTGAAACGCAATCATCTTTGGTTGCGTTTTTTTTATCTGAAAAATCGTATTTATAAATTAATTTCTAACTTAGTCGCAACTACTATAACAGATCACTCTATACTAGAGTGTTGATTCACAACTTCATCTAACTGACTTTAAGGTTATTCCCTTAAAGTTTTTTCGTGCACCCTACTCTATCTTAATATTAAAAAATAAGTGATATGAGTACATATTCAACGATTATTGGATCAGGCAGATACATTCCTGAGGTTGAAGTAAAGAATGAAGACTTCCTTAAGAACACCTTTTATAACGCAGATGGCAGTCATAATGGTGTGACTACACCTGAAGTTCTAGAAAAATTCTATAGCATTACTGGAATTGAAGAAAGACGCTATGCAAGAGAGGACCAAAAGGCTTCTGACTTGGCATTTATTGCCGCAAGTAGAGCAATTGAATCATCAGGCGTTGATAAAGAAAGCTTTGATTATATTCTAGTCGCTCATAATTTTGGTGACGTTTCTGCCAACACAGTGGCTCCACAAATAATGCCAAGTTTAGCAGCTCGTGTAAAGCACTTATTAAAAATTGAGAATCCAAAAACCGTAGCTTATGATATCCTTTTCGGATGTCCTGGCTGGGTTCAAGCTATGATTCAAGCCAACTACTTTATCAAATCAGGCGATGCAAAGCGAGTGTTAGTTATCGGTTCTGAAACCCTATCGAGGGTTTGCGATCCTCATGATAGAGATAGTATGATTTACTCAGATGGTGCTGGTGCAACGATTCTTGAGGCTGTGGAAAGTGAAAGCGATACTGGCATGTTATCACACTCTGTTCGTACCGATACCTTAGACGAAGCATACTTCCTTTGGTCAGGAGCTTCACACAATCCCGATTTCAAAAATAGAGATCGTGACTTTTACATTAAAATGAATGGGCATAAAATCTACGAATATGTGATTTCAAACGTTCCTCAGTTAGTTAAAGAATGTATTGAAAAAGCTGGTTTAGGATTAAAGGATATTAAAAAGGTACTAATACATCAAGCCAACGAGAAAATGGACGAAGCAATTGCTAAACGCTTATTCCGACTGTATGGTGAAAGACAAGTCCCTGATGATATCATGCCAATGATCATTAAAAAGATGGGGAATAACTCGGTAGCTACCGTACCCATTTTATACGATATGATTGCTAAAGGAGAGCTTGAAGGACATAAGTTTGAAAAGGGAGATCACGTCGTATTTGCATCAGTAGGTGCAGGAATGAGCATTAATGCCTTTGTTTATCAATTCTAATATCAAGATTACATACTAGCCCAAATTCCCTATAAACCGAGAGTCTCACGAAAGTGGGGCTCTCTCTCTTTAGAAAACTCGGTGCAGTGTGCAGCAAGGCTCACACAGGTCATGTGATGCTCGCTGCAGTGTGCAGGAAGGTTCACACGCGTCATGTGAAGCTCGCTGCAGCCTGCAGGACGGTTTACACGAGTCATGTGATACTCGCTGCAGCCTGCAGGAAGGTTTACACGAGTCATGTGATGCTCGCTGCAGTGCGCAGGGACATTCACACAATAATATATTCTCATTAAACTAATAGATTCTTTTTGTAATCATTCTAAACTCAGTATTCCAAAGACTGAGACAGATAAATAAGCTTATCTTAACACGCTTAATTACAAACCACAAGTATTTATTATTCATGGAATCTCTTTTCGATATCTCAACGCTATTCTGTCTTATCTGCTCACTGATCTTTTTAGTCATATTTCTATACAGTGCTTATATATTTTATACCGAAAATGAAAAAAGGGCAGCTTTTCTGGCTTTTAGTATCGGCATACTATTACCTATTCCATACTTCATCGCTTGGTACTACAATTACAATATACTAGCACTAATTCTCTTTGCTGATATTATACTTACAGGCTTACTATTTATCTATCCTTTTAAAACTCCCGAGACAATTTGTGATGAAATCCCATTAAACAAGATTGATGAGAGAAATGTTATGTTCTCGAGAAATGAATTGGTGAAAGGTAGTGATACATATAAGGCCTACTACGAAAAGTATCCGGAGAAAGAAATCCTTGATGATGCTTTTAGAAAAGAGGCAGGTTTGTGTTCTGATAAATCACTCTTCAACCATACTTTCGCTTTTGCAGCTGCACATGCAAGTTTCTTTGCTGTTGGACAATTCAAAAAAGCAGTTGATGGTGACGTGAACCCCAATCGTAAAGAATCAAGTTCTGAAGAAATGAGCAATTTCTTAAAATCTTGGGGAAAGAAACTAGGTGCTTTAGATATAGGGTATTGCAAACTGAAAGATTATCATTTGTATTCTCACAAAGGACGTGGTGAAGAATATGGAAATAAGGTACACAATACTCATAGCCATGCCATTGCTTTTACGGTTGAGATGACAGAAGAAATGGTAAAAGCAGCACCACAATCACCTATAGTAATGGAATCGGCACAACAATATCTCGATTCAGGACGCATTGCCATTCAAATTGCCGAATTCCTAAGACACCTTGGATATTCTGCACGCGCACATATCGATGGTAATTACCAAGTTGTTTGTCCGCTAGTGGCTCGTGATGCTGGCTTGGGAGAAATTGGGAGAATGGGTTTACTTATGACTCCCAAACAAGGGCCAAGAGTTCGTTTAGGGGTAGTAACTACAGAGTTCCCATTAAAAACTGAAGATAGAAAGAAGCTTAATTATATGTTAGATTTCTGTTTGCGCTGTAAGAAATGTGCCGAAGTTTGCCCTAGCAAATCTATTTCATTGGAAGAACCTAAAATGGTTGATGGAGTTAAAAGGTGGCAAATCAATTCAGAATCTTGTTTTACCTATTGGTGCAAAGCTGGAACTGATTGCGGACGCTGTATGGCCACTTGCCCATACTCTCATCCAGATAATTTATTACACAATGCCATTCGATTTGGAATAAAGTACTCCCCCCTATTTAGGCGCATTGCAGCACCTTTGGATGATTTCTTTTATGGGCGTAAACCTAAGCCGAAAAATATTCCTGAGTGGATGTAATTAGATGAATATTTTAATTCTTTTTGCCAATAGCTAACAAACCTAAAAAGGTTAAGAAACCATTCAGCATCAGCAATTCAAAGCCAAGTTTAAACCCAAACCACTCCATTGAGTTTTGTGCAAAAATATAGCATAAAATTGGAGCAGCAATAGTTACTATTGGAACCAACTTATCTCTAACTTGTATAGAAGTGAATAAGCCAAAGGCATATAAACCGAGAAGGGGTCCGTAGGTATATCCAGCAACCGTAAAAATTGCTGAGATAACAGAATCATCGTTAATGGCTCTAAAGATTAAAATAACAACTAATAATATGAGTGAAAATAGAAGGTGAGATCGAGTTCTAAGTTTCTTAGTTTTTACTTCATCATTTTCATCTGCACCTAATATGTCAACGGTAAAAGAGGTTGTTAGCGATGTAAGTGCAGAATCGGCACTAGAATAGGCAGCAGCCATTAAACCAACCAAAAAGAAAAGTCCAACAACTGGTCCTAGATGTTGCGTTGCCAACATAGGGAACAAGTCATCACCTCGTTCAGGAATAGTAATACCCTCATGCTGTGCAAACATTAAAAGCAAAGCTCCGAGTAATAGGAATAATAGGTTTGCTGGAATAAAAGCAAAGCCATACCAATACATATTCTTTTTAGCTTCTTTTAAATTTTTGCAACTCAAATTCTTTTGCATCATATCCTGATCAAGTCCCGTCATCACTATAGTGATAAAAGCACCAGTAAAAAATTGCTTCACAAAGTGTTGCTTACTTGACCAATCATCAAATTCAAAAACGCCACCATAGTTACTCTCTCTAATTGAACTCAATGCACTTGAAACATTCAAATCAAGCTTATCCATTATAAGATAAATACTAATTCCAACTGATAAGAGCATAAACAAAGTTTGAAGACTATCGGTCCAAATAATTGTTTTAATACCACCTTTAAATGTGTAAAGCCATATCAGCATAATTGTAATAAGTACGGTAAGAGCAAAAGGAACATTCCATGCATCAAACACGGTGATTTGAAGCACATTTGCCATTAGAAACAAGCGAAATGAAGCACCAATCGTTCTTGATAATAAAAAGAAAGATGCTCCTGTTTTATACGAAACTATACCAAAGCGACCTTTCAAGTAGGAATAAATTGAGGTCAAATTCAATCGGTAATAGAGAGGTAAAAGAATATTAGCTACAACAATATAACCAAGCATATATCCAAACACCATTTGCATGTAAGAAAGTCCAGTTGAGCTCACCCAACCTGGTACTGATATAAAAGTCACTCCCGAAAGTGAAGCACCAATCATACCAAAAGAAACAACATACCAAGGTGACTGTTTATTTCCAAGGAAGAAGGCTTTATTATCGGCTTTTCGACTTGTGAAATATGAAATACTTAATAGAAGTGTGAAGTAACCTACAACTACAAGTATGATATTTAATGGCGACATAGAGTTCTTTTAAAAGTACGACTCAAAAATAGAAATTATCATCATAATGCGATCAACTTATTTCATATTAAAACTCAACAAGTCATAAGTATGCTTAAACTTCATCGAATCATAAATTAACTCAAGGCAGAATAATACGAAAAATACTTACATTTGGGCTAAGGATTCAAAACAGATCCTACGCATATGTTGCTTATAAAATAAAGTATGAATTACGATAACTTTCCATCCAAACTATTAGAAAATGCTGTTTCTGAATTCTCGAAACTACCAGGAATAGGACGAAAAACAGCTCTAAGATTGGTTTTACATCTTCTTAATCAAAACAAAGATGATGTTAGAAAATTTGGAAATACAATCATTCAACTGCGTGAAGAAGTTAGACATTGCAAATCCTGCTTTAATATTTCAGATACAGATATGTGCGATATTTGTGCAAGCCCTAAACGAGATAAAACAACCATCTGCGTAGTTGAAAGTATCAGAGATGTTATGTCGATTGAAAGAACTCAACAGTACAATGGCATCTATCACGTTTTAGGAGGTATCATTTCTCCGATGGATGGTATTGGACCAAGCGATTTACGTATACAACCACTCGTAGACAAAGCTGAAAAGGACGATTTAACCGAGATCATTTTGGCCCTTAGTACAACAATGGAAGGTGATACAACCAATTTTTATTTGTACAAAAAACTACAACCACATCAGGTTTCTGTTACAACAATTGCCCGTGGCGTTTCCATTGGCGATGAGCTTGAGTATACCGATGAAATAACATTAGGACGTTCACTTCTAAACAGAATGCCTTTCGATAAAAGCTTATAAAGTCAATTTCTTGATTTTTCAATTTTGCGGATTTCTCTAAGATCCATATTTAATTCAAAGAGAAAGCTTACCTTCAAAGAAGGAATAAACAATTTATGATATAGAGGAAACTAATTACTGATTAAAAAAAGATGATCAACTCACTAATAAGACTTGCTTGTCTTTTACTCTTTTTTAATTAAATTTGCATTCTATTTAGACTAAATAAACAAACACTAAACAAAATCAATATGGCAAAATACGAAATCTTTCTTCCAGCTATGGGTGAAGGAATCATTGAAGCTACAATTACAAAGCTCCTTAAAAAAGAAGGCGATTCTATCGAAGAAGAAGATTCAATCATGGAAATTGCAACAGATAAAGTTGATTCAGAAATCCCTGCTCCAGTAAGTGGAGTAATTGCAAAAATATTATTTGAAGAAGGTGATGTACCAAAAGTTGGTGATATCGTTGCGATAATCACAACTGATGGTGAAAACATTGATGACTCAGATACAAGCTCGAAATCAGAAGAAGCTCCTATTGAAAATAAAGTACCTGAGATTACTTTAGCTCCAATTACTGTTAAGGAAAGTGAGCCAATGAAAGCCAAAACCGAAAATGGCAATTTCATTTCACCTCTTGTAAGAACAATTGCCAAAGCCGAAAACATAACAAACGAAGAACTAAATTCTATTGCTGGTTCTGGTGAAGCTAAGCGAATTACCAAGAAAGATATTCTTCAATATATTGAAGATCGTAAAACTGTAAAGGTTGCAAAGCCGGTTGTTTTGCCTTCAGCACCTGCACCTCAAATGATTGCTACACCCCACAAGTCGTATACTGGGCAAAACGTTGAAATAATTGAAATGGATAGAATGAGAAAACTTATTTCTCATCATATGACCAATTCTCTTCAAGTTTCAGCTCACGTAACTTCTTTTATTGATGTTGATGTAACACCAATTGTTCAATGGAGAGATAAGATTAAAAATGATTTTCTGAAAAAACATAATCAGAAATTAACTTATACACCAATCTTTGTTGAAGCTGTAACTAAAGCGATTCATGATTATCCATTGATAAATGTTTCGGTTGATGGTGATAAAATTATTCGTAAGAATTTCGTCAATATCGGAATGGCTACTGCCTTGCCTAATGGGAACCTAATTGTTCCAGTTATAAAAGATGCAAACGAGAAAAACCTGATTGGCTTAAGTAAATCGGTTAATGATCTTGCAAATCGTGCTAGAGTTAATGGGTTAAAACCTGATGAAATTCAAGGAAGCACATTCACAATCACAAATCTAGGCGCATTTGGTAGTACAACAGGTACTCCAATTATCAATCAGCCTGAAGTGGCTATTTTAGCAATTGGTGCAATCAAGAAGAAGCCAGCAGTTATTGAAACACCTCAAGGTGACAGTATTGGAATCAGACATATCATGGTTCTTTCATTATCATACGACCATCGTGTTGTTGACGGTGGACTTGGTGGCATGTTTTTAAAGAGAGTCGCTGAAAACCTTGAAAACTTTGATACAAGTCAATTATTTTAAAGGAAATTTCAACTCTAATATATTTATCAAAAGAAAACGTAGAATATTAATTCTGCGTTTTTTTTATGCAATAAAATCAAAGTTTTTTCTATCTTGCATTGTTCAGTTGTAATAAGGCTTATCACAGTTTGTCTAAGTCTTTTATCTGATCAAACTAGCCTATTTTGAAACAATGATTTTGAAAGGAATTATTCGATTATTCTACTTAAAATCCGCGATTATTATTTATTAAAATGAGATTCAGAAAGAACACTATTCTCTCATTTTATATGATAATTAATTGTCTGAAATATTAAAAAATATGATGAAGTTGAATTTTGGAATTCACGCAAAAACATCCACTCAACTTTTAAGAACCTTTTTGTTCTTTATAATTATAGCAATTGGTATCAACAACAGTTTCGCCAGTAATCCTCTCTCTAACAGCGACAAAACAAGCAAGCGTAAGAAAACTAAGATGGCAGAAATGTATTTTGCCAATAAAAATTACGGTGAAGCAGCCCCTATTCTTTTCGATTTACTACTTCTTGATAGAAAAAATTCTGATCTCAACAATATGCTGGGAGTCTGTTATTTTAATCTAGAATCTGAAAAAGAAAAATCGACCGAATACCTTGAAAAAGCAATTCGATATACAAAATCAAGAAATAATATACCACTTGCATATTATTACAATTTGGGTAAATCTTATCACATTAACTATCAGTTTAGCAAGGCAATAAGAACCTACAACAACCTTTTAAACTTGGTTGCTCGTGAGGATTTGCAGTATACCTCTGAAATTGAACGAGAGATTGAAATATGTAGAAATGCTATTCAACTAACAGAAAACCCAGTTAATATCACAGTTGAAAATTTAGGTAATTCGATTAATACAGAATATGCTGAACACAGTCCTGGTGTAACTGCGGACGAAACAACTATGGTTTTCACATCTCGTAGAAATGGTACTGGTAGTAAAGTTGATAAGGATGGTCAATTCTTTGAAGATATTTATCTTTCACATCAAGTTAATGGCGTTTGGTCTGAACCCGAAGGCGTCAGTATCTTGAACACAAAAGATCATGATGCTTCAATCTCAATTTCTGCTGACGGACAAGAAATTTACGTATATAAAGCTGGTTACTATAATAATAATGAATCTAATGGTGGTGATATCTACGTAAGTAAAAAAAATGGTGAAAACTGGACTAGGCCACAAAAACTAAATTCTGATATTAACTCACCAAGTAAGGAGAGTCATATTTCAATTGCTACTGATGGCAGAACTATCTATTTTTCTAGCGATAGACCTGGTGGGTATGGGAAAATGGATATTTATAGCGTAAAAAGGCTGCCTAATGGTCAATGGGGACCAGCACAAAACCTTGGTCCAAATATTAATACAATTTATGATGACGAAGCTCCTTTTATTCATCACGATGGAATAAGCCTTTATTTTAGTTCTAAAGGACACAAAACAATGGGAGGATTTGATGTATTCAAATCAACTTTCGAAAATGGCCGCTGGAATAAACCAGTAAATATTGGTTTTCCAATAAACTCAACAAAAGAAGATATTTATTACACCCCAACTCCTGATGGTAAAAGAGCTTATATGGCTTCATACAGAAAAGGAACCTTTGGGAGAGCTGATATATTCAGAATTCAAACTCCTGATGCTGAAAACACAGGTCTATTCGTTCTAAAAGGTAAATTGGTTAACACAAAAGGTAAACCTGTGGGACACGCTAGAATAACCTTGAGCACGAACAACAAAACCATTGGTTTGTATCGTCCTAATACAGCTACAGGTAAGTTTCTTTTTATTATCAATGCAGGGAAACAATACAATTTAGAAGTTAGAGCTGAAGGATATAGACCATTGAGCACGGTTATGAATGTTCCTGCCGAATATGCGAACAAGGAAAACCATAGCGTTATTACACTTCTACCTCTTTCACTTTATTTAGAGGATGAAGAAGATTACCCAGAAAACATGGACTTAATCGACTACGATGCTAGTAAGATTAAGAAAGAAGTAGCAAAAGTTGAAGTTCCTGAAGTAAAAGCAGATACTTTACCAAAGACATTAGAAACTACAGAATTACCAATAATTAAACCTGTAGCTAAAACTCCTGAGATTCCTAAAAAGGTTGTTAAGGAAGAAGTTAGTTCGGTTCCGCCTTTGGTTCCTCTCTATTTCACTATTGAAATAAGCACCTCTGACTCAAGCATTCTTGCTAAGTATAAAGATATACCTGGAGTTGAGGAAGTTAAAAATCCGGAAAATAAGTTTTCATACATTCTTGGTAAATATGTAGATTACGAAGATGTAGTGAAGGTGAAAAAAGAATTAGAGAAAAAAGGATTAAAGAATATAAAGATTCGAATGATCCAAAAAGATCAGATTCTAAAAGAGGCAAGCAAGAAGGATAATTACTATACTATACAAATCTTGGCTCTTCAGCTTCCAATAGCTCCAGAGATGTTTAACAAACTTGATAATGTTAAAATTTTCCAAGGTGAAGACGGTTTGAGTAGATATACTTATAAGAAATTTAGAACCTTAACTTCTGCAAAACACGAATTAAACAGATTAATCCGATTAGGATACTGGGATTCATTTATACAAACTGTAATTAATGATGAACTAGTCTATCCTGAGATGAAATTCTCAACGAGTACAGCTTATACTATACAGCTAATGTCTCTTAAAGATGTTAGACCTGTCTCTTACTTTAAGAATTTGAAAGGTGTTAATGTTTATAGAGATTCTAATAATATTTATAGATATAGCTATAAAATCTTCCCTTCGAAGTATGAAGCTCAGCTTGCTCTGGGTGAGGTGTTGAGAAAGAATTACTGGGATGCCTTTGTTCGTAAAGCATATTGGGGTGAAGAAATTCTATTCTCGAATTTCAACACTAAGAAATCGAATAAGTACACCATTCAGATTATGGCTTTAAATAACCCAAAATCGCTGAATTATTTCAACAACTTACCAGTTGAAAGACTAAACATGAATAAGGGTAAGGATGGTTTATCAAGATACACCTACGAGGCTTTTGAAGATAAGAACGAAGCGAAAACTTATTTAGATATTGTATTCAAAGAAGGTTACTTCGATGCCTTTACACGAACTATTAAGTGGTACAACAAGAATTAAAATACTAATTGAATATTCATTATTCTTTTAATAGACTTTATGCAAATCTTGGAAAACAATTCAATTCAACTACGAGCTCTAGAGCCTGAAGATCTTCAGCTACTTTATAAGTGGGAGAATAATTCAGATATCTGGGAAGTTAGTCATTGCCAAAAACCTTTTTCACTATTTGTATTAAAGCAATACTTAGAAAATTCTCACCTAGATATTTATGAGAGTAAGCAGCTAAGGTTGGTTATTGAATTGAAAGAAAACAATGAAGCAATTGGTTTGATAGATCTATTCGACTTCGATCCTTTTCACAATAGAGCAGGAATTGGTGTACTCCTTCATGATAAAATTCATCGCCAAAAAGGTTATGCAAATGAAGCTTTAGAAACATTAATCAGCTATTGCTTTAAGAGTTTACAATTACATCAGCTCTATTGCAATATCACAACTTGTAATCAAGCTAGTGTTGATCTTTTTTGCTCAAAAGGTTTCGAAATAACGGGAACAAAAAAGCAATGGATTAAAAGTAAAGACGGTTGGAAAGATGAATTATTTCTTCAGCTGATTAACGCTTAACAATTAAAAATACAGAACCTATTTATACAAGAAAAGTCCAGCAATGCTGGACTTTTATATTTACTAACCCGATATGGGATCATTATTCAACAATAATGACTTCGTCAAAGATTTCAATTTTATCTCCTGGGCGAATTTTAGCTCGTTTACGGTATTCAATTTCTCCATTACGAGTAACTTGACCATCTTCTACAAAAATCTTAGCCTGTGCACCACTTTCGCTAATACTCAAAGCTTTTATAAGCTTTATTAGTTCAATATACTCTGTATCTAATTTAAAGTTAATCATAGCTTAATGGTTATTACATTTATAAAAATTGAGTGGCAAAGATATTCTTTTCCAAAGACTAATGAAAGAATAAATAAGCAATACCAATTGCAGCTATAATTCCAGCTAAGTCGGCAATTAGTCCGCATGTAATAGCATATCGAGTATTCTTTATACCTACAGCCCCAAAATAAACTGCCACGATATAAAAAGTCGTATCAGTAGCACCTTGCAAAACTGATGTCATACGCCCAACAAAACTATCAGCTCCATACTGAGTCATCGCATCAACCATCATGCCTCGTGCTCCTGATCCACTTAAAGGCTTCATTAAAGCAGTCGGTAAAGCAGGTATAAAATCACCATTAACACCTAACATGATACAAAGTTTCTCTATGGATTGAATAAACAAATCCATGGCACCTGATGCTCTAAAAACACCAATGGCAACCAATATAGCAATCAGATAAGGAATAATCTTTATAGCAATATTAAAACCATCTTTTGCACCTTCGATAAAACTTTCATAAACATTGACTTTACGAATAAAAGCAAGCAATATAAAAGATACAATTACTGAAAAAAGAAAGACATTACTGACAACTCTCGAAATCAAAGCAATTTGCTCCTTCTCAATACTAGAGAAGTACAAAATAATTGCAATAATAAACGCGGTCATTCCTCCTAAATAAAGTAGAATAACCTTATCCCAAAGCTTTATCTTTTGCATTATGGCAACAGCAATTAAACCTGTAATAGTAGAGAAATATGTAGCAAGCAATATTGGAATAAATATATCTGATGGATTAACCGCTCCAAGTTGAGACCTATAAACCATTATAGATATTGGAATAATAGTTAATCCTGAAGTGTTAAGAACTAAAAACATGATTTGAGCATTCGATGCTCGATCTTTAACAGGATTTACATCTTGCATTTGAGTCATAGCCTTTAGGCCCATAGGCGTTGCTGCATTATCTAAACCCAACATATTTGCAGCTAAATTCATCATGATAGAACCATGAGCAGGATGATCTTTAGGCAACTCCGGGAATAAGCGATTGAAAAATGGGCCAATCAAACGAGAGAAAATTTTGATAATCCCTCCTCGTTCACCAATTTTCATGATACCCAACCAAAGTGTTAAAACCCCAGTTAATCCCAGAGAAATATCAAAGCCTGTTTTAGCCATATCAAAAGTTGAATTAACCATCGCAGGAAACACTTCCATGTCACCGAAAAAAATCAACTTAATTAAACCAACTACAAATGCTAACACGAAGAAGAAAACCCAGATATAATTTAATGCCATAAGTCTTATTTTACTTCAATGAGTTTATAATGCTTTCCAAGTTCTCTTTCATTTGAGTATCCTTAGGTTTAATTTTTAAAGCTTTTATGAAATAGAATTTTGCCACAGATAGATTCCCCGATTTAAACGCAGAATTACCTTTTTTTGCTAAATCATCATACTCCAAGTCAAGAGCCTTCTGTTTATCTTTATTAATAGCCTCTACAATTTCGTTTAGCTTATCTTCAACAATACTCTTATCTGTAGCCAATGATAAGGCCTTTTTGAGATAGTGACGAGATACTGAATAATTACTCCTTCCAAACTCTTTTTCAGCCGACCTCATAAATTCCTCATAAGACTCACGATCCTTTTCAGATTTAAAAGCGAATCTCAAATCTTCAATTTCACGTAACTTTTCTCTTGGATAATCGCGCTCGAAAACACCTAAGGCTTTTTTATAATAGGCTTTCGCTTTACCTAAATATCTATCTTTTATAGCTACATCACCTTTACCAATAAAAACCTGGTATTCTATCTCTTTTCTTTTCAATATGTTATCACCAAAAGCATTAAAGTTTTGAGCAAGCAGCTCATCTTCTTTAGATGCTTTTCTAGCCTTCATAATCATTTTAATCTCTTTAAGCTGAGATTTGACATAAGCATCTTGAGGCTTTAATTCCTCAGCTTCCTTATAATGGAATCTTGCTATAGTGTATGATTTCTTTTTAAAATGAGAATCTGCCGAAGCAAGAGCTTCTTCAAACTCTTTTTCAATCTTACTATTCCTTCTGTTCAATTTCTCTTGATTAGAATAAGCACCGTCAATAAGTTTAATCTGGCTCTTTGGATATGAATTCTTATAATTTAAATCGATAGCTAACTGGTATTTTTCTTTAGCAGATATCAAACCCTTTTCGGCAAATAATTTATCTGCAGAACTAATATAATCCTCATATTCCTTTTTAAGAGCCAATTGTTTCTCTTCATCTTGTTTCAATTTAGCTATTTCTTCCTTAGCTACATCAATCTGTTTTAAAGCGTATTCATCACTTCTTATTATTTGAAGTGCAGATTCATATTTCGTAATTGAATTTGAATATTTCTTATTCTTAAACAACTTATCTCCATCAGCTATAAATGCACGAAATTGCTTATTAAGAATAACCTTCTTTTTAGATAAAAGTTCAGCAGCCTTAGCTTCGTTCTCATTTTCAGCAATTAGATTCTTAATTCTTGAAAGTTGAGCTGTTGCATAAAGATCGCCAGGTTTGTACTCTAAAGCTTCCCTATAACCTGAACTTCCACTTTTATAATTCTTATTATTTAAAGCCTCGTCAGCCGTAGCTATCGCATTTTGATATTTTTCTTCGTTTAATCGATTTACTTGTTCATCTTTCAATTTCACTTTAGCCAAACGATCCAGCTCTTCTAACCCGGATTTAGCAAGTTTTATTTGCTCCTTAGGGTAGCTTTCATCAGACTTTAAATCTAAAGCTGATTGATAATTCGTTATGGCTGCATCAAATTTTTCATCATAAAACTCACTATCAGCAAGAATTATAAAAGAATTGTACATCTCATCAAGCAATTTCTTTTCAGCCTTTAATCTATTAGCTTCAGTTATAAATCCTTTTAGCTTCAGAAGTTGCTCCTTAGGATATTTAGCATCTGGTTTCATTTCAGAGGCACGCTTAAAACTTTTATACGAAAGTTCATATTCTTCTGAATCAAACTGAGATTCACCATTTTTTATTAGAGCCTTATACTTCGCATTAAACTCTTTAATCGCTGAAGCCTGATGAAGCTCTTCTGCCATTAATTCTTCAAGTTTGTTGAATTGTTCCTTCGGATATATTTCATTTGGTTTGACTTCCAAAGCAGCTTTGTAATATTCGCGAGAATCGTAAAACTTCTTAGCAGCCAAGCTGTTATCCCCTTTTACTATTAAAGCGGCGTACTTCTTATCAAGTTGTTGCTGTGCTAATTCACGTTTTGCCTTCTCTTCTTGTTCTTTTCTTTTATCTAGAATCCCTTGCTCCGCTTTCTCTATTTGCTCCTTTAAGTAGGCATCTTTAGGTTTAATTTGAAGTGCTAATTTATAGTTACTCAAGGCTTTCACAAACTCTTCGATATTCATTTCCGAATCAGCCAAAGTAACTAGTTCTGCGTACTTATTTTCTCGAGCTTTCTTATCAGAAGTTAACTTTGCCTGTTTAGATAATAAACCATCAATTTTTATTAGCTGAGCTTTTGGATAACTCTCATCAGGCTTTAATCCCAATGCGTCTGTATAGTTTAGCTTCGCTTGAATATATTCTTTATTCTTAAACTGCTTATTCCCAGAAGTTATAAGCAACTTATATTTCTCATCAATCTCTTTTTGTTTTAGCTTATTAGAAGCCAACTCCTTCTCCCTCGCAATAGCATCATTTATTGCTTGTATCTGAGCTTGAGGATAAGATTCATCAACTCCTAATTCAAGAGCTTTCCCATAGGAAGTCAAAGCAGTTGTGTAATCCTTCCTTTTAAACTGACTATCGGCTAGCTTAATTATTCTATTGTACTCAGCTTTTAAAGCTTTTTGCTCGGCAACAAATTTTGCATTAGCAGCAGTCAGCTGTTTCTGATAGTCCAGCTTATCATTTATAATTCGAATCTGTTCTTGTGGATAAACTTCTTCTGCTTTGAGTCTAAGCGCGGAAGTATACTGCAACTTCGCGGCTTCATACTTCTTTAGTTTGAATGCCTCATCTGCTAATGAAATAAAGGCATCATATTTATCTTTCAAGGCTTTTTCAGTAGCTAATTTATTTGATTCATTTTCTGAAGCTAATTGTGAATCAAGCTCAATCTTTTTTATTTTTGCTAATTGATCCTTTGGATATTGTTCTGCTTGCTTAACTTCGATAGCTGCATTATAATTAGCCTTTGCTTGTTCGTAATTAGTACTTACAAAATCCATGTCGGCTAACACAATTAAAGCATTATACTTTTCATTAATAAGACGTTGAGCTTCAAATTGACCTTTCTGACCTATTAGTAAATTTTCAATCTTAGAAATTTGATCTTTAGGGTAAACCTCATTAGGTCGAAGAGATAAAGCTTCATTATAATAGGATTTTGAATCTGTATAATTCTTTTTTTGAAATTCAACATCGGCTTTTTTAATCGCTGAATTAAATTCAGCTTCTATTCGAGCCTTCTCAGCCCAATACGCCTCTTGTTTTAATCTTGTTTCTTTCTCAATACGTTTAAGTTCAGCCTCAATATCGGTTAGAAACGATAAATCTGTCTCAATCAAGTCTGTCTCATTATTATACATGATCATGCCAATAGGAAAATCAAATATTGATAAGTCGATACCAGGAAAGAATCTGAATAGTTCAATAGAAAACTTACATGGAGGAAAACGGTTGTCTCTTTCTAATACATTTTGAGGTACATATGTTGAAACACTAACTTTTTTGGTTACAAAATTTTTTTTTGAGAATTCAAATATAAAATCATACCCAAAATCTAAAGTATAGGAGAACTTACCATTCTTAGGAACATTCCTTACACTCACCTGTTCGGAGTCTTTGTAAAGCGTAATTTTTGCACTATTAAGATCTTCGCCATTAATTGTAACATTTCCTTTTACAATACACTTTCCCTGAGCAAAACTATTACTCGAAAAAAAAGTCAACACAATTATGAATAAAACTTGGGATGTATATTTTAAGATGATAGTTCTCATTAATTTATTCAAATTTGATTGTATTATTCCTCTGAAATTAAAACTCCATTGTATATTTAAGATCAGTTTAGAAACAAAAATAAAGAAATATAGCCAGTATTTAGCTAGTTCCAAAATTGATCTAGGCTTTAATTTTGAAGATCATAAATAATGACCACCTCTATTCTATTTTAATAGACAACAGAAATTAATAATTTAAACAATAACATTCTGAAACAGAATATCCTGAAAACCACTTAGATTTTCAGGATAATCATTACTTACAACTAAATAATTACTTAAATATTTTCTTAAATACTCAGAATATTAACTAAACCTTCAATATCCCTCAGTTTTAATATCTCTTCACGTTCTTTCAAACATAAATCTTCTTTAGTTTGTTCGCCCCAAGCACTATAATACTTCGCCATTTTTGTTAATAGTCCAACTTTACAGAAATCATAACGGGCAAACTCACTAATTTCAAAAGCTCTATTCGTATGTTTTTCCTGTAATTCTCTGTTTCCAGATTCAAAATAAATTCCAGCTAAGAAACTCTTAAAGAAAACTTGTAATGGATATGCTTTTGATCGCATTAAACTATCATTACAGAATTCTAATTCCTGAATATGACTCTCAGACAATTTCATTCCTAACTTATTTTGTGCTATTAATTTATATGCTCTTAATAACTTATGGTTTGAGAAGTGTGTTTTCACATTCAACTGATCATAAAACAACTCGGCATCTTCAATTAACTGAATAACCTTATCGTAGGCTTGCATGTAGAATAAAGCATTACATACAAGGACTTCAAACTCCCCACTCCAACTCTCATGTTTACCACCCACTTGGCAATAAGCCATTTGGCGATAATAAAACATTCGGAATAATTCTACATCATTACTCTTCCCTGAAATATGATTGTAGAATAGAATACTTGTAAAGCGCATAGCAATTGAATATGCAGAACAACTTGAATCTGGCTCAGTTTCAATTAATAATTTATAATACCTATCAGAAAGATCTTTCTCCAATGACATCAAAGACGTCATTAACAGCATGCTTAGTGATTTTATTTTTATTGATTGATCTTGATTTGTTTCTGATATAATCTCAACAACCTTTGCGAAATCACCACAAAGGCGATTCAAATTACCAGACAATGCAAACATGAATTCAACAGATCTAGTACCTGATGCATATGCTTTAATCAAATCCATCTTTTTATCATCCATATTAGAGATAACATTGGTAAGCATGTCAGTCACCGCGCTACTTGCTAAAGTATCTTCATTAAGCTCGAAAAACTTAGAGACTGCCTCAAAATTCTCTGAACTAACGGCAATATTAAATAACTGAGCAATTAATCTATCCTTTAGCTCATATTCCTGATAATCAGATTCAATCTTCTTAAACAAAGCAAAATCGAGACCTTTATTAGCTTCGATCAGTTCCTTAACTAACAATACTTCAAAAACATGCTCGTTGTATATTTTTACAAATTTACAATAACCATTAAACTCATTAACAGAAACATATTCTGTTATCAAACCGTAACTCAACATCTCCTCGTAGGCAGAATAATAATTCCCAGCTGTTTTAAGATGTATTGGAAACATAGATTTCAATTCCACTTTCTTGACAGAATGAGAATCCCTACCATATTTCTGAATTTTAAGGAGTCCTTTTAGAATATCTATTTTTTCCTCAGAGTAACGAGAATAGTATATCTTATTCTTTAAAAATTCATTAATCAACTTGAAACCATCATTTAAGTCATCCGTTTTATTTGGAGAGTAGGTCTTGAGAAACAATTCCAAGAAAAAAGGATTTGAAATAGTATTTCGTTGATAATAATCTAAATTCTCTATTCTAAGTTCAAAGAAAAATTGCTGATTAACAGTCTCGTCAAAAACATACTGAATTTCTTTATCATTTAAGGGAGGAAAGTTTCGTTTATCAACTTGGTCAAGATCTATATCTATACCATACCAAGCATCCAAAAGGCTGTTTTCTCTTTGAATAAAAGGTATCGCAAATTTTTCCCAAGTCGAAGTTCTCGATGTAAGAATCAACTTGATATTATTCGATTCCATTTGATTAGCAATGAACTGATTCAGTTGCAAAAATAAACGTTCCAGCTTGGTATTGTCGTAACTAACCTCATCTAAGGCATCTAATATTAATATAATCTTTCCTTCACATACTTTAGGTCTCTCAAGAAAATGTTTCAAATAGGATTTTGAACCTGAATTCAGTTGTTCTTCAAGCCATCGTTCTAGCATAAAGTCACTACTCAGACAATTAATCATGAAACTTGCATCAAAAAATAAGATAACATCCTTACTTGATACATCTTGTCTCATCCTCTCATACCATTTTGCAAGCATTGTTGACTTCCCAGATCCTCCTGGTGCAACAAAACTAAGTGCCATTTTATCAGATTCAAGAAATTTGCTTATCCTCTCTTCTCCAATTTTTCTACTTACGACAGATTTAAAAGGAATACCCGATTGACCTTTTATCAAGTTGTAAGCATCATTGCTCAGCTCATAAGCTTTTTCTTGAAAAGCCTGCCAGTTGGTGGGTGTAGCTATTGCACCTTTTTCTTCAATGATATAATTAGATTCAAAATAACTCCATGATTTATACCCAATATATTGGGCTAATAAATTTAAGGTGAACTTTGATGGAGCAGAAGGTGATTTTAAAAGACCATAAAGTCGACGTATGGTAGTTGCACTAATTCGACCTCCAGTAGATTCACATACAGTCTCTGCTAGATTTTCACAGTCTTTACTATATGATAATTCTTGTCCAAACTTATTGAGAATTTCTTTTTTAAGATGTTCAAGCATAGCACAACTTTTATTAGTTTTCGGAATATAAAAGTATATTTCCTCTATGCTTTAAACAACCAAAAATTAGTGGTTCAGCTCTTTGATTTTATAACTACGTCATATGGGCTTCTGAATGCGTTTTGGTATATTTTCAAACTGACTGCCAATCAGAATAAAATTGCTCTTAAACGCAATTAAAGATTCCTAAATCTCAAATAAGAATAATAAAAAAAGCAATGCAGATCACACCACTTAATCAATAAGAATCAACATCAACTATTTTTTATCTGGTAAAGAATGTGCTAATTGTTTTAACCTTTCGATAAACTCCTTTTTCTTTCCTTCAGAGACTTCAATTTCTTTACCATCTTTCAATATAATACGACCACCTCGCCCCTTAATATATTGATCTACGAAGTTTAGATTAACCAAATGCTTACTATGCACTCTGCAGAATAAATGCTCAGGAAGTATATCCATAAAATTGGATAGCGGTTTTGAAACCATTAAATCATCTTTCTCACCAAGAAAAAAATCAGTGTAAGATCCATTCGCTTCACATCGAATGATATCACTCAACTCTACCATTCTAAGTCCGTTAGAAGTAGGCAGGATGATCTTTTTGTGCTCATTTTTTAAACTATCATATAGAACCTTAAACTTCTCATCAAGACTAACATCCTTTTTAGAATTTTGGAATCGCTCGACCGCTTCTTTAAGCTCAGTATAATTTATAGGTTTAAGCAAATAATGTAAGGCTGAAAACTGAATCGCTTTTAAAGCATATTCATTGTAGGCAGTTGTAAAAATCACTTCGAAATTACGAGAATTAACTTGTTCTAAAACTTCAAAACCATCACCATCGGGCATTGATATGTCAAGAAAGACAAGCTCAGGCTTTTCCTGATTGATAAGTTTAATGGCTGTCTGAACATTACATGCGAAGCCAATAACTTCAACATCCGGGCAAAACCTCTCCAGCAATTTAAACAAGGAGGATTGACTCTTCATCTCATCGTCAACGATAATGGCTTTTATCATAGTCATATTTTTTAGTCTCGAAATATAAAAAAAAGAGTTTTGATGGAAGGTCTTTTTCAGAAATATTTTATGATTTATAAAATAGTATCTATTTTAAAATAATAGGGCTTCGGAATTTGCTTTAAACCGCAGCAGACATTTTTATATACGAAGTCGCAAGTCTAATCTTATAATAAGGAAATTCTTCATTCATGTAAACATACAATTCCTTAGTATTTATATGCCCAAGCTCACTAACTGCATTTTGAATACTTTCTAATTCGTTAGCATGTAGAAAAGATAGAATATCAATATCAGCTCCTTTTTCGAACAAAGATGCAAGGTGCGAATAGATAGTTACAGGGTTAATCTTTCTAATTTGTGCAATCTCGTCTACCGAATAGCCTTGCTTATAGAACCCGTAGGTTTCATAAAATGACTGGCTACTTTTTTTGGCTTCCTGATTCTTGCCTTGTTCAAACTCTAATATCTCATTTATGAAAAACTCACCATACAATTGGTATTTACGTTCTCCTACTCCTGAAATCATTTTCATCTCGAACTCGCTGGTTGGTTTTTCTTCAACCATCTCATTTAAGGTAGCGTCAGAAAATACCAAATAAGGTGCAATTCTTGATGATCTAGAAATTTTCAATCTTAACTTACGAAGAGCTTCAAATAAGTCTTCTCTATATATTTGCTTTGAAGGTTTAGCTTTAACAAGCGCTTTTTCTGGATCTGATTTCATTGATGCCAAATGAACCAAATTCACCTTTCGACCACTAAAGAGAACCTCTTTACTTTGCTCTGTTAGCTTGAGTGCATTACCTTCGTCGTAGGCCACTGAAATATAACCTAGGTTTAAAAGCTGAAGCATATATTGTTGCCAATCCTGATGTGGTACATCTTTACCAGCACCGTAGGTTTTAACCTTATCATAGCCTTTCGATATAATCTCTTGTCGAGATGAACCACGTAAAACATCTATAACAGTGCCTGCAGACACTTGCTCTTTAAGTCGAACAACTGCAGATAATGCTTTTTGAGCCATTAAGGTTCCATCAAATTGCTTAGGTGGATCTTTACATACATCACAATTTCCACAATCCTCTTCAAGATGCTCGCCAAAATAACTAAGTAGAATTTTACGACGACAAATTTGTGCATCACAAAACTGTTGAATACGCTCTAACTTTGCATTCGAGACTTCTTTCAAAGCTGACTCCTCTATAAACTTACGATGCACAATGACATCTGCAAAACTATAAAATAATAGTGTGTCAGCCTTTAGACCATCGCGACCAGCACGACCAATTTCTTGATAATAGGACTCTATATTCCGTGGTAAATTATAATGGATAACCCAGCGAACATTTGACTTGTCGATTCCCATACCAAAGGCAATAGTTGCACAAATAATCGGCGTGTCGTCATTGATAAAAGCATCCTGGCGCTTCGCTCTTTCTTGTGGAGATAAGCCTGCATGGTAATAACTTGCGTTAACACCCGAATTTTTCAGCTTCTCTGACAAACCTTCACAAGCCTTTCGGCTTAAACAATAGATAATACCTGATTGATGTGGGCGTTGACGTAAAAATCCTAAAATACTTTTGAACTTATCTTTACCAGGGGCAACCTTCAAACTCAAGTTCGGACGATCGAATGAAGAAAGGAAAAGTTTTGGCTCATCTAAACCTAACTGCCTAACGATATCTTTTTGAGTTAGACTATCGGCTGTAGCTGTTAATGCCACAATAGGCACTAATGGGAATTGCTTTTTCAGATATGCCATTTTCGAATATTCAGGACGAAAATCATGTCCCCATACCGAAATACAATGTGCCTCATCTACTGCAAAAAGATTCACCTTAAGTTGTAAAAGCAAATAGTAAAACTCTTGGCTAACCAATTTCTCAGGAGAAACATAGAGTAGTTTTATTTTTCCTTCGTGTACATCTTCAATAATCTCATTCTGTACCTTAGCCGACTGAGAGCTATTTAAAAAGGCGGCGTTTACACCATTGGCTTGCAAGCCTTCAACCTGATCTTTCATTAAGGCAATCAAAGGAGACACAACAATAGCGACTCCTTCCATCATCAAAGCTGGAATTTGGAAACACAGTGATTTACCTCCACCGGTTGGCATGATCACTAAAGCATCCTCTCCATCAAGAATTGATTGAATAACCTCATCCTGTAAAGGACGAAATTTATCGTATCCAAAATATTTTTTTAATATGCGATTAGCCAATTTCATTTATCGACAAGGAGTTTTTAATGGATACCTCGAATTAATACAATCATCAGATTTGAGACAACAAAAGTAATGTCATGTGTAAAAGTATGCTAGTGATTGTAGGTTTAGTTATCAACAAAGCTAAAATCTTAATCAAATAATAATTTCAGTTCTCAATTAAGAGTTGTTATTGGGGTTTTAATAGGCTTATGAAATGTTATAATCTATTCTAATAGAATACAATTCTTAACACATACTTTTAAAAAACATATTATTCACTAATTCATGACAAATATCATAACTAGAAGTGTAGTAAAAAATTACTTTTGCCCCGAATTTCAACCAACTAAAATCAACAGTATAGAATGAACGCAATTAAGTCGATTAAAGAGACTAATTTCCTTAAACAAAGAAGATATGAAGCAGTCATGTTTCTTATCACGTTCTTTGGTATTTTTGGTTATGTAGGCCACTCTATGGGAGTAGCTAACATGCTAAACACCATTATGAACACAGCCTGGGATCTTCTTATGAATACAGTATTCTACATTATGGGTATTACTGTTTTATCTGGAGCTCTAGGTAAATTACTCATCGAGTTTGGCGTTGTACGTCTGTTAGAAAAAATTCTAGCTCCACTGATGAAACCTCTTTTCAACCTTCCAGGTGTAGGAGCATTAGCTGGTGTACTAACTTTCCTTTCGGATAATCCAGCGATTATCAGCTTAGCTAACGACAAAAACTTCAGTAAGTATTTCAAAAATTATCAATTGGTTTCTTTAACCAACTTTGGAACTGCATTTGGAATGGGACTGATCGTGATGACTTTCATGTCTACACTTAAGATTCCTGGTAACGACGAGAACTTATTTATCCCAGCTCTTATTGGTTTAATTGGAGCATTAGTTGGTGCTGTTGTTTCAACTCGATTGATGCAACGATTAATCAGAGATGTGATAAAACCACGTAAAGATCAAGATTTCGAAGGTTCAACTGAGAATATCTCTTTCAAATCAGAAGGTAGTGTTTTCATTCGTTTCCTAAATTCTATCCTAGACGGTGGTAAGTCAGGTGTTGATTTAGGATTAGCTATTATTCCAGGTGTATTGATTATCTCAACTATGGTGATGATGCTTACATTCGGTCCTAAAGATCCTGCGATTGGATATCAAGGTTTGGCTTACGAAGGGGTTACTTTACTTCCAGATTTAGCTGGTCATATTTGGTGGTTATTCGAAGGTTTATTTGGTTTCAAAAACCCTGAATTAATTGCATTCCCAGTAACCTCTCTAGGTGCTGTAGGTGCTGCTTTATCTCTTGTAAAAGCGTTTATTGCTAAGGGAATTATCGACGGAAATGTAATTGCTGTATTTACTGCAATGGGTATGTGTTGGAGTGGTTACTTAAGTACTCACACAGCTATGCTTGATACTTTGAATTACCGTGAATTAACTTCTAAGGCGCTACTTTCTCACACAATTGGTGGTATTGTAGCAGGTTGTTTCGCTCACTACTTATATGTATTAGTATCCATGTTTATATAATAGACAGATCAACATAGAAATATAAAAAAGGCTTGTTGATTTAATATCAGCAAGCCTTTCTTTATTTTATATAGATTCAAAGATCTATTCCATATGTACAACTGTGATGCCTGATCCTCCCATCTGAATTTTCTCATCAGTGCAAGAGCGTACAAGCTGAATTGTTTTCAAGTAATCTCTAATTAGCGTTCGTAATATTCCGTGCCCAGTACCATGTAATATTCTGAACTCTGAGATATCTAACATGATAGCCTCATCAACATGATCCATTACAATTTGAAGAGCCTCTTCAGCACGCATACCTCTCACATCAATATCGCGACGGAAAGTTAGCTTACGTTTAGAAATTCTCTCTTGAACTAATGCCGAAGTCTGATTGTAAGTTGTACTCTCCTTTTTAGCTTGTGTCTTACTCACCTTAGTTAATCTGTTCAACTTTACAGAGGTTAACATGGCACCAAATGCAACCACAGCGGTCTTATCATTTACTTCGATCACCTCACCAATAGTGCGTTGAGAATCTAATTTAACGCTATCACCCTTTTCAATAATCTCAGGATCAAATTGTTTTTTCTTCTGAGGGACTTCTTTTTCTGAACTTTTGGGCTGAGCTGTTTTCTCTCCTTTAAATTTCTTACCCTTTTTCTCTCTATCCTTTAGCTTCTGAATTTTTCTATTAATACGCTCATCGTCCTGTAAATCAGATTGAGTCAGAACCTCTTTTTGTTCTTCAAAAGCTTTTCTTACTTCGCGAGTCTTTTCTTTATCGGCTTTACTCTCCTTAATATCCCGAATAGTCTTTTCTATGGATTGGTTAGCCTTATTTAAAATCTGTTTCGCCTCTTCTTGAGCCTTAGCGATTATCTCTTTTCTAAGACCTGAGGTTTCTTTCAAGTCAACCTCATAACGATCAACTAACTGCGATAACTTCTTTTCGTTAACACGAATTTTGTCGCGCTTGCTTTCCCAATATCGCTTATCACGAACGATATCACGTAAGTGTTTGTCAAAGTTGATATGATCTCCACCAATAATATCAGTAGCTGATTTCAGAATTTCTTCGGGTAAACCTATTTTACGAGCAATTTCAAAAGCAAATGACGAACCGGGTTTCCCAACTTGTAATTGAAATAAGGGTTCTAATTTATGAGAATCGTAAAGCATAGCACCATTCTCAATCCCATCAGCTTCTGAAGCGTAGTGTTTTAGTCCAGTATAGTGAGTGGTAATAACACCTCGCACTTGTTTTCTATTCAGTTTATCGAGAATAGATTCGGCAATGGCACCACCTACTGCTGGTTCGGTACCTGTACCAAACTCATCTATCATCATCAGGGTTTCAGCATTCGAATGTTTCAAGAAATGCTTCATGTTAAGCAAGTGAGAACTATAAGTACTCAAATCATTCTCCATAGATTGTTCATCACCAATATCGATGAAAATATTATCGAAAATACCCATCTTCGATGTTGCATCCATTGGAACCAATAAACCACATTGGAACATATATTGCAGTAAACCCATAGTTTGCAAGCACACCGATTTACCACCTGCATTGGGTCCCGAAATAAGAACAATTCGCTGCTTATCGTTTATCTCTATATTCAAAGGAACAGCATCTCTGCCCTCCCCTTGCAATGTAAGATATAGCAATGGGTGAACGGCTTTTTCCCATAGCACTTTAGGTTCTTTACCAATGAGTGGCAATAGGCCCTTAACTTGAATAGCAAATTTCGCTTTGGCACGAATGAAATCTATTTGAGCCAAAAACTCATAGGCCACGAATAGATCGTCGATGTAAGGGCGAACTTGCTCAGTAAATTCACGAAGCACCCTAATTATTTCGCGACGCTCCGCATATTCCAATTCACGAATTTCGTTATTGGTTTCTACAATCTCAGCGGGCTCTATATAGGATGTTTTTCCTGTAGCCGACTCATCATGCACAATACCTTTTACCTTTCGCTTATAGGCTGCAGTAACAGGGATTACAGCACGGCCATCTCTAACCGATAGCGATACATCCTGATCAACCCATCCATCTTTTTGTGCAGCACGCAAAAGGGATTGCATACGTCTTGAAATAGAAGCTTGTTTTTGAGCCAAACTACTACGAATCTGCATCAATTCAGGCGAAGCATTGTCTTTCATTCGACCATGCTTGGTCAATATAGCATTTAATCTATCGAAGATATAAGGGTACATTTTCACATTCCCTGTCAATCTCATTAGGTAAGGGTAACTACCCTCCTCTTTATTCTTGAAAAAGCGTAGAATAGCAGATATAGACTCCAAAGAACGCTTCAAATTAAACAGCTCCTCAAGTTCTAGATAAGCTCCATCAATTCTAATTTTCTCTAAACTCTGGCGCACATCAATGAAATGGCCCAAAGGAAAATTGTCCTCCACAAGACAAATAGTCTTAAATTCATTAGTTTCGTTAACTCGGCGAGTAACACGCTTAAAGGATTCTGAAAATTTTAGTCCATCGACTAAGTCTTTCCCCAATGGACTTAAGCATTGTTTCTTTAGAAGTTCTCTAACCTTATCGAACCGTATTTTCGTTTCAAAATTATCTGGATATATCACGCGCGTCTGTACAATCTTAGTTATTTCTTCTGCAAAATTAACAAAAGAGATCGAAGAGGCAAAAGAGAAAGGAACAACACGCATGTGCTGTTCCTATTATTTAGTAGTTTCCGTTTTGCAATTTCTTTTTACGTATTCTTCTGACTGGCTTATTCCTAACTTAACTGCCTGTTTCCAATCCTTACAAGCTGCATCTTTTTCTCCCATTTTGAACAGACAAATTCCTCTGTTAGCGTAAGCAGCACCATAGGTTGGCTTCAAGTTAAGTGCATAAGTGTAATCTAAAACAGCAGTACTAATCATGTTTTTTCCCAAGCATATATTAGCTCTATTAAAATAGTAACGATGCACTAGATGAAAATCCTCCCCATTAAGTTTACTATAAGCAATGGCCATACTATATTCATACATAGCCCTTTTTACTTCACCTTTATGATTGTACATTTCTCCCAAGTAATAACAAATTTCATCATCCTGCTGAAACAGTTTCTTCGATTTTTGCAAAATGGCAATAACCTTATCAACACGAGTAGAATCATTCATTCCAACTCTGTATAACTGCAAGTATGAATTACGATTTGTAGAATCAATGGCGATGGCTTCAACCAACAAATTAAACGCATCTTCAATCATCTCAGCCTTCACCATTTCAATGGCTTGATTCGTCAATTCGATAGCTTTACTCTTCTCCTCTAGAGACACTTGATACACTTGTGCAAAACCTCCAAAGCTGACCATTAGGAGAAATAAAACAGCAACTAACTTTAATTTCATTCTATACTTTTCATATCATTAATACCTACTCTTAAGATTTTCGGCAAACTCTTCTAAAAACCTAATCGCAAACTTAACTAAAAATTCTATTTATGTTTGCTTATACATATATCAAATTAATCTATTATGAATAATTAATAATAATAACACTTGAATCAGATACATTCTGATTTCTATCATAAGAAAGCACATGTCTATACAAGAGATTATGAGTTTTCAATTGCATTCGAAAAGCTCTCAACCAAAAATATTTCTATCTTAGGATGATTTTACGGATTCTGGAGATCCTAACTAACCCCAAACCTTAATATTTTTATGCACAGTATCAATAACTTTTTAGCCGGAATAGAACAATATCTTGGAGGAAGTCAATGGTTTACTCTTTTACTACTTGGAACCGGACTCTTCTTTACCCTATATCTTAAATTCCCCCAAATACGATTTTTCGGACACGCCCTTAAGGTGGTTCGAGGCAAATACGACAAAGCCGACGAAAAAGGAGACACATCCCATTTTCAAGCTTTAACTACTGCCCTTTCGGGAACTGTTGGAACAGGAAATATTGCCGGTGTAGCCTTTGCTATTTATCTTGGTGGACCTGCTGCTCTATTTTGGATGCTGATGACTGCTGTTCTTGGTATGACAACCAAGTTTGTGGAGGTTAGTTTATCTCACAAATATCGTGAAACTGATGAGAGAGGCTTCATTTCTGGTGGTCCGATGTACTATATGAAGAACAAGCTAAAGATGCCATGGCTAGCTGCCTTTTTTGCTGCCATGACCATTGTTTCTTCATTCGGGACAGGTAGTCTACCACAAATCAATTCTATTGCTAGTTCGTTGCATTCAACCTTTGGAATTGAAAAAATGTTGAGTGGTGGTGTTCTTGCTATCTTACTTGCCATTGTTATTTTAGGCGGTATTAAGCGTATCGCGAAGGTGACTGAAAAATTGGTTCCAACTATGGCAATCATCTATTTCGTGGGTGCTATTGCTGTTATCTTCTATAATTACCAAAATATTATGCCAGCTTTTGCATCAATATTCTCTAGTGTATTTACTGGGACTGCAGCTACTGGTGGTTTCTTAGGCGCAGGATTCGCCTACGCTTTTAATCGTGGTGTAAACCGAGGCCTATTTAGTAACGAAGCTGGTCAAGGATCGGCTCCTATTGCTCACGCAGCAGCCCGTACCGAAGAACCTGTTTCCGAAGGGATGGTTGCAATTCTTGAACCTTTTATCGATACCATTATTATTTGTACACTTACTGGTTTAGTTATTCTCTCGTCGGGTGTTTGGAAAGAGAAACTGCCTAATCAGTTTCAGTCTACAGATATGACTATCATGGCTGATGTTTATGATGACACGAATGAAGCTGATCAGGCCAAACTTTTCAAATACTTGAGTAATAATAATGACCTTCCACTTTTCACAGGAGATTTATTAGTTGAAAACGGAAAAGTTCAAAATGAGCTTTCTATTATACATGCACGCTCTATTGCTGAGAGTATTTTAGTTTACAATGAACAAGATTCTCTATTAACGGGAACTGTTAGTGTAAAGAATGGGGTGTACAATGGCAAGAATGGAACTTACTTTAAAGGAAAGTCCTTAATGCATTCAGCTCCTTTAACTGCCGAAGCATTTACAAGAAGTTACTTTGGCGAATGGGGACGTTGGATCGTATCCATTGGCTTACTACTTTTTGCCTTTTCGACCGCAATTGCGTGGGCCTATTACGGAGGACGATCAGTAACTTACTTGTTTGGAGCCAAAGGCGTACTTCCATATAGAATCATATACTGTATAGGTTTCTTTATAGCCTCTTTTGCAGATACAACAATTATTTGGACGCTATCAGGAATAACGATTGCTCTTATGGCTTTACCTAACCTTATTGGCATCCTTTTACTAAGAAAAGATATGAAAGAAACGATGAATACCTATTGGACAAAGTTCAAGTCGGAACATCCAAACGACTAAACATTAGGTATCACATTTAAAGAAAGCTGCACTTTTAATTCAATCCAGAATTAGAAGTGCAGTTTTTTTTGTTTCAAACCTCATCACCAGTCCTTTTGCAGAGATATCTTAAAGACAACACATAAAACCCACAGCCAAAACAAAGATCTTTTTGGCTTTCTTCATATTCCTTTAAAGCACACAGATCAAGCTTTGTAATAGAATTACGGAACTTTACAATCAGTCGTTCCCGCTCAACTTAAGGGGTCGACCACTCAACAATAGAATACGGGCGGAACACTTGTGGGTACGACCGCTCAGCTTGTGGGTACGGGCGGAACACTTGTGGGTACGACCGCGACACTTGAGGGTACGGTCGCTCAACTTGAGGGTACGGCCACGACACTTGAGGGTACGGTCGGGGAACTTGAGGGTACGAGCATAAGCTTATAAAACTCAAAAATAGGCTTAAGGATAGCCTAACTCAGCTTAAGGGGATAAGCACAATACTTGTGGCTATAATATATGACAAACAATAAGTTGCATATAATTAAAGAAACTTATCTCCTATTTTCATTAGATTACAAATATCACATTGATATATTAATACCTTTATGTATCTTAAAGCTCAAATTAAAAAAATAGACCCTATGAAATTAATGTTTGCCCTGCTAGTAAGTGGTATCTTACTGAGTTCTTGCCAAGAAAATGCCAAGAAGGTTCAATCGTTCAGTACTGGAGAAAAAACAAGTGAAAGCATGAGCCAAGCTCCTACTCAAAAAGCTCTAAATCCTCATCATGTTATAGTTAAAGAAGTTTTACAAACAAGTAAATACACCTATCTCTTTGTAACAGAAAACAGTAAAGAATTCTGGGTAGCTGTTCGTAGATTGGATGCTAAAGTTGGGGATGATGTGTATTACCAGCAGGCACTACCAATGAAGGATTTTAAGAGCAAAGAACTCGATCGTGTATTTGAAACAGTTTTATTCGTTCAAGGAAATACTAGCACACCTCCTACTGCAGATGCAGCGAAAATGATGGGTGCTAAAAAAATGCCTCCTAAAGTAGATGAAAAAATAGCTGGCATAAAGGTTAAGGTAGCTGAAGGTGGTATCAGTATTGCTGAGCTTTTCAAAAACAAAGATAAGTATGAAGGCAAAAAAATAAAAATTAGTGGTCAGGTTGTGAAAGTCAACAATGGCATTATGGGGAAAAATTGGATACATATTCAAGATGGAACTTCTGATGCTGACAACTATGATTTGACTCTAACTACACAGAATAAAGCCAACATGAAGGATGTGATCACGATTGAAGGCACTGTTTATTTAAAGAAAGAATTTGGTGCAGGTTACTCATACGATTTAATCATTGAAGAAGCTGTTATCAAGTAAGAATAATTGATTTACAGGCAATCCCAACTATTTACATAGTTGGGATTTTTTTTATCATATCAACATAAAACATTAAATTAGAGAGATATATTACTTTAAACACTTATCTCCAAGTAAATTGATATGAGGTTTTTATTTTTTTTATTGATAATTCTATTTCCTATCACCTCCTCTTGGGCTCAATCAAACGTGATTAAGGGACGTGTATACAATCAAATTAACAACGAAGCAATCCCTTTTGCCAATATCGCTATTGCCAACAGTACACTAGGTACAACAGCTGATATAAATGGAAACTATCGTCTGGAAAAGCTTAAACCAGGGAGCTATAATCTTGTTTGTAGCAGCATAGGGTTCGAAACCCATTACTTTTACGAAATTATCGTCAGTCCATCCAAACCCAATATTCTTAACATCCCTCTTCTTGAATCGAACCAAAAGCTTTCCGAAGTTGTTGTGACAGCACCAGCTTTCAATAAAACAGAAGAAAGTCCGTTAAGCATGCACACCATTAATGCAACCGAGATATTTCGTAATCCTGGCGGCAATCGCGATATCTCCAAAGTGATACAAGTATTTCCCGGAGTCGCTTCAAGCCTTTCCTTTCGCAACGATATAATTGTAAGAGGTGGGAGTCCCAATGAAAATAGGTTCTATTTGGATGGTATAGAAGTAACCAACATCAACCACTTTGCCACCCAAGGCGCATCAGGCGGACCTGTAGGAATGATAAACGTAGACTTTATTAGAGAGGTCGATTTTTACGCAGGAGCCTTTCCTGCAAATAAAGGCAATACCTTAAGTTCTATTCTCGATTTTAAACAGCGCAAAGGAAACGACGAAAAACTATCGGGAACTTTAACCGTAGGATCAAGTGATTTTGGATTGAGTATGGAAGGTCCATTGAGTAAAAAATCAACTTTCATATTCTCTGTCCGACGATCATACTTGCAGCTTCTTTTTAAAGCCCTTGATCTTCCTTTTTTACCTACTTATAACGATATGCAATTCAAGCAAAACATTAAGCTTGATTCAAAGAATGAGATCACGCTGATAGGACTTGGTGCAATTGATGATATTGAGCTAAACACATCGGTAAATAAAGGCATACCCGAATCATCGAGAGAAGTTCAGAATCGATATATCGTGGCCAACTTACCTGTAAATACACAATGGAATTATACGCTTGGGGCGAAATGGTTACATTATTCTAAAAACAGTTATCAGAGCCTCATCATTAGTCGAAATCATTTAAACAATGAGGCTATAAAATATAAGGACAATATTGAGCGTGCTGATTTATTACTCCTAAATTATAAATCGGAGGAAATAGAGACTAAATTAAAGTTTGAGAGTACCAAAAGAGTAAAGGGCTGGAAATGGAACGTGGGTGGCTCAATTGATTTTGTAACATACACCAACTCTACTTTTAATAAGAAAGAACAAAATGGACAGACAGGCACTGTCGAATTTGATTCAAAAATCAAGTTTGGGAAATATGCCTTATTCACTCAAGTAAGTCGTAAAATTCTAAATGAACAATTGAGTTTATCCTTTGGCTTACGCCATGATTTCTCTGATTACTCAAGCTCTATGAGTAATCCTTTGGAGCAATTTTCACCTCGACTTTCCGCCTCATATATCATTATACCTAAATTAAATATCAATTTTAATGCGGGGCGTTATTTCCAGTTACCAGCTTATACAGTAATGGGCTTTCGCGATAATACAAACAAATTGGTGAATAAGAAATCAACCTATATTCAAGTTGATCATCTGGTTGGTGGTATGGATTATAACCCAACACCTTATTCAAAAATTAGTATTGAAGGCTTTTACAAAAAGTACAACAATTACCCTTTCCTATTAACCGATAGCATATCTATGGCCAATTTGGGTGGAGACTTTGGAGTTATTGGTAACGAAGCTTCAGAATCAATATCCGAAGGTCGAGCATATGGTATAGAGATACTCTTACAACAAAAATTAAGCACTTCCATTTATGGCCTTATATCATACACCTGGGTTCGAAGTGAATTCAAAGATAAACATGGTATATATCGTCCTTCAGCCTGGGACAACAAGCACATTTTAAATATTACTGCAGGTAAAAAGCTAGATCGCAATTGGGAAGTGGGAATGAAATTCAGATTACTAGGTCCAGCACCATATACACCATACGATGTTGAACTATCTGCACAAAAGGAGGTTTGGGATATCACCAACCAGGGGATTCCTGATTGGGATCGCTTAAATGAAGAGCGCAACTCTACATCACATTCACTGGATATCAGAATCGATAAAAAATGGTTCTTCAAAAAATGGGCACTCAATGCCTATATCGATATTCAGAACATTTACAATTTTAAAGCTGACACAAGACATTATCTTGATGTTCTTCGTGACAATGACGGCAACCTAATAGAAGATCCAAATGATTCCAGTAAATATTGGACCTACGAAATCGATTATGAAGTAGGTACTATTCTTCCATCTATTGGTTTAATGATAGAGTTCTAAATTATATACGAAAATAAATAATTCAATTATTAATCTTAATAAATAAAACTATGAAGAAATTAATTGCAGAATTTATCGGAACACTTTGGCTAGTACTTGGGGGTTGTGGTAGCGCTGTGCTAGCAGCTGCTTATCCTGAGTTAGGAATTGGATTTGTAGGTGTCGCAATAGCCTTTGGTTTAACCGTTGTAACTATGGCATACGCCATTGGTCACATATCAGGCTGCCACCTAAACCCTGCAGTATCAATTGGCTTATGGGCTGGTGGACGTTTTGACAAAAAAGAACTATTGCCATACATTATAGCACAAGTATTAGGCGGTATAGCTGGTGCAGGTATTCTTTATCTAATTGCTACTGGTAAATCAGGCTTTGAAATTGGTGGGTTTGCTGCCAACGGCTATGCAGAACATTCACCAGGAGGTTACAGCATGCTTGCTGCATTAGTATCAGAGGTTGTAATGACCTTCATGTTTCTAATGATTATACTGGGAGCCACACATTCTAAAGCCCCTAAAGGTTTTGCTGGCCTAGCAATCGGTTTAGGCTTAACTCTTATACATCTTATAAGTATTCCTGTTACTAATACTTCGGTAAATCCAGCTCGTAGTACTAGTCAAGCTCTTTTTGTTGGTGATTGGGCAATTGGGCAGTTGTGGCTATTTTGGTTAGCTCCAATCGTAGGAGCCATTATTGCAGGTATTGTGTATAAATATATGTCTCCAGAGACAGAGGAATAAGGGCTAAGGTTAGAATTTCTTAAAAACAAAAAAGGCAGGTCCCCACCTGCCTTTTTCTTCTAACCCAAAATTAATTTTCAATACGAATTTAACCCTAAATCCTTATATAACATATTGAAACAATCGATTCGATCATTGCGATTAACTAACCACTAATTACGCTCCTGAATCGGTGCGCAAAGGTATAAACAAATCATAAACCACCAAGCGCTTTCATTTATTTTTCAATATTTTTCTTCAGCTCCCTAAAACTGGGTATTACAAAGCATAAATTGTAACAAGCACTTGTTTTATAAAAAATATAAAACCAAAAAAATGGCTACCAAAGGCAGCCATTTCATTAAAATTTGTTCAAACATTAATTGAACAATTCATCTTTAATTTCTTTATTAAGCTCTAAACTAGTAATAGTTAAAGGCATTTCCTGAGGTCCCATTTTAGTTATAGTTGAAAATGGAAACTTCATCCCTTCTACTTCTTTATAGTCACTATAAAGCATCGTAATAGACATTCCGTTTTCTTGAGCTACAGTTTTCAATTTTAATCCTGTAGTTGCACAGTAGTAGTCATATTTAGTTGTTCCGTCAGTACCAACAATTTCTAACTTGTATGCTTTTTTTCCTTCGATCATTTCAGAACCAGCAATTTTCACAGTAAAGCCTAATTCTTCAAGATTAAGTTCTGCAAACATATGAGCTTGCATTTTAAATCCCTTCAACTGCTCAGCATTTGCTACATTTTCACGACCTTGAGCTACAACCTTTGCAGATGTACCATTGTATTTGATTGCTTGCATAACCTGCCCATTCATTACCATAGACATAGCGAACTTCTCATTGTTCTTATAGGCCTGCTCAACATTAATGCTCATAGGTCCCATTTTCATTTCGCCTTTCACGCTCATGTTCTTAATGCTTTCAAGTTTTTCACGACCACCAATTGCGTTAATGTAGTTTTCAACCACAGCATTAGCTGTTAAACCTTCAGGAATAGCATTAGGATCTTCTTTTACGATATCGCCTTTGAAGTCATATTCTTCAACAACACCTTCAGAACTTAGCTTAGCTAATCTCTCTTTGTATTTCTTATCACCTACAACTAAATAAACAGCATTGTTAGGATCAATATACTTTTTAGCCATTACCTGAACATCATCCAAAGTTACCTTATCCAACTTCTCTAAATATGTAGCATAGTAGTCTGTAGGTAAATTATAACGCTCAATCGACATAGCGAAACTTGCGATAGTTGAAGGATTCTCAAGAGCTCTAGCGAAATCTCCAGCCATAGCTGACTTTGTCATGTTTAAATGATCTTGAGTTAATTTAGTATCACGAATACGATCAATTTCAACTACCATCTGCACAAATGCACTATCAGTTACCTCAGCTTTAACATTAGATGTTGTTCTAAAGTTTGCGACCAATTTATCACTTGATATGTTAGAATAAGCCCCATAAGTATAAGCCTTATCTTCGCGAAGATTTTTGAATAGTAGACCTGAAAAACCAGAACCTAACATAGCGTTCATTACTCTTGAAGGAATCACATCTGCATGTCCTTTTTTCAATTCAAACGTATTGATAATCTGAATCAACGACTGAGAAGCAGCATCCTTATTTGCTAGAACAACACGCTTACCATTCATCTTAGTTGGCATATCATATTTGAAAGTAGGAACCTCAGCTTTTTCCCAATCGCCAAAATATTTCTTAACCAATTTCTTAGCTTCCTTAGTCGTAATATCTCCTACAATTGCCATAATAGCAACATTAGGCTTGAAATAAGTGTTGTAGTATTTTTCACAATCATCTAAAGTGATATTCTCAACAGTAGACTTAGTCATTACATCGCCATACGGATGATTTGCACCATAAACAACTCGGCTTCTTAAGTTAGAAGATATTGAATTAGGATCAGTCTTTGATGACTCTAATCCTGACAAGGTTTGCTTAATGATTTTATCAAATTCAGCCTTAGGGAAAGATGGATTCAAAGTCACATCAGCCATCAACTCCATAATATTCTCTTTATAACGAGATAAACCACTAGCGTTTACACCACCAGCTGATGTTCTTAAATTTGCTCCAATAAAATCGATTTCTTCTGCAATTTGAGCATCAGTTCTATCAGTTGTTCCAGTTCCAATTAACTCACCTGCGAAAGAACTATATCCAGCCTTGTCGCCTTCAACAATAGGATCATTGTTTAAGTTCAGGGAGAAACTCACCTTTGGAATCTTGTGATTCTCAATTACCAATACTTTTAATCCATTTTTTAAAGTAAAAGTTTCGTAATCACCTAATTGAATTTTAGGAGCAGGACCTGCAGCAGGTGCCTTGGTTCTATCAACTTGTGCATGAACAGAGCTTACTAAGCAAATAGCAACAAGTATGAATAAAAATTTATTTAGTTTTTTCATTTTTTATAATTTACATGATAAGGTTTAAACTTATCCCAATAAAATTGAGCCTATAAAACTGACTCATATTAATTTCAACTCGTTCTTATTTTGCTTGAGGCAAATAATAAAGAACAACACGGTTTTCAGTTACAAAATATTTTTTTGCTACTTCGCGGATATCTTCACGACTCACAGCAAAAAACTTATCAAGCTCCTGATTAACTCTCTGAGTATCCTCATAATAAGTATAAGACGTAGCTAAATTTTCAGAACGTTTGGCTATTGTGGCATTTGATCCAACTAACTCGTTTTCAATTTTGTTCCGTAATTTTTGATATTCTTTTTCAGAAATTAATTCTTCTCTAACTTTTGAAAATTCGTTATTCATTTCATCCTCTAGAGCTTTAGTATCAACACCCATATTTGGTATCCCTAATGCTAAAGTTAAACCTGGATCTTCGTTTGGCATTGGTATTGCAACCATCTCGATAGCCATTTGCTTTTCACTTACCAGTGACTTGTACAAACGAGAGCTCTTTCCATCACTCATCAGTTTTGCTAACATGCTTACAGCATAATAATCCTTAGTTCCCATCGCAGGAATATGATAAGCCTGAATAATAGCTGGCAATTGGATATTGTCATAAACCGTATCTCTCACTTCAGAAGTTTTCTTAGGCTCAACAATATTCGGGCGATAAATCTCCTTAGTTCCCTTAGGAATAGCAGCAAAATAATCGTTTACCAATTTCTTAGCTTCTTCTTTTTTGAAATCTCCACAAATTGTTAAAACAGCATTGTTTGGTACATAAAACTCTTTGTAGAAACTTACAAAGTCTTCAGTTTTAGCATTCCGAATATGCTCTTCGTCTCCAATAGGAATCCATTTATATGGATGCTCTGTGAAAGCATGCGCCATAGTCTCAGGTAAAATCTTACCATAAGGCCTGTTATCATAGCTTTGTTTCTTTTCCTCAATAACAACGCCCTTCTGAGTTTTAATACCAATATCCTCAACCTTGGCATGCATCATTCTTTCAGATTCCAACCAAATACCTAAAGCTAATTGATTAGAAGGCAGCATCTCATAATAATACGTTCTATCACTAGATGTATTTGCATTTAGAGAACCACCCGCTCTTGAAACATACTTGTCATATTCGAAACGTGGAATATTTTCGGTCCCTTCGAACATTAAATGCTCAAAAAAGTGAGCAAAACCAGTTAATTCAGAATTCTCATTCTTAGATCCTACATGGTACATTACCGAAACAACAATATTAGGTGTTGTGTGGTCTTGCTGAAGAATGACGTGTAAGCCATTATCTAAATCATACTCATCAAACACGATTTTTCCGGTTTGAGCAAAGCTTCCAATCGCAACAACACTTGCAAACAAAAGCGATAAAAACAGTTTTCTAATCATCATTAAAATTTTGAGTTATTAAATGATATTTAATTCAATGTATCTAACAAATAAGCTAAAAGCTCAATAAGACGTTATGATTAAATAACAATCAGTTAATTTATGTTGCTTAAAATTAAATCAAAACATTGAATTAACTAGCAATTTTAAATTTATTTTAGTTTTTCGTCAAGTTTATTGGATGAAACAATATGTAGCACGATAAAAGCTAAATACAACACGGTTAAACGAGCTATTTACTATCTTCAAAACCTCTCAAAAAAAGGTTCTCCCCAATATCGGAATCAAATATTCACCTTTTCTTTATTCAATTTATTATCAATTCGGCGTATTGTAAGGATTATAACTATTTTTACAATCATTTTTTGAATTATAAACGAGGATCCACTTTTATAGGTTTTCAATATAAGTACACTATTATGCTTGAAACTCTCAACCAATTAGATCAGGAATTACTTTTATTCCTAAACAGCATCAACTCACCATATTTCGATTCATTCATGTTTATGATATCAGGAAAACTGGTTTGGGCTGTCTTCTATTTAGCAATCATCGTTCAGATATATCGAACATATGGATGGAAAAACTGTTTATACCTTGTCATTGCAATTGCACTGGTAATAACCTGTTGTGATCAAATGGCATCGGGTTTTTTAAAACCAACTTTTCAACGCTTTCGCCCTAGCCGATCTCCAGAAATATCAAATTTGGTTCATATTGTGAATGGTTACACAGGTGGTAAGTATGGTTTTGCCTCATCGCATGCAGCAAACGTATTCGGATTGGCAACATTCTGCAGTTTGATTTTTCGTAATAGGAGACTAAGTCTATTCTTGTTTTCATGGGCCGTTTTAGTGTCATACTCTAGAATTTACCTTGGTGTTCACTACCCTGGCGATATTATTGTGGGAACTGGTATTGGTCTATTCTTTGGTTACTTAATCTACAGAATATTACCAAAATTCAAGTTTATAAAACTAGACAATCCAATTACCGAAAAGGATTGGAAATTTAATATCATAACTTGGGGTAGCCTTTCAATTTTAGTTATGGCTATCATCTCAATTTTCAAATAGTATTACCCATTCAATTCGATCATCAGTTATGAAAGAGAGATTAAAATTTTTCCTTGCAGCAGCACTTTCGTGGATAGCCTTCATGATATTCATTCGCTTTGCATTTTCGATATATCAATACTCACAAACTAGCCTCCTAAGTTTTGGAGAGATTATTCTATCCTTTATTTACGGCTTATATCACGACATTTCTATTACGGGTTATATCCTAATGCTAACAGGTTTAATTCTGAGCCTAAGCATTACAATACCGGGTAAGAAATTGAAACTCTTATTTCAAATTCTATATGGTATTCTCATGTTGGTGAGCTTAACTATTGCCATTCCAAATTTCGAATTATTCCGTAATTGGGGATTCCATGCCGATGGCACTATTTTAAGCTATCTTAAAACGCCTAAAGAAGCCGCTGCATCAACTGCAACATCAACCTATATTCTCTTATCAGGGATCTATATTGCCATGTTTACAATTGGCTTTAAGCTTTTCAATCGATTTTTAATTACGAAACTCGATGCTATAATTCCTACCAAATTAAAGTTCTTACCCTTAATGTTGCTGATAACAGCCAGCATGATTATTCCTGTTAGAGGTGGATTAGGTATTGCTCCTATGAATGTTGGTTTTGTTTACCATTCATCAAACACTTACGCCAATTTGTTAGCGGTTAACCCGATTTGGAATTTCTCATACTCTCTTAAAAAACTGAATAAGAATAAACGACTTAAGCTTATTACGGATGATGAAGCTCAGTTAAGGTTTCAGGATATGATTGCTTCTCAAATTGTCGATCAGGATAGTTTACTAACAAGTAAATCGCCTAATATTGTTTTAATCGTTTTAGAGAGTTTCACTTCAGCCATTATTGAAGAACTAGGTGGTAAAAAAGGCGTAACGCCCAACTTCCGTTCCCTCTCAAATGAAGGTATCATGTTTACCAACTTTTACGGTATTGGTGACAGAACGAAGATTGGAACGGTTGGCATCTTTTCAGGCTTTCCATCACTTCCTCAGAAACCTATTATTGAATTTCACAATAAGGTACAAAAGCTACCAAGCTTGTGTAAAAGCTTAAAGAAAGAAGGCTACAACAGTAAGTTCTATTACGGTGGTGATCTTCATTTTGCCAGCATGAACTCTTATTTATCGAATATTGGTTTCGACAATACCGTATCGATGGACGATTTTCCTAGTGAATTAAACACTTCGAAATGGGGCGTTCATGATGAATTCTTATTCGATAGATTGTATCACGATATCAAATTGGAGAAACAACCTTTCTTTAAAGCTTGCCTAACACTTAGTAGCCACGAGCCTTTCGATGTGCCTATGGAGACAGTGATTAAAGGGAAAGATGAAAACAGTCTATTTATGAACTCGGCTTATTACACAGATAAGTGTTTAGGTGAGTTTATAGCAAACTTAAAGCGACACCCAAGTTGGAATAATACTTTGGTGATTCTAATAGCTGATCATGGCTCTCGTTATGTAGGAAACTATGTGCCTAACGATCCTGACAAATACAAAATACCTATGCTTTGGTTAGGTGGTTGCCTTAAACAAAAAGGCCTTAAGATTGACAAATACGGTTGCCAGCCCGATTTAGCTACTACACTTTTACTACAAATGGGTATTGATGCTAGCGACTTTACAATTGGCAAAAACCTTTTAAACAAGTCTCAGAAAGGTTACGCTTACTTTACCTACAATAATGGGTTTGGTTATGTGAATTCTGAAGAAAGCTTAATTTTCGACCTTAACTCCAATAAATGGAAAGCGGAGATAGACAAACATAAGGACGCACAAACTATGCTACAATATATAGACTACAGCTTTTTTAAGCTTTAGATTATAGAAAGGATAAGATATAAGAATGGCTAGCTCTTCAATTGAAAGGCTAGCCATTTTTGTATATCAACTATTCGGTGCCGTTTGTAAATAGCACAGAACTTTCGTAAACCACTAAACGCCTATTTGCTAAATACAGTGTTACCTGTTGGCTTTTCGTTAAATACTCTTTTTGAAATTTTCTTTAAAATATTGTGGCTTTCCCCAAATTTGCAAAGAGCATCACAATGCTCTCTTAAGTCTGAGAACAGAATATATTCAATTTTGGTATGATTACTTTTTATAGAAGGCCTTGATAGTTGCATTACAACTTCTTTTTCTCTTTTGTCTGGTAATACAATATATAAGTGTTGTTCTCTTTCAGTAAATGAATATGCTAAGTCAGTCAACCTTAAGATGCCAGAATAGATAGAAGTACTTTTTTCAACTTCGAAGGCACAAATGGGATTCTTAGAGTCTTTTTCAAACCAAACAACATCTATTAATTCAATTGTTTTATTGGTTTCTTTGTTTAGATTCATTTCAGGAAACTTGGAAAGACTTAAAAATGAAAAGTTTTTGCCTTGATGAGATTTAGACCGATCATTTGAAGCACTAATAACATCATAACCCAATTCCTTTCCTATTTTTAGAAGATGGTACTGCATTTCAGAATGCAAATCTATTTCGAGTTGCTCATTTTCAACTTCTTTTCGTCTTTTATTTGTTTGTTTTTCAAACTTAATTTTATCTTCTTCGGTTATAAAATCCTTATCTACAATAATCATTTTTTTTGATCCAATTTCAAATAACAAGCCTGAAATCGCCCCCAAATCATTTGATAATATAGTTTTATATTTTTTATTGATTTCAATTATTGTTTCTCTCAATTTTAAATATTCTGACCAAGAACCTAATTTCTTTTTATCATCAAATAGAGCGTTATAGCCATTAATAATCGCGGTATTAAAAGGGGGAATTATTGTAGGGTGTAAAAAATACAAAATGCTGGCAACAGCAGGCCCTAATCCTTTAATTTTAAGTTGGTCTAACTTAATTATTTCCTTAATAATTGTTTCTTCCTTTGTATTATAGTCAAAACAATTCTCTAAAAATTGTCCGAAAGCTGTCTTATTTATTTCGTTTTCATATATGTCTGGAATTCTCAACTTAGGCTTCCAATAAAACGGATGAGCAATTCCAACAAAAACTTGTTTCTGTTCTGCAATACAGGATAAAACGAATTCTAGGGAACTCCCTTTAAAATCATTTGGGAATTTTTTCTCTTTAATATCATTAATAACCTGTTGTACGCCTCTACGTATGGAACGAAAAGCTTTTAATCGTTCATCATTGTTCACAAACCAAGTGTTGTAAACACTTTCTGTGTCTGATTTATACCTTGTTATTAATTGCTCAAATTTTTCTGTCATATCTTATTTTTGCTTACAGGTAACGGTTAGTATAAAAATAGTAGTCGATTTTCGGTTTCATCTCTGTTAAAATACAAGAAAATTAAAGCAGACTACAACGCTTGAATTTACAGCTATTTCGGTTATTATTTTTCTACATTGTTACAAGCTAGCTTTTATTTATCAAACATAGAATGAACGTATAAGCTTGTCATTAGAAATGAAGCTTTAATCAACTGTATAAATAAAAATTTAAAATTACATACAGTCTCTTCTTAAATCGATTAACGTAAAGGAGTAATAGAACACCAACTAATCCATTGCTCCACACATATCTTCCGGCTTCACCCATTCATCAAATTGCTTATTGGTCACAAAATTAAGTTCTATAGCTGCTTTCCGCAATGTTATATTCTCTGCATGCGCTTTCTTCACAATTTTAGCGGCATTTTCATAACCTACATGTGTATTGAGAGCAGTTACAAGCATAAGAGAATTTTCAAGATGTTGTTTTATTATGGGGATATTGGGCAGAATGCCTACAACGCACTTATTATTGAATGAAACACAGGCATCACCTAACAAACGAGCTGATTGTAATACATTAGCGGCAATAAGTGGTTTAAAAACATTTAATTCAAAGTGGCCGTTTGAACCTCCTATAGATACTGCTACATCATTTCCCATTACCTGGGCGCATACCATGGTTAAAGCTTCAGATTGTGTAGGATTTACTTTTCCAGGCATAATAGATGAACCCGGTTCGTTTTCTGGAATAATAATTTCACCTATGCCGCAACGGGGACCAGAACTTAACATACGTATATCATTTCCTATTTTCATCAACGAAACAGCGCAACGTTTCAATGCTCCTGATAATTCAACCATAGAATCGTGTGCTGCGATAGCTTCAAATTTATTTGGTGCAGCAATAAATGGAAAACCGGTGAGCTCCGCAATTTTTTGTACTACTAATAGATCATATCCTTTCGGTGTGTTTAGTCCTGTGCCAACAGCTGTGCCTCCCAAGGCTAATTCACGAACTAATTCCAAGGCATTTTTAATTGCCCTTATACTATTAATTAGTTGTTGTGCATAACCTGAAAACTCGTGACCCAAGGTTAATGGAGTAGCATCCATAAAGTGTGTACGCCCAACTTTAACAATGCTTTTAAAATCTTGCGATTTACTATGCAATGTATCTGTCAATGCTTCTATCCCTGGAATAGTAATCTCTATTATCATTTTATAAGCTGCTAAATGCATAGCAGATGAAAAAGTATCATTCGAAGATTGCGATTTATTGGCATCATCATTGGGATGAATATATAGCTTACCTTCCCCCAACCTATTACCTTGCATCACGTGTGCCCGGTTAGCAATTACCTCGTTTATATTCATATTGGATTGCGTTCCCGAACCAGTTTGCCATATTACCAAAGGAAACTCCTTATCCAGTTTGCCTTCAATAATTTCATTACATACATTCGCTATCAGTTCCATTTTATCGGCAGCTAACACACCTAATTGATGATTTGTCATCGCTGCTGCTTTCTTCAAATAAGCATATGCATGAATTATTTCTTTGGGCATAGACGATTCAGTTCCTATTTTAAAATTATTGCGCGAACGTTCTGTTTGAGCACCCCAATAACAATTTGCGGGCACCTTTACTTCACCCATAGTATCTTTTTCTATTCTATGTTCCATATCATTCATCCTTTTGCATATATTATTTCTTTCAGATAGTCTGTTTTACGCTTGCTTGTAACGGTTGGCGTTAAGTTTATGTTGGGGATTAAAACAAATCATCTATCTCAATTCACTGGCTTACCCAGGAGACAGAAAGCTTGATTATACCACTTTAACCCCAATTAAATTTAGCGTATGTTAGGCACTTTTCCTTCTTCCTTCAGGACTCTATTTACGAGCTCACTAGACACTTCAATATGAACGTATTGATTATATGCCAGATAAGTTGCTCTTCTGTTTTGATAAGTTTTAGCAATAATTCTTACGAGCTATAGACTCTAGCCCTACAGTTTAATTTTTTATTATTTTTTGTGAATAGAAATCACCATCAATTAGATATCTCAATAAATAGACACCATTATTCAGAGAGCTTATATTAATTTTATCCCCAGGGTTTTTATATGACTTGATAAGCTTCCCATGCATCGTAAAAATCTCTACTGATTCTACTGTTTTAGTTCCTAAATTCAATATAGAGTTTGTAGGATTAGGGTATATAAGTAGATTGCTCGGATTTTCTCTTTCATTCAAAACAGATAGAACGATACCCAAGTTTATAGTAACAGATTTGTACCCAACCCAACCATCATTAGCTGTTATCTTGATTTTAACTTCGCCCGACTGAAGAGGTGTTAAGGTTAACCTTCCATTTGACTCACTCAAACTAAGCACCTCACTATCATATTCATAGTCATATGTAAGACGATCACCTTCTGGATCAGTAAACAAATCATTCAAAACTATCTCACTTGATGTTTGACTACTCTTGGTGTTAGTATCATTAACTTCTGGATCTTGATTATTCCATTTAAGAATTGTCCCTCCAAAGTCGGGGCCTCCTTGTTGAGTAGCTAAAAATATATTCCCGTTCAAAAATGTGGGGTTTGCAACAACATCATAACCGAAATCTGGTTCGCTAAGAAGATCCTCAAAAATTCTGATCTCTCCATCAAAAGGGTTTATTCCAAATATTTGGGTGGCACTTATGCCATAGATCAAACTATCAGTAGATAACAATTTAGTAAGAGTTCTATGTTTAAGTGCACCTAATGAGTCGATTGAAGAGCCATCTAAATCACATCTGAAAAATTGTCCCCCTAATCCTGAATGACTTCCAGAGTTAGCAAAGAGTCCAATTAACTTATCTTCCCTAATTATTAAGGATTGAGGTTGGGTTCCAACTCCATCTCCTCCTTTAACTAGATTTTCGTATCCAGTACCATCCGATTTGATACGTATAAAACTCCCACTTGAAACAGTTGAACCGGTGCCATCAGAATAAGGATTCCCTCCACCATTATAGCATGCGATGTAAATGCTATCTCCATGTAAAACAAAATCAACAGGATTTTGTCCCTTCTGGGAATCCGTATCATTGTAGATTTTTGTTAATTGCGTCCCATCTTTTTCAATAGTAAAAACACTGCCCTCATCAATGAATGACCATTGAGAATTCAACCACAAAATACTATCTGTCACATATTTGACTTGTACTTCCTGAACGTCAAATGGATCGAAATCTTTAATAAATTCGAATGAAAAAGACTGTAAAGAATATTTAAAAAGTGTTCCACCACCTTTATGGCTAAATCTAGTCGTTCCATAGATCACTGTATCATTTGCCACAAGACTGTTGGGTGCATAATTCACATCATCAAATTCCCAAATGACTTTATATCCATCTCCATTCTCATCTATTCTAAACAACCTACCATGACCATTAGGCGTATTATTTATAATATAAAGTGAGTCATTTGTCCCAACCATTCCTTTTACAGCATAATCAAAATCGTTGCCCTCAAAATCATAAATAAGGGATAAATGACTGTCTTGACTTAAGCTAATTAGGCTGAAACTTAATATTGTAGTTAAAGTGAGTATTATTCTTTTCATTATCTGTTAGGATTTTGGATGAAGTATTCTTTTTCAGTTATAAATTTCTATAAAGAATTATTTTTCATAAGGCTATTGTTCTACTGCAATGTATGTACAGGGAGATAGTTTACAGTTGTACAAGTCACATGGTTTACACTAAATTAGTCTCTAACCGTGTTGATGATTCTTTAGATCTTAATTAATTTATATTTTAAGCAAGACAAGTTTAATTGGCTTGCTGGTGTTTCTTAATTGCACTATCCCGAAAGCTTTCGGGATCAAACTGCTCATCACTGCCCATGAAATTTAGCTTTTGTTGAACGAAACCTAAGGGTAGCTAAAGCTTACTGTTGAGTATCTTTAGGTCATGTTTAATTTAAAATTTGTATTATGAAAAAAAAGCACTTTAATCGAACGGGCTTGCAGTTCATGCGATGAATTTAACAATATTTACCGAAAGATGAAACGCTCGATTGAGCTTTCTGGTAAAAGTTTGAGCACGCTTACCAATTATGCCCGTTGTTTGGCAACAATGACGCTTTATTTTAAGTGTTCACCTCTTGATCTAGACTCAGAACAAGTACTGGATTACCTTCATTATCTACAGTCGCAAAAGAAAACACCATCCTCTTCCTATTTTAAGCATACTCTTTATGGCTTACGATTTGTTTATAAACTCTATAAGAAGGAACCTTTACTTCACAGCTTACCTTCTCTTAAAAAAGTCCACAAACTCCCTGTTATTTTAAGTGTTCCGGAAATCAGACGGTTGATTGCAGCCCCAAAACTCCTAAAACACAGAATGCTGATTGCCTTAATGTATGGGTGTGGTTTACGTCGTTCAGAATTGATGAATCTTAAGATTACGGATGCCGATTTGGACAGGAAAATGTTACACATAAGAGAAGGGAAAGGTCGAAAGGATAGGTATGTTCCTTTGGGTGATAATCTATCCTACGGCATAGGAAAATACCTTGCTGCGGTTGGCCCTTATATTTGGCTCTTTAATGGAAATGGTCCTGATGGTATGGCCCAGCATTTTTCGGCGAATGGAGTTAGATGGGTTATCAATGAAGCTCGAAAGAAATCGGGAATCCAGAAACAGATCAGTTCCCATATTCTTCGCCATACCTACGCCACACATCTGCTTGAAATGGGCACCGATATCATGACCTTAAAAGATCTACTGGGACATATTGATATCAAAACCACCATGCTCTATTTGCATACCTGTAATCTGGATAAACGGAAGGCTTTTTCGCCTATGGATAAAATCTATAAGCCTAAATAGTGATGAAGGCCAAACATGAGGTGGCTGATATCTTAAGAAGGAATCACCATAACTTGGAGCATATAGTCCCCAATCGATGGAAGAGAAGAACGCTATATGCCATCGAAATTTGTAGAACTGCTGCTTTGGGCGGACATATTGACTTATGCCTAAACTCTGATTGTCATCAAACCCACATCAGTTACAACTCTTGCAGGAATCGTCATTGCCCAAAATGTCAGGGACACAAACGTCAGCAGTGGATACTCGCACGCGAAAGCCAGTTGATAAATACCGCTTACTATCACATGGTTTTTACCTTGCCATCGGAGCTGAATAAACTCACATTTACAAATCAGAAAATAGTCTATACCATTCTCTTTAAAACGGCTTGGAGCGTAGTTAGAGACTTTGCTGCCAATCCCAAATTTATAGGTGGGAAAGCGGGTATGATTAGTATTCTTCACAGCTGGGGGCAAAACCTGTCCTTTCATCCACATCTGCACTGCATTGTGCCTGGTGGTGGAATTAACCCCAATAAAAAATGGAAAACGGCCAAGGGGAAGGATAAATATCTTTTTCCTGTGAAAGCCATCAGCAAAGTCTTTCGAGCACGTTTTATTGAGCAAGTACGACTACATTTTAATTTAGAATCAGAGCTCTACAAACAACTGTTTCAGAAGAAATGGGTGGTGTATTGCAAACGTCCCTTCTTTGGGCCTAAACAGGTTATCGAATACTTGGGCAGATACACGCACAAGGTTGCCATTAGCAACCATAGACTGGTTGACACCTCGAAGGGTAAAGTCACTTTTATGGCGAAAGATTACAGGCATGGTGGCAAGAAACAACCTGTAAGCTTAACAGATACGGAATTTATACGAAGGTTCTCCTTACACATTTTACCAAAGGGATTTACACGCATTCGTCACTATGGCATTCTTTCGAGTTCGCTCAAAGCCGACATATTGCCCATTTTGCATCAGCAATTGGGGCTGATTATTATTTGCCCTAAACAGGAAAGTAAACATCGAATTTGCCCAAGCTGCCAAAAAGGAGAACTCATTACCATCCGATATTTCGACAACCGAGGGCCTCCGAAAAACATTAAACCTCTTGATGGATCAATCATTCAGGCTATCATGAAAATAAAGTCGTAAATCAAGACTACTCAGATAGCTATGTCCAATTGTGAAATCTCCTAAATACAAAACACAAAAAAAGCTGCAGATTACCCCACAGCTTTAAATATTTTTGAAATGGCTCGACTATAATCAACTCCTTATTGCCATATCCCTTTTACAGAAAGTTCCGCTAATCACATCATTCCCCATAAAGTAGCAATTCAGGTAACGGTTACGTCAACCCAACGTTCATGTTGGGCAGTTCCTGCCACACGAACGCTTAGTTGTTAGGGAGCGTATTATTAACTATTCCCATCAAGCCATTCATTCCATGTAATCGGATTTCGTGTAGATTCAGCATTTAAAATAATTACATCTGAAACTGTCTCATGTGCGAGAGTTAATATCGTTTCAATTTTTTCGTTCTCTTTTTTCGGTACATAGGGAATAGCATATCCCATTGGTAAATCAAATAATTTTTCAAACTTCTTACGATACACTATTTCACCGTCACTTTTCACAATAATTTCACCTGGTAAATTTTGTTTACCTAGTTCACCAATATTAAAATTAAGTGCTTTGTTTGTTCCGTCATATCTCGTGTTAGTGCAAATGGGAGTGATTTTACCATTCCTCTCTGTTGGTTTATTTATATGTCTTCGTCTTCCAAACTGTTTAACTAGCACAAACAGTACAACAAAAAGAATTCCGGCTAAAACAATTATAAGTTGGTTATCCATAAAACTGTTTACTATGTTGTTTTTAATATGATCCCTAACGTGCTTGCTATGTGTTTTGCGGGATTTCGAAGCTCTTTACTTTCAAATCCGCAATTAGCCAAAACTTTGATTTACATTAATTCAAATTATAAATTGACAAATCAAAGATTTGGCGGTGTTGCAACGGAGAACTGCAGTTGATTGACCCGCTAAACCCCGCATTACATATAGCTTTTGTTGAACGAAACCTAAAGGTAGCTAAAGTCTAAACTTAAGTACCTTTAGTGTGTATTCATTAAAACTTCGTATTATGAAAAAAAAGCACTTTAATCGAACGGGCTTGCAGTTCATGCGATGAATTTAACAATATTTACCGAAAGATGAAACGCTCGATTGAGCTTTCTGGTAAAAGTTTGAGCACGCTTACCAATTATGCCCGTTGTTTGGCAACAATGACGCTTTATTTTAAGTGTTCACCTCTTGATCTAGACTCAGAACAAGTACTGGATTACCTTCATTATCTACAGTCGCAAAAGAAAACACCATCCTCTTCCTATTTTAAGCATACTCTTTATGGCTTACGATTTGTTTATAAACTCTATAAGAAGGAACCTTTACTTCACAGCTTACCTTCTCTTAAAAAAGTCCACAAACTCCCTGTTATTTTAAGTGTTCCGGAAATCAGACGGTTGATTGCAGCCCCAAAACTCCTAAAACACAGAATGCTGATTGCCTTAATGTATGGGTGTGGTTTACGTCGTTCAGAATTGATGAATCTTAAGATTACGGATGCCGATTTGGACAGGAAAATGTTACACATCAGAGAAGGGAAAGGTCGAAAGGATAGGTATGTTCCTTTGGGTGATAATCTGTCCTACGGCATAGGAAAATACCTTGCAACTGTAAGTCCTTACATTTGGCTTTTTAATGGGAATGGTCCAGATGGTACACTCCGACACTTTTCGGCAAATGGAGTTCGATGGGTTATTAATGAAGCTCGAAAGAAATCGGGAATCCAGAAACAGATCAGCTCCCATATTCTTCGGCATACCTACGCCACACATCTTCTGGAAATGGGCACCGATATCATGACCTTAAAAGATCTACTGGGACATATTGATATCAAAACCACCATGCTCTATTTGCATACCTGTAATCTGGATAAACGGAAGGCTTTTTCGCCTATGGATAAAATCTATAAGCCTAAATAGTGATGAAGGCCAAACATGAGGTGGCTGATATCTTAAGAAGGAATCACCATAACTTGGAGCATATAGTCCCCAATCGATGGAAGAGAAGAACGCTATATGCCATCGAAATTTGTAGAACTGCTGCTTTGGGCGGACATATTGACTTATGCCTAAACTCTGATTGTCATCAAACCCACATCAGTTACAACTCTTGCAGGAATCGTCATTGCCCAAAATGTCAGGGACACAAACGTCAGCAGTGGATACTCGCACGCGAAAGCCAGTTGATAAATACCGCTTACTATCACATGGTTTTTACCTTGCCATCGGAGCTGAATAAACTCACATTTACAAATCAGAAAATAGTCTATACCATTCTCTTTAAAACGGCTTGGAGCGTAGTTAGAGACTTTGCTGCCAATCCCAAATTTATAGGTGGGAAAGCGGGTATGATTAGTATTCTTCACAGCTGGGGGCAAAACCTGTCCTTTCATCCACATCTGCACTGCATTGTGCCTGGTGGTGGAATTAACCCCAATAAAAAATGGAAAACGGCCAAGGGGAAGGATAAATATCTTTTTCCTGTGAAAGCCATCAGCAAAGTCTTTCGAGCACGTTTTATTGAGCAAGTACGACTACATTTTAATTTAGAATCAGAGCTCTACAAACAACTGTTTCAGAAGAAATGGGTGGTGTATTGCAAACGTCCCTTCTTTGGGCCTAAACAGGTTATCGAATACTTGGGCAGATACACGCACAAGGTTGCCATTAGCAACCATAGACTGGTTGACACCTCGAAGGGTAAAGTCACTTTTATGGCGAAAGATTACAGGCATGGTGGCAAGAAACAACCTGTAAGCTTAACAGATACGGAATTTATACGAAGGTTCTCCTTACACATTTTACCAAAGGGATTTACACGCATTCGTCACTATGGCATTCTTTCGAGTTCGCTCAAAGCCGACATATTGCCCATTTTGCATCAGCAATTAGGGCTGATTATTATTTGCCCTAAACAGGAAAGTAAACATCGAATTTGCCCTAGCTGCCAAAAAGGTGAGCTCATCACCATCCGATATTTCGACAACCGAGGGCCTCCGAAAAACATCAAACCTCTTAATGGATCAATCA
>CAXBPC010000004.1:0-206416 GCA_963977525.1 uncultured Marinifilaceae bacterium
TCAAAAGAGAGCAGCATGACTTAACTTACTGTCCACATTTTTGTTGCAACTCCAGTTATTAGTTATTAGTCTTGTTCTACTGTGGTTTCGCTTGCGGCTCTTGTATGCGATAAGCGTGCTATGCGAGTGTCTTCATCTATAAGCACGTCTAAATCACGCTCCAATAGCTTCCAATCCTCAACATCCGATAACAAACTTTTAACCTGTATGTAGGCGCAAAGGTTTTTTAGGTTAGTAATTAGCAATTTCTCAACATCCTCGCTAAGGTCTGTAGGCAAGGCAGCCGTGAAACTGGTACGCTCTTCGATACCAACAATCAGTTTATCCAATTTGTCTTGCATATTGGCTACTATGGGCTCAGCAGCTAGGCTCGTTACTGCTGCACTATTGCGAGGGTCTCGATTAATCTCAGCCAATAAATTTTGAGCTCTCGATATTTGTTTGGTATATCCAAAATGGTTGAGCGAACTGCCATGCTTTTTAATGATTTCCCATAAAATTAAAGCAGCTTCTTTCTTTGCAGCATCGGGCATATACAAATTAGCCTGTACAAAGGTTTTAAAAGCTTTAAAAGCCTCATCAAAAATCTGATCGAGTTCGTAAATTTTGTTTGTGTGCACTTTTGTTGTACTCTTAAGCATCGCTTTTTCGAGCTGATTCACATAAATGGCGCTCTGAGCTGATAATTTGTTAAAATCAGCATCCTCAATAGTGTACCTGCTAATTACGGTCATCATGCTACTTGCTAGGCGATATACACCGTCTAGTTTAAAAACGTAAAAAGGAATTTTTCTCATTGTTTAAGAATTTTGGGTTTGTAAAATTGACCTGAACTATTTTCGACTATTGAAAGTATAAATAATTCATCTTAAAACAAACATATTATATGTTAAAGTTTATATTAATTGCCTGTTATGAAGGTGTTGTGTTTTGTTATTTGTAAAATAATGTGTGTTTTATTTCCTTGGCGTATTGTTAAGTGTGTAGGTGGTGTGTGTGTAAACAGATGGGGCAGAATGATTTGTTATCACGACTAGGGGATTTTTTAATTATCAAAGCAGAATCAAATTGAGATAAAAAATATGTGTAAATGCCCATTTCAATTCTTTTTGATGCCTAAATTGAATTTAGAGCTCTAAAACGAATCTTTTTGATAGCCTAAAAAAGTTTAAACAGCCCAAACGTTTCTTTTTGACACCTTAAATTGTTTTTTGAAGCTAAAAAGATTCGAAATACCTACCTAAATCGTTTTTAGTGTGTTAAATCGTTTCGAAATGGCATTTCAGAAAAATTTAGGATCTTAAATCAAATCTGTTTGGGCATTTGCAGGCTTGCAAACAGATGTTCTAAAGTTGGTGGGTGTGTTTACTGGGAGGGGAGCTTGTGGATTGATTTGGGATACAAACTATTAATTCTTATTCATTATTACCCCATACCGAAAGCTTTCGGTACCCTAAAGGGGCTTACAGTTGACTTGAAATAAAATAGACTTAAAAGAATGGAAAGTCCCCTTTAGGGAAATGGAGCGAAGCGGAATTCGACGGAGTCCATTTAGGGGTAGTTTTGCTATTTTGATCTATGGACTTGCTCTATTATCTAATGCCGTCATGCTCTGACTATCAGAAAGCCGTAATTGTCAGGGTATGACTCAAATATTAGAAATTATTGATCCCGAATAATCGGGAACAAAAAAAGTGAGACCCTCAAAGAAATTGAATAAAAAAAACCGTCTCCTTTAGCAAATGCAAAGAAGACGGCTTACTAGCAATAAACCATCAGAGAGTTTCTCTGAACTCAACCTAAACCACTAATAGAGATATTGGCTGATTTGCCCAGCGTCAACCATAATAAATCGGAAAACGAGACCGCCAACAAGAATAAGTATAGCAGGTATTGCAACAGGAATATGCTTACCTCTAAGTTCAAGAACTTCAAGTATTGCAGGAGTCACCAAACCTAGCAATACAACTCCACCCCAAAATGGAAGGGTATATGCGCCACCAAGGAATAATTGAGCTTGCTTCAATCTGGGCAGCATTACTTGCCATAAAACCCATAAAAAGGTGAATGATGAAGAAGACTTCAATTCCAATTAGGAGTAAATCGATTTTGCTGAATAGGACAGGCTTGATAGATGTCGTGTTCGTATAACCCCAACCCACATTGCAGCACATTTTTAAGCCCCAACAAGCCAACACCCAAACCAAAAGCTTGTAAAAGAATTGCAATTTTGCCTGCGCACTGGTGCTTAATTGTTACATTTGAACAAACTGACAATATTGAGATTAAAAAATGAAGAAGGAAATAGACAACAAACTCAACTTGAGAAATATCAAACCAACCGCAATGCGACAGTTGGTTTTGCAAGTTCTAACAGAACAAAAAACGGCTATTAGTTTGCCTGAATTAGAACAAAAATTTGAAAAAGTTGATAAAGCAACTTTATATAGAACATTAAAAACTTTCCAGGAACATCAACTTATTCATTCAATTGAAGATGGATCGGGTTCTTTAAGATATGCACTTTGCGAAGACTTTTGCACTTGCGAACCAGAACATTTACATGTTCATTTTCTTTGTACCAAATGTGGTCAAACTAATTGCATGAAAGATATGCCTATCCCAAATCTGGACTTACCTGAAGGTTTTAGTTTTGAAAGCGCCAATTTTGTTGTAAAAGGGACTTGTTTCAATTGTGAAAAATAAGTTTGCAACTTGGTTGCACCAATTTTTTACTACTTTTATTGTTATATCTTTTAAATAAACATTTTAAATCCCTGATAGATTGAAATTAAAAGGAAAACATATAAGCAAATTTCTTATCCTGATTGCAGGACTAATTATTTTTGCCCATGCTGTTATTCCACATCACCATCACTTCGATTCCATAGATGCACATTCGGAAAATTCAGAATGTAAAACTTCAAATTCGGACATGCACAGTGAAAATCCTGAAACGCATTGTCATGCCTTTAATATTACCGTTTCAGAAAAACAAAGCGATATAGTTGTCAATTCAGCTACAGTTTCTCATCTCCATTTCGACCTTTTTAGCATTGAAATAAAGCCAGATATAGCATTAAACATTAATGATATAACTAATAATATTCATCTTGGCTTTTCATTACTCAAACAAAAATTTCTTACCAACCATTCGTTAAGGGCCCCCCCGGCAACTGCTTAATTTCTTTTCATATTATTTTATCCGATAGAGTATTTTATCGGAAGTAATAATCACTTAATCTTTCAAGAATGAAAAAAAAGAGATTAAGCAAGCAGCAGCTTCTTGAGAAGCAAAAGCTTGACGAAAAAAAATTTAACCGGACAATGTTGAAAAGTTTTAGCATTTTATTTATAAGCCTAATCTCAATTCTCATTTTCTACACTTATTGGTGCGACACTAAATATGCCTGGCGGAAAATTACATTGTATGGTAAAGAGATACCAAAAAACCTTGTATGTGTCTCACATAATACGTTACAATATCACGAAAGTATAATGGTTATTGTAGAAGGCAGTCCGTATTATATCTGTAGCGACGATTGTCATCAACATTTACTTAAGTATTTTCAAGAAGTTGCTTTTGCCCCAGATGCCTTTTCCGGCGATACAATTTGTAAGGCTGATGCTTTAATTGGCTTTAAAGAGAAAAGTAATCCAAAGGTTGTCTATTTTAAAAATGAACAAAATTTTAAAAATTACTATGACGCAAATACAAGCAAATAAAATCAAGTTTACAACAAAAATAACATCAAATGATAAATAGTATTATATCTTTTTCGATAAAGAATAAGGCACTAATTTGGCTGATGACTATCGGTCTGATTTTAGGTGGAATATATTCCATGAACAAAGTGCCACTTGATGCTATGCCCGATATTACAAACAATCAGGTTTTAGTTATCACTACTGCACCCAATTTGGGAACAGAAGATATTGAACAGTTTGTAACCTATCAGGTAGAATTAGCTGTAGCAAACCTTCCTGATGTTACTGAGATACGAAGTGTATCAAGGTTTGGACTGTCAGTTGTGACCATCGTATTTAAAGAAAGTGCGGGAACATATCTTCCAAGGCAATTGGTAAGTGAAGCCTTGGCAGAAGTAAAAGAAAAAATACCAGAAGGATTTGGAGAACCTTTCATGGCTCCGATCAGTTCCGGTTTAGGAGAAATATATCAATACACACTTGTGGTACAAGAAGGTTTTGATACCGTTTATGACGACATGGAACTGCGAACCATGCAGGAATGGATTGTGAAACGCCAGATGGCTATGTTGCCGGGTGTTGTGGAGGTTAACTCTTTTGGTGGTAGAGGTAAACAATATGAGGTTGCTGTTAATCCTGACAAGCTACGCAGTATGGGACTAACAATTACAGATGTTTTTGATGCTCTTGAAGCCAACAACCAAAATACAGGTGGCGCTTATATCGAAAAAAACTTTCAGGCTAATTTTATCAGAGGCGAAGGCTTAATGAGGTCACTCGATGATATTAAAAACACCTTAGTGACAAATATAGATAATCAACCTGTATTTATTCGAGATGTAGCAGAAGTTAAATACGGTAGTTTTGTGCGTTTTGGGGCTTTTACCAAAGATGGAAAAGGTGAAGCAGTAGGTGGCATAGTGATGATGCTTAAAGGGGAAAATTCAAACGACGTTATTAAAGCGGTAAAAGAACGAATAGCCTTAATTCAAAAATCACTCCCTGAAGGCGTATTAATAAAACCTTTTCTCGACCGTAGTAAGCTTATTAAAAGTACAACTTCGACTGTTGCAGAAAACCTTTCATTGGGAGCTCTAATTGTGATTTTTGTCCTGGTAATATTCTTGGGTAATCTAAGAGGCGGATTAATTGTCGCTTCAACCATTCCATTAGCATTGTTATTTGCTTTTATCATGATGAATCTTTTTGGGGTATGGGCAAACCTGATGAGTTTGGGAGCACTTGATTTCGGAATATTGGTCGATGGTGCAGTCATTATTGTTGAAAGTATGATTTTTTACCTTCATAGAAAAAATCTTATAGGAACAAAGCTCGACGAACCCAAACGTAATGAGATCGCCTATAAATCGGCAAGTAGAATGATGAACTCCGCATTTTTCGGACAGCTAATCATTTTGATTGTTTTTATACCCGTTTTAGCCTTGCAAGGTGTCGAAGGTAAAATGTTTATCCCTATGGCAATGACATTCGGCTTTGCCGTGTTGGGTGTGGTAGTATTGTGTCTTACATACATACCTATGATGGCTGCCTCATTTCTTCAACCGCCTAAAACCGATAAAAAATCATGGGGTGATAAATTTATTGGAAAACTTGAAAATATATACAGTCCGGTTATAGATTGGGCAATTAAAAGGAGTCGCATTGTTATAGCAATTGCTTTGATATTATTAATATCAGGTGGTTTTTTATTCACTCGAATGGGTGCTGAGTTTATTCCAAAACTAGATGAAGGGGATTTTGCATTTCAAGCATTTTTAAAACCCGGTACTTCGTTAACTGAGGTTACAAAAACTTCAACCAGATTGGAACAAATTGTAATGGAAAATTTTCCGGATGAAATTGAAAGTATTCAAAGTAGAATTGGGGTAGCAGACTTACCGATGGATCCCATGCCGATAGATATTGCCGATATTTTTGTAATACTAACTCCACAAGACCAATGGACTCGAGCTGAATCAAAAAAGGAATTAATTGATAAAGTTAGGGAAAAAGTTAGTGTTTTACCCGGTATCAACTTTGAATTTAGTCAACCCGTTGAGATGCGTTTTAATGAATTGCTAACAGGAATCCGTCAAGATTTAGCCGTTAAACTCTATGGTGATGATTTAGAAATTCTTGCGGATAAAGCAGAAGAAATTGCAGGTTTAGTTGCCGGTATTGATGGTGTGGCTGCTGTTAAAGCTGAAGCAACCAGAGGACTGCCACAAATCACGGTAAATTACGACCGTAATAAGATGGGACGGTATGGTTTAAATATTACTGAACTTAATACCGTTATCGAAACTGCATTTAGTGGTGGTGTTGCCGGAAGCATCTACGAGGGTGAAAAAATGTTTGACCTTGTTGTAAGGTTAGATGAAGAACACCGAACAAGTATAGATGACATTCGAAACTTATATGTCATTTTACAAGATGGGAATCAAATTCCAATAAAGGAAGTTGCTGAAATTAGTTATCAACCTGGTCCGATGCAAATCAGTCGTGATAATACCAATAGACGAACTTACGTTGGGATAAATGTCGAAGGTCGTGATATAAAGTCTCTAGTTGAAGAAATACAGACAACATTAGATAAGAAATTGGAATTACCTACAGGCTATTATATTCGATATGGTGGTGCTTTTGAAAATCTGGAAAGAGCTTCCAAAAGGTTGACTCTTGTTGTTCCACTTGCCTTGGCTTTAATATTTATGTTGGTGTTTTTTGCAGTAAAATCATTCAAGCAAACGCTTATGATTTATGTTGCAGTACCCTTTGCAGCTGTAGGTGGAGTATTTTCATTGTTTTTAAGGGATATGCCTTTTAGTATTTCTGCAGGAGTCGGTTTTATTGTCCTGTTTGGGGTAGCAGTCCTCAATGGATTAGTGCTGATTTCAGGTTTTAACGAACTTAAAGCGGAAGGCAAACTTCACATCAACGATATCATTAAGAAGGGGTCGATAAGACGTATCCGACCAATTTTATTAACTGCTTCAACAGATATTCTAGGATTCTTACCAATGGCAATATCTGCTTCCGCGGGAGCTGAAGTACAACGTCCTTTGGCAACCGTTGTAATTGGAGGTATGCTCACATCTACTTTACTTACGCTAATTGTACTGCCGATTTTATATAAGTATGTTGAATCAGGTAAAAAAACAATTAAACTACCTAAAGTAGGAACAACTGTTTTAGCCGTATTAATGATTGTAACGTTTTCAGTTCTTCCAAATGAACTTAGTGCTCAAGATTCATCAATAAACTTGCAACAAGCAATAGAAAGGGCAAAGGAGAATTATCCTTCAATTAAAGCTGCTCAGATGGAGGTTGACAAACAAAAAGCTCTGAAAGCTACGGCTTATGATTTTGGAAGCACTTCAATTTATACAGGCAAGGAAGAAGTGGGAAATGGTTTGCCGGGAGTTCAAAACCAGTTAGGAATTGTCCAGTCGGATATCGATATATTTGGTATTCCTTCAAAAAATAAATTAGTCAATGCCCGAACACAACAAGCTGAATCGGGACAGAAGCTTACCGAATATTCATTGGCTCGTGATGTTAGCATGGCATGGTACAATGCAGTTTACAATAAACAACAATGGCTGCTTTTTGTACAGCTCGATAGTTTATATTCAAATTTTCAGAAAGCAGCGAAATTGAGATACAAGACTCAGGCCACTTCTAAAATTGAATATCTTTCTGCATCAGCTAAATACAAAGAATTGCAGGTAAATATTAAGAAAGCTGAAAGTAACTTTTATGCAAGCTTGCAAATTCTAAATCAATACCTTTTATATCCGACGGAATTTGATGTTAACATTCATAATGTAGAACAGAATGTTTTTGATATTATTTCAGCGAGAGATTCCTTAAATGGAAGTCCGTTATTAAATTATTACTTAACTGGAATCGATGTTGCAGAATCGGCTTGGAAAGTGGAAAAGTCTAATTTTCTACCTAAGTTAAATTTGGGATATAAATTGCAATCAGTTGACGGCAACTCAGGTTTTTATGGATGGGAAGCGGGAATATCAGTTCCTCTATTGTTTTTTTCACAATCGGGAAAAACAAAAGCTGCAAATATAAATGTACAGATTACGGGTCAGATGTACCAACAAAAGGAACTGGAAATCAAAGCCGGGTATAATCAACAAATTAGCAGATACCTTACGTTGCAAGATGTATTAAGCTATTACCGGAAAGAGGCATTACCATTAGCAGAAGAACAAATTCAGGCATCCAATCTGGCGTATCGCCTGGGTAGTATTGATTATATCCAGTTTATTCAGAACATGGAAATGGCTATCAAAACAAAACAGGATTTTTTCAAGCAACAAGTAGAGTATTTTGAATTGTCTGCTCAATTAAAATTTATAACAGGTAAATAATCTATTAAACAAAAATATAATGAAAACAAAAATATTTATAGCATTTATAGCCATTGCAAGTTTGATGTCATGTAACTCAAGCAATAATAAAGGTAATGAAGGTGAAGAACATGAAGAGCATGGCGCAGAAGGTGTGGTTGTATTAAAAAAGAACCAACGTGATGCACTTAACCTGAAACTAGGTAGTTTCTTAATGCGAAATTTAACCACTGTTGTAAAAACCAATGGTCAACTTGTAGTTCCTCCATCTAGCAGTGCCGATGTAACCGCAATAATTGGAGGGAATGTGAAAAGTATTAAGGTGTTTTATGGGGATAAAGTGTCTAAAGGGCAGCTCCTGGCCATTCTTGAACATCCAGATTATATAATTCTTCAAGAAGAGTTTTCGGAAGTAGCTAATAAACTGGAGTACTTGGAGAAAGAATACGAACGTCAGAAAGAATTATTTGAAAACAATGTTGGCGCAGGTAAAAATTACCAACAAGTAAAATCAGAATATAACACGGCTAAAGCAAAGTACGCAGGACTAAAATCTCGTTTGCAATTGATAAACCTTTCTCCTGATAAAATTGAAGAAGGGATTATTTCGAATACGGTAAATATTCTTTCACCCATTAATGGATTTATTAATGATATAAATATCAAAGTAGGATCTTATGTTGATGCAAAAAATATTCTTTTTGAAATAACCGATAATAGTGCCATTCATGCCGACTTTATGATTTACGAAAAAGACGTTCATCTTGTAAAAGAAGGTCAAAAGGTTCATTTTACTGTTTCAAATCGTCCTGATGAAGAATTAACTGCTACCGTCTTTGCTATCGGAAAAGAGTTTGAAGCCAATTCAAGGGCAGTACATATTCATGCCGATATAAATGAGAAGGTTTCTGGTCTTATTTCGGGAATGTATATCTCAGGTCATTTACATACCGATGAGAAATATACACGCACATTACCCAATGATGCTATCGTAACCGAAGGAACGAAATCATATATTTTTATTCAAGCTAATGAAACTCTTGAAGAACATGGGCATGATGAACACGCAGAAGGTGAGGGAAAACATGTCGAAGAAGAATCACATAAAGGGCATGAACATGGTGAAGTTGACGCTGTCGAAGATGGTAAGATGGCTTTTAAAATGATAGAGGTTATCACTGGACTAAAGGATGCTGGCTATACTGAAATCCATCTGATTGATTCATTACCTGAAAACACAAAAGTAGTAATGAATGCTGCATACTATTTATTGGCAGATATGAATAAAGAAGAAACAGAACATGACCATTAAATTTTGTATTATGAAAGAAATAAAAGCTTTTATTAGACCAAATAAAGTCAATGAAATTGTACAGCAACTAAAAGACAATGGCTTTGAAAATATGACAATTTCTCTTGCTGAAGGCACTGGAAAACTTCAAGATGAAAAAGCATTTGTTTCAGAGAAATTTGCAGTTATTGACAGTCCCATTGCTAAAATTGAAATAGTAGTTTATGATAGCTGTGTGGAAAAAATTATTTGTATTATTTCAAAATACGGTAAAACACTCAATCCCGGAGACGGATTAATATATGTGTCCGATGTTGAAAGTATATTCCGTGTAAAAACAGGAATTGAAACAATGTAAAATAATCTCCAAATGAACAGCAGGTTGCTATAAAATGTGTGCAATCTGCTGTTTAAATTATTCATTAAATTAAACAAGTCATTCGCAATGTATAAAAGCACCTATAAAATTTCCAAAATGGATTGCCCTTCTGAAGAAACTCTGATAAGGATGAAACTGGAAGGGCTTCCCATGATTAAAAGTTTGGTGTTCGATATTCCAAATCGAAAACTAACCGTTTTTCATTCCGAAGAAAACCCGGAAATAGAAAAATCCCTGAATGAACTCAATTTAGGTGCCGAATACAAAGAAACCACCATTGTCCAACAGGATGTGTTCGATGACAGTTCATCCATACAATCGAAACTTCTCTGGACAGTATTGATTATCAATTTCGTTTTTTTTATCATTGAAATCACCACAGGTCTTATCTCAAAATCCATGGGATTGGTTGCCGATTCGTTGGATATGCTGGCAGATGCTTTGGTCTATGGACTTAGCCTTTGGGCTGTTGGTTCAACCATAATCCGAAAGAAGAAAGTAGCCAGACTCAGTGGTTATTTTCAACTGGCATTAGCCACGCTTGGCCTTATTGAAGTAATACGCAGGTTTATAAGTTCTGAAGATGTTCCGGATTTTCAAATCATGATAATTGTATCGGTACTTGCACTGATTGCAAATTCTGTTTGTCTGTATTTATTGCAAAAATCAAAAAGCGAAGAAGCACACATGAAAGCCACTATGATTTTTACTTCTAATGATATAATTATCAATACAGGGGTTATCGCCGCAGGTGTTTTGGTTTTGCTAACCCATTCAAAATACCCTGACTTAATCATTGGGACAATTGTGTTTTTAATCGTGGTAAAGGGGGCTTTCAGAATTTTAAAACTGGGGAAATAAATATGGAGGTAATTTTAGAATCAATTATAAGCTGTCCAAATTGTGGTTTTCAAAAAGGAGAAATTATGCCCGAAAATTCGTGTCAGTTCTTCTATGTATGTGAAAGTTGCCATACAGTTTTAAAACCAAAGCATGGTGATTGTTGCGTGTATTGTTCTTATGGAACGGTGAAATGCCCTTCGATACAAAAGAATAAAAATTGTTGCTGACTTTTTTAACAAAATTGAAGTGTTATCGGAGTTCTGATAAAAAGTGTTTTTCTCATTATTAAATATTTTGCGGTTTGTAAAATCTATTTAACTGTTTACGACTATTGAAAGTATAAATAATTCATTTTAATGCAAACATAAGATATGTATTAATGACTTCTACTGTAGGTGTAGGCTTTTGTTATTTGTAAAATATGGTAGGTTCTTGTTTGGCTTATGTCTTGTTTTAATGGCATTTTACAAGAGCCAAAGGTCTTAAATTGAATCTTTATGGGTGTTTTCGATCCTGTGATATAAATATCTTAAACTAATATGCTGAGTTCGATGCAAGAGTTTAGCTTAAGGATTTATTAGACTGGCTATTTTAACTATTGTCCACTAATAATAATGACCCAAGCCATAGCTTTACGGTACTTTTGTACGAAGTCTTCTATCCATTCAAGGTTTTTAATTTGCTATATCCATAGTAGGGGCTAGTTTAGACCCTGAAAAGACCCATAAATGAAGAATGGCAGCTTATAACCTGATTAAGGAAATAAGCCACCATTTTATTTTTTGAAAATAGAGAAAATTACATTTTATAAACCATAGCATTGATATTCATTCCTGCACCTACTGATGCAAAAACAATAGTGTCACCCTCATTTATTTTATGAGGCTTCAGTTCATCCTTAAGAATAAGATCAAGCAGAGTGGGAACGGTTGCAACAGAAGAATTCCCTAACCACGACACGGTCATAGGCATAATATCTTCCGGCAACTCATCTATATCATATAGTGCATATAGTCTTTTTAATATGGCATCATCCATTTTACCATTGGCTTGATGAATCAATACTTTTTTAATCTCACTAAGTGGCGTTTTGCTCTTTTCAAGACAAGCTTGAATGGCTTGAGGAACCGTTGTTAATGCGTATTGGTATAATTTACGCCCATTCATCTTCAAGAATAAAGCATCTTTATGCTCGCTATCAGGATTGAAAGACGTATCCATATACAACATCTCAGAATATTGATAGGTATCTGATCGAGTTTTATGAGCCAATATACCTATAGGAGTTTCACTTTCCTTGCCTTCTAAAATAACAGCACCAGCACCATCGGCATAAAGCATACTGTCTCTATCGTTTGGGTCAGAAATTCGAGACAATACATCAGCGCCTATAACTAATATCTGTTTTGCGTCGCCCGATTTAATGAAATAATCAGCTTGAATAGTCGCTTGTAACCAACCCGGACATCCGAATGGTAAATCGTAAGCAACACAGTTGGGGTTTTGAATTCCTAGTTTATGCTTTACGCGTGCAGCCAAACTGGGAACAAGGTCTGATCTTCTATTGTCATGCTTAACATCACCAAAGTTGTGAGCTACGATAATATAATCCAACTCTTCCTTATTTATTTGAGAGCTATTTATAGCATCTTCTGCAGCAAAAAATGCAATATCAGATGTGACTAAATCTTTCGAAACATGTCGCCTTTCAGCAATAGTGGTTATATCTTCAAACTTCTCAGTTATTTCCTGATTCGATTTTGGACTCTTTTTGCCATAGGTGTCATAAAACTCAGTGTTGAGGAAATCCTCATTTTTCACCTTATTTGATGGTATGTATTTTCCTGTTCCTTTAATAATACTGTATATTTTACCACTCATATGCTTATAGTTTTCAATTTTTTTGGTGTGTAAACGATTTTACTAAGGAAGGGGTGAGCGTGATACACGCCAGGCTTTTCAAGTCGACCTTAATATTAGTAAAATATATTCGATAATAAGCTTTTATCTTATAAGATTTAGTTCGGATAATTTAATGAATCTATTTAAAATTGAATGGGATAAGTCGTGAAAAGACTGCATTTATCAAGTTTATGGGGCATACCCCTTTCGTTATGTTTTTGTACGATATGCTTACCTGAATAATTAGCAAGTTTTTTCTTTTAAAGCTGTTATGAAATGTGCTTCTTAGAGTTATTCTAAATTATCAGATAATCGAAAAGTCCACACTTAGGGGTTTATGAACTGTTCAGCTTTAGAATATTCTACGGGTTTTTAACTTCCTTTGCATCTCAATAAAAATATTGAACAGAAGTTATGGACGAAAATGTTAGAATTGAATATAGTTTTTCGCATTTGTTAGATGTTGACTATGCTTCTCATCCGAATATGATTACTTATTCAGGCAAGATATTAATTAAGTCGGATGATGAATTTGATAATTATGATTTAGATGAAATTGAGATAGGTACAATCTGTTTAGAGATGTATGATTTGAATTTCGAAGCGGGTTACTGTACTCTAATGGAAGCCTTTGATAAATCTTCTTCATCTCTTGCGGTGGGTACAGCTATATTAAACGACACTTATGAAAGTATTGATGATAGGATAGAACAGCTGGTGGGAGAGACCTATAACAGGAATGTTTTGCTTGTTAAGCGACTTGAATTTAAAGAGAAATACCGCGGAAAAGGATATGGCAAATATGTTTTAAATAGCTTAGGCATCTATTTTAAATCGACCTGTGGCTATGTGGCTCTTAAAAGCTTTCCTGTAGGCTTCGAAGGAATCACCGACGATAGAAATTACTATAAAGCACAAGAAAGACTCAACTCATTTTATTCAAAATGTGGGTATAAGAAGATACGCCAGCTTGCTGAGAATGATATTGATGAGGATGAGTTTAACGAAGACATTGAATATTTACAGGACGATGAAATAAATCACATTTTCATTAAGAATATTGCTCCGGCTTAGAGCTTCAAAAGGACGCGTATAGAAAAACCTTAGACTAATTTCTAAGGTTTTTTTGTTAAGTTAGTAGTTCAAATAAATGTATTGAAGGAATGATTATAGAAACAGATAAACCGAAAGAAGTAGATTATAATAAGAGGGCAAATATTGCATTAGGTGTTGGAGCTTTCGCCGTTATTGTTTTGCCATTTGTTTTTACTCAGTTACCAGGTATTGTTGATTTTACAGAAACAGGGCAAATAGGCGATACAATCGGTGGAATTACTGCACCCTTTGTTGGTTTGGTTGGTGCTTTGTTGGTTTACTATTCATTTAAACAACAAATGATTGCTAATCAAATTCAGGTTGATTCTTTAAGTGATTTAAAAGTAACAAAAAGAGATGATCAATTGATTAAAATAATTTTCGATGATTCGAAGACTCTTTTGAATTTGATTGAATCATATAAAATATCGAGTGATTTTATAAATGAAATTAGTTACAACGGGAGGGTAGAAAAAGATTACTATGGAATGGAAGGCGTTTTGTGTTTCTATGGAACGTTAATTGAAAATAAAGATTACGATTCTTCGGAAAGAAATATAGCGCCTGATTTAGCATCAATGATGATAATAAATAATAGCATTGGTATTTTATTAATGCATATTAATAAGATTACATCTCACGATACAAAGGAAATATATTTAGAAAGATATTTTTTTCAAATTCAAGGTTTATTTTATTCGCTATTATATACTAATGAAGCAGATTTTAGATTTGATTCAAGTAGTGTTTTTTTTGAAATATGGGAGATTTCAAAAGCAAACATTGAGCTTTATGAAGCGATGAAGAATAGTATAAAAAAGCTAAAAGGTGAATAATAATAATTTGCCTTTATTATTGATCTTACTGCGGTGTTGAATTGTCCTTTGAATTTTGCAAATAATTCTTTTTCTAAGCCTGATATATCCCCATATCGCAAGTCCGTGACTTGTGATAATAATTAAAAAAGAAGACATAAAAAAGATTCAAGCTGATGAGCTTTGGATCTTTTTGTGTTTTGTTAGTATATAAGCACAAGTTGCAAACTTGCGGGAGGATGGGGCTACCGCCGCTTGGCGAAACCATGCTGCACACAGCAGGAAGCCACCGCCACTTGGCGAAACGGTGCTGCACACTGCAGGAAGCTTTCGCCACTTGGCGAAACGGTGCTGCACACTGCAGGAAGCTTTCGCCGCTTGGCGAAACCATGCTGCACACTGCAGGAAGCCTTCGTCCGCTTGGGTGTAGCGAGAAATTGAGACACTACCTTTTAACATCTTAAATTTTTGTGTAATAAGTATAGCTGGGGGTAAAAAGCGAAAATGCCTCATCAAGGAAGCGTAGATGAGGCATTTTCTGAGTAATATACAGAGAATGTATATATTTTATCTTAATTGATCAACCACCTGTAAGATTGGGTGTAATATTGATTCTCCAAATAGAATACTTCGTTCTGGAGACCATCCAAATTCAGGGTCTGGTAGATCATTATTGTCCTTAAATGGCATTTCAACGGTCAAAGATAAACATTTATATCGTTCTCCAATATGTTTTGAACAAATTGCTAAGTTAGCCTTGCCAGGTTCGTTCTTTGGGTAGCCATGAGTGTCTTGAAAATCAGGGCATGAGGACTTCCATGATCCGATGAATTTTTCTAAAAGATTTTTCAACCTTTCATCAAAAGAAGGGATGCCTTCGATACTTGAAATGAAGTTGTAAGCTAAGTCTTCATCACCATGAATATCGATATTCAAATCGCAACCGTATTTGTCCATCATATTGCGAACGTGATAAACTTCTGGGCTAAAATCAAGTTTAGGTTCAGCCCACTCACGATTTAGATTGGCGCCAGCAGCATTCGATCTTAAGTTCCCCAAAATACTACCGTCGATATTCATATTAGGAACAATATAGAATACGGCTTTGCTCAATAGGGTTCTCGATACAGCATCGTCCTCGTCAAGAAGTCTTCCAATGAAACCTTCCATAAACCATTCTGCCATCGATTCACCTGGATGTTGACGTGCAATCACCCAAATCTTTTTCTTTTCAGGAGATTCTTCTCCCACGATAAGCATATCGATATCGCGTCCTTGAATTGTTTCACCTATCGATACCAATTCACACTCAGGAGAAAGTTGAGCATCGTTTACCAAGTTAAGGTGTTGTTCGTAGCTAAATGGAGCGAAATAAGCGTAAAACACAGAATTGAATTCTGGTGTATGCTCAATCACCAATTCTTTACCATCGAATGAGCATGGCACTCTAAACCAAGTTTCTCTGTCGTATGATGCAGCTGCATGATAGTCTTTGTATCCTTCAGGATAAGATGCACCAGAAGCATTCATAATACGCATTTTACAAGATTGCTCTTGTGCGCCTTGTAAACGGAAGTGAAACCATTGATAGAAATCAGACTTTGTGTCTTTATTAATTTCTAGTTGAATATTTGAAGCTGTGGTACAATCTATGACCTTGATATTACCACTATCAAAATTTGAATTTATTTTCATATTCGAGTGTTTTTTTTAGTTGTCGTTTTTACAGATTACCAAAGATAATTTTTTTGAAAACTTAGACCTATACTTTGTCTTTATTTCTGTTTAAAATCTAAACTCGAGAAAAGCTGTTTTTATTGATAAACTTAATTATTTGTATAAATTTGTAGGTAAGCACACGACCCGAAAACAAAGAAATATGATTAATCTATTTAGACTTGAGAAACTTCATTCGAAAAAACTAAAATATGCACTGATTGCTGTTTTTATTTTGTTCGTTGTTGTTGGAACAGTTTTGTTGAAATACTACCGTAATATCTTTTCGTCTAATATCGATTTGGGTGAGAAAAAAGAACTCTTTATTCAGATTCCAAGTGGAGCTGATATGCAGTCTGTTCTTCATCTTTTTGAAGAAAGCAATTGTGTTATCAATCTGTCATCATTAGAATGGGTGATGAATAAGAAGCATTATGGGGAATCAATCAAATCTGGACGATACCGTCTTGAATCGGGTGCTAGTAATAATGATTTGGTTAATATCCTAAGATCGGGGAGTCAGGCACCTATTAATCTAACTTTTAATAATACACGTACATTAGAGGAGTTTGCTGGTAAAATTGGTAAGCAGATTGAAGCTGATTCGTTGAGTATTTTGAATTTCCTGAAAGATGAGGCTAATCTGAAACCATATGGTTTCAAACCTGAAACAGTTATTGGGCTATTCATTCCCAATTCATATCATGTTTATTGGAATATGAGTCCTAAGTCTTTTACCGATCGTATGTATAATGAATATGTGAAGTTTTGGAATGTGGATAGAATGAAAAAGGCTTCTGAACTGAATCTGACACCTATAGAAGTGAGTATATTGGCTTCGATTGTTGATGAGGAAACTATTAAGAATGATGAGAAAGCACGTGTTGCAGGCGTTTATGTGAACCGTTTAAAGAGAGGCATTAAACTAGATGCTGATCCAACATTGAAGTTTGCTTGGGGCGATTTTAGTATGCGTCGAGTACTGAATAAGCATAAGAAGATAAAATCACCATATAACACTTATAAATACGCTGGTTTGCCTCCTGGGCCAATACGTCAAGCATCCGTTTCAGGGTTGAATTCGGTTCTGAATTGTGAAAACCACAAATACATTTATTTTTGTGCTAGCCCTAAGTTTAATGGCTACCATGTATTTGCTCGAAGTCTGAGAGAGCATAATAAGAATGCTAGTAGATATCAGCGAGCTTTGAATGTGCAGCGAATTTTTAAGTAAGAGATTGAAGAGCAAAAAAAATGAGTGATTATTACGAATCACTCATTTTTTGTATATCATTAATTGATCTAAATCGCGTTGACTTCCATTTCTAATTTAACGCCATATTTGAATAGAACTGACTTCTTAATATCATTCGCTAGCTGAAGCACTTCGACGCCTTTAGCATTACCTAAATTAACTAATACTAGAGCTTGGTCTTTATGAACGCCAGCTTGTCCAACTTGTTTTCCTTTCCAACCACATTGTTCAATCATCCAGCCAGCAGCTAGTTTGATGTTTGTGTTATCCAATTCATAGTTTGGACAGTCAGGAAATTTCGCTAAAAGTTTCTCAGCAAATCGAGTTTCAACAATAGGGTTCTTGAAGAAAGAACCTGCATTGCCAATCACTTTAGGATCGGGAAGCTTAGACTCTCTAATCTTGATAATAACCTCACGGATATTTTTCAGACTAACTTCGCTGTAGTTCTTAAGTTCGGTTTGTATCGCACCATACTCCAAATTGAATTCTGGCTTTTTACTCAATCGGAAGTAAACATGAGTGATGATAAAAAGGTTCTTGTATTCTTTTTTGAATACAGAATTACGATAGTCGAACTCACAATGGAAATTTTCAAACTCAACTTGCTTATTACTTTCTATGGATATGGCATCAAGTTTTTCAATAACTTGACAAGCTTCTACACCGTATGCTCCTATGTTTTGAACAGGAACAGCACCAACGACTCCTGGGATATGAGATAAGTTCTCGATGCCGCCGTACTCCCTTGTTACAGCCCAATCTACAAACTCATCCCAATCTTCGTTGGCACCAGCTTTCACCAAAACAGAATCCTCATTTTCTTCGACGATCTCAATACCTTTAATATTGGGATGAATAATGATTCCTTCGTAATCCCCTGCGAAAAGTATGTTCGACCCACCACCAAGAATGTGGAAGGTGATGTTATTAAGTGGATGGACCTTTAAAAATGATTGAATTTCATCAATCGTGTCGAACTCGATAAAGTAATTAGCTTTGGCTTCTATTCCAAAGGTGTTATATTTTTTTAAAGAATAATTTTCGTGTAGAATAGCCATTTAGCAATTTGTGATTTGCAATTTATAATTGTGATTAGCTCAGTTCTTCTTTAAGTAAAGAAACAAAGCCTTTAATATCTTCTTCACTTGTGTCGAAAGAGCATAACCATCTCACTTCTCCAGCGTGCTCATCCCAAACCCAAAAGAAATATTCGTTTTGAAGTTTCTCAATTTTATCCTTAGGAATCATAGCCCAAATACCATTGGTTTGAACTTTTTGGGTAATTTTTACAGCTGGCATGTTCATAACTTCAGACTCTAACATCTTTGCCATTTTATTGGCATGACGAGCAGTTTTTAACCACAAATCATCAGTTAATAAAGCTTCGAATTGGCAAGCAATATATTTCATCTTTGAGAAAAGTTGCATGCTTTGTTTGCGAACGTATTTACTGTTTTTTGAAAGTTCTGGATTGAAGAAAATAACGGCTTCACCTAACATCATCCCATTTTTTGTTCCACCAAAACTCAATACATCTACGCCCGCTTTATTGGTGATTTCTCTAACATCAACATCTAAGCTAGCTACTGCATTAGCTAATCGAGCACCATCCATATGTACATACATATCATGTTCGTGAGCCAAGTCGCATATAGCCTTAATCTCTTCAGGTGTATAAACAGTTCCCAATTCGGTACACTGTGTAATTGAAATAACCTTAGGTTGAGAATGATGTTCAAAGCCAAAACCGTGAAGTTGAGTTTTGATTAATTCAGGCGTTAGTTTTCCATCAGTTACTTCAATTGGAATGAACTTACAGCCTGTGAATTTATCAGGAGCTCCACATTCATCAACCTGTATGTGAGCCGTTGAAGGACAAATAACCGAATTCCAAGATTCTGTTAAAGTTGATAAGCCAATTACATTAGCACCAGTACCATTAAAAACGAAATACACATCGATATTCTCACCAAATAATTGTTTGAACTTTTCGATGGCAGATGCTGTATATTGATCGCCTCCATAAGCCATTGAATGACCATGGTTGACATTTTGTATGGCATTCATTACCTCGGGTAGTACCCCAGAAAAATTATCACTAGCGAATCCTCGTTTATTCATGTTAGTCGGTTTTTATTGATTAGCTTTTTTAGAGAAGCTAAAAATAGCTTTAATTCTGCAAACTAGAGTGAGGGAGAGAAGAATTTTAACCTGAATAGAAAAAGCCCTTACTTATGCTGTTGAGATAGCATAAATAAGGGCCATATATTATTGTTGAGGCTTGAAGTTGGGATTTAAATCTTGCTAATATTCCAACTAAAACCTAATGAGAAGTAGTGCATTTTATGGTTTAATCCTAAGCCAAATGAAGCATCTAGTTGTAGGTTATCTCTAACGAGGTAAGTTAAACCCGAATCGAAGTTTGATCCCCAACTTGAGAACTCTGCATACTCGCCATAAAGTTCTACGTAAGTTCCAAACTTCTCACCTAAGCCAATTCCTAGGGAAGCTGAGTAGGTAAAGTCACCTTCGCCTTTTCCCATATTATCGTATCCAACATTATATCCTAATCCAAGTTTATCACTAAGCTCATGAGAAATTGAAAGTTTATTTATTGTTCCAAATTTATCACTAGTTAATCCCTTTGAACCAGTTGGAAGAATCAAATGAGATAGAAATGCAATCTCAGTATTGACATCTTCCTTTTTGAAAAGCTGAATTTTAGCACCAATCTCTAAATCGCTTATACCAAAGTCACTTTCGGATGTTAGATCATTTTTAAGACGTTCGAATTGTTGTCCAAAGCGAAGTTCAATATTTTTCGTCAATCCATATCTTAAAAGAGTTGTAGGAATTAAAAGCTGCTTTAAATCTCCACCACCTTCATTGCCAACTAAAATTCCAGATTCAATTTGTAAACTTTTGAATGGAATTGTTGTTGATGATTCAGTTTGATCTGGTCTATCGGTTACAATTGTTTGAGCCTTGAGCCCTAGATTTAAGGCAAGCGTTAATAATACTAGTGTGTATATTTTTTTCATCTCTCTCGGTTTTACAATTATCAAAATTTACTTAAACTATATGCCCCCAACGAGCCATTTATTAAAACGAAAGTAATTATAATAAATAGGATATAGAAGAGTTCCTAGTCTTTATTTAGAATGATTATAAAAAAAAAAGCAACACGAAAGCTGCTCATTTATATAGAAATTTGATAGAGTTATTATTTTGATTCTTTCTTCTCCTTAGGAATGGCATAGAATATCTTGCTTACTATTTTCCAACCATCTTCAAATTTGATAAGCGATAGGTAATCGATAAATTTTTTCTCACCACCTTCGTAGAATTCTATTTTTGATACGGCTACGTTTCCAGTAATATCAACGAATAAAAATTTAATGGTTGTAAATTCGCCCTGAAAAGCATATTTATGCTTCTTTTTGCCTTCTTTAGCACTTTCTATCCAGTTGTAGATAGGATGCTTCCACATTGTATTGCCTTTTCCTGAACCAATCAGATTAAACCCTGGATGAATGCCTTTGTTGACAGCAACTTCATCAGCATTATTGCATAGACCATCAACATAAGCATCTTGTATGACCATTTTAATGCTTTCTTTTTCCTTTTGAATGTCATCCTGAGCGAATGAAATCGAGCATACAGATACTAAACAGATCGCAGCTAAAATAAGTTTTTTCATCGTGTAGTAGGTTTTGATTAATGTTGTTTGATTTTGAAGATTACTAAATTAATAAAACATACTGATAATTAAAAGTTTAAAGGGAGAGAGGTGAGGAGCTTCCCTATAAGAAAAAATAGGGCATAAAAAAAGCAGCTCGAAAGCTGCTTTTGTATTTTATTCTATATGGAAGAGAATTAAAACTTCTCGTCATAATTTGTCCAAAGACCATCTCCAATTTCCCAAGCTTTTTCAACTACCTCGTTTCCTAATTCGATGCTTCGGTTTGTTAGGAAAGCACGACGCTTGCGTTTGCTAAGTGATAAGTACTCTTCATCGACCTTATATTGCTCTTCGAAATATTGCTTTTGCAAAGGGACAAAGACCTTATCCACATCGTGACGCATATCTCCCCAACGTTGTGCCGTAAGAGTACTTAGGCGGTTAAATGCCCACCAAGCTGATGTGCGAGTGTAACCCAAACGACGTGCTTTTACTTTGTACGATGTCGCTAAGTCAGTTGTTCCTGCATACATAGGAATATATATTGATGTAGCTACATTATCTTGAGCTAACCATACAATTCCACCTACATCATCAGGCATCCAACTACGACATTGAATAATGGTTGCGTACATAGTATACCAACGAGCAATTGTACGCTCTCCAAGTTCACCCCAGCCACCATTTACACCAAAAAGTTTGTTCATACCGTAAGGCATAAATGGGTTTGCAAATGGAGAAATGGCTTCTTTGCCATCCTTATCGGCTTGCTTGATATTCTTTACAAAGTTGAATGGCGTTCCTTCGTAGTAATCTTTAAAGATCTCTACTAATTTATCCATTGTCACCTTTTCGTCAGGTTTTACTGAGAAAGGAAAATTCTTTGCTGTTGGGTCAAGGTCTAATGAAGGAGCAGCCATTGAAAGCACACGCCACTCTCTGCGACGTGAAGCCATAGATCGACGACTCTTAGGTGCATAAGCATCGTTCCATTTGAATGTCTCCTTTTCAGGATTGTACCAGCCATTCTCTTTGGCTAGTTCGAAGATATTCTCCGAAGCCATAAAATAATCGCTATTCTTCAAATCAATTTCCTTAATTGTTGATGCATTGGCATTAACTGAAAGGTGATTATCAGGCACGCGTTGAGCGACCCAAACGGCACCTACTTTTCCTTTACCAGGACCTACAACTTCAAAATGCCATACTTCTTGCTTATCAGCAATAGTTAAACACTCTCCAAAGTCTCTCCATCCGTATTTCTTTAATAAATCATCAGCCATTTTAATCGCCTCACGAGCAGTTGTACAACGCTCTAGCATTAGTTGCTGAAGTCTTTGACAATCGATTAAACTTGCCTCAGAATACAATTCTTCGCGACCACCAAAAGTTGATTCGCCAATCGCTAATTGTTTCTCGTTGATACATGGGTAAGCTGTATTTAAGAATTGGTAAGTTTTAGAAACCTGATCGATTTCACCAATTTTTTTATGCTGATAGGTTGGCATGCGCAAGCTATCATATGCTGAACGTTCGAAAAGTTCGAACTTACTGTTTTTGTCGTGAGATTTTGATGGTGTTACAGACATCCACGCACGTGTACGATGACTATCATCGGTGTGCGATGTGATAACTGATCCATCGAAAGTTGCTGTTTTCCCAACCGTAATGGTGGTACAACCTTCTGGCACGCCATTCTGCCAATCGGATTTATCTTGAGCCATACTTGTGGTTGAGGCTAAAGCTAAAGCGATGAATAAAAATGATTTTAATTTTTTAAGAATCATGATTTTGTTAGTTAGTTGATCGTATATAAAAAGAGACAATAAATAAGATGATTAATCTTTCTATTGTCTCTTAGTATTCTCTATTTTTCTGGTTTAACCAGATGTATGCCATCTTTTTCGATGGTAATTATGCGTTGTTTGTAAAGTAGTCCGATTACTTTCTTAAAGTTCTTCTTGCTCATTTGTAAGCTGGTGTATATCTCTTCAGGAGAACTCTTATCGTTTAGAGGAAGAAAACCATTTTCACTTTTCAAGATTTCAAAGAGTTCTTCACCTACTCTTGGTACTTCAAGGTGGTAGCCTTGTTGTTGGAGGCTAAGGTCGATTTTACCGTCTTCACGAATTTTCTTAACCCAAGCTTTGTAAACATCACCTTCACGAATGGCTCCAAAAATCTCGTTGTTATAAAGAATTCCGATACCTTTATTATCGATAATGGCGGTGTGACCTAAATCTGATTGATGACCAATCATGATACTGACTTCTTGTCCTTCGGTAAATTCAGTATCAAAATCACTTATTATTTGTTCTAGCTTAGCAGTGGCAGCAATACGGCCTGTTTTTTCATCTACATAAACGTAAACCAAATAGCTACGACCTTCTTCCATTTTCATTTTCTGCTCACGGAAAGGGCAAAGCAAATCTTTCATCAATCCCCAGTCAAGGAAAGCACCTACATTAGATACTTCTTTAGTTCTTAACCAAGCAAATTCACCAACAATAGCATATGGCTTTTCAGTAGTAGCAATCATTCTATCTTCCGAATCGCGGTAGATAAAAACTTTGATGGTATCGTCCAGCTGAGTATTCTCAGGAACATATCGGATTGGTAATAGAATTTCGCTTTCGTCTTCACCCAGCAGGTAAACGCCAAAGTCAACCAACTTGGCAACTTTTAGTTCGGCATATTTTCCAATTAAACTCACGTTTCTTTGTTTTAGTATATGGTACATCGTCCCTAGTTTTTTAAGAAACCAGGCTTTGTGTTTTTTATCTTGATTTCAATCCTATTTAGAAACAGGAAATAGAGTCCAAAAGTACGCATCTTTTATGAGATTTTTTGGACTAAATTCTTTTTTAGTAGCAGCCTTAAATTTTAGAGTACTTGCAGGTGCGAAATTGCTTTAAGTTTTTGAACTTGATGTGGAGTTGCTTTGAAATATATTCTATTTTTGACCTGATTAAAGATCGTAATATGACATATGAGAATTTGGTAGATTTTTCGGTCCACGCTTCAGATTTAGAACGTATAGAAGGTGGTTGGAAAGGTCTCAAAAAATATATAGATGAATCTGACGCTGATGGTCTCGAGTTATTAATAGGCTACGAACCAGCATCGGATGAAATTCCTAAAGAATTAGTTAAGAGTATACATCTGCCTTTTTGGATAACATGGCTTGATGTATGGCGAAAAGGGGAACAGGGTTTAAAGGCATACTTTCCACCCATGCCTGACGCTCATATTCAATGCTGCTGTGGGGGTTCGAACCAAAATGAGATGATTGCCACGCAAAAGAAATTATGGGAGCTTGCAGCTGTTTACAATCCGAAACAAGCGGTTATGCATGCGGCTCATGTTGAATTAGAGCATGCTTTTACACGTAAATTTACTTATACCGATGAGGCAGTTTTGCAAAACTTTGCTGAACTGATGAATCGGACTGCTCAGGAATTCTCAGATGGAGAACCGCCTTGCGTGATTGGTATTGAAAACTTATGGTGGCCTGGCTTAAATTTTTCAGATTCAGCACTAACAGACGATTTTGCTGCCTCATTGAACTTTGATAAATGGAATTTCGTTTTGGATACAGGTCATTTAATGAATACCAATCCGAAACTGCGCTGCGAGGATGAGGCGGTAGATTTTGTTCTGGAGAAATTGAACCAACTGTCTGCAGATGTCAGAAAGCGTATTCAATCGATGCATTTGAACTTTAGTTTGTCGGGAGAATATCAGTTGCAACAATTACGAAAAGGCTTACCAGCCGATTGGGCAAATTTGACTCATCCCGAAAAGTACAGTTCAGCAAGAAATCATGTCTTAAAGATTGATCAGCATCTTCCTTTCCAAACCGAACGTGTAAAGGAGATTGTAAATATGATTAAGCCTCACACTGTGATTCATGAATTCATTACGCCAACAATGGCTGAATATGATGATCATTTGAAACTGCAAATGGGTCTTTTGAATTAAGAGAGAAGTTGGCTATTCAATAAATATGCTAAGCTTGCAATAGAATATATTAAAGAACTGATAAAATAACAGAGTTTGTTTATGTCTGAAAATTATAAGTTTGTCCAAAATAGAAAATGCGAATATTTCCCTTGCCATAAGGTTGAAAATGAAGAAGAGTTTAATTGCTTGTTTTGTTTTTGTCCACTATACATGTTAAAAGGAGAGTGTGGAGGAAATTTTAAATATACCAATGGGTTTAAAGATTGCAGTGACTGCACCGTACCTCATAAAAAAGATGCTCACGCCTATGTAATGAGTAAAATGGGAATGGTGACAAAAATAGCAGGTGAGCGTGAATAATTCGTTTTTATATATGAAATATGATCCTCGTAACTAAATGTTTACGAGGACTGTTTTTTTAGACCAATTATCTTTTTAACATCTTTTAAATTGTGAATATTTGTTTATTTCTAAGCAAGTGATTAGTTTTGTTTCGTAATATTTAATTAATGGCAAGAAGAAAAGAATATAAAGAGGAAGAAGTAATTGAAAAAGCTATGGAGCTTTTTTGGCGTAACGGGTATGAATCAACATCTGTTCGTATGCTAGAAAAGGCTATGGGGATCAATCAATTCTCTATGTATTCGAGTTTTGGAAGCAAACAAGGTGTTTTCCTTGAAAGTATTAAATGCTACGAAGGAAAGATTCAAGGAATCATTGAAAAACTAAGAAATTCAACAAATGGCATTGAAGGTATTAAGACTTTTTTTTACGACTCTATAAAGACGTCTAGCGATTGTAATAATCCAAAGGGTTGCCTTATCACAAATACCTCAAATGAATTTGCTGAGAGTGGAGATAAAGCAATAACAGAACAAATAGTAAGGTTTACAACTGTCATTAAAGAAATATTTATTGAGAAGTTGAGGGAAGGTGATATTAAAGATGAAGAATTACTTATAAAACAGGCAAACTATTTACTTATAGCCAAGCAAGGTTTATCGGTTGCAGCTAAAGTTTTTGGACAAAAGGAACTTAACGATTATATCGAAATTACCTTTAGGGATTTTTAGTTTTTTTTGCACCTAAACTAAGCAGTTGCTTATATATCTTGATGAATAGTATGTAACAGCATCTAAATTTGAATTAAGTTTTTTTACAATATAACTAAGCAAGAGCTTAGGAAAGATAATACAAGTTAATAATCAATTAAAAATTAGAACATCATGACTAAATTAAAAATTCACAACATCGAATCGGCACCAGAAACAAGTAAACTACTATTGGAGCAATCTCTTAAAAGCTTCGGTATGATTCCTAACCTACATGGCGTTTTAGCAGAAGCTCCCGGTGTATTAGAAGCATATTTTAAGTTACATGATCTATTTCAGAATTCGTCATTTAATGCAGATGAACTGACTGTTGTTTGGCAAACCATTAACGTGGAGCATGAGTGTAACTATTGTGTTCCTGCGCATTCTGCTATTGCAGGAATGATGAAGGTAGATTCAGCAATTACTGAAGCATTGAGAAATCAAACTGTTATGCCAACAGAAAAGCTACAAGTATTGCACGAAACAACTTTAAGTATTGTTCGAAATAGAGGACATATTTCAGATGAAGAAATTCAGACTTTCTATGCTGTAGGTTACGAAAATCGTCAGTTATTAGAAATCATTTTAGGCTTATCACAAAAAGTGATTAGTAACTATGTGAACCATATTGCTGAAACACCAGTTGATGCTCCTTTCCAGAAATTGGCTTGGAAGAAAAATTAATAAATAGTTTGGGCAGCACAAGCATTATTGTTTGTGCTGGCTTAAACCTAAGAACATATAAAAAATCATGAAAATACACTTATTAGTCTCTATTTACAGTAAGTCAAAATTCTTTTGCTAATAGTCATATGGAAAAACAAGAAAAAACGACAGAACAAACGATGGATTCTCAAAAGGGAAAGTTGAATATTCTTTGGACTACAGCAAATAAGGAAACTGTAATAAATATGATTGCGATGTATTCTAGTACTTCACTTAAGTACGAGTGGTGGTCAGAAGTGAATGTTATAATTTGGGGAGCATCGGCAAAATTGATTAAAGAAGATGTCGAAATACAGAAAGTTGTTCTTGAAATGATTAATAATGGCGTAAATGTTGGTGCTTGCCTTGCTTGCGCTGATAAATATGACGCGACCGAGACATTGAAAAATATGGGAATTGATGTTAAATATATGGGACAGCCTCTGACAGATATTATTAAGAAAGGTGAGAAGTTGATAACTTTGTAATTAGTCTAATAATCAAAATATATCCTCGTGAGTTATATACTTACGAGGATTTTATCTTTATATAGACCCATTACAAGGGACTTTCAGTGTCAATAATAAGCCCTAATTAGGATGTTTTGCTTTGAATTATCTCGCAAATACCAGAAATGGCTTTCTGTATTTGTCCTTATTCTATGTAACTCCCTTTTTTGTTTATATCAAACGAGGTCAAAAGCTTGTTTGTCGGCTATATGCCATAGCCCATTGGTTATCATTAATTTCTAATGCTTAAACTATCTTCTATACTTGTAAGTCTTTGTAAATCAACTCTCATACTGTCGATCAGTTTTTCTTCTCGTAAGTAAATAATCATTGCATCTCTGCCTATTTTTTTTCTGTCTTCCAGTTGTGCGTAGCCTTTCTTAAAATCACTTTGTATGCTATGGATATCTTTACCTAATTGTTCTATTAAGCTAGGTGAGCTAGTGTCCACAATGCACAAAACTAATACTATCATTATTAATAGTCTATTGCGCGATTTAAATGCTAAGTATTTCATCATTATGTCGTTCTAGTAATTAAAATCAAATTTGTCGTTTTTCTCCATTCATTCCTTAAGTAACCCTCTTCAATATCTATTAAATTATCAGTAACAATTTTCTAATACTGTATTTGTGTTAGAGAAATGTAAATTCCGTTTTATAAATTCCCTAAGTTCTTATTATTTGTTTTTTTGAATAATGACTCCATTAATAAAAGCGTTCCATCCTAAATTATTAGCCATCTTTGGTGCTATAACTCCTTCTGTGAGTGCCTGATTAGTAGTTCTTATCATTCCAATCCAAACGTAAGACAACCAGTCATTTGAAAGAGTAGGGTCAATTAATTTTTTAGATTTTAATTTATCTAAAACATTATTAAACAACTCACCCATTTTTCTAAATTGGACTAGAATTTCTTCATCTGTAAATTCGTCTGTAAACTTTTGGCAAAATTCAAGATGTTGTCCTTTAGCAAGGTCATCTTCAAACATTTTCTTCAATTGGTCAAGAGGGGAAGTATGTATCTTTATCGCCTCTTCGACATCTGCTAACATACTTCCTACTATACTTTCACAACAGGCTTGAATCATTGCCTCTCTAGAAGTAAAATATCGGTGCAATGTTCTCCTGCTTACATCTGCTTTTTTTGCAATAACATCTAAGTTTGAAGATGGATCTTCATTAAGAATTGTAATTGCTGATAGGATTAATTTTTTTTTAGTACTCATTGCTCTTTATTGAGATGTTTGTCATATATTTGTGACAAATATAGAAAACCTTTTTGAATATGGAAACTAAAAATGAAATAATTAAGCTTTATAAAAACTATTACGAGGATCGTAATTTCGAACAAAAAGGTGTCTTCAAAGCGATCTTTGATAAATACTCTGTTAGCAATGTTTTATATCCTGGTTGTTTTGTTCATATAACCCCTTCCTTTATCTTCTCAGAAGTTGTATATGTAGATAATGATGGTAAGGCGAATAAATTTTTCAGCAAGAAAATATGGATTGCTGAAATGATCAAATCAAGAAAGCAATACGATCAAGAGCCAAATTTGGAATTCATTAGTCAGGACTATAATAAAGCATTACCATATAAGAACGAAACTTTTGATCTGTTGATTTCACATTATGCTGGAATCATTTCTCAGCCCTGTAAAAAATATTTAAAGAAAGGGGGACTATTACTTGTGAATAATAGTCATGCCGATGCTGGCGTGGCCTATTTAGATGAAGACTATGAATTAATAGCTGCTGTACTCACCAATCGTAAAAGCCTAATTTCAGAAGATAAGTTAGGTGAATTTTTTATTCCCAAAAGAGATCATAAACAGACTATTGAAACATTAATTCAGTCTCAAAAAGGAATCGGATACACAAAAACTGCCAACTTATATATTTTTAAAAAAATCAAATAAATTTATCAACATAAAAATCCACAAATTATGAATGGAGAATATTATAAAACTAAAGAATCAGTAGAAGAGTATATCGAATTAGCAAAAGATGTTAATGGAGCAGAATTGATTGATAAGCTTAAACAAGTTTTACCATTAAAATCAAATTTACTTGAAATTGGTTCAGGGCCAGGAACAGATTGGGAAATACTCAAAGAATTTTATAACGTTACTGGTTCTGACAATTCATCTGAATTTTTAAATCATTTAAAAGCTAGACATCCGAAAGGTTTGTTTCTAGATCTAGATGCGATTACCGTAGACACAAGCAAAAATTTTGATGGTATATACTCCAATAAAGTAATGCAACATTTAAAGGACAATGAATTAAAAGATTCTATTAAAAGACAAAGCGAAATATTAAACACCAATGGTATAATTTGTCATTCTTTTTGGAAAGGGGAAGGATCTGAAAATTTTAAAGGACTTTATGTGAATTATCATGATGAAGAAAAACTTAAAAGCTTCTTTGAAAGTCATTTTGAGATTCTTTCAATAATTAGTTATCAGGAATTTGAGGAAGATGATTCAATTTTATTAATAGGAATGAGAAAAAAAGCAATCAATAAAATATAGAGAGATATGATAGTGTTTGTTATACCTAACACTCCATATATGAACCGTTGAATTCAATACATATTTTAAAGGGGATAAATAAGGGGACATTTAAATATTTCAAATCCCGTAAGTCATCAATAAACAGAGTTTAAAGCCTTTCGTCTGGATTCTGTTGGGACTGTAACTCAAACAATCTAAGCTTTTGATGGGCTTTTTTATTTGTAAACTTCGCAAATGGATAGCTTGTTCCGTTAGTTATTCACCAATGATATGATCCCAAGGGAGCGAAGCCTTCTCGGTCTCAAAAACATCATTTTACGTTGGCACAAAGCCTTTTCAGCTTATAATAGTCGATTTTACGTCGGCTTTTCGTGTTTTTAGATTATAAACAGGCTTTTGACGTCAGCTTTTCGTCTTTTCAGGAAAAAAGGGCCTGTTTTACGTCGGCACGAAGTCTTTTCGAGCTCGAAGCTATATTTTACGTCAGATTGTTGACTTTAAAGTCGTAAAGGGCTACGACCCCTAAGGAAGGGAGCATTTTTTGATTAATAAACGACTCGATCCCTCGGGCGCGGCACTCCTTTTACTGAAAAACTACCCGATCCCTTGGGATCGTAGTTTTCAAAAAGCACATTGTGTTTCAAAAACTTATTCCAAAGGCTTGAAACCCAATATTGAGTCTTTAGAGTTCAAAAAATCATAAAAGTCAATGTCTTGGGTGATTTTTTTGGATGATGATAAATCCTAAATCAGAATTCAGCAATCAAAGGTTATCAATTAAAGCGTTTTGCACATCACTTGTTTGCCTTCACGGGTACAAGTTTGGAAGCCCATTTTTTTAATATATTTCAGGTTGTCTTCAATATCAGAATCGCAAACAATACATTTAACTTTGTGCTGTGAAAGAACATCGCTTAGCTTGTTGTAAAGGTAGGTTGCAACTTTAAAGTCACGGTATTGAGGAAGAGCATAATCAATGTCTATTTTAAACATATCATCTTTTATTTCGCCAATAAAAATTCCAGCTACAGACATGTCGCGCAATACAAACACGCTAAGTTTACCTTCGGCACTTCTAAAATCGGGGAAGAATTTTGCAATATCTTTCTTGTATGAATCAAGGTAGTAGTTTAAAATGCCATCGTTGCCTTTAATCTCTATTACCTTGAAATTTTCCTTATGTTGATTCATCTTCACTAAATAATAAATATTGGTGCCGACTATCAGTAAATTCATTATCCCAACAGGGTAGGCACCAATTAGAAAGCCATAAGCTGAAAATAGGGCAGCACCTAACATATTATACCAACGTAGTTTTACTATCGAAGCCATTGATAAGGATACCAATACAATAACAGAGGCTGCATAACCTAACCATTCCAAAATGGAAATGCCTAAAAATTCTAACATACTAAATAAGTTTGTTTTACTGAATAGAATTCAGCTGAGTTAATAAAAATGGGATGGTTGAAATAGTAGGGAGCCTTTGGAAGGCGATGCTAAATTAGATATTATAATTGGAAGGATAAAATAAGAGTTTGGTTTAATAAAAAATAGTGGTGGCTAGATTATATCAAAAGCCACCAATGCCTATAATTTCGGTTAAAGGCTTGTCATTAGGAATAGAGGCTGAAGTTCGAAACTATTGTATTTGGGGCGCAGACGTTCTGTATTGTAATAGCGGTCGATATCAACTATTTTTTTTGAGCTTGTAATAATATCGATTGGCGCATTGTCGTAACGTCCGTTTCTTAGCGTAATTAAGCGTCCATGTATGCCTTTTATAATTAGATCGAGTGCCAGATTACCAAAAGCCATAGGAACAATAGAATCGATGGCATCGGGATCGCCGCAGCGTACCAAATAGCCGAGTTTCTGATTTATCACATTTACGGGTACTCCTTTATTGCATTCTAGCGATAAGCGTTTCATTTGGTCAGAAACTCTTTCACCTATGCCACCCAGTTTCTTGTGCCCATAGTCGTCAGTGGCGTTATCCTGAAAAATCATATCCTCTCCAGTAAAAGCTGCACCTTCCGAAATGAGGACAACTGAATACCGACTTGGGTTTTTATAACGGTCTTCGAGCATGAGCTGTGTTAGCCTGTTAATATCGAATTTGTGTTCGGGTATGACACAACGATTAGCTGCACCAGCAAGGGTTGGTAAAATAGACGTGAATCCTGCATAACGGCCAAATACCTCAAGAACCAGAAAACGCTCGTGAGATCCAGCTGAAGTTCTTAAACTATGGGTTAAGGAAATGGTTCGGGTGATACAAGTGCTGAAACCGATGCAATAATCCGTTCCTGGAACATCATTGTCCATGGTTTTAGGAATGGCAACCACTTTGAAACCTTCCTTGTACAAACGAACGGCATAACTCAAGGTGTCGTCCCCACCAATGGGAATCAGGTAATCGATGTTGAGAAAGGCCAGATTAGCCAAGACTTCCTCAGTAAGATCGTTAACCTCTGACTTGTATTTATCCTGCAAGTGTATTGGAACACGGGATTTTGATGTTTTAGAAGGATTTATTCGGGAACTGTGCAAAAAGGTGCCTCCAGTTCGACCAACTCTATTGACCATTTCTTCGGTCAGAACAGAATAATTATCGCTGTTATCCGCCTTTTCATCCCTAACAATATCGATAAGTCCTTTCCAGCCTTTGCGAATGCCCACAACAGCATATCCTTCGCGCAAGGCTCTGATGGTTACAGCACGAATAGCAGGGTTTAGACCAGGCACATCACCACCTCCAGTTAAAATGCCAATGACTCCTTTTGTATTCTTTGGTATTTTCATAGCGATTTATTTTTCATCATTAATCCCTATTAAGGTAATGATTTTTCGCTGAAAAAGGGTGATTCTCTGTGTAGGATAATGAGTTAGGACGTTCGGAATCCTAATGTGAAAAGACGAACGATAAAATATTGGCTCCCATTTTAAGAGCCTTTGTATGGTTGTCTTCGGTATCGTTGTGAACTGATGGATCTTCCCAGCCATCACCTAGGTCACATTCGTATGAATAAAAGCACACAAGGCGCCCCTTGTGAAATATACCAAAGCCTTGTGGTGCTCTACCATCGTGCTCATGAACTTTAGGAAGCCCTGTTTTAAATTCATAAACCTGATGGTAAATAGGATGTGAATAGGGGAGCTCTACGAGTTCTTCCTTGGGGAATACTTTCTTTATTTCTCTACGGAAATAGGCATTCAAACCATAGTTGTCATCTACGTGCAAAAATCCACCTGCTTCAAGATATCGACGCAAGTTTTGAGCTTCCTGATTATTGAAAACGATATTTCCATGTCCAGTTAAATGAACAAATGGGTAGGAGAATAGCTCATGATTTCCAACTTCAACTGTTGCTGGTTCAGTTTGAATATTGGCAATCTTATTCGTGTTACAGAATTTAATAAGATTAGGCAGCGATCCTGGATTAGCATACCAATCGCCTCCACCATTGTATTTAAGCAAAGCAATTCGAACACCGCTTTCTTGAGCAGATAAGCTCAAGCTTAATGCTAAAAATATGATAATGGATACTAATCTAGACATAGTAGAAATTCTGTTTGAAAATTCGAGATGATAATTTATTGATTGGCCAGACTAACAATATGACATGCTAGGACACCTGCTGTTTCTGCTCTCAAACGACTTGTTCCCAAACTAATTTCTTTAAAGCCATTGGCACGAGCCAATTCAACTTCTTGTGGACTAAAATCTCCTTCAGGTCCGATAAGAATTAAAGCATTTTGCTTAGGCTGACAAAGATGTTTCAGATGTGTCTTTTCTCCGTCGTAGCAATGAGCAATATATTTTTCACCATTAAACGGAGCACTTACTAAATCTTTGAATTTTGTTAGTTCATTCAACTTAGGATGGTAAGCTTTTAATGATTGCTTAACTGCAGAGGTAATCACCTTAAAAAGGCGTTCTTGTTTCACAACTTTTCGTTCTGAAAATTGGCACAGTAAAGGTGTGAATTCATCAATTCCAATCTCGGTACATTTTTCCATATACCATTCTGTTCGCTCCATGTTCTTAGTTGGAGCAGCGGCAATATGTAATTTGTAATCTAGCTTTTCGAATTCAGCCTGTGTTTCAATACATTCTACGGTACATCGTTTAGGATGTGCGTCAATTATCTTGGCTGTAAAAAGATTCCCTTTTCCATCAATAAGATGAATCTGGTCGTCCTCTTTAAGTCTCAAAACACGAACACAATGTTTTGATTCAATTTCGTTTAACTGATAAAATTTATCTTCTATATCGGGGGTGTAAAACAAGTTCATTGCTTAATGTTATGATTTTTAATTTTCGAAAACCTAAAAAAAATAGAATCTAGAACCTCGTATTAAAAGAAAACGGGTTGATAGATGGCTGCAAAAATAAAACTAAGTACCGATATAATTAAGCCAAACATGAAAATAGTGTATGCTCTACGTAATAAATTGTATTTTTTGCCAAGGACCATTCCTAAATAGTACTGATCTTTGATCAAACTATCATATAAATCATCGTAATCAACCATCAAACCTTTTAAAGCTTTTGAATAATCTTCAACATCCATTCGATGGAAATTACCAAAGAATAGTAGGTTTACTTTTTTCTTTTTAACGTCATCTTCGGAGAATGTTCCCGATGTAACATTAGGTCTAGTAGCTAAAACAGAATAGACAATCGTAAATAAAGCGACGAACAAAAGAATTAAGCATGGGATTATAAACTCAGGAGATTCCATGATGTTCTTGTAAATGAAGAATATCGCTGTAATGATGATCGAATTCACCGAGATCATTAAATTAGCTTTATTATCTGCTATTGAGCTTAGACTAATTTGATTACGAGCTGTAACCTTAAACATGGTTTCAATTCCACGTTGAGGCATCTTCAATTTGAGATTCTGATTCTCAAGCTTAATGAGTTTATCATTTAGTTTCTTAATCTCCTTAATCTGAAAGGAATTTACTTTTTCAGTAACTTTTTGAATGTTAAGTTCCTTCTTTTTAGCTAGAACTTTCTTCCCATAGTCAGTTCTGTATGTGTGTTTTTTTAAGAAATTTAAAGTCTCTTCCCAATAGGTTTTTGTAGAAAATTCATGATTCATTAAAGCCGAACGTTCTTCTCTTAAACTATCTGAAGATTTCATGAAATTCTTTGATGCTAAGTGCTGCAGATCGGCATCGCAAAGCACCATAGATATCTTGCATTCACATGCTGTGTATGGAATTTTTGTATTTTGAATTGCGCAAATAACACGTTGAATTTTCTGTTCGGAGTAATTGTTTTCTATGAGGAATTTTTCAGCAATTTCACCACTGATGATTTCATGTTTCATGAAGCCTTTAAAATAGCCAGCATCATGAAACCATGCAGCCAATATTACGACTTCTAAATCTTCTTCAGAAAACTCCATGATGCTTGCAATTTTAGTAGCATGCTTCACGACGTTCTCGGTATGTTCAATATTGTGATAAGTGTAAATTGGTTTATGATTCTTCTCAAAAAAATCAGTAACAAAAGCTTTTGCTTGCTCTATAATAGACATATGTTTATGTGTTGAATTCTGTAAAACAAAGGTGACTAAAGATAGTAATAATCTTGAATCATCAGAAAAGACGGACTGTTTGTCAATAGAAAAATTGATAATTTTGTAAAGGATTTAGATTTGGAACAGCTGTAAACACTATCGAAAAGTGCAAGTGTTAAAGTTTGTTTTAGAGTTTTAAATTGGGATAGTGCATGAGTTTTGTTTATTTTTAGCGGTGCAAACAATCTTCAATTATGCTCTGTTTAAAGAAAGTTAACCTGTTGATATTAATAGTCTGTTGTGTAGCCTTCTCGGCTTGTTCTAAGAATAAGAAAAACAAACAGAAGTGTTTTCTATGCGAAGATTATTCCCATGTTCCCTACACCCTTAATCACCCGAGTGCTACTTATGTTTTAGATAATCAACTGCGGGAAATTTCTGGCTTGACTTATTTAAGTGAAAACAAGTTGCTTTGTGTTAACGATGAGCACGGTTCTATTTTTGAGTATGATCTTAAAGAAAGAGCAATTTCGAAGAAAGTTAAATTCGCAAAGAAAGGTGATTTTGAAGCCGTTGAATATATGAGGAATGAATGTGTTGCCTTAAGAAGCGATGGTAAACTGTATTTCTTTAAGGACATAGAAAATCCTAAGGTGGAATCGATTAAAGTAAAAACAGGTTTGAGCCTTAGAAATGATACGGAAGGATTGGCCTACGATTCATCCTCGCAAACCTTATTGATTGCCTGTAAGGGTTTAGCTCATGAGGGTTCGATGTATAAAGACAAAAGAGCTATTTATCGTTATTCAATTGTTGATAGCACTTTAAACCCGAAGCCATTTATCTTGATTGATCAGAATGATTTGGGAAAGATTTTGAATTTGGACCCTATTACTAAGTTTTCCAATAGTGTATTGGAATCGATGAACCCTTCGAAAGGCAATACGACTTTTCAACCATCGGGAATTGCAATTCATCCTATAAGTAAAAATATTTATGTGATTGGATCGGTGGGAAAACTGCTTTTGATTTTGAGCCCTCAAGGAGAATTGTTGGCTGTTAATAGATTGAAACGTAAAATTTTTCCTCAGCCTGAAGGAATTTGTTTTGCTCCTGATGGCACTCTCTATATTTCAACTGAAGGGAAGGTTAATCAAGGTCGAATTTATCAGTTTAAGTACAAACCATAATTTCAGAATAGATAGTTCATTTGCGCTTTAAAATTCATTATTCTAATTATACCTGTATGATTAAATATATACTACACTTACTGTTTTTATTGGCTTCCTTGAATTTATTGGGAAATCAGAAACAGTCTGCTATTGATAGTACTCAGCTAAAGTATAGTGTCTATTTTGTAGGTGATATTGGTGAGGCACCATTGGTTGATGCAAATATGAAAATGCTTAAGTCGCAATTGGATGTTTCGGGAAAGAACGGAACGCTTGTTGTTTTGGGTAACACAATTTCAAAGGATTATTTGAACGATGATGAGGAAAATGAATTCGATAACAAGGATTTGAATCGATTTTTTGAACTTGCAAAGGATTTTAAAGGTGAACTTGTTTTTATTCCTGGTGATCAGGAGTGGACGCTTAATCGAAAAAATGGTTGGGAATCCTTGTTGAATTTTGAGAATTATGTGGAAGAATATTTAGGTAGAGGAGATGTGTTTTTACCTTCGGGAGGTTGTCCTGGTCCTACCGAATTAGAATTAAGTGATGATATAGTTCTTTTGATTGTAGATTCACAATGGTGGCTGCATCTTGGCGAAAAGCCAGAAGCGGAATGCGATTTTGAAAATACGGCAGACTTTTTAATTCAATTAAGTGATGCTTTTAAACGAAATGAGAATAAGAAACTAATATTGGCCACTCATCATCCCTTACACAGTGGTGGAAATCATGCTGGATATTTTCCTTTCCCAGGCCCTGTTGAGCTGTATAGAAAGTTCATTGGTACACCACAAGATTTTGCCTCTCCTTATTATAAGCAGATGCGTTATATGGCAAAACAAATGACGGGTAAGTCACCTAATTTGGTATCTGTATCGGCTCATGATAATAGCTTGCAATTCAAACAAGTTGGTAATGCATATCAAGTCGTTTCCGGATCAGGTAGCCAATCTGATTATGTGAATGAAAAGAAGATGGACTATGCCTTAAGTGAAGTTGGTTTTTCAAAGTTGAATTTTTATGATGACGGATCTGTTTTTCTAGAATTCTGGACAGTTGGTAAGGAAGGTGACAAGGCTCCACGTATGGCTTTCAAGAAATTCCTGTATAGCCATGAGACGGTTTCCGATGATGAGATAAGCTTGATTCACGAACAAATTGATTTTTCAGATAGTACTATTACAGTTGCTGCTAGTCAGGTTTATGAAACCAATAGTAAGTTAAAGCTAAAATGGTTAGGGAATAACTATCGTGAAGAATGGGCAACACCTATTAAAGTTCCTGTTTTTGATATTGGAAAAGAAAAGGGTGGATTGAAAATTATAAAACGCGGTGGTGGTCAACAAACGAGATCTTTAAGACTTGTAGCTAAAAATGGGAGAGAATATGTACTGCGTTCTGTAGAGAAATACACAGAAAAAGCTATACCTGCAAATCTTCAAAAAACCTTTGCTGCACATATTGTACAAGATGGAATATCAGAATCATATCCATACGCAGCTCTCGCGGTACCTAAAATGGCTGAAGCTGCTGGGGTTTATCATACACATCCAAAAATAGTATATGTTCCAGATGATCCTCGTTTTGGTATATATCAGGAAGGATTTAAGAATGAACTTTTTTTATTTGAAGAGAGAGTTTCTGGAAATTGGTCAGACTCAGACTTATTTGGCGGAACGAAGAAAATTCTAAGCACGCTTAAGCTTTTGAAGAAACGATACAAGAATTCAAAAATGAAAGTTGATGAAGATGCTGTTTTACGTGCTCGATTATTTGACATCTTTTTGAATGATTGGGATAGACATGATGACCAGTGGCGCTGGGCCAGTTTTGAAAAGGATGGTAAAACAATTGTTCGCCCTATTCCACGCGATAGAGATCAAGTTTTCTTTTTTAGTGATGGTAAGATTCCTAAGATAATGCGCCGTAAATGGATATTGCCAAAATTTCAGGTGTTTGATTCAATTACTGAGAATATTTCTGGTTTAGGGTTTAATTCTCGTTATTTCGATAGAAGTTTTCTTTCATCTCAAACGAAAGAAGATTGGATTAAGATGGCTCATGAGTTGAGTGCTAAATTGAGTGATGAGGTGATTGAAGCAGCTATTTTAGATTTGCCTTCCGAAGTGTATCCTTTATCGGGGGAGGAAATAATATCGAAGCTTAAAGGAAGAAGAGATAATTTACCTCGTATGGCTGAAGAATTTTATTCCTTTTTAGCCAAAGAGGTTGATGTTGTAGGAACTGATGAGAATGAATACTATCAAGCCTATTGGAATCAGGATGGTAGTTTGAAAGTAGAGGTAAATAAGCTTTCTAAAAAAGGAAAAAAGGGAAAGCTAATTTATGCCCGAACTTTTCACTCAGACGAAACAAAGGAAGTTCGACTGTTTGGTTTAAAGGGTAAAGATAAATTTGATATTAAGGGGAATGCTAGCAATAAGGCTATAAAGTTAAACCTAGTTGGAGGAAAAGGGAAAGATAAATTTGCTCTTAAAAATACCCGAAAGAATAAACTGAGTATTTACGACAAAACCAAGACAACTATTAATAATGATGGTGAGTTTAAGAACAAAACATCGAATAGTTCTGACGTAAATATCTACAATAGAAAAGCATTTAAATATGATATTGTAAGTCCAATTATCAATGCGAATTTTGTAAGTGATGATGGTTTAATAATGGGGGTTGGGGTAAATTATATCTCTCAGGCTTTTAAGAAAGAACCTTTTGCCTCTAGGCATAAATTCTTGATGAATTATGCATTTAGCTACCCTTCAGTGCAGATTAAATATGAGGGTGAGGTAAATTCTATCTTCAGGAATATCGATTTTGTTGGGGCTGTAGATTATAATTCTCCAAACTTTCAAGGCTATTACTATGGAATCGGGAATGAAAGTGAAAATATCAAATCTGATGATAATAAATATAATAGCCTCCGTTTCGAGAAATTATTAATAAATCCTCAATTGAGATTAAATTTTGATAAGAATAATCAAATAAAATTTGGTTTGTTTTTTGATCTATCTAAGCTGCAAAGAACTGATAATCGGTTTGTGACAGATTTTTCAAACCCAGTGAATGATTTAGATTCTGAAAAGGATTTTTCAACAAGGAAATATTTAGGACTAAATATTAATTATATTTGGGATTCAAGGAATTCAAAAATGCTTCCTTCACGTGGTATTTATTGGCAATCGGTTTTTCAAGCGTATAGAGGATTAGGACGTAATGATGATAATTTTAATAGATTTTCGTCTGATATGCGAATGTATATTAGTTTTAGTCCACCAGCAAGAGTTGTTTTAGCTTTACGAGCTGGAGGTGCATATAATTCGGATGGCTACTCTTTATCTCAGGTAAATAAATTAGGATTAAAGTCCAATTTAAGAGGTTTTCCTCTTGATCGATTTGCTGGTGATGGTATCTTCTATCAGAATACGGATATTAGATTTAGAGTATCACAATTTAGATCCTTTTTATTAGCTGGAGAGTTTGGTATTCTTGCTTTTAATGATGTAGGTAGAGTTTGGATTTTAGGAGAACGTTCAGAAACTTTACACCATGGATATGGTGGTGGTTTGTGGGTGTCACCGTTTAAGTTAATGGTGTTAACAACCAACTACAGTTATTCAAAAGAGGATAAAATATTCTCATTAGAATTTAAGTATATGTTTTAGAAAGAAAATAGATTTTGTTGATTTTGACTAGTAGAATATAAAGTAAAGATGGTAGAGAAAGATATGTCAAGCTATAAAATCCTTTTAGTTGAGGATGATTTCATAAATGGAAAGATTGTGAAAACTTTGCTTGAGAAAGCGACTTATAATGTTGAGTGGGTTAAGAATGGGAAAGAGGCTTTAGAGATTTTAATTCCACGTTCAACAGAATACGATTTGGTTTTAATGGATATTCAAATGCCTATTGTGAATGGGTATGAGGTGAGTATTAATATAAGAGAAATAGGGATTAAAATTCCTATAATCTGTATGACAGCTAATGCTTTTTGTGATGAAAAAGTGAAATCGAAAGAAGCTGGGATGAATGATTATATCGCAAAACCAGTGACAAAAGCGTCACTTTTTGAGATGATAGGGAAATATTTAAAGATCAAATGATTGGTCTATTGACACGTGTGTTAAACGTATTGAAATTTAAATAATTGCGGATGAAAGTTTGTATTGCTGAGAAACCAAGTGTTGCACGAGAAATTGCTATTATTTTGGGAGCTAAGAGTCAGAAAAATGGATATTATGAAGGAAATGGCTATCAGGTTTCTTGGACTTTTGGACACCTGTGTACACTGAAAGAACCTGGGGAATACAATTTAAATTGGAAATATTGGCATCTAAATGATTTACCAATGATTCCTGGGCGTTTTGCAATTAAGGTGATTGATGATACTGGCGTTCAAAAGCAATTCGATGTTCTAGAGAAATTGATTCAAGGAGCAGAAGAGGTTATAAATTGTGGTGATGCTGGCCAAGAAGGAGAAGTGATACAGCGTTGGGTACTTCATAAGGCTAAATGTAAGGTGCCAATTAAGCGTTTATGGATTTCATCTCTAACAGAAGAAGCTATTCGCGAAGGTTTTGAGAATTTACGAGATGGTAAGGAATTTGATCGTTTGTATGCTGCGGGTTCATCAAGAGCAATTGGAGATTGGTTACTTGGAATGAATGCGACACGTTTGTTTACACTTAAATATGGGAGTGGTAAAAATGTACTCTCTATCGGTCGTGTACAAACACCAACATTAGCATTAATTGTAAATCGGCAGAAAGAGATTGATAATTTTATTTCTCAAACTTATTGGGAGTTGAAAACGGTTTATCGCGAAGTTACATTTTCAGCAACGCGAGGTCGTTTTGATAAAAAGGAAGAAGGAGTTGACTTTCTAGGAAAGATTAAGCCTGAACCATTCGAAGTTGTTTCTTTTGAACGAAAAGCAGGTAAAGAATTACCTCCTCAATTATACGATTTGACATCTTTACAGGTTGATTGTAATCGAAAGTTGAATTTGTCTGCAGAAGAAACCTTACGTATTATTCAAAGCTTATACGAAAAGAAGTTAACGACTTATCCTAGGGTTGATACGACTTACCTTACCGAAGATATTTATAAAAAGATCCCAGAAATACTTAAGAAGTTGACTCCCTATAAGGAGTTTACAGAAGTTTTATTGGGTGAGAAAATCAGAAAATCAAAAAAAGTATTTGATAATAAAAAGGTAACTGATCACCATGCAATTATTCCTACAGGCGTGCAGCCAGGAGGTATACGATACGAAGAAAAACAAGTTTACGATTTAGTAACACGTCGTTTTATAGCTGTTTTTTATCCTGATTGTAAAGTGAGTCATACCACGGTTTTAGGACAGGTGACAAATATTGATTTCAAGGCAACAGGAAAGCAAATTATTGAGCCTGGATGGCGAGTGCTTTTCTCAAGAGATAGCAGTGTAGGTGAAGGAACGATTCTCCCAGTTTTTGACAAAGGGGAGAGTGGCGAACATGTTCCAGATTTAGCTGAGAAACAAACTCAGCCACCTAAATATTATTCTGAGGCAACATTATTGCGTGCTATGGAAACAGCCGGTAAGCAAGTTGATGATGATGAGTTGAGAGAGTTGATGAAAGAGAATGGAATCGGTCGTCCGTCAACACGTGCAAATATTATTGAAACGATTTCCCGACGTAAATACATTAAGAAAGAGAAGAAACGTCTTGTGGCTACTGTTGCAGGTATGCAGTTGATTGATACCATTCAAAATGAACTTCTGAAATCTGCAGAGCTTACAGGTATGTGGGAGAAGAAACTAAGAGATATAGAGCAAGGAAACTACGAGGTTGATCAGTTCATGATAGAACTAAAGCAGATGGTTTTTAATATCGTTAAGGATGTCAAATCCAGAGTTGATGTTAAAAAGATTGCTGCGATTGAGGATGTGAAAGAAAAAGAAATATCGAAGAAGAAAACTCCTGCTAATGCAAAGGACCTTTCTTGTCCTAAATGCAAGGAAGGACAAATCTTAAAAGGTAAAGCTTCTTGGGGATGTAGCAATTGGAAAAATGGTTGCGATATAAGATTGCCATTCGACTTTCAAGGAAAGAAACTGACAGATAAACAGATTGAAGCTTTAATTCTAAAACAGAAGACCCCTAAAATAAAAGGATTTGAGTTTGAAGGAAAAAAACAGAATGGAATCGTAATTCTTGATCCATCTTTCGATTATAGTTTTGTTGCAGAAGAATCAGAAGTATGGCATTGTCCTTTATGTAAGGACGGTACTATGATGAAAGGGAATTCTGCTTTTGGTTGTTCTAACTATAAGCAAGGTTGTCGTTTTATAATTCCATTTGAATTTATGGGCAAGAGTCTAACTGAAGCTCAAATAAAGTCACTGGTGGTTGATAGAAAAACGAAGCTTATAAAAGGATTTGTAAATCCTGAAAATCAAGAAAAAGTTGACGGAAAATTGATTGTCGACAATATGGGAAAGATTGTTTTTGGAAAGCAATAATTAAGATAGATATAAAAAAAAAGCTCAGTTTTAACTGAGCTTTTCTTTTAATATTTTTGGTGTAGTGTAATGAATTAGTTTACCTGATCGAGCATCTATATCAGTCCAGTTTTCTACATCGAACTCAATTCCAATTGCAGTTCCAGTAGGAACATGAAGATATCCTTCATTTATAAGTTTTGAGGCCCAAGATGCAATGTCCGGATTATGACCAAATACCCAAACCTTATCCTTTCGACCAGCTTTTGTTTGTAACATCTCTAAAAACTCTTGAGTACTAAAACCATCGTAAAGTTGATCTATTTGAATAATCTGATCAAGTTGAATGTTAAATTGATTGGCATAAAGTCTAGCTGTAGCAATTGCTCTGTTAGCAGGGCTTGATATAATTAGATCTGTTTCAATACCCTTTTCTAATAAATAACTTGAAACTAAGGCTGAGTCATTTATGCCTCTATTAGTAAGGTTGCGTTCAAAATCATTTATATCAAAACGAATAACTTCAGTTTTGGCATGACGCGATAGTATGAGTTGCTTCATCTTTTAGGAATTAAATAATAGACTTTAAATTTTGATTTGCTTAGCAAGTTCTATTTCTTCAAGATATTTGAAAATATCTTTTTGTGCCCTTTTTACTTGTTCTCCAACATCATTTTGAGGCTTTATATTTTCCAACTTCTCGTTAATAATTCTAGCATTGGTATTATCCATCAATTGAATGTTTAAAATATCGATAAGTTCTTGCTTTAGCTTAGGGGTTTCAATTGGAAATGCACATTCAATACGTCTGTGTAAATTACGAGACATCCAATCAGCTGATGACAGGTAAACCTCACTTTCACTATTATTGTGGAAGTAGAATACTCTGGCATGCTCTAGGAATTGATCAACAATACGAACAATTCGAATGTTTTTAGAGTAAGGTTTGTTCGGGATTAGGCAACAAATACCGCGAATAATAAGGTCTATTTTAACGCCCTTAGTACTTGCTTCGTAAAGCTTCTTAATCATGTCTCTCTCTTGTAAGCCATTCATTTTTAAAATTAAATGGCCTTTCTTGCCATTCTCAACATGATTAATTTCTCTATCAATCTTTTTAATAAACTCATCTCGCATGTTAAATTGTCCGATGAGTAGTTTATTGAACTCGCATTCGGTTTCTTGATTTTCAAGATAATTGAAAAGGAGTTTCAACTCAGAAATGGTTGTTTCATCAGAAGTAAATAGCCCGTGATCGGCGTAAATTCGAGCTGTTTTTTCATTGAAATTACCTGTACTAAGATATGCGTAATCTTCTTTGTCCGTTTTTCTGATTACCAAAGCGATTTTCGCATGCACCTTTAAGCCTGGTAGGCTGTATATGATTTTAACACCAGCTTTGGTCATAGCTCTAGCTGAGTTCATATTAGCTTCCTCGTCAAATCTAGCTTTCAATTCAACAAGAACAGTCACTTTTTTTCCATTCAAAGCTGCATTAATTAACGCATTTACCACTGCTGAATTTTCTGCTACACGATATTGAGTCGCCTTAATTTCCTTAACCTTAGGGTCGATTGCTGCTTCATTTAAAAAGCGTATTACGTATTCATATGATTGGTAAGGGTAATGAAGTAAAATATCCCTTTTACGAATGGCTTTAAACATCGATCTACTTTGTCCTAATTCTTTCACTTTAAGGGCATGAAAAGGAGAATCCTCCAGTTCTGGACCAGCAGGGTTAGGAAACTTGAAGAAATCTTGAAAGTTGTGATATTGAGCTCCTTTAACAGGTTCATTATTAGTAAGGTTAAAAGCAAGCTTAAGTAGGTTTAAGAAATCTCGAGGAATATTTTCATCGTATAAAAATCGTGAGGGATCACCTGTTTCTCTCTTCTTCAGATTATTCTCTATCATACTCATAATATTCCCAGAATACTCATTTTCTATTAAGATATCAGCATCACGACTCATTTTAAAACTATATGTCGAGTCAATTTTGAAGCCTGGAAATACAACTTTCATATGCAATTTCACAATATCGTCAAGAAACATGATTTGATGCTTATCATCTATAGAAGGCAATTCTATAAATCGATCAAACCTATTATTGGGAATTCTGACGATGGCATACTTTGCACGTCTAGGCTTGTCGGGATTATCTTTCTTGCTTCTTTTCTTATAGAGTTTAACTGCAAGGTAAATGGCATTATTTTTTAGAAAAGGCTGAATCTGTTTTTTCAAAAGCAGCATAGGCTGCATATGAGGAAGCAGGTTATCCATAAAGAATTCTTTAGTGAACTCGTTGTGTGCTTCACTCAGTTCTTCGCCTTGCATCAAAACAATATTGTTTTCAAGCAATTCAGGAATAATTTCCTTTGTGAAGATTTTGCCAAACTCAATTTGCTGTTTGTTAACTTGTTGCTTAATCTTCTTGAGGGTAAGGTCTGGGTTCTCTCTCAATTGCAGTTTGTCTTCAATCGGTAATTCAGTGAATCTTTGATATGAAGCAACTCTTATTCGATAAAATTCATCAAGGTTTGAAGAATATATAGCTAGGAACTTTATTCTCTCATAAAGAGGTAAATCCTTATTTCTAGCTTCATCTAAAACTCGATTGTTGAATGATAACCAACTTAAATCGCGATTGAAAAATTGATATTTTGACATATAACTGATGGATTCAAAATGTGTACTAGCAAATTTAGAAAAAAATAGCTAGGCTCTAACTAATTATCCAATCTAAATAAGACTAGAAGCTTCTAAATTCGCATGCTTGACGAAGCATTTATTGGTAATTGTCTCCAAGTTCATGTAGTTTCTTAAATCGCTTTACTTTTGACATTGGAGCTAAAAGGTATAGGTAGTTTAACCTAGTCTCAGGATGTCTAAAACGTCTTTCATCTTCTTTAATCTCTTCCATTGCAATATTAATCTCATGAATAGATGACCTCATAAACATGACCTGATTTTGGTATTCGAAATAGAACCAATTACCATCTTGAAGTTCCATGTAAAGATACATTCTATTGCCTCGTCTACTTTTTCTAATCTCTATTTTACCTTTTACAATGGTATTGTGTGTAGTATTAAATATGCTACCAAGTTCAAGTTCACTATAAGAATAATAAGCCTTGTTCTTACGGTTCCATTTAAGTTTTACTTGATTAAAGAATAGAGTTTGTTTAATTGTATCTGGTAAAGCGTTGTAAGTGCTATTTTCCTTAATCTCATTAACAATCTTATTCGCTTCCATGTATGGAAGTAAAAGAGGGAATGTTCTGAGAAAATGCTCATTGTTCAAATTACTAGGTCTCTGAACTGAGTTTAAGTAATGCTTGTTAATCATTTTCAAGAGTTGTTCAGAAAAATTGAAATCGAAGCCTAAACAAGTTTTTAGAGATACTTCCTCTTTATTAGAATCATAATCAACTGTACCTGCAGCGGTGGTTGTTACATGTCCTAACTTGACACCTAGATTTATTAAACCTTCGCCATTCAAATCACAATTATTCATATCGTAAGATATCAGGTTTCCTGGTTGTTCAGGATTCTTTAGCTTCTCTTCACTAGCAACCTGATAAAGGTTTTTACTCTTATTAAAGCTCAGATAACCATCAACTGTAAGTAGAGGGTTATCGGTATAGAACTTTCTTGTTGAAAGGAATGCAGGGTAGATGTGAATAGAGTCGTTAGTAAGGTACAGTGAATTGAAAATTTTCACATTCTCTTTGTCGCGTCCAATGGTGTCGATAGGAATCAAGATGTCCTTTGGATCGATTGAAGAATTAAACCTTAACCATCTGTTTTTGATATTATCACATTTACTATGAATTTGAGTTTCTCCATTGAAACGTAAATGTTGTTCTTTGGCAGATAGGTGTACTTCTCCTCTAAAATCGAAATCAGGGCTCAAAGAAAATTCCATTGCATCTGTTAATGGACCAGTAGCAATTGTCTGACCAATAGAGTCAACACTTATCTCTTTGAAATAGACCTCTTGTTCTTCCTCAAGTTCATCCTTATAAGTATAGAAACCCGAGCCTGTATAATCTCTTCTACCTTTTACTTCTACTAAAGCATCTGTGATTTTATGAAATTTATTAAGTGTATCAGCAAGTATTTTACAATTGCTTAAAGGCTCTAGATAGCCTTCATTATTAATCGTCAAATTACCATGAAGAGGTAAGATCTCTGCATCAGCGATTTTTAATTTGTCTATAAACTTTGCAGAGATTGAATAATTGGTTGTGTCATAAATAGCATATGGTGTTACAAAACTTAAAGAATCTTGATCAAAGTGAGTGGAAATAAAAGTGTTGTATGATGTTTTAGGTAGCGAGTTGATTTTACCAGTTTCCCAAAGTACATTTAGCTTAGCTAATTCTTCGCTTCCAAATTCAATTTGATCATTTGCCATATTCCACTTAAAACTATTCAATTGGCAGATGTAATTATTTGATGGTAGGCTACTATAGTTGCCAGATATCGTACTTATGAAATCGGAGCGTTGATTACCTAAATCGATAATGGCATTACACATTTCTGCTTTAAAAGAATAGCCAATTTCATTATGACTAAGTAATTTAAATTTACTCGTGTCTGCCGTTATTTTATTTCCAGAATAATTAAAATAATCCGATGTAAATGAGCCATTCGCATAAGTCATTTCACCAGACCCGGCCATTTTATCATTAGTAATATTAATAATACCAGATAATGAAGCATGGCCTTCATACATGCTTAATGGATCATCCTTTCCTCTGCTTTGGATTCTAAATTGGTCCTTATTACTTTCCCACTCAACCCAAATGTTTTTTCCACTAATATCTGGATGAGAATATGGAACTTTTTGGGCCATTAGCGTATAAGATTCAGCTTGTCCTTTGGCTCTTCCTGGTAATAGAATAAAATGGTCAGATACAATTTTTGTTTTCTTCTCAGTAAATGTTCCTTTACCCCAAAGACCATCGTTATCTAAGAAAAGTGAGTCGGTAAATATTGCTTTATTATAAACTAAAACGCCGCCTTCTTCTATTGCGTGGGCAAACCCAATTGAATTATCCTTATTTACAATTAATGTTTCTCTAAAATTGGGAGTGATACCTCCAGATTTAAATTCGCCTAGGAATTGAATGTCTTGCTGCGAGAGTTTATTGATGTTATCAATAGTAAAAGGATCTACTTTAATATGAAAATTATCTTCCTTGTAGACTCCATTTTGGATATATGGCTTTTCATAATAAACGTAAGAAGAGTCGTATGAATTAAATATTGGATATTGCTCTAAGTATTCGTTTCCTGATTTGTTTGAAGGATCATCTATTTGAAGGTTCGCACTAGTGTTCTTTACAATGTTTTCAAGGAATATGGCGTTTCTTCTAGCAAATTCACCCTTGTCATCAGATGGGATAAAGGCTTTTAAGGAATCAATCATTCCCATATTAACTTCAAAATTATCGTAAGAAAAGTTGTAGTCTTTACCATAGAAATTTAAAGGTCCTGCTTTAATTAAACCACTAAATTCAAAATCGCGATTTTGTTTTACTAATAGTTTACCTCCTTTAGGTACGAATGTAATATTCTGAGAATTACTTACTGATACTTGTCCTACGCCGTTTATTTGAAGATCAAAATTTTTGAGGTTAAGCGTAGCATCATCTTCTAATTTTTCTGTTTTCGATGTAAAGCGGATCACATCGTAATCTTGTCTTCCCATAGCAGCAGATATATAATTAGCGCTACGATCTTCAATTGTAATTTCATCGGTAGATGCATCATAGTTTACAAAACCTTGAAATGAAAGTCCAATAACTTGCTGTCGAGTTTGGCTAAGGGGTTTCTTAATAAAGTTTGCGTACTCCACTGTAGTAAATGTATTGGTATACATGTATTGTGCAAAGCTGTTTAGGAGTACTAGCGGATGTTTATCGTCTAATCCTTGTAACTTCAGATATTGGTTTTTTGTAAAGTAGTTTGCAGACTCAAATTTGGCAAGTCGGTGTGAAGCCCCTTTCATCTTTCTAAAATGGATGATGCTATCGTTCATTTTCCAATGAAGAATCCCAAAGTCCATTTGTATGTTGTGGTAGTTGTTAAAATAAGGACTTTGTGACATGCCTGTTCCATCACGAGTTAATACAAGCTCCTTTTCTTCGGTAAGAATCTTAAGGTGAAGGTTAGGATGGTAGATTTTAAATGTATCAAGGTGTAGGGTTACCTCAGTATCTTTACCAATAATTTTGTTGTTTGAGAAACTGAAGTATTCCGATGAAGCATCGATAAACAAACTGTCATTTCTTCTAATCTCTATTTTTGCAGGTTGTTCACTATTACCTCTTCCTATTAATTTTGCTCCTTTTATCTCAATACCACCTTTGTAACTTATGTTTTCGAATAAATTATCTATTGATATATTTTTCTTGGAGGATTTAAATCGAGGGTAAGTGGCAGATGCTGGATTTTTAACAATGTTTACTTTCTCCGTAAGAGAACCTGTTACAAAGTCGTTAAATAATAGTGAGTTTTTGTACTGAACTGAGTCAATCTGTATTTTGGCTTTAGTAAAATCTAGCGAGTAATCTTTAAATTCAGCATATTCCTCAGTTGGAGATTTTCCCGCTCTCGTCCATGCAACTTTACCTTTTTCACCTCTCCATTTCTTTTCAAAAGGGTAGTAGGCTCCACTAGTGTTATAAATGACACAACTATCTTTTTGCGAATAACAAACTAGTTCGGTATTGTCAAAAACAATTTTCAGAGTACTATCGTGCACATACTTAAAACTGTTTGATCTTGTTTTCCATTTTGTAGAGAATGATTTATATAGAAGCTGATCTTTAAGTAAATTAATAGTTTGCTTTAAAAAATCATTAATGTTTTTAAGTTTCGCTTTAGGCTTTTTTAGTTCGTGAAGGAGTCCATTTTGCCAATTAGAATAATCAGATTCACTTAAATCTTTTTCGTCGAATAAAATCAGACTATTTAAGTAGTCGTAAAAGTCAGGGACAACTCGAGCTCTTTTTTTTCTGAATTTCTGGCAAATTGATAATATAGAATCTCTTTTCTGGGTTGATGATTGAGTTTTAGCCCAAAAAATATCGAATTTATCTTTAAACTCTTTCTTTTCTTTTTTATCCAATGATGGATGGTTCAACAGTATATCTATCTCACTTATTGTATAGGTTGAATCTTGATCGAAAATATTAGCCTTTGTAGAAACGCTAGTTAAGAAAAAACTTAAAAAAATAAGTGAATATAGGTACTTAGACATGTTAATGTATTTTGATTATAGTATGATCAAAAGATAATTTTACTTCTTTTCAAAACGAACAGCAACCCAATTCTTATCAACTTTATGATCTATATAGTTCATATTGTTCTTTTCAGCTTCATCTTGAATGTATTTTAAATCTTCAGTGTAGAATCCACTCATGACTAATTGACCATTTTGAGGCAAACATGCTATGTACAATTTCATATCATTCAAAAGTATATTTCGATTGATATTTGCCAAAACAACGTCGTATTTTTTTCCTTCTAAAAGACGGGCGTCACCTAAAAAAGCAGAAACATTATCAGCCTTGTTGTTTTTAATACTTTCTAATGAGTTTTTATATGACCATTCGTCAATATCAATAGCATCGACCATTTTAGCTCCACGCTTAGATGCTAATATGGCAAGAAGACTTGTTCCACATCCCATATCAAGCACTCTTTTCCCTTTGATATTACTGTCTAAGATACTCTGTACCATTAATGATGTAGTTGAGTGGTGTCCAGTTCCAAAAGACATTTTAGGATCGATAACGATATCATATGGGACTTTGGGAGTGTCAGTATGAAATGAAGCTCGAATCACAACTTGATCAGCAATAATAACTGGCTGGAAATTGGATTCCCATACCGCATTCCAATCCTGTGAAATAATGGTTTTATATGTGTAATTTAATTTGAAGTTCGATTCGGGAAGGTAATCCAAGTTGATAGCTTTCACAGCTTCAATATCAAAAAGATCTTCTGTTATGTAGGCATCAACTGAATCTTCATTTTCGGTAAAGCTGTCGTAGCCAAGCTCACCAAGTTCCGAAATTAGAATTTGAGCAATAGCTTCGTTATAAGGAGTAATTTCACATTTTAATTCAATGTAATCCATGATGGTATTATTTGATCTTGTTTGCTTGTGAGTTTTTTCTATTATTTTATGTTCTAATTTACAAAAATAATCTTCTTCACTTAAAAGACTTCATTAATTTAATAATAAAGTTGAATCAATTTTTTTGTATCGAAAGTCATTGAAAAAGGAGTGTTGTGTTGGATTGTTTATAGCTGTGTTTATTAGTATATTAGGTTTTACGCAACCGTTTTCGTTATTTGAAACAATTCTAAACTTCTTGTTTTTGTTTTAATTTTATTGACTTTAAATCAAATATTGGTAATATTGCTATCAATTATTAAGAATAACACTTGTGTTTAATTACAATTTATAAGTAAACAAATGGATTTTCTTGCAATTAAATTTTATGTGATGGCTTATCTTGTATGCTATCTTGAAGTCTTCGGAGGACTTTAATCCACTTCCTATTCTCGATCCTTGTGATCTATTCTAGAACTTTCTTTTCTAGACCTATTCTATCTATTTATTGAGTATTTGAAATTGGTGTATTTGTACATCAATCATATATAATAATTAGGCACTTATTTCTTTGTAAAGTGTCGTACCCTACAGATTAATCAACAATCGTTAAATAAAATAACATGCAAAAGTCACTATTGTTAGGTGTCGAAGCTATTGCTCAAGGAGCAATTGACGCTGGAATGTCAGGTGTTTACGCTTATCCAGGAACGCCTTCTACAGAAATTGCTGAGTATATCCAGCATTCTAAGTTAGCTAATGAACGCAAGATTCACAGCGAGTGGTCTGCCAATGAAAAAACAGCTATGGAAACAGCTCTTGGTATGTCATATGCTGGGAAAAGAACTATGGTTTGTATGAAGCACGTTGGTTTGAACGTTGCAGCTGACTGTTTTATGAATGCTGCTATCACCGGAGCTAATGGTGGTATGTTAGTTACTATCGCTGATGATCCATCTATGCACTCTTCTCAAAATGAGCAGGATTCACGTGTATATGCTAAATTTGCAATGATTCCAATATTGGAACCTTCAAATCAGCAGGAAGCATACGAAATGGTTCGTTTTGGATTTGAATTATCTGAAGCTTGCGGTACACCTGTAATGATTCGTATCACTACTCGTTTGGCTCACTCTCGTGCGGGTATTACAAGAGCTACCGATATTGTAGATGAAAACGAATTGTGTTTGCCAGAAGATAAACAAAGATTTATCCTATTGCCAGGTATTGCACGAAAGAGATACAAAGTTCTTTTAGGTAACCAGGCGAATTTCGATGCTGCTTCTGAAGATTCACCATTCAATCAGTATTTTGATGGTAAAGATAAATCTTTAGGTGTAGTGGCTTGTGGTATCGCTTATAATTACCTAATGGAGAATTATCCAAATGGTGATTGCCCTTTCCCAGTATTAAAATTGAGTCAATATCCATTACCTCGTACAAAAGTGACAAAGCTTGTTGAAGAGTGCGATAAAGTATTAGTTCTAGAAGATGGTTATCCAGTTGTTGAAGAAATGCTTAAAGGGTATTTAGAGAACGATAAAGTTATTGGTCGTCTTGATGGTACTTTATCTCGCGATGGTGAGTTAAATCCTGACATGGTTGGAGCTGCTTTAGGTTTTGAAGTTGTTGAAGGAATGCCTGTTCCAGAAATGGTTGTAGGTCGCCCACCAGCATTGTGTGTTGGTTGTCATCATCATGATGTTTATAAGGCTTTGAATGAAGTGATTGCTGAATATGGTGAAGGTCGTGTTTTCTCTGATATCGGATGTTATACATTAGGTGCTTTACCTCCATACCGTGCTATTAATGCAGTGGTTGATATGGGTGCTTCTATTACGATGGCTAAGGGGGCATCTGATGCAGGTCTTATTCCTTCTGTAGCAATGATTGGTGATTCAACTTTCACTCACTCAGGTATGACTGGCTTATTGGATGCAATCAACGAGAATTCTCCGATTACGGTTATTATTTCTGATAACGAATCTATCTCTATGACAGGTGGTCAGAAGTCTTCAGCAAAAGGTAAAATAGAAGATATTTGTGCTGGTTTAGGTGTTCATCCTGATCATATTCACGTATACACTTCTTTACCTAAGAAGCACGAGGACGTGAAGAATATCATTCGTAAAGAACTAGATTACCAAGGCGTGTCAGTAATTATTCCACGTCGTATTTGCGTTCAGAAAAATGTTCGTGACCAGAAGATTAAAAAAGCATTAAAAGCTAAAGCAGCTGCAAAAGCTTAATTTAATCTTTGCCCAAATAAATCATTAATTCAATATATCGGAAAGCGATTTCGATTGCTTTCTGAGAATAAAATAGCAAACATATGAAAACAGATATGGTTATTGCAGGTGTAGGCGGACAAGGAATTCTTTCCATTGCTGCTGCATTAGGATCTGCTGCTTTAGATAATAATTTATACATGAAACAAGCTGAAACTCATGGTATGAGTCAGCGTGGTGGTGATGTTCAATCATTCATGAGAATTTCAGATAAGCCTATTTATTCAGATTTGATTCCTAAAGGTGGAGCTGATATTATTTTATCAGTAGAGCCAATGGAAGCTCTACGTTACCTGCCTTATCTTAAAAAAGGTGGTTATGTAGTAGCTAATTCATCTCCATTTATCAACATTCCTAATTATCCAAATGAGGAAGAGTTGGTTAAAACAATTAAGGCTTTGCCTAATTATGTTTTGATCGATGCTGATGAGATTGCAAAAGAGGTGACAGGTTCAACTAGAGCTTTTAACTTTGTAATGCTAGGTGCTGCTTCTCCATTTATCGATGTACCTTTTGAGTACTTAGAAGAAGGAATCCGTATGATCTTTGGTAGAAAAGGTGAAGATGTTGTAAAGATGAACATCGACGCTCTTCATGCAGGACGTAAGTTCTCTCAAGACAACAAATAAGATTTTTAAGATATTTTGAAATATCATATATATAAGAAAGCCTCAGCGTTAAAACGTTGAGGCTTTTCTTTTGTATGTAAATTTCTTATCCTTTATTGTCAAGTATTTCAGTAATTGTTCTCAAACAAGTAGCAATCTCTCTTTTAAAAGGATGATTAGGCATGATACCACTTTCTGCATCTAGGCCGTTAAGTATGCTCATCCAAATAGCGCTAAAGCCAAAGCCAATAAGAATTTCTTGCTTGTAGTTTTTAACAAAGATTTGTCTGAAATCTTCAGTGAATTTGTTGAACAGGTTAGCTACATTAAATGAGTAAGAAGCATCATTAGTTTCATTATTCTTTAAATGGAAATTTATGATGTTGACAAAATTTGAAGTTAACATTTCAGCAGCAACATAAATGCTTTCCTTTTGCTCAAGACTTATTTCCATATCGTTAAGTCCTTGTTTTATCAGTAAGCTTACATCTTGTATGTTTAAATTTCTCTTAAGTAATATAGGATCCATTGCGTTTGTTCTTTATAGATAGGAGAGCGAATTTACATTATTCTTCTGAATGATGTAATCTTATTTAGAATTAATTTAAGCTTGTTGAGATAACGCAAAAAAAACGCCTCGATTGAGGCGTTATAAATATTTTAAATTGCAATTAAGCAGTTTGAACTTCTTTTGCTTTCTTTCTATGGAGCAGATGAGATGGCAACCATGAAAAGAATGCTCCAAGCAATGCTACAATAACAAGTAGGTTTGGATTTCCTATATCTTTTAGTGCAAACACAATTGCGATAAATAAGATATTAATAGCCATTATTCGAATTGATGCATGTACATGTTTAAATCCTAGACTTACCATTCGGTGATGTACATGATTCTTGTCTGGTTCAAATGGTGATCTTTTATTTTTGATACGAATAAACATCACTCTTAAGGTGTCAAATAAAGGAACTGCTAGGATTCCTATAGAAACTGCTGGTGCAGATTTGATAGCATACTTAAAGTCTGGGTAAATATTTAGTTCGTTGAAATGGATCATTAAAATAGAAATTAATAATCCAAGAATAAGGGAACCGGTATCACCCATAAATATTTTGTTGTGTTTGCCAAACACGTTGTATCGGAAGAAAGCTATTAAAGCTCCTAAAAGACTACCTGCAAGAACAACATATTCGTAGTGTCCTGTAATATAAAACCAGATTCCGAAAGTTAAAGTGCATATTCCACTGATACCAGAAGCTAAGCCATCAATTCCATCAATAAGGTTGAAACCGTTAGTTACAACAATGATGACAAAAATTGTAAATAGAATACTTACAAAATAATTAAGCTCGTGAATGCCTAATATTCCATGGAAACTGGTGAAGCGAATATCACCAAGAATAATCACAATAAGTGCAGCAAAAATTTGTCCGATTAATTTCTTTTTTGGTGAAATAGCCATTATGTCATCCTTAACACCAAGACCAAAGACAATTAGTGTTGCCGCAATGATATATTTTAGTTCATGAACAAGAAAGCCATTGCTAAATATTAGAATTGATAACGCAAAGCCAATAAAAATGGCGATACCACCTAATGAGGGTACAATATCTGTATGAGATGAACGATGATTAGGTTCGTCATATAGTTTCTTCTCTTTGGCAAGATGTATTACAGAAGGTATAATCTTGTAACATACTAGTAAAGAGAAAAGAAAGCTAGCAATAATGTAAAAGTGGTGTGTGAACGGATACATAAGTATAGTTTCAATTTTCAAAATATAATGACAAATGTATGAATTATATATTAAAATTCAACTTGTCAAGTTTGTCAAGTTTATTTAATAGTATGATAATGACCATTAAATGATTGAATAATCGAAACTTTTTTTTGAATTTATAGAAGAATCAGAATACGTCAAATATTGGATGTGAATTAACTTATATTTTAGATATTCGGATGAAAATTCAGGGTTAAAGTATTACGTGATAATAATTCTAAATTAGTAGGTATACTATTTGATCGTTATGATATTATCATAATTGAAAATAATTGTGACTGTTTCAATTATCAGTTGTATTTTAATTTGTGATTTATTTAGTTTAATATGAGTTTCAGTTTTTATTTATTTTAATGTATTCTAATTTTCAAACAAAAAGCAATTTTATCTTAAACTAAGAGGTTTAGGTATTTTTGTGTTTCTTGAAGTTGTTTGTTAAATGTGTCTCATTGCTAATGCGTAATACGTTTTGTCTCGAGTATTAGTTTAGATTGGAAGTTGAGTGAAAGAAGATAATCAAGATTAGAGAATCTTGTTGACTGAAGCAGTCTTAGAACAATATCCTAGTTTTGAGAGGAGAATTAGGTTTGGAATTACTACTGAGAAAGTATGAATTTTATTCTAAATAAAAAGAGTTGAAGCTTAACCTCCAACTCTTTTAGTTTTGTAATTCTCTTTATTTAAAAGCTCAATGATTTTATCACGATGGTCTCCCTGAATTAGAATTTCACGATCCTTTACAGAACCCCCAACACCACATTTTGATTTAAGAAGCTTACCTAAATCTTTTAAATCATCATTACTTCCAACAAAACCAGCAATTAATGTTACAGCTTTACCTTTTCGCTGTTTTTTATCAATCATTACTTTTAAAGTTTGTTTTTGAGGAGGAAGTGTTTCCATCACTTCATCTTCATCAAACTCGTATTCGTAATTTGGGTTGGTAGAATACACAATATTTTTTTTATCCTTTTTTGCCATGATCTATCTATTTATATAACTGCAAATATAAACACTAATCTTATCGGCTCGCACATGCGACACATTTTTTACTCTCTGGCATCAACATGATTCTTCCTAGAGGAATTTCTTGGCCGCAAGTTATGCATTTCCCAAAATCTATATCATCAAGGTGATGGATTGCATATTCTAAGGCTTTAAGTTGATTTTTCTTTTGACGTAGTGCTGCTTCGTTAACACTTTTGTTGTTAATAGCATCCATTCGACTTATTCTACCAATAGCACAATCAGGCGAAATCGGTTTAGTTAAATCGATTAGCTTAAGAATATCATCTTTCAATTTTATAATTTTCTCTTCAATTTGAAATCTGACTTCTGTTTTATTAATAGTTGTCATGAGTTTATATTGTTGATTCATAGTCTTTTTAATTAGAAAAGTAAATCTAGTAAATAGGCTGAGAGATTAAAGAAAAATATCCATATTCCCGATTAATTTAGACTCAAACTAAAATGTTTTAAGACAGTAAAAAAAAAACCATAAAATGAAGGGTGATTAACACTTACTCTTTACATTTGAGAATTGAATTAATGTTGAGACCTCTGAATGAAAAATATTGTTATTCAGCTTCTTAATGTAGATTTCGGAATAAAAATTTATTTATTTTATCATAGAAAGTGATGAACAAGATAGTTGAAAAAGAACATTTTTCAGAGAAAATCGTAAAAATCGTTGTAGAAGCGCCTTTGATCGCAAAATCTCGGAAGCCGGGAAATTTTGTTATTCTACGTGTTGGTGAAAAAGGAGAACGTATTCCTTTGACCATTGCAGGAGCTAATATAGAAAGAGGAACAATTGACCTTGTTATACAAAAAATGGGTGTTTCTTCTACTAAAGTATGTGATCTTGAAGTTGGTGATTACATTACTGACATGGTAGGACCACTTGGTAAGCCAACTGAGATTCACAATTTAGGAACTATTCTATGTTGTGGTGGTGGTGTTGGAAATGCACCTTTATTACCTATTGTTGAGGCTTATAAAAAAGCAGGAAACAAAGTGATCACTATTTTGGCAGCTCGTAACAAGGATTTAATTATTCTTGAAGATGAAATGCGTAAGCATTCTGATGAGTTGATTATTATGACTGACGATGGTTCTTACGGTAAGAAAGGTTTGATTACTGAAGGAATGGAAGAAGTTATTAAGAGAGAAAAGATTGATGAGTGTGTGACTATTGGTCCTGCAATCATGATGAAATTCTGTTCTTTATTAACTAAGAAATATGAAATTCCAACTGTTGCTAGTTTAAATAGTATTATGGTTGATGGTACAGGTATGTGTGGGGCTTGTCGTGTTACTGTTGGTGGTAAAACCAAATTTACTTGTGTTGATGGTCCTGAATTCGATGCACATCAAATTGATTTCGATGAGATGATGTCACGACTTGGTGGTTATAAGCAGGAAGAAGTTAACAAGTTTGATCAATTTCAGAAATAAAGAATTCAATCTAAGAATAGCAACACAAAAATACCTGGACAATGGAACGGTCTGAAGAATATATAAAGAACGAGAGAAAACAAGACTGGAGAGTAGCTCTTCAGAAGAAGATAAAAGCTAAAGATCGTATGTCGATTGAGAGAGCACTTATGGCTGAAACAGCGCCAGAAGTTCGTATCAAATCACAACGTATCGAAGTGAATACAGGTTTAACTAAAGAACAAGCACTGACTGAAGCTAGTCGATGCATGGACTGTGTGAATCCAACTTGTATGGAAGGTTGCCCAGTAAGCATTAACATTCCTAAGTTCATCAAGCATATTGAGTGTGATGAAATTCTTGAAGCTGCCTCAGTATTGAAAGAAACATCTGCATTGCCAGCTGTTTGTGGTCGTGTTTGTCCACAAGAGTTACAGTGCGAGCAAAAGTGTTTTTACGTAACAAAATTAAACCAACCTGCTGTTGCAATTGGTTTCTTGGAGCGCTTTGCTGCTGACTTCGAAAGAGAGTCAGGACACGTTTCTACACCAGAAATGGTTACTGAAAATGGAATTAAAGTTGCTGTAATTGGTTCAGGTCCTTCGGGATTATCATTTGCTGGCGATATGGCTAAATTAGGTTATGACGTTACAGTATTCGAAGCACTTCACGAAATTGGTGGTGTATTGAAATATGGTATTCCTGAATTCCGTTTACCAAACGCAGTAGTTGATGTTGAGATTGAAAGTTTACGCCGTATGGGTGTGAAATTCATCACTAACTATATCGTAGGTCAAACTGCTAGTATTGCTGATTTGAAAGCTGACGGTTATAAAGCATTTTACGTAGGATCAGGAGCTGGTTTACCACGTTTCATGAATATTCCTGGTGAGAATGCAAACGGTATTCTATCATCAAATGAGTATTTAACTCGTGTGAACTTGATGGGTGCTGATAGCGAGGAATCTGATACACCAGTATTGAGAGGTAAGAACGTTGTAGTTGTTGGTGGTGGTAACACTGCTATGGACTCAGTTCGTACAGCTAAGCGTTTAGGTGCTGAGCGTGCTATGATCGTTTATCGTCGTTCGGAAGAGGAAATGCCTGCTCGTGTTGAAGAAGTTCACCATGCGAAGCAAGAAGGTATTGAGTTCTTGACATTGACTAATCCAATTGAGTATATCGCTAACGAAGACGGTCGTGTATCTCAAATGAAGGTTCAGAAAATGGAATTAGGAGAGCCAGATGATTCAGGACGTAGAAGACCAGTTCCAGTTGAAGGATCTGAGTATATTCTAGATTGTGAAGTAGTGGTTGTGGCTGTTGGTGTATCACCAAATCCATTAATCCCTAACTCGGTTGAAGGTCTTGATGTTTCGAAATGGGGAACTATCGAGGTTGTAAAAGATAAGATGCAGTCATCTATTCCAGAAATGTTTGCTGGTGGTGATATCGTTCGTGGTGGTGCAACTGTTATCCTTGCAATGGGTGATGGTAGAAAAGCTGCTAAGAACATGGATATCTATTTGACTGAAAAATATCTATCTAACTAATTAGAATAAAAAGTGTAAGTTTAATACGCACACTTATATATAATACTGATTTTAAAAATTCTTAATATGAAAGAGTTCAAATCAATAAACGACATTCTTGATTTCGCCATTAATGAAGAAATTATGGCGGCTGAATTTTATACAGCTCTTGCAGCTAAAATGAAGCATAAGCAAATTAAAGAAACATTTGAGCAATACGCTATCGAAGAGATGGGACACCGTGCTAAACTTGAAGCTATCAAGAATGGCAAGGGACAGAGCTTTTCTGATGCAAAGGTTTCGGATATGAAAATTGCTGACTATCTAGTTGAAGTAGACGAAGATAAAGCAACAATGACTTATCAAGAGGCTTTAATCATTGCTATGAAGAAAGAGAAATCTGCTTTCAGATTATATAGCGACTTGGCTGCTGCAACTACTGATGAAGTTGAGAAGAAGTTATTCTTAAACTTAGCACAAGAAGAGGCTAAGCATAAGTTAAGATTCGAAGTAGAGTACGATGATAATATTCTAACAGAGAACTAGAATTCTCTTGTTTATAGAAAAGCCCCGATTTTGCCGGGGCTTTTTTTTATAATCGTTATTATGATGTTATAGAAACCAATATTGGCAGATTCCTTTTACATTGATTTAAACTGAAGTGCAATTAAGCTTTTGATTCATTGCAATGCTATTCGATAAACGCATAGACAGTTGAATGTAACGTTGCTTAAAAGGAGCATTATTTAAATAGACTGCAATTTTTTCCTGCCAACCTTTTGCTTGATGCGAAAGTCTCATGATACGATGTTTGTTGGCCATATTATTCTTGTCTAATTTTTCCTTCTCAACCACATTGATGTATTGATTAACCCAGTTTTCATAATTACTTAAGAATATTGATCGTTCTACATCTTTGTTTGTTCGCACACTAGCTAAAGAATTAGTGCTTTTTGTATTGAGAAGTGCAGTTGCGCTAACTGTTAAATTTAATTTTTGTGTAATTTTTTTTCTGTTGTTTTTCTGCATATATGATATTAATAAAAATTGAAGGTTCAAATTTACATAAAAACCTTTAGTTTTGCAAATGGAAGTTGAAAGTCATTCCAAAATGAGGCTTGTAATTGATATCTATGAGAAATAATTAAATCAACATAACAAATAAGAGGGTGACTTGTCAACCTCCCGTGTCAGGTGCTAAAATTGCAAGCAAGGATCAGGCTGACTATATTTTTGATTCACAGATTTAATTTTCTGTTCTCACTAGCCCTTCGATCTTGTTTACTTTTCAATTTAAGGGGTATGGAAAATCATGAATACCTTAATTCGATATTATTTTATGAGTAAAAGTAAAAGCCTTGTGGCTTGAGCTTAAAAGATACATGATATTTATCTGTTAATGAATATCCATCATAAATCATATGAAGTGACTTCTCTGTAATTGATTCAGTCAGAAATTTCACTAAGCTTCAAGCTCATTGCTAATGCTATCCGATAAACGCATAGATAATTGAATGTAACGTTGCCTAAATGTATCGTCATTTAGATAGATTGCAATCTTCTCTTGCCAATCTTTGGCTTGATGCGAAAGATCCATAATACGATGTTTGTTGGCCATATTGTTCTTATCAGATTTTTCTTTCTCAACCACATCGATGTATTGATTTACCCAATTTTCATAATTGTTTAAAAATCTTGATCGTTCTATATCCTTACTTGTTTGCATATTGGCAATCGATGCCATTGCTTCGCTATCTAAAAGTGCGCTTGCACCAACTGTTACTCCTAATTTTTGTATAAATTTTCTTCTGTTGTCTTTCTTCATAAATAATATAATAAGATTTCAAGATCCGAATATACTCAAAAGAAACTGTTTTTGAAAATAGATAAGCATAGTTGGCACTAATAAAGCCGCGTTTTTATGAATTAATTGTGAAGAATAGGCTTGAGGATAAAACTTTTAGATATTTTTAGGGGATCATTCATAAAATCAAACAGTTTTTAAGATGGAGAAGCATATACCAACCCGTAATGAAGCTTTCGAACTCGTAAAGCAATATATCAAAACAGACAGTTTAGTAAAGCATGCTTTGGCCGTAGAAGCCGTAATGCGTTATTATGCAAAAGCTCATGGCGAGGATGAAGAAAAGTGGGGTGTCATTGGATTGGTTCACGATATGGATTGGGAAGTGGCACCAGATAAGCACACCATTAAAACTCGCGAGATTTTGGAGGCTGCTAATTGGCCTGAGGATTATATTCGAGCTGTAGAATCTCATGCCTTTGGATCGTGCAACGAAGTTGAGCCAGTTTCACTTTTAGAAAAGACCTTATATACTGTAGATGAACTTACGGGTTTGATTACAGCAACTGCTCTTGTTCGCCCTTCAAAATCAATTCATGATGTAAAAGTAAAATCCGTAAAGCGAACCTGGAAAACTAAGAATTTTGCTGCAGGCTGCCACCGCGAAACAATTGATAAAGGAGCCGATATGCTAGGCTTAGAACGAGGCGAATTAATTGAAGGTGTACTAACTGCCATGCAAGGAATTGCTGAAGAACTAGGCCTAGAATAATTATGAATTATAAATGATGATTTATGAATGAAGAGTCTATAAGTATCGAAAATCAAATTATAATTTATAACTCCTAATTCATAATTCAAGATTCCTGTTTTCTATCATATTTCAATATCTGATAAAGCCTTATCTTTATCGTCCAAACTAAAAAACGCTCTTTTGAGCAATAAACCCAATAACCATGAATAAACTACTTCTGTTTGTATGTACAGCTTTGATTTTTACGGCTTGTCAACCAAACGAAACAACTACAAAGACTACTAGTGTTGAAAAATCGAATATCGATAAATCGACAGTAGATGCAACTCTTAATGCTTTGAAAGCAAAATTCCCTAATGCTGACGAGAGCCTTTTATCAAAAGGAGTAAAGCATGTAGCAAATCTTTGGGTTGCTAGCGATGGTTCTGCCGAAGAGTTTAAAACTTTTTGTGAAACCAATTACGTTGCCGATAAAGCTGAGCGTGAGTTGGTCTTCAATAAAATATCTCGTAATATCGAAATCATTACAGGACATTTCAATAAAATTACGCTTGACCTTTTAGAGCCTGTTCATTTGAATACGTTTGAAAAGCATTCTATCGATAATTATTTTGGTGCATACAGCGTTGGTGCTCATTGGCAAGATGATTTTTACAAAAATAAAATTGCTTTTATTATTGCTCTAAACTTTCCTCCTTTTAGTCTTGAAGAGAAAGAAGCTATGGCAGGAGAATGGAACCGTCAGCAGTGGGCTTATGCTCGTTTAGGTGACTATTTTACAGCTAGAGTACCAGCTGAGTTATTGCAAGAGGCAGGTAATGCTGCAGCAGGAGCGGATTTGTATATCGCTGATTACAATATTTTTGTTGGCCATTTAACTGATGCTAATGATAAGCGTTTCTTCCCAGAGGATAAGGTTCTTCTTTCGCACTGGAACTTACGCGACGAGATTAAAGCGAACTATGCAAATTCTACTGATGGACTAGAGAAGCAAAAGATTATCTATCAGGTAATGCAACGTATCATCTCTCAGGAAATCCCTGAAATGGTAATAAATAACGGTAAATACGAGTGGGATCCCTATACAAATGTGGTCTATCAGGATGGTAAAACAATTGAGTCGACTCCAGAGCCAAATGAGAGATACCAGCAGATATTGAATAATTTCCACGCTAATAAAGAAATTGACCCATACTATCCTGACCAGAATACTTTTATCAAAAGACAGTATGCAGGTGCTAAGGAAATCTCACATGAAAACACTGAGAAGATCTTTACTGATTTCTTAAAGTCTGATGAAACTAAAAAAGTGGGTGAGCTTATTAAGAATAGATTAGGTCGTGACCTAGAGCCATTTGATATTTGGTACGATGGTTTTAAAGCTCGTAGTGGTATGGATGAGTCTAAACTTGATGCTCAGACTAGAAAATTGTATCCTAATGCGCCTGCTTTAGAAGCAGATCTATCTAATCTATTAAAGAAATTAGGTTTCTCTAAGGACAGAGCTAAATTCCTTGCCGACCATATTGCTGTTGATCCAGCTAGAGGTTCAGGACACGCTTGGGGTGGTGCTAAAAAAGGACAAAAAGCTCATTTACGCACCAGAATAGGTGCGAAAGGAATGGACTATAAAGGTTATAATATTGCGATTCACGAATTTGGACACAATGTTGAGCAAACAATTTCATTGTATGATGTTGATAATTATGTGATGAATGGTGTGCCAAACACTGCATTTACTGAAGCTCTAGCTTTCATCTTCCAGAAGAGAGATATGCTACTTTTAGGTAGAAATGTTGAGTCGGATCAAAAAGATGCTTTAAAGAAATTAGATTTATTCTGGAGCGCTTACGAAATTATGGGTGTATCAGTTCTTGATATCCGTGTTTGGAAATGGTTGTATGCAAACCCTGAAGCAGATGCTGCTCAACTTCGAGATGCGACTATGAGAATTGCTAAAGAAATTTGGAATGAGTTTTATGCTCCTGTTTATGGAATGAAAGATCAGACTATTTTGGCAGTGTATTCACACATGCTAAATAGTCCGCTATATTTATCTAACTATGCTTTTGGTAATGTAATTGAATTCCAATTAGAAGAACAACTTAAAGGTAAGAGCTTCCCTAACGAGGTTGATCGTATCTTTAAACAAGGACGTTTAACACCTAACCAATGGATGGTAGAGGCTACTGGCAGCAAGTTGTCAACTCAGCCATTGATTCAGGCAGCAAACGAATCATTAAAGAAGTTAGCAAACTAAGTAACTTAGAATATAAGTTTAAAATGGCATTCCGTTTGGGATGCCATTTTTTCTTACTTTTGGCATCAGAAGAATCCAATCACCAATAGAATCTTTCCTTATGGAGAATCAGTTTAAGAACAACGCCATACGTGGTCCCATTAACTCATGGCTATTAAGAATTTTGTCGGATTATATGCACTATAAGTTTGGCGATGTGAAAAGCGCTATGTTTAAAGATCATCCTGATATGGTGGTTGAGATTGGTTCGGGAGCAGGGGAGAACATGCGTTATTTGAGAAAAGGCACTCATCTTATTGCTATTGAACCCAATGTTCACATGCACGAGAGTTTGACGAAAACGGCCAAAAAGCATGGAATCAATCTAGAGATTCGTTCTTTAATTGGCGAGGCTATCGACTTGGATGATGAATCGTGCGAGTTCGTTATGAGTACGCTGGTTCTTTGTACCGTTAAGGATATAGAAGAATGCTTAAAACAGGTGAAAAGGGTATTGAAGCCTTCGGGTAAGTTTGTTTTTATCGAGCATGTTAGAGCCAAAGAGAAAAGCTTTCTGTCCTATCTTCAGAACATCTTGCACAAGCCGTGGCATTGGTGTTTCGAAGGCTGCCATACCAATAGAGATATTCAGACTGAGATTGAAGCCGCAGGTTTCTCAGAACTAGAAATAGAAAACTACAATTTGTATTCGGCAATTGTTCCCATCACACCTCAGATAAGGGGGATTGCCATCAAGTAAGAATTCCTCAACTTATTTTCTGACTATAATCCAGCCGCACTGTCAGGCTGTGAGAAACGCCGCTGGTGCGCGATTATATCGCGTTCCTTAGCTTTAAAACCAAAACCCACACGATAAAATCGTGCGGTAGCGGGGGATATCCTGACAGCGTAGAATACCTGTCAGTGTTTCGTACTGACTCCGCACTCCTGCATATTTGAATAGGTAATAATATAGCATTACAATTTCAGTTATATCTTTGCTTTGAATTTGCAATTACATATCTTTGAGATCGTCTGAGAGTTTAGAAAATCTAAACACTAGTTTGCTTTGTTTGTAGTAATGGCGCGATATCTCATATCATTTTAGCAGTGTGATATTCTAATAGTAAGAATATGAATGCTGTTTTTTGTAACAATAATTTATGCCAGAATTAGGTCTGTTTCTTACCAAGAAATCAGTAAGTAAAGCTATGATTTCCAAAAAGGCTGGAATAAGTAAATCAAGGATAAGTGAATTAACTCCTAACCAGAATAACAATTGTGAGTAAAAGAGTTATACCTGATTGCATTGGTATTTGATGTAGAGCCAAATGAAATAATGAATGAGATTTTTCAAGGATTAAACCTGATCACCACTAACTAAATTAATGGAACAAATTAATATAACTTCGTTGCACCTTGATTCTCCAATAGATTATTCGGAATTTCTCGCTATTTCTCATTCAGGTTCTCAATCTAGAGAGTCAAAGAAAGATTTAGGTCAATTTTTCACTCCAAAGGATCTAGCCATCTTTATGGCTTCAATTGCAGATGTTGATATTGAAAAGAATAGTATTCGAATCCTTGATCCTGGCTGTGGAACTTTAATACTTGCTTCTTCTTTAGTAGAGAAATTGGTTAGTGAAAATGTAAATATTGAAGAGATCATTGTTGATGCATATGAAATTGATACTTTTCTAGAAAGTGATATCGCTTGGTTAGGTGAGAAGTTAACTTTATGGGGAAGAGAAAGAAATATTAATATAATAATTAATCATTTCAAAGAAGACTTCATTTTAGCAAATAGGGATTATAATATTCCAATAAAAAACTATGATTATATCATTTCAAACCCTCCATATTTTAAGATAGGTAAGGAAGATGAAAGATTAGGTGTTTTTAATAAACCACTTAAAGGTCAGCAAAATATATATAGTTTGTTTATGTTGTTGTCTAGTTTTTTATTAAACCAAGGAGGGCAATTAATTTATTTAGTTCCTCGTAGTTTTACTTCTGGTTCGTATTATCAAAGTTTTAGAGAGCAGTTTTTGAACAATGTTTCAATAAAGTTTATTCATCTTTTTTCTTCAAGAGTTGCTGGTTTTAAAAAAGATAACGTTTTACAAGAGAATATAATTGTTAAGGCAATTAATAAAAATGACAGCCTCGATGATTTAATTCAGATTTCACAATCGAATGGATTAGATGACTTAAATCATAATTGTTTAAATGTTTTTAGAGAAGCTGATTTAATTAGAGATTTAGGTTCTTTGTTAGCAATTCATGTCCCAGTTAATAGCCATGAGCAGACATCAATACAGTTGTTTTATCAGTGGCATGATAATTTACAAACCTTAGGTTATAAAGTTTCTACTGGACCAGTAGTTCCGTTTAGAAGTAGAGAACATTTAAAAGAAGATACATCATGTGAATATTCTTGTGTTCCTTTATTTTGGATGCATAATTGTAGAAAGATGGAGTTAACGTGGCCTCTTAAAAAAAGAAATAAGCAAGAATGGATCATTGATAATTTAGAATCTAAATCAAAATTGGTTAACAATGAAAATTTTGTTATTCTGAGACGATTTAGCTCTAAAGAAGAAAAAGCGAAGATAGTTGCTGTACCTCATTTAAGAGACAGGTTTCAATATGATAAAGTAGGTATTGAGAATCATTTAAATTATTTATATAAAATAGATGGAGAATTGACGGAATTTGAAGTTTATGGTTTAAGTGTTTTATATAATAGTTCTATATTTGATTCATATTTTCGATCATTAAATGGAAATACTCAGGTTAATGCAAAGGAATTGAACTCAATTCCAATGCCTTCTGTTGAAATTATTATAAGAATTGGTCAAGAATATTTAGATTCACATAATCAATGTTCTAATGATTTGCAAAGGATAGAATTAATTGATAATATCGTTAATGATATTTTTGTTACACAAAATTGAGAATTGAAATGGATAAAATAAGTGAAGCTCAAGAAATATTGAAAGAATTAGGTCTTCCTAAAGCTCAACAAAATAAAATTTGTGCTCTAACCTTTTTAGCATTGTGTGGCATAAAACCAGATGATGTTTGGCAGGATGTTTCATCTAAAAGCTATACTCTTTCTAAGGGAATTATGGATTTTGTGAATGATAAATATGGACAGGATTACAAACCTAACACCAGAGAATCATTTAGAAAGCAAGCGATTAATCCATTTCTTGATCATAGAATAATTGATTTAAATCCTGATGATCCAAATTTATCTCCTCAAAGTAGTAAAACTCATTATGCTATAAAACCACTAATAGTTGAAACTTTAAAAAGTTTTGGGACGATTAACTGGAATGATGCCTTAGAGAATTTTAAAAAGTATCAGTTTGAGGAAAATATTGAAGAAACTGCTATCATTCAGAATATTAAAATTGGCAATTTTAAATCCATATATGATATGGAAATTGAATTGGGAAGATTTAATGTGTTTATAGGGGCAAATGGTTCTGGAAAATCAAATGTTTTAGAAGCATTAGCTATGATTGGAGCTTCGAAAGATAAAGCATTAGATCTCGACGGATTAATGAGTAGAGGAGTGAGAATTGCAAAACCAACATTAACACTAAGCTCATTTCTTGGAAAACCAACAAAGAAGAATATTTCAATTGAAGTTAAATTTAATGACTCAGAGACTGTTGTGGGCTCAACTTTTCAAAGCTCTGATGATAAAGACATTTATGCAAAGTGGAAAGATCAAAGGGAAGAGGATTTTAATACTATGGGTTTTATAAATTTCGTCAAGGAAATTTCTGGAAAAAAAGAATTATCAAATGAACTCACAAAAGAATTAGAAAAGATAAAGTCGAATTTATTAACACAGAATAATACTTATTCAAATAAGTATTTAAAGGTAATTGCGGATTTTCTGATATATAATTTGTCAACGCAGACACTTAGAGGTTTAAAAACGGATAGTTATAAGGTACCATTAGGTATTAATGGAGAAGGTTTAGATTTATTATTGAATAACTTAAATAGAAATGAACGACTGCAACTAGATAAATGTAAAATATTCTTTGATTGGTTAGAGGAGTTGAAATTTGACAAAGATGACAGTTTAAAATATCAGGGTTATAAACTAGGTAAGAGTGGATCGATCCTATATTTCTCGGATAAATTCATGTTGAGAAAGAACAATATTTTATCTGCGGAAAATGCCAATGAAGGAATTTTACACGTATTATTTTATTTGGCATTATTTATTAGTAGTAAAACACCAAATTTCTTCGCAATTGATAATATTGAAACGGCATTGAATCCTAAATTATGCAGAGCACTTATAAAGGAATTAGCTAATCTTTCAGAAACAAATAATAAACAAGCAATAATTACAACTCACAATCCTGCAATACTTGATGGTTTAAACTTAAATGATGATTCGCAAAGGTTATTTGAGGTTTACAGAACAGATGAGGGAATGACACGGGTACGAAGAATAAAATTCAAGAAAGATTTGTCTGATAAACCAATGAAACTATCCGAAATGTGGACGAAAGGTTTACTTGGTGGAATCCCTAATAACTTTTAGTATGAGAGTTGGGGTAATATGTGAGGGGCATACTGATAGAGCTGTTATTGTAAATGTTTTGAAAGGAATAAAATCTCTCGATTCATCTGATATCATAGCTATAAGACCTATAGCGGATTATGATGAAACAGATTTAGCAAATATTCCAAAAGATCAGTTTAGTACATGGTCAGTTGTTAAAAAGGAATGTGAAGAAAGGGAGAAGATTCGGAACTTTCTAAATATAGAGGGGCAAGAAAATGTTGTAATACATTTTGACTCATGTGAATCTGATGATTTTGGTGTTGCTAAACCTACGAAAGATGGTAACTATGCAACTAATCTTCGTTCTGCAATTGTTACTAAAATGGATGAGTGGTTAGAAGGTGAATTTATTGATGAAATAATTCATGCTGTAGCAGTTGAGGAAATTGAATCATGGGTTTTAACAATCTATGAACAAGGAGATTCTTCTGGTAGTGCCGATCCTAAAGCAAAACTTAAAAGATTGTTGAAGAAAAAAGATATCTCTTATAATCATGACTATAATGGCTTTCTAGAAATAAGTAAAGATTTTAAGAAGGCAAAGAATTTTAAGAAAAAGAAGTATAGAGATTATAATGCTAGTTTGAATGAGTTTTGTGCTGAATTAGAAGCTAAAATAGAATTATAAATAGAAAATAACACAAGGCTGAGCCACCCGCTCAGCCTTTTTTCTTTCATTTCTAGTGTAAATTCCCACCACACCAGCTTTCAGTCCTCCCAATCCCAATTTACAATCACATCAGTAGCATAAAACCTTTTAAAGCCAGGGGAACAGCCCCAAAGCCAATGGAAATAGTACCCAAGTGCAATATAATGTCACACAAGTAAGGGGAATTGCCTCAAACCGCGGGATAGCCACACCTAAGCGCGATATAATCATTCAAAAGCCGGGGGAATTACTAAAAACGACAGGATGGCAGTGAAAAGTCGGGGGCGCTACTCAAAAGTCGGGGGCGGTACGCCAAAATGACAGAAAGGCACGAAAAATAGATTTTTACCAAAGCATAATTCCTAAAACATGATAAGTATCATAAAAAAAACACTGAATAGGATTTGATTTTTAGAGAATGAACTCATAATTTCATTATGGCAATTAAAAATAATATTTTGAATTCAATTAATTAGTAAAGAAGAAGAGCAAAGGACTCGTTTTGTATTCATATCAATTTTAGTAGTATAGAGTCTAATTTATTTGTTTTTCGTTTTTGCTTTCCTTATTTAAATTTAACAATAGCTCTTGTTTAAGTTGAAAAAGAGCGTTTAAAAAGTCATGTTATGAAAGAAAGTTATTTAAGAGAACTGGAAAAAGGCCGACTATTAATTTTTGGTGTTTCGGCTGATGAATCTATTAAGGAGCGTATTAAACTGATATATCCCGCAGAGCGCATAGAAATGGGTAAATCGCTTTATGCGAAAAATAAAACAGCCTCGGAGGGGCAAGATACCGAACGAATTGAATCGAGTCAGGCAACTCGGGTTTTTAATGATTCTTACACGACGCTTCACGATAAGCTGATTCAGATTCGTAAGGTGGGTCGATATTTTTTTAAAAACGATATTGAGTTAACAACCCTTTTGCGTTTAAATAAGGAAGTGCCAACGGCATTCCCTGAGTGGAAAGCATTGGCCGATGATACTGTAAATGCCATTATTTCACACGAGGCTATTCAGGAAAAATTGACATTGGCTGCTTTAACACCTGAGGTGATTTTAGCAATGCAAGTTGATTTAACTACAGTAGATGAATTAAAGCTGACGGCTGAAAAAGAGGATGGAGAAGCTCAGCAAGCTACTACTCATAAACAAGAGTCCTATATAGAGTTTATGGCTTATTGCTCTGATTTACGTGCCTGTCTTGATTTGTTTTATGAGGGAAACGAACGCCAAAAGTTGGAAGTTTTGGGAATAGTCGTTAAATAAATAGAACACTAGTTATTTTGAAATGCCACTTGATTATTCGAGTGGCATTTTATTGTCAGGCGAGTATATAAAAGCCATAGACTATAAGCCTTAAGCCCAGGTAGATTGAGCTCGTACTAGCGAGATCGGTAGGTATGATTACTCTTTGAAATCGCTCACGATACTTTAGAAGACTGCTAATTTGAAAATTGCAGGAATAAAATTACCCCCATTAGAACTGAAACTAATGGGGGTTTCTTAATTAATCATGGCATTGATTAATCGAGACCAAAAGCGTAATAGTAATTTCCAGGATAGTCCTTATAAAAACCAGACAGCATAATACCATCTTCTTTTTGGTTAACGTATTTCTTGAAATCCTCAATACTACCAATAGGTTTATTGTCTACGCGAGTGATAATAAAGCCTTCATTCATATTCGTTTGGCGTTTGATAATACCCGGTTTAATTTGGCTAACGCGTAAGCCAGCCGAGATATTAAGTTTATCCAGCTCTTTATCATTCAGTTGTTCAAGTTCAATTCCCAGTCGGCTTAGAATCTGACCTTTCTCTTGTTTGTTAAGACTAGTGTTGCCCTTGTCATTTCTTAGGACGATGGCAAATTTTTTTGTTTTACCAAAGCGATCAATTTCCAAATTTAGTTTATCACCAGGGCGGTGTCTGGCAACAATCTCCATAAGCTCCGAAGTCGATTTTGTTTTCGTTTCATTTACTTTTATTATCACATCACCTTTTTTTATGCCAACGTCAGCAGCAGCACTATTTTGTGGCAGACTATCAACATAAACACCTTCGGTTACTTTAAGGTCTTTTTCTTTAGCAAAGTTTCCATCAATATTTCGAATCAAAATGCCAAGGTAACCTCGTTGTACAAAACCAAACTCCAATAGGTCGTCTATCACCTTGCTAACAATATTCGAAGGTATGGCAAAACCATAACCCGAATAAGCACCCGTTGGGCTTGCAATGGCTGTGTTAATACCAACTAGTCCACCTTTAAGGTCGACCAAAGCGCCACCACTATTGCCAGGGTTAATTGCTGCATCGGTCTGAATAAATGACTCTATAGCGCTTCGATTTTGTAAAATATTGATGTTTCTACTTTTGGCACTAACGATACCTGCTGTTACGGTTGAGTTTAAATTAAATGGATTACCTACGGCAAGCACCCATTCGCCCACCTCAATTTTGTCTGAATCGACAAAAGGTATATGTGTCAGATTTTTCTCTTTTATTTGCAGTAGCGCTAAATCGGTTGTCGGATCGGTTCCAATTACTTTGGCTTTATATACTCTATTGTCGTGTAAGCTAATTTCAATATCATCTGCGCCATCAATCACATGGTTGTTGGTTACGATGTAACCATCCGAATTGATGATAACACCTGATCCTGTTCCAACTCTAGCTTGTGGTCCTCTTTTCTGAGGATTTCGAGGTTGAATACGTGAGTGTGGACCGAAGAATTCTCTAAGAAAGTCATCTTGGGAAAAATCTCTGAAAGGCGAGGAGCCTTGCTCATACTTTTGAGATCTTCTCAATTGTGTCGATTTGATATGGACAACTGCATCCATTACTTTTTTTGAAACATCTGTAAATTGTAAGGGAGTTGTTTCACCGTTTTTAGTAACAGAATAACTTGCGCCTTGCACAGGTGATTCTGTAATGTGTTGAATTTTTATAGCTTGTTCATTTTTGCTGAAAAATAGATAGCCACCTAATGATATAATTCCTCCCATAGTTGCAGCTAAAAACAGTAGACTGAATTTTTTCATATTCGATATTTTTAATGATTTTTAGAAATGGCCAGCAACATAAGCCTTGTAGAATTAGATACTGACTAAAAATTTACGTGCAAAATCTTAAAAGGCAATGCCCAATTGATATAGATACTCAATGAGTTTAGGGCAGGCTACAAACCTGCCCTTTGAGATTATTTTATGGAGATCATTCTTGATGGCTTAGGTTTTGCCTCCTCCTTTTTAGGTAGGTGAATACACAGAATCCCTTCTTCATATTTGGCTGAAATCTTATTGCCATCAATTAAATTTACAGGTAGCCTAAACGATCTGCTAAACGATTGATATGAAAACTCCTTACGTGAATAATTATCTTCATTGCTTTCTGTTTCATTCTTGATTTCTGAGGAAATGTTTAATTGGTTATTATCCAAATTAATATTGAAATCATCTTTTGTCATACCTGGAGCTGCTACCTCAATAGTAAATTCCTGATCGTTTTCACGAATATTCACAGCTGGCAGAGTTGTGTTTGTATTCGAAAAGTTCGAATTGTTCCAATCCATTAAATCTCTTGATAAGAAATTATCAAATAAAGATGGAAATAAGGTGTTTGAATTTCTCTTTACTAGTGTCATGATAAATCCTCCCTAATTAATTTTTTTGATTATTAAATTATTAATAGTTTTTAATTAAAATATTGGAATCGCGATCCACTTGTTTTTGATCAAATTAGATGCCAAAATACAAGTGTGTTATGTTATTTAGGCTTGTAGTGTGCATGTTCACAGGTGTTTGTCGTGTTTTGGTGTTGTTGTGTTACGATTTGATAGAATGAAAAATTGACAGTGTCTATTTGAATAAATGTCAGATTGTCGGCAATTATTCAGTTGAACAGTAAAAATGACATTTAACTTGCGTGATAATTTAATTATTACTTAGGCATATCGTGCCAAAAACAATTGAAGGATCGCCAAGTATCAATAGAAATTGATCAAAAAGAGTTAATTATTACAAGATTGTTAAAACGCAAAGGTTTTCGTTGCTAGCCCTTTAAAGTCAAGTTGTCTGTAATGCTTGTGATTAAAATGATTTGATATTAATGAGTGTAGTTTTAATAGCCTAATATAAAGAGATATTTATTGGGGAATTAGTCACTAACTCGCGCTCATATACCATAAGTGGACAATAGGTTTTCGAAAGTTTGTGTTTTATAATAAGCAATACCCTTAGGCACAATTCTCTCTAACCCGAAAAAAGGACTGACTTCCCTAGTTAAGTAGAATCTGATATTAAAGAAAAATAATAATTGTAACTATATGCCAACTAAATTCTTGCTTAGATGTTAGTCATAACTGTGATAAAAGCTTATATTTAGATTTAATTTATAACTTTTTATTATGAGTAACGGAACAGTAAAATTTTTCAATGCTTCTAAGGGATTTGGATTCATCACTCCAGAATCAGGCGACAAAGATGTATTTGTACATGCTAATGGACTAGTTGATGAAATCAATGAAGGCGACAAAGTAAGCTACGAAGTAGAAGAAAGTCCAAAAGGATTGAACGCAGTAAATGTCAAAGTAGTTTAATCGATTCCTTTGAACATATTTGTAAAGAAAAAGCCTGTCGTAGTTGATAGGCTTTTTTATTTTGCAGAGCACGGTTTAAAAGAAATATAGAAATACAAAGGTTTCCGTTGCTAGCCCTTTAAAAACAGGTCGCCATATTTTTGCGTGATCTGAAATTTTGCTCAATAATTTGGAATGAAAATTAATATCATATTATCAAATTCTGGTGAAGATGATTTGTTCGATAATGTCTAAATTCATGGTCTAACCTGAAACCCTCAATAGAATGACGAGAGAAGAGCGAATGAAATTTTGTAGTCAGTGTTATAATTCCAAATTTGATACAAAGCAAGGCATTGTGTGTAGCTTGACCAATGCAAAGGCCGATTTCGAAGATGAAGGACTTAAAAATGTTTTTTGTAATTGGAGGCATTGCTGCAATAATTAGCGGCGATATACCTAAAGGTCATTCACAAGTTGTACAGCCTGCAATCCAACAAGGTAGATTATTAGCAAAAAACTTGATAAATAGAATTAATAAAAAAAACTCATCCCTTTTCGTTACAAAGAAAAGGGTCGATGGCAACAATTGGTAAAAAAAGAATTGTTGCAGATATTGGTAAATATAAATTTGCAGGATATTTTGCTTGGATATTATGGTTTTTTGTGCATATATTTTCAATTATTGGATTTAGAAATAGATTACTTGTAGGCATAAATTGGACAATAAGTTACTTTAATTACGAAAGGAGTAATAGGATAATTATTAAAGATTATAACAATGATAAAAAAGACAGCCAATAGACTTTTAACCCTCTTTACTCTTATTAAAGAGTTTCTAGTGCTGATGTTAATATCGGTACTCATATTTGTTATTATGAACCATATTGACCATAAAGAAAATCAAACCTTATTAGTTACATTTTTGATTTTCTTTTCAGTTCTCAAAGTTTACATTTTGATTTCTAAAACCTTGAAGAAAATGGAAGCTCTGACAAGAATCAATCATAAAATGAATCACATATTGCTCTTTTCAATCATTATAATATTTTTTATTAATATCTCTTTTACTTTAGATTATTTGTGTGTTTCAGAAATTTACACAGACTCTTTTTTCGGGTTAAACCTTAATCAACCTTTTTTATTCAAGTTTTTTGACCTGCTGTATTTTAGCATTGTTACATTTACAACAGTTGGGTACGGTGATATATTTCCTTTTGGGAAAGCAGTAAAATTTTTAACAATATTAGAAATGACTACAGCATTTATAACTATTGTGTTTATAATATCAAGATATACTAAAAACAATGGGAGTAATGAAACAAAATAATAAAGAAAAAATATCATTAATCGGTTCTGTATCATTAGGTACGGGAGGGATCTATATTTGGCGAATCAATTAAATATCTCTTCTGCTTATCTTTCATATATGTTAAAGAATTATATGGGACAAACAGCTCAACAGCATATTCATGATAAACTCATAGATAAAGCCAAGGAATTATTATCTACAACCGAATTATCTGTTAGCGAAATTGCTTACCAATTAGGTTTTGAATATCCTCAATCGTTCAACAAGCTATTTAAAAAGAAAACAAATATTTCTCCTTTGGCATATAGAACATCCATTAATTAAAATGCAAAGGTTTCCGTTGCTAGCCCTCTAAAATCAAGCAGTCTACTATGATGTCGATTAAAAGGATTTGAGTATCTTTAATTTCGATTGGTAATACTTACACTATAGAATCATAAAATATTAGCGAATGATAGAAGAAATTGTAACGGTTCACGATAAATTCTCGGTAGAGATTAAAATGGGCTACGAGGCCCGTAAAGATCGTAAGGTGAATGAGTTTTCGGTAAAAACTTGGTTGTTTATTCCAAGTAAGCTCGATATCAATTCGTCTACCTATAAGAAAGAGGACTTTTACAATGATTTTAACTCCAATATTCGCCTGATAACACCGCCTTATGCCTTAAGGGAAATTGCTCAGGGCGAGCATTCTGTTTTCTCTTATTTGGAAGATGCTTTTAAGAAGGTTTCTAATTATTCTTCGCCAAAGAACGAGGCCAATTACGAGTATCATATTCGTATGTTCCATTCCATATTAAAATCGGCACTTCGACGTGAGATTCAGCATATTCTTAAAACCGATATGGCTGACGATAGACGTTTCCTAATTGGTGAGTATATCGATAATGTGAAAGCTATTGCGAGTCATTATCGCGACCTGCGCCGCATTGTGAATGTGCCAACCATGCAAAAGGAAATGTACGATTACTATTTGTTTGGCGATGAGTTTATGAGCAATCAGTTTGAGCAACACACCTATTATTTGCATCGAGGTCTTAAAAAGATGTATGCCACCGACTTTGAACATTCTAAGGATAATATTCTGAATCTGATAAGAGATGAGGTTGCCTACAAACGCTCGCAAGGCTATTTGGTTGTGGAGAAAGAATCTATCGATAAAAACCGTTGGTTAGTGCACCGTCGTGGCGTATTTAATAAATATTTTGAAGGGCAACTCTTGCTGAATTCACGAACAAAGAAAGAGGGTACTTTCATGTTGCAAGTACTCTATAGTGTGGCTGCTGGTTTGGCTATGATTATTGGTGCTGCACTAACGCTTATCTTCCAGAAGAGCCTTGGAACTTTCACCATTCCGCTATATGTCGCCTTGGTGATTATCTACATGCTTAAGGATAGAATTAAGGATTTGAGCCGTCATTATTTGGTTGGGAAAATCAATAAACGCTTTTTCGATCATAAGACGGTGATCCGTGTGAAGGGTGATGAGAAGATTGGTTGGTGTAAGGAGAGTTTCGACTTTGTGTCGGAAGATTCTGTGCCGTTGCGTGTGAGAAAGCATCGTAACCGTTCTCGTATTATCGATATTGAAAGTAGAGGCATAGGCGAAAAGATTATCTTCTATCGCAAATTGCTCCGCTTAGATCAGAAAGCCTTGGATAATTCATATGGAAATTACAATATTACGGGAGTAGCCGATATCATTCGATTTAATGTGTCGCGCTTTATTCAGAAAATGGATAACCCTGAGAAGCCTCTTTACTATCTGGAAGGCGATGAGTTTGAAAAACTATCTGGCGAGAAGGTTTACTTTATGAATATGGTTCTTCGCTTTAAGCTTGACGATGAAACGAGCTACCGTCGTTACCGTATTATCTTCAACCGTCGTGGTATTAAGAAGGTGGAGAAGGTTTAATTGATTTCTTGCACTTCTCTTCTGCTTTTATGTTACGACTCAGCATTTGAATTTTAATGACTTTGTGATGTCATGCTCTGACTTTGATTACAAGATGTTGATTGACGCAGATTTAAATGATTAAAATATGATTGATGTCCAAACTATAAAGATCATAAGGAAATCATATTTAATCAGCGTCTGAATTTTAAATTCTAAGAATGCTTACCTTTCACGGAGGAATTAAATTCCTCTTTCATCAGACCTATAAACTGCTAACAAATAATTAGAATGAATCGATTATTCAATTTAAGCCAAGTGCTTATACTTGCCGTGATACTGATTTCATGTAAAACACCAACTCCAAAAGATTTATCGAAGGAAAACCTTATTCCTAAACCTACAAGCCTTATCGCAACAGGTAGTTCATTCGATTGGACAGCTAGAACGAGAATCTACCTGTCAGCAGAACAAGAAGGGGTGCAAGCAATTGCCGAATATTTGACTGATTTTATTGCTCCAGCAACAGGATTTGAGACTGAGATTAAAACAACAAATAAGCTTAGTTCGAAAAGGGGTATTGCTCTGTTTTTAAATAAGGATTTATCAGCTTTAGGTGATGAGGGGTATAAATTGAATATTACCGATAAACGCCTTGTTTTGGAGGCTTATCAATTGGCAGGTTTATTCAGAGGTGTACAAACTATTCGTCAGTTACTGCCTTCTTGTATCGAATCTAAGGACTTACAGACAGGCCCATGGGAACTGGCAAGTGGAACTATAGAGGATACTCCAAATTATGAATACAGAGGCGCAATGCTCGATGTGGCACGCCATTTTTTTGATGTGGCTGATGTGAAGCGATACATCGATTTACTTGCTGCCTACAAAATGAATATTTTGCATTTGCACTTGACTGATGATCAGGGTTGGCGAATTGAAATTAAATCGTGGCCAAACTTGACTAAACATGGTGGTAGCACTCAAGTAGGAGGTGGAGAAGGTGGATTCTATACGCAGGCTGACTATTCAGAAATCGTGAGATATGCCCAGGAGCGCTTTGTAACGGTTATTCCTGAAATTGATATGCCAGGTCATACCAATGCGGCTTTGGCATCATACGCCGAATTAAATGCTAATGGTAAGTCGCCAAGTCTTTATACAGGGACTCGTGTAGGCTTTAGCACATTGGCAACCGATAAAGAGATTACCTATAAGTTTGTTGATGATGTAGTTCGCGAATTGGCAGCTATCACTCCAGGTGAATATATTCATATTGGTGGTGATGAGTCGGATGCAACAAAGAAAAAAGACTATATCAAATTCGTAGATAGAGTTCAAGAAATTGTGCATGCAAATGGAAAAAAGATGATCGGTTGGGCTGACATTTCTGCTGCAAAACTGAATGAGAATACATTAGCTCAATTTTGGCATACCAGAACCAAGACAGCTTTGAATGCTGTTAAGCAAAATGCGAAAATTATTATGTCGCCAGCAACAAGAGCTTATAACGATATGCAATACAATTCAATATGTCCTCTAGGTCTGCACTGGGCTGGCTATCTCGAGGTTGATAAGGCTTATGATTGGACTTTAGAAACAATTGTTGAGGGCATAAGCAAAGAGAATATTGTAGGAATTGAAGCGCCTCTATGGTCCGAGACGGTTGAGACGATTGATGATATTGAATACTTAGTTTTCCCTAGATTGGTAGGTTATGCTGAACTTGGCTGGTCGAATCACGCAGACAAATCGTGGGATGAGTATAAAGTGCGTTTAGGCAAGCATAAGACACGATTTGAGCAAATGGGAATCAACTATTACCCATCGCCTTTAGTTCCTTGGGAGGATTAGTTTAAGGATAGCCACTAAATTATATAGGGCATGTTTGTGTGAATGACGGTTAAACATTGAACGTCATCCTGAATTTATTTCAGGATCTCATAATTGATGTGTATTAGATTAACTTCGTTGATCTCGCATGCTAGGTACTGAAACAAATTCAGAATGACGAATATTTATAATAGCAAAGACCGCAAAAGATTCTTAATCTCTTTGCGGCCTTTCATTTATTATCTTTGTGGGAACCTTTTTATAGGGTAAGAATCACTTTTTAATATCTGTTATAAAATCTTTTTAACTCATTGGTGAGTTGCGTATAAATTGGCTTAGTAAACTCCACAAACAAATCTTGTTTAGCAGGAGGAAGAATAGGTTCGCTTACGCAAATCTCCAATTCTTCTTTAGTCAAGGCTCTTTCATCACCATTAAAGTGTCCCCATTCTGAAAACCAAACATACTCGCCACCAAGTTTTTTGTTGTTGAGAATTCGCTTATTATCTATTTCCTCAATCACCAATGAAAGTAGGCCTTTAGAAATAACTTCTCGCTTGTGAATATGTAGCTTGGCTTTAACCTTATTAAATACCTTGATGGTTTCACCATTTTTAAGCTTGGTACTTCCAACTTCAACACTATCTGCGCTAATTACATTTTTCTCAATATCAGTGTCATGAGTCTCTCCAACAATAAAGTCTTCGAAACGCATAGCAATCACATGATCAGGATACTCTAATTTCTCCATTTCAGCTTGTTTAGGCGTATAGAAACGAACAAACTTGCGTCTAATATTGTTAGTTATAAATTGCGTCACTTGATCTTGAAAGAACTCAGCACTATAGCTATATTTTACTGAGTTTACAGGTATGTGCTCTATAATAACCTTAAGTGTTGCCATATATTCGGCTTCCTGCATCTTGGCAACTGCATCTTTAAAGTTTGGAACAAACTGATTAGCCTTGGCAAACTGAGAATAGGCTCTTTTAGCAGCCGAGCGCGTATTTTCAGCTAAGTTTCTCATACCTGCCTGATAACATTCAGGAGCGGCAAGTTGTCTAGCTTGATCTTCTTCGACTCTAAACGATTGAACATTCGAAAGCAGCCGCAATGCAGCAGGGCATCGGTTAATTTCGTTATACATTCTATTTAGTATCTGATATTGCCCAATTGATTTTGTATTCTTCATCTGGTCAGATGAATTCAATAGAGAAACAATTTCTCTTTTTGACCATTTAACGGCTAGAGGGTAACTCTCTAATAAAGTTTGCTGAGCTTTACTTTTATCAGGGTTTGATCTTAGTCTATCAACCGATTTCAATACTGCTGTGTAGTAGTCACCTTGTTGCAAGGCTTTTTCTCCAGAGCTACAAGCTGTAGTGATTAGAGCTAGTATAATTAATGAGTAGTAGAATAGTTTCGTCATAAGTATAGGTTTAGATGCGTATGCAAATTTAAATTTTTATCTGAGATTAAGACAACTTGAGAGATGAGTTACCTCAATTTTATACTATTTAATCCAGTATGGAAGCTGAATTGCAAATATTGAACCAAATTTGAAAATGGCTTGAGTTTTCTAAGAATTGGTTGCTTCCCCTCTTATTTATTATAGTTTGTAATCTTATAAATATGCTTCTCTGTTTTCTTTGTAGGTGCATTTGCTTTTTATAAATTTGGGTAGCTTCATGTTTGTGTTGTATTTTCATAGATGATGAGCTTAGTTCTTGGAGTTATAAATGAAAAATAGACTTGGATGAAAATTTTAATTGTATTTAATCGAGAACCTTACGATAATACTGATGTAACTTGGAATGGCCTTCGATTAGCTGAAACACTAAGAAGCAAAGGTGAAGAAGTTAGAATTTTCTTGATGAACGATGCGGTTGATATGGCTAGGGATGCTTGTAAACCACCTCAAGGTTACGATCAAGATTTATCGCAAATGCTTAAGGAATTGATAGCAAAAGATGTTGTTGTGAACGTTTGTGGAACTTGTAACGCTCGATGTGGTATTTATAAGAACCAGCCTTATTTTGAAGGAGCAAACAAATCGACTATGAGTGAGTTGGCAGATTGGGTTATTGATAGTGATAAGGTTTTGACCTTTTAATTAATAATGAATTTAGAAAGGATAAATAATGAAGTTTAAGCTAGGTTTTTTATTTGTTGTAATCATTACTAGCCTTAATGCGTAAAGTTTGTTTGCGAAAGATGTAAATCATAAGCACAAACAAGATCACCCTAAAAATGAAATAGGAATCGTAAGTGCTCCTGTTTATTTGCTTAAAGAAAAAACGATGGCATATAGTGTTCATTTTCATTACTTACGTATGATTGAGTATTCAGAATTTGGTTATGGATTGGTTATGAGCGTTTGTTAAACGAACATAAGCATAATGTCTTTGGACTAGTTGGCTTATATCGACCTAAAGATCGAATAATTTTTAGTTTTTCTCCTTGTGTAACATTTGAAGATGATGAGAGTTCGGAACTTAACCTATCTCTACATTTTGAAACTGTGTATGAATTCGTGCTTAATCGTTTTCATATTGGTCCAACACTCGGATTCGCTTACGATTCTGAAGACTATCATATTAGTCTGGGAATACATTTTGCATATGGATTTTAATCTCATAATGATTAGTAGAAAGATATGATAGCAAAAACACCAAAGCCACCTTATTATGCAGTGATTTTTACCTCTGTAAGAACGGAAGGAGATAAAGGCTATTCTGCAATGGCAGACTTAATGCTGGATTTAGCACAGAAGCAGGATGGGTTTCTTGGAGTTGAAAGTGCTAGAGAAGATGTCGGTATCACAGTTTCATATTGGCGAGACCTAGAAGCTATTAAATCTTGGAAAGAAAATTCAGATCATCGTATTGCTAGAGAAAAAGGACGTAATGAGTGGTATCAGAACTTTAAAACAAGAATAGCAAAGGTTGAAATAGATTATGAGTTCGATATGTAATCTTGAAAAAAACAATGATGACAACTTAAAACCATTGCGTGATTTTCTCTCTGATTTCATCAAACTTATGTTGGAAAGAATTCGAATTTATGAAGAGAAATTTAGAGAAAAATTGTTTCTTTGATCTACTGTTTTGATGGGCTATTGTGTGGTAAAAATAAATAGAACTGAAACGAAGCACGATTAATAGAAACAAGACAAAAAATATTAAAGATGAATAAACAAATTCTTGTTACCGGTGGTACTGGTTTTATTGGATCACATACAGTTGTTGAACTACAAAACAATGGGTACGATGTGGTTATTGTAGATAATCTTTCGAATTCGAAGATTGAAGTTTTAAATCAGATTAAAGAGATTACAGGCATACTTCCAAAATTTGAGGAGTTTGATTTGACCGATAAGGTAAAGGTTGATGCTTTTTTTAAGAAGTATTCAAATCTTGAAGCTATTATTCATTTTGCTGCATCAAAGGCAGTTGGTGAATCGGTTGATAAGCCATTAATGTATTACAATAACAATTTGAATACATTAATGAATATCATGTCATGCATGATTGAGTATAAGGTGCCAAACCTTGTGTTTTCTTCATCATGTACTGTGTATGGTCAGCCAGATAAATTACCAGTAACTGAGAAAACACCTCGTAAAGAAGCAGAATCTCCATACGGAAATACAAAAACTATTTGTGAAGATATCATTCGTGATACACTTAACGCTTATCCTGAATTGAAGGGTATTGCTTTGAGATATTTCAACCCAATTGGAGCGCATGAAACAGCTAAAATCGGCGAGTTACCACTTGGTGTTCCTAATAACTTAATTCCATTTTTAACACAAACTGTAGCAGGGATTCGTCCTGAGCTGAGCGTGTTTGGAGATGATTATAACACGCCTGACGGATCAGCTATTCGTGATTATATTCACGTTGTAGATTTGGCCAAAGCTCACGTTGTAGCTATTGAACGTTTATTAAACGATAAGAATAAAGAGAACTGTGAATATTTCAATGTAGGAACAGGTAATGGCGTTTCTGTACTGGAGATCATTGAATCATTCGAGAGAGCAACAGGAGAAAAGGTACCTCATAAAATTGTAGCACGTCGTGTAGGTGATATTGAGCAAATTTATGCTGATACAACCTTCGCTAACGAAGAGTTAGGCTGGAAAGCTGAAAGTACACTTGACGAAACACTTCTTTCTGCTTGGAAATGGCAAGAAAATATTGGAGAGTAATATTGATCTTAAAAAGATACTTTCAACGCTTATCATTGACTTGATAGGCGTTTTTTTGTGCTAATAAATCAAGAATTAGATTTATTAGAGATTATGATTTTAGTTTTCATAAATAGTGTTATTGAGGATATGTTTGTTAAGTTTACATGTGTTTTAATATAAATCATAATCTAGATTACATGGAAATATTTATTACTATCCTTATAATAGCTTTGCATGTTTTTGTAATATTTGATGCTGTAACAAAAGTTAGGCAAAGACATGGTGTTTATCGTTTAATCTTAGCTTTTATTCCTCCAGTATTCGGGCCAATAATTTACTTGTTAACTCAAACGAGAGGGACTAAATTAGAACGAAAGAGATTATACATGAAGAATAAAAGAAGATTTTCGCAAAACTATAAGAATAAAAACTGAAATTTTAATTACAAAGAAAAATGGAGGAAGAAAAAACAGGGATTCAAGAACTGAAAGAGTTTGCAAAGAAAACAAAGCGAAATATTGATTGCGATGAGAATGCATACGTCGCGAGTGGTATTAGACCTCGTACTTTGGTTAAGCAGCATGCCATTATATCTAATTTGGCGGAGAATGAAGCTTATTTCGTGAATTATTGTGATATGGCGGCTATTGGTGATAGTGCCATGTATAGCGGTTTCTTTTTTCCTGTTGAATTTCCTTCTTCAACTCTTGTTAAAGTTCGTCAGAAAAATATTCTCGACAAGATGAAGCTCTTCTCTAAGAAGTCTGAGTTTAAAACGCAATCGAAAGAATTCGACTCCAAGGTCATTATTGAGGAAAATGACGAGAGAGCCTCTGATAAACTTTTCATTAGCCAGAGTCTTCAAAGCTTGATATTAGAAATCTTTAAACTAGATCCAAGACTTAAGCTTTGTGTCAATCATATCGATACAGGAATTGTTCCTGATTTGAAGAATAAATCAACACTTGGAATTTATATTACGGAACAATGGTTGCTTGATGAGCAGTTAACTGAGAAGTTGTATGCTTTGGTTGGGAAATTAAAAATGAAGATTCAAATTGGTCATGAAGTACATTCTTGAGACTGAGCATTTTTTTAAGAGAATTTGAACTTTCGGATGCTACTAGCATATATGAGCTGAAGGCAATTTTTGAAACACGAAGCTTGCCACGAATTTGAAAACTGGCTATACTACAAGGTGAATCAAGAGGCATATCTTAAAAAATGAAGTAGTGAGATACGTGCCTGTTATTATATCCACAATTATCTTAATATGAAGGTTTATTTGAACGGATTGACTAGGATTAAATAAATTACTTACGCACTTTACGGGACAGTGTCTTAATATTGCCGGAACTTTCGGTACATTCCACATTTAATCTATTCTCTTGATTATTCGTACTACCTATTCGTGGTATAACAAGAGTTGTTAACGAACCTGCAATGCATACTGATGAAAACAATAATAAGTCTCAATCGCAAATAACAGGTGAATGTTTTTGTGGCTCAATAAGATATCAAATTAATGGAAACCTTCGAAATGCTCGTTCTTGTCATTGTTCTAGATGTCGAAAAGCATTTAGCGCTCAGGCTTCTGCCTACGCAATGGTAAACCCCGATGAATTCTCATGGATTTCAGGTGAAAATCTTCTCACAAGCTATGTCTCCAAAAAAGGAATGGGTTTGCAGTTTTGTAGTGTATGTGGTACGACTATCTGCGGTATATACAAGGGAACAATTCATGGCATTACATTGGGAAGTGTAAATGGCGATCCTGAGGTGGAAATAGGGATACATATCTATGTTGGCTCAAAGGCGACTTGGGAAATAATTCCTGATGGAGCTGTTACTTATCAAGAAGGGGCACCAGAAAAATGATCATTATTTGGTGAGCGCTACGATCTCTTGATTTTATTACCTTCATATTATTATTATTTATATAAGTATCCTACAAAAAAAAGAAGCCGAAATGAATGCGTTAGAGAATCTTGCTAGGTATGAACTTAGCTTACCTGAAACTTCCACTCCCGGGGGGTCTTATGTATCGGTCAATATTAGGGGAAATATGGCTTTCGTTGCCATACAATTTCCAATTAGAAATGGGGACTATCTCTATCAGGGCAGATTAGGAGATGAAATTTCGATAGAACAAGGTTACAAAGCAATGGAATTGTGTGCCCTAAATGTTCTTGCCCAGGTGAATATGAAAATTGGCTTTGACAATATAATTGGACTGAATCATTTTGATGCTTATTTTCAATCGGGCGAAAATTGGGACGACTCACCAATCGTTGTAAATGGCGCTTCCGACTTATTCGTTAAAGTTCTTGAAGATAGGGGTAGACATTCAAGAGCCATTTTAGGCGTTCACAAATTGCCACGAAACTTTTGTGTTGGACTTACAGCTACATTTACGATTATGAATGAATAAAACGACTCCTATATCGTTAAAATATATGAAACAAGCTTAAGGTGTGGTCTGGGGCTGCATCTTTTTTTTGTTTACAGGCTTGAGTTTCATAAATTTGATAAACAACACGTTTAATAATTATCAAAGTCATAAGATAGCTAATTTATGAAAACCTTACTCCATATCTTATTTTTGTTATCCTTCAGCTTGTCACTTTTCGCGCAAGACTGTTATACAGAAGCGACTCAGGAAAATATAAAGTCAGATTATTGTCAATTATGGTTTGGAAGAACTTTTCAGGGTACTATTGGGGATGATAATCAAAGAATTGAGATTCGTTTCGTAGAGATATCTAAGGATTCGGAATCACATTTTAAATATCATGTGAAAGGGAAGTCGAGAGTCATGAATAATGTTTGTGATTTCGATGGGTATATGATTGTTGAACAAATCATGTTACTTAATGAAACTAAAAGAGATTGTCATGAACCTGATCTTTCAGGAGGCATTATATATGGCACATATGTCTTGAATGAGAACCCAAATCAAAATCATGTTGGTCGATTTACGGGTGATTTTAAAAGCATGTTTGATAAATCGCCTCATGGATTTAATTTGAATAATGTCTGGTTTGGTCAGGACGGTTTTAATGCTTTTATGGGAACGTGGGAGAGTTACAATAATGATGAACCGAGATTTTGTGCTTGGGGACTTCAATTACCTCTTTCAATGCATGACGATTTATTTAAGCACTACGATAAGGAGCTCTATTTATTTAATTCCAAGTATATGGATAGGGGCTGGAAAACTTATGTCCTCTCAAATCTGAAGTCATTTATAAAAGTCCCAAAAAACTTTGAAACAAATGAATTAAGGTTTGCTGACGATTTTATAGAATATCCGACAGAGGAAATCGACCAAGCGAATAGAGAAGAAAAGAAAAAGTGGTGGGAGTGATATCAGCTATCTATGTATCAATTAAACTGATATTGATTTCAAGCTAAGAACTGAATCTTTTAGAAGTGTTTTTCTATCTTTAAGCAAGAGTCGTTACAAAGACTATGAGATTAATCTTTAAAAATACTTTCATGACAAAGAAAATAATATCCCTTGGAGCTAGTAATAGTACGAAATCAATCAATAGAATTTTAGCACGTTATGCCTCTAAAGAAATGAATGAAGTCGAATTTGAACTTTTGGATCTGAATGATTTTGAGATGCCAATTTATAGTGCTGATAGGGAAAATGAAACGGGTATTCCAGAATTAGCTCATCAGTTTAAAGCTCTTATTCTTAAAGCTGATGGCATCCTAATTTCTTTTGCTGAACACAATAGTGCTTATTCGGCAGCTTATAAAAATATATACGATTGGGTTTCTCGAATAGAATCGGATGTTTGGGGAAACAAGCCTATGTTTTTGATGGCGACATCGCCAGGAGGTTATGGAGGGAAATCAGTATTAGCCATGGCCACTGCTAGGTATGAACGTTCTAATAATAAACCTATCTTAAATTTTTCTTTACCTTCTTTCTATGAGAATTTCTCCGATGAGGAGGGGATAAATAATGCTGTTTTACTGAAAGAATTTCAAACACAACTTAAGCAATTTGAAGAAGCTTTGTAATGACTAATTTATCGAATAAGAAATGTACGCCTTGTAGAGGTGGGATCCCTCCACTTGAGGAGAAAGAAATTAATCAACATCTGGCTAAGCTTAATGGCTGGCAAGTTGTTGACTTGCATCACTTGTTGAAAATATTTTTATTCTCAGACTTTAAATCTGCTTTAGCATTCGTTAATCAAGTTGGAGAAATAGCCGAAGATGAAAATCATCATCCAGATATGATATTATCTTGGGGAAAGGTTGTAGTCTCAATTTGGACTCATAAGATTGATGGATTGCACGAAAATGATTTTATTTTAGCAGCTAAAATAGATGAGCTCTTGTAGCAAGGATTAAGCCCACAATAGAATAGTAATGCAAAATAAAATGGTGAAACTATTTTCATACGGAACGCTTCAGTTTGAACGAGTACAGTTGGATACATTTGGAAGAATTTTGGTTGGTAAAAAAGATGTATTAAGAAAATATACGCTTTCGAACATTAAAATTACTGATCCGAATGTTATTAAATCGAGTGGGACGGATATGCATCCTATTCTTGAATTTTCAGGAAAAGAGCAGGATATTGTAGAAGGAACCATATTCGAATTGACCAATAAAGAGTTGTTGGAAGCAGACAGTTATGAAGTTGATGATTATAAAAGAGATGAATTAACATTTGCATCAGGCCAGTCGGCCTATGTTTATTTAAAGAAATAAGAACTTCCCTTAATTAACTATAATGAAATTAGATCTCTATCAGATTGATGCTTTTACCGATAAAATGTTTGGAGGAAATCCAGCTTGTGTGGTGCCATTGAAAACATGGTTGCCTGATGCGCTTCTTTTTAATATTGCAAAAGAAAATGCTGTTCCAGAAACTGCGTTTTTCATTATAAAGGAAAAGAAGGTGCATTTGCGTTGGTTTACACCTGATGTGGAAATGGATTTATGTGGTCATGCAACACTTGCAAGCGCTTATGTCTTGAAAGAAATTTTGAATTATTCTGAAGATACAATTGTATTTGAAAGCTTAAGTGGTGATTTGACTGTTAGTATAGAGGATGGCTTATATACTTTGGATTTTCCTTCAAGAATGCCTGTTGAAGCAAAATTACTACAGGTTATTGAGGATGCGTTAAACATACAGCCTAAACAGGTTTTGAAAGCAAGAGATTACGTATTGGTTTATGAGAACGAGACCGATATTCGAAATATTAAAATTGACAGGCAGATTTTTGATCAAATTAATCTCGATCCAGGAGGCGTAATTGTTACGGCTAAAGGTGATACATGTGATTTTGTGTCTCGATTTTTCACTCCACAAGCTTCTATATTGGAAGATCCGGTAACGGGTTCAGCTCATTGTTCATTAACGCCTTATTGGAGTAAAGAATTGAATAAAAAAGAGATGTGTGCTAGACAAATATCTGAGCGTGGAGGCAAGTTAATTTGTATTGATAAAGGAGAAAGAGTTTGGATTCGAGGTAAAGCTAAAACATATTCAAAAGGTGCTTTGTGGACGGAATAGAAAAAATCTGTAGATGGATCTACAGACTTTTCTAATAGATTTATTTGCTTGTTGCTTCTCTAGCAAGTACCCAAAAATAAAGAGAGGCTACAGTGTTGTAAGGTGAAAATCGTTCACGATAAACTTCGAATTCTTTTTTCGAGAGAGAATCTAAACCATATAAATACATTATTCCATTGCGTATTGCGAGATCCCCATAACTAATAATATCTGGGCGAGTTAAAGAAAAAATCATAAACATTTCAGCCGTCCACATCCCAACACCATTTAAGGCCGTTAATTTCTCAATTATTTCTTCATTACTTAGTTCGTGAAGTTTATCGAAATCAACTGTTTTGGACTGAGCAGCTTCAGCAATACCTCTTATGTAGTTCACCTTCCTATTAGACATACCACACGATTGAATGGATTCGTGGCTGGCATTCAAAATGTTTTCAGCGCTAATATCTCCAATAAGATTACTTAACCTAATCTTAACTGTTGCTGCAGCTTTTGTCGATATTTGTTGACTGATAATACTTGAAATAAGAGCAAAGAATGGTTCCGGAGTTATAGGACGTTCAATCATGCCAATGCGATCAATAGCGATGGCTAGTTTGTCACATTTGCTTTTCAGATAATCAAGCTCAGTTTCTCCATATTTGTAGTAGTCCATAGTTCTTGCTATTAGTCTTTATTTAAGAAGTTTCTTGTTACTATTTTCACTTAAATGATAGAACTTTCCATTTTCAATAAGTAAAGCTTGATTTGGTATAGAGTCATCAGCCAAAGGGATATTCACGTCAATAATTTTGCCATTAAAGGAAGCACTTAGGATTTCATTCTCCGTATGTCCCACTACAATTTTTGAAACATTGAGTTTCTCTAGAATACCGTCAAGTTCAACTTCTGTGATCTTCTTATATTTTGATCTATCCATAAAATAGCCACGATACCAAAAAGGGCCAAAGGATTTTAATATTTGAGTATATTCTTCCTCATTTTCAGCATTCGAACCAGCAAGTAAATATTGTCTCATTAAACTATTGACTTGTTCAAGGCTTATTCCTGAATCAACTTGTTTTTTCGAAATGCCACCATGAACAAAAAGAACATCATTAATTTTCGTCATTGAATTCTTAGAGCGTAACCATTCACCTAATACTGAGTTTGGATGAAAAAGAGCATCGTAATCTAATCCTAAATTATTACATAGATTTTTGTAGTCGCTAGCAATATATCTGTTGTCCTTATTAAGTACCATCAATTCATGATTCCCAAAGGTAATATGAACTTGTCCGCCAGCCTTCTCAGCTTCTTGCTCTAAGCGGTAGATGAACCAAAGCGTTTCAGTCACCTTATTTCCTCTATCGAAAATATCACCAACAAATACCAAATGACCTTTGTTCCAATTCCATCTTAACTGATTATCTATAACGCCATGAGTTTGTAGGTTGTTTATCAATCGATCAAACTGACCATGAATATCACCAACAACGAAAACAGGCTCTTGAGTTTCAATTTGCCATTTAGGCGTTTTACTTTCTCGAATAGAATAGTTTGTTGTATCGCCAGCCCAGCCTTTGAAAGAGCTTAAATTCTGTTCTAAGTATTTGCCAGTTAGGTAGGTTTTACTTTCAATTGAATCATGTTTTAGATAGTAGGCATAAAGTCCATTCTCAGTTCTATCAACAAAAGGGCCATCGTTAAGATTTGACAAGCCATTCTTAAAAACGACTGCACCATTCTTAAGGAGTAATTCTATCGATTCCTGATTGTTAGCTCTGATGGCAAAATTCAATGCCGTGTAACCCTCGCAATTTACAGCGTTTATATCGCAGCCTTTTTTTATGAGAGCTCTTGTTACGCTAGGTAAAGCTCTTTTTGCAGCCCAATGAATGGGGGATAGGCCTAAAGAATCTGGTGCATCTATTTTGGCGTCTGAATTAATTATTTGTAGGGCATTTTCTACCTGGCGATTATTAATAGCTTGAATAAGGTCAGAAGTGTTATTATTAGATTGACATGCTATTAATGTCACAAGGCAAGAAAAGAGTACTCCTTTGAAAACTGTTTTAATCATAGGTTGGTTTAGTTTTAATGTTGGTCGTACTTCTTAAACAATTAGAATGTACATATTCAGTTTTTATTTAAGTCGTATGCAAGGATAATAAATCTATTTCAGATGGACTATCCAACTTCAATTTTTTATTGTGAATTAGGGCTGAAAAAGACCATTAATAGGGTAGAAATATATCCCGTTATGATTGTGTGAATTTAGCAGGGTGAAGCTAAGTGGTTGATATGTAATGTGGTGGGTGGTGTGTTTAATTCTGGGTTATTTATACCTCAAAGTCTTTTTTTTTTATACATTTGCAGCGTAATTGGTTCTCGTTAATCTGACTTTTGTCAGATAGAGATCAAAAGGGAATCCGGTGTAAGTCCGGAGCTGTTCCCGTAGCTGTAAGCTCAGAAAAAAACTTTTTCACTGCAATGCCACTGTCTAATATCAAGGATGGGAAGGCCGAAAAAGTTGAGTAAGTCAGAAGACCTGCCAATGCAAACTTAATTTTCAAAACATTCGGAGAAGATGTTTGGAGCTGTGTCTTATATATTTCTATAAATAGACCCATCCCTTATATTTCCTTTGCTATCAAAACGATAATGAGGAGCATATTTACTTATATTCTATTATTCTTTGCTTTAAGCCCAGCTTATTCAAATTTTTCTGATGCCTTTTATTCTACAAGTGATAGCATAACTGGAAATGCACATAAGACGAGCATTTTAACAGTATTCGATACCATTCAGTTAAACGAGGTGGTGAGTTATGGCAAGCTGAAAAAATACCAATCTGGTGCAAAAATCGAAATCATTCCTGCTCGCCAGTTCGACGCTCATCGAGATGGAAGTTTAGAGCAATTATTATCACGAACTCTCCCTATTGTTCTAAAATCAACTGCGGGTACTTTATCTACCATACGCTTACGAGGTACTTCACCTGACCATACAAGTGTTAACTTTGGAGGTATCAACCTTAATTCACTAACACTAGGACAGTCGAACATGAGTAATGTGCCTATGTATCTATTCGATGAAGTGGGTGTTCAATTCGGTAGTGCCAGTACTGTAAATGGTTCAGGAAGTATTGGTGGAGCCATACACCTTGGTCTTAAAAATAACTGGACTAAAGGTGTTAAAGCAGAGGCTAGAATTTCTCATGGCTCTTTTGGTGAAGAATTATATGGCACAAAAATATATTTAGGTAATGGTAAGTTTGAATCTGTAACACGAGCCTATTACTATAAAAAAGATAATAATTTTAAATTCACGAACACAGCTGTGCATGATTTTGAAAAAGGCATCTTTCAGATTGAAGATGTACAGCGAAATGCAAATATTGAAAACAAGGGTTTAATCCAAGAATTAAATTATAAATTTTCAGAGAAAGAGACATTCATATTTAATCTTTGGCTAGAGAAAGATTGGCATCTGGTTCAGCAAAATATGCAAGAAAACTACTATAAACCTGATCAGAAAGAGCCCTATGAAGATAAACATATCAGGTTGTGGACATCGTATAAAAACGATAAAAAAGCCATTAAGTATGAGATCAGTGGGGGGTATGTATACGATATCGGCATTCACAATGAAAACACAGATGATACCATTCAGACTCAACGGATAATTGGAGAGGCATATATGGAGCATGAGCTAAACAAAAAAACAAGTTATAAAATCGGTGCAAAAACTAGCAGAATATATCCCACAGTTTATTCCTATTCTGGCGATCTAGAATACGAAGATAGAGTCGATTTTTATGCTTCATATTTTCACAAGATTAATCGTAAACTTACGGTTACAATCAATTTACGTCAAGGTTTGGTAACGGATTTCAAAGTTCCTTTCACACCAACTTTAGGTTTTAAATACCTCGTATTCTCCAAAGAAACTCATGCTCTAAACATAAATGGAAATATCGCTAAAAGTTATCGTGTACCAACTTTTAATGATCGTTTTTGGGGCGACCAAGGGAATCCTAATTTAAATCCTGAAAAGGGTATAAACTATGAGTTAGGTTTTAAGTGGAATTATTCGAATAATAAGACTTCTGGGCACATACAACTGAATACTTATTACCTGAAAGTTGATGAATGGATACTATGGGTGAATAACAATGATTGGGTGCCACAAAATGTTCAAGAAGTAGAAAGTAAAGGTCTTGAATTAATGACACTATGGAACTACTCACTTTTCGGTCTAAAAACAGAATCAGGATTCAATTATTCATATACCTCAACAGAACGTAAAAAATCATATTCTATAACAGATGCAGTTGGCCGACAATTGGAATATGTCCCCCTACATAGTGGTAATTTTTATTCAACTACTAGTTATAAAAACACCGATGTTTCAATAGATTGTAAATACACTGACAAACAATACACCAATGAAGAAGACGGTAATATTCTTTCATCTTATTTTCTTCTCAATTTTTCAGTAGGTCACCAGTTTAAATTAAACAACAAAAATAAAATCAAAATAAAAGGCATGCTTAATAATATCCTTAATACTGAATATCAGTCAACATTTGGATTTGCCATGCCAGGTGTTAATTACAGATTAAGTCTAACTTATAATATCAATTAAAATGAAAATTAAATTCTTATCAATGTTAGCCATTGCGGCTACTTTATTCGCTTCATGTAACTCTGATGATAATAATGATACTGCTCCAGGGGCAGGCACAAGCTACGTGGTAAATTATGGTAGTTTTTCGGGAGATAAATCTAGTATTTCGGTTTACGATAATGATAATGACGTTTTAACCAATGGTCATTACGAAGCAGTAAACACTGTTGCTATGGTTTCTAATGTGCAATATGCCTATAATTACGACGGAAATATATACATGATGGGTAACAATGCCGATCAAGTATTCTGGGTAGATGAAATTACATTTAAACAAACTCAAAACGGTATTACTGATAAGATTATTAAACCACGCTATTGTGTAGCCGATGGAAACTATCTTTATGTCTCATGTTGGGGTGGTGATATCTGGACTGACATCACACTTTCTTATATTGCAAAAGTAAATATCAATACTAAAAAAGTAGAGAAGAAAATTGCACTAGAAGGTGGACCTGAAGGTTTAGCTATTGTTAATGGCAAACTATATGCTACTCTTAACTATAAAAATAGCATTGCTGTAATGGATTTAGATACAGAAGCTATCAGTTATATCGAAACTCAAGCAGTATCAAGTTATTTTATTAAAGACAATAAGGATAATCTTTATGCTTCTCAAGTTAGTAGTTACTCTTCTCCTTCTACAGAAACAGGTTTAGCTTATATTAATACGACTACTGATGAGTATGAATTATATAAATTAGATGGTATCAGTACTAGCTATGTGAATATCATGTCGGCTAATGATGATTTCTCAAAGTTATATGTAATGACTTCGGCTTATGATACTAACTGGAATCTTTCTGGCGCTATTGCAGTATTCGATACAGCAACTAAAAGTTTCGAAGCTAAAAATGTAGTAGAAGGTATTTCAGGATTAAATGGTGTCGGTTTTAATGATGATAAAGTATTCTCTTTTGTTTCTCCAAGTACAACTGCTAATGGAAAACTTGTGACTTATACTACTGATGGTACTTTGATTAAAGAATATGAAACTGGTATTTCTCCTTTAATGCTTTTAGAGGTTAAATAATTAGTTACAACAGACATATAAAACAGTTTTTGAAAAGAGCAGACGCAAGTTTGCTCTTTTTTATGCCTTATAATATCTCGTACTGATATTGCGTCAAACAAAAAAAGTAATATTATTTTATATCAACGTAGTATTAAAATTTAAAAGAAACTTCCTCAAGGAAGCTTCCTTTTTTTTAGAATCGAATTTTCGCTATTTAAGAAGCGTGATCGAACCTTCTCTATGATACTTACCATCCACTTTCACGCCTTGCCAAGTTGCACCATTATTAAATATGGCTCTAATTTTCCAGATATAAACACCTTGTGGAAGAGGTTTCCCTTTAAAGTTTCCATCCCAGCCTTCAGCAGGCCTGCCATCTTTTATTTGATTGGAAAACCAAATCACTTTCCCCAATGATCGAAAACCTCTATTTTATAAGTATGAAGTCCAATACCCTTTGGAAGGAGTAATGCGATTTGAGGGTTCGGATTTCCAGGGTTGTAAGCATTGGGCACAAAGATGGCACTCATCATGTCAACAGCAACTGGCTTTGTAATTGTATTTTCATATGTATATTTTGATTGTGCATTTAATCTCTATGGGTATAATTCCCGAGGCTTGCCTCGTAAGTAATTAGTATTTTGTGACTCGATGTCACAGAGTAGTAAATATATTCATAAAAGCCACAATGTTACAGTGTTGTTGTACCATTTAGTAACAAGTGCAAAGTATCGCAGAGTAGTTTTCACTCAAGATGTAGACTTAGTTTTGATATCAGTTTGTAATGAGCTTGAAAAGCGTTATGATATTCGATTTTTAGAGATTGGAATAACTATACTTTGATTCAGTAGTCAACACTATCGTGTAAAAGCCATTGTTTGTAAAAGTGTGTTTGGAGCAAAACCGGTAGATTTATTGCCATCTCTAAAATCCCATAGGTATGAGATGGCATTAAGACAGTTATTTTTAAACCCAACAGGGGTATTAATGGCTGCAACGCCTTCGTGGGCAAATTCCATTTGAGCTAAAGGATTCACACCTATCATTTTTCAATAAGCTCGGTACAACCTTCACTATTTGTAATAAATAGTGACACCTTATAACCTCTCATTTCATCGAATTGGTGCTCCGGATTTTGCAAATCGGATGTTGTACCTCCTTCAAATGTCCATAACTAGTCAGTTTAAATACAAGCTCCTATCTTTCATAGCTTTATCTCATGTTACAATTTTGGCAGTAAACTCTGGTTTCGTGTCGTACACAATGTAGGAGAAGTCGTATACGATTCCTTCATAAGTCATTTTTATGAACAAATTGAAAATACTATCAGGATAAATATGTGTTTGAGGAAAGCCATTATTGCTGATCGTGTTTGTTTCTCCATCTCCACGCTGATTTTCATAATTAGTAATTTTACTCTTTATCTCAGAAGATGTACTGTTTGTTAATTCAAAATCAAAATTACGATTGTCTCCATCAAAGGCCCAATGGTAGAAATAACCATTTGTATCGTTGAAATTACAATCTGGTTTTTGTGTCTGTAGTTTGTATACGTTGATAAAAAGCAAAATAAGACTCATGAGTTTTGGTATGCTTTTTACAGGTGAACTGTAGAACCGTTTCATGTTTATTTGACTTATCATTAGTAATGGTATGATAAAATTACATTACCTTAATGTAAATATTTTACGGGACAGAATTGGATCCAATTTCGATATTTTTTGGGAAAATTGGAATGTTTATTTTAAAAAAGCTAATGTCGTATACATGAGGTGCCTATTATAAGTGGTTAAGTGTCCTGAAGAGTTGATGAATATTGCAGAACTGGATTAATCAAGAATGATTTTGTGGAAAATATGTTATACTGTAAAGCTTAAATCAAAATGGTATTCCCCTTGAAAAATATAATCATATATATAAGGCTTGTTTTCTTAATTCCATTGGTTTGTTTATCGGTTTCAACAAAGGGGCAGGATGTCACTTTTTCTCTTTTTGATCAAAATAAAACTTACTTTAACCCTGCACTTACAGGCCTTCACTCTGGATTAATTCAGACAAATTTTATCTATCGAAAGCAGTGGCTTAATTTTCCTGGAGAGTTTAGTACCAAACATTTTAATCTTGATTTTAAAAAATATGGTTCAAGCGGATTTGGACTCTTTGTTTTTTCGGATATAGAAGGAGAGTCCTTGCTGACAACCTATTCTTTGGGTGGCAATTACTCATGGAGGGGAGTAATTAGTGACTATTCTGGGGCTTTCTTCCAGTTGGGAGTTAAATTTAGTTACAACATGAGAGAGATCGATTTGTCCCGTTTAACTTTTAGTGACGAGATCGATGAAATATACGGACCCATATATGGTCCAGATTATGTCGCTGATCGTGACAGGTACGATTATATTGACTTTTCAGTAGGAGGGATGATCTCTTTTAAATCCTTTGGTTTGCTAAGCAATACGCTTGGGTTTGCTGTTCATCATTTTAACCGCCCAAAAACCTCTTTCCAGGGAATATCTGATAAAATTCCAATCAAATTCAGTATTCATGCCCAAACTGAATACCGTTCACAAGTTAATAGTTTGAATCGTCGTGATAAATTAAGATTGAGTCCTGCTCTTGTTTATGAGACGCAGGGCAGTGATATTAGAGACAAGCAATTAGCAAATAGTTTAATGTTTGGTCTCGACCTTGATTCTGATCCTTTGACTGGGGGGATTTGGTACCGGACACCGTTTGCAAAGGGTTCAAACAAAAATTACAATGCATTGATATTTAAATTTGGAACCCGTATCTATGCCCATAACAACAAGGCGATTTACAACTTGTACTACGCCTACGACCTTGCAACCAAAAACGATAGCAAATACACCCGAGATTCTCATGAAATAGGGCTTTCCATGTCGATTTCATATAAGAGGAAATTCAAGAGTTACAATAGGTTTTAAATCTTTTCTGTGGAACCAAAACATTATTAATAGATGATTTACTGATATCCTTATAGAATTAGTATTAAAGAAGGGACTTTCATAAGAAAGTCCCTTTTTTGGTGTGCCATGCATGGCGAATAGCTTGACTGTTAAAGTTCGTTATGGAGGTGTTTCAGCCCACCGCAAGCTTGAGAAACCTTCCTGCACTGCGGGGGAAACCTTCTCATGTTGGAGAAACCTTCCTGCACTGCGGGGGAAACCTTCTCATGTTGGAGAAACCTTCCTGCACTTCGGGGGAAGCTTTCTCACGTTGGAGAAACCTTCTCGCACTGGTGTTTGAAGCTTTCTCAATGGTGAGAAAGCCTGTTGCACTAGTGTTTGAAGCTTTCTCAATATAAAGATGATAGAAACTGTTTATTTAGAAATTTATGATATTTTGTTATATTCTGTCTATTAGTGTTTAGATGGCTTTTATTCTTTAATATTAAAACATAAGAAATCTTTTGGTTTTAAAATTAAAATTATAACTTCATGTTTTTAATGTTAAATAAAAACCAAATTTATGTTTTCTTCTATTCATTTAACGCTTTTGCGTCACAACGAGTTTATTCAGTTCATTACAAATTTATCGGGAATTATTAATGCAAATGATCTTGAAGCTCTAAAATTGAAACCCGAATCAGATGGTTTAGTGGCTCTCTGGTCTACTATGGCTTCTTTATATAAACCTGATCAGGGGAGCCAGTTAACCAAACTATTAGAGCAAGATGATGAAAGACGCGATAGAGCGTTTATAGGTATCCAAACGCTTATCGATGCTTATACCAATCATTACGATGAGGCGACTCAAGAAGCTGCTTGTGCATTATCAAGTTCTTATAAGAAATTTGGAACAGGTATTTCTAGGCAGAATTACCAAGCCGAAACGGCTACTCTAAGTGCAATTATTACAGAATGGAAAAGAGAACCTAATTTGATTGCTGGAATAAGTAAACTTGGTTTAAACGAATGGGTGGGGGAGTTAAATACAGCCAATACTCAGTTTAATACACATTATATGGATCGCGTTAAAGAAGACGCCGAAGCCTCTGATGTGAAGCTTATCGCTTTGCGTAAAGAAATAATTCAATCGTACAGAACTCTTACCAATAGAATTCAAGCATATGCTACAATTGGGGAAGTTCCAGTTTATGCAGCAATCATTAATGAATGTAATAGCTTGATAGAAAAATACAATTCAGTTGTAAATGCTCGTAGCAAAAAGGAAGACGAAGAAGTTCCTACCGAAGGATAAAAGATGAAAGGGCAGAGCTAAAATTCTTGGCTATTCTCAAAAATGGATTGATAAAGTAATACAAGATAACCCAAGCCATTTACTACCTGTTTGGAAAAAAGAAAAAGCAGTAGAACCAAAACATTATTAATAAATGATTTGCTGATATACTTATAGAATTAGTATTAAAGAAGGGACTTTCGTAAGAAAGTCCCTTTTTTTGAACCAATTATATGATTGTGCCTTTTTATCAAATATGTATAGAGTACTTATATGTAGTGATTTTTAAAAATGATGAGATAAAAGCGTAGAATTTCTACCTGAATTCAAGTTTTATATTTAGTTTTAAGGTAGAATAAGTCTAAATAGCAAATATCCTTATAACATTCATAAAAGAGACTAGATACTCTCTTTTTACTAGTTGTTTGACGAAAAGTTCATATTAGTAATTTTAAATGTGCCTATTATAAACTATATTTATTGGACAATGCTTTAAAAATGAAGCTATTCTACTGTGAAAATATCAATCGAAATTAACTATAAACAAAGCGTATGATTTTAGGATTATTGAAGGAGCAAGGCGCTGAGCAGCGAGTGGCTCTTTTACCAGAAATTGTCTCCAAGCTGGTTCAAGCAAAGGTGGAGGTATGCGTAGAAACGGGTGCAGGAATAAAAGCCTTCCAAAACGATGAGGCATATAGCGATGTAGGTGCAAAAATAATTAAGCGAGAAGAACTTTTAAAGAAGGCAAATCTTTTCGTCCAAATTGGTGAGCCGAGCAAAGAGCTAATTCAAAGCCTAAACGATAAACAAGTTTGGCTGAGTCAGTATAACCCACTTTGGAATACTGATTTGGTGAAAACTTTTTTAGCTAGCGGAGTAACAAGCTTCAGCATGGATTCTATTCCACGTACAACAAGAGCACAGGCTATGGATGTTTTGTCGTCTATGGCTACAGTTTCAGGTTATAAAGCAGTACTTCAAGCTGCCAATGAACTTCCAAACTTCTTCCCCATGTTTATGACGGCCGCAGGTACTATTCGCCCAGCTACTGTTCTTATATTGGGTGCTGGTGTTGCAGGTTTGCAGTCTATTGCTATTGCACGTAAGTTAGGAGCACAAGTTGAAGCTTTCGACGTTAGAGCAGCTGTTAAGGAAGAGGTGAACAGCCTTGGCGCTAAATTCGTTGAAGTTGAAGGTGCAATTGATGATTCAGCTGCAGGAGGTTATGCTGTTGAGCAAACAGAAGAGTTTAAAAAGAAACAGCAAGATGCTATCAACGACCACGCAGCTAAAGCTGATGTGATAATTTGTACGGCTCAAATTCCAGGTAGAAAAGCACCTCTTTTAATTCCAACTGTAGCTGTTGAACGCATGCGACCAGGATCGGTTATTATCGATTTGGCAGCATCGAGCGGAGGAAATTGCGAATTGACTAAAAATAATGAGACGCTTGTTCACAATGAGGTCAAAATTATTGGTCAGTCGGAATACCCATCTCTAATGCCAATTGATGCCAGTAAAATGTTTGGTAAGAATGTTCTTAATTTTCTTCAATTAATGATAGCTGATGATGGCTCATTAAATCTGAATTTCGAAGATGATATTGTAAAAGGTACGTGTATCACTCATGCAGGTGAAATTTATAACGAACGTGTTAAATCAGTTGTTGAATCCTAAACCCTATTCAAATGGAACAAATACTTGTCTATTTTTTCACATATAAAGAGGCCATTTTTGTAATATCCTTATCCATATTTTTGGGAATTGAAGTTATATCTCATGTACCTTCAGTTCTTCACACACCTCTCATGTCGGGAGCCAATGCCATTAGTGGTGTTATTATTATCGGAGGAATCATTTTAGTAGGTCATGCCGATACAACAACGCTTTCTTTGGAGTTGATACTTGGTTTTTTCGCTGTCATATTCGGAACACTCAATGTTGTGGGTGGTTTTGTAGTGACAGATCGCATGTTAGAGATGTTTAAAAAGAAGAAAAAATAAGAAGATATGGAACAAATAATCGGAAATATAAATGGGATTGGTTTCACCTTAGGTGATACAATTCTCGAACTAAGTTATTTAATTGCAGCCCTTCTCTTTGTTGTTGGACTGAAATTACTAAGTCATCCGGAATCGGCACGACGTGGTAACTTCTTTGCTGGTGGTGGTATGGTATTAGCTATGTTTACAACGCTTATTCTTCATAAAGATGCGGGAGGGAATAGTATCCAATTGACCAATGTGTGGATTATTTTATCTGCTTTGACAATAGGATCAGTTATTGGATGGATTGTGGCTCGTCGTATTAAGATGACAGCCATGCCACAGTTGGTATCTCTTTTTAATGCAACTGGTGGTGCAGCTTCGGCTTTGGTAGCTTTACTAGAATTTCCCAACGCAGATATGAACAATTTAGGATCAGTTTTGGTTACTGTTCTTGGTTTATTTATTGGCTCAGTTGCCTTTAGTGGTTCTATGATAGCTTATGGTAAGCTTGATGGAAAGGTGAAGGATATCTTTTCAGGTGTCATGAAATATGTGAACCTACTTCTTTTAGTAGCTGTTGTTGCTATTTCGGTATTTATCATGATTTCAGGTCAAACACCTGTGCAACTAAATTGGGCAATCTATTTATTACTGGGTGTTTCTCTTCTATATGGTATCATGTTCGTAATGCCAATTGGTGGAGCCGATATGCCGGTAGTTATTTCTTTACTGAACAGTTTTACAGGTATTGCAGCTGCAATGGCAGGTTTCATCTACAACAACCAAGCAATGATTTTGGGTGGTATTTTAGTAGGTGCTGCCGGAACAATTCTAACCTTAATTATGTGTAAGGCAATGAACCGTTCTTTACTGAATGTGATTATTGGTTCCTTTGGAGGCGGTGGCACTTCAGCTGCTAATCAGGAAGGCGGCGATATGAAGGAAATCAGTTTGAGTGATGCATCCATCTTATTGTCTTATTCAAAATCAGTAGTGATTGTTCCTGGGTATGGTTTGGCTGTTGCTCAAGCTCAGCATGTTTGTCATGAGCTAGAGGAGATATTAAGTGGTAAAGGTGTGAATGTGCGTTTTGCCATTCACCCTGTAGCTGGTCGTATGCCAGGACATATGAATGTGTTATTGGCTGAGGCTGATGTACCATATAACCAGTTGATAGAAATGGAGAATATTAATCCAGACATGCCTAACACGGATGTCGTGATGGTAATTGGAGCGAATGATGTCGTTAATCCTGCAGCACTTAACGATCCAGGAAGTCCGATTGCGGGTATGCCAATTATCAATGCGCACCTTGCTAAAAATATCATCGTTATGAAACGTGGACGAGGTAAAGGCTATGCAGGTATTGAAAATGAATTGTTTTTTGGAGAAAAAACGCGTATGCTCTTTGGAAATGCTAAGGATAGTTTACAGAACTTGGTCAATGAAATAAAGAGTTTGTAATAGCAAGAAAATCACATTTGAATTAAAATATCAAAAGATGAAACAGAAATTTTTATTGACAGTATTGATGAGTATACTCTTGTCAATACCCATGCTAAAAGCTTCGGAAGTGAATCTTAAAAATGATGAAGTAAAAAACAAAACTGAAATGAGCGAAGCAGAAAAGTTGGTTGTCGTTTGGACAAGTGGAGATAAGGAAGTTGCCATGAAGATGGTATTCATGTATACGTATAATGCTAAAAAGCAAGCTTGGTGGGATGATGTTACTCTTCTGGTTTGGGGGCCATCTTCAAAACTTCTTTCTCAGGATAAAGATTTGCAAGACTATGTGAAAAAAATGATGGAATCAGGTGTTTATGTTATGGCTTGCAAAGCTTGTGCCGATGAGTATGGAGTTGCCGATCAGTTGAAAGAACTTGGTATCACCGTTAAATATGCAGGACAAGATCTTACTAAGTTTATAAAAGAGCGAAAAGTCGTTACTTTCTAAATTTATGAATAAAAATAAAAGCTCCTGAAATTCTTTGTTTTAGGAGCTTTTTGCATTTCAGTAATTCATTATGTCTTATAATGTCTGAGTTTTATTGATTAATAAATATTATTGTTGTAATTTCAGGAGTCAACTATTTATTCATCAATAAATTAAAAAAATATGAGAATCAGTACAACGTATTTGTGTATTCCCGTGTTGGCTATTTTTATCTTTGCCTGCACAGCTAAAGAAACGAAAGTGGAAAAACCTCCAAAAATTGCTCTCGAAGACTTTTTCAAAAATCCATTAAAGACTTCTTATCGTATTTCACCAGAAGGAACCAAGTTTTCGTACCGAGCTCCTTTTGAAGATCGTATGAATATCTTTATTCAGGATATAGGTAGTCAGGAAGCCGTTCAGATAACTTTTGAAGAGGATAGAGATATTTCAGGCTATTTTTGGGCTAACGATAATCGTATTTTGTATTTGAAGGATAGTGGTGGTGACGAAAACTTCAAATTATATGGTGTTGATATAGACGGAAAGAATCAAGTTTGTTTTACTGATTTCGATAAGGTTACCACAAATATAATCGATCGTTTGGATGCTATTCCTAATGAGATTATTATTTCAATGAATAAAAGAGATTCTAGAGCTTTTGATCCTTATCGGTTGAATATTGTAACAGGTGAGCTAACGATACTTTATGAAAATCCTGGGAATATTACAGGTTGGATGACGGATCATGATGGCAAATTACGCATTGCAACAGCAGTTACTGATATGGTAAATGCAACTGTACTTTATCGCGAAACGGAGAACGATGAGTTTAAGTCAATTATTACGACTAGTTTTAAAGAGAACATGTCGCCACAGTTTTTCACCTTTGATAATAAGAAATTATATGCCAGCTCTAATCTTGGCAGAGATAAATCGGAGATCGTTATTTTTGATCCTGCTACAGGAAAAGAGACCGAAACTCTATTTGCTAATGATATGGTTGATGTAGAAGGCTTGTCATATTCAAGGAAGCGAAAAGTTTTGACTAAGGCTATCTATACAACAGACATGGTTAAATTCAAATTTTTCGATAAGGAAAGTGAGGATATGTATAATCGTGTGAAAAAGGAACTGTCTGCATATGACTGTTACTTCACCAGTTCCAATAGGGATGAAGATAAGTTTTTAGTTCGTACCTACAGCGATAGATCCCTGGGAGCTTATTATATCTATGATAAAAATACGGATGAATTAAAATTGATTTCTGAAGTTAGTCCATGGATGAATGAGTCACAAATGGCTGCGATGAAACCGATTAAATACAACAGTAGAGACGGAAAAACAATTCATGGTTATTTGACTTTACCAGTGGGTGTTGATGCTAAAAATCTTCCTATAGTTATTAATCCTCATGGTGGACCATGGGCACGTGATAATTGGGGGTTTAATCCTGAGATTCAATTTTTGGCAAATCGGGGCTATGCCGTTCTTCAGATGAACTTCAGAGGATCTACAGGCTATGGTCGTGATTTCTGGGAGTCATCATTTAAACAGTGGGGACTAACCATGCAAGATGATATTACTGATGCTGTACAGTGGGCAATTGCTGAAGGCTATGCCGATAAAGATCGTGTCGCTATTTATGGTGGAAGTTATGGTGGTTATGCCACTTTAGCCGGTTTGGCATTTACGCCTGACCTGTACAAATGTGGTGTTGATTATGTGGGTGTAAGTAACATGTTTACTTTCATGAATAGTCTGCCTCCATACTGGGAGCCATACCGTCAAATGCTATACGAGATGGCTGGTGATCCAGTTAAAGACAGTGTAATGCTTGCTAAAGTGTCTCCTGCTCTTCATGCTGATAAAATTAAGGCAGCTTTGTTTGTTGCACAGGGAGCCAACGATCCACGAGTTAACTTGGCAGAATCAGACCAAATGGTTGCAGCCATGAAAACTCGCGGAGTTAATGTGGAGTATATGGTTAAGGACAATGAAGGTCATGGTTTTAGAAACCAGGAAAACCGTTATGATTTTTATAGATCTATGGAGAAATTCTTAGATGCTAATATGATGATTAAAGAATAAGATGAGTAGGATAAAATAAAAATGCCCAAACTTTTAAGTTTGGGCATTTTTTATGATGTGTAAATGGTTTTTCTAATAATACAAAAAACGCTTAATCTTATGAGTTGCTGTTTTTTGAAAAGGATCAACCTGTGCGACTATCAACTGAACTTGTGAGAATTTGTTTACTCTAGAATTTACATATTCGTGCAACTCTTGCATTAATTCATCAATGTTCTGATCCACATAGTCTTCAACGTCTTTTTTAATCGTTTTGTATTGTTGTTCTAGTTCTTCATAGTTGAAGTGAACCATCGCAACCAGTTTACCTTTTTTCTCAATAACGACTGATTCAACTACGTGTTTAAAGTTATTGATAACTGATTCAATTTCTTCAGGATAAATATTTTCACCACTTGCACCAACAATCATATTTTTCAATCGACTTTCGATGTAGAGATAATTGTTTTTATCCATTCTCGCCAAATCACCTGTCTTAAACCAACCATCTTCAGTTAGAACTTCTTTTGTCTTTTCAGGATCCTTATAGTAGCCAAGCATGATATTATCACCTTTTGCCCAAACTTCACCAATTTTAGTTTTAGAATCAGGATTGTTAATCTTTAACTCCACACCTTTTAAAGCAGGGCCCGTTGAGCGGTATTTCGTATGATTAACCCCAATACCAGCTAATAGAGGAGAGGTTTCTGTTAAGCCATAACCGATAGCGTAAGGGAATTTAGCTTCACGTAAAAATAATTCAACTTGGTCGTTCAATTTAGCACCACCAATACCGAAAAAAGTCAATTCTCCACCAAATGTTTGTATCAGTTTTTTCCCTGCAATAGCATTTAGTTTTTTACGGAAAAAAGGAATCTTATATAAATATCTCGTAATAGCTTTCCCATTTATATTAGGAAGTATTTTCCCTTTATATATTTTTTCGATAATCAGTGGAACCGAGAACATGATAGTTGGTTTCACTTCTTTTAAAGCTGATATTAATAATGAAGGAACTGGTGTTTTTCCAAGGTAATAAATACATGAACCTGCAATCATAGGAATCACAAAACCTAAAGTGTTTTCGTAGGTATGCGAAAGAGGCAAGATCGAAAGGAAACGATCTTTTTCATCAATAGGATGAATGTTCTTAGCACTTGTTGCATTAGAGCAAATGTTTTTATGAGATAGCATCACACCTTTGGAGCTCCCCGTAGTTCCTGAAGTATATATAATGGCAGCCATATCATCTTCCTGAACTTGGTATGAATTATCCACTGTAGCAGATAAATCAAACTTTACAGAAGCTTCGTTTTTATTGTTAATTTCGAAATTTTCAATACTGATAGTGAACTGTAAACTATCTATTTTGATATTATTTATCTTTGTAGATAAAGCCTTTGATACAAAAATTGTTTTAGCCTCTGAGTGCTTTAAAATATTTTCAATTTCAAATTCAGTGAAATCAGGTAGAATAGGAACAACAACAGCTCCTATAAATGTAGTGGCATAATATGCAACTCCCCAGTTGGGCATGTTTGTACTCAAAATAGCAACTTTGTCGCCACGTTGAATGCCTAGCTTTTCGTAGAAAGCTATTAATGCCTTAATCTTGGTATCAAGTTCATTATAGGTAATGGGTGTTTGACTAACTAAGGCCATTGCATTAGAAGATCCGAATTTTGCTACAGTTTCTGCAAAAAGAGCAGGAAATGTTAAGTTTTTATATGATGTCATCATTGTAAGTTTAAATAGTATTTGTAGTGCTTTTAGGCAGTAGAAATCACAAATACAGTATGCAATTTAATCAAAATTTGCTATTCTGAGCAATTTGTATCAGAATGTCTAGCCTACTAGAAACGTATAAAACGAGAATTTGTGATTGTAGTGTTGTTAATAGATTGTGATATAGATGTCTAGGTTGCTGGGCACTTGAGGATGATGGCTAGGCCTAATTGAGGAAATAAATCCATAAATAGTCCTAGTTTATCTTCTTAGTTTTTCTTTTATGATAATACAGTTTGTAGATGCAATCAAAAATTGATGTTTTGTCAAAAATGTTAAGGTGGGAATCTGGAATGATATGAAAAGAATATTTTACTCATACTAGTTGCTTCTTTTTTGAAATAAAACAACAGTTTATACGCTTGTTTTCATATATTTAGAAGCCTGAATAAAAAACTGACGAATCATAGGTCTGTGATAATATAAAATCAAACTATAGACCATGAAACGACTAATGACAGCAACTCACCTTAAAGCAAAAGTAGATTTCTATGAAAGATATACAAGATTATTACCCAGATCATTTTGCACAATGTTATGGTTGTGGCCGTTTGAATGAACATGGCTACCAATTGAAAACGGCTTGGGATGGAGATGAAACTTTAAGTGCTTTCACACCTTCAGAATTTCATACTGCAATTCCTGGTTCCGTTTATGGAGGGCTTTTGGCTTCACTCATAGACTGTCATGGTACAGGTTCTGCTGCATTGGCCTTGGCAAAAGAAAAGGGAATAAATCTGAAAGAATATAATGCGCCTCGTTGTGTTACAGGTTCTTTACAAGTTAGCTATAAGAAACCTACACCAATTGATTGTGATATGGAGATTAGAGGAATTATTAAAGAGATAAAAGGTAGAAAAGTTGTGGTTGATATTCGGTTGATTTCAAAAGGGGAAGTTTGTGTTACAGGAGAAGTAATTGCTATTCAAGTTCCTGATGACTTTGGCAAATAAACTATTATCGATATATAGAAATAGAGGCCTTACAGAATTTGTAAGGCCTCTATTTTTATGCGTTTATGGTTTGCTTTGCTTTAGGTTTCGCTTTTTTCATAGGAAACTTACCAGGTAGAATTACCGTAAGTAACTTCTTACCAATTAAACCTAGTATGACTGCAAAAGCTAATCCTACTGAGCTTATTAAAAGGAATAATACTTTTTGCCCTTCAATATTCTTCATAAAGAATAGAGCGGTGGAAACCAATATGATGAGTATTCCAAAGATGATTTTATTTCTTAATAAAGGTGGTTTTAAACTCTTGAAACGAGTTGCTCCATCAATAATACCGGTAATGAATGCTAAAATCATACTTAAAGGAAGTAGAGCAATGCAAAACTTAATAACAACAGCAGATTCTTCGTAATAGAAGTTTGGAAATAAAAGTTGATTGATGAGTAGGAGTGGGATGAGTGCCATAAAACTTTGAGATAAGTGAATGGCTATGGGATGTAAATCTAAGTTTAGAACCATTAAACGGTTAAGTGATACTTTTTCTCTGTAAGGCTCAAATACTTTATGCGGTAATCCGCAAGCAGGACAGACATCGCCAAGTTTATCTTTTTCCATTACATAACCACAGGGGCGACAGCGTACAAGTTCTTTCATAATTAGGGGGTTTCGTTTACAAGCTTAAGGTATGATAAATTGTTCAATAATAGTTATTTCACATTAGGTGCATTTTGTTGTAAACAAGAGTTTTAATTCAATCTATTTTAAAAGAGTTTTCTTTTAATAATTTTATTAACAATTAGAATCTTAATATTTTCTAAAATTCAATGTATTTTTAGGATATAAACATCCTAAAACCTTAAGCTTTATTTCTTCGTATGCTTTATTGGTTTTGGCTATTCTAGAATAATCACATAGAAACATTATAATAGCATGAAGCACTTAATCATTTACAGTCATTTCAATTCAGATAGTTTTACCAAAGCAATAACAGATAAACTAGTTGATGAAGCTAATGTCAAAGGACACGAAATTAAAATAGTCGATCTCTATGCAGATAAGTTTGATCCGGTTTTGAATGCTTCAGATATGTTGCCTGAAGTTGAGACGCCTAAAGATATTTTAGCTTATCAGGAGTTAATTAAATGGGCTGACCATTATTCGGTAGTTTATCCATTATGGTGGGGACAGATGCCTGCGATTTTAAAAGGTTTTATCGATCGTGTTTTTGCCAACGGAGTGGCTTTTCAATACGGACCAGAAGGGCCAAAGGGTTTATTAAGTGGACGTACCGCAAGAGTTATAATTAATACAGGAACACCTGATTCTTACTATGCTCAATCTGGTATGCACGATGCTCAAGTAAGAGTGAATGATGCAGGCGTTTTTGGATTTTGTGGGATTGATACTCAGATTAAATTCTTTGGAGATGTAGCTATGGGTAGCGACGATTTACGAAAAAGTTATTTGGAGCAGGTTCCTAATTTAGTACCATAGATTTTGAATAAAATAGATTGTTGAGCAAGTGAGACCTTAGGTTTTTTTTTATTCAATTTTATTAGGGTAAATCTCTTCCTAAAAAAAACATTTTTCTACAGCTATAATTCTTTAACTTTATAAGAGTCAAGTTATTTTTATCAATAATTCCTTTAAAATGTAAGTCAGATGAAGAAAGCGATTATAATTGGTGCAACTTCAGGTATAGGCAAGGAACTTGTCAAGTTATTGATAAGTAATAATTATAAAGTTGGTTTAACAGGTTTACATACAAATGGTATTGAGGAATTACGATTGAATAATCCAGAACAATTGGAACTCAGATATTTTGATTGTACTAAAGAGAGCAGCTCTGAAAGGATAACAGAATTAGTTGCCTCACTGGGTGGATTGGATTTATTAATCTTTAGTGCAGGCATTGGTCATTTGAATGGTAATCCAGGCTTCGAGGTCGAAAACCAAGCAAATAAATTAAATGTATTGGCTTTTACTGAAATAGCTGAATGGTCTTATCGTTTTTTCGAAAAACAGGGTAAGGGTCATTTTGCGGCTATCAGTTCAATTGCAGGATTGCGAGGGTACAGGGTTTCTCCAGCCTATCATGCTGCAAAATCTTATCAAATAAGTTATTTAGAAGCCTTAAAACAAAAAGCCTACCGATCAGGAAAACCTATTTATATAACGGATATACGTCCAGGTTTTGTTGAAACAGAAATGTCAGCAGGGAAAAAACAATTTTGGGTAACGAGTAAAGAAAAAGCTGCTAAGCAAATATTTAAGCTTATAAAAAGTAGAAAGGGGATGGGCTATATTTCCAGACGTTGGCAAATAATAGCCATTATTATGAAGTTATTACCTCGTTGGGTTCATAGAAGGATGTGAAAACTCTGTCCTTGAATAGAGACTTTATTTTATAAATTAATTAAGCATATTCTCTTCCTGTAGGATAATTGATTTAGTAGCTTTGAGCTTTATACTGTAAATATATAATCAGATTATATCCTAACACAAACACATAGAAGAAATGCAAAAAAAGAATCTGAAAATTGCTGCGCTCTTTCTCATTATTATGGGAATGATTGGTAGTGTGAGTGCACAAAAAGATGCTCGCTTGATGCGATATCCCGATGTGAATAAAAATCTAATTGCTTTTGTATATGCTGGCGATATTTGGTCGGTAGATTCAAAAGGGGGAGATGCAATTCGATTAACGTCTCATAAGGGCATGGAGCTGTTTCCTAAAATTTCTCCAGATGGGCAATGGATTGCTTTTTCAGGTGAATATTCTGGAAGTAGACAAGTATACGTTATGCCAGCTGAAGGTGGTGAACCGCGTCAGTTGACTTATTACAATTCGGTTGGTTTAATGCCGCCTCGAGGTGGTTTTGACAATGTTGTTCTGGATTGGGCTCCAGATAGTCAATCTATTTTAGTTCGTATGAACCGTACTCCTTTTGGTGAAAGAAATGGAACCTATTATAAGGTGAGTTTAAAGGGTGGTTTAGAGCAGCCCTTGCAGATTACAGAAGGTGGAATGGGTGTTTTCTCTCCTGATGCTAAAAAAATGTGTTTTGCTCCAATTAGTCGTGAGTTCCGTACCTGGAAACGCTATAAAGGTGGACGCGCTTCTGATCTTTGGATCTATGATCTTGAGAATGATGAATCTGAGCGTATTACAAGATTTGTAGGATCAGATCAGATTCCTTCCTGGTATAAGGATGCGATTTATTTTGCTTCCGATCGTGATTTAAAGTTGAATATTTACAAATATGATATTCCGACTAAGACTATCACTCAAATGACGCATCATAAGACTTTTGATGTGATGTGGCCTTCTGGTGAGAATGGACAAATTGTATATGAAAATGGTGGTCAGCTTTATAAATTAAACTTGGAAACTGGTGAAGAGGAACGTGTTATCGTAAATATCCACTTTGATAACCCAAACACATTGCCTTACTACAAGAATGTAAAAGATTTTATTGGAGGTGTTGCTGTATCTCCTTCAGGTAAACGAGCTTTATTCGATGCTCGTGGCGATATTTTCTCAGTACCAGCTAAAAATGGACCTACTCTAAATTTAACTCAAACACAGGGTGTTCGTGAAACTGCACCAACATGGTCTCCTGATGGTAAATATATTTCGTATTATTCTGATGCAACAGGTGAGTATGAGATCTATCTGCTTGAAAATAAAAAAGGCGCTAAGGCTAAACAAATAACCTCTGGTTCATCGGTATGGATGTATGATGCTAAATGGTCAGACAATAGTAAGTACCTTCTTTTCTTCGATCGTAGTTTAAAACTTAAGTACCTCGATGTTGAAAGTGGGAACGTGAAAGTTGTTGATACGGCTAATCGAAATGAAATTAAAGAATATAACTTCTCTCCAGATTCGGAGTGGATTACCTATTCAAAAGAAAGTAAGAACAGTCAGTCTGCTATTTGGGTTTACAATTTAAAGAATGGTAAGAATTTCCAGTTGACAAATGATACATTTAGCGACTCAGAACCTGTTTTTTCTAAGGATGGAAATTTCATTTTCTTCTTATCCAATCGTAATTTTAATTTGGATTTCTCGAGCTTCGAGTTCGATTATCTTTACAATAAAGCAACGCGTATCTATGCGATTTCCTTAAAGGAAGATGGTCCGAAATTATTTGCTTTGAAAAACGATGTTGAAGAGGTAAAAGTAGAAGACAAAGAGAAGGGAAAGAAAAAAGAAACTGATTCTCAATTAAAAGTGCTAATCGATTTGAAAAATATTTCTAATCGTATTTCTGTTTTCCCATTATCATCAGGTAATTATGGTGATTTAAATGCAGTTGATGGTGGTATCGTTTATTCTACTAATAGGGAGTTGCACCGATATGATATCGCTAAGGAAAAAGATGAGGTAATTCTAAATCGCGTTTCAGATTATACGCTTTCTGGTAATGGTAAAAAAACCATCTACCGCGCAGGTTCGACCTATGGAATTATCGATGTGAGTGCTGGGAAGAAAGTAGGAGATGGTGAACTCGCTTTGGATGGCCTTGAAATGAAGATTGATCCTAAGAAAGAGTGGATGCAAATCTATACGGATGGTTGGAGAATTTTTCGTGATTACTATTACGTTGCTAATATGCAGGGCGTAGATTGGGCTCAAATTAAAGCGAACTATAATCAATTGATTCCTTACGTAAGTCATCGTGCCGATCTTGATTATATTCTTGGTGAGATTATTTCGGAAACCAATACAGGACATGCCTATGTGAATTATGGCGATTTCGAAAAAGTGAAGCCATTAGAAACGGGTTTATTAGGAGCTAAGATAAAAGCAGATCCTAAAGCTGGAAAATATATCATTTCGAAGATTTTTGAAGGCGAAAATTGGACACCTAATCGTAGATCTCCACTAACAGAGCAAGCTGTGGATGTGAAAGAAGGGGATTATCTTTTGAGTATAAATGATCATGAGCTGCGTCTAGAAGAAAACCCTTACATGCATTTGGAGAATACGCTAGGTAAGACGGTTGAAATCACGGTTAATTCTAAGCCTAGTTTAGAAGGCGCAAGAACCTATACCATAAAACCTATCGCTTCAGAACTGGAGTTAATGTATTTGAACTGGGTGAATGAGCGTCGTGAGATTGTAAATAAGCTATCTGGTGGTAAAATTGGTTATATCCATGTGCCTAACACGGCTGTAGAAGGGAATCGTGAGTTACATAGAGGTATGTATGCCTATCATGATAAAGAAGCTTTAATTATCGATGATCGCTATAATGGAGGTGGATTCATTCCTGATCATATGGCAGATTTATTGGATCGTAATGTACTTTCATACTGGCATCGTAGAGGTTTAGAACCGCAACAAACACCAGGTATTGCTCATGACGGACCAAAAGCCATGTTGATCAACCATTATTCTTCATCAGGAGGAGATGCTTTTCCATACTATTTCAGAAAGAAAGGACTTGGAAAGCTTATTGGTACACGTACTTGGGGCGGACTTGTAGGTATGTCGGGTAATGCCGGATTAGTAGACGGTGGTTATATTGCAGTACCTCGTTTTGGGATTTTCGATGAAAATAAGAAGTGGATTATCGAAGGTATTGGTGTGTATCCAGATGTTGAAGTTTACGATGAGCCACATAAGGTTGCAAAAGGAATTGATCCTTCAATCGAGAAAGCTGTTGAAATGCTTTTAAAAGAACTGAAAGAGAAGCCAAAGAAGAATGTAAGTGCTCCAAACGATCCGAATCGTTCTAAATGGATTGAAGAGGATGTGAAGTAGTCATTTTCGATACGATACAATTTAAGGCTGTTTCAAGATGAGTTTATCTTGAAACAGCTTTTTTTTATTCTGATCTAGAAAAATCTATCTAGTTTAACTTCTTCGTTAATTTCAGCTTGTGGATTTTCTAATAACTGTAGCATTTGCTCAGAGAAATAAGGCGCAAGCATTACGCCTTTGGTACCAAGCCCATTGAAAATTGCTAACCTATCGTTGTGGGGATGGATACCGAGGATGGGTCGTCTATCTTTTACGGTAGGTCTAACACCAGCCCAATGATTCAGAACTGTATAGTCTGTATCAATCAACTTATCCAGTTTTGTTAGTAGTTCAGATTTCCCTTCTTCACTAGTTTCCTGATTTATAGTATCCCATTGATAAGTTGCACCAACCTTAAAGCGTTTTTGGCCAGTAGGCAGTACAAAGAGATTTTTATTTAGGATGTAATCTTCACTTAAAGCATTGGCTTCAATTTCTATCAGTTCGCCTTTAGTTAGATAAAAACTTTCAGAAGGAAATAGGGCATTTTGAGCATCCTTATATCCTCTACAGAAAATGATCTTCTCAGCAGACAGGTTTTTCCAATAAACATATTTGTCTTCAAATGTGACATCATCAATTTTAAGATGATCCTTAACGAGGTAATTATGCTGTTTAAAGAAATTACGCATGGCAAGTATCATTGTGTTCAAATTACATGAACCTGTCTGTATAAGGGCGCCATAATGCTCAATAGTCTTGTATCCTTCTAATCTTAGATCTTTATCTACTCGATCAATATAGTGATTCATTTTACCCTGATCGATTCGCTTTTGCCACATGGGAATATCTTGCTTAGCTAAAGGCTTAATCATCTCTTTTTGCTCGATGAACTTTATCGAGAGCATTTCTTCTATTTCATTATAAGTCTCATACATTTTTGGGAATAGGCTATCAGCCATCCAACTTTTTGTGAGACGTTTAAAAACTAGAGGGTTGATTAAACCTGCTGCAATTTCAGAAGCTGACTTTAATTCTGGATCGACAATGATTTTGAAAGGGATATTATTTTTGTGCATCTGGTAGGCAAGAAGAGTGCCTGCTAGGCCTTGTCCTACAATGATATATTTGATCATATTTTAAGCTTGATTTACTCAAATATAAAGAATCTTATTTTTGAATTCCAGTTAAAAGCTTGTTATGGGCTTATTTAGAATGTGGAGATTGCAATTTCTTTGGAGAGGTTTTTCCTTATTTTATATCTTAAATGTTGCTGAGATAAAGATTAACAAGTGCTTAACAATTATTACTTTTACTTATATCAGAATAGAAGTATATTTAAATTCAGTTTAAATAAGAACGTTATCAATTAATTCATATACTATGAAAACAAAAAGAATACTATTAGGTTTTGCATTTGTGATGGGAGCATTATTAATAAACACGACAGCTTTCGCACAAAAAAACATGAAATTGAAAACTGACAAAAGTAAAGTTGAATGGACTGGAAAGAAGGTGACAGGTGAGCACAATGGAACTGTAATGTTGAAGTCAGGTAAGCTATCAATGAAAGGGGCTAATATTGTTGGTGGTGAATTTGTAATGGATATGAGTACCATCAAAAATGAAGATATCAAGAGTGAAAAATATCGTGGAGATCTTGAAAAACATTTAAAATCACCAGATTTTTTCAGTGTGGTTAAGTTTCCTGAGGCGAAGTTTGTGATTAAAGAGAGTAAACACGAAAAAGGAGGTAAGCTTTTTGTTAAAGGTGAACTTACGATTAAAGGTATTACTAAGCCTTTAGAATTCGAACTTAAGTCACATAAACATGGCAAGTCATTACATATGAGTGGCGTAATGGTTATTGATCGTACTAAGTTTGATATAAAGTATGGTTCAGGTTCATTTTTTGATAATTTAGGAGATAGAACAATCCACAACGATTTTGAAATTAAGTTTGACTTGATGTTTTAAACATTGCATTCAAATATAAAAAAAACGCCACATGTAAATGTGGCGTTTTTTTTGGATTGAGAATTATATTCTCAAATGAAATGTCGATTAGAAAGAATAAGCAATCTCAAATTCAATCTGATTCATTTTAATTTCAAGAGTTTGAACAGGATCCATTGGATTCCCCCCTTTAACCGAATTCTCAAGAGCATAAACGAAAGCGAAGTGTAAAGCGTTCCCTTTTTCACTTAATACTTTTGAACAACCCAGTGTAATATGATCTTGTACAACACCAGGAGCTAAGATATTAAACATCACTTCTGATTTCTGAACAGGTTGCCCAGAATGTGAGTAACCCGCTCTTAAAGTCCAATTCTCAATTCCTGCATATTCAGCACCAACTTTTATAACATTGATATCTTCCCAACCAAAACCAGCACCTTTGTCAGAACCTAGAGGTGCATAGCCAGGATTTGGAACAAATCCACCTGCTCCGTCAGGAAACATTGGAACTAAAGCCATTGGATCCATTGAGTTTGAAACTGAAGCAATATCCTTATAATTGATACGTTTGAAATCTGCTGCAAATACCCAGTTCTCATTCGCTTGATATGCTAAACCAACAGTCCAGGTTGAAGGAATATCGAAATCACCTTGCTCAGCAAAAAGTCCGGCATAGTCGTCAAATTCACTCATATAAACCATAGTTTGGTAACTAGCACCAACACTTAGTTTTTCTGATAATTGACCTAAATATCCTAATTTGAATCCTACACCGAAAGCATTATCATGACCATTGTCAGTCAGCTTAGTAGGTTCACTTGACATATGGTAGTTACCAAATTGTTCAAGACCTTTAGCCTCAAAATATTGATAAGCTGCAATAGCAGTTACACCAAAGCTATGTTTTTCAGTTACCTGATATGCATAACTTAGATTAAGGAACATTTGTCCTAAATCTACACCTGTATCGGCGTTAGGCATACCAAATGTACCATACTTATTTCCATCTTGAGGATTAGTTTGTGGAGCGTAGTCTGTATTCATACCACCATTACCATACATGGCTACAGAAAAACTACTCTTTTCATTAAGCATCCAGTTAGCACCAAAATTAGGAATAAAGAAAATTTTACTATCACTCTCAACGGTTCCAGGAGCTAATCCGAATGTTCCATCCATACCTGAAGGATTTCCTGTTACAGTATATTCACGGTTTGGGTTAAACATGTTAACACCAAACTGGTATTGGCCACCTAGTTTCACTAAAGAAGCAGGGTTACCATTAATTAGCGAGTTTTTGTACCAAGCGATACCAGCACCAGCCATACCTTTATTTTGTGTTCCATAGGCAAGGCTAAAATAGCCATCGGTTGCACTTGCCGTTTGGCTAGTAATAAGTCCAGCTAAAATTAGGGAGGCTGAAACTAGTAGTTTAGATCTCATCTTCATAGGTCAATAATATTTGATAGTTTAGTTTATTATCTATTGCACCAACAAAATAGCAACTATAAACCTATCCAAATATGTTATATATCACATATGTAGATATGGAGACTAATGCGTTGCATCGGAAGGTGTTGAATATTAATAAGATACTGTTTGTGTTTTTTTTTAAGAATAGGCTAATACTTATTTGGTACAAATAAGAGTATTTTTCGAAGTAAGAAAAATATCGTTAATTAGGATAGGCTACTGTTTTCTGTAAAGCTTGCTAGTGTTGCTTTTCGTCGGATTTTTCCAGTAAGAGTTCTTCTGAATTCAGGAAGGATAATAATTTCACGAGGAAGCTGGAAGTTTTCTAAATAAGGCTCGATTTTAGCGAAAAAATTCTTTTTTTGCTCTTCTGAATTATTGTTTGACTCAATTAAAAGAATCATTTTTTCACCTAAATGTTCATCAGGAGAACCAATAAGGAAAAAAGGTTTATTAATATATGAACTAAGTTTTTCTTCTATTTTTTCAGGGAATAATTTTACACCTGCTGAATTGATAACATGATCATATCGTCCTAACCATTCAAATTCAGAAGAGGAAATTAGCTTAACGATATCATTAGTAATTATCTCTTTACTTAGTAGTTTTTGTGCCTTAATCTTTAAACAAACTCTATCGTCAGTAGTAAATGTAATTCCATTTAGAGCTTTATAAGTATCTGATTTGTTTGGTCCATTCAATGTCTTTATTGCGACATGCGAAAGGGTTTCGGTCATTCCAAAGCTAGAGAAGAAATTAGTGCCGATATTATCGAGCTTGTCCTCTAAGTTTTTATCGACAACACCACCACCAATTAGTATGGTTTTGATTTTCTCTGCTAGGCCTTTCTTATGTATACTATTGAAGACTTGCAGGGGAATCATAGCCGCAAAGTCAATATCCGAATTAAGCTTATCTAAGGGATGTCCATCTGGCTTAACACAAATCAAGTTCATTTGCCAAACTATTGCGCGGACAATCATCATTTTACCGGCAATAAATTGAGGGGAGAGACATAGTAGAGCCTTATCTTCTTTCTTGAATTTGAAGAATTCTCCCGTCATTCTTGCTGACTCTTTCATCTTTGCTTTTTCAAGCAGAATATCTTTAGGAGTGCCTGTAGAACCAGATGTTTTAGCTTTCACTTGATTATTCTCATCTAGCCATTCTAGGATAAAGGTATAGATATCCAATTGCCATTGCTCAGTCGATGTTTTAATTTCATCTTGGCAAAGTGCAACAAGTTTAGTCTTATTGAGTTGAGAAAAATTAAGCTTCAAGCTTTTCATTTAGATCCCATTTTTTTGATTGATTGTAGACTAGAAAACCACTAGATACTTCAAGTGGAGACCCTATATTATTGGTAAAGAGTTGTCCTGTGCCTAATCCCTGTGGCATAGGGTTATTTAATGTGTAGGCCCATTGAGCAATAGCATTTAAGCCGATATTCGATTCAAGAGCTGATGTTGTCCACCATGGAATTTTTACTTCATTTGCAATGTCTATCCATTCCTGACTTCCTTTGAAACCGCCAACTAAACTTGGTTTTAAAATGATGTATTGAGGTTGAATAGCTTTCATTAGTTTGACTTTGTCTTCAAACTTGTAAATGCCGATTAGTTCCTCGTCAAGAGCAATAGGTAGCGGCGTTTCTCTACAAAGCTTTGCCATATCTTCCCAATTGCCTGCTTTAATGGGTTGCTCAATTGAGTGAATGTTGAATTTGGCAAGTGTCTTTAATTTATCCATTGCATCATCAGGATGAAAGGCACCATTTGCATCAACTCGAATTTCTATCTGATCGGCAGAGAATTTCTCACGTATTGATCTTAGGATCTCAATTTCTTCATCGAAGTTAATAGCCCCAATCTTTAGCTTAATGCAATTATAACCAGTATCAATTTTCTCTTGTACTTGCTCTTGCATATAGGCTTTTTCGCCCATCCAAACTAAGCCATTAATAGGGATTTTTGCTCCTGCCTTTGCAAAGGCTGAGTCAAATAGAAGACGTTCTCCTCCATTTGCTAAATCTTTTAAAGCCATTTCAAATCCAAAATAGATAGATGGCCATTCTATTAAATCAGCCTTAAAATAGGTTTCAATTTGATTTATATTTTCACAAACCTCTGCAATCTTTTCTTCATAGTTTTCTCTATCATCAGGACTTAAACCTCTAATTATCGAACATTCACCTATTCCTTTTATTTGAGGATTTTTATTATCCCATACGCGAACAAACCAAGCTTCTTTTTGGGTGAGAATACCACGAGAAGTACCACTTGGTCGTTTAAAATCTAACGGGTAATAATGAAAATCGGCTAAAAGCATGAATAGAAAAAATGTAAGTTTTATAAAATGGCACCAATACCAAAGCTAAGACTGAAAAAGAAACATGAAAGTGCTAGCTTTTTTAATTCCGGATCTAAATCGCGAGGATTTTTATTGGCTATCACTATGCTAATATTACGCAAAATCAATGGGAAACTCAATAAGTAAATAAACTGATATATAGAAGTGTAATTGAATATGCTATATGCAATTGCAAAAAGCATTGCGAGAATTAAAATGATAAGATGGTAATTTTTAGCTGCCTTTGAACCAATATTTACAACAAGAGTTCTTTTGCCCGTTTGAGAATCATTTTCGATATCCCGCATGTTATTTAGGTTGAGCACCCCTGCACTTAATAGACCCACTGATGCCGCTGGAAGTAGGATATCCCATTGTAAATAGCCTGTATGAAGGAAATAGGAACCTATAACACCAACTAAACCAAAAAAGAGGAATACAAAAAGATCGCCAAAGCCCATATAGCCATATGGATTTTTTCCGATGGTATAATTGATAGCTGCCAGTATTGCGAGAATGCCTATCGCAAAAATAACCAAGGCTTGTTGAAGTGTTATGATTTGAGCTGCTTGGTATATTAGAATAGAGCCACTTATTAAAGAAAGGATAATGAATACCCAAAGCATATTTTTCATTTCCTTTTTGCTGATCACACCACTTTGAACTGCTCTCTCTGGACCAATACGATTATCATTATCGGCACCTGAAATAGAATCTCCTAGGTCGTTTGCCAAGTTGGATAGGATCTGTAAAAATAGGGTAGTTGTTATGGCTAAGATAAATATATAAGAGTTGAATTTATCTTCAGATGCAGCAATTAAACTTCCTAGAATAATACTAGAGAGAGCTAATGGGAGGGTTCTTAATCTAAAGGCATGAATCCATGCTTTTGTTTTACTCATAATCAAGTTGTTTTTTGAAACACAAATTTAACCAATTTAAAAGAATGCTTTTAGTTATTTGGGGCAAATTTTAACTAAACCCATAAATGGCTCATGTAAAAGCTCTTGTTCAAATATTTATTATTTCGTAACTTTTATTCCATACGAGTTAATTAGTTCTCGTTTATTCAGTTTTGAGCGGAGAAATTCACATCTGAAAATAATAGTAATAATGAAAATATTTAGAGATTTTAAAGAGATTATAGACTTTGCAATTGAAAGTGAAATGGATGAAATTCAATTTTATTCCGAACTAGCCGAAACCATGGAACGTAAAAATGTAAAGGACTTGTTACGGAGCATTGCTCTGGAAAAAACAGCTCGAATGCTTCAATTAGAAAATATGAAAGATATTGGAGTTTTATTAGATATCGAGAGTGTGCATGATTTGAAAATTGCTGGAACTTTTTCTGATATTGATTACACTAAAACTAATTTATCTTATCAAGAAGTGCTTATAATGGCTATGAATAAAGAAAAAGAGAAATTTATTCTTTATCAAGAACTGGCAGATTGTACGACTGACACAAATTGTAAACAAACTTTTTTGAGTCTGGCTAATCAGGAAGCACGTCAAAAACTAAAATTAGAAATTGAATATGATGAGTTTATTCTACATGATAATTAGGATGTCTCGTTTGATTAAGATTTGAATCGTTGTCAACGAATAACAGATGTTATGGAAAGATATAACAATATAGACGAGGTATTAAACTTTGCAATAGAGCAAGAGCAAGGTGAAGTGGATTTTTATAACGACTTGGCTGATAAAATGAGCCTGCCAAAAGTTGAACAGTTGTTCAGAGATATTGCTATCGAAAAGCAAAATCATATTTTAAAACTGGAGGTCATTCGTATAAAAGGAACTTTTGATCACAGTTCCTACGATCAGATTAAAGAATTGAGAACAGAGCATTATATTGCAGATGTTGACTATTCAAATGAAGACCCAAATTATCATGATGCTTTAATTATGGCGATGGCGAAAGAAAAAGCAACGTTCATGTTTTATTGGGATTTGGCAGAACGTGTGACATCGCCTGACCTTCAAGATTTATTTTACATGCTTGCTTTACACGAAGCTAATCAGAAAGTTAAGATGGAAATTCAATTTGATAAAGAAACTCAGGAGCAACTTGAAGATGATTAAGAGTTAATTATGGGATATAGAAAAGCTTCACATTGAGTGAGGCTTTTTTTGTTTATGATTCTGACTTCAACATAAAATGATTAATTTTAGCACTCTACTCATCAAACATCAATATATATGCGCTTAAAATTCATAAGCATTTTTAGTTTTTTAATTGTTTTATTTTCTGCTTTCTCGGCATTAGGTCAGATCTCTCATGGAGGTTCGCCTTACTTTAAATCGACTGCTAGTCAAATGAAGTTTGAGACAATATTGATGCCTGTAGAAAATATGCGTGATATTAAATCTGAACGTTTTATTGAGGGTAAATCAAGATTGAAACATGCCAAGTTTGCTCATGAATTAGCCTCAGATAAATCTATTGATAATTCAGGAAAATGGACCACTATCCCAAGTGGACAGCGAGTATGGAATTTGGCAATTACGTCGCCAGGAGCTTATTCTCTTAGCTTAGTCTTTGATAAATTTAGCTTGCCTAAAGGAGGACAGTTATTTATTTACAATTATTCTGATGATAGAGTTTTAGGTGCTTATACCGAGAAGAATAATAAAGCTTCGGGGCGTTTTGCTATTGAACCTTTGGCAGGAGAAGACCTTATAATCGAATATATAGAACCTTTAAACCCTGAATTTAAAGCAGAGCTCCAGTTGGGAAAAGTGTATCATGATTTTAAGAATGTTTTTCGGATTCTAGAAGCAAAAAGCTCTCTGACGAAAAGTTCGTCAGGTTCTTGTAATGTAAATATAAACTGTCCTGAAGGTTTGAATTGGCAGGTTGAGAAGCGGGCTGTATGTCATATTACGTATGATGGTTTTATCGCATCAGGTACCTTGATGAATAATACGAAGAAAGATGGCAAACCTTATATTTTAACAGCTCACCATGTTATTAATGAGGAGGCGATAGCTGAAGAAGCCATCTTCTATTTTAATTATGAGTCTGAATCTTGTGACGGTACAAACGGCACAATGAGTCAATCAATATCAGGGGCAAATTTAAGAGCAACTACAAATCGCCTAGATTTTTCTCTCTTGGAGATGAGTTCTATTCCGCCATCAATTTATCAACCTTACTATGCCGGTTGGGACAGATCAGGTGAAGTGCCTAGTCAAACAGTTTGTATTCACCATCCTAATGGTGATGTCAAAAAGATATCTATGGATCAAGATGCACCTATAACTGATACCTATACTGACTCAGATTACAGTTTTGATGTTAATACTCATTGGCATATTGAGACGTGGGAATTAGGAACGACTGAAGGTGGTTCGTCTGGTTCGCCCTTATTTGATATGAATCATAGGGTGGTTGGTGACCTAACGGGTGGTGATGCCAATTGTTCATCCTCAGTAGATGATTATTTTGCCAAGTTTTCTTCAAGTTGGAATACATATCCTGCAAAGGAAAATCAGCTTAAGTATTGGTTAGATCCAGAGAATACTGGCGTTTTGCTTTTGGATGGTTATAGCCCATCAATTCAGGTTGATAAGAGTATTGTTTGTGTGGAATCAGACGTTGAAATATCCTTCGATTTTGCACTTGATTACGATACCTATTCTTGGGATTTCGGGGCTGATGCCAGCCCAGCAACAGATACAACTAAAGGGCCACATAAGGTTCAATATTCCACATCTGGTGTGAAAACAGTTAGTTTAACTTATTCTAAAGATGGCATAAGTGAAAATGAATTTTCAAGCCTGGTTGTTGTTGATGAAACAGTACCTAATTTTAGCTACTTATATAAGCAAAAGAGTTTTAATTTTAGAGATGCATCACTTAATGCAGTGGCTTATCTTTGGGATTTTGGTGATGGTGAAACATCAGAGTCGATGAATCCTAGTCATCTTTACAAGAATTCAGGAAAGTATCAAGTGAGCTTAACAACTGGTAATGCTTGTGGAGAGAAAAATCTAATACAAACTGTGAACACGAGCTATGATTCTGAATTAGAGGTTTATCCTAATCCGAGTAAGAATGTGAAAACTCGTGTTGATTTAAATGCTGTTCTATTTAATCGAATTGATTGGTGGGTGTACGATACTAGAGGAGCACAGCGTTTAAGCGGTTTTGTTTCTCAATACAGCACATTTATCGATCTAGACTTAAGACTATTTCCTTCAGGCTTATATATCCTTAAAATGGATATTGATGGTTCAATTGTAACGAGGAAAATTTCGATACTACAATAGAAATTTAGGCAGGTATTCATTTGAGAAACACCTGCCTTTTTATTTTCTATAAATGGTTTATTAAATCAGTAGCTTCACTAATAATTGCTTTTGCCCCATTCGCTTTTAATTCCTCTGCACTTCGGAATCCCCATAAAACGCCAATACCAGTCATTCCTGCGTTTTTCGCTGTTTCCATATCTACACCAGAATCACCTACAAATATTATTTCCTTAGGAGAAAATCCCATTTTCTCAGCTGCTAACAATGCGCCTTGAGGATTCGGTTTTCTTCCAACAGTAGAACTAACACCAGACACAAAGGCAAGATCCCAATTGGATAGAAGAACTTTTACAACCTTTTGAGTTAAGTCATCAACCTTGTTTGAGAAGACTGCAATCTTAATTCCTTTTTCTTGAAGTTGATCAAGAAGATCTGCAACTCCAGGGAATAGTTTGGTTTTATTAATACAGTTCTCACCATAAACCTCCAGCATTCTATTCATGTTCTTAGTAAAGGTATCACCAGTTTTAAGTTCTTCAGGTAAGGCTCTTTCTACTAACTTACGTATACCGTTTCCAGCAAACTGTTTATATGCGTCTATTTTGTGAACAGCAAGGTTTTGCTCTTTTAAAACAAGGTTCATAGATTCTGCAATATCAATAACAGAATCGGCAAGTGTACCATCTAAATCGAATACGATTCCTTTTATATTCATCTTATGTGTTTTTGTGTTTGTTTATGGCTGTTGTAAAGCTAGAGCAAATATCGTGATGATGATTTTATTTGCAAAAGGATTGCTGATGAAATTTAGATTGGATTAATAAAATAATTGATCTTTACTTTTTCAGTGAAGATTTGAAGTTCTGTAAGCATTACCACTGATAAGAAATGTATAAATTGCGTGGTATCATATCATATGAAATAAAGCTGACTCATGTCGAAGGAAATATATTTAATAAGTGCTTGTCTGTTAGGAATCAATTGCAGATATAACGGAACAAGTAGTCATATTCAAGAGCTTGAAAGCCTGATTGATTCTGGACGATTAATACCTATTTGCCCTGAGGTTCTGGGTGGTTTAGATACACCTCGTGAGCCATGTGAAATTATCACTCAGACGAATGGCAGTTTAAAAGTTATGAGTAAATATGGTCTGGATTGTACCTCTGAATTCCAAAATGGAGCTCACAAAGTTTTAGAAATGGCTAAGGTTTGCCAGGTTAAAAAAGTGATCCTAAAAGCGAACAGTCCTTCATGTGGAAGCGACTATATTTACGATGGGACGTTTTCAGGTAAACTGATTGAAGGAGATGGATTAACATCAAAATTGCTACTTGAAAATGATATTGAGGTTTATAATGAAACGAATTGGGAAAGCAGAGAATTTATGTAATTCTGATGTTTGTGTTCTATCTTTTTTGTTTAGAAATAGAATCTCTTGTAACTTGCGTATTCATGTTAAAAACAATTAAATAGTAAAGATAATTGATGGTTGATTTAGTTGGTTTTCTATGTGTTAGCATAGTTAATTCCATTTATTTACATAGATAATCGAAATTCTATCCAACAACTTGAAATAATCGTATTGTTTTTTATTATTTTCGAAAAATATTTGAGAATCGATTTATGATTTCTCAATAACAAACAAAATACATTAACTAACATATTTACATATACTACAACAATGGCTAAAATGAAAGCTCTAGTAAAATCCAAAGCGGAAAAAGGCTTATGGATGGAAGAAGTTGATGTTCCTAAAGTAGGCGTTAACGATGTTCTAGTAAAAATTAGAAAAACTGCTATTTGCGGAACTGATTTACATATTTATAAGTGGGATGAATGGGCTCAGAATACCATCAAACCAGGAATGATTATTGGTCATGAGTATGTAGGTGAAGTTGTTGAAATGGGAATTGGTGTAACTGGCTTTAAAGTTGGTGATCGTGTAACTGGTGAAGGCCATATTGCATGCGGACACTGTAGAAACTGCCGTAGAGGTCGTAAGCACGTTTGCGAAAACACAGTTGGTATTGGTGTAAATATCGATGGTATTTTTGCTGAGTATGCTGCTATTCCATCATCGAATTTGATGAAGATGAGCGACCAGATTGAAGACGAATTGTTAGCAATCATGGATCCATTTGGAAACGCGACTCATACAGCTCTTTCTTTCTCGGTAATTGGTGAAGATGTACTTGTTACAGGTGCCGGACTTATTGGTTCTATGGCTGTAGCTATTGCAAAATTTGCTGGTGCTCGTTACGTTGTTGCAACTGAAACGAATCCTTATAGAATTGAGTTAGCTAAAAAAATGGGTGCAACTCGTGTTGTGAATCCAATGGAAGAGAGTCTTGATGATGTAATTAAGGAGCTTGGGATGATTGGTTTTGATATAGGTTTGGAATGTTCAGGTGCGCCTGCAGCTTTCAACGATATGGTTTCTCATATGTATAATTCAGGTAAGATTTCATTATTAGGTATTTTACCATCAGATACTAAGATAAACTGGAGTGATATCATTTTCAAAGGTCTTCAGTTAAAAGGTATTTATGGTCGTGAGATGTACGAAACATGGTACCAAATGGAGCAAATGTTGATGAGTGGATTGGATCTTTCTCCAATGATTTCTCACCGATTTGATGCTGCTGACTTCCAAAAAGGTTTCGACATTATGGAAGAAGGTAACTGTGGAAAAGTAATTTTGAATTGGGAATAATCTCAATCTGAAAATATAATTTAAAGGGACTGTCTCTTGTTTTGAGACAACTCATACCATAAATAAAATCACCTCTCTCAGCGCATCCAAAAACTGAGAGAGGTGATTTTTTGTATTAACTAGGATTCAATTGAAACGTCAGATTACTAATGGGTGACCACTTATTGCCTCGGGAAGCAATCAGATTACCGATTGGAAGGTAATAGTTACTGATTGAATGATTAAAATTACCGATTGGAGGGTAAAAGTCCCGATTGGAGGGTGTTACCTGCCTCGGGACTAATAGAATTAGGTGTTTCAGGAATTAATCGTTAATGTATTTCTTCTTACGATCTTCATTTTTCCAGAAAGCATAGCGGCCATATTCACGAATGCTAGTCATCTTCTCAGCTAGCAATGTGTAGGCTTTGTCTCTAATCAATTTAGTTTCACTGCTTTCATCTTTCGATCCATTTGACTCAGCTAATAATACAGACATACTGTGTGAAGTCGTTTTGGCATTCTGAAGAGCAAGAGCATTAAATCCAATCAAGTTTAATGGTTCTGGGTTTTTCTCACCAAGTACGGCTAGCTCAACCAAATCCTGAATCATATCGGCATGTCCGCCGCCTTCTCGAATTCGCATCACTTTTTTATTTACATCCTGATGATTACGATATGCGAAACTAAAATGATGAAGTAACTCGTCGCGTAAGTCATAAGCTTCAGGCGATTGCTCTAGCCATTCTTTTTGAGCCTCTTGACGAGCACGGTATTCACTCATCCATTGAGCCTGGCAATATCTTAAAGCACCAGATAGGGAAGGAAGCTCATCAATTAAAGCTCCATCAAGACCAGCAGCGATAAGTACGTCCTTGTCCTTGATTGCTTCTATGCCAAGTGTCTCTGCTCTTGCGGTTACCTCGTCAATAGGTTGGTTAGGTAATTTCACTTCAGTTCGAGTAAGCTTTTCAATTGCTTCTTGCCATGTTTCATAATCAGTTTGATAATCCATAATACTATAATGTAAATTGTATATTTGAGGGCCCATCGGCCACATCTTCCAGTATGCCGCCTAAGTATTCCGGTTGATGACCTGCCGATGGGTTACCTTTTTTGCCCTGATCAGAAGATTAATCTATCCCCAAAATCAAAACGATAATGAAATTAAGTAAAATAAATAGAATTGATGCCTGTCAAGTTTGTCAAGTTCGTGAAAGGCTGATGTTTTAAGTTTGATTAACATTTATTGGTAATTTATGCTTTAATAGATAGTCGTCCTATTTCATTCTATGTGATTAATCATAGTTAAAGACTTGTTCTCATATGGGATCTTTTTATCATCAAATTTGTAATTTATCAAAACTAGATAAGGGAGATAGTAAAGAGTATTATGCAATTATATCTAAATCTGTAAATAAGGCTATTGATAACTTGTAGTTGTTGAGTTTCGATTCAGTAAAGTGAAGTATGAGATGCTATTAAGTAAAGAGATTTAGGTACGTCCTTCAATTTTATAGAGATTATGTTGGTAGGTATTGAAAGTGTCAAATTCGAATCTCTATTCATATGAGGCCGTTTATTGCACACTGCCTAAAAAATAAAAAAGACACTGTACTTATTAAAGTATGGTATCTTTTCATTTACCTTTGCGCCCATTAGATTATGGTATTAATCTATACCTTCAACATTGAGATAATGACTAGCAAAGCAATCCATTCATATTTTAAACCTTACCACGAACATTACAGAGGATTAATTAAACTTGGTGTGCCGGTAATTCTGGCGCAGTTAGGTCAGGTTACCGTTGGTGTTATCGATAATATGATGATTGGTCATGTAGGGACTCAGGAGCTAGCAGCCGCATCTTTTGCTAATACCATATTCTGGTTAGTCATTGTGTTTGGTACAGGCTTCTCGTATGCCATAACACCTTTGGTAGGTAAAGCGAGAGGTAATTTTGAGATGAATCAGGTGGGAGCATGGTTTAAGTCATCTATGTGGGCTGTTGTGGGTATGGGTGTTTTATTGAGCCTTGTGATTTATATTATCAGTCTGTTTATGGATGATATGGGACAGGATTCGAATGTTATTCTTCCAGCAAAAGGGTATTTGTGGATTATAAGTTTCTCTATAATACCTATGATGATATTTATGGGCTATAAGCAATTTTGTGAAGGCTTAGCCAATACTAAAGTTGCTATGAATATCGTTTTGCTCGCCAATCTCATCAATGTTATTTTCAACTATATTCTTATTAATGGGAAGCTCGGTTTACCTGTTATGGGTTTAAATGGAGCAGGATATGGCACCTTAATAGCACGAATTTTTATGGCCGTAAGTTTCTTCGTTATTTTTAGAAAAGGAAAGAGTTTTAAGGCTTACGGAGAAATTATTGAAAAGGCTCAGTTTGCAATTAAAGATTTCATTAGAATCTGGAAAATGGGTGTGCCTATCGGATCTCAGTTAGTGATGGAAGCTTCTGCTTTTATGCTGAGCACGATAATGATGGGTTGGATAAGTGTAGCTGGACTAGCAGCTCACCAAGTTGTTTTGAGTATATCAACCATTAGCTTTATGGTTTACTTGGGCATAGCTTCGAGTACAACGATTCGGGTATCTTCATTATTTGGGGAGAATAGGATAGAGGAAATGAGAAAAGCGGGTTGGGCAGCAATTCATCTTGTGATATTAATGGTTATAATTATTGGCCTTGGCTTTCTGATATTCAGAAATCAATTACCAACTCTATTTTCAGAAGATCCATTAGTGATTGCTTTGGCAGCACAATTCATTGTAGTGATGCTGATTTATCAATTGTTTGATGGTTTGCAGATTGTATTCGGAAGTATTCTTCGTGGAATGTCTGATGTAAACATACCAACCATATATACCTTTATTGCCTATTTTGTAGTGTCTTTGCCAATGGGGTATTTATGTGCCTTTTCTTTTGGATTGAATGAGGTTGGTATTTGGTGGGGATTACCAGCAGGATTAGGAACAGCTTCAATTCTATTTATGTTTCGATTTATGAAACTATCTAAACTAAAACAGCTTGATCAAAGCTCTAGAACCAATAGCCCAGAGCAATAAAACCTCTTACTCTAGTTTCAACATCTGATAAACCAAAAGTGACTTCCATAGGACCTACTAATGAATTGTAGGAGTAGGTTAATCCAATTCCTTTAATCCAACGCCCCTTTGTAAGGGCACTATTAACATCTTCGACTATTTTCCCGATATTTGGCATAAGAACCAAGTAATTATTTTTGAATAATTCAAATTGAACATCCGCCCTAAAAATAAAAGAGTTGGACGAGGCAAGTTCCATGCGTCTCAGGCCGATAAATGGTATTTGTATGTCGAAATAGTTAGTTTGATCTTGACCACCAGTATAAGTTTGGAAAACTTGAGGAATATCACTTCCCCAAACAACGCGACCAAAGAATTTAGGATATAGAGTTAACCTACTATTTAATGTTATGGCTTGTTGCGCTTTTAAGTATGCTACTGATCCAGGTTTGCTATTACCATCAAGTGTGGAACCATTATTGGTTATAAGTTTGTATTCTCCATACAAGCTAAATCCTTTTTTAGGATAATAGCCTTTATCATGAGAATCCATATTGATGAATGCATAGTAGGTGAAATAGTAATCTTCAAATTGTTCATCAATATTAATATTTTTAATATTTGTTGACACACGATAGAATTCCATTTTACCACCTAAACCTATTGAATAGGATTCGCGAAATGTTGAATGAAGGTTTGCATCTAGTTTTAAATATTTTAGATCGAAACTGCCAACCTTTTCACTATCCTCGAAGGAAAAAACTTCAGAATCATTTATATCAAGTTTAAATTGATAACCTGGTTTTATACCATTGTCTATGTTGTATGTAGCTGTAAATCTAGGATTCTCAGATAATTTTAGATCTAATGATAAACTGGAACCATCCTGTATTTTATTTTGAAAAGTTGTGTTAAGTAGAACAGATGCTTTATTGTCATCATCGTAATGCATTCCTACATTAAATCGACTTGAACTACGCTCCTTCACGTTAATAACCAATGTCTTTTCGAATCCACCCTTAAGCTGAAAATTTACCTTATCAAAGTATTTACTACCATAGGCTCTATTTATACCTTTCTGAATCTCTTTTAGGCTCGTCCAAGCTCTAGTTTCAACATCAAGTTTACCAAGTAAGGTTGATTCTCTCACATTTTCAAGACCGTTTATTACTAGGTTATTGATGAAAAACATAGTAGAATCAGTTGCGTAAGGGTAATTCTGATTCTGAGGTTTAGTAAGTTGATATTTGCTTATAATTTGCTTCAATTCAAGAATTTGTTCCTGAGGGATTTGTTCGCCACGTTTAATAAGAGAACCAGCCTTTTGAAAACTAGTCATTGAATATCCACTAATATCAGGCTTGATATAAATATCGCATAGTTTCCTGTTCTTAATAAACTCTTTTTTTGCCATTAGACTGATAGTCTGGTTGATAATGTCTTCAATAGAGATTAACTCATCTTTATTTTTAGGTCCAGTTTGAACATCTACACCTATTACAATATCAGCTCCCATCTTTATAACTTCTTCAACCGGGAAGTTGTTAATCATACCGCCATCAGCAAGTAATTTGCCATCGATTTCAATTGGCGTAAACACAGTTGGTATAGCCATGCTCGCTCTTAAAGCTTCTGATATATTTCCTTTATCAAGTACAACAGCATCACCTGTTTCAAGGTCGGTTGCAATACATACAAATGGTATCGGAAACTTTCTGAAATCAGTGTTGCCATGATACTCAATAGTATGACGATCAAATAGATTGAGTATGTTTTGTCCTTTTACTATACCTGCTGGTATCCGAATTCCTTTGGGTTTTATTGGAAATGAGATAACATATCTATCTAAGTCTTGCTTATCTTTTACGTGAATGTATTTTCTAGATATTTCATCAGTCAATAATTCTTCCCAGTCTTGACTTAATACTAATTTCTCTATTTCACTTGCAGAATAACCCATCGCATAAAAAGCACCAATAATACTTCCCATACTAGTACCAGAGATATAATCTATAGGCATATTCAACTCTTCAAGTACTTTAAGTACACCAATGTGAGCAAAACCTTTTGCACCACCACCACTTAGAACTAAACCAATTTTAGGACGTGAATTCTCTTGTAAACTATCTTTAATGCTTTGAGCATTGAGATTTAAATTCATTACAATAATTAGAAGAGAGAGTAATATTTTAGGCATGTAGACTAATTGTTGGATTTTATGCGATTTTATATTCTGATTAATTATTACCCTTTTAGACTAATTTCTTGGGCTAATTCAGCGATATCAGTTTGATTATTATCACCATCTTTAATACTAACACGTAGTGCACGCAGTCCGTATACCCCTTGTAAATCATCTAATACTAAATTCTCAATATTATCTTCGAAATAACCTTTTGCAATAAGATATTCAAGGTATCGTTGATATTCAAACATATCATTCCCCTGAGAGAAAATAATAGATAGTTTCCCGGGTTGCGTTAAGCGTTCGTTAGTCCCTTTAATTACTGATTTATCAATTCTCTTCTTCACAATTTCGTAACGAATGTTGTAAGCTCCATCCACATCAAATTTCTTTTCATCTTGTCGGAATCGAATTGATAGGGTTTGTGAGTGAACCAATATAAGAGCTGTTGTATCTAATGGAATTGGTAATGACGGTTTTAACTCTGCTGTTTTACGGCTCATTTCACACGTAATGATGAGTTGCCATAATCGTAAATTCTTTAAATACATTGGATTGTAATCCTGATTCTGAGTGATAGCTTCACCTAGATATATATTGTGTTCAACACCATCAGTTCTATACTTCTCAAAGTAATGAGGGTACATTTGTTGAGCCATTTCTTGTTCTTTGTCCAAACATTTTATGACACAACTATTAATCATTGCAAGTGAATCTTCGAAATCCTTTCTGCGTTTGTAAATCATTTTTAGATTTGGATCCAAGCTATCTTTATAATTCTTAATAGCTTCCTCAAATTGTTTATCATTAAAATTGAAATGTGAGAACAAAGGCTCAACATGTTCTTGTATAAAGTTTAGAATATTGGATTCATCACCAGAAGATAGCCCATTTTCTATGCCTTTACCATACTGCTCAATTTTATAGATTACTTGATCGTAAATAGGCATCTTTTTAATTCGATATGCTTCTTGGAATATTTTCTTAGCTAGATTGAGTTGTTCCAACAGATCACATTGTATGCTTATATTTCTTTCATGTGAAGAATTTCGAATATCGATAGCACCATAGAGTGGGTGTACGTGTTCGAAAACGATTTCTTCCATCTTAGCATTCTCATCATTTGCTCGCTCACTTAGTAAATTGAGGGCAGCTTCTTCAAATCGCCATTCAACGCTTGGATGTATAGCAGTACACTCTTCTTTAATTGTGGCTTGCATTTGTGTTTTAAACTCTTCACTTGTTCTTAACAAAGCAATGGAAAAAACAGGGACAAGCTCTTTTATTGTTCTAAGTTTGGTGAAATTGATATCATAGGCATTGGGTGAACCAAGCTCTAGAATACCTACCAACTGATCTTCAAGAATAAGTGGCGTAAGTATGATATTATTAATTCCTTTTCCAAGAATTGCTTTTTCAATAACACCTATATTATCATGTTTCGATAAGTCGTTTATAACGATAGGCATTTTGGTTCTTAGAGCTTCGCCGTAGATAGAGTTTTCATAATCATGGCATTTGAAATCAGAGTCTCCAAGTAGCCCTCTCCAAAAGTTAGTTCTGTTTTGAAGATTCCCTTGATTTATATTTAAAGCCATAATTCCCAACCTTAGTTGTGAATTACTAAAAAGAGCTCGAATATTATTTTCAAGATTTATAAAGTTAGCAGGATTGATAATGCTGGCTTTCTCAAGTAGATCTGTCTTAAGAGATGAAATAACTTCGAGATGAGTTACATCAACAAACTTGTATTTCATAAAACCTGTAAACTCAAATTGATCTAAAGGCAACATTTCTAGCCATAAATCCATATTCAATGGATTATTTATGAGTTTCTTAATATCATCGCCTGAAAGTTCAACTAATTCATTTTTGTATTTGACATCGATATAGGTTGAGTCGAAGTCGAATTTGAAGTATTTGACTAAGTCATTGAGCTTGTTATCTAATCTGTATCGTATGAAATAATCCATACTTAGATCTGAATTATAGAATTTCTCTAGAATGATAGCATATGCAAACATGAGCTTTGTAAAAAGATACATGCATTTATCATCACTAAAATCATCCATCATTTGAAAATCATAGTCTTTATCATCTTCAATACTTTTAAGTAGATTCGATTCAAAGATTGGATCATCAGTAAAAGGCTCACCAACTCCACTCATAGAATTCTCTATTTCATGTGGTGAGAATATATAAGACATTAAAAATGGAATTTGGCTTGCAACTTTCCGAATTTCATCGAGATCTGGGTTTTCTTTAAAGAAAACTGGATAATCTTCAATTTGAGATAATATCAATTTTGCGTGTATCGCATGATCCTTTTTATTTTCTACTGCCGATTTTATTTTATTAATAAGCGGTAAAAAGCTTAAGCTTCTTTTAAAAGGAATTTCTGATATGCTGAGTTTAAAATTTGGTTTCATAGGTTGTTAGTCAATGTCATATTCCTTAAAAGTAAGGGATATTCAGGTCGAGATCTATTCTAATTTCACAAAGTAAATTTACAAATAGGAATCTAAATAATATACAAACTTCTTCTAAAATCGGTAAATCCTGCGAATTGGACAGGGAATGTAAGGTAAAGGTGGTGTTAGAAATAGGTTTAGGGATAAAAAAAGCTCCAAGTTTTGTAACTCAGAGCTAAATTCTATCTAGTAAAAGCTATAAAAGCCTATTTGGTTTGCTTTTTCTGCTTCTTCTTTATTTTTTTAGCTTTTGCTTTTTTAGCATCTATCTCAAAACTTTCTGCTTCTTCCATTAGTTCTTTCAAACTCTTCGAATAGTCTTCAGAGAAGTCGATAGTTGTTGAATAGTCATCTTTTGAGATTTCCATTTCTACAATCTTCTGCCCAAGATATTCTTCAATTTCGTTAAGCATTAGTTTTTCTTCTTCGCTACAAAATGAAATAGCAACACCTTTCTGAACTCCACGTCCTGTGCGTCCTACACGGTGTACATAGTTTTCATCAACATCAGGGAGATCGTAGTTTACTACATAGTCTACATTAGGAATGTCGATTCCTCGAGCACTAACATCTGTTGCAATTAAAACTTTAACCTTGCCTAATTTGAAATCTTTCAAGGCAATTAAACGATCTTCTTGTTCTTTGTCACCATGGATAGTTAAGGTGTTAATATTCACTCTTTGCATGGCTTTGAAGACTCTCTCTGCGCGAACTTTTGTTCTAACAAAAACTAGAATTTTGCTATCCTCATTATCTTTAATAAAACGTTCAAGAAAGAATCGCTTGTCATCCATTTTGATAAAACCCACAGAATGATTGACGTTTTTAGCAACGGGATCTTTAGGTGAGATTTGTATACGAATAGCTCGGGTAACTAATGAATAAGCTAGTTTTTTAATTCGAGGACTAATGGTTGCCGAAAAGAAAAGGGTTTGTCTATTCTTAGGTAAATACTTTATAAGGTCTTCTATATCCTTTATAAAACCAAGGTCAAGCATATGATCAGCCTCGTCAAGAATCAATGTTTCAACATCACGAAGGTAAATATAACCTTGATGTACAAGATCGAACATTCTACCTGGTGTTGTTATAAGAATATCGATTCCTTCTTGCAATTTGGCAATCTGTGGTCCTTGCTCTACACCTCCAAATACACAAAAACTAGTCACTTTAGTATTCTTGCCAATTTCTTGAAAAACTTCAGTAATCTGAATGGCAAGTTCGCGAGTAGGAACCATCACAACTGCTTTGATTCCCTCTGATGCTTTGGTCTTTTTATTTCGATGTAATTTGTCGATAATAGGAATAGCAAAAGCTGCCGTTTTACCTGTACCTGTTTGAGCAATTGCTAAAACATCTTCCCCTTTCATAATAGGAGGAATTGCCTTGAATTGTATATCTGTAGGGCGTTTAAATTCTAAACCTTCTAAGTTGCTTTTAACCTCTGGACTTAAACTATATTGATTGAATCTCATTGATGTATTTCTGATTTTTCTTGTAAATAGCGAGACGTGCTATCTTAATAATAGATGGCGCAAAGATACAAGAATCTTTTGATGTATAATGAGCTTCTTTTTTTGATTGGAAACTAAGTGTAGATTAGAGCATGATTACTAATCATCCTTGTTAGCTACTTGTAGCAAGTTGGCATTAATTCGTTTTAAGGCTTGCTGAATGCTCTCTTCAGGTTCAATATAGTTTTGAGTTCCCCAGAATTCAGCATCATATGGTAACTTAGACCTAGACATAATTGTATTAGGACGTATACGTTCTCTATATTTAAACCTTTCAATATTATTGGTGTCAACTTGAGTAATTGCCATTTCAAAACTCGTTTCAAATGTCTTAGCAAAGAATTTGCGTTTATGTCGAACTTTAAATTTTAGATTGCCTTTAGTATGGTTCAAGTAATATTTCCCATTGATATTTTTATATGAAACAACATAGCCGATTCTCAAAGGTCTTACTTTAGTTTTTGATGATTTTTGAGCAATAAAACGATTTCTTATTTCACCAACTCGAGAGGAAGGAAAGGCAAATTCGGCTCTAATAATTGCTAAACTTCTTGTGTCTATGTATATATCACCTTGCATCAGAAGGAGATTATGACTGACTTTTGGTTCAAAGTGGATAATATAAACAGGATGATTGTCGAATGAACTGATATCAGCTAAATGAAAATTGTAAAGATGAAAATTTTCTGGATTTAGAAAGTCAATTCTGTTCTTTACAATGTCAAGTTGCAAACAACCTTCAATACCACCTTTTAAGCGAAGAGTTACAGTATCTAAACGATTAGAATCATATATTTTTCTAGATTGAAAAACCTTTACCATATCCACTCTATTAGTAGATTGATAGGATGATTTATATATGTCAAGAATGGATTCTAGATAAATCATGTAATTCTTATTCTTACTTACAGATTCTCTATAAAATGCAGTAAGAAGGCTCGGATGTTTAGGATAATTCTGATCAAATTTATTGATACTCGACTTAAGTAGCGCTACGGGATCAGTATTTCGAATGACTACTTCTTGTAATGAAATATGATTCTCTAGAAGCTCAACCGTAATCTCGTCACTTGTTATTTGATTGATGGGAACCTCAGTATTCTTAAATCCAATGAAAGAAAATGTGAGTGTATCTTTAAAATGTTTTTCTTGTAGGTTTAATAAAAATTCACCATCAATATTGCTTATTGTCCCAATTGCTTTACCTCGTAGACCAACACTAGCATAGGCGAGTGCTTTTTTATTTTTTTTACTAAATACTCGACCTCTTATCTTTTTAAATTGTAATTGAGGCTTAAGAATTTCCTTAGCTAAGTTATCTCTTTGTTTAGCAGGGAAGATGATGATTTGCTTGTTTATTAATTGGAAGTTTAATGTGGTGTCAGGAATTATTTGTCTTAACACATCATCTAAAACTGCTTCACTAACCTCAATGTTTACGAGAGGTTTATTTAGTAAGATACGTGCATCATAAGTAAAATATGTATTTGTTTTTTGTGCTATTGAATCTAAAGCTTTCTCTAGGCTAATCTCTTTTAAACTGATTGATATTTTTTGATTGAGATCTTTATTTTGTGCTAAGCTAATCACGCTCGTTGTAAAGAGACAAAAGAAGAGAATTAAGCTCTTAGTCTGTACTTTATTGAGAGTATGAATACTAATCCCTAGCATATTTGTATTTTATTTGAGAGTGAGTTGAGGCTTGGTTTCTTTTTAAAATCAAGCCATTGTGCTTTTCGTCTGCAAACTGAGGTTTTCTTAATTAGCCTTCTTAATCAGAATTTCTTTTCCTTTTTTCTCATAAACTAAATTGAATGGACTACACATATAGTTTAGAATATTGTCTAAAGGTTCATGATCGAAGGTAGAATTAAGGGCTAAGTCTTTAAGCTCAGCATCCTCAAAACTAATTTGAACTTGATAAGTTCTATTAAGAACTTTAGCTACTTCCTGTAGTTTTGTATCTCTAAAAATCATCTGACGTGTTTTCCATGATAAGTAATTATCATCGCGACTGACTACCTTTTCGAGATTTGATTCTTGTAAACTAGCAAAGTCTCCAGGAATTAGAATAAGCTTATTCCCAGGTTTATTAATTGATGAAAATTGGACTTTTCCAGTCTTTACAAGAACTTCAACTTTATTAGTCGCTGCATTAATATTGAAAGACGTTCCAAGAACTTTCACTTCGGCATCCTTAGCATTAATAATAAATGCTTTGTTCGGATTTTTTGCAATATCGAAGAATGCTTCACCAATTAGTTCCACTCGGCGTTCGTTTTTATCGAATTCTCTAGGATATATAAGCTTTGAGTCGGAATTAAGAGTAATTATTGATCCATCCTCAAGCGTGATACTTTTATTAGCTTCTCCTGCTTCGCAAACAAATGTTTTGTTAGGATAAAGGTTGGTGTATGTGGTTTGAGCTAGTAAACCAATTCCGAATAAAATTATAATTGAGGCTGCAACTCTCATAAATGTTTTAAAAGGAGAGGGCTTCATGATTTTGAACTTCGGAGTATTTTCTTGATTTCCGGTAATTTTATTTTTTACATTAAACCAAGCGTCCTCAGAGTCAAAAGCCTCCTTAGCAAGATATAAATCTGCGCGAGATAAATCTTTTCCAGAAGCTTTTATTGCTTCAGCATAGCTCGGATTTACTGCCAACTCCTCTTCGAAAACCTCTTGTTCCGATTCTGTCATTTCTCCACTTAAATATTTCGAAATGATTTCCCAATCCAGTGTATGTGAAAATTCCTTTTTCATTCTTTTTGTTTTTGGCAGTTACTTTTGAATTATAACTGCGGCAATAGTCTTTGTTAATTTGTTTCTTTGATATATTGATTTGCTTAAAATAAGCACATGTAATCTTTTAAACTGTGTCGAAAAGCTTTAAGCGCTTTACCCATATTTGCTTCAACCGTTTTAATCGAAATGGAAAGCTTTTGAGCTATTTCTTGATATTTTAAACCTTCAAATCGGCTCATTTTAAAAATGGTACCACAACGTTGTGGTAGAGATGAAAGTGTTTCTTTTACAATTTTGCTTATTTCTTTCTCTTCTAGTTTGTTAGTTGAAGAATCCTTTTCATCATAGTGATGTTTAACGTATTCTTTGTATCTATTATGACTGTCATCTTTTCTTAAAACTTGCAGAGCATTGTGATAAGTCGATCGGTACAAATAAGCCTTAATTGATGTGTGAATGTTTAAGTCTATTCTGTTTTCCCAAATCTGACAAAAGAGGTTTTGTACAATTTCTTCTGATAGATCTTTTCTTTTAACAAAACGAAGAGCGTAAAAACAAAGTTGCGGATAAAATTCTTTGAAAATTTTTTCAAATTCTTTTAGATTACCTTCTCGTAATTGTTTTATAATATATTGAGTGTCCTCTAACATTCGTAATTTCTACTTCGTTTATTTTTAATGTCTAATTAAAAATAGGTTTTTTTTTAATGTCTTCTTACTTGCTTTAAAAATTTGTTTTGAAAATATCCTGGAGAGGGAACTCCAGGATAAAATCATTGACTTAGTAGGTTAATCTTACTTCCCTTTTCTCTTTAATTTTTTAATAGCAGATTCGATCGATTGATCTGGCTCAATAGTGTTTGATGCTCCCCAAAAGTTTTTATCACTAAAGCTTCCAATTTCGTCTGACATTACTTGATTTGATTTGAATCTTTCTTTCCCTTTGAATCTTACAACTTCAGCATCTGTTCTATCTGTAATAGCCATCTCGGTCATAACTGAAAATTTAGAATTGAATAGTTTACGCTTCCAGTTACATTTAAATTTCAGTTCGCCTCGTGCATAAGTGAAATACCATTTACCATTTTTTTCTTGATAGTTGACAATGTAGTCGGCTGACAGAGGAGTTACTTTTACACCTGAAGGTTTTTTACGAATAAACATTCTTCTTACCTCTGATTCATTCTCCATATTCAAGCTAAACTTAGCGCTACTTAAGGCTAGGTTGTTTGCGTCAATATAAAACAGTCCATAGTATAAAGGTAAATCAACACCTTCTTTTTGTTTAAATTCAATTACGTAGTGAATTTTGTTATTAAGTTTCGTGATATTCTTAAAAGTATAATCGTAATTCTCAATAAAATCTCCTGAAAGTAAGTTATATGGGTTCTTAATTACGTCAAGTAGAAGCGTCGTGTTTGGTCCTCCTTGTAATTTAAATAAAAGAGTATCCATCTTTTTTACATCCTGACTTTTACGTCCTTTGAAAATTTGAACCTGATCGTCGCGCATTTGTCTATAACCAGATTTGTTGATGTTGACTACAGCTTCTGATAAAGCGACATAAGTTCTATTTCTCTTAATGGTTTCACGATAAAATCCTTTCATTACATTAGGATCTAGCGTATAGTTTTTGGCAACTCTGTTTAGAATGCTACGAACTAGGAATAATGGATCGTGAGGGTAGACGTTAATTTCACCAAGAGGAATGATTGCAGACTCTAGCTCAAGTACATTTTTACGAGGTTTTAGATTTGAAATAGCAAAATCTTTATTTTTAAACCCGATATGAGAAACAGTAAGTGTCTTTACATCAGAGTTTTTTGCAATTTTCAAAAGGAATTCGCCATCGCTGTTCGAAACTGTTGCAACATTTGAATTGTTTACAGAGATATTGACAAAAATAAGTGCTTCACCAGTTTCTATGTTCTTAATTTTTCCTTTGTACACATTGTACTTAAGAGTATCGATTACTTGTTGTGTTTTTGCTTTCTTCTTTTTTCTGAAGTTGATACTTTCTGCACCCATTACATGGCTAAAAGAAAGAACCAGTATAAATGAAAGCAATATCGAAAGATTTTTTCTGAAATTTGTTTTCATGATAGTATATTTTAAAATGTTTAAATCTGTTTGACTTTTATTTTGAGAAGGATTGGCCAGATCTTTCTGTCTTTCTACTACTATGATGCTTAATCAGGATTATACCCTATCGTAAAACACTAAAATATACAAATTATTTGTTAGTTATTGATTAAATAGGTTGATTATGACGGTGTTGAGTGTTGTGCTATTTTGAAAAATAAGAATGTGTTGCAAATAGAAAAGCTTCACTACTTATAAAGTAATGAAGCTTTCAAATAAATTGATCAATCCAAAAATTGATTATTCAGCGGCTTGTTCTATGATATGAAAAGCCTCGTGTAGCCATCCTTTACGATCTTCATTTACGGTAGGTATTGCATTTTTCAGTTTAGACATTTCTTGCTCCTTAGATTTAGGATCAAGAGATTCTTCCATATTCTCAATCACGGTTAATGCTTCAAAAGCAATTTCAAAATCACTTTTTATTAATAGATCAACAAATAAATCAATGTGGTTTGCAAACTTTAAGCTCGACTGCCAGCACATCTCAATCAGTTTTTTCTGAATAGGCAGATATTTCTCGTTCTGAATAGCTGCAATAATTGGCTCAGTAGCTTTTGCATCTTTAATATCAAAGATGAAATTATATAAGGCCTTTTCAATTTCAGGTTTACTAGGAGCTATCAAATAATCTAGAATTGCAGGTAGATCATTGATATTACCTTTAGCTCGTAATTTTTCTATACTCGCTAGAACGAGTTTGTCATCCTTTAAACTTAAATCTATCATATTGAGGTTCTTTTTATTGTAATGAGAACTTATCCTTTTTGGATGTTTATAATTTATCTTTCAAATACTCTCCAGTATAAGAATCTGATTTTTGTATAATATCTTCTGGAAGGCCTTCGAAGCAAAGTTTACCACCGTTTATTCCGCCTTCAGGGCCAAGATCGATAATCCAGTCTGCACATTTAATAACTTCCATATTGTGTTCAATCACTATTAAACTATGGCCTCTTGAAATTAGTGCATTAAAGGCATCCATTAGTTTGTTAATATCATGAAAGTGAAGACCTGTTGTTGGTTCATCAAAAATGAATAAGCACGGTTCAGCCTTTTCTTTCGCTAGGAATGAAGCTAGTTTAACTCGCTGACTTTCTCCACCACTAAGTGTGCTCGATGCTTGACCAAGCTTTACATAGCCTAAGCCGACATCAACTAATGGCTTTAATCGTTGAGCAATCTTTTTCTCAGTTTTACCTGTCGATTCCATGAAGAACTCTGTGGCCTCATTCACGGTCATTTCTAGAATGTCGTGTATGTTTTTTTCGCGATATCTAACATCTAGAATATCATCTTTGAAACGACGTCCTTTACAACTTTCGCATTGTAAATAAACGTCAGCCATAAATTGCATTTCTACTTTTATGATCCCTTCACCTTGACATTCATCACATCTTCCTCCGTCAATATTGAATGAAAAATGTGCCGATTTATACCCACTGTATTTTGAAGCTTGTTGCTCGGCATATAGTTTTCTAATCTCATCGTAAGCCTTTAGATAGGTTACCGGATTCGATCGAGAAGATTTACCGATAGGATTCTGATCAACAAATTCAACATTGCTAATCATATGTAAGTCGCCTTTTAGGGCATCAAAATGACCACTCTTATCAGAATAACCACCGTAATGTTTCTTTAGGGCAGGATAGAGAATTGTTTTTATTAATGATGATTTTCCAGAACCACTGACACCTGTAACCAAAGTCATAGCATTAAGAGGAAACTTGATATCTAATGATTTCAGATTGTTTTCTTTAGCACCTAGAATTTCGATGTAGTTGTTCCATTTTCTTCTAGAAGTAGGAGTTGGAATACACAGAGATCTTGAAATGTATTGCGAAGTAAGGCTTACATCAGAATTCTTAAGCTCTTCCAAGTTTCCTTGGAACACCAATTCACCACCAAGTCTACCCGCATAAGGTCCAATATCAATGACTTGATCGGCTGCCATGATAATGTCTTCGTCGTGCTCAACAACGACAACAGTGTTTCCAAGGTCGCGTAATTGTCTTAGTACCTTTATTAAAAGTTCAGTGTCCTTTGAATGTAAACCGATACTCGGCTCATCAAGTATATATAGTGAACCAACCAAGCTACTTCCAAGCGATGTTGCAAGATTAATTCGTTGAGATTCACCTCCAGATAAACTACTAGATAATCTGTTTAGAGTTAGATAACCAAGTCCAACATCAGAAAGAAATTGAAGTCGATTCTGAATTTCAATCAGAATACGCTTTGCAACTTGCTCATCACTACCTTCAAGTTTTAGATTGTTGAAGAATTCGTTGAGATCAGATATCGGCATTAGGACTAAGTCCTGAATATTTTTTCCTGTAATTTTAATGTAGCCAGCTTCCTTCTTTAATCTCGTACCTCTACAATCAGGGCAAGTAGTTTTACCGCGATATCTCGATAGCATAACACGGTATTGAATTTTATACTGCTTGGATTCTATATAAGCAAAGAAAGCATGTAGACCTTTAAAATGTTTGTTCCCTTTCCAAAGTAATTGCTTTTGCTCATCACTAAGATCGAGGAAAGGTTTGTGAATTGGAAAATCGAATTTATCAGCAACAAATACGAGTTCGTCTTTCCATTTTCGCATTTTTTCACCCTTCCAACAAACCACTGCATCTTCGTATACACTTAGTGTCTTGTTAGGAATCACCAAGTCTTCATCTATACCAATAACTTTACCAAATCCTTCACACTTAGGACATGCACCAACAGGGTTGTTAAAGCTAAAAGTATGTGTGTGTGGATCTTCAAAAGTGATTCCATCTGCCTCAAAACGATTTGAGAAGCTATGGTAATTTAATACCTTGGAATCAGAAATAGAGATTAAGCATTCCCCTTTCCCTTCATAAAAGGCAGTTTGAATTGAATCTGCCAAACGATTTCGAGTGTCTTCGTCATTATCGACACGAAGTCGATCAACGATGATATGAATGTCTCCTTTAATTGATAACAGTGCTTTATCTTCTAGAACATCGAATATCTTGTGTGCTTTCCCCTCGATTTCAATTCTTGAAAAACCTTGTTGTGATAGAACTTCTAGCTGTTCTTTTCTTGAGCGTTCTCCATTAGGGTGAAGTTCTGCCATTATCATGACTGTGGCATCTGCCTCTTGTTCTAGAGTAAAATTGACCACATTGCTAACACTATGTCTTTTTACTAATGTATTAGAAATAGGAGAGTAGGTTTTTCCCACTCGTGCAAAAAGGAGCTTTAAGTAGTCGTATATTTCTGTTGATGTTCCTACTGTTGATCTAGGATTACGAGTGTTTACCTTTTGCTGAATGGCAATTGCAGGTGGAATACCTTTAATAAAATCGACCTCTGGCTTGTTAATTCTCCCAAGGAACTGACGAGCATAGGATGATAAGCTCTCTACATATCGTCTTTGCCCTTCAGCATAAAGCGTGTCGAAAGCCAAGGAAGATTTTCCTGAACCAGAAAGTCCGGTGATCACAATAAATTTATTGCGAGGAATCTTTAAGTCTATATTCTTAAGATTATGGACTCTTGCTCCTTTTATGGTGATGAATTTATCTTGCTTAATCATGTCTGTTTCTAGAATTTCTGAGCGAAATGTAAAATCTTGTAAATTTATTTAAGTTCTATTGATTTGCAAAACTCTTTTATATTTATAATCTTGCAAGTGATATAATATTACACACACTAAATCCTACTTTGCTTATAGATCAATCTCTACACTTTATTACTTAAAATATAAGATGTGAAATTGGAGAAATTTGATTTAAAGAGCGATCAATATTATATTGAGCGATTTATTTCTGGCGACCCGTCTGGAATAGAAACGCTAATAACTCGCCATAAAGATAGGGTGTATACCTACATTTATTTAATTGTGAAAAATAAAGATTTAACCGAAGATATCTTTCAAGATGTTTTCATTAAGGTTATTCAATCTTTACGAGCAGGGAAATATCGTGATAACGGTAAATTTCTGGCTTGGGTATTTCGTATTGCTCATAACTTGATTATCGATCATTTTAGGCAAGAGAAAATGAATAAGGTTTATTCGAATGATGATTTTGAGCTAGATCTATTCAATTCAGATAAATTTAGCGATGATAATTGTGAGGATATCATGATACGATCTCAGATACATAACGAGGTGAAAGAACTGGTTGATCGTCTTCCTGAAGATCAGCGTGAAGTCATTGTTCTCCGTCATTATAAGGGCTTAAGCTTTAAGGAGATTGCTGATGATACTGATGTAAGTATCAACACGGCACTAGGACGTATGCGATATGCACTTATTAATATGAGGAAAATGATTGAAGAGAATCATCTTAATTTATTGATTTCTTAGGTGATAAAATGCTTTCTGAAACTTGATATACTAAAATAAAAAAGTTCGCGTTATAGAGGGTACAAACCAATTATATATGTGAATGGATTCAATTTTTACACTTGTAGGTTGGGCATCAACAACGAATCATGATGATTTTCTCAATGAACTGGAAAGTATCTCTATAGATGACTTGATGGGATCGGGAGATTTAATCAGATATATAGATGATTCATTGCTAGAAGCACCAGCTAGTTTGATTAAGAGAATTATGCGTTACTCTGATGTTCATAGTAATGCAAGGACATCTTACGAAGATCTAAACAATCTTATTTTGAACTAAAAAAAAGCCAGATTTAAATCTGGCTTTTTTGTTGATATGAATTGTAGATTATTTCTTTTTCTTCTTGTCTTTGCGTCCGAAAACTGAAACTTGAACGTAACGTTTGGGGTTAGTTTTAAGATCTACTAGAAGTTCATCTAGGTGTTTCGATGCTGATTCAATATGATGATAGAGACTGTCATTCTTAAGAAAAGCTCCCATACTACCTTTGCCATCATTTATTTGTTGGAATATTTCATTCACCTGAGCCAGAGCTGCATTGGCATTGTTTACTGTTGATGCAATTTCAGCTTGTTTCAATGAATCGGATATGCTCGAGAAATTGGTCAGGATATTGCTAATGTTTTCACCGTTTGACTCAAGATTACCAGTTATAGATTCAACATTTGCAAGTATTTTCTCCATATGAGACCTTTGTCCACTAACTAATGTGTCGAGACTTCCTGATGTGTGTTCAAGCTTGTTGATTGTGTTTTTAATACTCTTTAAACTCTGAGAGATATTATCACGCGCATCAGCATTAAAGATGTACTGAATAACAGTTAGAACAGAGTCAACACTTGACATTAGCTTCTCAGCTTTATTTTTTAGAGGTAGCATCTGCATACTAACTTGTTCTTTTAAATCACCCTCAATACTTCCTTTAATAGTATCACCAGCTTGCAATATCGCTTTCGAGTTACCCGGAATAATTTGAATTTCTTTAGTTCCCATAATATCGGAACTTACAATTCTAGCTGTTGTGTTGCTCGGTAAATTAAAACCATCACCCACTGAGAATGAAACAATTAAATCGTTAATGTTTGATTCGCTGAATTTAATAGACTTGATTTGGCCGACTTTGAATCCTTTAAGAGTTACGGGACTCGATTTCTTTAGACCATCAACTCTTTGGTATTTAGCGTAAAATAATTGATCTGTTGAGAATATGCTGTTCCCTTTAAGGAAATTTATTCCCCAAATAAAAATCGTAATGGCAGCTATAACCAATATTCCAATTGTAGCTTCTTTTGATATTTTCATTTAGTGATATTGTGTGATTACTTTGATCTTTTCTTAATCAAAGGTATAGAATATTTATTATGATTTTTGAATGTTTTTAGCTTCTTTAATAGAAATTGGCTTCCCTTTATAATAAGCTACAATGAAACAGTCATGTATGATTTTCTTAATTTGCTTTTTTTTATCGATAACAGCTCTCAAGTTTGAGTTTTGTTCCACAGAGTATTTATAAATTCCATTCACATGTTTTTCTGATACATTTTCTAAGCCAGAAAATACTTTAGCGTTTAATGGGATTTTCTTCGAAGAGGATTTAACCTGAATGCAATAATAAACCTCATTTACGACTCCTACAGGCTCTTCTGTTACTTCAAATGTACGAGAACTATGTCGTTCTATTTCTTCTTTATATGATCTAAATGCTCTGAAAATAGCAGATGACATATAGTCTTGACCCTTTTTCGATTTTAGGAACCGTTCTTCATTAGCATTTGAGATAAAACCAACTTCAATAAGTACAGAAGGCATACTTGCTTTTCTTAAAACCCAAAGCTCAGCAGCTTTAACACCTCTAGAACGCCTTCCAACTCTACTCTTAAATTGGTTCTCGGTGTGTTGAGCCATTGATGTGCTATTGTCTATATGCAAGCTGTGCATCAAGTTAAAAATGATGTATGAAGCAGGATCTTTTGGATTAAAACCTTCATAATTATTGGTATAATCATCTTCGTATAGCATTACAGAGTTTTCTTTCATTGCTACAGCTAAATTATCTTTCGACTTATGCAGTCCTAAAATAAAAGTTTCAGTACCATGTGTACGCGTATTATTATTACCAAGGCTATTGGCATGTATTGATATGAAAAGATCTGCTTTAGCTTTGTTAGCTATCTCAGGGCGTTTTTTTAGAGGAATGAAAATATCTGTTTTTCTAGTATAAATAACTTTTATGTGGGGGAAGTGCTTCTCAATGTATTCTCCAGTTTTAAGAGAGATGCTTAAGGCAATATCTTTTTCGTAGGAGTGTTTGCCAACAGCTCCAGGATCTTTCCCACCGTGTCCAGCATCAATAACAATGGTGTTGATTTTATAATCGGAGTTTTGTCCAATACTTAAAAAGCTTATTGAACAAAGAATAAAAAGCATTAAAAAAACGGATACTTTATTCATTATATTTTGTGAAATTTAATTCGAAAAAAAAAACAGATAAAAAATCTTCATAAAAGAACTTAAAAAATGATTCTGAACAGTGTTTATATTAGGGAATATAGTAGTTTTATTTGTAATTTTGGCGACCTGAGACCTTTCTGCTTGATAATGATGATTTGTGTTATTTGAAGCTGAAAACTCTTACCGTCTTAAACCTTAGTGTACTACATCTGATTTTTAAGTTTATTAATCGATCTCATTCTTGTACAAAAATAACGATAAAAATTGCAATTGAAATTACAACAAAAGCTTTTTATACTTTTCATTCTTAGCTTAATTCCGTTAAATATATTTGCGGATTTCAATCTAGTCGGAAATGAGAATTCTAAATGGGAGAATTCAGGGGAATCTCCACTTGAAGTAAATTGGTATGCTGAATTATTACAGCAAGTAGATTCTTTAGATTTAAAGTCAAGAAACAAAGAAGTTAAGAATGATTCCGTGGTGGCAGATTCAACTGCTCCAAAACCATTTTTCGAAACTGCAGTTGAATATAGTGCCGACGATAGTGTCACGTTTTCTCTTACTGGACAGAAAGTGTTTTTGACTAATAACGCTTTTGTAAAATATGGATCAATTGAATTGAAGGCATATTATATTGAACTTGATATAGCAAAGAAAGAAGCTTTTGCGTATGGTATAAAAGATAGTACTGATACATTTATTCACACGCCTGAATTTAAAGATGCTGCAGAAGAGTTTACTTGTAAGGAATTGAAATATAATTTTGAAACAGGTAAAGGTTTGGTTAATGAGGTTATTACTGAACAAGAAAGCGGCTACGTTCATAGTGAATATACTAAAAGGATGGATGCGAGTACATTCTTCCTGAAAAATGGGAAATATACCACTTGTGATCACCCTCACCCACACTTCTACGTTAGTATGTCAAAGGCTAAAATGATTAAGGATGACAAGATTGTTTCTGGCCCTTTGAATATTGTTTTAGAAGATGTGCCGTTACCTATTGGACTTCCTTTTGGATTTTTCCCTTTTAGTAGTAAGTATTCGTCTGGTATTCTTTTGCCGAGTTATGGAGAAGAGAAACGAAGAGGTTTCAACTTGCGTGGCTTAGGGTATTATTGGGCGATAAACGATTACGTTGATTTAGCAACAAGATTTGATATCTTTTCAAATGGCTCGTGGGGAATGAATCTTAATTCGAAATATAAAAAGCGATACAGGTATAGTGGAAACTTATCTACTGAGTACCATAAGAATAAATATGGAGATAAAGGTTTAGATGATTATTCTGAAGTTACTGATTTTGCTGTTAGATGGACACATGCTCAGGATGCAAAAGCAAATCCTTATCGTACATTTTCAGCTTCGGTAAACTTTTCGACTTCTGAGAATGATAGAAATAATTCCACTAATATTGATCGAATTGTAAATAATCAAAAGCAATCTAGTATTTCGTATAGTAAAAAGTGGCCGGGCAGTCCTTTTAGTTTAAATGGATCTTTACGTCACTCCCAGAATAGTAGGGATACAACTATTTCGTTAACCTTACCAAGTTTATCATTATATATGACTCAAATATATCCTTTCAGAACAAAGGGTAAAAGTTCTAATTTGAAGTGGTATGATAAAATTGGTGTGAGTTATTCTTCGAAAATGGAGAATAGAATTAATATCAAAGAAAAAGAATTGATGTCTTCTTCTTTAACGAAAGATTGGAAAAATGGTTATCAGCACTCTATTCCTATTACTACAGATTTTAAGTTAGCTCGTGATTTAACTTTATCGCCAACTCTTAATTATAAAGGTGTTCTATATACTAGATCTATTATTAAATCTTGGGATCCAAGCTTGAATGATAATGTTGGGGGAGTTTTGATTGATACTCTTCAAGGCATGAAATATGCTCATAACTATTCTACGTCAGCCTCTTTGTCTTTAAATCCAAAGATATATGGGATGTATACTTTTAAAAAGACTTCGAGGATTGAAGCGATTCGTCACGTCATGTCACCATCGATTAGTGTTAGTTACACACCTGAGATTGGAGTTGACAGAGATAAATATTACAATACCTACAAGAATGGCGATGGTAATGATGTAGAGTACTCTATTTTCGAAGGAAGTTTGTATGGAACGCCAACTGGAGCTATGGAATCTGGAAGTATTAATTTGAGCTTGGATAATAATATTGAAGCAAAAATTAAAACAGCTAACGACACTACTGGGAATGAAGATTTCAAAAAGTTAAAGCTTCTGGAGAGCCTTAAGTTTTCAACAAGTTATGATATGTTTGCCGATTCGTTAAACTGGTCGAATATTAGAATAAATGGTCGTACAAAGATTTTCAATAACAAGTTTGATCTGAATTTTAACTCGACAGTTGATCCATATGCATTGAATGCCAATAACGTTAAGATTGATAAATTTGGTCCACGTTTAACCAATGCCTCTATTGATTTAGGTTTCAGATTATCATCTAGCGATTTTAAGGGTGATGCGGAAGAGGGAAGTAAGGATGATGAGAAAACACCAGATGAAATGCGATACGTTCAGTTTGATGTGCCTTGGTCGTTTTCATTAGATTATGGATGGACATACTCTAAGCCAACAATAAAGAGTAGTGTTAATCAGAACATTGGCCTTCGAGGTGACTTTAGCTTAACACCTAAGTGGAAAATTAATTTTTCTACGGGTTACGATTTTGCCAATAAATCAATCACCGCAACTCAATTTTCTTTAACTAGAGATCTACATTGTTGGCAGATGACTTTCAATACTATTCCATTTGGAACATACCAATCATACAATTTCCAAATCAATGTGAAGTCATCGGTACTTCAGGATTTGAAATACGAGAAGAAGAAAGTTTGGCAGGATAACTAAGCTTTACATCTGGTTAGTGGTCAAAAATAAATACAAATAAATTTCAAACTGGGTTAGAGCTTTAGGCTTCAATCCAGTTTTTTAGCATATCGAAACCATGTTCAGTCATTATAGATTCTGGGTGGAATTGAACGCCACAGATGTCAAACTCTTTGTGTCGAATAGCCATTATAAGCTTATCATTGTCAGTAGCAGTAATGTTTAAACAAAATGGAAGCGAAGATGTGTTTAGAGCCCATGAGTGATATCTACCTGAATTGAATTCTTTAGGAATACCATGGAATAAACATTCTTTTTGGTCTACGACTTGTGTCTCTCTTGGAATGCCATGTACAATATTTTCGATATTATAAATTTCTCCTCCAAAGTAAAGGCCAATATATTGCATACCTAAACACACCCCTAATATTGGTTTGCTTGTTTTATATAGATCTATAATTTCACCCATTACTTGCACATCTTCAGGTAATCCAGGTCCTGGTGAGAATATGATTTTGTCACAATCTTCTATAGCTTCCCAGTTTATTTCATTGTTACGCATAACAATTACCTGATCTGAGAACTGTTCTACAGCGTGTGAAAGGTTGTAGGTAAATGAATCGAAATTATCGATGATAACTATCTTCACTAGTACTTCTTTAAATTTGACGTGAGTTGAAATATTTCTGAAACAAATTTTCTGAATTTATTTCTGAATCCGACGTTTTAGCTGAGAAAGCGCTGTTGGTACAGTATTGTATCGATATTTGGCGTAGATCAGGTAAAAAAGCATGAGAATGTTGAATAAGTAATTAAAATACAAAGGCACATGATACACTTGATTATTGATGTCATCGACAATGATATACCAAAAGGTAAATACTTCGCCTAAAAACCAAAGCCATATAAAAAGCTCATTTAAATCGTCAACTTTTCGAGTTTTAAATGTGTGTAGTGATTGGGGAAGTGCGCAGATAGCAAAAAGGATGCTTCCCATCCAGCCAATAATTTCGTTTGGAGTCATGATTTCTAATTTTTGACAAATGAACAAAATTAAAAGCGAAATGAGATAGTTAAAGCTTAATTTTTTTGAACTAGAAAGAGAGTTCTGTCATCATCAAACTTAGATATGTTTAATGTATGTATCAATTGATATTCAACATCCGAAAGTTTTATACTGTCTTTTCCAACTGTATGCTCAATACTTTCAAGAAAACCTTCGTTGTCAATCATATTCCCAGTTCTATCATTCACAGCTTCTGTATACCCATCGGTATAAAGTAAAAGTTTGTCTCCTTTATTAAAATCTTGAATTAAGCTGAGGTAACGCGCGTCGGGAATAACACCCAAAAGAGTTCCCGTAATATTAAGTTGAGCTAACTTATTTTCTTTTGCATTAAAAAATAGAGGCTGTAGGGCTCCTGCTGAAGCAATACTAACTTTTGATGTTTGTGAGCAAACAGTTATAATACTTAAGGTTGTGAAAACTTCGCTGAGTTTTAAATCCTTAAATACAGATTTGTTTATTATCCCTAGAAACTTACCAGGAGATTTGATGAAATCGAACTCCTCTCGACTCAAGAAAAAGTTAATAGTGCTTCTTATGTAGGCAATATATGCAGGCACAAAAAACCATGCATCCCACTTTTTTCCCATCACATCACCAACTACAATTATCTTTTTTTGATTGTCAACGTCGAATGTTTCATAAAAATCGCCTCCCGCAAGCTTGTTATATGCCTGATGAATAACTTGAATGTTGAAATCTGCAATATCTTCGTTGTATTGATTTTCGAATCTTACTGGAGATTGCTTTGCTGCTGAGTTGAGTGAGTTAAAGTACTTGTTTTTAAGGTTTAGTTCCTGTTGAACTGATGAGTTAATCTGGTGAATTATTAGCCTTTCATCAAGTTGCTTATATAGAAATGAGTCAATATGGTTCGTTAAGAAATAATCTATTTTACCTGTATCCTTTGAGTCTGAAATTAAAATGTCAATGGGAATAAGTTGCTCAGTTGTTTTACTAATCTTATCTAAAATTGAAATTGCCCAAATCGCATTGTCATCAATAATGATTCGCCAAACATTTTCTTCTTTCAAATACGAAAATAGTTCCTCGTCTGACTCAATGTACTTAAGAGGTGTCTTTATAAACTGCTGGGATAGTTTGAACTTATTTGAGCTAGGAGTGCAATAGATAATATTACCCTTATCAAAATTGAGATTATTTTTTCTAGATGAATCTAGAATCTCTTTTCTAAGTATGGATTTCTTTAGGTGAGCTTTTATTTTTGAGATGAAAATCTCTTGCTTGAAAGGTTTTGTGATAAAATCATCTGCTCCATCATTTAAGTTTTGTATCCAAGTTTCTTCTTCATTATTATCCGAAAGAAAAATAAATGGGGTAAGTCTGTATTCAGGAGTTTGTCGAATCTGTCTAACAAGATCATTCCCACTCATTAGTGGTAAGTAGAGGTCAGAGATAATAAGATCGAAATGTTGATTCTTCGTTTTTTCGATCGCTTCTAAACCATTCTTTGCTAGAGTCGATTTATATCCAATTCCAGTTAGGGTAAATTCAATATATTTAAGGGTTGCTATATTACTATCAACGACTAGTATGTGGGGGGTGTTTTTTGTCATATTAAATCTCTAGAATAGCTCTTTTTAATTCCGTAATTGCTATTGGACTTTGGTTAAGAAAGTAGCTGACAAGTTGCGGGATGAATTTTAGATCAATGTCATTAACTTCTTCATTTCTTACATTATTCCAGATTCTTAAATCTTCATCATTAAGTTTGTGTCTATCTTCGATCTTCTGTTGAAGTTCAATTTTTTGGTTTCCTTTAGAATAATGTTCTATGTTTTCTAAACAGTCACCTAATTCATCCATTCCCATAATCCTAACAGAGGATTTAGCTTTGTGAGCAACAGCTCCAAGTTCTGTCCATTGTCTGTTTTCAAAGTGACTAGAGATTCCTTCAGTAAATTCAGGGTTTTGTTCAATAAAAATTTCAACCATTTCAACCATAATGTCTTTGTTATTACCAGACATCTCTTTCAAGTATGATAAGTCAATGATTTTAGTGTTTGAGTTCATTTTAGGCCTTTGAATTGATTAATTAAACTAAAGCTTGTTAACTCTATCAGTCCCTGTTTAAAGCTAATTAGATATAGTTTACTAGTATAATATTATGAGTAAATAAATTTAAACAATAAAATTTAATAAAGAGAATGTATTTATTAAAGCTTTACTTACACACAATAATAATAAATAATTTTTAATTAGGCTATTATAATTTTGTTCTGTTCAAGGTCAGTAATGTAAAAGTATTTAAGGATGAAATAAGTTACTTTCATATTAAAGTTTTATGCTTATTAAAAAAAAATAGAAGATTTGATCTTTCTATGTTCCCTAAATTTTCTAATTTAGATGTAGCTTATTTAACTAAAGATATTACCTATGTCATTAATAAAATTGTTAATACTTCTATTCATTTTTTCTTGTGGAGATGTTTATTCTCAGGGTTTTATACGTGTTGATTCGGATGAATTTGCAGGAGGCACTGATGAAGGAAAAAAGGTGATGAAGAATATAAATAAGGCAAAAAAGCTTTTTGAAGACGGGGAATCCTCGTTCTCCGAATGTATAAGTCTTCTTTTGGAATGCAATTCCTTTAATAGTTTTAATGCAGAGCTGAATTATAATATTGGGCAAACCTATTTGATGTATGGCAAAAAAGAATTAGCGAAACCATACTTTGAAGAAGTAAAGGCTTTGAAACCAAATTTTAATGAAAAATTATATTTGTTCTTAGGGCAAGCTTGTCAATATGAAGGTGATTTTTCAAATGCTATATTAAACTATAAAACCTATATTGAAATTCTTCAACACGAAGGTACTAACAAGAATAGGAAAAAGCTAGAAGCTGTAAATAGATATATAGAGCAGTGTAAAAATGGACAAGTTTTATCAGAGCAGTTAGCTAGTTTTGATGTGGAAAAGTTGGCATCACCTATAAACTCTGAGGCTAACGATGTTCTTGCAATTAAAGATGGTGTGAAACTGTTCTTTAATTCGGATAGGCTAATTGTAAGTGATAAAAAGAAAGATAGTCCTACTTTAAGAGGATTTAGTGTTATGCTAATGAATGGTGAATGGACAAATTTCAGCATCTTAAATGATGAGAAAAAATCTAGTGAATTACCTATAATGGTTGCTAAGATTGATGCCAATCAGTATTTGTTTTACGATAAGAACACAGGACTAGGAGATTTAATCTTTATGCAAAAAGATGATAAATATTGGACCAAAGAAATGGATGTGTTTTTTGTGAATGAAAGAAAATCTAATGAATCTTCAGCATCATTTACATCAGACGGGAATGCCGTCGTATTTGTTAGTGATAGAGACGGAGGGCAAGGGGATATATATCATTGTAAAAAGGGAGATAATGGAGAGTGGAGCAAGCCAGTTAAAATTGGCGATCAAATTAATTCAACTTTCGATGAAAAGGATGTTTTCTTATCGGATGATGGAAAGTCAATTTATTTTAGTTCTAAAGGTCGAAACTCAATTGGAGGATATGATATTTTTAAATCTGAAAAAAATGACAATGGTAGCTGGATGGAAGCACAGAATATGGGCATGCCTATTAATTCGTCCTACGATGAGTGTCATTTCTTTCCTTCTCAAGGAGATTCATTCTTGTTTGATTCGAATAGAGGTGAAAATGGTAAATTTGATATTTATACCAAGAAATTGATAGTTGAAAAAGTAATTCAGGAAGAATTGAAAGAAGCAGTGAAACCATTAGAGAAACTTGAAGAGGCTATTCCAGTAGAAAAATCTGAAGTTCTTCCAATCGTTATTCCTCTTCCAGTTCCAGTTGTTAAAAAAGCAGCAACTATCCTGACAACTTATAAAATTCAGATTGCAGCTTCAAAGTTAGAAATGAAAGAGTCTGAATTAAAGAAGTTATACAAAGGCAAGACTGACGTAATTAGCTCTTATGATGGAGAATGGTATAGGTACACAATTAATGAGTTTGATAGTATAGAAGATGCTATTTATTATAGAGATAGATCTGGTGTCGAAAAAGCTTTTATCGTAAGTTTTGAAAATGATAGAAGGAAAAAAATAATAACGAATTATAGTTTGTCTAAGAACTAAATATAGTTCTAAGGGTATCTGTTCCGATTGAGTTTCAAAATATGCTTTATAATACAAAGTATATTTTGAAGTTTAATCGGTATTTTTTTGCCTAGAAATTGTATTCTTCTACATTTGCAAAACAAAACAGAATGAAAGTTCTATATGTACAATTATGGAGGATGGTTAAACGGTTAAATTCTTTGTAATTGAGTGACTTAAATAAACAATACTAAAATAGGAAATGATGTGTTTTCTTTATTCATGGAACACATTAAGATCTTAAACTTCAAACAACAAACAGATGAAAAGAACTGCATTCACTAGTTTTCATGAAGAATTAGGCGCTAAAATGCTAGAATTTGCTGGTTATAACATGCCTATTGAATTTACTGGTATTAAGGATGAGCACATGTGTGTTCGTGAAAAATTAGGTGTATTTGATGTTTCTCATATGGGTGAGTTTTGGGTAAAAGGCCCTAAGGCTTTTAACTTTGTACAGAAATTAACCACTAATGATGTGGCTGCTTTAACTGATGGAAAGATTCAGTACTCATGTTTTCCTAACGGGAAAGGTGGTATTGTTGATGACTTGTTGGTTTACTGTATCGATTCTGAAACTTATTTATTGGTTGTAAATGCGGCTAATATTGAGAAAGACTGGGCATGGTGTTCTAAGAATGCTGAAGAAATGGGCTTAGAAGTTGGTACAGAACTTTACAATGCTTCTGACGAAATTTGTCAGTTAGCTGTTCAAGGTCCTTTGGCTCTTAAAGCTATGCAAAAGCTTGTTGATGTTCCTGTTGAAGATATGGAGTACTATACTTTCAAGAAAGTGAATATGGCTGGTATCGAGAATGTGATTTTCTCTACTACAGGTTATACAGGTTCTGGTGGATGCGAAATTTATGTTGCTAATGAGGATGGAGAAAAACTTTTTAACGCTGTAATGGAAGCTGGTAAAGAGTTCGGTATTCAACCAATTGGATTAGCTGCTCGTGACACACTACGTCTTGAAGTTGGATTCTGTTTATATGGTAACGATATTGATGATACACACACACCAATTGAAGCAGGTTTGGGTTGGATCACTAAATTTGTTGATGGAAATGACTTTATCGATAGAGAATTTTTTGAACAACAAAAAGCTGATAAGCCTAAGCGTCGTTTGAAAGGTTTTGAAATGATCGACCGTGGTATTCCTCGTCATGGTTATAAGATTGAGGATGCTGATGGAAATGAAATTGGTGAAGTAACTTCAGGAACAAGCGCTCCTGCACTTGGAAAATCAATTGGTATGGGTTACGTAAAAGAGGGTTTCTACAAAGCGGATACTGAGATTTATATTCGTGTAAGAAAGAAAGCTCTGAAAGCAAAAATTACAAAAATTCCTTTTTATAAGGCTTAAGCATATTTGATTACTGATTGAGCTTATTTAGTTCAACTTTGATCAACGATTTTATTACAAAAGCAGGTTTGTGAAGTATCACGAACTTGCTTTTTTTATGACAGTTTGGGTACCATAGTAGAAAACGATTTCGATAGCTTTGTTAAATTCTGTTTAACTATTAGAGCATCAGTTGTATATGAAGAGAAGTGAAGCCAGCTTGTTTTTTGTTGAAAAACATATAAAAAATGATTTTTGACCTCGTTATTCTTCATTTTTATTTGCAAATTTGCGCATGAATATGCAAAAGTTCACATTCTAAAAAATATTGAAAATGAAAGTACATAATTTTTCTGCAGGACCCTCAATCCTTCCTGACGTAACAGTAGAAAATACTGCTGCAGCTATTAAGAATTTTGCCGGAACAACTCTTTCTTTAATGGAAGTATCTCACCGTAGCAAAGAATTTGTTGCCGTAATGGATGAAGCTACAGCTTTGTTTAAAGAATTATTGGATATCCCAGCAGGTTACTCAGTAGTATTCTTAGGTGGTGGAGCTTCTACTCAGTTCTGCATGATTCCTTACAACTTGATGGCTAAGAAATCAGCTTACCTTAACACAGGTGCTTGGGCTAACAAAGCTCAAAAAGAAGCTAAATTATTTGGTGAAGTTGTTGAAGTTGCTTCTTCTAAAGAAACAGTTTACAACTACATTCCAAAAGGATACGAAATTCCTGCTGATGCAGATTATTTCCATATCACTACAAACAATACCATTTATGGTACTGAGATCAAGCACGACATGGACGTGAATGTACCTCTTGTTGCTGATATGTCTTCTGATATTTTCTCTCGCCCTGTTGATGTATCTAAGTATGCATTAATTTATGGTGGAGCTCAAAAGAACCTAGCGCCAGCTGGTGTAACTTTTGTAATCGTTAAAGATGAATTGCTAGGAAAAATGGATCGTCAGATTCCTACAATGTTAGATTATACAACTCATATTAAAGGTGAGTCTATGTTTAACACTCCTCCAGTAGTTCCTGTGTTTGCTGCTCTTCAAACTTTGAGATGGATCAAAGAACAAGGTGGTGTTTCTGCAATGCAGAAAATTAATGAAGATAAAGCTGCGGTTCTTTACAACGAGATTGACCGTAACCCTATGTTCAAAGGTACTGTTATCAACGTAGAAGATCGTTCATTAATGAACATATGTTTCGTAATGGCTGACGAGTACAAAGAATTAGAAAAAGAATTTTACGATTTCGCTACTTCAAAAGGTATGTCTGGAATTAAAGGTCACCGTTCAGTTGGTGGTTTCCGTGCTTCTACTTACAATGCTTTACCAAAAGCATCTGTACAGGCATTAGCTGACTGCATGACGGAATTCGAAACAATGCATGTAAAGTAAATTACCTGATTATATGGATTTGAGTGTGGCAACATACTCAAATCTCTATTTTGAGTCATTAAAGCATGAGGAACGACTAAAGGGATCCGATTTGGATAACTTCGATTTGGCTGGCAATGACATTTTATTTTTAACGTTTAAAATTAATAAAATGACTAAAGTTTTAATTGCAACCGATAAACCTTTTGCTCCTGCTGCTGTAAACGCAATTCGCGAAGTAGTTGAAGGTGCTGGATATGAACTAGCTTTGCTAGAATCATACACAGATAAGGCTGAGTTAATCGCAGCTGTTGCTGATGTTGATGGAATGATTATTCGTTCTGATAAAGCAACTCGCGAGGTGCTTGAAGCAGCTAAGAACCTAAAAGTAATTATACGTGCAGGTGCTGGATACGATAATATCGATCTTGAGGCTTGTACTGAGAAGGGTATAGTAGCCATGAATACTCCTGGACAAAACTCAAACGCTGTTGCGGAGTTAGCATTGGGAATGATGGTTTTCCTTGCTCGTAAAGGATTTAATGGAAAAGCTGGTGTAGAGTTAAGAGGTAAGAATATCGGTATTCACGCTTATGGTAACGTTGGTAAACACGTTGCTAATATTGCTAAAGGTTTCGGAATGACAGTTTATGCATTCGATCCTTTTGTTGCAAAAGAAGCTATTGAAGCTGATGGAGTTAAGGCAGTAGATACAGTAGAAGAGCTATATAGCACTTGTCACTATGTATCATTGCATATTCCTGCCAACGACAAAACCAAAAAATCAATTAACTACGATTTGTTGAATAAGATGCCTGAGGGTGGTATTCTTGTCAATACAGCTCGTAAAGAAGTTATTGATGAAGAAGGTATGTTGAAACTTATGGAAGATCGTAAAGATTTTGCTTATATCTCTGATATCGCACCTGACTGCAAAGACGAATTTGCTGCTAAATATGAAGGTCGCTTTTTCTTTACACCTAAGAAAATGGGTGCTCAAACAGCTGAAGCTAATATCAACGCTGGTATTGCTGGAGCTAATCAGATTGTGAACCTGATTGAAAAAGGAGACGAGACATTTAGAGTAAACAAATAATCGTCTCAATTCGATTATTTTGTTCCTTATACTTTTACAGAAAATAAAATACAAAACGTACAAAACACCTTATCATGGCAATTGTAAAACCATTTAGAGGCTTACGCCCAACAAAAGATATCGCTAAAGATTTAGCATGTTTACCATATGACGTAATGAATTCAGAAGAGGCTGCACAGATGGCTGAAGGTAAAGATTGTTCTTTACTTCATATCACTCGTGCTGAGATCGACTGTCCTGCTGGAACAGACGTTCACTCTAACGAAGTTTACGAAAAATCAGTATCTAACCTTAAGCTATGGCAAGAAAAAGGTTGGTTGAAGCAAGATTCAGTAGCTAAATTCTACATCTATGCTCAGACTATGGACGGACGTACACAGTACGGTATCGTTGCTAATGCTGCTTGTGAAGACTACAAAACTGGTGTGATCAAGAAACATGAGCTTACTCGTCCAGACAAAGAGGAAGATCGTATGATCTTAACTCGTTATACTGAGGCTAACCTTGAGCCAGTATTCTTTTCATACAAAGCTGTTCCAGAGATTGACGCTATTGTAGCGAACATCGTAAAGAACGAAGAGGCTGAGTACGATTTTGTTGCTGAAGACGGATTTGGTCACCATTTCTGGCCTGTAAACGACGCTACTACTAACAAAGAGTTGGAAGAGTTGTTTGCAGCTAAAGTTCCTTCTACTTACGTAGCTGATGGTCACCATAGAACAGCTGCTGCTGCCCGTATTGGTGATGAGTTTGCTGCTAAGAACCCAAATCATACAGGTGATGAAGAGTACAACTTCTTCATGGCTGTTCACTTCCCAGATGATCAATTAGCAATTATCGATTACAATCGTGTAGCTAAAGATCTTAACGGAATGACTGAAGTTGAATTCCTAGCTAAATTGGAAGAGACTTTCACAGTTGAGTGCATGGGTGAAGAGATTTACAAGCCAGCTAAACTTCATGAGTTCTCTATGTATTTAGATAACAAGTGGTACAAGCTGAACGCTAAAGAAGGTACTTACGATGATAAGGATCCTATTGGTGTATTGGACGTAACAATCCTTTCAAGCCACGTATTGGATAACCTATTAGATGTTAAAGATCTTCGTACGACGACTCGTGTTGAGTTCGTAGGTGGTATTCGTGGATTAGGTGAGTTGAAGAAGCGTGTTGACAATGGTAGCATGAAAGTTGCTTTTGCTTTATACGCAGTTTCTATGCAACAACTAATTGATATTGCTGATACAGGTAACATCATGCCTCCTAAGACAACTTGGTTTGAGCCTAAACTACGTTCAGGATTATTGATTCACAAATTGGACTAATTCCAATTCGATCATATTTTTTTAAAGGGAATGCCAATTGGCATTCCCTTTTTTATGCAGAATACATTCCAACGCATAGCAGATCTTCTGTTATATAAGCCAACAAATAACGTCGTATATTCGGTACTTTCGTTGAAAATATTGTAATTTAAACAGGTGAAACCAATAAGCTAAAACAATGTCAGAATTTATAAATAATAACCAAGCTCGAATAGACTCCCTTTACGATTTTTGCTACCGATTAACAATTGGGGAGAAGGGTAGTGCCTTAATAAAAGAACATCAGGCTGCGATTGATGATTTAACTGCCAATGATATCATTCTTGTAGTTCATCGACTGGTAGAATCTGATTTACCAATGGGGGATTTGAAAATTGGAATTAATAAAGCCCTAAATGTTTTTCACAAACAAATACTATCTCAAGAACCAGTTTCATTGCCTGAAGATCATTTTTTGGCTTATCTAAAAAAGGAAAACCGTGAGCTCGAAAGACGATTGCAAAATCTAAAATTGTGGGTTAAAGATTTTAATAATGATAATCTTGATATCTCAAAAGTTGCTGAGCATTTAAGAATAGGAATTGAAGATCTGATGCAAATGGAAAAGCATTACATCAGAAAAGAAAATATTCTATTCCCATACTTTGAAAAAGAGTATCCTCAGTACAAATGTCTCGGGGTTATGTGGTCTATTCACGATGATATTAGAAATAGACAGAAGGCATTATTATTAGCTCTTTTAGAAGTTAACTTGGATAAGAAGCATATTAATAAACTTTTGGGCGATCTGTTTTTCGATATGTATACTATTATCTTCAGAGAAGAATATCTATTGTTTCCAGTCGCTCTCAATGCTGTAAACCATGATGCCTGGGAAGATATGTTACAGCAAAGTGAAGAATTGGGTTATGCTTATATTCAGGCTCCCAAGATTAAGAAAAAGAAAGAGGTGAAGGCTGATAAGTCATTTGAGTCTGACTTCTTGAGTGAGAATAAATTGGAAAATACACTTCTTAATTTCGATACCGGGTTAATGACCTTGAAGCAAGCTATTCTTTTGTTGAATAATTTGCCTGTGGATATTACGATGATTGATGAGAACGATAAGGTTTGTTTTTTCTCAAATCCTAAAGAAAGATTCTTTCCTAGATCAAAGGCGATTATTGGACGTACTGTGCAGAATTGCCATCCACCAGAGAGTGTACACATTGTTGATGAACTGGTACGAGCATTTAAGGATGGGAGTAAGGACAGTGAGCCTTTTTGGATAGAGATGAAAGGCCGTTTTGTTCTAATTCAATACTTCGCACTTAGAGATGAGGAAGGTGCTTATAAAGGCTGTATAGAGGTTAGTCAGGATCTTACAGATATACGTAAGTTGAGCGGTGAAAAACGTTTGATGTAGTTTGAATAAATGTTCGGATAAAACTGACACTAATTTGTGTCGTCTTATTTCGCTATATTTACTTACCCAAAATTTAAAGACCCATCCATGAAATTCGATTATTGCAAAGATGATATGATTCTCAAAGTTTACCCAACTGTGAGTGCTTGTTTTGAAGTAGCTTATTCTCTAATGAAAAAGCATTTCTGGATGTTGGTTTTAATTATTTTTGTTGGTGGAGCGATTGAGACACCTTTTTGGATAATGCAGCAAACTGAACCAAATCCAGATGGCTTCGATTTTACTTTTAGTATTTTACAGTTAATTCAGGTCGTTTATTATTTCGGTATTGTATCGATATACTCTTTTGGAGTGGTTCATGTTTTCACAAAAGTTGCTAGAAAAAAAGATTTCGTATTTGAGGAAACACTCTCCGGATTTAAAACCTACACAAGAGCACTGCTTAGTAGGCTATTGGTCATGTTGATTGTTGTTCTTGGATTTGTTTTATTGATAATACCTGGTGTATTCCTTGTTTGTCGACTGGCTTTTGTTCCCTATTTAATTATGGATAAAAAGCATGGTGTGAAAGAATCTCTTAAGTTGAGTTTTTATATGACCAAGGGCTATTTCTGGACCATCTTAAGCATGGGGATTTTATCCTTCATTATAATTTTATTGGGTATCGTGCTACTTGGATTCGGTATCTTAATTTCCCTAGTTTGGATAAATGCAGCTTTCGCAGTACTCTACAATGCATGCGAAGATCTTCACTATATAGATGCCTGTAAAGAAGCGGGGATAGTTCCTGAGGAGAAAAAAGAAGCTTAAGGTTTTGGGCTTAAGGGAGTATTTTAGTTTTGTTGTTCAATCCAGTTGATAAGATCATTTATCACTGTTCCTATATTTCGTTTTACATCAATATCATCAAACCTCAAAAATTTAACACCTTCAACTTCTAAACGCTTTTGTCTATTTGCATCATTTGTCGCGATAGGTTCAATCGAATGGCTTTCGCCATCAATTTCAATGGCTAATTGGAGTTCATGACAATAGAAATCTACGATATAATCGAGCATGGGAACTTGTCTGTGAAATTGAAAGCCGAGGATTTGTTTATTTCTTAATTCACACCACAGTAATACTTCCGCAAGTGTGCTTTCATTACGAAGCTTGCGAGCCAATAACTTAAGATCTTTTCTGTAGGGTATGATTTTATTTTTAGCCATAATTTCTGACTTATTCGTTTGAACATCCCCCTGTATCCCCCTTCAAAAGGGGGACTCTTAAATTCCCCTCTTGCGAGTGGATTAAGGTGAGTGTTGTTTTTATTTATTTATTACCGAACATCCCCCTGTATCCCCCTTCAAAAAAGGGACTCTTAAATTCCCCTCTTGCGAGTGGATTAAGGTGAGTGTTGTTTTTATTTATTTATTTATTACCGAACATCCCCCTGTATCCCCTTCAAAAGGGGGACTCTTAAACTCCCCTCTTGCGAGTGGATTAAGGTGAGTGTTGTTTTTATTTATTTATTACCGAACATCCCCCTGTATCCCCCTTCAAAAGGGGGGCTCTTAAACTCCCCTCTTGAGAGGGGATAAAGGGGAGTGTTTTTGTTTAATTTTTTGTCATTATTGTATTTTAGTTAAATAGTAATATCTAATAATAAAAGGACATATGCAACAACACTCTATTACCAGTAGGCTTGTAACTCGTGCGTGTTCCTCTAAAGTTCATTAAACAAAAAAAAGTGTTATATTTATTTGGCTTTTGCTCCATGCCTAAATAGGTAAAGCATGAAAAATTGCTTTTTTGCTCCATGCCTAAATAGGTAAAGCATGAAAAATTGCTTTTTTGCTCCATGCCTAAATAGGTAAAGCATGAAAAATTGCTTTTTTGCTTCATACCTAAACAGGTAAAGCAAGAGAAATTGATTTTTTACTTTATGCCTAAACAGGTAAAGTAAAAGGTGTGATTTTAAAAAGCAATTTAGCTAAAGCATAAAATGATATTGTGAAAAACCAATAAATACCAATTTCTTAAAATCTCTATTTATGGCATTAATGAAGAAAATTTCAACAAGTAGTCGCAATGGCGATACGAGTGCTTTGTTAACTCTTATTTTGAATGTATTTGCAGAGAACAATTGGAGTGCAGACACTTACTTGACTCCTATAATTGAAAAGATAAGCGCTATTAACACCGCATTTACTAAGGCATTGAGGCGATTGATAATTTACTCTCAGATGGCAGAGAAAGACCTTGTGCGAGACACGGCAGTTAGAGCCTTGTTTAAGTTGGTAGAGGGCTATATTTACATTCCTATTGCTGAAAAGAAAGAAGCAGCTTTGCACGTAAACAGCATATTGGTGCATTATGGTTTAAGCATACTGCACGGAGATTATGCCGAAGAATCATCAGATATCGATTCCTTACTAACCGACCTTAGCCAAGCTGATATTTTGATAGCGATTGCGAAATTACAAGGTGTTTCAGAAATTATTGCCGCATTAAATGTGGCTCAAAAAGATTTTGCAGATGTGGCAATTAAACAAGCAGAGCTAAAGAGTGAGAAGAAAGATTTGGCATCTGCCAGTCAGTTGAAAAAAGAGAGTATCGTAGAGATTAATACTAACTTGGTGGGCTATATGAACACTATGGCAAAGGTAAAGCCTGCTACCTACGAGGCTATCGCTAAAACGATTGCCGAGTTGATAGATAGGAATAACGAATTGGTAAAACGTCGTAGTAAAACCGATGAGGTAGAGACGGAATTAGCCAGTAATGTTATTGACTAAGGGTTTCGCAGTATATAAAGCCCTTAGTTTTGGATAAGAATACCTTTCAAAAAGAGATTGTTGAAATAACTGCCATGTGCTTGTTATAAACTAGTTATCGTCAATTAAACATATAATACAAGATGCTTAGGATTAATAACTTTAAATATACTAAAAATGCTATTATAGCACCAAAAAGCAAAGCTATACCTGACGTCTTATGTAAATATTATTCTATATCAGATAACAGCTTGAACGCACTATTAAACAATTATTTATTTGCACCTCACCCGATGCAATTAAATGATATTAAAGATTCTAAAGCTGTACTATATGAATTAAAATACAGACCAGAATTAAGTATATATGAAGAATTTAAATGCAGTCAGCTCTTTGATGGTGATTTAAAGCTTCAAGGGAAAAACTTTAAACAATACTTTTGGAGAACACAATCTGTCTTAATGGGAATTGTGTCATTGACCACATCAGAATTAAATGATTTAATGTGGCCACATTATACAAATGAAAACGGTTTTACAATAACATTTGACACTCAAAAATTAATTAGTAGTTTAAAAAGTAAAAATGAATTTAAAACATTCACATTTGCACCAGTAAACTATGTAAAGCAAGTCTGTCAAGCTTCAATTACTCCAACACTAGATAATATAAAAGCGGCAAATTATTATATGTCAAATGTTAAGAATTCGAGTTGGAAATACGAAGATGAATGGAGGCTATTTGTATCGGCTGATGGGATGCAACCACCATATAAACATTATTATTATCCCGATTTTAAATTTACAACTCTAGAAGATAGCTTAGAAAAGAGAAAACTATATTATAATCCAGAAGACTGTATCAAGCGAATTGTTTGGGGTAGTGAGTTTATATCTACGATTGCAGAGGATAAAGGCTTCATAGATGACTGGAAGAGGTATAAATTGAAAAAGGAGGATGAACAACTTCTAGACGTATTTAGATATATTTCTGAAAATTATAGTAACAATTTTTATATATCATCATTGCACAGAAAGAAAAATCGAATTAATATAATTAAACGAATTGCTAATGTATTTCGGAATGAAATAGAAGGAGTTGGAATCGAGAGAGCAATAGATAAATTTAATATTAAGGTTAATGGTAATTATATACTTGTAAAAAAGGAATAAAAGGCGATAGCAATATATATATAGCAAATAGGCGTGATAGTTGTAAATTCAATTGTGCAGCTCGCCTCAAATTTATCTTGGTTGATAAGTTTGAAGCACGAAATCGCCTACTTGCTATATACTAACCGTTATGAAATTGAACATACTCGATATTTTCTTGTTAATACTACAATCCTTTACCGCACATTCGGAATTCATCGGATTATCATTTAATAAAGGAATAAAACAAAATATTTACCAATAATGGACATAAAAAACAATCACAATAACGAGGAGATTGATAAACCGAAGCAATCAGATGAACTTTCGAATGCAGAGTTTAAAGCAAAGACGAATGAAGAGCTTAATGAAAAGAAACCTGCTAGACGAAACAGGAGACAAGCTACCGAAGAAGAATTAAGTAATCCGTTACATGGAGTGAAGCTGGCTCAGATTTTAGAACGTCTGGTAGAGTATTATGGTTGGGCGTATCTGGGAGATCGTGTCAATATTCGCTGTTTCATGTATAACCCTACAATGAAATCGAGCCTCGGATTTTTAAGAAGAACGCCTTGGGCCCGAGAGCATGTTGAGGACATCTATTTGGATATGTTGGAAGAAAAAAAGATCGAACATGTTTTTTTAATGAAGGATAAAGTTGATAATAACTTGAAGGCTGATTGATTTAAGTATTTATTGGCATCTATTTAAAATAGTAGCATTGAACTTATTTACTTCGTTTGAAACACTTTTTTATTTAATACTCTGAACATCCCCCTGTATCCCCCTTCAAAGGGGGACTCTTAAACTCCCCTCTTGAGAGGGGATAAAGGGGAGTGTTCTTATTATAGTTCGAAAAAAACAAGGGGTATTTCAAAATCTGAAATACCCCTTATTACTAATCGTAAATTGTTAATTACTTATCGTCCTCGTCGCTAAGCAGCATTAGATAATGTGCCGCTGACCAAGAGAAATGATTTGCATTTAAACCTTTGCCACTGATAGGATGATAGTTTTCTCGTATTGGAGAATCCAGTAGCAATCCTTCTGCATTTTGTATAAGTTTCTCACTTAATGCGTCAGCTTCTTTATTGTAGCCATATTTTTCTAAAGCTTTAATACCAAAGTAAGCCTGATCTAACCAAACAGGACCTCTCCAATAGCCTTTTAAAGGATTGAATTTTTTATGATCGGCAACTAAGGTAGGGAAGGGAACTTTAGTGGCAAACTTCGTTGAATCCATTAGGATAGAAGTTACTCTTTTAGCTTGTTCTTTTGTTGCAATGCCAGTGTAAAGAGGAATCCAGCCTTCAGGTCCTTGTTGTACAGTTAATAGTTTACCTGTCACAATTTCTCTATCGTAGAAAAAGCCTGTTGTCTCGTCCCAAAACTCTGTAGCTATCCTCTTCTTTAGCGATGAGGCTTCAAGTTTGTAGCTTTTAGCTTCTTCTGTATGATCGATAAGTTCTGCTAGTTCAGCTAAATCTTCCTTCTCGGCTTGTAAGTAAGCATTCAGGTCTACCGATTCCTGATTCATTGACCATCCATGCTCATTATTTTTCAGCATTTTAGAATCATCGAAACGAACAGCATTATCCATGCCTGATTCCCATTTGGCAGCGATAAGTGAACCATCAGTAGAGCCATATTCGCATAGGCCATTTTGGTCGTTATCACGATAATCATACCACCAATTGTGGTATTTAACCAACTTAGGATACATTTCCTTCACAAACTCAAGATCAGAATTTGCTTTGTATATTTCTAATACTGCCCAGCTAGCTAATGGAGCTTTTGTATCACGCCAATTGTTTTCTTTCGGATCGAAATACACACAATCGGCTACCATGCCCATCTCATCCTGATACTGGAACATAGAGTAAAGGTTGCTTTTAGCTAATTCGGGATTGAATCGAACAAGTGCAACAGCTTGCTTCCAACTATCCCACGACCAAAAACCGTAAAATCCCTGATAAGCAGCCGAAGGAAATACACCTGAGTGTTTTAAATCACCAGCAGGAGATCGCCAATTGGTCATTAGTGTTTGTACACATTTTGCCGCAAGTTTACGATTTTCTTCCTTATCAAGTAAAGGATTGTTGCTATTAAGAGCCTTACTTAAATAGCCGTTCCACCTACTTTTATTATCAGCAAACAACTGATCGCTTTGATTGAGCCAATTTGTATATAAACTGATTTCTTTAGAGGCTTCTTCCTGATTAAAATAGTAGGAATGAAGTAAGTTCACTTCTAGTATTTCACCCGAAGCAACCTCTTGCTTGTCTTTAATAAACATTTGGTAAGATTTCTTGTCAGGAGAAATTTGAATCGACTTGTCAGAGTCGTTGTGTATTAGAAAGAATTCATCTCCCTCTTCAAAATCGATTTGCAGACCCTTTTCTGATTTGCTTAAGGTGATACCTTTAGGAAATAGTTCACCTTTCCAGCCAACAAAAAGGCTTTGGCTTTGTTCGCTTTTGTTTGTGATATCGGTTTGAATAAGAGCCGATCTGTCACTCACAAAAATCAGACTAAGTTTTAGACTTAGATGTTCTAATTCTAGAGTTTGCTCCAGTTTTCCAGGCTTGTAATTGAGCTTAGCTTTTGCTTTGCTTAAATCGGTGGTAGTCATGCTACTTGCATCAGTCAGTTCCAGTTGGCAAAGGTTTTTACTCAACCATTGTCCCCACATTTTCATGGTAAGTGGACCAGAGAATCCGCCATAATAAGTCGTGCTATCGATACTAGGAAGCGCATAACCATGCCATGCACCCATGTCTGAAAAACCAAATGGTTCTAATTCGTACTGAGCTTGCGGAATACCCTGAATATTCAGAACATTGGCCATGTCCTTCTGAAGGTCTGTTACCTTATCAGCCTTAGGCTGGCAACCACTCCAAACAAGAAGAGCCAAGAGAAGTAGGGTGATATCTCTATGTTTCATATTATAAATCGTTTTTCATTTTTGAACATCTCCCTGTATCCTCTTTAGAAGGGGGACTTTAGCACTATTACATCGTTCGGTATCGATTAATTATTGCTAATCACTAATTATTAATTGGTTTAGCTTCCTTGTTTATTATTGGTGTATTTGGTGATTAGGATATTTCTAATCTGAGTATATAAATCAACCACGGCTTGCATGGTTTCATTACTTTTTTGTGTTAGGAATTGTTTTGCCTTTTTAGGACTCTTTTTATATAAAGCTAAAGCTTTTTTATCAGTAGTTTTTATGTCTACAAATAGATTCTCTTGAAACGGATCGCGATATTTTTGCATATCCTTTACAGCATCTTGCCATCGTAAATACATTAGGTTGTCAACAAAATCGATAGCCCAACGAGCAGATGCTGGATTGAACTGATTGGGGTCGTAGTTTTTATAGGATTGATGAATTTCTTGAGTACCTGCATAAATAGGTATATAAGGTGAAGTAAATTGATTGTCCTGAAAAACCCAATAAAGCCCACCAATAGCATCTGGTAACCACGATCTTAATTGACAAATCATACCATAGTTTCCTTTAGATACATTTCTGCGATTTGTGATATCTAGCAATTCTCTCATGGCAGTTGTTGGAAATGGCGTTGTTAAAGGACTTTTCTCAAGCTTGCCATCTCTTGTTGGAACATACCAATCTGGATCTGATGTTTTATCGTAAATGGTACCTTCGAATGTTGAGCGTTGAAAAGCCATAATGTCTTGAACCGAGATTTTCTTTTCTGGTTTAACAGAGAAAGGGTAGCTAGAAACGTCTTCGACGTATTGATGGTAGGCATCTTGTCCCTTGTATGGGTTGTCTAAACTGCGATCAGGCCAAGCCTTAAGATTTGGTACAAAGGTGCTGTAGAAAAGCCAAAATCTACCACTTGCCCATTCTCTGAAGCAAGGACTGTAAGCTTCTTGCCAAATAAATGGTTTCCCTGATTCTTCCTTATACCAGCCATGCTCAATTGCAACTTGCTTATAATTATTCGAAGCCATAAACCATTCAGGTTTTGTAAGATCAATTTCCTTGATAATACTCCAATTAGGTACGATGGCAATATGATCATCGGGTACACGTTGTGCTGCCCAAATTGCACCAGCTTTACCTGACTCAGGCTCCCAGTTTTTTCCAACAGCTACAATTTCCAATACCCAAACTTCATTGGGATCAGCAATGCAAAGTGCTTCTGATTCTGGTCCACAAGATGGTAGAAAACCGTATTTGTCCATCAGCGAAGTGATCAGCTTAATGGCTTCCCGAGCAGTTTTGCAACGCTGCAAGGCAAAAATCATAGCTTGCTCCACAGTCATGATTTGCTTGCCACTCTCGCGATCAACTTGTAATTCTGGTTTTTGACTCATGGTACTTTCCGCTATTGCCAACTGATATTCATTCATATGTGAATAAGCAGAATGAAAGTAGGTGTATGTTTGTTCAACCTGAGGAATATGACCTATGATTTCTCCATGATTGTCCAATGCACCGTTAATTTCTTGCAGTCCATAATAAACAGGAGTCATGCTTCCTTTTGGATATTTCTGCCCATGCACAACTCGAATTCTAGTATCGTTTCCACCAAAAGTGTGGGAGGTGATGACAGAACCATCTACCGTTGCCTTTTTGCCAGCAACTATATCAGTACAGGCTTCTACATTGTGGCCCAATGTCAAACTGATGAAAACTATAAGAATGATTAACTTTTTCATATGCTTTAAGTATTACCTATTCACGAATAAAATTTCTTAGTTATTGATTGCTAACCAAGTTTCCAGAGTTTTAATAATTTCTTCTTGCATTTTCGGAGGGAAACTATGTATGCGTGTTCGGTGTGCTCCTTCTGGATTAATGAATTTCTTACACTTACTATTATCCTTAAGATCTACTTGAGTTGCTGACCATGTATCGTATTCCCCGTAAATAAATAACATTTTTTCAGCATCAGTTTGTAGCCATTTATTTACAGCTTGCATTGATGTAGAGTTAAAGTTTCCATTTACTCCCCAAGGTAGAGTGAAATCAAAAGTTAAGTCTTTATCATAGCTGATGTATTTGCTGAAAGGCGCAACTTCATAGCTGTACATGCCAATTTCTGTTAAAGCTTGATAAAAGAATGGCTGTTGTGTGATGATATCTTTAGCTTCGAAAAAGGTGAATGGAGATGTTTTTGTTAGATGCTTGAATAACTCTTCAGCATTAGCATTTGAGTTTGGAATATCAGTAAGGTTCGTATTGCCCCATTGCCAAAAAGCAAAAGAGTATTCTAAAATATTCATGTCTAAAGCACCTTCAATTCCCATTGAGAATTCCCAGTTTTTTTCTATTGCTAGGTTTTCAAGTAGTGGTATTAGATCGGCTTTCTTTTCGAAACATGCTACTTGAAAATCATTAACTTTTTTTCTTGATTCTTCTGTTCCAACTGTAGTAAGATGCTCATGTATTCTTTTGTCTTCGCGGCTCAAGTTCATTGGCGCAACGTATGGTACGCTTATGTCAACATCATTCGGATAGAAATAGCGATGATAAATGGTTGTTTGTCCTCCTTTACTAATCCCAGTAGATATCCATTTGTTTTTATATATCTTTTTTAGAGCTTGAATAACTGCATGTTGATCGGCAGCAGCTTGTTTAATTGTTAGCTTATCCCAAAGTAAACTATCTGGTCTTGATTGTTTGAAATAACGATGTTCAATAGTTAATTGGTTGGCATCAATTAATTTACTGAGTTCTCCAGCCTTCTCTGTCCATATATTATAACCTTGTATTTCAACAACCATTGGTTTCGAAAGGTCATGGTGTCCTAACAGAACTCTCTGTTTAAAACTTCCAAGTTTAGGGTTTTCGTGGTCGATTGGTTGTGTGAACCACATTTCGTAGTATTCAGTAAATGTAGTATCACCCTCAATTTTTTCGATAGTTACTTCGGGTAATTCACTTAGTTGAGAATAAAGGTTTGGTGCTTTCGATTGGCAAGCAGCCAAAATCCCTATTAGGATTATTAATATTAGGGATTTGAATTTTGAAAGTTTCATATGATTAGAGATCGTTTGTGTCTTGTGAAATGAAAAGTTGGTGATTATAGCTTGTAATAATAATCACACTCTCTTTAACTGTTTTACATTGATATTAAAGAGTTCTGGTGTTTGGGTTATTTATAATTGGATGGACTTTTTTGCTGAATAATACTTGAGTAGAACTTTGAAATGGAATTGTGTTAAGATCTAATGCCACTAATTGCTCTTTTTGTGAAAGTACTTAATGTATATGGTTTATACATAGTGAGAAAGGATTAGTTATCGGCTGCCATAAATGACAACCGATAACTTGTAGTTGTAAGTAATCCTATCTTTGAGCTTCAACGTCTGCTATAGTTTTAGGAATTGGTTTCCCAAGTAGACGCGCGCCATTTTTAGTAATTAAGAAATCTTCTTCGTTTCGGCATCCGCCAAAGTCTTTGTATTGTTCTACTTTATCGTAATTTATAAATTCAGAAAAACGATTTTCGGCTTTCCACATATCAATTAGTTCAGGAATAAAATAAATACCTGGTTCAATGGTTAGAACAAAATTTTCTTCTAATTCACGGCCTAAACGCAAAGATTTTAACCCAAACTGTGTGCTTTTAGCTTCACCATCATATCCGACGTAAACTTCACCAAGGTTCTCCATATCATGAACATCCATACCCATCATATGACCTAAGCCACATTGGAAGAAAAGTGCGTGAGCACCTTGCTGAACTGCGGCATCAAGATCACCTTTCATAAAGCCCATTTCTTTCATTCCTTCGGCAATAGTTCGACCGGCTTTTAAATGAACATCTTTAAACTTAACACCAGGAGCAAGCATATCTATTGCTGCCTCGTGTGCATTAAGTGCGATTTGGTAGATCTCTTTTTGGCGAGTAGTAAATGTTTTATCAACAGGAAATGTACTTGACATATCACCAGCATAGTGCATACTATTTTCAGCTCCACAGTCTAGTAGGAATAAATCACCACTTTTTAAGGTGTTTCCATGATAATGATTGTGCAATGTTTGTCCATTTATGGTCGCAATAACGGGAAAAGAAAGTTGTCCTCCTGAAGCAATAGCCACTTGTTGAACGGCAGCAGCAACTTCGGATTCCTTCATGCCAGCGCGAGCCATTCTCATAGCTGCTAAGTGCATGTCGGCAGTCGTATTTACGGCATCTTCAATCAAAACGATTTCTTCCGTACTCTTGTAGTTTCTTTGGTTGACAACCGCTTTTACAAAGTCGATTGATTGACCTGCATTCGCAAGAGAAGGAATAATATTTAATAGGTCGAATAACTGAATTTGATGTTCAGGTCGGTAAGGGGGCAAGTAATGTATTTTTCTTCCTTTGGCCATTGCAGACTGAAGGTAATCCTTGAGTTGAAAGGCAGGTGCTGTTTCATTAATACCAACATGTTCCGATTTTTCTTTAATAGTCGGTTGACTTCCCATCCATACAATGTGGTCTATAGTTAGTTCGTCACCAAAAATAATTTCACGATTTTCATCGATATCGATAATGGCATTTAGTCCTGCATAATCTGAACCAAAGAAATATAAGAATGTACTATCCTGTCGGAAATGGTAAGTATTATCGGCATAATTCATACCAGATTCATTGTTTCCTAAAAATAGGAGAATGCCTGATTTTACATCAGATTTAAGTTTACTTCGCCTGTTGATATAGGTTTCTTTTGAAAACATATAATTAGATTTTGGGGTAAGTTATTTGTATTGTATTCTCACGAAAAGAATAATATAACGGATAGATCTACATCAATTTATAGGATATAACGATTCTATAAAAATAAATGTGATTTAAAACTAAAAGATAAAAAGGGTAATCTGAAGGGGAGGTTTAACAAATCCAACATTCGTACAGGCCTTTGTACGAACAGTTATAAAGAAGCATGAATTCGTTAAAATTTATCATTTCCTTGATATGAATTGGTCAGTAAATTTAGGGAAAAATAAATAGTTCTTATCCTTTTTTACTCTGAAAGGATTATAAATAAGCTTATAGGTGGATACTCGATTTATAAGAATTGAAGAATTAGAGGAACAATAACAGGAACTAAAATTGTTAATACGATTCCACTAAAAACGGCAATAATAGCGTACTCCTTACCTGAGTATTGAACTATGATTGGCATGGTTGTATCCATTGCGGTAGCACCACCTGAAGCAATGCCAGCTAGTTTCCCAAAATACCTAACAAAGAGAGGTGTTGCAAGTAGTGTAAGAACTTCTCGAATGATATTAGAGAGTAAGGCTATCACCCCTAAAGTTTCGCTATGAAATTCGGTAATTATAACCGATGATAGACTATAATAACCAAAGCCCGCACCAACGGCCATAGCTTCACCAAAATTGATGTTTGATAATAGAACAGATACGGCTGATACACCAATAAGTGACCCTACGATTACTGATAATGGAACAAGTATAATTTTAATATTGACTTCTCTGATAACTTTCCAAGAATCACGATCGGTACCTATACCAATTCCTACTAAAAACATGAGTAGGTAAAGTGCATATATACTAAAGTCACCTTCTAATAGTGAGCTAGGTAAAAACTGAGTTAGTCCGAGTATTAGACCTAAAACAAAAAAACTGAGAATGATTAAACTGCCTTTCATAGAGAGTATGATGTGGGGTTGCGGAAAATGAAATTTAGGTATCTATCAGGTATTGAGTTTATTCTGATTTCTTTGTCTGGAAGAAAAACTTGTAGGTAGCCCAAGCACAAACTAAAGATCCAAAAATTGCTCCAATAGTAAGGACTAATGCTTGTATTCCAATCGTATGTAGGTTGTTAATTATTTTATCATTGGTGCCAACACCTATTCCAAGAAGAAATAGTAGGAGGAAGATTGAGAATGACGTTAAGACTCCCACAATTTTTATGATTTTAGGTCTATTCCCAACAAACAGGCCAATGCCCATTCCTAAAATCATAATAGCTAGTACGATAATGATATCTTGTAACATATGTAGTCAGTCTTGGTCGATCTTGAATATTAATAAATCTTTTGGCAAAGTAAACAAATATTGAATTAGGTAGGTCTTGGAGAGGTCATATTTGTTGCTAAACATATTTTGGATATTCTCAATTTGGATCGCTAAAATATCGATGGGAAGATATTTAAATCTGCGAGTACGATAATCTTGTCAAGATTAAGTTTTTGTTATAAATTATTGATGAAAATGCATTTATGTTCAGTACGTGCTCAATAAATATTTCTATGTGTTTCTTTTCTTGAAATTTTGATCTATGAATTTGACTGAAGGCACATTTCAGGTTGAGGTAAGATCGATATTTAAGAATTATATGAGAACTCGTACTGGTCGATTATTAATAAACCTTTCAGTACTTAGCTAATTCATAAAACTATTTGATTTTGAATAAATACTAAGCCGACTTTTACGAGTCGGCTTTTTGTATGTTTTGTCTTTTATTATTTTGTATCCCACCACTATTACCGATTAGCATGAGTAAAGAACTGATTAAAGTTTAATTTCTTTAAATAGATTATTCGAAAAAGAAAATATTAATGAATAGCTTATAGGCACTGTTACTGACTTTGTAGCTGTGGTAGTTGGTTGTCTAATATGGTTTTAAGAGAAAATAAATAAGCAGATTGAGAATGTTTTGTACCTTGTTTCTAAGAAATTGTTATGAGCTAGTATTAATCAATACCTAGATATATGAGTCATTATCATATCAAGCATCTCGAGGAATATTTTCAAGTTTATAGAGAATCTGTAAAGGACCCAGAGAATTTTTGGGAAGAAATTGCAGAAGAACATTTCTTATGGCGAAAGCGTTGGGATAAAGTTCTTTCTTGGGATTTCAAAAAGCCCGATGTGAAATGGTTTGAGGGAGCTCGTCTAAATATCACTGAAAATTGTATTGATAGGCATTTACGAATTCGTGCAGATAAAGTCGCAATTATCTTTGAACCTAATAATCCTGATGAAAAGGCTGAGCATATTACCTACAAATTGTTGCATGAGAGAGTTTGTGCTTTCGCTAATGTTTTAAAATCCAAAGGGATAAAGAAGGGAGATCGAGTTTGTATTTATCTTCCTATGATTCCAGAATTAACCATCTCGATGTTGGCTTGTGCGCGTATAGGAGCTATCCATTCTATCGTATTTGCCGGTTTTTCATCAAAAGCATTATCTACTCGCATAAATGATAGTAGTTGTAAAATGATTATCACTTCGGACGGGGCTTATCGAGGTGCAAAAACAATTGATCTTAAGGGAATTGTTGATGAGGCTTTAGACTCAAGTCCTTGTGTTGAATCCGTATTGGTGGTTAAGAGAATTCATTCGGATATTCATATGAAAGATGGTCGTGATTTATGGGTGCAACCATTGCTCGATAAGGCAAACTTAGATTGTCCTCTTGAAGAAATGGATGCTGAGGATGATTTATTTATTCTGTATACATCAGGATCTACTGGTATGCCAAAGGGAATGGTTCATACTACGGCAGGTTATATGGTTTACACGGCATACACTTTCAAAAACATATTTCAGTATCGAGAGAAAGATGTGTTTTGGTGTACAGCAGATATTGGTTGGATAACTGGACACTCGTATATTGTGTATGGGGCATTACTCAATGGTGCTACAACACTTATGTTTGAAGGGGTTCCTAGTTATCCTGATTTTGGTCGATTTTGGCATGTGGTTGAAAAGCATAAAGTCAATCAGCTTTATACGGCCCCAACAGCAATTAGAGCTTTAGCTAAGGAGAATTTGAGCTTTATAGAGAAATACGATTTGTCTTCACTAAAGGTATTGGGAACGGTAGGAGAACCCATAAATGTTGAAGCTTGGGATTGGTACAACGATAATATTGGAAAGAAAAATTGTCCGATAGTTGACACATGGTGGCAAACTGAAACCGGTGGAATTATGATTGCACCAATACCTTATGTAACGCCTACAATACCAACTTATGCTACCTTACCATTACCTGGAATTCAACCTGCCTTAATGAATGAAAAAGGTGAGGAGTTAAAAGGTAATCAGGTGGAAGGGCGTTTGTGTATTAAATTCCCATGGCCATCAATGGCACGAACGATATGGGGAAATCATGAAAGGTATAAGGAAACTTATTTCTCTACATTCGAGGATAAATATTTTACGGGTGATGGTGCTCTGAAAGATGCTGTTGGTTTTTATAGAATAACAGGACGAGTTGATGATGTGATTATTGTTTCTGGACATAATTTAGGAACAGCACCAATAGAAAATGCGATTAATGAACATCCAGCTGTTGCAGAGTCAGCCATCGTTGGTTTCCCTCACGATATAAAGGGAAATGCACTTTATGGCTTTGTTATTTTAAAGGAAGTTGGTGAGTCTAGAATTCATGATAATGTGCGAAAGGAAATCAATCAAATAATAACTGAACATATTGGTGCTATAGCCAAATTAGATAAAATACAATTTTCTAAAGACCTTCCTAAAACACGCTCGGGTAAAATTATGCGCCGCATTTTAAGAAAAATTGCAGAGAAGAATTTCGACGCTATGGGAGATATTAGTACGCTTCTCAACCCTGAAGTTGTTCAGGATATCAAGGATAATTTTATCGAATAGTTTGTTCTATAATTGAATCTTTTAAACATCCTGCCTTTTATTTTTATGAATGGCAGGATGTTTGTTTTAAATTAATTTGCAATCAGAATGTCTAGTCTAGGATGAGTATCTATTTATAAACAAAGAACAAATCTCCTTTGGATTCGTTAAAACTATTTATGCATTTATCGAGCTTTTCGATGGTGAAGATCATCCAGAATGGCACTTACACATGCATTTTTATCCTCCTTTATTAAGATCAGCAACGGTTAAGAAGTTTATGGTAGGTTATGAAATGTTAGGGAACCCTCAATGGGATATCACTCCAGAAACTAGCGCTGGAAAATTAAGATCTCTATCGGGTGGTCATTATAAGAAATGAAGGCGTATAGAATAAGCTATTTATTGTTAGGTTTATGGCTCGTAAAAACAAAACTAGATTTCTGACTATATAAAAATTCAAAATAAGAAGGTATGAATAATGCATTTTCATTTTTAGATTACACGATTTTCATTGTTTATGGAATCGTGATTATTGGCGTTGGTCTGTGGGTGTCTCGCGATAAAGAAGGGCATCAGAAAAATGCTGATGATTATTTTTTGGCCAGTAAATCGTTACCATGGTGGGCAATTGGAGCTTCTTTGATTGCTGCTAATATTTCAGCAGAGCAATTTATTGGCATGTCGGGTTCTGGTTTTGCTATTGGTTTAGCCATTGCATCCTACGAGTGGATGGCCGCAATTACGCTAATAATAGTAGGTAAGTATTTCCTTCCCATATTTATCGAAAAAGGCTTGTATACAATACCGCAATTTGTCGAACAGCGTTACTCTACTAACCTGAAAACTATATTAGCCGTCTTCTGGATTGCTCTTTATGTATTTGTAAACCTAACATCGGTACTTTATTTAGGAGCCTTGGCTATGGAAACCATCATGGGTGTTCCTATGGAATATGGTATTTTGGGTCTAGCTCTTTTTGCTGCTAGTTATTCTCTTTATGGGGGCTTATCTGCTGTAGCTTGGACCGATGTTGTTCAAGTGGTATTCCTAACTTTAGGAGGCTTGGTAACAACTTATTTAGCTTTGAATCACGTTTCAGGTGGCGAAGGCGTTTGGGCTGGTTTCCAACATATTTACAAAGCCGCTCCTGATAGTTTTCATATGATTTTAGATGAGGCGCATACGCAATACGTCAACCTTCCTGGTATCGGTGTATTGATTGGTGGTATGTGGGTTGCGAATCTTTATTATTGGGGATTCAATCAGTATATTATCCAAAGAACGCTTGCCGCGAAATCATTAAAAGAATCGCAAAGAGGTATCGTATTTGCAGGCTTATTGAAACTGATTATTCCTTTAATCGTTGTTATTCCTGGAATTGCAGCTTATGTTATGGTGAACGATCCAGCCATTATGGCTCGCTTGGGCGATGCCGCTCAAAATAATATGCCAACGATGGATGCAGCAGATAAAGCTTACCCTTGGTTGTTGCAATTTTTACCTAATGGCTTTAAAGGAATTGCATTTGCGGCATTGGCAGCGGCTATTGTTTCTTCATTGGCATCTATGTTGAATTCAACCTCTACCATTTTTACAATGGATATTTATAAGCCATATTTCAACCCGAAGGCTTCAGATAAAAGAACGGTGAATGTGGGGCGTTTGTCAGCAGCCGGAGCTTTAGTAATTGCTTGTTTTATTGCACCATTCCTAGATGGTTTGGATCAGGCTTTTCAATATATTCAGGAATATTCAGGTGTTGTGAGTCCAGGAATTCTGGCTGTTTTCATTCTAGGTCTTTTCTGGAAGAAAGCAACCAATAAAGCCGCTATCATTGGTATTCTGTCTTCTATTCCTATTGCTATGTATTTTAAGCTGGGACCAAAAGGATGGGTTGAAGGTACGGCTATCGAAGGCTTGTTTCCATCACTACCATTCCTCGACCAGATGGGATTAACATGCCTAATTGCAATAGCAATAATTGTTCTTGTAAGTTTATTGCAAAATAAAGGAGCCGATGACTCTAAAGGCATTGAAATTAATCGAGAGACCTTTAAAACAGGTAAGACATTTAATATTGTATCCTATGCAATAATAGTTGTACTTGTTGCATTGTATGCTCTGTTCTGGTAAATGAATTAGAATTGAATAGGTATTTAATAGGTTCAATAATTGGCGTATTTCTTGGCTGGCTATTCCATCTTGAATGTCTACATACTTATTCAATTTATATATACTGATTCGTACTAAAAAAGGTGGTTTCTTAATTGAATCCACTTTTTTTGTTTTCATTGTCTCGACCTATTCATTTTTTACGGCGAGCGTTCAACGAACATGGGCGAGCAATTTCCAAATCGGGCGAGCACTCGGCGAAGTCGGGCGAAGGTTCAGCGGATCGGGCGAGGAGTCCCCGAACTTGGGCGAGCACTCGGCGAAGTCGGGCGAAGGCTCCCCGAAAGCGGCGAAGAGCTAGAGTTTTGGGCGAAGGATGAGCTAAACTGCAACACCTTATTCCGATCCTATTTATGCTTCGCCCGTTAGGATTCTAGGCACTTTCAACTCATTTTGATCTGTTCATTAAAGCGTGTCTGTTATCTCCATAACAAGCATATCTGATCCATTCCATTTTCCAAGGATTTGTTTCTTTCGAAAAAAGCATCCATCCACATTACCCTTATTCGAAATATTAATTGTCTTATGGATATAGTTTTGAGAAATAGGGGATTTTCAGTGAACTCATCTCTTAGTTAAAAAGATAGAATATTTCTTAAGTTTGGATAGTTGCTCAAGTGAACAAGTGGATACAATATGATGTGTCAAGTGTTGTTAATAGATAGTATAAAAAAAGGGCTGATTCCTATGCGGAATCAGCCCTTCTGTTATCTTTGTCTAAAAGCTTAAAAAAGCTTCTTAAATAAGTCTCTGGCTTTCTTTTCTAAATCTTTTTTTGTCTTTCTATTCTTTTGGTTGCTGTTGGGTTACACAATGAACCATTCCACCATTCTGGTATAAATTTCTAACATCAATACCAACTACTGTTCTTTTTGGATATAAAGTTTGAATTATTGAATTTGCGATGGCATCATTTGGATCATTATAATTTGGAACTAGAACCTTGCTGTTAGCAATATAATAATTCACATATGATCCTTTGTATTCCAAATTAGTTCCATTAGTTGTAAGAACATTGTTTTGTGTTAATGGTACTTTAATAAATGTGTATGGCATACCATCTTTGTTTTTTGCAGAATATAATTTATCAATGTCAGATTCCTGGACATCAAAATTTAATAAATCATTTTCATTCATTGTAACTATTGTCGTTGAATTTCCAAATCGAGCAAAACCATCAATGTGCTGGTCTGTTATTTCTAATCCAGCTTGACCGTTGAGCCAAATAAAATTAGTAACGCCATAATATTTTGTGAAAATTTCTTCAGCTTCTTTCTGAGTCATACCGGGGTTTCTATTTTTATTTAAAATAGAACTCTTACATCCCATTAATGTTCCATGATCATCTATTTCTACACTTCCACCTTCATTTATCATTGTTGAAGTAATATCAACCAAATTTACTCCTTGGCTGCTTGCAATTTTTGAAGGTATCGTATTGCAATTTTCAAATTCAATGGACTGCCCAGATAATTCATCAATTTTTTCACCCCAACCATTAAATCCCCAATCTTGAATAACTAAGTTGCCATTTTGATCTCTTGTATAAATAGGACCATTATCTCTTACCCATACGTCATCAGTTTTATAGATTTTGAAATCTATTTTTTCTAAAGAAACCTTATCAAGCTTCAAAAGCTCAATGATTCGATTCTTCTCTTTTTCGTTATAGGCTACAATGTGTACATTTTCGCTAGTTACCAATGCATGTGTCATAGCAACCCAAGTTGGGTCCAAACTGTTTCTATATGTTATTCCATATTGATATTGGTGTGGCCATTGCAACCATGTTCCTTCATGTTCTTCACTTTCTTCAGGAAAGCTGTATTGTGCTTCTACTACAGGTTTTGTAATGTGAACTTCGTCTTTGTTACAAGACGTTAAAACTGTCAAAATTATTAAACTTATATACATCATCTTATCCATATTTTTTTCGTTACGTTAATAATATTACAAAGAAATGGAATGCCATTGGCATACACTTTTCCTAAAACGACAATTATTTTACGGGCACGTATATTTCAGTTCGACACCCATCTTTATTGTTGATATCATGGTCGTGTATATAGTGTTCGACTATTGGTCCATTATCGATTTCATATTCTAAATGGTAAATCCAATTGTAAAATATCTGTTGATAGGTGTTTTCAATAGAATCAAAATCACCTGAATGAGTAAATTTTAGATATTTCCTTCCAAAAATATTTTTCGAGAGATAGTCCGCTGAATTAACCAGGCTATCGATACATGCTTCATACCTGCAGTTTGCTTTTCCAGAAATAAGAGGTTGATCCAGAATAAGTCCATAATAGTTGGTGCTATTATTGTCTTTTGTGTCCATTTCTATTGAATCCCAAAGACGATTTATTGACTCATTACTATAGTTGTAGGTGATGATGAGTTTGTAATAAACGAGCTTTAAGGGAATATGAACCAGTTCATAATCGATTTTTTTTTCATCGTCCTCATTTTGCTGAATATAGTCATCAAACAGAACCTTCTTTGTATTTCTGGCCTCAGAAGGAGTGATGTCGAAATGTTTTACAAAGGCCTTATTAAACGACGATTGATTCTCGTAGCCCACATCGTATGCAATGTTTTTAATGGACTCGGTGGTGTAAACCAAAGCCTTATATGCATTTTCCAATCGTAGTCTTTTCTGACAATTACTAATGGTTTCATTAAAGAATCTTTTAAACAGGCGTTGACTATTTCTCTGTGAACAGCACGCCAGATCTTCAATTTCACTTTTAGTTATGGTGCTATGATAGTTTTCATCAATGTATTTTAGAATTCTTTCCATTTCAAGTGACTAAATAATTTCAAAAACGGGATCTGCTGAAAGATAAATTGCGGCTAACTTTTATAATAATCCGATAGGTTTTGTTTCTCAAATATCACCATAAAGGGTCTTGTTATCACCCTATATTGGTGGTGATATAGCTTATTATGAGTCTAAGTAAAGCTATTAAAACTGGTTTAATATTCATATTCTAAGGATACAAAAAAACCTCGTAAGTGTAAACTCACGAGGTTTATTTGGTTTTCTGAATTGAATCAGCTATTTCTTAATGTTGAGAGGCTTTTAGAATAATTTCTTAAATAAGTCTCTGGCTTTCTTCTCTAGTTCTTTTGTTCCTTTCTTTTTAAGCTCTTTTAAAGCAGCATCTTTGGCTTGCTTAATGGCTTTGCTTAGATCTAAGTTTACTTTAGGGTCGTCAACTGTTCCCGTAATCTTAACAGATACATCAAGCTTCTTAATCGATTTATTACCTGGAATTTTATCAAGGAATTTAGTCACATCGCTTCCTAACTCTTCTTTAGGAAGTTTCATGTCCATAGTGAAATCCAATTTCCCATCAACCGATTGGGTACCATATATTGTAGCCTGATGACCAGCAATTTTAGTGTTGAATGGTTTCACAATGATATTTCCGTTTGTAATAACAAAATCCATATCGAATTTTGAAACCGATATACGCTTGTAGCTATCATTTTTTAGAGCCTTAGCCAATGCAACAAAAGCCTTACTGTCTTTAATGATGATACCTCTTGAGTGGAATGCACCTTTACCATTTAGGGTATTCATCACAGGGTTCATCTCTTCGTTTAGCTGAGATTTAATCTTCAAATCGGAAGATACTTTTCCTTCGCAGTTTAATGCCATAGGAATCATCTTTTTAACCATACTTAATGATTCGTAAGTCGATTTGATGTCGAAATTATTAACATCTAAACCAAAGTCGAAATTAGGCTTTTTGATATCCTTAGTGCTATATGAACCATTCATGGTCATTTGACCTTTTAGCATATTCATTGAAAGGTTAGTCAGTTTTGCAACCGAATTCTTTACAACGATTAAACCCTTCACATCTTCAATCATCATCTTATCAAATTTGATTTTTTGCATGTTAGCAACAAACTTGATATCTAGATCAGCAGGAACTGGAACCACAGACATTGGAATGGTATCACTTTCAACAGCTGTTGATTCTTCTTCGGTCATGAATTCATTCAAGTCGAAGTTTCTTGAATTCATGTTGAAATTTCCCTTAAGTGTTTTTCCTTTTAAAGCATAAGGAATATAGTTTTCCAATCTACCTTTAAGTTGAACATCTGATTTTCCAATAAGAGAATTAAAAGAATTTAAACTGATGTATTTTGGTGTAAAACTCAATACAGAACTAAGGATACGAATTCCTTGAGGGAAGTCAGGCGTTGTGAATTCAAAGTTTTTAAGCTTAAGGTCACCTTTTGCCATGAATTTTTGATACTCTTCTTTCTCAATAGCCGATAGACGACCTTTGAAACTGATATCTGAAGTTACGATACCTGCAATCTTAATACTATCCATTGGAATGGCGTGGCGAATCTTGGCGAAGTCAATAACTCCTTTACAAAGACCGCTAATCTCAGGATCGCTCATTGGTGTTTTAATATGAATCTCAGCATCAATCGGGTTGTTAGCAACCTCAAAGTGGAATGCATTCACATCAGTAACAAGAGCATCTAAATCGCCACCAGGGTGGTTTACTTCAGCATCAATATTAATATTGTTGATTGTCTCTGGTAGATCAGGGTATTTGATATTGGCATCAGCCACTTTTAGCTTGGCACCAAAAGCTGGCATATGATCTTCTCTGTATTCCCCTTTAACAAAAGCACTCAAAACTAGATTTCCTGATGTCTCTAGGCCTTTAATATCTTTCATGAATGCTTCTGGAATCATAGATAATAAAGATTTGAAATCGGTCTTTTTGGCATCTAGTTTGATGTCCAAGCCATATGCATCTTTCAGCATGGCAAAATTACCCATCATGCCAAATTCTAGATCGTTTAGAGTCAATTTGTTTTCTTTAAAGTTGAAAACCATATTCTCTAAATCGGCGCCTAAAGCAGCCTCTAAACCTAGATTAGCGTTATTAAGGTATTTGATACCTTCGTAATCGAAAGTGATACCTGTAGCTGTCGAATTAACGTTTAAGTTGGTTTCTTTAGCTGAGAAATCACCATTTAGGTTTAAGTCTAGATCAGCAAGAACTAAGTTTGCTTTTAGAGTAGCATCATGATATTCCAAAGCGAAATCTTCAACGCGTACTTCTTCGAATATAACTTTAAAGTCGGATGCTTCAGTGCTTTCTTCCACAACAACTTCTTCTTCAGTAGTTGATTTAGAAATATTCCAATTGGCTTTTCCTGATTCTAAAACTAAGGCATTAACTTTTGTTTTTGCTAAAACGATTACCCCAACATTAAGCTGTTCGCCCGAAATTGCAGAACCTAAATCAACAGCTGTATATAAACTACCTACATAGGCTAAAGTATCATTTGAAAAATCACCTTTACCTACAACAGAAATACCTTGTATTTCAACAAATAGCTTTGGGAAACTTTTGAACATAGATAAGCTAACATCTGCAATCTCAATTTTTGCATCAACAGCTTTATCCATTTCTACTTTTACTCGATCCATTATTTGATCCTTGAAAAGGTAGGGAAGTAGAGCTAATAGTAGTATAAGGACTAGAATTACGCCACCAAAAATTTTAAAGAATTTCTTCATTTCAGTATTTTTATATTTACAAAGTTGATTTAACAATAGAGAATTTTGTTCTAAATATTAAAATTAGGCTTTTTTAGCTTCAGAACAATTTTGCAAGACGATGTTTTAATAAAAATTAAGCTTAAATGGATAGAATTCTTAAGGCTTGCTGTTTTTTTCAATTTGTATACTGTTTAGATTCAGCTTTGTATAATGAATAAAGGGCTTTGTGTGCTTTTTTGAAGTAAAAATGCTTGCAGTGTTAGAAAAAAAAGCCTTATATTTGCATCGCAATTAAGAAAAGGACGTGTAGCATAACTGGATAGTGCACCTCGTTACGGCCGAGGAGGTTGGGGGTTCGAATCCCTCCATGTTCACAGAAACTCGAATTAAGAAGCAAATTGATTTCATTAAATGAATGACGTTTTGAAAACTTAAGAGGGTGAGAATCCAAAAGGGTTCGTAATATATTAATGACGAACGAAGTGAGGAATCATCCTTCCATGTTCACAATAAGAGCTTATACAAATAACGATTTGTATAAAATGAATCAGAAGATAATCCGTAATTCTGATTCAAAAAAACATAATGGACGTGTAGCATAACTGGATAGTGCACCTCGTTACGGCCGAGGAGGTTGGGGGTTCGAATCCCTCCATGTTCACTTTTACATTTATGCAAAAATGATTTGTGTAAATTATATCAGAAAATTTCCATTAATCTGATTCAAAAAAAATATAATGGACGTGTAGCATAACTGGATAGTGCACCTCGTTACGGCCGAGGAGGTTGGGGGTTCGAATCCCTCCATGTTCACATATAAAAAAGAGAATCTTCCATATTACTTGGGAGATTCTCTTTTTTTATACAAGATTTTTGGGATGAGAACCCATTTTGGAGTTCGTAATATATTAATGACGAACGGAGTGAGGAATCATCTCTCCATGTTCACAGATAATTCATCAGAAAAGGGATTAGTTTTTTTGTGAATTATATGTGCTTTATGGATTAGAAAATTCTCCTTGATGCGAGGTAACGTTTTAGCCAATAAGGATTATTCAAATTCGATTTCATAAGGCCTTTCTTTGTTGAAACATGCATAAATAGGTTATTACCCATAAAAATGCCAACGTGACGATATCGTTTTGATGTTTTAAATAAGACCAAATCTCCAATTCGAAGCTTACTTTTAGAAACTGGAACACCCTCTCTTAGCATAAGGCCAGTTGTTCGAGGTAAGTTGACCTTGAAAAGATGCTTGTAAGTGAATTGAACAAAGCCTGAACAGTCGAATCCTTTCATGCTCGTACCACCATATTTATAGGGAACAGCCTTGTATTTCTTATAGTGTACCTCAAGCTTATGCTTTCTACTGACCTTCTTTTGTTGCTTTTTGGGTTCAACTTTTTCTGTTCTTAATTGAGGCTTGTGTTTGGTTGTATTTTGCTTAGTTGTATGTCTCTTAGTAGAACATGAAGCAATAGTGAAACCTATCAGGATAATGAAGAGAAGTTGTTTAAGCATAAATTGGTTTTCGGTGCATGATTAGAGAAATAGAAAGAGTTGACCTTTCTGTTTCTCTAATGCAATAACATGGAAAGAGTATACTTATTGTCTTTTTATTGTTTTATAAATGAGCTTAAGCAACCTTTCGGTGCATACTGACAGCAAATGTAACTGCAGATATAGCAAAGATGCTTAATATGGCTAGTTCTTTAAGGATATCGAAAAGTCCTGATCCTTTTAGCATGATCATTCTGATAATCTTAATAAAATAAGCAATGGGGTTGAGAATATTTAGCTTTTGACCCCATTCTGGCATACTTTCAACCGGCGTAAATAGACCACTCATTAGTAAGAAAATCACCATGAAAAACCAAGCAATAAACATAGCTTGTTGTTGCGTATCGGTTTGTGTTGAAATGAGTAAACCAAAGCCCAGAATTGCGATTAGATACACAAACGCGACAAGGTAAATTAACCAAACGGAACCTAAGAATGGAATCTTAAATCCAAATGTTGCAACCAAGAGACCAACTCCCAATTCGAAAAATCCGATGACTAGAAAGGGGATTAACTTTGCTAGCAAGAATTGTGATTTTTTAATAGGCGTTACATTGATTTGTTCTATGGTTCCAATCTCTTTTTCCCGCACCACATTCATGGCTGATAAAAATAAACTTATTACAGTAACCAATAAGACAAGGAGTCCTGGTAGCATGTAAGGTATATACTTCATCTCAGGATTAAACTGATGAGAATAGGTTGATCTTACAATATTCTGTTGATTGTCCTGACTTAGTTCTGCAAAATTCGGTTTTATATCTTCATTGTAATCCTGTATAACAGAATTGATATAAGCATTGTATAAACCTGCCGAGCTGGCATTTATGGCATTTACTAGGATCTGAATGGATGCGTGAGTTTTTAAATCAACCGATTTTCCGAAATCTTCATTAAAGACAAGAATCGCATCGATATTGTCTCTAAATATTTCCTTTTCTGCTTCTTCCTCTGAAAATCCAATCTCTTTGACTGTGAAAAATGGAGATCCATTAAACTTCGATATCAACTCTCTAGATTGACTGGAAAGATCTTTATCGACAATATACAGATTTGTATTTTTCATATCGTAGGTTGCCGCAAATGACAGAATGCAAAGCTGTAATATTGGCATTGCAAATATGATTGGTAACATGCTCTTGTTACGGAAAATCTGTAAGAACTCTTTTTGTAATAAATATTTTAATATTCGCATAATTATTCCTTTTCGATATTACTCTAACCTTGTTTTAAACTTCTTTAAACTAAGCCCAATGAAACCTATTGTCATGGCAATTAGAATCAAGGTTTCCTTCCATACATATTCAAAGCCGACACCTTTTAGCATAATGTTTTTCAAAATCACGATAAACCATTTTGGTGGAATTAAATTACTTATGATTTGTAAGGGTAATGGCATGTTTCTAATTGGAAAAATAAATCCAGAAAGTATAATGGTAGGCAGCATTAAGGCAAACATTGAAAGCATCATGGCAACTTGTTGGCTTTTTGCCACAGTAGATATGAAAATACCGATGGATAAAGCCAGAAAGATAAAAAGAATAGTCTCAGCCATTAACAGGGTAAAGCTGCCCAAAATTGGAACACCAAATATGAAATAACCCATACCAATAATGACCAATGCATTGATGAATGATAAAACTAGATAGGGCGTTACCTTACCTAAAATGATTTGCAAGGGATTTAAGGGTGAGACCAGTAGTACTTCCATAGTGCCCAATTCTTTTTCGCGAGCAATAGAAATTGAAGTCATCATGGCTGAAACTAACATGAGTATGGTTGCCATTATGCCTGGAATGAACATGAAAACACTTTCCAAATTGGAATTGAAGTACATTCGTGTTTTAGACTGAATTAAAAAGGGTGCTTTTTTACCACTATTAATTTCGACATTGTAATTCTGAAGAATTCCCTGCAAATAATTCACTTCTAAATTCGCTATGTTTGGATCTGTAGCATCGGTTAAAATTTGAATATTGGCTCTTGTGTTTTTAATAAGTTTTTTGCCAAAATCGGATTCAAAAACTAAAATTAATTTCACATCTCCTTTCCTGAAAATTGCATCAGCTTCCTCTACTGACTTGAGATTTTCAGTTAGTTTAAAGTAACCAGATGAAGTTATTTTATTAATGATTTCTCCTGAATATTCATCCTTAGAGTGATCTAAAACCCCCATTTTAATATCCTTAAGATCCGTTGAAATCACATAGCCAAAAAGCATAATCTGAACAATTGGCATCCCAAATAGAATAAGCATTGACCTCTTATCTCGAAAGATATGATAGAATTCTTTTTTTAAAAATCCGATAAATCGATTCATTTCGTCTTATTTTAAATCTTATTCTATGTTTGTCGCTGTTCTCGCCAAACTCAAAAATACCTGGTCCATATCTTCAGCATTAAACTGCTTTTTCAGATTTTCAGGCGTATCTAGAGCCTCAATCTTTCCATCTACCATTATGGATACGCGATCGCAGTATTCTGCCTCGTCCATATAGTGTGTTGTTACAAAAACTGTAATTCCTGCTCGTGCAGCATCGTAAATTAAATCCCAAAACTGTCTTCGGGTTACGGGATCGACACCACCGGTTGGCTCATCGAGAAATACAATTTTTGGATCGTGAAAAATGGCAACTGAGAATGCTAACTTTTGTTTCCATCCCAAAGGCAAAGCGCTAATTCTTTTATCTCTTGCATGTTCCAAATCAAGTTTCTTCAGTAGATCGTCTGCTTTAGAATTGATTTCAGATTTAGACAAACCATAAATTCCGCCATAGAAACGAATGTTCTCAAAGACAGTTAAGTCCTCATAGAGAGAGAATTTCTGACTCATATAACCGATATTCCTTTTGACTGATTCTCGTTCAGAATAAACATCAAATCCTGCTACACTGATTTCACCAGAAGTTGGATAAGATAAGCCACAAAGTATTTTAATAGCCGTTGTTTTGCCTGCACCATTAGCTCCTAAGAAACCAAAGATTTCACCAGCTTCAACTTCGAATGATAAATCGCTATTTGCGGTAAACTCTCCGAACTTTTTGTACATGTTTTTAACACGGATCACCTTTTGTTTGCTATTCATATTCTACTGATTTTGAGCTTAATGCCATAAAACAATCTTCGATACTCGGCTTTATTTTTTCGATTACAATGCCTAACCTTCCTTTGTTTTCCAAGTAAGTCTTAAGTTCATTTACCGATGATTCATTTTGTATATCGGTGTAGTGTAAACTTTGTCCGAAAAGGAAAACCGAATGGGTAAACTTGAATTCTCTTAGGTCGAGCAATGTCTGATAATTGTCCTTACTCTTTACAGCATACAATTCTTTTTCGAATTGCTCTACAATCTCATCGGGCGTATTAACCTGTAAAACCTCACCATCTTGAATTAAGGCAACGCGATCACACAAATTAGCTTCGTCCATATATGGAGTTGCAACTACAATTGTGATGCCTCTTTCTTTTAAGCCTTTCAGCATTTGCCAAAACTCCGATCTTGAAACTGAATCGACACCCGTAGTCGGTTCATCGAGTAATAGGATTTTTGGCTGGTGAATTAAAGCACAACAAAGAGCCAGCTTTTGTTTCATTCCACCTGATAGTTGCCCTGCCAAACGATCTTTGAAAGGTTCAATCTGTACCCATATGTCTCGAATCATATCCATATTATCCTCGATACGAGTATTGAAAACAGTAGCAAAGAAGTTTAGGTTTTCAATCACACTTAAATCTTGATAAAGTGAAAATTTACCTGGCATATAACCCAGAAAGCTTCTGATTTTCTTGTATTCCGATACGCTGTCTATTTCGCACAGTTTTGCAGAACCTTCATCTGGTAATAATAAGGTTGCTAGTAATCGGAAAAGGGTTGTTTTACCAGCACCATCTGGACCAATCAGCCCAAACAGTTCTCCCGACTTAATATCTAAGTTGATATTTTTGAGAGCCTGGACTTCCCCATAACTTTTAGATATATTATCTATGCGTATACTTGCATTCATAGCTTTCTAGAATCTGATTTCACCTGGCATCCCAATTTTCAGACGACCATCGTTAGCAACTTTTACTTTAACCGCATACACCAATTTCACTCTTTCCTTTTTGGTTTGAATAATTTTAGGCGTAAACTCTGATTGAGAAGAAACCCAAATTACTTTTCCTTTAAGAGTGTGATTTTCTACTTCATTCTTATCGATCAAGACATCCACTGTCTGACCAATTTTAATAGATGAGATTTGATCGCCACTGATGTAAACTCTTAAATCGAGTGTTCTTAAATCAGCCAATTTGAATAGGGGAGTACCAGTGTTCACCATCTCGTATGGTTCTCGATATTTCTCTAGAACAGTAGCGGCTTGTGGAACGATGATTTTGCTTTTCTGAATAAGGTCATTTAAAGCATCAATTTTTCTATTTATATTTTCCAATTCAGCAAACACCTTTGCATTCTCAGTTTTAACCGACTGAATTTGTTTATTAGCAACTTGTATGCCTCCATTAACATCATCAACCTGTTTGCTAGTAGCTGCGCCATCTGCAAACATCTGATCGATTCTTTCTTTATCCTTATTAAGGATAGAAATTTGCTCCTGATAAACTGCGATGCGTGATAGAATGTTTTTAATACCTGATGCTACAGAGCTTTTTTGTGCTTTAAGCTGTTCTCTTTGCAAAAACAATTGAGTCGTATCTATTATTCCTACCTGCTTGGCATGTGTAAACACATCACCTTCTTCTATTTTAAGATCTAGAATTTTTCCTGAATTCTCAGCCGAGATCATATATTCGGTTACTTCAAAATTACCGTAAGCATCCGATTCATTAGCATCCTGCTTACATGCACTTGCAAGGAATACTAAAGCTAAACTGATTCCTATTATTGTCGTTTTTTTCATTTTTCTAATATTTAGTACTTTCTATATACCTTGAATTCTTTTGTACTCAGCAAGCGATTGCTGTAACTGTATGCTGTGATATTCTTTATTTAATTTGGCTTGAATTTCCTTGTTCAAATCTTCCAGATAATCACTCGATGTAATTACGCCGTTGTCCAGTTGAGATGCTGAGCTTTTGCTGATTTCCTCATGCAAGCCTATTATGGCAGAATCTTGATCCAATAGGATTTCAAATTTATTAATCTCGTTGGATTCTTTTCCGAGTTCGATAAGCTGATTCTGCGTGAAACTTAACTCCTTACTTGTAACCAAGTCTTTCTGAATAGTTATGGCTTTTTGCTTTCGGTAGTTCGATTTCCAATCGAATATATTCCAGGATATTTTAGCACCTAGCATATAGTAAGTATCAAACTTATCTTTCAACTGATTGTAGCTAGGGTTACCGTAGCCTACTTGACCAAAACCAGTGATAATAGGAGATCTGTCTTTTTTCAATAGCTCGTTTTGTGAATCAAGTAAGGATTGCTGACTGGCATACCATTTATACTCAGGTCTGTTTTTGGAATCTACCTTAATTTGAGGTGTTAAATTCTCATTTATAGAATATTCTTTAAGCTTAGTTTTAATATCGACTTGACGTCCAATTAATTGTGAAATCACATTGAATGAGCTCATTTCGTAAGCATTCAATTCTATAAACTGTTGTTGGATTAAAAGCAGCTCCGATTCCAATATCTTTAAATTGGCAGGCAAAATTAGCCCATTATTAACAGAGGACTTAACTTGTTTGATGCGTTTCGAAATGGTTTTTTGCTTATCTAAAAGGACTTCTTTGTTCTTTCTCACCAATTGAATACTAAAATAGGCTGTATTAACTCTTTCGCGAAGTTGATACATTTGAATCTCAAGGTTTTGAATCTCAACATTAGAAGACTTCTTTTCAACATCAATTCTATGCTTTGTTTTTCCACCATCATAAATCAATTGCTCTACGTCAAGATTAAGAGCATATCGGTCTTTAGAAGCTTTGGGTGTTTCTAGTCCTTGAAATGAAAACCCAGTGACATCCGATTGGTAGCTAACTTGACCATTGGCATACAGGCGTGGTAAATTAGCGACTTTTAAATTCTCAATATTTAATCGTGAGGATTGATTTAATAGTGTCTTCCCCTTCATTAAAGGAAAGTTTTTCTGCACTTCTATTTGGCATTCTTCCAAACTTAGGACTATATCCTGAGCCCATCCTATTTGAATCTTAAAAAAGATTATCAGTAAAAAAATGTATTTACTATTTCTTATAATTGTCATATCTGAAGATTATATTTTTATGGATTGAATTACGAAATCAGCAACGCGATCTGCTCTAGCCTTTAGAACGTCATTTATATCAGAATCTTTATATAGGAGTTCTTGTGTAATCGGTCGGCTCGCAAATGGAAAAATTGATAGGCTGATAATATTCAAAATTAATTCTCTTGGATCTATAGGCCTTATTTTACCTATCTTTACTGCTTCCTGAATTTGCCCCAAAGTTTTTTTCTTGCCCTCGACGACACCTTCTATTTGAATAAGGTTTAAAATTCGACTAGGGTCAGTATTTACTTCATTCATTACGAAGTTAGGGATGAAAGGATATTCAAGTAACATACTGTGATAGAGATGGCAGATATTACGAATTTTCTGAAATAGCTCTGAATCATCTGCAAGGAATGAAGCAAGAGGACGAATAATTTTTTTGAAAGCTTCTTCAAAAACCTGTTCGAATAATTTTTCCTTGTTTTTATAGTAATAATGCAATAAGGCCTTATTTATTCCTGCATTATCTGCAATTTCTTGCATTCTAGCACCAGCTAATCCTTTTTGTGCAAAAATTGTTCTTGCAGCAGCAAGGATATTTTCTTGAGTTTCAACTAATTTCTTCTCCATAATTTCCATTTTTAACCAAGTGGTTAAATTGCATTCAAAAAATTAACCATACGGTTTAACCGTTTGGTTAATGCAAATGTAGAGCTTTATTTTTTAGTTGCAAATTATAATTGATTTTATTTAACCAGATGGTTAAAATCTGTTGCAATACCAGATTAGAGGACATAAAAAAGGATTACCTTAGTTGGCAAGCCTTCTGAAAGAATTTCTCTTTTATTAATTACCGAAGTAAATTCCGATATAAGAATCGCCATTCGATTTGATATAGCCTCTGTACATGCCTGCAGTATTGAATTCCATAGAAACATTCCCTGCTTTATCGACTGCAATAACACCGCCTGTTCCTTTTAAATCTGTCAATTTTTTTATTTCAGATTCACAGGCTTCAGTCACTGTCTTGTTAAGATATTCCATTTGCGCAGAAATATCTCGTGCGAATGCCAAGCGGATATAATACTCACCATGCCCAGTGCAAGAGACGGCACAAGTCTTATTATTGGCATAAGTTCCGGCACCAATAACAGGTGAGTCTCCAATTCGACCATATTTTTTGTTTGTCATGCCACCAGTTGAAGTTCCAGCAGCTAAGTTGCCGTAGCTATCTAATACAACACAACCTACTGTTCCATGTTTATCATTCTGTGTTGGTTTACGCTTTTTATCTTGCAGTTTTTTCAAAGATTCCCATCTTTTTTGAGTGTAGAAATAGGATGGGTCGACAATTTCAAGACCTTGTTCTTTAGCGAAAGTCGATGCACCTATGCCTGAAAGCATCACGTGATCTGATTTCTCCATCACTATTCGAGCAGCACTAATCGGATTGCGAATGTCGCGAACGCCAGCTATAGCTCCTGCATTTAGGTCAGATCCATTCATGATTGAAGCATCAAGTTCATTGTGGCCATCATGAGTGAAAACAGCACCTTTCCCAGCATTGAATAGGGGAGAATTTTCCATGATATGAATAACCTGTTCTACTGCATCCAAACAAATACCACCATTTCTTAAGATTGAATCTCCTACTTGTAAGGCTTCATTTAGTTTAGCACGATAAGCAGCTTCTTTTTCAGAACTCATATTCTTTTTTAGAATCGTGCCAGCTCCGCCGTGAATAACGATAGTATAATTATCAGTTGTTTGAGCTTGTGAGCTGAAAATGGCAAAGAATAGTGCCAGAATTAGAGGTAGTTGTTTCATAGGAGGTAAAGGTTTCTTTAGTTTTAGATACTGAGTTAAACTAATCGGTAAATCTCCATTATGTCTTTTAGTATCTTATTAAAATCGATTTTCATATCGATAATATACCCAGTATGTATGTCGAAAACCCAACCATGAACCGTAATATGCCTATTGCGTAGTGCTTTTTGAACTTCAGCTGTCTTAATTAGATTAACACATTGTTCTTGAACGTTAAGTTCTACAAGTCGGTTATACTTTTGCTCTTCGTCTTTAATCGAATTGAGCTCATCTTTATGCAATCTGTAAACGTCGCGAATATTTCTTAGCCATGGATTCAGAATTCCCATATCCTCAGCTTGCATGGCTGCTTTTACACCACCGCAATTGTAATGACCGCAAATAATCACATGCTTTACTTTTAATTGACTAACAGCGTAATTAATAACCGACATAGCACTTAAATCGGTATTGGAAACCATATTGGCAATATTACGATGTACAAACATATCGCCAGGTTCTATACCCATTAAATCGCCTGTAGTTACTCGACTATCAGAACAACCAATGAATAAAATTTCGGGACTCTGATCTTCTGCAAGAGTCTTAAAATAATCAGGATTATTATTGAGTTTGTTGGCTATCCACTTTTTGTTGTTGTAAAAAATGCTTTCAATATCCACTTTAGTGTGTTTTGGTTAATAAATGAATTCATGAGTGTGCGTTAGTTTGATTCCAATACTAAATGAGGAACAAACGAGTGGTTTGCACACTAACGAGACTAAATATAGTAAAGATCTTTTTTGTAAGTCTTAATATTCATCATCAAGAACGTTTTTTACACGCCCAACTTCTCCAGTTTCCAATTGAACTTTAATGCCATGCGGGTGTTTGGGCGATTTTGTTAAGATGCGCTTAACAACACCTTCGGTTAAATCGCCACTTCGTTGATCTTGCTTCTGAACAATTTCAACTTCTAATCCTACTTTTATATCTTTTCTATTTCTGCCATCAGGCTGAGTATTTTCCATAATTATATACTTGCTAATTTTAAAATCAAAGCTTGTTTCTACTTTCTTTGACAAGATAGGGCTTCTGCCCATTTCTTCAAACGTATTTTAGTATTAAGAAGTTTCGATATGTTGTTCTAGTTTTAGGGACAAAACCTTTAGTAATACTGGTGAAATCAATATAAAATGAAATAAAAATGATAGAAAATGTAAAAGAAGCTTCGATATTTTTTTAAATGGATTAAATTTGCAATCAAATCAGATTTATGGGATCCATACGATATATAGAAAGAAAGAGTGGAAGTCTAATTAAAGAATTCGTTCCAAGTGAAGGAATGTTAAGATGGCTTTATAATTCTTCTCTTGGTAAAGCAACACTTCATACTCTTGTTAAACGAAAAATGTTAACCATGCTTGGTGGTTGGTATATGAGTAGTCGTTTTTCGAAAAAGAAGATTGATAAGTTTATTACACAATATCAAATTGACCTATCCAATTATAAGATTACCGATAGTAAAGCTTATTTAAACTTCAACGATTTTTTCTTTAGAAAAATACAAGCAGAAAAAAGACCTATAGGAAATGGAATTGTTTCACCTGCTGATGGTAAAATGCTGGCTTTTCAGTCTATTACTGATGTTTCTTCATTTTTTGTAAAAGGATCTGAGTTTACGATTGAGTCGTTTCTTAAGAATAAGAACCTAGCTAATAAATACGCTGATGGATCAATGATTATTGCTCGTTTGGCACCAACCGATTACCACCGTTTTCACTTTCCTGCAAGCGGTCATATTTCAGAATCGAAAGACATAAAAGGACGTTATTTTTCGGTTTCGCCTATGGCATTAAAAAAGAGTTTGGAAATTTTCTGTCAAAATTATAGAACCTACAGTACGCTTAAAACTGATGACTTTGGTGATATCTTAATTTCTGAAGTTGGAGCTACAATGGTAGGAAGCATCATTCAAACCTATCAGTATAATTCTCAAGTTGAGAAAGGCGAGGAGAAGGGCTACTTTGCTTTTGGAGGTTCTACTTTGGTGCTATTCTTCGAAAAAGGCAAAGTGAAATTAGCTGCTGATCTTATTGAAAATACTTGTAAAGGTTATGAAACTTCTGTGTTTGTGGGTGAAAATATTGCAAGTAAATTAACTGATTAGTTATTGACTTAATTCCGAAAGCTTCATCACCGTTTTCCAATTGCGACTAGTAGACTTGCACTTGAATTTCTTTTCAAATAGTGTATTGGTCATTTTGCTCTTACTACTGAATTTATCCTTACAACAAAGAAAAACCTCTTGTCCGATAACTTCAAATTGCTCCGAATCCAACACTATTTGTTTTAATTCAGCAATCTGAGCCTGCTCAGGAATAGCATCGAGTAAAGTCAGATGTAGACGTTCTATGCCTATGTCTTTATCATTAAGAAAAGGATTGTCTGATATGATTTGTTCCCATTCGGAAGCTTTCCTAACCATTATTGGAACATCAAGTTTGAAATGATCAAGAATGGCTATTTCAATCTGGCTTGCCAATTTGATGTTTTTTTCATCCTTATCTGATTCAAATACCACATTACCACTTTGGATATAGGTAATGATATTTGAGAAACCCAATTTTGAAAATAGAGCTTTCAAATCAGCCATAAGCAGTTTGCGCTTGCCACCTACATTTATGCCTCGTAATAGAGCGATATATTTTTCTTTAGATTCCTCCATGCTGATGTTTATTTTAATCAATCTTATTTAAATCTAATAAGGTGGCAATTTGATCCTCTATGATCTTTGCTTTATCAATATCATTAACTCTCAGTAATTTTACACGTGCGTCTTGTGTTTCGGAAAGTAGCGTAATATCATAAACAAATGCTTTTTCTGTTACACTTACTGGTGTTCTTCCTCCATAAGTTTTTCTTGAATATCGCCTTTTTAGTATGGCAATATTAGGAAGGTCTGAAGTTTTCCATTTTCCTATTTTGAAATTTAGGAGATAGAAAAAATTTCTAAAGCGACCATCTTCTATTTCAAATCCTGAAAGATTAAAGCTTAAATATGAACCCACTATAATTAATGGTAATCCCAATAAGTGAAATTCTAATAGTTTTATGATTCCAAATACAATTGCAATATATCCGATTAAATTAAATGGTCTGGGAAAGTATTTACCTGTATGAATCTTTAATTTAGTTTGATTTGCCATCTTCAATTTGTCTATAGTTGATATTGTGTACTATCTTAGTTTTAGATGATTAATGTCTTATTGATTCCTAGAAAGATAATCTTAAATTTTGAAAAATATCTCTTGATTAAATTCTTGCTTTGAAAAGTTTTACCAAACTCCTGATTGTTTACCCGAGAGCTCTTTAATGTTCAACTTTAATACAAGAAGTTTATCCAGCATCTTTGGTGGATAATGGTTGTCAGCTTTGCCATGTTGTTTCATGATAATATCGAGACCTTTAACCTTATCTTCATGATTATTCATGATTTCTATTTCGCCTACACCTATTAAAGAACGATACTCCGAAGTCCATTTACAAGAAACTTCATCTGTCACAAGTCGGTAATCCGATTCAATTTCGAAGCAAACCTTATTGTTTTTCTTAATCAGATTAATTTTACGTCCTTCTGGTGCGCAATGAAAATACAGGGCATTGTCCTGATACCCAAAGTTCAGCGGTATGATATAAGGATAATCTGTATCGGAAAGACCAATTCGACAAATATGTGATGTGTTTAGAATGTCCTGAATGATAGACTGATCTTCGATATTTCTCTCTTTGCGTCTCATATTAATTGGTCTGTGTTATTGAAAGTTGAATTTAAGTTCAAAGTAAAGATTTTATATGGTTCTAAATATTAATACTCGTATCAGGTTCTTCTTAATGTTTCCATTGCAGTTTCTAAGACTGATTTGAAAAGGGTAGGAGTGGTTCTGTGTAATTTGACTTGCTTACAATTATTAAACTGCATAAAGGCTTCAAGTTCTTTAGCTAGAGCTATAGAAAAAGCATCGGTTTTTGTGAGACTTGGTTCTAGAGCTAGATGATTAATGTGTAGGAGAGATACTTTTCTCTCAGCCTTGCAGTCCATTCGTGCAACTAGCTTTCCATCCCAAATAATGGGTAAAGAGAAATAGCCATACTGGCGTTTTGCTTCAGGTAGGTAACACTCAATCAAATAATCATAATTGAACAAGGCTTTCATTCGCTTTCGCTGAATAAGCAGATTATCAAATGGAGAGAGAATTTTAAGCTTTGAGCGAGACAAAGGTTTATTTAGTAATTCCAAGGAATTTGGCAAAGTGTAGTAGCTGTTTTCACCAACTCCAACTTGTACTAGTTCCCCATTAGAAAGCATGTCGTTTAAGCTTGTCAACACAAGAGGTTTAGTGTTTTTCAGAAGATAAGCTATTTCAGAAGCTTGTCCCAAACCATTACTCTGCAGGTATCGCAATATTAGAAAACGAACATATTCTTCCTGACTAGGCAAAGTGGTATCGATAACTTTAGGAATGACATTCTCAGTTAGATCGTAAACCTTATGGAAATTATACCGAGATGATATCATCAAGTCACCTTGCATATATAAATTCTCCAAGGCTTGCTTAGTGGGTTTGGTTCTCCACTCACCAACTTTCCTCCCCTTAAAATCAAAATCTTTAGCCATTAAAGGACCTTCATCTGCTATGCGCTTAAGTACCGATTTCATCAGCTTATCATCACGTTTATACCAATGATTTTCTTTTCCATCTAAGATGGCTTGTTTTCGAAATAAGCTGTAACGATAATCTCGCATGGGCAGATAAGCAGCAGCGTGTGACCAATATTCAAAAACTTGCTTGTCAGCAACCAGTTTATCGAGATGAGAGTTTTGGTAGCTAGGGTTGCGATTCCATAAAGTATGGTGATGAGCACGCTGAATGGCCGAAATGGTATCAATCTGAATATAGCCAAGGTGTTCAATAGCTGATAGCGTTGCACTAAGTGCATTACCAATTTGCTTTGCTGGTGGCACTCTCTGCGATAGTAAAACCAATTTTTGAGCTTCTTGTATGGAGAGTGATTCTATTATTTTGGTCATGTCTATCTTTCTTTTGCTTATTCCTATTTTAGAGCCTTACTAATACTTATCTATTTGATTTTGTAATCTACTATTATCGTGCCTTTTACCATCTATTATTTTAGGCTATTGCTTTTTGTTTTTGCAAGAACCTATTTTTAATTTTTATGGTGACCTTCAAATTTATGAAATCAATATCATAAACAAAATATTAGGCATAGGTAAAATGTAAAGCCCTTATACGATTTATCTATCGCGACCTTAAAATTCAGCTTAATTTCGTTCTTAATTTCTGATAATTCATCACTATCACTTAAGGAAATGCATTTTTCAAGAGATAGTATCCTTTTCTAGTGGCTTAATTCAAAATCCACCAAGTTCCCATGTTCACTGATGCTTTAGTCTGATTTGGTAAGCACCCATTATAATCACTCTATAATATAGAATACATCTAAAAAGAATGTACTATGCAATACTATGTATAAGTTTATATATTTGTTGTGTGAGATTCAGCAATGAATAGTGAAAGATCAAAAAATTAAAACTCATCATGAACAAGAACAATTCCAAAGAGTACGATGTGATAATTATTGGTGGCGGTGCCACTGGTGCGGGAACGGCACGAGATTGTGCGATGCGGGGACTTAGTGTTTTGCTTGTAGAGCGTCATGACTTTGCCACAGGGGCAACAGGGCGTAATCATGGTTTGTTACATAGTGGTGCTCGATATGCTGTAACTGATCCAGAATCAGCTTCGGAATGTATCAAAGAGAATATGATTTTGCGTCGTATAGCAAACCATTGTGTTGAAGAGAATAATGGTTTATTTATTACGCTTCCAGACGATGATATGGCTTTTCAATCTCAGTTTGTAGATGCTTGCAAAAGTGCAGGTATCGGAACTGAAATTCTCGATCCTGATTTTGCTCGTCGTCTTGAACCTTCTGTCAACCCTAATTTGATTGGTGCTGTTAAGGTTCCTGATGGATCGGTTGATCCTTTCCGCTTGACTATGTCGAATGCATTGGATGCAAAGATTCATGGTGCTGAGCTTTTAACACAACATGAGGTAACAGATGTGATTTGCGAACAGGATAGAGCTATAGGTGTTGAGCTGTTTAATCATCGAAAAAAAGAAAAAGTAAGTTACTACGGTAAAATAATAGTGAACGCTTGCGGAATTTGGGGACATCATGTTGCAAGCCTTGCAGGTGTCAATATCAATATGTTTCCGGCAAAGGGATCTTTATTGATTTTTGGTCATCGTGTAAACAAGATGGTGCTTAATAGATGTAGAAAACCAGCTAACGCTGATATTTTAGTACCCGGAGACACAATTTGCCTGATTGGAACAACATCAGAACGCATTCCATACGACCAAATTGATAATATGTTTGTTTCTCAGGAAGATGTGGATGTTCTTATCCGCGAAGGCGTGAAGCTTTCTCCATCTCTGGCTACAACTCGTATTTTGCGTGCATACGCTGGGGTAAGACCTTTGGTTGCGGCTGATGATGATCCTACTGGACGAAGCATTAGTCGTGGAATCGTATTACTCGATCATCAAGAACGCGATGGTCTTTCAGGTTTTATCACAATTACGGGTGGTAAGCTAATGACTTACCGATTAATGGCTGAAGAGGCTACCGACTTAATATGTAAAAAACTCGCTGTTGATAAGCAATGTGAAACAGCAGATAAGCCATTGCCTGGATCAGAAAAAAGTGATTTGTCTCTTGAGAATGCTACTGAGAAGATTTATTCAGGTTCGAGTATTGCTCAAAAATCGGCGAAAGACCGTCATGGTTCTTTGGCACATAAAGCTTCTAATGGAGATAGTAATGATGATTCATTGGTTTGCGAATGTGAAGGTGTTTCGATAGGTGAAGTGAAATATGCGATTAATGAATTACATGTTAATAACCTTATCGACCTACGTCGTCGTACGCGTGTGGGGATGGGAACATGTCAGGGTGAACTCTGTGCTTGTCGTGCAGCAGGACTTCTATGTGAGTCTATGCAAGAGCCAGGCAAGGCAAAAGATGATTTGGCTAATTTCCTTCAGGAACGATGGAAGGGCATGTCTTCAATTGCATGGGGAGAGACAATCAATGAGGTTCAGTTTACCTCTTGGATTTATGAAGGTATTTACGGATTGAAACCAGATAACAATTAAGCTAGGATTAGTATGAAGTTCGATAATATTATAATAGGAGGTGGGTTGAGTGGACTCACTTGTGGCATTAAATTGGCAGAGCAGGGACGAAAATGTGCTATTGTTTCATCGGGACAGAGTGCCATTCATTTCTTTTCTGGTTCTTTCGATTTGCTAAGTAAGATAGGTGGAGAAGAAGTTAAGAATCCACTTGATGGGATGAAGATATTAGCAGATACGCATCCTTATAAGCGTGTAGGGCTTGATAATATCGCCCGTTTGGCTGATGAAGCACCTCAACTTTTGGATCGTGCAGGCTTGAGATTTTCGGGTCAGGCGAATCAAAATCATTTTGTGCTAACCCCGATGGGGATCATGAAACCAACTTGGTTAACTATTGAAGATTTTACTCGTTTTGAGCAAAACGAGACATTCCCTTGGAAGAAAGCCTTAATCCTAAACTTTAGTGGATTCTTGGATTTTCATACTCTGTTCATTAAGGATGGATTAGCAAAGCTTGATGTTGATGTGCAGATTAAAAATCTAGCCATGAAACAATTTGAAGCAATTCGTAAAAATCCGAGTGAGATGCGTTCAACCAACATTGCTAAAGTGTTTGATAAGGGAGATGCTCTTGATGAATTTGCTCAAAAGGCAAATGAGCTGAGTGAAGGTTTTGAAGTGGTGATTCTACCAGCCGTATTTGGCTTGTTTAATAAGCAAGTTGCCTCAGATCTTAAAGCAAAAATAAACAAACCTGCAGTCTTACTTCCTGCAATACCACCATCGGTACCAGGTATCAGAAGTCAGATATTGCTTCGTAAGAGGTTTCAGGAATTGGGAGGAACTTATTTCTTAGGTGATAATGTTGAAGAAGGAACTTTCGAGAATAATCGACTCATGGCTATTCGAACCCATAATCATGGCGATATCAAGTTAGAAGCTGATCAATTTATTTTGGCAAGCGGAAGCTTCTATAGTAAAGGGATTGTGGCAACTCGAGACAAAGTATATGAGCCTATCTTCGGTTTAGATGTAGATGGTGAGACGAATGGTTCGGAATGGCGCGACGAGAAGTTTTTTAACGATCAGCCTTATATGCATTTTGGTGTTAAAACCGATAGCCAATTTCGAGCAACGATGAACGGACAGCCAGTAGAGAATTTATTTGTAGCAGGATCTGTATTGGGAGGAGTTAATGCTCTTAAGGAAGGTAGTGGAGCGGGCATCAGTTTATTGACTTCGTTGCATATAGCTGAGCAAATTTTAAAATAAGAGGAGGATGAAGAAGGAGATATTTGAGCCGTTTAATATTAGCGATAATAATTTTGAGCAGTGTGTGAAGTGTACTATTTGTACCGTCTATTGCCCTGTTTTAGAAGTCAATCCAGATTTTCCTGGACCGAAGCAATCAGGCCCTGATGGGGAACGGTTACGCTTAAAGGATCCAAGTTTTTTCGATGAGTCATTAAAGTTGTGTCTCAACTGTAAACGTTGTGAGGTGGCTTGTCCGCATGGCGTAAAAATTGGTGATATTATCCAGATGGCTCGAATTAAACACAGCAAAAAGAAGCCAAAGTTTAGAGATATGATTTTGGCCAATACTGATATTGTAGGAACTATGGCGAGCACATTTGCACCTATTGTTAATCCTATAGTTGCCCTAAAGCCTGTCCGACGTATAATGGATAGTGTGCTAAAAATTGATCATCATCGAATATTCCCTGAGTATGCTGGATTGAGATTTGAATCTTGGTATAGCAGATATGCTGCAAAGAAGCAGAACGATTTCAAAAAACATGTCAGCTATTTTCATGGCTGCTATGTGAATTATAACTTTCCTCAGCTAGGTAAAGATTTAATCAAGATTATGAATGCTGCAGGTTATGGTGTTCATCTTCTCGAAAAAGAAAAATGTTGTGGTGTGGCTTTAATTTCCAATGGACTGATTAAACAAGCTACAAAGCAGGCACGCCATAATGTGGAAGCCTTTAAGAAATCTATCGTTGATAAGAATATGCCAGTGATATCGACATCATCAACTTGTATATTCACCATTCGCGATGAATACCCGCATTTGTTGGGGGTAAAGAATGACGAAATTCGTAACGAAAGTGAATTGGCTACACGCTTCCTGTTTCGTTTAATTGATACGGGGAAATTGAAACTGGTTTTCAAAAAGAATTACAAGAAACGTATTGCCTATCACACACCATGTCATATGGAAAAGTTGGGTTGGTCAATTTATTCAACTTCGCTTTTGCGCATGATTCCAGGAATAGATTTTATGGAACTTGAATCGCTATGCTGCGGTATTGCAGGGACATATGGATTTAAAAAGGAAAACTATGAAACCTCGCAAGGCGTTGGTAAACCGCTTTTCGAACAGATAGAAAATTCAAATGCAGATTACGTAACGACCGATTGTGAGACCTGTAAGTGGCAGGTTGAAATGTCGACTACAAATAAAGTACAGCATCCAATTTCGATACTAGCAGAAGCATTAGATGTGGAAGCTACTATGAAGCTATGGCAAGAGCAAAATGTTGAAAGTTTAGAAGAATGCCCTAATTAATAAGGCACGCATTAAAAAAGAAGTTAGATTAAGTAAAGATTAGTTTTGGAGACAAATGCCGTAAGTATAGGATAAATGATTCCTATGCTTCCGGCATTTTCTATAGTCAGTTATTTAGAATTTCAGAGGTTCTTTCTTTTCAAAATCCTCTTTACCGATTGTGTTTCCATTAATGGTTGTGGTATCCCAATCTTGAGAAATAAGCCATTTCTCACCCATATTTTTTAATACAATATGAAATTGCCCATAGCTATACGTCGTTGACTCATTTATAGTCGTAGCAATTCTGTAAAAACCCACTTCATAAGATGTTGTTGCATTTGTCTTTCTATCGTCAAGCCAAAAATCAAGTTTGATACTTGCATTTTTTGCTTTCAAAGCTTTGAAGTGTTCTGTGTTCCCAAGTTTAAAATTGTCTTCGGTATCAATACCATTGGGAGTAACACGAAGTATATCATCTGCGTAAGTTTGATTTAAAGCATCTGAATCTAAATTCTCGAAAGCTTGTTGAAATACTTTCCAAAGCGTTTTATCAATTTCATTTTGAATGAATTTTACATTTGATTGAGCAGATAGATTCATACTAGTACAAATTAAAGTTATCAATAGTAATCTCATAATATTAAGCTAATTAGATTGTAAAGGCATTTCAAAGTTCCAAACTTTCAGTTTACTATTTTGTTTGGTTATTGCTTCAATCTTCATTTTCAATACTGTCTGCCAAATTCACTATGTTAGTTGTTAGCAACTGGCTTTAATTATCTAGTTTTTCAAATTCAAACGATATTTTCATTTCGCCTCCAGAAACCGTGGCATTAATTTTATTCTCGTTCTTCCAGTATTTTATCTTATTTGGAAAGTCAATTTCATTATTTTCACAAGTAAATTCGTTTTCATTATGACTGACTCCATTAAATGTAATTGATTCAGATTCTTCGGGAACTTTTACAGTTAAATTCCATTTTCCACTCGTTTTGATTAATCGAATTTTTTCTTGCTTTATTGTGTCTCCATTTTGCATCGTAAAACCAATTCCTGAATATTCCGTTTCCTTAATCTTTTTCCAGTTTTCAAAAGTTTCTTTGCCTTCTACCTCGTCTAACCTTTTCCATTTTCCTAATAACCAATCAAAATTTTCGGACTTTTCTATCAAAGTTGTTGATTTTACATCTGTTCTCTGATTTTCCTTTTTCCTTTGATTACAAGATATAATCAAAACTCCAATTAATAGTATCAATATTTTTCTCATAATTTCTGGTTTTGCTTGTGGCTAACGATCCGTGGGTATGATTCGTGCCGCCATTTTTAATTTATATTTTCTTTATTACAGCAGAATTCAACCGAAGCCAATAAACCAGGCATACATTATGACCAGCTGTTAGCGAACGTATTTACTATTTAGTATATCTAATTAGCAATCTTTCATCTTATGCTATTTTTATTGTTGTCATAGAAATATCATTGTGATTCCTTATTCTTATCTACTTTTTTAAACCAATTTTTAGGGTTAAAGTATGATTTGTATTTTTTAAAAAGTTCTTTGCCAACCAATATTCCTCCAACCCAAAACATTACTTCACCAATAATTAGAGATATTGTTGAGAGTGTAATTTTGGTTTTAGCTTCCATTTCAAGGAATGGAATTATAGGTATGAAAAGAAAAAATGGGATGCAGAAAATAACCAAAAATATTCCGACCCTTATTCTCCAGTTCTTTTTTTTCATATTGTTTATGTTTTTTCAAGGGATTGCGCAATGGTTATGTTGCCGATTGCGGACTGCTTCCCTTTCAAGTTGTTACAAACCCAAAGCGGACTACAAACATTGTAATTACTGATAAAACAGCAATTAATTATACACGGTGTGTGTGCCTTGAATGGTAAATTTAATAAAAGTTC
>CAXBPC010000005.1:0-154910 GCA_963977525.1 uncultured Marinifilaceae bacterium
GCTTGGGCATTTGCCCAAAGCTTGAAAAAGCATTTGGTGGAGGCTTGGGCATTTGTTCATGATCTTGTAATTGCTTTGACCTCTATAATTTTTATTCTAGGCTTTTAGTATTAAATTCGCGCCAACATTAAAAGAAATCATAAGCATGAGGAAGTTGAAAAATAGCGAACTGAATCGCAAAAGTATCGATGAGTTTAAAACGGCAGAGAAAACACCTTTTATCATTGTGTTGGATAATGTGCGTAGCTTAAACAATATTGGTTCGGTCTTTCGTACTTCTGATGCTCTTTTGGTTGAGGCAATTTATTTGTGTGGTATTACTGCGACACCACCACATCGCGATTTGCACAAAACAGCCTTGGGTGCTGAAGATTCTGTGGCTTGGAAATACTTCGAGAAAACTGAAGATGCAGTTGCCGATCTTAAGGCTAAAGGTTTCGATGTGTATTCAATAGAGCAAGCTGAGAACTCAGTTTCTTTGCCTGATTTTCAAATTGACTCAGCTAAAAAGTATGCCTTTGTATTTGGTAACGAGGTAAAAGGGGTACAACAGTCTATTGTTGATGCTTCGGAGTCGTGCATAGAAATCCCACAGTTTGGAACCAAGCATTCTTTCAATATCTCAGTAAGTTGTGGTATTGTCCTCTGGGATTTATTCTCGAAATTGAAATACTAAAAGTGTCTCTCGCAAAGGGTGCTAAGTTTTACCGCAGATGTCGCAAAGAGATAATCTACTGTTGTTAAGTCTTTGCGTTCTTGTAATTCTTCTCTGCGTGCTTTGCGTGAAAATTAAATTTTTAACGACTATACATTAAATTCAAGGGTAACGATAGTACCTGGATACTCTTTGCGAGTAAGCTTTGAGAATCTACGCTGCTTCACCTGTTTCCATACACCATTACCCGATATAATCTGAATTTTACCTTCGTTTTGTTCTATAAACTGACGAATGGTAAATAAGCCCATACCATTGTGTTTGAACGGTTTTGATGTTGTTCCTGAATCAACCGCCCACTGAATGGCTCCCATGCCATTTTGAGCTTGTTTAAGTACGTTTGTAGCCAATTTCTGCATGTTTGCACCTTTGCTAACAATACTGATGATGAGCTTCTTGTTGTGAACCGATACGTAGTGGGAGATAAACACCTCTTTACGATTACTGTGCGTAAATGCATTTCTGAAAATCTCTGCGACACAAAGTTCAATCGCCATCTTCAATTGTGGATTCAAGGCAACATCAGGACGCTCAGGGAATATTTTATTCTCTAGATAGTCTGTTAGTTCACCTTCGTCTGCACTTTTGAAAAATTGACATTTAATAAGACTTTTCCAAACGTCTTTTTTCATCCCACCTTTAATCATCTTCTTCGTATAGAAAAGGTTGAGGATAGAGTCTGGAAAATTAATTAAACGCACTTTATTCTTACGTCTTTCAAGATCCATAATAAGACTTCCTAATACAGCAAACAGATTGGATTCGATGAGTTTAGTCTCTTTGAAATCGAAGATGATTTCGTCCTGAATGTATCGCTTTGTAGAGGCTTGTAATTCTGTGAAGAATAGGTAGCTCTGAAAGTTATTAGTTAGTTTCTTAGGGATAGTGATTTCCATATTGTGGTTGTGTTCAGTATTATTAAAAAATATGATGCTTCTTCCAGTGGTTACTTTACCGACTTCTTTTAATTTAAAAGTATCATAGTTTACAAAATGGAGAAATTTCAGCGGGGACTAAGATATAAAATATCCTTCATATCCATATAGCCATTACTCATATTAGGTGGCTATTGGCTCTTTGTTTGATTAAAGGAAGGAAATGTGTTAGATTGGGAGCTGAAAAAAAGCGGCTCTTTAAAGAGCCGCTTTTTATATGTATTAATGATGAGTTTAATTACTCAACGATTGCTTTGAATTCAGCATTTTCAAAAACTGTATAGAATTCAAGATCTGTCTTAGCGAAAGCTTTCAAAGAAGCATCCTTAGCAGTAGCTGATTTCAAGTTAGAGAAAATTAAGGTTTCGTTGTTAGTTCTTGCACCAACAATAGCTTTTAGGTAATCAACCATAGCGTCGTCACTTGTGTTCTTGTTCAATTTCTCAAGAGCAACAGTGTATTTTCCAGCAAGGATGTTAGCTAAAGCAGAGTTTACAGCGTGGCACTCACCAAACTGCTGAGTTGCTAGGTCATACTGAGCTTTCTTAATAGCAACAATACCTAAGTTGTAGTTTACTTCGTTACCAGCACCTGTTGCAGCTCCGAATAATACTTCAGCATCAGCAACATTACCTTTTACTAATTCAACAGCACCTAAGTTATTTTTAACAACTGCGTTGTTTGCAGAAAGTTGATCAGCTTTATCAAAGTTAGCTTTAGCTTCGTCGATTTTTCCCATTCCGAAAAGAATCATACCAGCATCGTTATGAGCTCTCCAGTCAGAAGCAAATTTCTTCTTAGCTGTTTCGTAGATTGCTAATTTCTCGCTAGCTACTTTTGTAAGTGTTGCTGCATAAAGCATTTCTTCTACGTTTAATTCAGCAGGGTTGTTCTTAGCGAAATTTTTAATTTCTTCGTCAGATTTTCCAATGTTGTCAACCTTAACTAGAAACTTAGCTCTTCTCAATTTAGGAAGAATCTCTTCTTTAACTTCAGAGAAAGCAGCAGAAATATTCCTGATTTCTTTTTCACGTACTTCAGGATCTGAGTACATTGAAAGAACACGTAGTATTAACTCTTTATCTCTAATGTTAGAAGCTTGCATTAATTTTTTGAAACCATCCCAGTCTTCAGGAGTGATGTTCGACTTGAAGAATTCCTCGCTAGCGTAATCAGTAAGTTTAGCTTTCTTCATTGATTTCTTCACATACTTTGAAGAAGTAACTTCACGCTTACCAGCTAATTTCTCATTGAAATCTTGCTTACCATCTGGAGATGCATAAGCAGAAACCTCAATTCCTTTGTATTCTTTCTTAGCGTTACCTTCAACAGTTTTGAAGTACTCGCTTAAAGCCTTAATATCTTCACTTTTCATTTCTGACCAACGAACGTTAGCGCTGTTGATTAGATAGTGAAGATCCGCTTCTTTAGTTTCAGCGATAATTCTCTGGAAAACATCCTTACCAATAATGTTAGCAGGCTTGTTTTGAACAAGAGTCGCAGTAGCTTTTACACCTTGTGCAATTTTCACAGGATCGAAATCTAAAGTTTTTTCACCTTTTTGAGCAGTGATTCTAACTTCAAGGTCAGAAATACGCATCGCCTTATCGTAATCGATAGTTCCTTTGTAAGTGATAGTTTTACCTGTTGCGTAAGGCACTACTGTTGCATTTCCTTGAACTTTTTCACCTTGTAAAGTTTGTGGAGCGAAAGCTTTTTCACCACCATCGTACTTCAATACAGGAGTTGCTACTAAAGTTACATTCTTGTTGAAATAGTTAGCAGGTATTCTTACGCTAACCTCAACATCAACTTTTGCTGCATGAGTTTCAAGAATCTCAGGAGTCACATTGTAATCAATGTCACTTGCTTCTTTTTTCATCTTACTCATTCCGGCACAACCAGAAAGTAAGGCACCAGCTAATAGAATAGCCGCTACGTGATTAAGCTTGATTTTTTTCATGATAATAACTTAAATATGTTGTTGTAATAAATTAAAAGGATACGTTAACAAATTTACAAAAAAATAATTGATCAAAAAATGCATTGTAGATTTATATTTAGTGCTTATCTGTTAGATTATGATTCTATTGAGACCTTTCTCGTGTTTGTTGTTAAAGATCACATCACAGACCTTCTTGTAGTCTGAATCATTTCCTATAAAATCAATGTTATTGGTGTCTATAACGAGGAAATTCAGATCTTGTTGCTGTTTAAAGAAAGAAAAATAACTGTTTTGTATTTTCAATAAATAATCCGCCGTAATTTCCTGTTCGTAGTTTCGTCCCCTCTTTTTTATGTTTTCCAATAATTTGTCTACATCAGAATGTAAGTAGACATAAAGGTCTGGTTTTGGTAATGAGTTATAAATGATGTGGAAAAACTGACTGTACAACTTATACTCATCATCCTTAAGCGTTTGTTTCGAGAAAATCAAAGACTTCATAAAGTAATAATCAGCAATAGTGAACGATTTAAATAAATCTTGTTCACTTAACTCGTTTTTAAGTTGATTGTATCTATCAGCCAAAAAAGACATTTCAAGAGGAAATGAGTATTTCTCAGGTTCTTCGTAAAACTTAGGTAGGAAAGGGTTATCTGCAAATTGTTCTAAGATTAGTTTCGCATTGAAATCTGTAGCAATTTTGTCTGATAAAGAGGTTTTTCCGGCACCTATATTTCCTTCGATGACGATAAAATTATAATCCATTAAATATGTGTTTCTGATTTGGACTCGTAAAAATATAAAATGAAGTTTAAATAATAAGCTTTTTTAAAAATAAGAGCAGCCCTTGTTGATAAAAATATCAAAATAGCTGCTCTTGTAAATTCAAACTCTTAGAACTAAGCTTATTTTATATTAGGATTGATACCCATATTGTAGAAAATGAATGACCATATATCAGCGTATTCTTCAATTTGTTTCGATGTTGGCATACCAGCACCGTGTCCTGCATTCGATTCAATCCTAATCACAACCGGATTATTCCCTTGATATTTCTCTTGCAGGGTCGCCATGTATTTGAACGAATGAGCAGGCACAACTCTATCGTCATGATCGGCAGTTGTAACCATTACAGCTGGGTAATCTTTATCGGCTATATTGTGAATAGGTGAATATTTGTAGAGATAATTGAACATCTCTTCGCTTTCCTCACTTGTTCCGTAATCGCCAGCCCAAGCCCAACCAATTGTGAATTTGTGATAGCGGAGCATATCCATAACTCCAACTTCAGGAATAGCAACTTTAAAAAGATCGGGGCGCTGATTAATTACAGCTCCAACGAGTAAACCGCCGTTAGAACCACCTTTTAATGCAAGTTTAGATGCATTGGTATATTTCTTTTCGATTAGGTATTCAGCAGCTGTTATGCAGTCGTCAAATACATTCTGTTTGTTCAGTTTAGTTCCAGCCTGATGCCAATCCTCACCAAATTCACCACCCCCACGTAGGTTCGCAACTACATACACACCACCATTTTCTAACCAAACCAATCGGCGAGGTGTAAAGTAGGGCGTTAGGCTGACATTGAATCCGCCATATCCGTATAATAAACATGGATTATTACTATCCAGTTCTACACCTTTTTTATAGATGATGAACATTGGAACCTTGGTGCCATCTTTACTTGTGTAGAACTTCTGCTCTGTGATAAAGTCTTCTGGATTAAAATTAATCTTTGGTTGATAAAATATCTCAGACTTCTTCGTCTCGAAATTGTATTTGTAAGCAATTTCAGGTGATGTGAATGACTCAAAACTATAAAAGGCAGTCTTCTCATCTTTCTTTCCTGAGAAATCTCCAGCAGTACCAATTCCTGGTAGTTCAAATTCATAATCGAAATTTCCATTCATATTTAGGATTTCGATTTTTGAGTAGGCATCTTTCATATAGGTAGCTACTAATTTGCCACCAGCAAGTTTTACACTGCTTAGAACATTCTCTTTTTCAGCAATGATGTTTTTCCAATTCTCTTTCGACGGATTGTTCACATCGACAGAAACGAAACGGTATTTTGGTGCTCCGTTATTGGTATACATTAATAGACTTCCATTCACATCATCAATAATGTTGTGCTCGTAGGTTAATTCGTCAGTAATCATTTTAAAGTCAACTTCTTTTTTAGCCACTTCTTTAAAATAAAGAGCATTCCCATGAGAAGCCGACATAGCCGAAAGAATTAAATACTTCTCATCATCGGTAACCGAAACACCGTATAGTCGTTTTGGAAATTTTGAATCCTGATAGATAAGCTCGTCTTCGGATTGTTTGTTGCCTAGCTTGTGGTAATAAACTTTGTGGAACTCATTTGTATTTGATAGTTCAGTTCCTGCCTTTGGAGCATCGTAAGCAGCATAGAAGAAACCGTCTTTATACCAAGAAACGCCTGAGAATTTAATCCACTTCAAGTGGTCAGAAACATTTTTGCCTGTAGCAATATCTTTAACGAATACTTCGTTCCAGTCTGAACCAGAACGAGCTATTAAATAAGCTAAATACTTACTGTCGTTGGAAACTGATATGCTTGCAAGAGCTACCGTTCCATCTTCAGATAGATTATTGGGATCGAGAAGAATTCGAGCTTCATCTTCTAAGTTTGACTGAACGTATAAAACCGCTTGGTTTTGTAAGCCATCATTACGATAATGGAAATATAAATCACCCTTTTTAAATGGAACGCCAACTTTAGGGTAATTCCAAACCTCGGTCAAGCGCTCTTTAATTTTTGCTTTAAAAGGGATTGCATCTAGGAATTCATCAGTGACTTTGTTTTGTTCTACAACCCAAGCTTTAGTCTCGTCAGAATTATCATCTTCTAGCCATCGGTATGGGTCGGCTACAGTTGTTTTAAAATAAGTATCAGTCGTATCGACTTTTTTTGAAATCGGGTAGTTCATTTTTGTTCTTTCGTTTGAACAGGAAAGCATTATTGAGCAGCAGAATAATGGGATAATAAATTTCTTCATGCTTTGAGTTTAAAATTAAAAATCGAATTAAACTTGAGTCAGAAAGTTCTAGTCAGTTGGATATTGGTCTGAAATTGAATGATTTGTCTAAAGTAAGAAATTTAAATCTAATAACTCAATATAGAATGATCAGCAAAAAGGAGATATAGTTTGTGGACAATAAGTGTATTATAATTGTCTCCCAATTTTGGATTGATGCTTATCTTTTTTAGCTCCACGAACATTTCCAATCACCATGCCTATACCAGCACATGCGAAGAAAAGATGAGGGTTGAAACTGTAGAATGTTCCATAACCTAATGCTAGTCCAAGGACAACTCCAGCTAATGTGTAAATACCAGAATAGGTATAAGTAAAATGATGTGCTTGGTAGATTTGATGTGCATCTTTTAGGTGTTTGATTATCTTCTCAACTCTTTTTTCGTACTCACTTCTATTAACGCCAGATTTATTAATCAGACGGTCTAGTTCATCTACAATCTTTTCCAATTCGATTTTAGCATGCTTGCAGTCTAAGCAATTCTTTTGCTTAGCATCATCAAGTATCGTTGCAATTCGTTTTAGTTTTTCGATTTGATAGAAGCGATAATCTTTAACAGAGATATGTAGTTCAATTTGATTATCAATATTTGTATTGATACTGTCGAGCCAAGAGTTTTGCATAGAGTGAAAATATTTTGAGCAAATTTAATGAAATAAAGAGAGAATCTTTCACGACTTGGTCACTTGCTGATAGTAGGTTTAAAACTATCATTATAATGATTTTAGTGATATGTATATACTTAGTTGTATGATTGGGATTTACCTATTACCTTTGTCCACTCAGAAAAATAGAATAATAAGAAGACAAATGGCAAAGCAAAGACAAGAAATGTTGTTCGGGATTAGAGCAGCAATGGAAGCGATTAATAGCGACAAGGAAATTGAGAAAGTATTGATTCGTAGCGGTCTTGCTGGACCATTGTACAATGAATTTTTCGAATTGGTTCGTGAGAAAGATGTACCTTATCAATTTGTTCCTAAGGAGAAAATTGATGCATTGGATCAAAGAAATAACCAAGGTGTTGTTGCTCTTATTGCACCTATTCCTTATCAAGAAATTGAGGATGTATTGCCAGAGATTATGGTTGGAGGGAAAATTCCTTTGATTTTGATTCTTGATCAGATTACTGATGTAAGAAACTTTGGTGCAATTGCTCGTTCAGCTGAGTGTGCAGGTGTACAGGCGATTATTATCCCTTTCAAAAATTCGGCTAAGGTGACCCCAGATGCGATTAAAACATCAGCTGGTGCCTTATACAATATTCCTGTTTGTCGTGTACAAAACCTTAAGACTTTAGTTCGTACTTTTAAGCAAGAAGGTATTCGTATTGTTGCAGCTACCGAGAAGGGTGATAAAATGTATACTGAAGCTGACTTGACTCTAGCAACTGCTGTTATTATGGGATCAGAGGATGTGGGTATTGATGATGGCTTATTACGTCTTGCTGATGAACAAGTGAAGATTCCAATTTTAGGTGCTATTGAGTCACTGAATGTGTCTGTAGCTGCCTCTCTTATGGTATACGAAGCCGTGAGACAAAGAAGTTTATAAGATGTTGGCCTAGCTGACAAAGCAAAAATATTCTAATAAAAAAGTCATTCGATTTAATATCGAATGACTTTTTTTATGACTGAATTTATTTTAAATAAAGAGATTTATTCATGCTCTTTAGATTCATATTTTCTATAATTGGAATAAGCTGCTACACTCAATACAATTAGAATTCCAACTGTGTAATACACCCAAGATGGAACAGGAATAGGATCACCTTGTGCGTAAGAGTGAAGTCCCGCGAGGTAATAGTTCACCCCAAAGTAAGTCATGATGATAGAACCATAGGCCCACACAGATGCAATATTGAAGGTGAAGATTGACTTTAAACCAGGAATGTAGCGCATATGAAGAACAAAGCTATAGACTAACACACTTACCAAAGCCCAAGTTTCTTTTGGGTCCCAGCCCCAATAACGCCCCCATGATTCGTTGGCCCAGACACCACCTAAAATGGTTCCAATAGTTAAACTGTATAACCCAATAATCATGGTCATTTCACTAATACGACTTAATTCAACAACAGTACTATCAATTCTGACCTCATTTTTCTTGTTTTTCAATATCATTAATGAAAGGCTTATCATTCCAAGAATAGCTGCCAAAGCAAGGAAACCATAACTACCTGTGATAATTGCTACGTGAATAGTTAACCAGTACGATTTCAAAACAGGAACCAAGTTGGTTATTTCAGGATTCATCCAAGATAAGTGAGCAACAAATAAGGTTAGGCCTGCTAATATCGAAGTTGCTGCTAGTGCAAACTTCGATTTTCGGGTAAATAAGAATCCAGCAAGAAGACAGGACCAAGCCACATAGGTCATCGATTCGAATCCGTTGCTCCAAGGTGCACGGCCAGCAATATACCAACGAGCTCCTAAACCAATTGTATGCATCAGAAAAGCAACACTAAGAACCGCGAATGCAATTCGGAACAGCCATTTGATAGACATGTTTGGTGTAATGATTTTCGCAACCAACGCAATAATCAATATGAATCCAATTAAAAGGTAATAAGGGAATAGTTTCTTGAAAATATTGATGTTGTTGTACAGAATCTCCGTTTTAATCTTTGTTGCTGATGGCATCACTTCTTTACCATATGCATTTTGGTATTTCTTGATACCCTTAATATACATGTCGGCCGAATCGTAATCGTGTGATTTAAGTGATTGGCTTAGCATCAATATCGACTTCTTGATAAATAAAGAATCTTCACCTTGAACTTGAATCGGTTCTTTAGGATGATACCAAGCATGGTTTGAATCCTTCGGATCTGGGAATAGTTTTAAAAACTCTCCAGTAAAAATCATATAGCTAACATTCACTCTTTCGTCTACAGCGATAATTTCTTTGTCGTAAGAAGTACGATTAGCTGGCTTGCGAGAATAGGCATCTTGTACTTTCTTTCCAAGTTTGTACTGGCCTCTAGCGTCAAGGAAATTAGCAAAACTTGCATATTTGCCACTTCCACCAATTTCTCTGATTAAGTCAGGGTTGCTAACCTTAATAAGTGGTGTTTCTTCCCAGTTTTGTGGGTCGATGATCATTCCAAGAAAAACTTGTTCGGCATTAAGTCCGTTAATATGACTCTTCTTACTGATTTTACGAATAACTTCACTAGCTAGGGTATTGATCGGTTCAAATCGACCTGTTTTGTCTTGAACAACGAGTTCACCAAAACTTTTGGCTTGCTCCAAAGGAACTTCGATCGGTTTATTATCTTGAATAACGAGTTTATCAAAACTTTTGGCTTGCTCCAAAGGAACTTTAATCGCTTTATTATCTTGAGCATATGTTGTGATACTGCCACTAAGTGCAAGAATCAGAACAAGAATTGTTTTCAAACTTTTACTTTTCATCTTACTCAAAGTTTTAAATCGAGTTCCAGACGCGATTAGTGACCAAACCATACCTATAATCATTAAGAAATAGCCAAAGTAAGTGACCATCATTCCCCATTGATCATGGTTTACAGATAAAACTGTTCCGCCTTCGTCGGTATCATACGACGACTGGTAAAAGCGAAAGCCCTGATGTTTTAAGATGTTATTCATATAAATGCGATAGTCTTTCTTAATAGAGCTTAAAGTGTCAATCAAAGTCACTTCACTTGCAAATGAAGATGGACTTTTAGAACCGGGATAGCGAACGAGTTGAAAATCATTCAACTTAATCGCAAAAGGTAAGCTGATATACTTTGATCCATAAGATACTGTAACGTCTAAACCGTTAATTTGAGTTTTCTCAGGTTTTCCCACATAATCTTTAAAACCTTTTACGATCAACTCTTTTTCTTGCTTACCACTTTTAACATCGAAAACTAAAACCGTTGGCGCTTTTTTATCCTTAGTATTTACATACTTGTATTTAGCCGATGGGAAAAAGTTCTTAATGATTAGACGTACCCCATTAATTTCATATAATTTTCTAGGACCAATAGTGTACCACTTATTGCTTTCCATCTGAATGCCTTCATTACCCATCATATCTATTTCTTGAATAGGATAGGGGCTCTTCATTCTTAAACTATCAGTATAAGAAAAGTTAGTTGCTTGTGCAGTTTCTTCTTCTCCAAATGCTAACAAATTCTCTCCAATAGTTTTGCTGTCATTGAAATCAAGAGTGAAAGTTTGCATCCCTTGCATTTGATTTTTTGTAGTTGCTGAAAAGGTAATCACAGGCATACCACCAGCTTCTTCAATCAGACTAGTTGATCCATTAGGAATATAATGTTTAAGACTGACTTTAATGTCCTTGTCATTAAGCGATAGTTTCTCATTAAGACTAACATTGCTCAATGCGCTCATGTTGAATTTTATAGACTCCTCTGTTTTATTGCCATTTTCTTCAATCGTTATATCTACATAGCTATCGATACTGGTGATTTGACTAGTGGCTTTTCCTTCGCGGATATGCATACTGCCTTCGTAACCTACATAGCGAGTAATTCCTGATCCCAAAAGAATAACGATGAAAGCCACATGAAAAAGTCCCATAGCCCATTTTTCTTTTTTGTGGAGTTTATACCTGTAGATATTAGCTGCGAGGTTTACTGTAATTAAAAACAGTAATATTTCGAACCAAGTTGCATTGTAAACAACAGCCTTGGCAGCTTGGGTGCCAAAATCATTTTCAATAAATGTGGCAGCAGCAATAGAAATCGCAAAAATGGCAATCAAAGTGCCCATCATTTGCATGGAGAAGAGAAAATTAAGTAGTTTTTTCATACGGTTGTAGGTGTAATAGAGCGCATTAGGCTTATTTGAGATGAGAATATCTTAAAAATTATCGATTTGAAGATAAGATTTTCCATGTAAATAGAACTATAGGAAAACGATAATTCGAGTAAAAAAGACCTAGTTTAGAATATCTGGTTCACAAGGCGGTAATTTAATTATTAAGAATGGGAATAAATTATTTAAGGATTGTAAGAGTTAATCTTTTAGAAATGATTGATAATCAACATGAGAAAAAAAAAGAAAAAGAGAAAAAGGTATTAATATTTAAATATAATAAGTTTAAATAGTCTTTTATTGTTGAAAAACTTCTTTATACTCAGTAACATTGCAAATGTTAAAAAGTATTACAAACTTGAATTCCAGTTTGTTGAATTTTATTTCTAAATTAGAAACTAAAGTTTTGACAAAGAATCAGACTTTTATTCAAGTCAAAATTCTTAATTAGAATACAAATTTCAAGAAAATAATGTTTTGAATTTTCAACTAAATGCTTCCGACCCAGTTGTATTATGTCGTGTTGAATCTTCAGTTGTTAAACTAAAAACTAAATTATAATCAAATGAAAAAATTACTGTTTTTACTTGTAGTCCTTATTGGATCGCTATTGCCGAATACAATAATGGCACAGTTGAAATTTACCGGCGAAATGCGTCCTCGTACAGAGTACCGTGATGGATACGGTAGCCTGTTAAATTCAGACCAAGATGCTGCGTTGTTTACTTCACAACGTACTCGCTTAAACTTAAACTATACAGACGCTAAATTTAAAGTTGGCTTATCTCTTCAAGATGTGAGAACATGGGGAGATGTAAAGCAACTAAACCTGTCTGATAAGAACCAGTTAATGTTGCATGAAGCTTGGGGTGAGATGTTATTCACTGAAAATTTTTCGTTAAAAGTAGGTCGTCAGGAATTGGTTTATGATGATCACCGAATTTTAGGTGATGTAGGTTGGACTCAGCAAGCAAGAAGCCATGACTTGGCTTTATTGAAATTCAAAACAGACGATAAAGGTCAACTTCATATAGGTTTGGCTTACAATAATGATATGGAAGGTTTGAAGGATCAATTGTACAAAACTAATTACAAAAGTATGCAGTTTGCCTGGTATAACCGTAAATATGACAATTTCAATTTTAGCTTATTATTCTTGAATAATGGTATCCAAAAAAATAAATCGATTGTAGTTGGTGAAGAGGATTTGGAAACACGCTATAGCCAGACTTTAGGAACACATATGAACTACAAAAAAGATAAACTAGGATTAACAGGTTCAGCTTATCTTCAAACAGGTAAAGATGCTTCTGATCGTGATTTAAGTGCTTACTTGGTTTCTTTAGGAGCTAACTACGCTTTGAGTTCAAACTTTAAGGGAAATATTGGTTTTGAAATTCAATCAGGAACAGATTCTAATGAGCAAAATTCAAATTTCGATAATAAGTCATTCACACCTCTTTATGGAACCAACCATAAGTTCAATGGTCATATGGACTACTTCTATGTTGGTAATCACACAGGAAATGTTGGATTAGTTGACGCTTTTATTGGCGGTACTTATTCTAAGGATAAGGTTTCTTTTGGAGCAACTTTACACCGTTTTGCTACACAGGCTGATTTAATTGCTGCTGGCGAAAAACAAGATAATTACTTAGGAACAGAATTAGATCTATCTTTTGGATATAAATATTCTAAGTCAGTGACTTTTAAAATGGGTTATTCTCAAATGTTTGCTTCCGATTCAATGGAAGTACTTAAAGGTATTAATGACGCAGAAAAAGGAGCAAGTTGGGGATGGATGATGTTAGTGTTTAAACCCAATTTTCTAAAATAATACCTGATGTTTCTGATCTTTGGCATTTGTCAGGGATCAGAAATTTTCAGTCACAATCAATCTAAGAGCTAATGGTAAAACTATTCAAATTATTAACCCCTCCACCAAAATGGAGATTTCCGGTGATGATTGTTTTGGGTGCTTTTGTCGGGTTAGGTGTTCATGTGCTTTATTTATCTAAGGCACTTTCTTACCTTTCTGATGATCCAAAAACTTGCGTCAACTGTCATGTTATGGCACCGCAATATGCGACCTATCAACATAGTTCGCACCGCGAAGTTGCCACATGTAATGATTGCCACGTACCACACAACAATGTGTTTAATAAGTACTTTTTTAAGGCAAAAGACGGTTTAAGACATGCAACGATGTTTGCTTTAAGAATGGAGCCGGAAGTCATCTTTATTTTGGAAGAAGGACGCGAAGTAGTTCACAATAACTGTATTCGCTGTCACAGCCAAACGCTGACCGATCCTAAACTGGCAACACAAGTTCCACAACACACACATAATACACAAGATAGAGTGTGCTGGGATTGTCATAGAGAAGTACCACATGGAAGGGTTAATAGCCTTTCGAGTGTTCCAAACGCACGGGTGCCCGTACCTTCAAGTCCAATTCCAGATTGGATGAAAGAATATTTAAAAGAAACTGATACCAAATAAAACTTAAATAAATAAACTATGAAGCCTATAAATGAATCAGTAAATAGAAAACCCTTATTGGGATGGCTTATTTTCTTAGCTTCTCTAATTGTTGTTGTCTTGTTGGGGATTTTAGCTTCTTCTATTATGGAAAGAAGAGCTGAATCTGTTTTTGCTTACACACCACAGGTTAAGTATGATCAGTGGGAGCCTCGCAACGAGGTTTGGGGTGAAAATTTTCCTAGCGAATTTGAAACTTATTATAATACTGCCGATACGAGCTTTAACAGCAAGTACAATGGTAATGCCATGATTGACATGTTGGAAGTTGACCCTCGTTTGGTTGTGCTTTGGGCTGGTTATGGTTTCTCAAAAGACTATAATCAAGGTCGTGGTCACTACTATGCAATCGAAGACTTACAGAATACCTTACGTACAGGTGGACCCAAGACAGAAAATGATGGGCCGATGCCAGCTACTTGTTGGACATGTAAATCGCCAGATGTACCTCGTTTAATGAATGAAATTGGTGTTGCCGAATTCTATAAAGGAAAATGGGCGGGTAAAGGACACGAAGTTGTGAACCCAATTGGATGTGCTGATTGTCATGATGCCAAAACCATGAACTTGAGAGTAACTCGTCCTGCTTTAATTGAGGCTTTCCAGCGTCAAGGAAAAAATATCGAAGATGCAACTCACCAGGAGATGCGTTCTTTAGTATGTGCTCAGTGTCACGTTGAGTACTATTTCGATAAGAAAAAAGTAAAAGGTGCTAACTATCTGACTCTACCTTGGGATAAAGGTATGGACGTTGAAGCTATGGAAGAGTATTACGACGAGATTGAGTTTAAAGATTGGACTCATAAGTTGAGTAAGGCTCCTATGTTGAAAGCTCAGCATCCTGGTTATGAAGTTTACCTAAAAGGTATTCACGCTGATCGTGGTGTTTCTTGTGCTGACTGTCATATGCCATACAAATCAGAAGGTGGACAGAAATTTACGGATCATCATATCCAGTCTCCTTTGAACAACGTTGCTAACTCATGTCAGGTTTGTCACCGTGAGGAAACTGAGAAGTTGATCAAGAATGTTTATACCCGTCAGGATCAGATTATCGGGAATCGCGATAAGCTTGAGGAACTTTTAGTTCGTGCTCACGTTGAGGCTAAGAAGGCTTGGGATCTAGGAGCTACTGAAACTGAAATGAAGCCTGTACTAATGATGATTCGTCATGCTCAATGGCGTTGGGATTATGCTGCTGCTTCTCATGGTGGATCATTCCATGCTCCAACTGAAATTAGTCGTGTCGTATCAACTGGTATCGTTCGCGCTCAAGAGGCTAGATTACAATTGGCTCGTATTTTTGCTAGCAAAGGGTTCAACGAAGAGGTTGCTTATCCAGATATTACAACTAAAGCGAAAGCTCAAAAATTCATTGGCTTGGATATTGAGAAGTTAGAAGCAGAGAAAGCAGAATTTAAGAAGAACATACTTCCTGAGTGGAAGAAGAAAGCTGAAAAACGTGAAAGCGGATATCAGGTTAAGAAGTAATATTAGATAGATATTCAATATGAAAATGCTGCCCATTTAGGGTGGCATTTTTTTTTTTGCTCCGTGCTACTATTAGCAAAGCTTGAAAAATTAGTTTTTTACTCAATGCTACTATTAGCAAAGCCTGAAAATTGTTTTTTTGCTCCGTGCTACTATTAGCAAAGCACGAAAAAATGATTTTTCATCCAATATCAATACCGTTAAAGCCTGACAAAATGATTTTTCGGTCAATATCAATACCGTCAAAGCCTGACAAAATGGTTTTATGCTCAATATCAATACCGTCAAAGCATGAAAAATTGATTTTTTGCCCAATATCAATACCGTTAAAGCCTGATAAACGATTTTTTGATCAATATCAATATTTACAAAGCAAAAAATGATATTTTGAATAATCAATAAAAATATTGAATGCCAAAAGATGAGGCCTAATTTGTTTATGCCCTTCGGAAAAGAGAATGTAGATAAGCCGATATTCTCTCTTTTAATCGTTTAGGACGCGATTGGTTTTAGATTATTATTCGTACTTTCAAGTCTTTTATTATATGAGGATAATACATCACATAATAAGAGTTAAGAACCTTACTAAGCCTAACTATATACGCAATATGTCTATAAAGAAACCCATCTGGCAGCACCCCTTTGGATATGCTGAAAGCTTCATTATTTCAATTGGAATTTTATGTGTTGGATTCATTCTGGAATTTATATTACCCAAAGCACATTCGACACTTGTCTTTCCTTTAAACCTTATTTTAGGAGCCAGTTTTTTTACGTTATTAGTTCTTTCACATTTCCTTTTCAGGAAGACGAAGATTCATGCGTTCCTTTCGAGTATTCCTCTTACGATTAGTTTGGTTTCAGTACTAAGTGTTTTAGTTATTGTTATGGGTATTTTCCCACAAATTCCAAGTAGTGAGAATGGCTTGTTTCAGCGATTGGGATTAAATCAAATGACCAGTTCGTATCCATTTTTAATGATCAATCTTCTTTTGTTGCTTGTTCTTGGTTTTGTGAGCTTGCGAAAGACTTTCCCTTTTAAGCTAAAAAATTGGGGCTTTGTATGTAGTCATTGGGGCTTATGGATTGTGATTTTTGCTGGTGGTTTGGGCTCTGGCGATTTGCGTCGATTGAAAATGGATGTGTATGAGAACAAGATCGAATTGCAATCATACGATGAAAATAAAAAATTATACGAAATGCCTTTAGCCATCAAGTTGAAGGATTTCTTGATAGATGAATTTAACCCCAAGTTAGCCATTATTGAAAATGAATCTGGTTCTTTGTACGAAGCACAGAAGCCATCCATGATCATGATAGAAAAAGATCTGCACTGTGATCTGCAAAACTGGAAAATACAAGTCGAAGAATTTTATGTGACATCGGGAAGGGCAGGCGATCGATATTATAAATTGGCTGATTTTGGAGCTGCTCCAGCTGCAAAGGTTCAAGTTATATCAGCACAAAATGACACATTGCGAGGATGGATATCATGTGGTAGTTTTAATCGACCCCATGAATCACTCAAACTTAATGATCAGTTCTCTTTGGTGATGACTGTGCCTGAACCCAAGCGATTTTCATCTGAAGTAACTTTCTTCACCCCAGATGGTAAAAAGCAAGATGCAACGCTCGAAGTGAACAAGCCTGTTACTGTAAACGGATGGAAGATATATCAATTGAGTTACGATGATAAAATGGGACGTTATTCCGATAAATCAATATTAGAAGTTGTTCGAGATCCTTGGCAACCCTATGTTTATCTTGGTATTTTCATGATGATGATTGGTGCTATTTATATGTTCTGGAAAGGACGGGAAAGCATCCCTGAGTAAAAGTAAGATGCCGTTTTTTATTTGTTATCAACACATCATCCCATTATCTCATCAACACATCACAAGCCATGATTTGGTCCAATTTTATACTTGTCTTAATTAGCAGCAGTTTACTGTGGTTATTGGCTCTTATCCTTTATAAAAAGGAATTACTGAAACGCTTATTTATTGTTCTTGGCATAGTTTGCATTGGTGCTTTTATCGCCTTTTTATGGGTGAGTCTAGAGCGTCCACCATTACGAACATTAGGTGAAACTCGTTTGTGGTATGCTTTCTTTCTTCCAGCTATTGGCATGATTACTTATTTGCGATGGCGATTTAACTGGATGCTATTTTATAGTTTGGGACTGTCACTCTTATTTCTCGTAATTAACTATATGCATCCTGAGAATTTTTCCAAAACATTAATGCCAGCTCTTCAGAGTCCTTGGTTTGTTCCGCATGTAGTTGTGTATATTTTTGCCTATGCCTTCTTGGCTGCCTCCTCTTTGGTTGCTGTTCGTGGCTTGTATCAGCATTATTACAAAACACTTGATCGCAAAGTCATGCTTATGGCTGACAACTTAGTTTATCTGGGCTTTGCTTTCTTGAGCTTAGGCTTGCTTTTCGGAGCCCTATGGGCCAAAGAAGCCTGGGGGCACTACTGGACTTGGGATCCAAAAGAAACCTGGGCACTTATCACCTGGTTGGGCTATTTGATCTATATTCATCGCCGCCACCACATGCCAAACGTATTTAAATCCTCACTTTGGATTCTCGCCTTGGCTTTTGTAATTCTTTTGGTATGTTGGTTCGGAGTGAATTATTTGCCATCAGCTCAGTTTTCTGTGCATACATACAGTCAAGCGCCTTAATCGGTTGATGATTTATAATGGTGTGGCTAGATTTGGTGGAAGGAGTGCAAATGTAAGTGTGGAAAATACATATGTAATCTCGGAAAATTGAAATGTAGTTAAGGAAAATGCATATGTGGGCTCGGAAAGTAGAAATGTAGCTATGGAAAATGTATATGTAAGCTCGGAAAATAGAGATGTAGTTATGGAAAATGCATATGTGAGCTTGGAAAATAGAAATGTAAGCAAGAATTATTCAAATCTAATTTAGAACTAACGTCTCCCTTTCCATAAGGGGGAGTGTTCGATGATTAGCTTATTAATTTATGCTTTGATGAAGATGATTTTTTTTGTTAAGTTTAGCTTCCTTATATCTGATTAGATATTTAAACTTAACTCTATGACTGAAGACCTCGCTTTACTTGAAACTGTTTCGCTAGAATCAGATATTACGGAAATCCCGATCGATAAACCACTTCAAGATTTTTATCATCACTTGAGTTATAATGAGAGAATTATCTTCTCAGCAAAATTTGGCGATGGTAAGACTTATTTCTTGAATAAGTTCTTTGAAGAACACAAAGATGAATTTGTAGCTATTCGAATATTTCCCGTCAATTATCAGGTTACTGATAATAAGGATGTGTTTGAGTTGATTAAAAAGGATATTCTAATTCATCTTCTAGCTAATGATTTAGTCGAGAATGAGGATTTCTTTGATGAAAGTATTTATGCTCAAAACTATCTGTTTAATAACGGAGCAGATATCGTTCTTGATATTTTAAGTGATGTTCCAGCAGTTAAAGTTCCTGCCAAAATTATACAGAAAACTCTGAAGCATTTAAAGAAGTATAAGGATGATAAGGGCGATTATAAAGCAAGTAAAAGTGAATTAATAGAAAAGTATCTTTCAAAATTTGAAAATGACACAGGAGTTGCGGAGTATGATTCCATTTCTGAATTGATTACAAGGATTATCAAAGCAATTCAGAAAAAGGGAAAGAAAGTTATTTTAGTTATTGATGATTTAGATAGAATTGATCCTGCTCACCTATTTAGAATTCTTAATGTCTTGACTGCTCATATCGATAGGGATGTTGTTTTGCAAAATGAGATTGAGGATGGTATCGGTAATAACAAATTTAATTTTGATCATATTATAACTGTTTTTGATTTTCAGAATGCTCAAAAGATTTTTCATCACTTATATGGGAGTGGAACTGATTTTGATGGGTATATCTCAAAGTTTATATCTGGAAAACCATTTGAATATTCCTTACAGAAAATTTCATACAATTTTGTGATAGAATATCTATCTGATAATTGTGGTTTAAACAAGAAGGTACTAGATGCTATAGGAATTGGTGAAGCCTTTGATTTTTCAATTAGAATGAAACTTAAGCTGATTCATAATTTTGATAATGAAATCATAGACTGTGAAGATGTGAAGATATCATCTGTCAATTCCTTTACGCATCTTTTAGTGTTGCTTAAAAGATTGAATGTAGGGTTTGAGAGCGTTAGAGTCAATCTTTCTAGGATTGAAAGTAGGTCTCTTTTAGATTTGATGGGGGTTGGATTGTATTTAGCTAAAAGTATCAGTTTTGATAGTCATACAGTGTCTAATCATTCAATACCTAATAATACTATAAATATTCCAATTCGTCGGGAGACGAATAATTGTAATTGGTATGAGGTAAATGTCGAAACTCAAGATAACTTTATTAAGAGTGTAAATTTTGTTGAGTTTTCAGGAAGCCTTAACAGTGGAGTTCTGAATGATGAACTGGGAATCATACAAGCAAAGCTTGCTACTTATATAAAAGTATAAAGACATGCTTATTTAGAGTTATATATTGCAGAATACAAAAGCGACTACCCAAGGGCAGTCGCTTTTTATATATCTAAAACTGTAAGCTTTATTTAGCCTTCAATTTTGTGTAGAATCATTTTCTTAGCTGTGCTGATTGCCGCATCGATACCTTGTGGATCTTTACCACCTGCAGAAGCAAAGAATGCCTGGCCACCGCCACCACCTTTAATTTCTTTAGCTGCTTCACGAACAATTGCTCCAGCATTCAAATCATATTCCTTAACTAAGTTATCAGAGAACATGATAGTCAGATTGGCTTTTCCACCAAGATCAGCACCAGCAATAAACACTAAGTTTTCAACTTCAGCTTTAAGAGAGAAAGCAATGTCCTTAATATCACCTGCAGATTTCACATTCATCTTTTTGCTGATGAAATTCACTCCTTTAGTTTCTGATATCTCAGATTTTAAAGCATTCTTCACAACCTTTAGTTGATCCTTTTGGAAAGCTTCAAGGCCTTTTTTCATCTCAGAATTCTCCGAAATAAGACCTTCTATATTTTTAAGAAGATTTTGATTCGACTTAAAAGTGCGCTCAATCTCTTTAAGTGTGTTTAGCTTATCGTTGATATACTTCTCAGCTTTATCAGCTGTAATTGCTTCGATACGACGAACACCTGCCGAAATAGCGCCTTCTGAAGTAAACTTGAATAAGCCAATCTGACCAGTAGCCTTAACGTGAGTGCCACCACAAAGCTCAACCGACTCGTTTAGTTTAACAACACGAACCAAGTCGCCATATTTCTCACCGAATAATGCCATTGCACCTAAATCAACAGCTTCCTGCATAGGAATTCCATTTTTGATTTCTGTAGTTGCATTCTCACGAATCTTTAGATTCACGATTTCTTCAACCTTAGCAATTTCCTCTTCACTCAACTTTTGGAAGTGAGCAAAGTCAAAACGCAAATGATCTGTATTAACTAAAGAACCTTTTTGCTCAACATGATCACCCAATACTTCGCGAAGCGCAGCATGCAATAGATGAGTAGCTGTATGGTTATTTGCAATTAATTGACGTTCCCTTGCGTTTACAACGGCTTTAAAAATTAGAGTCGGATCGCTAGGTAATTCGTCTGTGATATGGATAATTAAACCCGTTTCTTTCTTTGTATCTGTGATAGAAATTTTCTCGCCATTGGCTTCGATATAACCCGTATCACCAACTTGTCCACCACTCTCTCCATAGAAAGGGGTGATGTTGAATACCAATTGGAATAAATCTTTCCCTTTGATATTCATTTTACGGTAGCGAGTGATTTTTACATCAGTCGATAAATAATCGTAACCTACAAATTCTTCTTTATCATCTTTTAGAATCTCGATCCAATCGCCAGTTTCCATTGCTGTAGCCGAACGTGAACGGTTTTTCTGAGCTTCCATCGCTTCGTTAAATTCTCTTCGATTTACGACCAGGTCGTTCTCTTTAAGAATCAATTCAGTTAAATCTAATGGGAAACCGTATGTATCGTAAAGTTCAAAAGCAACTTTACCTTGAACGACTTTAAAGTCGTCAGCTTTTGTTTTTTCAATAATCTGATCAAGTAATTTAATACCGTTAGCTAAAGTTCTTAAGAAAGAGTTTTCTTCTTCCTTAACTACTTTCTCTATAAGATCTCTTTGCTTAATTAGCTCTGGGAAATGTTGTCCCATTACCTCGATAAGAACCTCAACCAAACGGTACATGAAAGGATCTTTCAAATCAAGAAAAGTATAGCCATAACGTACAGCACGACGAAGAATTCGACGGATTACATATCCAGCTTTATTATTCGAAGGTAATTGACCATCAGTAATTGCAAATGAAATTGTTCTAATGTGGTCCGCAATTACACGCAAAGCGATATCAACTTCTTCGTTTTTGCCATAAGTCTTACCACACATCTTAGCAATAGCCTGAATGATTGGCTGGAAAACGTCAGTGTCGTAGTTCGACTGCTTGTTCTGCATTGCCATACAAAGACGCTCGAATCCCATTCCTGTATCAACATGCTGATGAGGTAATGCTTCTAATGAACCATTTGCCTTACGGTTGAATTGCATGAAAACCAAGTTCCAAATTTCAACAACCTGTGGGTGATCCATATTAATAAGATCTCTTCCATCAACAAGTTTTCTTTCTTCTTCAGTTCTAAGGTCGATATGAATTTCCGAACAAGGACCACAAGGACCAACATCACCCATCTCCCAGAAATTATCTTTCTTATTTCCATTGATGATGTGATTTACGGGAAGGTATTTCTCCCAATAACCTGCAGCTTCATTATCACGCTCCATCTTATCATCTTCGCTACCTTCAAAAACACTAGCGTATAAACGATCAGTAGGAAGTTTTAATACATCTACCAATAGTTCCCAGGCCCAATCAATAGCCTCTTGTTTGAAGTAATCACCAAAAGACCAGTTTCCTAACATTTCGAACATGGTGTGGTGATAGGTGTCATGACCTACCTCTTCCAAGTCGTTGTGCTTTCCAGATACTCGCAAACATTTTTGGGAGTTCGTAATTCTCTTGTATTTAATAGGAGAGTTACCCAGAAAAATATCCTTAAACTGGTTCATCCCAGCATTGGTGAACATTAATGTAGGGTCATCTTTAATCACCATTGCTGCTGATGATTCAATTTTATGTTGTTTGGATTCAAAGAAATCCAAAAAGGTTTGTCTGATCTCGCTAGAATTCATATTGTATTATGTTTTAAATCAATGAGATTTTGATACTTAGCTTGCAAAGTTAGATTATTTCCTTAATTTTGCTCACATGCGTGAAGAAAAATGTAAGTTTTTCTGAAAAAATAAATTGAATATTGATCCATGGCAAAAACTAAATATCAGTTTAATCCTGAGTCTATTAGTTACGAAGAAGTTGAAGTTAGCTTTAAGACTCGAGCATTAGATTTTTTAAAACATATAGCTTCGAGTCTAGTACTTGCTGTTATAATGGTCGTCATTCTATTCAATTCCTTTGGATCTCCAAAGGAACGTTCACTCGAGCGTGAAAACCAAGAATTACTCTCTCATTTCGAAAGGCTAAATGATGACCTTAATAAAGCACGGGTTGTTTTAGGAGATTTGGAACAGCGCGATGACAATATTTATCGTGTTATTTTCGAAGCAGAACCAATTCATAATAATATTAGAAAAGCAGGATTTGGTGGTGTAAATCGCTATGAAAATCTTGAGAATTTGGAGAATGCAGATCTTGTAATCTCTACATCAAAGAAGTTAGATCAACTATCAAAATCAATATACGTTCAGACTAAGTCGTATGACGATGTTGAGCTGATGGTTAAAAATAAGTTTAAACTCTTAGCAGCTATTCCAGCTATTATGCCAATTGCGATTAAAGATTTTAATCGAATTTCGGCTGGTTACGGATGGCGAGTTCACCCTATTTATAAAACACGTAAATTTCATGATGGAATGGATTTTACTGGAAAGACTGGTACACCTCTTTATGCTACAGGTGATGCAGTAGTTAAGAAAGTAAGTAAAATGCGAGGATATGGTAAAACAGTGATTTTAGATCACGGTTATGGCTACACAACTTTATATGCTCACTTAAATGGGTATAATGTGAAGCGAGGACAAAAAGTGAAACGAGGAGAGGTGATTGCCTTTTTAGGAAATACAGGTAAATCTACAGGACCCCACTTACACTATGAAATTAGAAAATCGGGGAAACACCTGAATCCTATAAATTATTATTTCAACGACCTAAGCGCAGATGAATATGACCGTATGGTAGCCTTTGCAGCTAACACTGGTCAAACAATGGATTAGATTCACCAAAAAGATTTTGGCAAACATAAAAAAGTGGCACGAAAAATTTAACTTCGTGTCACTTTTTTGTTAATTTAGTCTAAGCTTATAAATTTAAGCTCCTGTCATACTGTTTGAAAACGAGTCTGCTGTGCCATATCGAGAAACGAAAATAGAAAAACTCTACTACTCCATTGGAGAAGTTGCCGAAATGTTTTCGGTGAATACCTCTCATATCCGTTATTGGGAGAAAGAGTTTGATATTATTAAGCCAAAGAAGAATAAAAAAGGTAATCGTTTTTTTACCAAGGCTGATATCGATAATTTCCACCTAATTTATCACCTAGTAAAAGAAAGAGGAATGACTCTTAATGGTGCTAAGTTGAAATTGAAGGAAAATAAAGAAGATACTCAGAATAATTTCGAAGTGGTATCAAGGCTTAAGGATATTAAGGCTCTTCTTATAGAGATGAAAGAAAATATCTAAAATTCCATGTCTGGAATATAACCTCTAAATTTTATTGATTTGAAAGTAAAAGATATAGTAGCTGCAATAGAAGATATAGCACCTTTGTCTTATCAGGAATCTTATGACAATGCAGGTCTTATTGTCGGGCGATATGATTTGGAATTAACTGGCGCACTAATCTGTTTAGATGTTGTAGAAGAAGTTGTCGAGGAAGCTATAGAAAAAGGATTAAATCTTATTATATCACATCATCCAATTGTTTTTAAAGGATTGAAACGTTTTAATGGTAACAATTACGTAGAACGTACCGTAATGTTAGCCATTCAAAATAATATTGCTATTTACTCTGCTCATACCAATTTGGACTCTGTAAAAGGAGGAGTGAGTGATAAAATGTGTGATGTGTTAGGCCTTGTAAACAGGAAGGTTTTAGACCCTGTAAGTGAGGATTTAAAGAAATTAGTAACATATGTACCATCCGATAAAGCAGAAGAGGTTCGTGCTTCTTTGTTTGAATCTGGAGCGGGTCGAATAGGTAACTATGATTCTTGCAGTTTTAATGCAAATGGAGAAGGTACTTTTAAAGCTAACGATTCGGCTACGCCATATGTTGGCAAGGTAGGTGAGTTGCATTATGAATCAGAGACTCGAATAGAGACGATTTTCCCAAAGCATTTGCAAGGAAAAGTTATTAGTGCTTTGTTACGCGCACATCCTTACGAAGAGGTTGCTTATGACATTTATTCTTTAGAGAATAAAAACCCTCAAGTTGGCTTGGGTATGATTGGTGAACTAGAAACACCAATGGATAGTATTGAGTTTATGAATAAGTTGAAAGATTTGTTCCATTGTGGAGCTATTCGTCATACGCCAATTATAAAAGACAAAATTAGAAAAGTAGCACTTTGCGGTGGCAGTGGAAGTTTCTTACTAAGAAAAGCTAAGGCTTCAAAAGCTGACATATATATAAGTGGAGATTTTAAATATCACGAGTTTTTCGATGCCGAAGGAAAGATAATTATTGCTGATATCGGACATTATGAAAGTGAACAGTTTACTAGGGAAATTTTTTATGAGATAGTTACAAAAAAATTCCCTAACTTTGCGGTTCGTATCTCAGAGATAAATTCAAATCCAATAAATTATTTGTAAACATATGACAACACAAAATCCAAAAGCTGCAGATTTAAAGGATATTTCAGTTGAAGAAAAATTGCGTGCACTATACGAAATGCAAAGTATTGATGCTGAGGTTGACAGAATTAAAACGCTAAGAGGAGAACTTCCTTTAGAAGTTCAGGATTTGGAAGATGAAATTGTGGGGCTTGACACCAGGATTAGTAATCTTAATACTGAAGTTAGTGGACTTGGTGACACAATCACTAAGAAGAAACAAGAGATAAAAGAAGCTGATTTATTGATTAAAAAATACGAGGCTCAACAGTCTAACGTTCGAAATAATCGTGAATTTGACTCTATCTCTAAAGAAGTTGAATTTCAAAAGCTTGAAATTGAGTTATGCGAGAAGCGTATCAAAGAATTCACAGTAGAGGTTTCTAGTAAGAAAGTTCAGATTGAAAAATCAGATGCTGTATTAGCAGATAAGAAGATTGACCTTGAAGCTAAGAAAAGTGAACTTGATGCTATTGTTTCTGAAACTCAGCTTGAAGAAGATAAGCTGACTACAAAATCAGCAGAATACAAAACAAAAATTGAGGATCGTTTAATTAATGCTTACACTCGTATTCGTGGTAATGCTCGTAACGGACTAGCAGTAGTTACTGTTGAGCGTGATGCTTGTGGCGGTTGTTTTAACAAGATTCCACCTCAACGTCAGATGGATATTCGTACTCGTAAGAAAATTATCGTTTGTGAATATTGTGGACGTGTATTGGTTGACCGTTATATCGTTGATTACGATAACAGTCTTGAGAAAGCTGATATTGAAATTGCAGAAGCTAAGCCAAAGAGAAGAACTCGTAAAACAAAAGTGTAATCTTTACTTTAGATATTACAAAGGCCGTCGAATTTCGACGGCCTTTTTTGTATGCTAGATTTTATAACGAGATTTATTCTGTTGGCGTAATTAAGCCTTTGCTGTTAATTTTTAATTTAGCTTCAGGAATATCACTCAAAGTTAACTCTTGTAACTTTAGGGCAGCTTTATTTAGCTTGTCAATTCGTGTACCTAAACCTTTGATTTGCTTGCATGAAATAATCTCAGCTTTTTTAAACTCACCTTTTTTGTTTGTGAATACTTTTAAGATAGGAGCTAAGCCATTAATGCCTGATACTTTCATTCGACTATAGGTGCAAAAGTTACCTAAGCTATAGATGATAAGGCGATCTTTATAAAGATCAACGGCTCTTAGTACATGAGGTCCATGTCCAAAGATGACATCCGCACCGGCATCAATCATTTTACGAGCAAATTCATACACATTACCTCTGTCTTCACCCAAAAAGATTTCTCGTTCTCGGGTTATGTGTTCATATTTTGATCCTTCGGCACCACCATGGAAAGAAACGACTGTGATATCACATCTATCGCTTAATGAGCTTACAATCCGCTCAGCTTCTTCTAAATCGTTTATATCACAAGTTCCTTTTATAGGAGCAAATGCACAAAATCCAAACTTCACACCTTCCCGCTCTATAACAATGCTAGGATATTCTAGTAAGCCTACATGATTTAAACCATGGTTCTCAATCTGTTCAATGGTGTTTAATCTGCCAGGAACGCCGAGATCTCCAGAGTGATTATTAGCCATGCTTAAAACATCAAAACCTGCATCAGCAATATGCTTAAACAGAAAATCTGGACTTCTAAAAGCATAGCAATTAGCCGTATCCTGACATCTTTTTGTAACTGGAAGTGAATCTGAAAAAGCACCTTCTAAGTTTCCAAAACTAATGCTTGCCTCACTAATAAGAGGGTATAGGCCTTTCATTAGATTGTCTCCATTCTGAGGTGGCATATATTTAGGATGTGGAAAGTTCGTTCCTAACATGATATCTCCAACTCCAATAATGCTTACAAGTTTTTCATCAGTTAGTTCCTTAATTGAATCCGCATGACTGATGATAGTATCCTGTAAGGGAATTGTATCGTTTGTTTCTTGTGCAATAAGTGATGTGTAACTTGCAAGTAGTACAAAACTGATTTGAATTAGAAATTGTCTCATAGGTTGAAATGTATAAAAAAAGCATGTAAATATATAATTTACATGCTTATTAATAATTAAAGAAGCAATTTTCAGTTAAATTACCAAGATCCACCGGCACCGCCGCCGCCAAAGCTTCCGCCACCGAATCCACCAAAACTACTTCCTCCACCAAATCCACCAGATCCAGAAGAAAAATCGTTGAATGAACTACCGCGTGAACCAGAACCCATCATTCCTAATAGCATCCAAAATGGAAGACTACTTCCAGAACTACCCATAGTATGTTGTCCTCTAGATTTAGAACGTCCTATGAATGAAAAGATAAGAATAATGAAAAGAGGAATTAGAAAACCAAAGGCTCCTCCTTTACTAGAACCACCACGTTGTTTCGCATATTGCTGGTGATTAAATTCTCCCTTGGCTAAACCCATTAATACAGAGCTAGCCTGATTAATACCTTCATAGATTCGACCTTGTTTGAAATAAGGAATCATTTCATTACTCACAATTTCTTTGGCCGTGGCATCAGGAATCGCTCCTTCTAGTCCGTATCCAGTTGCGATAAATACTTGACCTCTGCTATCGCGAGTTTTAGGTTTAAAAAGGATCACAATTCCATTATCAAAACCTTTTTTACCAACTTGCCATTTTTCACCTATCTCATAAGCAAAACTAGAAGCGTCAGATCCATTTAAACTCTTTACCGTAACAAGAGCAATCTGATTACCTGTATTTGCATAGAAATCGAGTAGCTTTTTTTCTAAAGCATTACCTTCTGATTTAGAAAGTACATTTGCAAAATCATTAACTAATACTTGTTGCTTAGGTCTATCAGGAATTTCTTGTGCTTGTGTAAAACCAGAAAGGGCTATGGCTAGTATTAATAGTATGTGTTTTAAATATCTCATTGTTTTCATTTTAGTTATCTCCAAATGAGATGTCATCACTTAACTCATTTACATCATCCTCTTGATATGGGAAATGTGTTTTTAATTGTTGTCCAGCCATCTTAATTCCTTCTGAAAGCCCTTTTGCAAACTCTCCTTGTTTAAAGTAGCCTAGTGTTTCTTCGTTTGTTTGATTCCAAAATGATTCTGGGACTTTTGCATTAATTCCAGCATCACCTAAAATTGCAAATTTTTGATCGTGAATAGCTAGATAAAATAGAACGCCATTTCTCAGTTGAGTTTTGTGCATTTCTAATTTTGCAAAAAGAAAAGCAGCTCTATCCATTACATCATCAGGACATTTATTCTCGATGTGAATACGAATTTCGCCAGAGGTATTTGTTTCGGCCTCTTCAATGGCTTGTTTTATTGCTATTTGGTCTTCTTTATTAAAAAAATCAGCAGCTGATTTCATGTCTTTAGTATTAGATGTGAATGATTCTTTATGAGGATCTAGAAATATGATTTCACAATCGTCATAATATTGGATCTAACTTATGAGTTCTAAAACTTAACTTCAGGTGCTTTGTTTGAGCCTTTAGTAGCTTCAAAATAGGCTTTCTTATCGTAATCGTAGAATCCTGCAAAAAATGAGTTAGGGAATTTTTGGATGTAGATATTATACAGCTTTGCTGACTCGTTGAATTTTTTACGTTCTACGGTAATACGATTTTCAGTTCCTTCCAATTGTGCTTGAAGATTCATGAAATTCTGGTTCGCTTTAAGCTCAGGATAACGTTCAACACTAACCATCAAGCGAGATAAAGCAGAGCCTAGCCCGTCCTGAGCAGCTTGAAATTGTTTCATTGAAGCAGCATTAAGATTTCCAGGAGTGATATTCACCGAAGTTGCTTTTGCACGTGCTTCAATCACACCAGTAAGTGTTGATTTCTCATGTTCAGCATAACCCTTTACGGTATTTACTAGATTAGGAATTAAATCTGCTCTACGTTGGTAAACATTTTCTACTTGTGCCCATTGTCCATTTACGTTCTCGTCCATGGTAACCATATTATTCTTAAAGCCTACTGATTTACTTATTCCCCATATAGCTATAACTGCTATAACGATTAGGATAATGACTGATTTCTTCATGTGTTTTATTTTATAATTTACTCTTGTTTATTCAAATTTTAAAAATGTGATCTTTTACTTAGAAAGACCACATGAAACTACACTATTTCTATGAAATAGAAGTTGTTCTTTCAGATATTCGGCAAAATGTGTGCCTATGAGGATAAATGGCCAAAACACGTAGGTGTAATGACAGGCTGGCAGAACGTAATGATGTTTTAGGAGATTTGGTATTCTTTTATAAAGAACGTATCGATGAGGATAATTGCCACAAAGTTGTAATTTTGGAATAATTAATTTAAAACTCTACAGAAGTGGAAGGCTAAATCTTTCATTTCATAAACCAGCTATATGCAAATTCAATCTTTAAATGAGATAGAAAAAATGAAAGAAGAAGAAGCTTCTTTTTTTGTCTATTTATCATCGCCAAACTGTGGTGTATGTCAGGTTTTGAAACCAAAATTGATGCGTATGTTGGCGGATAAATATTCTAAAATTATAGCTTGCCAAGTGGACACAGCCGCACATCCCGATATCGCAGCTCAGTTGGGTTTTTATACAAATCCTAGTTTTATTATTTATTTAAATGGACAAGAATATATTAGACGATCTCGCTCTATCAGTTTGCAAGAACTAGATGAAAGCTTGGAACGTCCTTATAACTTAATGTTTTGAGATTTGTCTAGTATGTTCCTACATTGAGCATGACTAAGGGACAAGCTTGTTCAGTAATGATACCATTTGCACGAGCTTTAATCTCAAAGTCAGGATTCTCTGTTCCAGGAGGAAATATGATACGCTGAGGTTTTAGGCTGATTAAATAATCGTAATAACCCTCTTGATTCTTTGGTGAAAGATATATGGCAACCGTATTAATATTTGTAAAATGCGGAAAGCCTGTTTGAATATTTATCGTGTATGCAGTTCCTTCTTTATTACCAATAGCAAAGGTTTTTATCTTGTGCTCTGTTAAAAGTTTGATGCATTTGTTTGAATAGCGTTCTGTATTTGTGCTAGCGCCAATAACCAAAGTTGTTTTCATCTTGGAAGCTTAAAGGTTTGTATTCTGTTTCTACTTGAATATACAAAACATTTAGCATAAGTTGAATAAACTGATTGTTAATTATTTAAAAAATAGAAAATTTTATCTCTTCTCAATCAATACTGTCGCATAAGCTGATACGCCATCTTCTGTCCCTTCAAAGCCTAGTTTTTCGGTTGTTGTGGCTTTTATAGCAAGATCTTCAATATCGATTCCCATAACTTTAGCTAGGGTTTCTTGCATCGTTAGAATGTGTGGCTTAATTTTTGGTTTTTGTAGGGCGATAGTTGAATCGATATTACCAATAGTAAAACCTTTAGTTGCGATTATTTCGACGGTTTTTTCAAGTAAGATTTTACTGTCAATTCCTTTTAGTTCATCTGAAGTATCAGGAAAGTGAAAACCAATATCCCTCATATTTGCAGCACCAAGTAAGGCATCGCAAATGGCATGAATTAAGACATCACCATCAGAATGTCCAACACTTCCTTTATGATGATCTAACTGAATACCTCCAAGCCAAAATTCTTCACCTTCTGCTAACTGGTGCACATCGTATCCAAATCCAACTCTAATTTTCATTTTCTTTATTTTGAAATGTATTAATACAAAAAAATCCTCACTACGAATGAGGATTTTAAAGGTATATATTTTTTAGTTTATCTTCTGTTCGATTTCAAATCAAGGTTTGCAGAAATTGAAACGCGCAATGTGTTTTGTAGAGGATTGTTCTGACTTGATGGAATTAAGTACGAAAAATCTAGATCGAACATACTTAGTTTTACACCAACTCCAGCAGTGTAGAATTTACGATTCCCTTTGTCTTCGTTTTCATGGAAATAACCAGTACGAATTGCAAATTGATTCTGGTACCAATACTCTATACCTAAGCTCCATGTTATTTCTTTAAACTCTTCGCTCATACCACCTGGAGCATCGGAGAAAGAGTTAAAAATACCTGACATAACACTTTTGTCATTTTTGTTTGATGATAAGTCGTCATTATTATCTTCAATCTTTCTTCCTGAAGAACTAGGAACAAGCAATTTGTTTATATCTAATGAAACTGTAATAGAATTGTATTGGTCTAGTTGATGTTTATAAGCTGAACCAAGCCTTAGGTTTGTTGGAATAAACTCTTTCTCACTATCATCCGAATAATTAATTTTTGAACCAATATTAGAAATGTTTACTCCCCACGACCATACAGATGGATTGTGAGATGAGCCGTATTCTTTTCGATGATATACTGATAAATCGGCAGCAAATGAATTAGCAGATTTTGATACGTTATTATAACCACCTTGAGAAATGTCTGAGAAGATATATCTGAATGCGATTGCTCCAGAAAAGTTATTGCCTAATTTTCGTGAGTACGCAACATCGAAGGCAAGTTCGTATGGGTTCTTTTTAATTGCTGTTTCATTCTCAGTTTCCTGAAAAAAGATTTCTCCTAGGGAAAAATATCTAAAGGATGCAGCAATAGTTTGATTTTTATCAAGACTGTAATATCCTGAAAGATACGATACGCTCATATCGTCGATTACTTTTCTTAACCATGGCGTATATGAAGCACTTATTCCTGCTTCGCTTTTGGTAAAGCTGTATTTTGCCGCATTCCAAAACATTGAATTATGATCGGGGCTAGTAGCAACACCAGTATTTCCCATACCACCAGCACGAGAATCTGGAACAACAGATAAAAAAGGAACTGCTGTTGAGATGTAATTAGCACCAATCGGTGATATTTTTTGGGCTTGAGATTTACTTAAAAAGGCAAAAAGAGGTAGAACACAAAGTGATCTAGTTAATAATTTTTGAATATTCATAACATTGAAATTGATTCTATCTGCAAATATATTATAATAACTTCAAAACAGTATTTTTATTACTTAAGTATGACTAATTTTTGGAATTTAGTCGCAATTTTCCCATCCTCAGTTCTTAGTTTAAGTCTGTAAAAGTATACACCTCGACCAATTGAGTCACCAAAGTCATCTTTCCCATCCCAGTTGATTGGGCCGATTCTGAAGCCAGATGAGTTCATTGATGTTTCAAGTGTTTTTACGAGCTTACCCGAAACAGTTAATATCTGAATTAAAACTTCAATTTCGCCACTAGCTTGATTGTGTTCAAAATAGAAGCCCGTATTGGTTGTAAACGGATTAGGATAATTAAGTAAGTGTTTTATTGCGAGTTTGGCATCTTTAGCAACAATGAAATCAATTTCACTTTCTGAGGGATTATTTAAGTTATCCCAAATTTTCAAATTAAGTTGATGTTCACCTTCTTCAAGCTTTGAGAGTTGATAAGTAATTTGACCTTTCTGGTAGCTATCAATCTCAGCTTGATAATGATCGTTAAGTTCGATGCTCTTGTCAGTATCTTGATCAATTGTTGCAATAATATTATGCATAGAATTTGTTCCAAGCGTATTGATTCCACTTGAATCCTGAACTAAAGCCAGTAAGAGTGGAGATTCATTGGTGGCACCACCGTTCACAAATTGTTCATCATTCATGTAAAGCTCAATTTCAGGACCAATCTTATCGTTTAAATTATTAATATCAGATCCGCCTACAATAATATTATCAGTATATCCTTTTGCTGTATTGGTATTATTCTTTGCGTAGTAGAGAATTTTCCCATTACCGTATTCATAGTTGATATCTTTTGGAACAAGAAAGCTAAATCTGAATTCACCATTATTAATACTTGCCTTTCCTGAATATAGGACATTGTTTTGTTCTTGATATTCAAATGGCGATTCATCATTCCCTAATGTTGTTTTATCTGATAGTTTATCGAATACTATTGGGTATAATGTTCCATTGAATTGATTTAGCTTTTGTGAATTTATGTCTTCAATTTGGCCAGAAATTGTGATTTTACGATACGCTTTAAGTGTATCTGGAAACTCATTAATATTAACATCGTTAAGTTTAAGACTTGTGATATTTTCGTTTGGGTAATTAAGTTTTAAAGCTGGATCTCCTAGTAGAGTGAAGTTTCGTTTGTTGTTACTAGAACCGCTTGAATTTTTTGTTAGCCTCATAATATCACCTAAACGTAAACTCTCATCATTGCTATCAGTTGAGAATACATGATTGTAGAAATTCTGATTTAAATAAAAATTCGGCGTTGAATAAACCAAACGAGTTGTCGTGAATAAGCCAATTCCACCACCATTATCTCTCAAAAGGACTCTCTCACCACCTGATATTTTCTCATACTGATCAAATCGACTGAACTCGCAAGTAGCCGTCATAAATAGAGGTAGACGGTTCTCATTTTGCCATGAATCAATATCTTCAAGCATCATTATTCTTTCTTGAGCTAAGCCATTTTCATTTCCATGCCCAGTATAATTGATGATTAAGCATCCTTTGTTGATATTATCTTTAATCTTTCTATTTACTTCGGGGTATCTGTCTCCAGCGGATGTGCTTACTTGTATGAAATCATCTAAAAATATACGATGAATCCTATATTCAGGATTACTGCCTTCAATCTGAATAGCCAACCTGTTGGCATCTCGCATGTGAATGTTATTATCTTCATCATCTCCAATAAAAGAAAGCGAGGTTTGCCATTTTCCTAAACTCTCACTCTTGTTGTAGCTTAGAATTTTTGATGTTACAACCTGAGCTTGTTCTGTTGAGTTGACAGGTAATCGTCCTATGCCAATATCAACCAATCCAGAGGCCTTACCCTCATTGTCGTCTAGTAAGCCAAAAAAATCATCGGTAACAAATGATTGAGTTGGCGATAGTGAATAAACGGATTGGTATGTTGGAATCTTATTTGTGTTATATGTGCTAATTAATTTGTTATCATAGGAGCCATCGCCAAAGAGAAGAAGGTATTTAGGTATTTCTTCTTCTGTTAATGCTCTATCATAAAACATCTTTACAAAGTTTCGAATTGCTGATACGTCCACAGTTCCTGATGAAAACTCATTGTAGATACTCTCAGTGCTGACTAATGTTACTTTAAGTTGATCATGAGTTTTGTGAAAATCAGCAAGTTGATTTGCATATGATAGAAAATCAGGATGACTTACTATGATTAAATCGCTAGAAGAAAGACCGTGCAGGTTTTGATTTTGGACTGTCTCAACAAATTTTGGATTTTGGAAGTCAGAATTTAAATCGAAGGCTATTAGTTCTTTCAATTCGTTGTGAGGAACATTTATATTTGCCGTATTACCAACAAGTTCAGTTATAATTTGTTTCACTTGTGATGGTTTTGTCACATCCCAAACCATCGTATTCGAACTTGCGTTCTCCAATTTGAAGTTTGCAATGTTCCCTATTCCCACAGATTTTTTATCTCGAAAAGCTAATTGCTCACCCTCAAATTTAAGCTGACACCTTGCGTTCAACCTCATGTAGTCTAACCATCCAATTGATGAAGCAGAGCCTTTTTCATATTCAATTTTAATATTGAATTGATCCTCTGTCGATTTAAAATCAGAGAATCTCTCTCTTATTTGTGCAGCATAGGTAGCCGTATAGCTACTTGTATTGACGGATGGAATATTAATTTCACCTATATTTTTATTTTCGGAGCTAATAATAAATTTTGAATCTGATGAAGATCGACCTGCTACATGCGTATTAATGCTAATATTTTTATTGGTATTCAGATTCTTGAAAGTAAAAGGCAAGGAATAGCTTGTTGTGATATCGAATACCTGGCCAAACCACAATTGTCCAGATCTAAGTAGATTTTTTTTGTCGAGGTCGACAACTCTATAAGCATCAAAATTGTTGACTGTAATGTTTGGATTTGTTTCATTATTGATCTTCGAGATTTGTGGTGAAGCTGTTTTGTCAGAAGTCAGGAAGTAATGAGAAGTATTGCTATATAGATGGTTTTCGTGAACAAATTCATCAGTTTCGTTATCATATCGCCAAGAGCGTGGACCTTTAGCGTAAAAAAGCATGTAATCACCTGAGTTGAATATGTCATCACTTCCTTTCGAGAGATAAATACGATTCAATACGAGATCATCAGGTCTAAAGTCACTATTCATTTTTGAAAGCATACTGCCTCCGGTTCCATAAACTCGAATATTGGCAGGATTATTTATACCCATATCAAGAAGTTGTTTGTAGGTGATTTTATGAATGGCGGTTGTGTCTACACTTATTTTCACCCATTTGCCACTAGATAATACCGACTGGCTCGTGTAGGTAGTTTTTGTATTTCGTTTCTGTTCTTGTTTTATGCCTTGTGAGATAAGCTTAATTTCGAAACTAATCAGTTTCTCAAGATTTCCATTTGATGGGTTTTTTCTAATAGGAATAAAGGTAACTTGTAGGAAAGCTTGTTTACGAATTCCTGCTTTTTTTAGTTGAAAATTTAATTGAGAAGTGATTTGCGAAGGATCTATTAGAGCAATTTCTTCTTGAGAAAGAGTTTCATATATGCTCTTGCTAAGAGAAACCAAATAAGCCTCTTGAATATTAGGAACCTTTATGTTTCTAGAAAAGTAAGGTAGGAAGTTTGAGCTCTCTTCAATATTGGCTCCATCAAAAGCAAGTGTTTTACTTGCTTTACCATTAGGAGAGAAAATATCAGAAGTAGACCATTTAAGCTCGAAATTTTGCGGGTTTTGAGCAAACGAAGAATGAGAAATAATGAATAGGGTAAGTATAAGAAGCTTTCGCATTGATATATTTTATAGAGTAGTTATTGTAATCAATAATATAATCGGAATACAGACTGTGAAGATATTCATAATTTAGATGAAGAAATAATATTACCTACGATGTAATTATATAGAGGTAAAAGAAAGTTCAAGTTTTAGTTGATCTTAGAAGGTAATTAACGATAAGTATTTAGGTAAAATGAGTGATAGTGAATGAAAAGTGTAAAAAAAGTAAAATTCTATACAATAAGTTCTATTTAGTTTTAGTTATATTTGTTGGGTGAAGAGTGCCTTTTTTTTGACTAAAGTTTGGTTTCCTTTAACTATTGAAGAAATTGAAACTGTTTTAAACTTCCTTTCTTCAAATTGTTATTAGTTGAAAAAAAACGGTAAATTAGAATCTTTTACACGTGCATTGTTCAATAGGTCTGAAAGTTGCAGGTGTTTGTGTTGTTAACTAGATGATCTTTAATTATCGTGTTCGTGAGGTTGTCTTTTATTTAAAATTGTACTTAACCCCATTTTTATTTGGGAAAATATAGAAGTAAAAAGAAAATTTAATCATATGAAATCGAATTTATTATTTTCTGCTTTCGCAATTACCTTATTACTTTTTTCATCTTGTTCAAAGGTGAAAAATATTGTAGGTAAGGAAGAACGTTCGTCTACTACGGGTTGGGCATATAATGAACCTGAGAACGGAGGATTTGAATACAAACAAGGGTATATGCAAAAGACAGGACCCGGTTTAGTATTCATTGAAGGAGGAACTTTTGTTTTGGGACGTACACAGGATGATGTGATGTTCGAATGGAATAATATGCCACGTCGTGTTACTATTCCATCTTTTTATATCGATAAGACTGAGGTACGAAATGTAGACTATAGAGAATATCTACATTGGACAAAACGAGTTTTTGTAGATTATCCAGAGGTTTATAAAAAAGCATTACCAGATACTATGGTTTGGCGATCAGAGTTGGCTTACAATGAGCCATATGTGAATAATTACTTACGTCATAAAGCTTATTCGGAATATCCAGTAGTTGGTGTTTCTTGGGAACAAGCTTCTGACTTTTGTGAGTGGCGTACCGATCGTGTAAATGAGAGAATACTAATTGAGAAGGGCATATTGAAAGAGAACCCAGATCAACGTAATGAGAATAACTTCAATACGCAAGCTTATTTGAATGGGCAATACGAAGGTGTTGTTGGTACAAATCTTACAGATTTAAATCCTGACAATGAAGAACGTCGCGTAAGATGGTCTGATGGGATTTTATTACCAAAGTACAGATTGCCATCTGAGGCGGAGTGGGAGTATGCTGCTCTAGCAACTGTTGGGAATTCAACCGATGAGCGTATTGGAGACAAAAAAATGTATCCTTGGAATGGTCACTGGGTTCGAAATGATGATAAGAAACACCGTGGTAAAATGATGGCTAACTTTTCAAGAGGTAAAGGTGATTTTATGGGATCTGCAGGTGCTCTTAATGATGCAGGTGATATTACTGTTCCTGTTGTGTCGTATTGGCCTAATGATTTTGGATTGTTCTGTATGGCAGGTAATGTAAACGAGTGGGTAGCGGATGTTTATCGTCCTATGTCATCGTATGATGTTGCTGAATTCAACCCTTATAGAGGTAATGTTTTCACAACGCCATTACTTGATGAAGAAGGTAATGTTGCAGAAAAAGATAGTTTAGGTCGTATTCGTTACCGTTCTCAGAAAGATGAAGAATTGGTTAATAGAGTAAACTATAGAACTGCTGATAATAGAAACAATAGAGATGGTGATTTAGCTTCAAGTGTTGTTGCTGAAACAGAATGGACGAATGATGAGCTTCGCTCTAAAGGTTCTTCCTTAATGTATTTAAATGCACAAGGGGCAGACGGGAATAATTACAATACATTAATTAATGATGAAGCTCGGGTATATAAAGGAGGATCATGGAAAGATAGAGTATTCTGGTTATCTCCAGGGGCTCGTCGTTTCTTAGATCAGAAGAGTTCTAGAGACGATATTGGTTTCCGTTGTGCAATGACACACGTAGGATCTCCAGTAGAAGGAAAATAGATTATATGTTTTTATATAAGATTCACCCCATCGTGATAAACGATGGGGTTTTTTCTTGTATTTTTTTTAAATTCGCTAGTTCAATTACAAGCTCATTCTATGAAGATTTCAGAGATTTACACCTTATTCCAAAAGCATCCTATTATAATTACTGATAGTAGGAAGGTTGTTGCAGACTCCATATTTTTTGCTTTAAAAGGCGAAAATTTTAATGGGAATAAGTTTGCCTTGAATACACTTGAAAATGGATGCTGTTATGCCATAGTGGATGAAAAGGAGTATGCTATTGATGATAGATTTATTTTAGTTGAAGATGTTTTAACTTGTTTACAAGACTTATCTAGAGAGCATAGAAGAGCACTTAAGGTACCTATACTCGCTATTACAGGGACTAATGGGAAAACAACTACTAAGGAACTGGTTAATGAGGTTTTAAGAAAGAAATTCAGAACTTCGGCAACACAAGGTAATTTTAATAATCATATTGGAGTTCCATTAACTCTTTTAGAGATGAATTATGAAACTGAGTTTGGAATTGTTGAGATGGGAGCAAATCACCTTGGTGAAATAAAGATGTTGTGCGAAATAGCAGAACCTAACTATGGTTTAATAACAAATGTAGGTAAAGCTCATCTCGAGGGCTTTGGTTCATTTGAAGGGGTTAAAAGCACGAAGAAAGAACTGTATGATTACTTGTTTTCAAATGATGGTGAGGTATTTGTCAATTGTGAAAATGAACATTTGCTAGGTATGTTGAATAAGCAGAAGAAAGTTTTCTATGGTAATTCTGATGAGGCATTTTCTAAAGCTCGTTTTCTACAAGCAGAGCCCAAGCTTATTATTGAATTACGTTCTGCAATAGGAAAGTTATATATCAAAACTCAATTGGTTGGAGCTTATAATTTTGAAAATGTATTGGCAGCTGTTACCCTAGGGCGATATTTTAAAATTGATGAAATTGAAATAAAGGAAGCATTAGAAACTTATACTCCGAGTAATAATCGTTCTCAGTTGATGAAAACGGATAAGAATGTTTTGTTTTTAGATGCCTATAATGCAAATCCAACAAGTATGTCTGCTGCTATAAAGAATTTTTCAGACATGAAAATGAAGAATAAGTTTCTCATTTTAGGAGATATGTTAGAGTTGGGAGAGGAGTCTGAAAAGGAACATTTGGATTTGTTAGACTTGTTAGATAAGAAGGAGCTTTCAGATACTTTATTAGTCGGTAATATATTCTCAAATTTGACATCTACTTATAAGTTTGAAATTTTTGAAACAGTTGATGATCTAATCGTTTATCTTGAGAAATTAGATTTAAAGGATAAGTATATTTTAATTAAAGGATCAAGAGGAATCAAGCTTGAAAAAGCTATTGAAAAATTATAGGGTATGAGTATAGCTTGGATTTATTTATTGATTGCAGGGCTTTTTGAAGCGGCTTGGGCAATAGGATTGAAATATACACAAGGCTTCACTCGATTATGGCCAAGTGTATTTACGATTATAGCTATGGGGATCAGTCTTTATTTTTTAGGTTTAGCTCTTAAAAATTTACCTGTCGGAACCGCTTATGCAGTATGGACAGGAATTGGTGCATTCACTACAGCTATACTGGGTATTATTCTCTTTGGTGAGAGTGTTCATTTTGCCCGTATATTCTTTTTATTCTTGCTATTGGTTTCAATAGTTGGATTGAAATTTACCGCTAATTAAAAGGTAATATCTGAGAATCTCTTTTTACTCTGAATAAAGTAATCTGCAATAATACTCCCTTTATAGATTTCTCTATGAAATTCAGTTGTGGCTAAAGGATTTAAAACTCTCCTTTTTTCTCTCATTTTATTTAGGTTAGAGTAGAATGAATAATGAGCTTTTAGTAATGCCATAAAATTGTCGAACTCGAGGCTTACAAGAAACTTGATACCAGCTACTCCATCTAATATCATCCTTAGTAACATTGTTGTAAGCAATTTTTCAGAAGGTAAGTTTTTATAAAGCATAAAAAGATTGTTTCTGAAATTGAGGTGTAATTTTCGTGAACTATGATTTGGAAGTGTTGCTCCACCTACATGGTAAACCACACTTTCAGGATGACATACAATACGGAAACCTCTATTCTTGATTCTCCAACAAAGGTCGATTTCTTCCATATGTGCAAAGAAGTCACCATCAAGTCCACCTACTTTTTTATAAATTTCTGATCGAATAAAAAGGGCTGCACCACTTGCCCACATAACATCAGTTAGTTGATCGTATTGTCCTGCATCAGGCTCTATAGTATCAAATACTCGCCCTCTACAAAAAGGATAACCTAAATGATCGATATAACCACCGGAAGCACCAGCATATTCGAATTCGGACTTATTGTTATAAGCTTTAATCTTTGGTTGAGCGGCTACAATATCAGCTTCCTTTTCGAATAATTCATAAATAGGGTCAAGCCAGTTTTCACTCACTTCAACATCTGAATTCAAAAGAACAAAATAATCATGATCAAGTTGATCCAAAGCTTTATTGTAACCATCAGCAAAGCCATGATTTTTATCGAGAACAATTGTTCTTAATGATGGATATTCGCTCTTTAAAAAGTATAAGGAATCATCTGTAGATGCATTGTCAGCCACAATAACTTCTGCCCATTCTCTATTCGAAAATTGAGTTACAGAAGGAAGAAATTGTTCTAATAATTTCTTACCATTCCAATTGAGGATTACGACTGCTATTTTATTCATGACTTTGTATTGTACTTGATGTGAATTGTGAGCTAAATATAAGCGGAATTTGCTGACTTATGAATTCTTCTTGTGTTTCCATCTTCTGTGTGACCACAACCAATAGGATGGATTTTTGTTGATAATATCTTCAAGTATGCGTGTATGTAACTCTGTTATTTCATTTTCTTCCGTTTCCTTTGGTTTATCTGTAATTGGAATGAACTCATATTCGTAATAACCACGCTTGATCTTAGTCATTTTACAGTAAACTACAGCTTGATCTAATTTTTTAGCAATACGCTCGGCACCCTGTAGAATGGGAGTATCTTGATTTAGGAAGTTTGTCCAATATTGAAGATTCTTTCTATTCGGTGTTTGATCACCAATAAAGGCAGTGACAGTAAAATCGCCTTGGTTTCTATATCTGATCATTGTACGTAGGGTATCATTTTTTGCAAGAGTTTTGGATCCAAGCTTTTCACGAATTTTAATATACATTTTATCAATAACCTTGTTGTGTAAAGGTTTGTAGATAGGCAGGAAATTCCCAACATTATGAAGAGCTAAAGAAGATAGCCATTCCCAGTTAGCATAATGACCTGTAACGGCAATTATACTTTTCCCCTGAGCTTTATACGGTTCAAAAAAATCAGGATTCTTCAATACGCAACGTCTCAAAATCTCTTCTTCACTAATGCTCCATAATTTTATGGTTTCTATAAACAAATCACAAAAATGGTGATAAAACTCTTTACGTATTTTTCTGATTTCCTTAGATGATTTTTCAGGGAATGATTTCCTTAAATTCTCATTAACTATTTTTTTTCTATAGGCTATAACTCTATAGATAATAAAGAAAACAACATCAGAGAAAATATAAAGGATCCATAAAGGTAGGAAACTTAATAAGCGGAAGAAAGCGTAAGCCAAATATGAAAAAATCAGAGTCATATGAAAGTTTGTAATGAGTATGTATTGGTTATCATTTTAGCATGAATTTTTGAATGCAAGCTTTAAATTCGGCGAAATTTAACGAATTACTTGCAATTATTTCTTGCCCAAAGATATAATCATCTTCACCAAGAAAATCACAAACATTACCACCAGCTTGTTGTACTAAGAAAGCTCCAGCCGCTACATCCCACGCTTGAAGTCCATATTCATAAAAAGCATCGAATCGTCCACATGCTACATAAGCTAAATCTGTTGCTGCCGATCCTGGACTACGAACACCTTGTGAGCTTATACACAGGTGTTTAAGTAAATCCATATAACTATCCAATTGTTCGAAGTTGCGATATGGGAAACCTGTTCCCACAAGGCTTGCTTCTACTGTTGAGGCATTCGACGCTGTTATAGTTTTGTCGTTGAGATAAGCTGAGGCTCCTTCCCAAGAATAAAAGCATTCATTCAGGCTAATTTCATAGACGACACCAAGAACGATCTTATTTTCTCTCTTAAGTGCTATACTAACAGCAAATGGAGAAAAACCGTGAATGTAATTTGTAGTACCATCTAAAGGATCGATGATCCAATTGTATGTTGGACCAGTAATTGTTTCAGTACCTTCTTCTGCAATAAAGCCTGCTTCAGTTATAAGAGGTTTTAAGCTCTCTATGATTTTAGCTTCGGCTGTTTTATCTACAAAGGTTACAAAATCGTGTGTGCCTTTGTTTTCAATTACATCAGTATTGATGTTTTTTTGTTGTTCTTTTATAAAAGCACCAACTTCAATGGCAATTTTTCTTGTTTCTCTGCAAATTAACTCCAGATCTATCATGAGCTGTTTGACTTATTGTTAGGATTTAAGCAAGTTTAAATTTAAAGCTTTTTTCATCGATAAGTTTAACTTTTACGTTTCCATTATCATTTATTTCTAATAAATTGACGTCAGCTATGCGATTGCTTAAATTTGGATTGTATTCTATTTCTACCTTAATGTAATTCTCTGTGAAACCATACATGATCCCGTTATTGTTGTAATCTTCAAATAGAACTTTAGCATTTGTTCCAATGAAACTTTGATAAAAAGCTTTGAGTTTTTCTTCAGATAGAATCTGGAGCATTTTAGCTCTTTTCTTTTTGTCTTCAGGTTTAACAACTTCTTTAATTTCTAAAGCTTTTGTTCCTTGCCTTTCTGAATAAGGAAAAACATGTAGTTGCGAAATAGGAAGTTCGTTTATGAAATTATAAGCATCGAGGAAATCCTCTTCTCTTTCACCTCTACTACCAGCAATAACATCTACTCCTAAAAAAGCATCAGGAGTCAATTCTTTAATTTTGTTAATGCGTTGAGCAAAGAGTTCTCTGTTGTAACGGCGTTTCATCAGCTTAAGTACATGATTTGACCCGGCCTGAAGTGGAATATGAAAATGATTAACAAACTTCTTTGATTGAGCTACAAAATCAATAATTTCATTACTAAGGAGATTTGGTTCGATAGATGAAATTCGAAAACGCTCTATGCCTTCTACCTTCTCTAGAGCCTTAATTAAATCAAAGAAATTTTCATTTGTACTTTGCCCGAAATCACCAATATTAACACCAGTTAGGATAATTTCTTTAGCACCTTGCTCAGCTACTTTTTTTGCTTCTTTCACTGTGTCAGCTATACTCATGTTTCGACTTCCTCCTCGAGCAAATGGTATGGTGCAATAAGTGCAGAAGTAATTGCAGCCATCTTGAATTTTAAGGAAACAACGTGTTCTGTCTCCCATTGAATACGACGCTTGAAAATCTTTTACAGACTCAACTTCACATGGGTGCATTTCACCAGTCCCTTTTTTTTCTAGGTGGTCGATATATTTATGGATATTGAATTTTTCATTTGTCCCTAAAACCAAATCTACACCAGGAATCTCTGAAATTTCCTTTGGTTTAAGCTGAGCGTAGCAACCAATGACAACCACAAAAGCATTTGGGTTTGTCTTGATGAATTTTTTAATAACCTGACGACATTTTTTATCTGCCTGATCGGTAACGGAACAGGTATTTATAACATAGATGTCAGCTTTTTCAGTTGGTTTAACCGTCTCAAATCTCATTTCTTTAAATGTGCGACCGATAGTTGATGTTTCTGAAAAATTTAATTTGCAGCCTAATGTGTAAAAAGCTACTTTCTTCCCTTGTGACATGATTTTTTCTCCTTTGCTGATAATACTTGATATCATTCTAATCAAGCTGATTAAAAATCATTTGATTGGAGTTAATATCAAAATAAAAAGAACTACTTCAAAAGATGAAATAGTTCGTTGTTTATGAATCTGTTGCAAAATTAGAAAAAGAATCTACTATGCCATAACTTTTGATGCAGAGTATTCCTGATATAATTGATGAATTATACCATCAGAAACACCAATCTTTGGTATTTGGATAATACTCGAGTTCGCCCATTCCATTATACTAAGGAAAATTGTAGCTGCTGGAATAATAACGTCAGCACGATCTGGGTTCATATCGTAATTAATCATCAAATCATCGTACGACATACTACTGAATAAAGAATGAATATCTTTTAACTCATGGTAACTAAGATTACGCTCATCCCTAGGACTAGCATATTTAAAAAGTTTGTTGATGTTACCACCCGAACCGATGAGCTCTATATTATCTTTAGAAGAACAAATGTCATGTAAACACTCCTTGATGCGAATGAACTCATTTAGAGGAACACAGTTTTTCAAGATCTTGATGGTTCCAACATTGAATGAACATGAAAAATGAGCAACGCCACCAGAGAATAGGGTTATTTCGGTGCTACCACCTCCAACATCTACATATAGATAATTCTTATTAGGATCGAGGATCGAGGTAAATTTGTTTGAGAAGATAATGTTAGCTTCTTCTTTTCCAGAAATCACATCTATTTTGATATCTGCTTCTTTTTTGATTCTTTCAATAAGTTGAGGTCCGTTACTGGCTTCTCTCATTGCTGAGGTTGCGCACGCACGATAGGCTTGAACTTCATGAACATCCATTAATTTGCGGAATGCAATCATGGCATCCACCATCTTTTCTTCTTTTTTAGGAGAAATAAGTTGGTTAATAAACGTATCAGAACCCAATCGAATAGGTACTCTTATTAATGAAGATTTTTTTAAATATGATTCACCATCTTTCTCGATTACATTCGTGAATAACAATCGAATTGCATTTGAGCCAATATCAATAGCGGCAAATTTTATAATCTTCATAAGGCTTAAAATTGAAGAAACAGTTTAAAACCTTCGTTTAAACTGTTTCGGTTTGCCTAATCAAATTAACCCATTTTTTCATCTTATCCAATAATAATTTCTTAGAGTAGTTTACTCGCCAATTCAGCTAAATAACTACGTTCTCCTTTTATTAGATTTATGTGTGCAAAAATATCCTGATCTTTCATTTTATCAGCAAGATAAGCTAGACCGTTTGATTTTTTATCCAAATATGGAGAGTCGATTTGCTCAATGTCTCCAGTAAAAATCATTTTTGTTCCTTCACCTGCACGGGTAATAATTGTTTTAATCTCGTGCGGCGTTAAATTCTGAGCCTCGTCAACAATGAAAAAGGAATTTGATAAACTACGACCTCTAATATAGGCTAATGGTGTAATTTGTAGTTTTTCATCTTTTAATAATTCATCGATATAAAGATATTGCTTACTATGAACATTGAATTTTTTCTTGATAACAGCTAAATTATCAAAGAGAGGTTGCATGTAAGGACTGATCTTTTCCTTAGCATCACCAGGAAGATAACCTAAGTCTTTATCTGCTAATGCTATGATTGGTCGAGCTAAATAGATTTGATCGTACTGTTCTGAAATTTGAAGTGCAGAAGCTAGTGCTAGGAGTGTTTTCCCTGTACCTGCAGTACCAGTTAAGGCAACCAAGTTGATACTTGGGTCAAGCAAGGCATCAATGGAGAAAGTTTGTTCTGCATTGCGAGGATAAATACCATATGCGCTAGGTTTTTCTACACGCTTAATTTTTTTGTCTGATGGATCGAAATGTGCAAGTGCACTTGAGTTATCGTTTTTTAGAATAAAGTAACGATGCCCTGCTAATTCGTAATCTAAGTTTAATTCAGATTCGTCAAAGCCATCTTCTCCTTGATAGAGTTCTGCAATTTTTTCATCAGCAAAATCATGAATAGTTTGTATTCCCAAACTCATCATATTATCAATGTCTTTAACCTGGTCATTTTTAAAATCTTCAGCAGGAATGCCTAAAGATTTAGCTTTCATTCTAAGGTTAATGTCTTTAGATACTAGAATTGTGGTTCTATCTGGGTTTTCATTATTAATGTATTCGGTAATTGCAAGTATCCTATGATCAGGAATGTTATCTTGGAATGAAACTTTCATTTTTTCAGAAAACACTTTCCCAGTTTCAATGAACAATCGACCTCGTCCATCTCCTAAAGCTACACCATCACTAAAAAGATCATCACCCGATAGCTTATCTAGTTCTCGTGTGAATTCTCGTGCATGAAAATTAATTAAATCATTTCCTTTCTTGAATTTATCCAATTCCTCAAGAACTGTGATAGGGATGAGAACATCGTGCTCATCGAATTTGAAGATTGAATTAAAATCATGAAGAATAACATTGGTGTCTAATACAAAAATCTTTTTCTCTGTGGTCATATTCGCGGGTATTAGAGGGTTAGTAGATCGACCAATCGTTTCATATCAAACGAAGATTTTTTGAAACGAATGAATCGTTTAGTGTACCGATATTTAAATGAAATATCTTGTTAACTATATACTATTAAATTAACAAAAAAGGAAGGAAAATCAAGCTGAGATCTTATTTTTTAGTTATTTTTTTTTTGCTTTGCAGAGCAATTAAAGATGAATTATGACTTATCAGGAAACTATCAACTACTTGTTCAATCAGTTACCTATGTTTCAACGAACAGGGAAGGCTGCTTATAAGGCAAATTTAGATACAACTTTGGCTCTAGATGGCTATTTCGACCATCCTCACAAGAATTTTAGATGTATTCATGTAGCTGGGACAAATGGGAAAGGTTCTGTATCTCATACTTTAGCTTCAGTTTTGCAGTCGGCTGGCTATAAGGTTGGCTTATATACATCTCCGCACTTACGTGATTTTCGTGAAAGAGTGAAGATTAATGGCGAGATGATTTCTGAGAATGCTGTTGTCGATTTCGTGGCTTCGCATAAGACGAAATTTGAAGAATTATCACCTTCGTTTTTTGAAATGACAGTTGCTTTGGCATTCGATCATTTTGCGAAGGAAAAAGTTGATGTTGCGGTAATTGAAGTAGGATTAGGAGGACGATTGGACTCTACTAACATTATTGACCCTCTTTTAACTGTTATTACCAACATCAGTTTTGACCATACAAGTTTACTGGGGAATTCAATACCCGTTATTGCAGGTGAAAAGGCAGGGATCATTAAAAATAATATCCCAGTTGTTATTGGGGAAAGGCATCCTGAATCTCAAAAGGTTTTTATGGATAAAGCCGAATCTCATTCTGCACCAATTTTATTTGCTGAAGATGAGTTTGAGTTATTAGAAACCGATTTGCAGGAGGATTTCCTCCATTTAGTTTTTAAAGATATAAATTCTGAAAATAAACTTTCTTTAAAGTCAGATCTTTTAGGGATTTATCAGGTGAAAAATATCAGAACTGCTTTGGTGGCTTTGAATCAGCTGAATCAAATAGGATTTAATCTGACAGAAGAAATTATTAAAGATGGAATTTCTAAGATAGTAGATCAAACTTCACTTCTAGGTCGTTGGCAACGTTTAGGAAACAATCCAAGAATTATTTGCGATACGGGGCATAATGTTGCAGGGGTTTCTGAAATTCTAAAACAACTTAACTCACTTCATTTTAAACATCTTCATATGGTAATCGGTATGGTGGATGATAAAGATATTGATGAGGTACTTAGCTTGTTACCAAAGAATGCGACTTACTACTTTACTAAGGCTTCTATTCCTAGAGCTTTAAATGAAGAAATATTGAAAGAGAAAGCTGATAAGTTCCAATTGAAAGGAAATACATTCAAAACGGTTACAGAGGCTCTAGGTGCTTCAAAGAAAAAAGCAGACAAAGATGATTTAATTTTTGTTGGAGGAAGCACGTTCATAGTGGCTGAAGTTGTATAGATAGGCTTGTAAGTTATTGAAAGTGAATATAAATAGCATGAAGGGTTTATTTTTGATAAGCATATTCTTTGGAAGGAATTAATATGTAAAAGTCTAGATATCTGATGATTTCTCTTGGTGTATGTCTAATTGTTTCTCAGTTTGATGTTAAGTTTTAATTTGTAATGAGACTAAATTAATGTTGATTTTTTTCTTTAATGAAAATTCACTTATTTTTGTTTTTGTATAAGTTTTGTAAGTCTCATTTACAGCTTATATTTTCTACTTAGTTGTAGTATTCATATTTATGAATTTGCACATGTTTTATCAGATAGTAAATCTGATCGAATTATTCTCTAACCTAAGATGTATTAAAGAAATAGCTATGGTTCAAAACTCAAAAAAAGTTGTATCTGCAGTTCCTGAGCCTTCTTTACGAAGAATGCCAGCTTACTTAGCTTTCTCTGAAGGCTTATTAAAGAAAGGTCAAGAATTTGTTTCTTCTACTCAGATAGCAAACTATATGAATATTGATCCTACTCAGGTAACTAAAGATTTATCTTACACTAGTATTGTAGGTAAAACTCGTGTTGGTTATGAGGTTAAGGCTATGGTTGAAGTGCTTTCTGACTTTTTAGGTTTTACCGTATTGGATCAAGCTTTTCTTGTGGGAGCAGGATCTCTTGGATCAGCGCTTCTACATGATGATGGTTTGGAGAATTTTGGACTTGATATTGTTGCTGCTTTTGATGTGAATCCAAGTATAGTAGGCAAAAAGATTAATGATATTGAAGTTTTCCATATTGATCAATTCCGTGATTTAGCTCAAGAAATGAAAGCTATAATTGGAATTATTACTGTGCCTGCAGAATTTGCACAATCAGTTGCCGATTTAATGGCAGCTTGGGGTGTTAAGGCTATTTGGAATTTTACACCTGCAAGAATTAAGGTGCCAGAAGATATTGTCGTTCAGAATACATCTTTATATGCTAATCTGGCAATAATCTTTAATAAGATTCATACCGATAAGGAAAAAACAATCTAAGATTTAGATTGATAAAATATAATAGAGGCAATTCGTTTAGACGAATTGCCTCTTTTTTGCTTAAATTCGGTTTCTCATTTATAAATTGTTGGATTGTCTATAAGAAAATTATAAAATATGACTGATAAATATTTCGAAAACCAAGTTTTTAAAAAGATTGACTTTCGAGAAATTGGTTTTGATAAAGGCGAGTATGAAGATTGTCAGTTTATCAATTGTAATTTCTCAAGGATTCAATTCTCAAATGTTGATTTTGTGGAATGTGAATTCGATGATTGTGATTTTAGTATGGCAAAAATTAATGATACGGCTTTAAAAGGCATTAAATTTCGTAATTGTAAATTGCTCGGTTTGAATTTTAATGACTGTAACCCATTTTTATTATCCCTTTATTTTGAGTCATCAAATTTGAATTTAGCTTCTTTTTATAAATTGAAATTGAAGTCCACTCAATTTAAGAATTGTAGTTTGCAAGAAGTCGATTTCAGCGAATCAAATTTGATATCATCGGTTTTTGATAATTGTGATCTTAGTGGAGCCATGTTTGAAAATACGATACTTGAGAAAGCCGATTTAAGAACAGCAACCAACTATACCATTGATCCGGAGATTAATGAAATTAAAAAAGCCAAATTCTCCTTTCCCGATGTTGCAGGTTTATTGAGTAAGTATGACATTAAAATACAGTAAGCTCCGATTCTGAATTACAAACCGGGGCTTTGTGTTTACTTTGAGTCAACATTAATTTCGTACCAATTAATATTTCGGGTGAAATACATGGTTGCTGCTAGAATTAGAGTTAAACCGATGCTACCCATTAATAAAGCATAATCTGCTAATTGAAGCGTTACAAATAGGAACCCATAAATACTTGTTAATGTAGATAGGAGAAGTAGGCTTAGCTTCTTCGATTTAAATATTGTGAGAGAGTAAAGGCTAATCATTCCAACAATCGAGACACTTGAGATAATATAGGCTGTGTTGAAATTAGAGTGTTCAGAGATTGATATAAGTAGTACATAAAAAACAAGTAAACCTAAACCTACTAATATGTACTGAAAAGGATGGATTTTATGACCGTTTATTATTTCAACAAGGAAGAATATTAGGAAAGTTAGTGCAATGCACATCACTGCATATTTTGATGATCTTACCGACTTTTTATAGTCGTCAAGAGGGAGAATAAGATCTACTCCAAAATTAGATTGTTTAATCTTATCTGTATGCTTACTTCCTACCCACGATTGAGGAAAGTTTCTGTTAAGTTGTAACACTTTCCAGTCAGCTTGAAATCCCTTATCCGTAACTTTTCTATTATCTGGTAGAAAATTACCACTAAAACTTGGGAATGCCCAATTGGATTCTATTTTCACATTGGTTATACTTCCTAACGGAATAAAATTAAGATTTTGACTTCCTTGTAAGTTAAGAGAGAATGAAAAATCAATAGATTTATTTATGTTGTTTTCAATGTTTGGTAGTTTTACGGTTATACCTGAATAGATAAGTTCCGAAATCTTTGAACCAGGTTCAACTTGCAGACTTTTTTTACCCCAGTTTAAAACCACCTGATCTTCTATACCCCTTAAATCAGATATTCCAATTGTAAGGAAAGCCTCGTCGTATTTAATTTCTTTTAAGTTGTTTTTGTCAACATCTTTATTGAAAAGAAACTTGCCGCTTACGTCAAGTTGCGATTTGTATACAACAACTTCGTAAATTCCTCTTTTTAATTTCTCAGGTGAGATATTGCCCTTAATATTTAATTCTTCTGGTAGAATATGTAAATACTTTTTTGTCTCATAGGTTTTACCTTCATCTCTGTATTCGTAGAGAAGAGGAATACTTAAAATTGGGCCATTTATTTGTTGACTTCCAGCCCATTTATTACTTACTTTTAGAATAGTCTGATTGCTAAGAGATTCTCGTTCGAATATTATTGATTTGATCATAGCAGTTGGTATGAGTAACAATAACATTAGAATTGTGATAATAAATAGTTTAAGGCTAATGGAGTTTTTCAGCCAACTATTAATTCTGTCGATAGGAGATGTTTCTTTATTCATTTTTTTTTAATTGTTATAAAAGTACTCTGAAACGCAAAGTAGAATATGAAAAAAAATTATTTGAGTAATCGTTCTATAGCTTTTATATGTTTTGAGAAAGCCAATTTACCTTCATCGCATACAGAATATTTGGTGTTTGGCTTTCGTCCAATGAATTCCTTTCTAAATCTAATAAAACCACTTTTCTCAAGCGATTTTAAATGACTAGCGAGATTCCCATCAGTTACATCTAAAAGGTCTTTTAGTGTATTGAAATCAAGATAATCATTTACCAGAAGAGCAGACATAATTCCTAGGCGGACCTTATTCTCGAATGCTTTATTTAAATCTTTTAGTATTTCTTTCACGATCCGTATCTAATATGCATAATTATTCCATAGACAATATGTAATATTCCGAAACCTATGGTCCAAAAAATGAGACTATAGCCTATAAAGTAGATACCCAATAAACCTATAGCAATTTCGATAAGTCCAAGACTACGTATTTCATCAAGAGTATACTTACTAGCATTCACAAGTGCTAAACCATAAAACATAAGAGTAAGAGGGGCAATGATGCCAATATAGCCTTTCGATAACAAAATCAAACAGAGTATTCCTCCAGTTGCTAATGGTATAAATAGATTGACGAAAAGAGATTTTGTTTGAGAATCCCAAAGTTTCTGATTGTTTTTCCTTGCTTTTCGAGTAGTGAAAAAGATACCTGATCCTATTGATAAAATCAAGGTTGAAGAAGCAATTAAAAGCAAGGTTAATATATTTTCAATATTAAGGGTAGCTTGTCTATAAACTAAATAGTCTTGATTAGAGTAAATTGTCTGATAGGCTAAATATGCACCAATTATTGCTAGTATGCCTGCCATTATACCTGACATTCCACTTAAAGAGATAAACTTTGATGAACGATTCATCATTTGTTTTATATCTTTTAAATCTTCAATATATTTCTGCTTGTCCATAAAAGTACTTTGAATTACAAAGTAAAACTACAAATAAATATTTATAAAACAAATTTGAATTCTGTTAGGATTAGAAATAAGGTGATCTGATTTCAAGAGTTTATTAGAACTATCCTCAATTTGATATCAAATTGAGGGTAATTTCAAGATCTGACTAGTTACTTCTTTTTAGGCTTGAATACTGATATGAAAATTGTAATGATAAGTGTAACAGTCATACATACTCCCATAATGTTCTGAGATTTATCGTACCATTGATACTCTTCAATACTTAAAGCTGTTAATCCATGTTCACCTGATATACTTACCATTTCTGTAATCCAAGGACCCGAATATATAGTGCCGAGTATAATGATGAGTAAAGTAATAATCCATTTAAATGTCATCCAGCCATGTTTAAAGTAGCCCCATTTTGTGAATTGTGAATACAACCAACCTGTAATTAGACAAAGCATTGCAGCTGGAACCAATATTTTCATATCAATAAAATGAATGATCTGATTCAATAAATGCAGTTGTTCATCAGTTTCGACACTAGAGCGCATAAAGTGAAGAAGAAACATAACTAAACCTGTAGTAACCCATACGCTAGCTACCAAGAGATGAATGGACTTAAGCCATTTTTTTTGTGTTAGTGATAGATTCTTCATGTTATTTATTTAAGAATTCTCCTGTATTAGTTATGATTTGCTTGAGATTTTTTATCATCATTTCTCTTGCTTCATCATCTAGACTATTAAGAGCAATGTTAGTAGACTTGTATGCACATTCGTGAAGCTGATTGTTAAGTTCTTGACCTTTTTCTGTAATAAAGAGTTTGAATACTCGCTTGTCAATTTCATCTCTTCTTTTTAAAATGAAGCTTGCATTTTCGAGCTTTTGACTTATCCGACTCATATTAGCAAAATCTTTGAATGTTATTTTGCTAAGTTCCCCAATTGTCATTCCATTTGATTTGTCGAGATAATATAAAACATTCCATTGTTCAGGTGTGATATCTAGTTTGTTGTCGTTTAGGATTTTGAAGAAAACACGCTTTATCATGATTGAACTTATTGCAATGTGATGATTTACAGATTTAGAGAGGTCGATTTTATTCATGATTTATTTGTTTGTCGTGACAAATATATAAAATAATTGTCATGACAGGTATTAATAGAGAGGTTGATTTTAAGAAATAGGCTAAAACTAAAATTTATGGCAAAAAGAACTCCTCGCTGGTTAGCGAGGAGTAGTGGGTATTTAATTTTGGGTTAAGAAAATATTTTAAGCTTCGTCAAGAATACGAAATGCGCAATCAAGAATAGTTGTGTCATCTAGTTCTACAATACCGCCATCAGGCCCTTGTTCAACATGAACACCGATACTTTTACCTTCTCTGTAATTAACGCCTCCAAAATAGTTTCGGACTGTCTCTACATTAAGATCTAGTTCTTTCGAGATTTTTCTCATGCTGCCTTCAGGCAAACGATCCTTGATGTTTCTAAGTTCATTAAATGTGATTGTCTTAGTCATATGCTATAAGTTTAATTGATATAAGGATTAAAATCATCTTAGCTCTTTAAATTTAGTGAAAGTATTTTTTAATAAAAAGTTATCAGGGCATAAATCTGGCTGAGAATGAATGTGATTTGCTAATTTACCTATGATGATTTTCTTCCTCTCTTTTATTTTTATAGCCTTTCAATTTCATCTTTAGATTAATTTTAGATTAAAAAAAATATCTCTGTCGATTATCCTAGTTTTCATAAAGTGAGATTTGTTTTTATTTAAAACAGATCTATCCATTTTTTAATAAAGCTGTTTGTATCTTGGTTGCGTTATGCCTAAACCTGATTTATCCAAACGTTGATTCATATCTTTTGGTAAAGTTTAGGCTTTTGAAGGACTAATTTTCTAGAGACAGAACATATTGTGAAGAAAAAATCATTATTAGCCCGCTTCCTTATTTGGCGATTAAAACATGTAAACGATCGCCAGTTTATTTCATTTCTAGGTATTCTTATCGGAATTACCTCAGGTTTAGCAGCTGTTGTTATTAAGAATTCCGTTCATTTTATTAGCTCTTTATTACAAGGAACTTCTGAACTTGAATATGCGAATTTCCTTTATATGGTATATCCAGCCATTGGTATTAGTATAGCCGTACTCTTTATAAAGTATGTTATTAAAAGACCGGTAAGACATGGTATTCCTAATGTTCTCTATAGTATTTCCAAAACGAATGGACAGATAAATAGTCACAATATGTTTTCTTCTATCGTGGCATCAGCATTCACCGTTGGTTTTGGTGGATCAGTAGGGTTAGAGGGACCAACGGTTTCAACAGGTGCAGCTTTGGGATCGAATATCGGACGATTGTTTCATTTAAATTATAAACAAACAACTCTTTTATTGGCTTGTGCCTGTTCAGGAGCGATGGCGGCCATTTTTAAAGCTCCAATTGCAGCTATAGTATTTGCCGTGGAGGTTATTATGGTTGACCTTACGATGTGGTCACTCGTTCCTATTTTGTTGGCTTCTTCGACCGCAGTTATCACATCATATTTCTTTTTAGGGATGGATGTTTTATACCCATTTGACGTTAAGGACGGTTTTGTAATGAATGACTTGCCTTATTATATCGTTTTGGGAATTTTAACGGGCTTATTGGCAACCTACTTTACCAAAATGTATATGTACATTCATGGCTTGTTTGATAAGATAGGGAAAGAGTACATTAAACTCCTAGTTGGGGGATTATCATTAGGTATGATAATTTTCTTTTTCCCATCTCTTTATGGTGAAGGATATCAAGCTATAAATTCGAGTTTATCTGGTGACTATTCATATCTATTTAATAATTCTTTGTTCTATTCATTTAGTGAGAATTTTTGGGTCCTTCTGATTCTTTTAGCTTTAGTTATCTTTTTTAAGGTAATTGCGGCTTCAATCACTTTTGGAGCTGGTGGTGTTGGTGGTATTTTTGCTCCAACGCTATTTATGGGGGTGAATGCTGGTGTCTTGTTTGCAAAGACTGCACATTATTTAGGTTTTAGAAATATCGATGTAAATAATTTTGCTTTGATTGGTATGGCAGGAATGATTGCTGGTGTTCTTCATGCACCACTCACAGGTCTTTTCCTTATTGCCGATATATCTGGTGGTTATCAACTATTCGTTCCACTGATGATTACGGCTACCATATCGTATGCAACAGTTAAAAGTTTCGAACCACATTCAGTATATACAGTTCAGTTAGCTCGTCGTAAAGAGTTGATGACGCATGATAAGGATCAAAACGTTCTTTCTCTAATGCGAGTAACTCGATTGATTGAAAAGAATTTTAATACCATCAACTCTGATGCAACATTGGGCGATTTGGTGAAAGTTATTGCTAAATCACAACGTAACCTATTTATAGTTATCGACAAAGAGAATAATTTTGAAGGAATCGTAAAGCTCGATGATATTCGTGAAATCATGTTTCAACCTCAGAAATACGATGTGATGTTTGTTCGAGATCTTATGATTATGCCATCTGTTGTCATTCAGCATGATGAATCGATGGCTGATGTTGCACGTAAATACCAATATTCAGATAAGTTTAATATGGTTGTTCTTCAGGATGGTAAATACTTAGGTTGTGTTTCACGTGCTCAAATTTTCTCAACTTATCGTAGAATGTTAAAACATTTCTCTGAAGATTAATCGACTGTTATTCTAATTTAAATAGATCTAATTTTCCGTCACAATATTTTTTGAAAAAAAACAAAGATTTCATCATTGGCTCAATAATATTCTATTACATTTGCACTCGATTTTAAAAATCAAAAGAGTGTGTTTTTTAGTTTATACTAAAGATTGTCAACTTAATACGTAAATTAAATAAAGATTGCTAAGTCTTTTTATGTGTTGGACTCTGTTGAGGTTAGCCTGACTCAAGTAGCCATCCAACCGATGAATTGTTTAGTGTAATTTTCATTTATTCGGAGGTATTAAATCCTCAAGAAAATAATAGTCAGTGTCATGAAGAACAAAAGTTTATTGTCCCGATTTTTAATTTGGAGAATGAAGCATATTAAGGAAAGACAATTTGTTCTAATTCTAAGTTTTCTAGTTGGTATTGTAAGTGGGCTTGCTGCTTTGTTATTAAAAACTACAATTCATCAAACTCACCATTTCCTAACACACAACCTTCATGTTGATTCAGTAAACCTTTTGTATTTGGGATATCCTATGGTAGGTATTCTACTTACAGTTCTATTTGTGAAATTTTTTGTCAAGGATAATATCGGACATGGAGTTTCAAGAATTCTTTATGCCATTTCGAAAAAGAACAGTCAACTAAAATCCCACAATAACTATTCTTCTATTATTGCAAGTACGCTTACAATTGGTTTTGGCGGATCAGTAGGAGCTGAGGCTCCAGTTGTACTGACAGGTGCATCTATTGGATCTAACCTAGGGCGATTGTTTCATCTCAATTACAAAACAATTACATTGATGGTTGGTTGTGGTGTTGCAGGTGCAATTGGAGGAATTTTTAAGGCACCAATGGCTGGGATGGTTTTTACTCTCGAAGTTTTAATGCTTGACTTGACAATGGCATCTCTAATTCCTCTTTTGATCTCATCTATAACAGGAGCAAGTATTGCCTATTTCTTCATGGGGAAAGGTGTTTTGCTAACTTATGTGATAGAAGACGCTTTCGTTCTGTCGAATTTTCCTTATTACATTCTTTTAGGTGTATTTACAGGTTTAGTTTCCTTGTACTTTACCCGTGTGGGAATGTATATTGAATCTCAACTTGAGCGAATAACGAATTGTTATAAAAAATTAGTATTAGGTGGTTTGGCCCTGGGAATTATGATTTTCTTATTCCCTCCGCTTTATGGTGAAGGTTATACGACCATCCAAGCGTTGATAGATGGGAATGTTGATGGATTGGTAAATAACTCTGTTTTCTATTTTTTGAAGGATAACTATTGGCTATTGCTTGGTTATGTTGCTTTGGTTTTAGTCTTTAAAGTTATTGCTTCAACAGTAACAACAGGTAGTGGAGGTGTTGGTGGTATATTTGCTCCTTCTCTTTTTCTTGGAGGTGTTTCTGGTTTCTTTGTAGCTCGATTTATAAATGGGTTCAACTTTGTAAAACTATCAGAAAGTAATTTTACTCTTATAGGTATGGCCGGCGTAATGGCTGGTGTGATGCATGCGCCACTTACAGCTATTTTCCTTATTGTGGAGATTACTGGAGGTTACGCTTTGTTTGTTCCGATTATGGTTACGGCAACTATAGCCTATTTAACGATTATGTATTTTGAGCCACACTCAATCTATACCAAACGACTTGCTAAGCGTGGAGAGCTAATCACTCATAATAAGGATAAAGCGGTACTTACCTTAATGAAACTAGGGAGAGTTATAGAGACTGATCTACAAAAGATAGATCCTGATGCTAGCCTTGGCGAATTAGTTAAGATTATTTCTCATTCTCATCGTAATATTTTCCCTGTTGTTGATGATGAGGGTAAACTTTTAGGAATTGTACTTTTGGATGATATACGACATATCATGTTTAATCCTGAGATGTACGAAGAAACGTATGTACGTAATCTGATGACAATGCCACCTGCAATTCTTGATGCTGATGCATTAATGGATGTGGTTATGAAACGATTTGAAGAAACTGGCGCATGGAACCTTCCTGTTACTATGGATGGAAAATATTACGGTTTTGTTTCAAAATCTAAAATTTTCAATGTTTATCGTCGAGTTTTGGTTCATTTCTCTGATGAGTAAACTTCTCAGGTAAAAATCTCCTTTATTTTTGATGCTTTAAATTGATTATTTGTAACATTGTCTCGTTATAGATATGCTTGTTTGTACAAGTTGTTTTACGATTTTAATGACAAATAGAACTTTATTGAAGCCTCATGAACCCAAAACATTATCAGTGTATTCCTGAAAATTTCTGGCAAGGTCGAGTTGATGATCTTGATGACTATGATGCATTTCGCTGGCATCAAATTATTGAACCCATTAATTTGTTGGGCGATATTAATGTTGAAATTGCTGGTTTTGGATTACTAGGTTTCTGTTGTGATAAAGGTGTACTGCAAAATTTAGGACGTATTGGAACTTCTAAAGGGCCTGATAGCATTCGTAAAGAACTTTCGAATCTGCCTTGTTCGTTTCCTGCTACAACGAAGATTTATGATTGTGGCAATATAATAGCAGCTGATGAAAAAATGGAAAGTCTACAAGAAACACTTTCTGAAGCAATATTTAAGATGCTTAAACATGGCTTGTTCCCAATTGTTTTAGGAGGAGGCCACGAAATTGCTTATGGCCATTATAATGGGATTGAGCGTTTTTTAGATGAAACTAAAAAAGAAACATTAGGCATCTTCAACCTTGATGCGCATTTTGATATGCGTCCTTATGAGAAAGGAACTAGCTCAGGTACCATGTTCGCACAGATAGCAGATGACTGTAAAGCAAAAAATAAGCCTTTCAGTTATATGGTTGCAGGTATTCAACAATATGGGAATACAGTGAGCTTGTTTAAGAAAGCTGATGCATTAAAAGTGAAGTATTTAATGGCGAAAGATATTAACTCGGCTAACATGTTTAATGTAGGTCAAGATTTAATGCGCTATGCAAAGAGACAGGAAAATATTTACTTTACGCTTTGTTCTGATGTGATTTCATCTGCTTATGCTCCTGGTGTTAGCGCACCACAGCCATTTGGTTTGCATCCAGAAGCAATTTTGAAATTGATTAAGATGATGATTCGATCGGGCAAAGTAATTTCTTTTGATATTGCAGAAATTGCACCTCGTTTTGATGAGGATAGTAGAAGTTCGAAATTAGCCGCCATTATCGTTTTTGCGGTTATCAATTCTATTCTAGAAGAAAAGGAATTGGCTTAATGTCGTATAATACTTTTCAAAAAAGTTAAGTATTTCTTGTATATATCCGAATTATTTTATCTTTGTATGAGTGCAAAATGCGGCAAAAGTATATTGCTGTTTGTGAACGTATCTTATTGCGGTCATTAATTTTCACTTATAATTAATAGTTGATCTTTAAATAGTAAAATTAACCCTTTCTCTTCTTTAGAAAGCCTATACTTAACAGACTTCAACGAAAATAAGTTAAAACCTAAGTTTATGGCAAACCGACCCGTGACGATTAAAGATATTGCTGGAAAGTTGAGTATCTCTGTATCTACTGTTTCTCGAGCATTAAAAAATAATCCTGAAATTAGTTTGCAGACTCGCGAAGCAGTACAAAAACTGGCTAAAGAATTAAAATATCGTCCAAATCCTTTGGCAGTAGCTCTTAAAACACAAAAGTTAAATATTATTGGAGTTGTTGTTCCTCAGATTGTAAGTTCATTTTATGCTTCGGTTGTAAAAGGAATCGAGCAAGTTGCAGATGAGCGTGGCTACCAGATTTTCGTGAGTTCGTCGAATGAGAAGTTAGAGAAGGAGCAGAAGAACGTTGATGGCTTTTTAAATATGAGAATGGATGGTATTATTTTATCATTGTCTCGTGCAACAAATACATACGATCATATTCATAAAATAAAGGACATGGGAGTACCTATCGTATTATTCGATAGAACTTCAAAGGAGTTAGATGTGTCTAAGGTTGTGGCTGATGATGCTGCTGCTGCTCATGCTGCTGTTACTCACCTATTGGAAGGTGGAGCTAAGCGTATTGCTTTCTTGACGGGACCAGAATATATGTTATATGGTAAAAATAGAATGCGTGGTTATAAAAAAGCACTTGCTGATAAAAATATACCTTTGGATGAAACTTTAATCTCACGTTGTGAATTTACAGTTGATTCAGCAAAACAAGCAACAAGAGATTTACTTTCTAGAAGTAATCGTCCTGATGCATTTTTTGCAATTAACGATGAATTAGCAATTGGTGCTATAATGGCTACTAAGGAGCTAGGTCTTAAAATTCCTGAGGAAGTTGCCGTTGTGGGTTTCTCCAATAGTCGTCGTTCTCGTTATATGGAACCTTCAATTTCAACTATGGATCAGAATCCTAAACAAGTTGGTAGAGAGGCTGCAAATCTTTTATTTGAACAAATGGAAGATAAGCCAGACAGTAATAAAGTAAAAGAAGCTGTTGTTCATGCTGACTTAATTATTAGAGCTTCATCTGAAAAGTAGAAAAAACTGAATTTAAAATAAAAAAAAATCCTGCCTTAAGAGCAGGATTTTTTTGTATCCTAGTTTTCTATTAATAATCTTTACTTTGTTGCTTTACCAATTCTTTTGTAGATAATAAACCACATGCAGCAAATATATCTAAACCTCGAGAACGGCGAATGGTTGTCGAAATACCTTTTTTATTTAGTAGATCCTTAAACTCTTCAATAGTTGCTTCATCAGAACCAACAAGTGGAGAATTTGGAATAGGATGAAAGCGAATTAGATTCATTCTGCATTTTATACCATCCAAAATTTTACACAATTCTTTAACATGAGCTGGTGTGTCATTGATTCCTTTGAACATGATATACTCAAAAGAAACTCTTCGTTGGCGACCAAAATCAAATTCACGAACCATTTTCAAAACATCCTTAACTGGATAAACGTTCTGAACTGGCATAAGTTTCTTTCTCTCATTGTCAAAAGGCGTATGTAAACTTACGGCTAAATGACATTCACTTTCCGTTAAGAATGTTTTCATGCCTGGTATAATACCAATAGTAGAAACAGTAATTCTTCGTGGGCTCATTCCCATACCATAATCAGCTGTCAAAACTTCAAGCGATTTCATCACCTCAGGAACATTGTCAAGAGGCTCTCCCATACCCATATAAACAATATTGGTTAGGTTGTGCCACTCTGGTAAAGAACGTACCTGATTTATAATGTCACCAGAACTAAGTTGACCTTGAAAGCCTTGTTTACCCGTCATGCAAAATAAACATCCCATTTTACAACCTACTTGCGAAGATACACAAAGTGTTGCTCTATCGTCATCAGGAATGTAAGCTGTTTCAATAAACTGGTTAGGCACGTTTGTTGGGTATAGATATTTCTTAGTACCATCAACCGAACATTGCTCTTTAATTGTAGCTGTTAATCCAATATCAAAATTTTCTTTTAGGATAGTTCTTGCTTTTAAAGATAAGTTAAGCATTTCATCAATACTGGTAATATCTTTTTTGTAAAGCCAGTCAGCAATTTGTTTTGCTGTAAATTTTGGAAGTTTCAAGTCCAAAACAACTTGAGTTAACTCTTCCAATGTTTTTCCTAATAGTATTTCTTTAGCCATCTGGTAATTGTAATTTTTTATAGATCTGTTTTACAGATTAAAAATAGATTTCCGCAACAATTTTGTTGAAAGACACGCCTTTGTCTATCAGTAAGTCTCTGACTTCAACAACCATTTCAGGGCTGCCACAAAGGAAATATTTACATTCTTCTGAGAAAATCTCAATATCCTGCAAATATCGTGTTAATCTTCCATTATACAAACCTTCACCTTCCTCTTGCGAACAACAACGAATATACTTACCCTTAAGAATTGGGTCAAACTCTTTTTCGAAAAAGAATGAGTGTGTAAATCGACCACCGTGAATAAGTGTTTTGTCTGTTCTTAATCCAGAGCGAAACATAGACGCAAAGGGAGCGATTCCTGTTCCTGAGGCAATCCACCAGGCTGGGCTTTCATCATCGATAAAATCCCCTTCAGGAGGAGTCATGTATATGGTTGAACCATCCTTGTGTTCACTTAATCTTGGAGTTAACCAACCATCGTCTTTTACATTGTAAAGAACTTGAATAGTGTTATCATTTGCGCCACTTGCAATGGTGTAAAGTCTTGGCTCGACATCTATATCTGTAGTAATTCCTATATATTGGCCAGGTTTGAAATCTAAGTTTCGTTTAATTTTTAATACAAAAACACCAGGTGCAATTTCTCTGTTTGATACAACAGTACTTTCGGTTAATTTTTGTTTTGTTTTTATATCTGTAGTCATGCGCTTTATGTATACAAGGTATTTACAATCTATTAGTAGTATAGATACAAAGATAATATAATTTAGAAGACGTCTAAATAAGATTGACGGATATTATACAACTTAACCATTCTAAGGGTATTAATAGATAGTCTCTCCTTCAAGAATTGAAATTTCCTTTTCCTCTAGGAAAATAATTAGCTTCTGTATGTAACTATATGTTCACTTATGTCGTCATATGTAGAGTTAAATAGGTGATTTACTTATTTTCTGAATTGATAATAAACCACTAACTAAATTAATAGATATGAAAGTCAGAAAAATGAATATGAGATATTTGATAGTTCTTATAGGGATACTTTTAATGCCATTTTATAGTAGTGCTCAGACTGTTTATGCTGAAGCTGATGCTAAGTTTGATGGAATTAAAAGAGTTGAAATTGAAGGTCGATTTGTTGATGTTAACATTCTTGGTACAGATGCTGATGAAGTTGATTTAAAAGGAGTCATTCGTGGGAAGTTAAGAAGGGGCAAGGATTTTGAATTTAAACACAGACAAGAAGGTGCTGTATTAAAAGTATGGATTGTAGCTCCAAGGTCGATTATGGGAAGATTCGAGGCGAAATTGACACTTAAAGTACCTTATTCAATGGATATCGATATTCGAAATTCATCAGGGGATATTTATATTGAAGAAATTGTTGCCGATAAAATGAAATTGGTAACAACATCAGGTGGTATGGAACTAAAAAATATAGAAACTCAACTGACTTCCTCAGCCACTTCGGGTGACTTGGGAATCGATTATTTTAAAGGTGCTATCTCCGCTGTATCTACTTCAGGCGACCAGAAATTTAGCCACATTCGCGCGAGTGTTTCAACTAGAGCAACATCTGGAGATTTTTTATTCTCTAATGTATTTGGTGATTTGAGTACGAGAACAACTTCAGGAGATTTACAGTTTGAAAATATAGATGGACGAATTTCAAATGTTTCTACATCGGGAAATTTGACTATCGATAAAGCTAAAACAATTTTAAATATCACTACTACTTCAGGTGATATTGGTGGTAATGGAATTGAATTGATTGGAGATTCAAAGTTTAAATCAACTTCAGGAGATGTTTCAATGAATTTTAATAATATTGATGCTATGAGTTTTGATTTGAAAGCTTCTTCTGGAGATTTAAGAGCTGGAAGTCGTTCTGCAGATAGAAAACTATATCTGAATAATGGCGATGTGTGGATATACGGGGTTAGTAGCTCAGGAGATCAAAACTATCGTTAAGATGATCCAGTTAAATATGTGTGCGTTTTTGAACACCTATTGTGACGTAGACGTACACTTTATTGAGTCTTGATTTGATGAATAATAATCTTGTGTGTTGTTAATTAACACTTTGGCATTTTTGGTCTGGTTGTTGGTTAATGCATGAGGAACCATAGCTCAAAAAAGATTAGTCCCTTTATTGACTTTGGGAGTGGTGTCCCAACTGATGGTTTTAATAGTATAATTAATTGGTTTTCTTTGAAAGAGGCTGTTGACTTTTGTCAGCAGTCTCTTCTATTTTATATAGATGAGTCTTTATTTTAGGACAATTTCCTAACTTCTTGCGGAGTTTGTCCTGTGTGTGATTTAAACTGTTTGTTAAAATAAGAGGGACTGTTAAAGCCACATTCATAAGCAATTTGTGCCATACTGAGTTTTCCTTCCACTATAAGTTTTTTTGCATAACTTATTCTCATCCCATTTAAGAACTCAGAAAAAGTTTTATTCGTTTTGTTTTTTATAAAGCGACAAAAGGCAGTTTTACTTAAGCTTGCTACTTTAGCTGCTGATTCTAAATCTATTTTTTGCTGAAAATTCTTACTCACATATTCATATGTCTGATACAATTTCTGATTACTAGAGTGTTTAAAACTCTCGACAAATGCCTCAGAAGCTATAGGAGTAATTTCATCAGATTGAGAGAGTGTGTCTAAAATTTGTAAAAGAAGAATTAAACGAACAGCCCCTTTAGATTCATGCAATCTTTCTAAGTGATCAACCAATTTCAACTTTGTTTTCCCATGAATGCTAAGCCCCCTAGATGAATTATTCAGGAATAATTTAACCTTGTGAAATTCAGGTAAACCCAATAGACCATCACCAAAAATTTCTTTTCTGAAATGAATTACTTTAGCAATTACATTCAAATTCGCATCTTTCTGGTAATAAGCGTCCTCATTTTTCATCACATGAGGAATGTTGGGCCCAAGAAAAATCATATCTCCATCCGTAAATTTATCAATGCAATCTCCAACAATCAATGTTCCCTGACTTTTTTCGATATAAATTAACTCGAATTCAGGATGATAATGCCATGGAACAACAATATGAGGCAAAACATCAACCTTCGATCGGAATGAATAATGGGTCGTTAAAGGAACTTCTTCGAGAAATAGAGCCATGATTAAATATTAAACAAAATTGCACTTAATTGTTACTATTTGTTGTTTTCTATTGTTTCGTTGCAAATATAGTGTTATTAAATGGTAAGATACTAGCATGTTTCTTTTTGTATTTATTGAAGCTTTGTCGGGAAGAAACTTTAAAACTAGCATTATGGCATCAATAAGTACAAGAACGAGTCAGGCAAGTAGTCTATCTATTAGTAAGCCGATGAATTATAAGACAGCATTAGGCTTACTGACCTCCTTATTTTTTATGTGGGGATTTTTAACCTGTATGAATGATATATTAATTCCGCATTTAAAAGGATTGTTTAATTTGACGTTTACTCAGGCCATGTTGGTTCAGTTTACATTCTTTGGTGCTTATTTTTTAATGTCGCTTCCAGCAGGGCGGATTATCAGTAAAATTGGTTACAAATCAGGCATTGTTTTTGGATTATCAATTGCAGGCTTGGGTGCTTTATTATTTTATCCTGCAGCTTCATTTTTATCTTATGGATTTTTCCTTTTTGCCTTTTTTGTTTTGGCTTCCGGAATTGTAATTCTGCAAGTGGCAGCTAATCCTTTTGTAGCTGCGTTGGGAAGTCCTGAGACAGCACCTAGCCGTCTGAATTTAACACAAGGATTTAATAGTTTAGGTACAACAGTTGCTCCTATGTTTGGAGCCTATCTGATATTAGATAATAATAGTGACGATTTGATAAGCCAAGCTTCTGCTGTCCAAATGCCTTATATTGGTTTGGCTGTGGCATTAGGACTAATCGCATTGGTGTTTGCTTTTGTAAAGCTACCAAAGATTATAGATGCTGAGGAGCAAAAAGCTGAAGGATCCGCTTGGAATCATTCCCATTTAGTTTTGGGCGCACTTGCCATTTTTATGTATGTAGGAGCTGAAGTTTCTATTGGGAGTGCTCTTGTGAGTTATTTGGGTAGTGACGCTCTAAATTTGTTTGGTGAGGCTCAGGCGGCCGGTTACGTTTCCATTTTTTGGGGCGGAGCAATGGTTGGAAGGTTTATCGGATCAGCTATTATGCACAAAATATCATCGAATAAGTTGTTAGCTTTTAACGCGATAATGGTTGTCGTTCTTGTTCTAATTAGTATGATGACAGAAGGTTATATTGCATTATGGAGTATTGTTTTAGTTGGCTTGTTTAATTCTATCATGTTTCCTACTATCTTTACGCTCGCAATTGATGGTCTGGGACAACATACCAGTCAAGGTTCTGGTATTCTATGCTTAGCAATTGTCGGAGGAGCGATTGTGCCACTATTAATGGGAGTTTTAGCTGATAATTTTGGTTTACAGAACTCATTTATTATTACAGTTTTGTGTTATGCCTATATTTTCTATTATGCTGTAAAAGGTTTCAAACACAATTAATTATATTCAAATGAAAGAAGTTGCATTAGGAATTGATATTGGAGGAACCAACACAGTTTTTGGTTTTATAGATAGAGAAGGGAATTGTATTGCAGAGGGGACGCTTGCTACCCAGAAGCATGCAGATGTAGAGGATTATATCGATGAGTTGTTTCAGGCAATAAATACTGAGAAAGAGAATTTATCTTACAATGTAGAAATAAAAGGAATTGGTATTGGTGCTCCTAATGCGAGTTATTATACGGGCACTATTGAGGATGCAGCAAACTTGCGTTGGAAGGGAAGTATCCCTCTTGCAAAATTGGTTCAAAAAAGGTTGGACGTTCCGGTCTATATCACCAATGATGCCAATGCCGCAGCTATGGGTGAGAAAGTTTTTGGTGCTGCTCGCGATATGAATAATTTCTTGGTAATTACACTTGGTACCGGATTAGGTAGCGGTATTTTTGCTAATGGAGATATTCTTCATGGACATGGCGGCTTTGCTGGAGAAGTGGGGCATATGATTGTTCGTAAAAGCGGACGAGAGTGTGGTTGTGGACGTAAAGGCTGTTTGGAAACCTACGTTTCGGCTACAGGAGTGAAGAGATCTGTGTATAAATTATTAGCCAGACATAATGGCGATAGTGAATTGAGAGATGTGCCTTTTAATAAATTAACGGCTAAAATGGTTGCTGAAGCAGCTGAACGTGGCGATGAAGTAGCAAAAGAAACTTTTACCTACACAGCTACAATCTTAGGTGAAGTGCTGGCAAATGTTGTTGCAGTTACTAGTCCAGAGGCTATTTTCCTTTTTGGAGGATTAACAAAAGCAGGAGACATTTTATTTGAACCTGTTCGAGAAACTTTGGAGAATAACCTCTTATCAATTTATAAGAATAAAATTAGAGTTCTTCCTTCTGGATTAAGCGATAATGCAGCAGTTTTAGGCTCTGCAGCTTTAGTGTGGAATAAAAAGAATTAATATCGACTAAGTCGAGTTGGAATTTATAAACTCTGTTTCATTATTTAGATATTAATCTATAATGAGATAGAGTTTTTTTTGTTAAAAATTTTTCTTAATCCATCTAGGTAGTAAATACATACCAATAAATAAATAAGGGTAGTAAGAAATCAGTCGCCAGATTAAAGCCAGAGCGATGGTGAGTCCTGCTTCAGGAATAAAGTCACCTAAATATTGCGTAAATACCCACTCAGAAAATCCACTTCCACCAGGTGTAGGGCTAATTAGCATCATGATCCACATTAAAAGTTGTCGAGCAAAAATCATGATATGATCTAGGGTGGTATAGTCACAACACCAAAAGGCTAACAATATTGAATTAACAACCCAATAACGCGCTGTCCAAGAACAGAAGCTTGCTAAAAAGACCTTCATCCAAAACTTATAACTCTTGTTTTTCAAATCTTTTGAACTTTCAATAATATCTGTTCCTGTTTGATTTGCTCCTTGTTTCCATTTTCGGAGGATGGGTAGTTTAAATATCCATAGCAATAGCCACTTCAGGCCACGAGGATTTTTGAAAAGGCCATAACTCAATACAATTAGGTAGGCTAGCTTTAGTAAGTAAGCCCCTAGAACTAGTAGTATAAGAGATGATGTTAGAGAAGAAGCATTTTCTGTATCAAGTAAAAAGAGATGTTGCCAATCTAAGACTGCAAGGATTAGGGGTAGCATAATGATGAAATAAAGCTCATCAAGGAAAGAGGTGGCCATAACAACTGCTGAGCTTTTACCTAGGCTTAAACCTTCTTTATTAAGATATAGTATGGCGAATGAAGTTCCTCCAATTGCTGATGGGGTAACAGCAGAAGTGAACTCCCAAAGCATGATGATTCGGAATGTTTTGCGCCATGAAAATTCTTTCTCAGTTAATATTCTTAATCTGGCCATATAGCCAAAGTCACGAAGTGCCATCATCAGTAAAGCAAATATTATCCCAATAAGAGTGAACCAAGAAAATTCTAATAAATCAAATGTACCAGGCTCAAAATCTTTAATAAGCAGATATATAATGACAACAAAACCAATCAGGATAGGCCAAATTACACGTTGAGGACTTATAGCCTTGAGTAATTTCTTCTGATTTGTAGTGTTATTCTGCTCCATATGGATTGATGCTTTTCAAATTTGTAATCAAATCAAGATTTGACTTTCAAACTTAATCATTATTAATAACAAGTCTAAATGACAATGATCTAAATATTAGGATTGTCTAACTAATGATTTGAGCGTATAATTACGTCCTAATTCTAAAGAAATAGATGAATAGAAAAAACCTCTATGACTTCTTATTAAAGTCATAGAGGTTTTATATAGATTGTACTACTTATATTAAGATCCTAGTTGGAATCTGTATTTAATAGTAATTACTTTCTTTCGATAGTTTGTGATCTGTTAGGACCCACAGAAACAACAGTGATAGCTACACCAGTTGCTTTCTCGATAAAATCAACGTAAGCTTTGAAATCAGCAGGGAATTCATTCTCATTTGACATAGCTGTCATATCAGTTTCCCAACCTTTAAACTCAGTGTAAATAGGTTCGATAGCATCAGTCATTTCGTATGGTACATAGTCAATTTCTATTCCATCAAGCTTGTATCCTGTACAAATCTTAATAGTATCAAATCCGTCTAGTACATCTGATTTCATCATGGTTAATTGAGTTACCCCGTTAATCATGATAGAGTATTTAAGAGAAACCATATCTAACCATCCACATCGTCTTTCACGACCAGTTGTTGAGCCAAACTCGTTTCCTTTAACTCTTAATTCTATTCCGTCTGCATCGAATAGCTCAGTTGGGAATGGTCCCATACCAACACGAGTACAATAGGCTTTAAAGATCCCGATAACTTCACCAATTCTGTTAGGAGCAATACCTAAACCTGTACATGCACCAGCACAAACTGTATTAGATGAAGTAACGAATGGGTATGAACCAAAATCAATATCTAGAAGTGTTCCTTGAGCACCTTCAGCAAGAATTGATTTGCCGTTTTTCATGCTGTCATTTAAGAACTGCTCGCTATCTATTAATTGGAATTCCTGTAGAAGTTTGATGCCTTCGAACCATTCAGCTTCATACTCTGATAAATCGTATTCAAAAGAAAAGTATTTATCTAGCATTTCACCATGCTTCTTAACTAAGGCTTTATATTTTTCATCGAAATTGGTAAGAATATCACCTACTCTTAAACCATTACGACCTGTTTTATCCATATATGTTGGACCAATACCTTTAAGTGTTGAGCCAATCTTCGATTTTCCCTTAGCAGCTTCAGAAGCAGCATCCAAAATTCGATGAGATGGTAAAATTAAGTGTGCTTTCTTCGAAATGAAAAGATTCTTACTTAAATCAATACCAATCGCTTTAATACCTTCAATTTCTTTTTTGAAAATAACAGGATCAATTACAACACCGTTTCCAATAACGTTTAATTTATCATCGCGAAAAATTCCAGATGGAATTGTATGTAAAACGTGCTTGATTTGATTAAATTCTAGTGTATGACCAGCGTTTGGTCCACCTTGGAATCTTGTTATTATATCATACTTTGGAGTAAGTACATCTACAATTTTGCCTTTTCCTTCATCTCCCCATTGGAGGCCTAAAAGTACATCAACTTTCATAGGTAATAATTTGATCAGATTTATCGAATGGAACTAAGAATTTAGGCTAATTAAAGACCATAAAAAGTATCATTCATCGACAAATAATTTGAATAAAACGGTTGATTATAACCCAGCAGATACATGCCATTTTAAAGGAAGGTATTAGCTGAGATTTTGTTTGATGTTAACAGCTAATTGTTAACGGTCAAAGGTAATAAATATTTTAGATTAGAGAGTGACTTGTTGAAAAATCACTTAAGGGTATAAAAAAAGCCCTTATTTATAAGGGCTTTGGAATTATATAGATTGTTGATATCTTAGCTTTCTTTTTTTCTACACTCTTGGCATGTGCCATAAATGTAAAGAGAATGATGTGAAACTAGAAAATCCATATCATCAGAAACGTTGTTACGAACATCTTCTAGACGAGTATCACAGAATTCAAGAACCTTGCCACATTTAGTACAAATCAAATGATCGTGCTTGTTACTATCGTAAGCTTTCTCAAATTGAGCAATGTTTTTTCCAAACTGATGCTTAATTACAAGTTTACAATCTAAAAGAAGATCGATGGTATTGTAGAGTGTTGCTCTACTTACGCGATAATTTTTGTTCTTCATAAATATATAAAGAGACTCAATGTCAAAGTGACCTTCGCGCGAATATATTTCGTCAAGTATGGCATATCTTTCAGGTGTTTTTCTGTGTCCCTTCTTCTGAAGGTAATCAGTAAACATCTTTTTTACAATTTCTTTTGTGTCTTCGCTAATCATACTTTTAAGCTGTATTACTATCTAATCTAATTTTAAATAACGGGACTAAAATAGTGTTTTTTTTTGATTACTTCCAAGATTAGAAGCAAAATAAATGGATTAACTGTATTCTTCTATGTTCTCAATTCGTCTTACATTGTCAAGTCCTTTAATTTTTATGAGTTTTTTCATCAGGTTATTTAAATCCTCTGTGTTATGTACATAGAGGTGAATTAATCCTTCAAATACGCCATCGTGACTTTCGAAATGTACAGATCTCATGTTAACATGGTGGTCTTTTGAGATAATAGAAGTTATATCGTTAACAATTCCAATTTTATCAATTCCATGAAGTTCTATTATGGCCAAAAATGACATTAAACGATGACTCGTCCAGTTTGCTTCAAGAATTCTATCGCCTTGGCTCGACATTAATTTAAGCGCGTTAGGGCATTTCCTTTTGTGAATTGTCACATTATTTGCCATATCCACATAACCGACTACATCGTCTCCAGGTATAGGTTTGCAACAGGTTGCAATCTTATACTTTTCTTCAGACATGGTCTCTTCTAAAAGGAATGGTTTCTTTTTGTCAATTTCAGGTTTGCCTTCTGGTTTTACAGGTAAAGGTTTCTTATCATCGCTACCAAACAATTGTAGTTTCCAGTATTTGATGAATTTATTTTTTGATTTCTTTTTAACAATACCTTCAATTTCTTCAAGCTTTAGTTTGGATGATCCAAAGTTTAGGAAAAGTTCATCTTTATTTGTGAACTGATAGTGTTCCATCAATTTTTTAGTAGCCTTAGAATTTAAAATTAGACCAATGCTTTGGAGTTGTTCTTCTAATATTTTGTTCCCAGCCCGAATTAATCGTTTCCTATCATCTTTAAATTCGGCCTTGATTTTTGATTTAGCTTTTGCCGTTACGACATATTCAAGCCATTCAGCTTTAGGTTTTTGTTTGTCAGAAGTTAATATCTCTACCTGGTCTCCACTGCGAAGGACATAATTTAAAGGAACGAGTTTGTGATTAACTTTTGCTCCAATGCATTGATTACCAATTTCAGTGTGGATATCATAGGCAAAATCTAAAGCACTTGCATGTTTAGGTAATGTTTTAATTAATCCCTTTGGTGTAAAAACTTGAATTTCTTGCGAGAATAGATTTAAACGGAATTCATCAAGGAAAGCTAAAGCATCAGATTCAGGATTCTCAAGTATTTCTCTAACATCTCTAAGCCACTTATCCAACTCTGATTCACTATCAGTATTATACCTTGAATGCGCTATAAAACCACGTTCCGCAATTTCGTTCATTCTATTAGAACAAATTTGTATCTCAACCCATTTCCCAAGAGGCCCCATAGCCGTCATGTGCAGAGCTTCGTATCCATTGGCTTTAGGCGTGCTCATCCAATCGCGAATACGCTCAGGTTTTGGTTTATAGATGTCTGTAATCAATGAATAAATATTCCAACATTGGTTTTTCTCTGGAACACCTTCCTGCGGTTTAAAGATTACTCTGATTGCAGGTAGATCGTAAATATCGTGAAGCTTAATTTTATGATTTTCTATCTTATTCCAAATTGAGAAAATTGAACGAGGGCGATTTATAACAGTACAAATAATGTTGTTGTCTTTTAATCTATCCTTAATTGGCTGAATGATTTGATCAAGAACGACTACTTGCTCTGCTTCTTTATTTTTTATTTTTTCAGAAATATTATTGTAATCTTCAGGATGCTCATACATTAAACTTAAATCTTCGAGCTCTGATTTAATTTTGTATAGTCCTAAACGATGGGCTAGAGGAGCAAAAAGGAATAAAGTTTCGCCAGCAATTTTCATTTGCTTACGTAATGGCATGGAACTTAGAGTTCGCATATTATGCAGGCGATCTGCAATTTTGAGAATAATTACACGAATGTCATCAGAAAGCGTCAATAACATTTTCCTGAAATTTTCTGCCTGCATTGATGTTTGCTGATTAAAGGCACCAGAAATTTTTGTTAGTCCATCGACAATAGCAGCTACTTTGTCACCAAAATGATGGGCAATATCTTCGACTGTGTAGTCTGTATCTTCAACAACATCGTGTAATAAAGCTGATACTATCGATTTTGTTCCTAATCCAATTTCTTTAGCAGCAATTTCAGCTACTTCAATAGGATGTATAATATAAGGTTCCCCAGATTTACGTCGCACTCCTCTGTGAGCATCCCAAGCAAAATAGAATGCCTTTTCAATCATTGCTTTTGTTTCAGGCGTATTACTTCTCTTGCAACTAGCCAAAAGCTTCTGATAACTTGCGAGTATTAATTCTTTATCTTGTTGGGTTTCAACAGTCATATGGTACTAGTTTATATTAACCTTAATGTAATTCAAAAAAATCAAAAACGTAATATGTAAAATAAACAGATGTGAGAATAGAATCTATTGTCGATTTGATTTTTGTATGTGATCTATAAAATTAGTTAAAACTCCCGATTTAACTGCTTGTTTAGCTAATTTATTTAGATCCGTTATTCATAATTTATGAATATAGTATATCTACGAAAAAAAATGAGCAACTAGCCTTAGCTAACTGCTCACAATTATTTCAAGTTTTAATTTAAGCTTTGTTCTCTCCAACAACCACCTCGTAAAGGTCATCTTCTTTAAAATAGGTGTTAGCTAATTCCATAATTTTCTGAGAAGAGGTTTCTTTTATTTTTTGCAGAAATTTCTCATAGTATGAATTGTCAAACCCAAAAGGAAGATTTCCTCTTAGACTTTCTGATAATGCAAATGGGCTATCAAAGCTTCTTAACATCTCTCCAGAAAAGAAATTCTTAACTAGGTTTAGCTCTTCATCAGGAATTAATTCTTCTCTCAGCCTTTTAATCTCTTTGTATATCTCAGAAATAGCCGCTTCGCAAACATCAGTTCCAACTTCAGTTATAATTGCAAAATGCCCAGACTTTAGATGTGAAAGTAAAAGTGAATTAATCCCATAAGTATACCCCTTGTCTTCGCGAATATTTTGCATTAAACGAGAACCGAAGTAACCACCAAGCACTAGGTTTAGTAGCATGATGCCAGCAAAATCCTTATGCGTTTTATTAAAAAGAGGACGTCCAATTCGAATTGAAGATTGCACAGCATCTTTTTTATGAACAAAGACTTTCTTTGCAGTTGAATGTATAAGTTGGTGTTTCGTATCGCTAATTGAAGTTTTTGTATTCCAAGATTTAGCTCCAAAACGATCTTCGATCTTGCTTAAAATTGATTCGTTCATTTTTCCAGAAACGATAACTCGGCAGTTGTCTGAAGTGTAACACTCCTTGTAATATGACTTGATATCATCTAACTGAACTTCGTCAAAAAATTTTGCTTCGAATATATTAGCATAAGGATGCTTGTCGCCATAAATAAGACTGTTGAATTTTTCTTTAGCAAGAGCACTTGCCTTTTCTCTATTTACTAGGTAATTCTGTTTCTTATTACTTAGAATAGTTTTAAACTCCTTTTTAGGGAATGTAGGGCGTTTAATTATTTCTTCAAGCAAATCCATAGTTTCATCTAAGTATTTGTTTAGAGTGAATAAACAGACACTAGCATCGTGTTGGCTATTGCTAAAAGTGATATATGCGCCATAAAAATCAAATTTTTCAGCTAATTCTGCAGCCGTATAGTTTTCTGTTCCTTCGTTGAGCATTGAGTTACATGTGCCAGCAATTAAGGGTAATTTCTGATACCATAATCCAGCATTAAAAATCAGTTCAATTTTAAGGACATCCTGACTACCACCAGAGATAATATGGACAGGAATCTCATTGCTCAAAACTTCTTGTTTTGATTTAGGAATATCTACATGCTCAATTGTTTTGAATTGAGGAGGTAGGCTACGATTCAAATTTTCCATTATTGTTTTTTTGCGTGGTAATAAAGTGTGGAACAGTTCTCTTTAATAAGAATTAGCTGAGCCATTTCTTGTAAATCTTCAGTAGTGACTCTGTTGTATTTCTCAACTTCAAGATTAATATCTTCAGCTTGACCCGTGATTTCGTGCTGTGCAATGTTCATAGCCTTATTTAAAAAGCTAATCTCAGAGAAAACAAGTGATGATTCAACTTTGTTTTTTACTTTCTGAAGTTCATAATCATCAGCTTTTGTTGCACGAACTTCATCTAAAACTTCCCAAATAGCTTTTTCTGCATCTTCTATGATGACGCCCTCAGTTAGTTTTCCGCTAATAATAAATAAACCAGGCTCAAAATCACCTGTTAGATAAGCATCAATAGTTGAGAAAAGATTCTTTTCTTTAATAAGTGTTTGAAAAATACGCGAAGATTGACCGTTTGATAGGATATCTGAAAGTAAGTCAACTTTGTAATAATCATGATCGCTACGACTTCCCATATGAAAAGCCATATAAATAGCGTCATAAGGAACATCTCTTTCTAGATGAAGTGATCTGAATTCAGTTTGTTTAGGCTCAATTGGTAGGTTTCGTGCCGCAACTTCTCTTCTTTCAATTGGTCCAAACCATTTTTCAGCTAAACGCTTCACTTCTGAAGTCTCAACATTACCTGAAACAACTAATACTGCATTGTTGGGAGCATAGTGATGAAAGAAAAAATCTTTAACATCTTGCAATTTGGCATTTTCTATATGCTCTAGGCATTTACCAATTGTTGACCATTGATACGGATGCTTTTTATAGGCTAGCGGTCTCAAGTGTAACCAAACATCACCATAAGGTTGATTGAAGTAGTGTTGTTTAAACTCTTCAATAACAACTGCCTTTTGAACTTCCAAACTTTTCTCAGTAAAAGCCAAACTAAGCATTCTGTCTGATTCTAGCCAAAAACCTGTTTCTAAGTTTTCTTTGGGAACAGTTAGGTAGTAGTTTGTTACATCATTACTAGTCCAAGCATTATTATCACCACCAACCTGTTGAAGAGGCTCATCATAATTGGGAATATTTACTGAGCCACCAAACATTAGATGTTCAAATAGATGCGCGAAACCTGTTTGTTCAGGATCCTCATCTTTAGCGCCAATATTATATAGGATATTAACAGCAGCTAAAGGTGTTGTTGTGTCTTTGTGCACAATTACCTTAAGTCCATTGTCAAGTGTGAACTTATCAAATTCAATCATTTCAATATTTTAAATTAAGAAGATCAATTTTGTCTTCTTTCTAACTCAAATGCAAGTCCAATGCTTGCATTTTGATTTTACTAGAATTGGTATTTAGATTGCTCTGATTTAAGAATTTCAAGTTCTTGCTTGTATTCTGCAATCATTTGATCCATAATTTCTGAAATTGGCTGAATGTCTTTTATCATTGCTCCAACTTGTCCAATTTCCAATTCGCCTTCCTCTAAATCTCCTTCAAACATTCCTATTTTAGAACGTCCTTTCCCAAGTATTTCTCTCATTTCCTCAGGAGAAGCACCACGACACTCAGCTTCGTTTACTTGTTCGAAAAATTTGTTTTTGATTAATCGGGTAGGAGCTAATTTTTTTAGAGAAAGTTTTGTCCCGCCTTCATCAAGCTTTACGATAGCTTCTTTAAAATTGATATGCGATGAAGATTCTTCAGATGCAGCAAAGCGAGTTCCAATTTGAACACCATCGGCTCCTAAGCTAAGAGCTGCTAAAATACTCTTACCACATCCAATACCACCAGCGGCGATTAAAGGTAAATTAGTTGCTTTTCTTACATTGGGTATTAAAGCTAAAGTTGTTGTTTCTTCCCGACCATTATGTCCTCCAGCCTCAAAACCTTCAGCAACAATTGCGTCTACGCCTGCATCTTCACATTTTTTAGCAAAGAAGGCACTGGACACAACATGAACTACAGTAATACCATGCTTTTTTAAGAAAGGAGTCCATTTTTTAGGACTACCAGCAGATGTAAATACGATTTTGATTTCTTCTTTCACAATAATTTCCATAATCTTATCCATCTCAGGATATAGAAGAGGTACGTTTACACCGAAAGGTTTTTTACAGGCAGCTTTTGCTTTTTGAATATGCTTTTGGAATGTTTCTGGGTGCATAGATCCAGCACCTATTAATCCTAAACCTCCTGCATTACTTACGGCTGTAGCAAGTTTCCATCCTGAACACCATACCATTCCACCTTGAATAATAGGTTTTTCGATTCCAAAAAGTTGAGTGATTTTATTTATCATGATTATTGTTTACAAATTGTGTGCAAAAAAAAGACACGAAGAAAAACAAGCTTCTTGTGTCTTATTATATGTTGACAAAATTAGGAAAAATCTTTGGATATGACTGATATTAAGGGGTAAGATTAGAGCTAAGCATATCTTGTGTTAGTTTTTGTTTCGATATGAAATCCAATGAATATAAAATCTTGATTTCGTCCGAAGTTGTAATGGCACCAAAAAATGCGGTTGGAGCTTCAATCTTGAAATCAGACATTTTAAGGTCGATATGCCCCATTAAATTTAGTTTTTTATGCCCCAGGAAATTACCATTAATAGGCAATTTGACATCTTTTGATTGGCCAGAAATTACGAGTGTGCCGATAGCAAAAGCATTGAAGCTATTTGCTTTATGATTTCTAATTGTAACTTTATTTAAATGGAAACTTATGAAAGGAAAGCTTGGCAATTTTAATGCTTTATGTGCTTTTTTTTCCATTGTACTTTCCAAGCTTTTTAGTTTTATTCCTTCAATTTTAAACTGAATATCTTTTAGATCTTTAATAGTGTTGTTGGGAATAGTATAGTCTGGTATTTTGGTTTGCAACTCTACATACATCTCCCAATCATGAATGTTCGAAGTGCCAAATATTCTAATAGAGCTAGATTCTGGAATAAGTTGAATGCTATTCTGTGCAAAAATTGGACTACTAAAAAGGAGTAATAAAAAAAATAAGGTATGTATTGGGTTAAAACGCATGAGAAGAATTTTTGTATTAAATGAAGGCTATTTCAATTTAAGCAAAATTTCTGTTTTGAAAGAATAAAGTTTTTATTCTAACTCAGAAAAAAATCCTCTACTTGATCATTGTTCAAGTAGAGGATCGTTGATATTTCGGTAGTTGATTTTATTTGTCTCTAAAATCATTCATTCTTTCGACTTCGAGTCCTTTGTGTTTACCTATCACTTTAATAAAATCTAATATTTCTCGATTAAAACGGTAGGCAAGATTTCTTAGTTTAAATGGAAATAAACTATCATCATGTTTTGTGAAAAGAAAGTAATTGGCTTTATATTCTATCGCTTTAATTTCGTCCCAAAATATAGTTTGTTCCTTACTAAATACACCTTTTTTCATACTGATTTGATCTTCATCAATTAGTATAAAAGCTTTTCCGAAAAATTTAGCAAGTGGAATTCCTTTACCTTCGATTATGAATAATAATCCTAATAAAAACAGGAAGATCAAGTAGATTATATCAAAAGTATCGAAACCGTGTTTAATATAGATTTTAGTACTAATCCATAAAAAAATAAGCACAATATCTAAACCTCCTAAAATTGTTTTAACCCTAGATTTCTGAACTAATAAATCTTTTTCAAATTTCATATTACTTCTATTTTGTATTTGAAGATAATGATAATTATTTAATTGTATGAATCTGAAGGATAAGAATTTGATCGATTAAAACGATATTTAGTTCTCATTATCCAAATCCCTCCAAAGATCTAAATATACAGGAAGGTGATCGCTGAAGCCTCCGTGATATTTATAACCAATATATGTTCTGCATGGTCGAATGCCTTTATGCGAATTATCTTTTTCTAGTAGATGACTAGGGGCAAAAATGAACATCTTGTTTGGCTGCGTTTGTAAAATGCCATTTGCATTCATAAGAGAACCTGAAACAATAAATTGATCTAGCATTCCCCAAATACCTTTGTATTTATGAGAAGCTAATGAGCTGTTATCCTCACAAATAGAGGCTAGATTATATAACTCATTATTAATAATTTCTTTATTTGGTTCACTTGCTTTTAACGCTTTAGTTAGAGATTTATTGTTGGGGTAGTCATTGAAATCACCCATAATGATAATTTTGGCTTTAGCGTTATTGGTGAATATGGAATCGACTTTGTTTCTTAAAAGTAGAGCCGCTGATATTCGTTTATGTTCTGATTCTAATTGCCCTCCCCAACGAGATGGCCAATGATTAACAAAAAGATGTAGAGTGTCATCGGTATGTGTTGCTCCTTTTACATATAGAATTTCTCTAGTTGTAGAGTGGCTTGATTTATTGTAGGTCAACTTTAGGAATGAGGTGTCAATAGGGAAGAAGCGATCAGGTTGGTAGAATAGTGCTACATCAATACCTCTATGATCAGGAGACTCTTTATGAATGATTTTGTAATTTGCCTTTTTTAATGGAGTAGAGTATAATATTCCATTAAGGGTTTTTCTGTTTTCAATTTCGCATAAACCAACAATTTCTGGTAATTCCCAGCCTCCAACTGCCATAATTGTTTTCGCTATTTTTGAACACTTATCTTGATACTTTTTCCATGTCCAATATTTTGCACCTTGAGGTAAAAACTCAGCATCATTTTTTAAACTATCATCTTTAGTATCGAAAAGATTTTCAACATTGTAGAATAGAATACGATAATCAGATCGTAAACCATCAATTTCGCCTTCACTTTTTGATTGTGAATAGGAGATCAGTGGGGAAAGTATTACCAATAAAAAACAAAAACTTTTTTTCATGGTATGTATAGATGATTTTAATTACTCAGTCTCATTAATAAATTCAAAACTTCCAATATCTGGAGATGTGTCAGAGAGTCGCGAATTGCCGTTGAAATCTAATGGATAAAGAATGGCGAATTCGAGCTTAGCATTATCAATAAGAATAGAATTACTATTTAGATTGTAGTTGTGTTTATGCCTATTGATAAAATTAGGATCGGTATTGAATATACAGCTTTCAAAGCTAGATGATAAGATGTTTTGTTTCTTATCATCTAGCCTGATAAGGCAATTTTTAATTTCAATATTATTAATGTAATTAGTTTCTAACTCATTTGAATTAGATCCGTAGATTATTGAATTGTAGATTTTTAAACTTTTCTCGTTTGTCTCATTAGCTAAATAACTTAAGCAAGCATTTGTTCTTGAAGAAATCTGCCAGAAATTTATGAAGTTGCAATGTGAAAGTTCAAAATTACCATTCCCTTCAAGACGAACATTTTGTTCGCCACAATTTGAGACGATAACATCATGCATCTTTAAGTTGAAATTCTGTGTTTTGATACCTGTTTTTGTGAAGTTTAAGAACTGAGAGTATTCAATTTCTAGATTATTATTGTCGATGTCAGATTGAGCATCAATTCCTTTTATGGCATTCTCCAATTGTAGATGAGATATGAAATTATCTTTACTCTCAGTATGAAAGGAAAGGCCTTCCCATTGGCCTGGTACATTTTTATATAATGCTTCTCGACGAGATGATCCGAAAAATACCAGTTCTTCAAAGCTTCCTTCAATATTTAGCTCACCCTTAATGTGTAAACCAGCTCCTTTTTGAAAATAGACTCTTGTTCCAGCTTGTACTGATAAGTTTTGGTTTTCTCCTAGAACTAAACTCTTATCTATAAAATACGGACGATTTTTGGTCCATGTTTGTGTTTCGATTTCGTCATTTGAAAACAGAATAACATCTTGAACCCAGCTCTTGAGAGGGAATTTTTGAATTTTAGAATTGAATGAAAATAAGATGTGATCCTCAATTATGCGTGGTTCATCTTGATCAAGATCTACTACATTTAATTCTATGAAAATGTATAAACTATCCTTAGTTGGGATCTCAACGTTTTTCGAAATGTTTCCTTTAACACCCTTGATCTTTAGTATATAGCTATTGCCATTTTCTAAACTAATTTCGTTTATAAGAATAGTTTGAGAGGATTGGTTGTATATTTTGAGTTGTTTTGTTGTTGAAGGAAGTCCCGAAAAAATAGTGTCGAAAGTTATACTGTCTTTTGAAAAAAACAACCTAAAATCTGAGTCATGATTAAACTCTTCTTTATTATCACAAGCGGTAATAAGAAATACAAATGAAAATATAATGAATGAGTAAACTGAGCATCTCATTTAATCGAAGTTTAAACGGGAATTAATTTCTAGAAGAACATAAATTCTTGAGTTTTCTTTTGTCTAATTTTTCTACGAGTTTTTGCCGCGTCGTTTCTATTACGTCTCATTAGATCTTTAACCATGGATTTAGGTACATCTAAATTGATACCGAAAGTAACCTCGTGAGTCCCGTTACTTTGGTTAGCCAATAGATTGTTTGAATAATAATCGTACGAATAACCAAAATAATACTTCGCAAAATTTACGCCTAACATACCAACAAGTTGGTCATTGTTTCTATATGATAAGGCAAGCCAAAAGCTTCTGACATATAGTTTTGCTGTAAGATCAATATAGTTTTGCGAATCAATAGTTCTTCTGACAATAACTGAAGGTTCTAGTGAAACTTGATTGTTAATGTTGAACGTATATCCTGCATTAAAATAGTAATATCTCAACATAATATCATTGTTGAATCCAGCATCTCCCATTTTAACAGAAGATTCGAAAAGATGAGCTATTGAGAACCCTACAAAGTAGTTGCTATTATATAGAAATATACCAAAATTTGCATCTGGGATATATGATACGATATCAGCACCTGTGTATAAAGGATCACCTACAGGAATATAATCTCCATCGAATTTGTACTGATAGAAAATGCCACCCAAACCAAAAGATAAGCGGGTACCTCTTTTCCCATAATACTGTCGATTGAATTCAAGATGATAGGCATAGGATAATTCTATCCCAGTACGAGAAATTGCTCCATATTTATCATTAAAGACATAAGCTCCCATACCTAATCCTCTTTTAGTGCTTCTACGTGCCAAAGGGTTACCAACAGCATCACATGCTGTGCTCTCCTCTCCAAAATTTTTATGAATACTTAAAGCTTGAGTTTCTGGTGCACCGTCAATTCCAGCCCATTGTTTACGAATAGTTAAACGCACAGGTGTGTATATACGAGATCCAGCCATGGCAGGATTGAATAAAAATCCATTCTCGATATATTGACTATACAAAGGTTGCTGTTGAGCCTTTGCTGAAATATGTAATGTAAATAATAGTATTAGAGTTATGAAAAAAGTTCTCATCATAGTGTGTAAGAGGCCTATGTATCGTTTTAGTTTATTTTAACGTGCTATGGTTACAGTACCTGTTAATGGTTTTGAATCATCAGCTTCGATGGCATAATAATATGAACCAATTGGTATATGTGATTTACTGTTTTTACCTGTCCAAGGATTACCCTTGTATTCATTTCCTGTACCATTGAACTTATATACCACAGTTCCTAGTCGGTCGTAAATGACAATTGTAAGTCGTTGAATATACTCAATTCTTAAAATATCCCAATAGTCATTATAACCATCTTGGTTAGGTGTAAATGCCTTAGGTATTTCTATCATTCTTTCATATAAATATTCTAAATTAACAATTGTATCTCTTGTACAAGAATTATTATCGCTTATTGTTAATCTATATTTCCCTCTGTCAAGATCGTTAATTTCAAGATCTGTTTCAGTTAGTAGAGACCACATATCTGCACCAGATTCCATTTCCCAAGTTGCTATATGAGCAGGAATTCCACCAAATACTTTAGAGAAAATAGCTCCATCCTGAGCACCTTCAATAGTCGGTCTGTGAGCTTCAACTCTTAGTAGCAATTCCTCTGGTTCTCCTATAACAACGCTAGTAGTATCTTGACAATCATTTTGGTCTGTAACTATTAGGCTATACTTTTTAGGACGTAAATTACCAATATACTGTGTAGATTCACCATTCGACCAGTTAAATTTATACGGAACAGATCCTCCAGTGACTGATGCTGAAGCTTCTCCATCATTCTGACCATAACAAACCACATCGTTAAAGATATTAATTTCTGAGATAAGAGAGTCGGGTTGAGTTAAATCTACAGTTCCGTTGAATTCACAATCTTCATTATCTATTACGGTATATGCGTAAGTGCCTATTCTTAAATTATAAATATTCTTTGTAACAGCTCCTGTGTTCCAGTTTATTGTATAAGGAACAGCTCCTGAAGTAATATCTAATTCAACTTCACCATTTTTATCGCCGTAGCATAATGGTTCTTTTATAATGTGATTACCGTCGAATAATGCAGGTTCAATTATCTCAAAAGGATAAGATTTTGATTTGCAAAGTTTAGAATCTGTAACTACTACAGAAAAATTTCCTGGACTCAGGCTACCTTGATCTTCATTGTTCTCATCAGAAGGGTTTACTCCTGTCCATTCGTAAGTGTAATTTGGAGTACCACCTTTAGGATAGATGTTGATGTGTCCATCAATTAGTCCAAAACAAGAAATTTGCTCCATACTAACTTCCACTTCAACTAGATCTGGTTCTTTAACCTCTTGATTAAATGTTATAACTTCACCTGTTACATTATCTGTAACTGTTAATGTGTAGTTACCAGCTTCAAGCTTATCAATTTTTAAAGGAGCATCTAAATTTTCGTAGTGATTATCTGCTTCCCATGATAATGTGTAATCACCACTATTATCTTCAACGATAATTTCGATTGATCCTTCATTCCCACCATTACAAATTGGGGTTGTTTTTGATACTAATGAAACAACCATTTTATCTGGTTCGTGTATTCTTGTTTCCGTTATAGCTCTACATTCGTTCGCATCTAGAACTTCGATAATGTAAACACCTTGCTCTAATATATCAACAGAATAAATTCCTATAGTATTGTCAAAATCTTTTTTTGAATATTCATTTGGTCCAGATATAAAAATGGTGTAAGGTGGTGTGCCACCAGTAGCAGTTGCTGTAATTTCACCATCTCGCAAACCTATATCTGTTATATCAGTTGGTACTGCTATAATTGTAACGACATCAGGTTCGTTTATCGGAACTGTATTTGATACAACACAACCACCTTCATCAGTAATTTGATAATCATAGTCACCTTTAGCTAAATCATAGATTTTATCTGAATGAGAGAAAAGACCTCTGTCCCCTTCCCAAAGGATGGAATAAGGTTTTGTTCCTCCTGTAATATCAAGTTCAATACTTCCATTAGGTTCGTTAAAACAAGCTACATCGTTATAGCTTGAAGTTGCTCCTAATGGTGTAGGTTCTACAATGATCGATTGATCTGTTGCTGTTTGACCAGCTGATTGAACCGTTAATGTGTATGTTCCTGCTGCAAGGCCTGAAATTGATTTGGAGTTGGAAGTATAACCTAAAGGACCTGCCCATGAATATGAATAAGTACCACTACCACCAATTGCGGTTGCATTTAATGCACCATCATCATAACCTGTACAAGAGATGTTTTCTTGATTAATAATTTGAGATACTAAAAGATCACCTTCTGGTAACATGATGTCCTTTGTAATAGCTCCACATGAGCTACCATCCGTAATGGTAACGGTATATAAGCCACCTACAAGATTTTCAAAAATAGCTTCATCATCATCGAAGAAAGTAGGACTGAATCTAGAGAAGCCACTAGGTCCTGTTACGGTATATGTGTATGGAATAGTTCCACCAAGAATTTCCATTCTAAAGATACCATCATTGGCGCCACGCGCACTAACTTCTTCTTCAATTACAAGACCTAATTGAAGTGTAGGATTCTTTATAAGACTAACAATACCTTCATGAATACATTCTTTTTTGTCTTTTAGAAGAAGTGTGTATTCTCCAAAATCTAAGCCTGTATTGTTTTTAGTATATGATCTGAAATCATTCGGTCCAGACCATGAGAAAGTATAGTCGCTATTCCCACCGTATGGAACAACGTTTATAATTCCATCTTTTAGTTCTTTACAAGAAGGAGATATGTTATCAGAGGTAACAAATCCTAATTCTATAGGTTCATCAATAGTTACGGGTTCAAGCTTTATACAAGCGTTCTTATCAGTTATTTTTAATGAATAGGTATTTGCATCTAAGCCAATAAACTGACCTGTAGTATTTGTTATTGCATTAATTGTATATTCATATGGAGCGGTTCCTTTGTCAGCTTCTACAAATAATTCACCAGATGATTCACCAAAGCAATCAGCATTTTTGATTTGGACTTCGCTTAAAACAAGTTCTTCTGGCTCTGTTATTTCTATTGAAGAAGGATAAACACAGTCATTCCCATCTGTAACCTCAATTGTATAGGTTCCTCCATCTAGATTTGTAATTGCTCCTAGAGTGGATGTGAAACCGTTTGTTGCTGTCCATTCGTAGTTGTAAGGCATAACACCACCTTTTACTTGTGGGTCAATAGATCCATTCTTATCTCCAGAACATAGTATGTCGGATGATAAAAAATCAAACGTGATTTCTTCAGGAGAAAGAATTTCAACACTTTCTTCATCAGATTTACAGTCGTTACCATCTTGTACATGAACTAAATACTCTGCAGCAGATAGATCCTTTATATCAGCAGACTCAAGACCACCATCTAGGTAGTAGGTTAGTAGTCCACTTCCACCTGAAGCGTCAATGTGAATCTCTCCATCACTAACATTAAAACACTTTAAATCTTTTTGTGTGATATCATTAATGAACATTTCATATGCATTAAAAACATCTGTAGAACTTGTTTGATCACAACTGTTATTATCAATTACTGTCACAAAATATTTGCCTGGAGTAAGACCAGAAGTTAAACTGAAATCGGACCCTGGTGTTGATGAAGATGGAATAGTCACTCCAGATTCATCTTTCGTTATAAATGTATATGGTGCACTACCATTATTGGCAACGGCTTTAATGAACCCATTCTCGTCACCATAGCATTGCACATTGGTTGTGGTGAAATCAATGGTAATATTTGAAGTTGTATTCATTACAACCTCGATAGTAGAATAAAGTAGACAACCTGCACCATAGTTTAATTCAACCCTATAGAGTCCACTATTGGTAACGACTATAGTTGCAGATGTTTCTCCTGTCAAATTAGAGAATGATTCTGGAGCAGGTGCTGGATCACTAAACTCCCATTGGAATGTTGTTTTGTCATTAATTGGGAAGTAGGTGACATGATCAAGGGTTGCTGAATTATTACACCATTCTTGTTTAGGGTCAGGGTAACTTTCTTTAAATGATGGTGCTTCTTCGTCACCATCATCTTCAACGGTTTGAAGCCATCCTTCAGTGTTTATAATATTGTAGTATCCTACAATACGATGTTCATTGGAATCAGTCATTTTAAGATCTTCTAGAGATGCATGGTAAATGCGCTGACCTTTTGTTGCGTTGATAAAAGCTTTTGTTCCTGAAATACTTGATTTTAAATAGACATAAGAACAATTTACACCTTCCATCGTAAGTTCATTAGTCAGGTTGATTGTTCTGCCTCCTTGAATTGAATTCTCGCCATACCCTAAGGTAAATTCAAGGTTTGAAATTGTATGATCACCAAATATTTGCCCCTGTTGGCGGAAAATAATAGTCTTAAATTCACCTTTACCAGTTGCAAATCCGTTACCGTTAATATCAATTTGACCATAAGCATCAAAAATAGCATCACCAAATATCACATCATTAGCACTTTCACAATAAATACCGCCTTTTTTAGGGAAATATAATTCTGAGTTTGTTGCAGAGAAAGTCATTGGTGATCCTATAAAGATCATATTCCAAGATTTATACTTTTCAGCATTTACTGTAACTATTGATCCTGAAATATCTAGACTTCTACTTGCGATAGGAGAAATATTAATTGAAGAGAAACTAGATAGGGTCATATTGTTCCCCATTGTATTAAGAGAACCTTCATCTAGAATTAAATCTCCTGTTGTAGATAGTTCATTTTGAAGAATCCATGATTGATCTTTCCCGTCGAAATAAATATCTCCGTCCAAGGTTTTTCCTGCAAAATCTATGTTTTTGTTAGGTGTAAGTCCATCACCCTTAAATTTTAAGTCTCCATACATTTCTAAAGTCATGTTTTCACTAAAATCTAGAAAGCCATGAACATCTAGTTGGTTTTGTACTTTGAAAATTGACGATGGATCGACATTGTCAGTCCATGTCATATTATGACATCTTGCATCAGAATTTACAAGAACCGTTTTGCTGCCTAAGAATGAATTTGAATCGAAAAATACATTGTCAAGTTCTGTTGGGATACAACCTTCTGATACTCCACCAGAGGTTTTACTCCAGTTAAGATAATTAGACCAATCGTCATTCAAACCATTACCAACCCAATACAAGTCAACTGCAATAATTGAGTTTACAGTCCAATTTGAATTATTAGGTGTTGGTGTATTATTGGCAATATATGCAACAGCGGATCCTACTCCATTAATATCTGTTAGTAAAACAAAATTGGCATTAACGCTTGTTGTGACTTCAAGATTAGCTTGATCTCCATTTTTACTTCCTCGAATATCTATAGGGAAGTTACATGATCCCAGAGCTGTGAATTCTTCTATTGGGAATGTAACGTTAGACTCAAATTCAAATGTATTAGGTTTTGTTCCTTTATTAAGAGTCAATTTTCCAATGTCGAGTGTTCCATATAATCCACCACCTTCTTCAAATATTAAGTCGTTAATTCTAGTGAGAATGTTATCAGATTTTAAACTACTTCCATTATTAAATCGGATTGTATTGAAGGTTGCACTACTGAATATTGTACCACCAATGAAGAAAGCTTTCTCACTTTCTATGATCATTTCACTACCATCTGCTAAAAGTGTTAATGTTTGTCTAGCATTAATATCAGCAGCATCAATATTTACAGAGAAGCTATTTTCATATCCAAGAACTGTTAGTGTAGAGTTTCTGATGTCTATTGTTCTATTCTTCCCAGTAGAACTTAAATCTGAAGATTCAAAGTAATTACAGATAATATCGAAACCTCCTGATATGAAATGACCATTATCTATTACAAAACTACCATCAATACTCAAATTGTCTGTTAGTGTCCATTCACCATCTATACCATCAAAAATAACATCATTAGGAAATTCAAAATCGTAAAGGGAAAGTGTTTGTCCTGTTTCAGTTGAGCGGAAATAGAAGTCTACATCTGGTAAATCAATAGTTAGATTTGCATTAAGAATTAATGAACCATAGATATAGACAGAAGAAATTTCAATAGCACCCATCTGAAGAATAGGACTTCTGTCTTCAGAGCCAGTCCAATCCATTGTTCTGCATCGGATGTCTCCACTACCTGTAGATACAACTTGATTATTCCCTGTAAAAGAGTTAATATCAAAATGAACGTTATCTAATGAGGTTGGTACACATGCACCAGGTGCACCTCCTGTAGATGTTGCCCAATGATTAGGGTCATCCCAATTACCTGGTCCATCTACCCAAAAAAGCTCTCTAGATGTAGGTGTAGCTGCAAAAGTCCATCCATCGTTATTCCCTAAATCAATCGAATTATTAGCAGTGAAAGTCGCGGCTGGTGTAGCAAATATATCAAGTAAATTGACTTGCAAAACACTGATAGGTGTACCATTCTTACTGTTGAAAGTCGTATTGTCTCCTGCAGATAAAGTTGAAATGTCAATAGTTCCTTCACAGGCTCCATTTGCGGTAATATCACCAATATTATATATTTCACCCTCAGTAAACTTATAGGTTTTACCTTGATTTAAGATAAGTATTTCGGCATCGAAAGCTTCGTAAAGAAAATTGGCGTTCGATTTTACATCAATCTGATTGAAAGAAACTGCCTTACCTCGAATTGAAAATAGAGCTGTTCCTGAGGGTTGATCAAATGTAACATTATTAAAATCGACAGCATCAGTACCATTTGTAACTTCAAGTTTCCCATTTTCACCTATAATAATATCAGATGTTCCTGCCACAAGGTTTAGGTCTGCAGGTGTAAGGAAAATTCCATTTAGGTTTACAACAGAAGCATCAAGCTGTAGGGTTCTTACATCACTGTAGTTTGAGAAGAATTCATCACAAGTGATACTATAGTCATTAGAAATAAGGATTCCTCTAACTAATTTGATATCGCCTAGCGCTTCAAAATCACTATCAATATTCCAAGTACCAGCTTTCCATAAACCATCTTCTTGAATTTTTCCTTCGAAAATCACATCTTTTGATAGAATAACTTGATCAAGTTTTACATTGACGATGTCTTCGGATTTGAAATAGATGTCACCAGTGTGTGTGAAAGAAGTTGATGGGAGAGATGTGAAATCAAGATTACCATAAATACAAAGATCACTCCCACCATTGAAGAATAAAGTGTTGGCATTTGACCATGTCATGTTATTACATTCTGGTAATCGAGTTCCATTAATTGCTATTGTAGAACTACCGACAATATTTGCAGCATCAAAGAATACGTTATCGACACGTGTCGGTACACAACCTAAGTCCCAGTTATTCGGATTAAACCAATCTGCATCATCTGCTCCAATCCAAATGAAATCTTGAGCGAGAGTCTTTTCTACAATATTCCAACCATCGTAATTTAGAACACCAAAGGAGCTTTGAGCATCTAATCCACCAGAAAGGGTAACACCTCCGATAACCTCTAAGTCAGTGATCTGAACGTAGAGAATTCTATTGGAATTAACGTCGGATCTGATATTTGAAATACCACCATTACCTTCTAGATAGATAAATTGAGAACAGGTTCCTTCAGCAACAAAACCATTCGCGTTTGTTATTTTCTGTTCGCTACCAGACTCAAAAAGGTAAGTCTTACCAGCTGATAAGATAAACGTTTCAAAGTTATGGTCACCAGATATATTAGCCCCTGCAGAGAAATCGAGTTCTACGAAATTGACTGTTGCACCTTCATTTGTTAGGTTTGCTTTTTCCCTATTGTCAATAAAATGAACTGTATTGTAGTTTATAGATGTGTTGTGATTATTGTAGAACCCAGCTGTTTGTTCAATTAACTCAATTGTATATGCACTATTGGTGACTGTAAATAAACTGCCTTCTACATCCCATGTTTTAAGGAAATTATCATTTAATCTTACTGTTGAAGTACCTAAGTTTAAACTTCGATTAACACCACCAATTGAAACAAATCTATTTAATTCGATATTGTTACTGTTTGAAACGATTGTTCCAGATTCAAGATATAGATTGTTATCAGGTATTTTCAATTCGGTTGCTAACTGCCAAGGGCCATTACCAGAAAAATAGACATCTGCTTTAAATGGATTGATTATTGAAATGCTATATGTACCACTTCCTTCAAAATGAGTAGTTCCCAATAGATCCCATGTTGCATTCCCAGCATTTAGAGAACCATAAATGCTAAGCTTAGAAGCTCCTGATAAATTAACATCATCCGAAAGGACAAGGGTTTTACATTCTGCATCGATATCTATCTCAACATTAAATACTCCAGTAATCGTAGCGTTGTCAATACGTGAAGGTACACAACCTAAGTTCCAGTTTGTTGGGGTACTCCACTTATTATCTGTGATACCAATCCAGCTATAGCTTTGAGGAAGAGGAGCCGTGAAATTCCATCCTGAATTTGCACCAAGGTCGAAGGAGTCTATCGCATCGAATGCTGCAGCTCCTGATGCAACGATGTTATTAACTTTAAGATGCTCTAATAAGGTCGCATTCGCATTGATATTTCCACTTCCTCCAAAACCTGAAATATTGATATATTGACTACAACTACCTTCTGCAGTCCATTGGCCAAGAATTGTTTGATTTGGCCCAGCATAGATTTGATAATCATTCCCTTTTGTGAAAGTCAAATTTTGAAATGTATTGGAGCCTTGCAAACTACCACCTGCTTTGAATTCTACATCATTGAAATTAATTTGTAACGTTCCATTGGAAATACTTGCTGCATTTTGTTGAAATTCAATATCGTTAAAACTTATTGCGGAACTACCAGATGCCTGAATGCTTGCTCCAATTCCATTCGCAATGATAGTTGAAGTTCCAGCATTTAAATTGAGATTGTCTGCATTGATTTTTAATACAGAAGCACCTGATCCCGTTAACGTGATAATTGAGTTGTTAAGAGTCCAAGTTCTAGAAATAGGTTTGTCTGATACGATTTGAGCACAAGTGATATCAGCTTCGAAGCTAAGGTTTCCTTGTTCGAAATAGACGATATAGTTTTGAACTTGAAGCGGAGTTTTAACAATCCATCCACCATTTTTTGAGAAATGAATGTCTTCGTTGTAAGTATGACCAGCAAAGTCTATTTCGTTACCAAATGTTGATGCACTAAAATATAATGGTTTTAATAAATCCAATAACATATCAGTTCCAAGCTTCATGCTACCATATATAGTAAGGTAGTGAGCTGGGTCATTATTGGCTTTAAATTTTGGAAAGTTCGTCACCTTAGACCAATCCATATTAGCACATTTGGCAACATCATTTATTATTACCTCAGCACCTGGAGTCGGAAACGAGTTTTCGTCGAAAAAAACATTATCGCTGAAATTTGGCACTGCGGCATCAGGATTGACCTGTCCACCAGGCTGATCACTCCAATGTTGAATCTCATTCCAATTTCCAGACCCTCCAATCCAATAAAAATCTTTAGCACTTACAACACTAGAAAAAGACAGTAGGACAATAATGTAAATTAAACAGATTGCTTTCGTATTCATATCGAAAATCAATAAAGATGCATATTATTTAATCATATAAAATCAAGAGTAGATTCCTATTTTCAAATAATAAAAAGAGGAATAGCTGTATATCATGTAAAAATAAACTATTTAATTGTAAAAAGCATCAAAATCGTGACTAATGGAAAATATTGAGGGTTGTTTATATCATTTTTGTTATTAACATATGCGGATAATTGAGGCTTCGAGAAAGGGAGAATAAGTTTGACTATGTTTTAAATCATCTAAGCTTGCTTAATAATTCTACTTCATTTTGATTTTGTTATTCATTTTGAGAGTATTAAGTTTACTAATGTTTCAGGACGAAATTTATTGTGGGATGAAAATAAAAAACCACATGATACTTGATGTTTACAAGTATCATATGGTTATGTGTTAAGCTTGTTTTTTGCCTAAATATTGAGTGGGTTTGTTAATCCATAAAAATGATTCTTTCGATCTCATTCCATTTGAAAATATTGAATTCTTCGGAAGAAGTGAAAATAAGAATACCTGCATTTTTATATGACACATCAGTTTGATCACCAAGAAATAATTTTTCACCACTTTTAAGTACAACCTCAGCGTAATCATTCGCCATTGGCTTTATGCTTTCAATATTTCTGAATGGGATAGAAAATTTGATGTCATCGTTATAGCCGTTAAGTAATTCAGAATCCATTGCTTCATCTAAATCATAAACAATGATACCTTCAAATTCTTCATCAGATTTTGTAATGATTTTCCCATAAAGTCTTTCACTATCAGGGAACGATGTGTCGCATAGTGATTCTGGTGCTACTTCATCAAGAATTTCGAAAGAAATGAAATGCTTCCAATGAAAATCTGCTCGACCGATATTTGGCAGATTCATGATTATACCTTTGTTGCTAGAGTTGACATCATTTGTTCCATGAAGTTCTAATTCTCTGCCAGAAATTAGTTTAACAAGACAGTTATTTTCTAGTTTCGTAATTGTTTTAATTTTTTTAAATGGGATTTTAAGATCACCTTCAGAAGACTTTCCATCTAATTTATCATCCAATAATCGTTCATCATGATCCCACTGAACAAAACCTGTAAACACACCCTGAGTTGTAGTTAGTTTTCCATAAATACCTTGACCATAAGAGTCCGATGTTTTCTGTGTTGGGCGGAAAAACTTAATAATATCAATTTTGTTCCAATTTAAACTAAGAAGACCTAGCTCATTATCCAAAATCGAGATTCTAGTGTTTACGTCATTTGAGCCACCATTTAGATTAATGTATTTTTCTGATCTAAGTTCTAGATTAACACTTGTTCTTCCAGTAATGGTTATCGATTCTATATCTCCGAAACGGCATTGGAATTTTCTTCCTAAATAATCAGAGTTACTTCTTTTTGTATTAATCGATACATTAACCCAATCCCCATTGTTAGATCGTGAAGAAGATTTATAGTTCGTTTTAAAATTCGACTTGTTAAGATACTTAAGATAAGGGTTTGATGTCTTTTCAGAATTGAAAAGATCGGACAAGAAGACTTCTTCGTCACCCCATCTTATGGGACCTTCATAAATTTTTCCTTCGATTGTAGTAACACTTCCATATAGCATGCATTCATTTTGTGCTAATAATGGATTAATTATAGCAGTAGATGCGATAAGAAGAATTGATAAAACGGAGTGTTTATGCCAAGATAGAATTTGTAGATATGTTTTCATTGTAAGCAAGCATTAAAATTCATATTGCTTATAAAACGAATAGTATGCTGAAAAGTTACAAAGCAATTGCAATAAAAATGAGCTTCCTAAAATGAAACGAAATAATCTCTTACAATTTTAGTCAAATAACAAAAATGGGTTTAGATATTTTGTTTTTTTCTAAACAAGATTTGAATGATTTTGGCGTTCTCAGGTGGCGTATAAATTTGAATCAATTCCCAATCACTATCGTAGTCGGCTATAGTCTTTTTTAGTTTGTAGATTTTCAATAGATCTTCAGTAATTCCATCTTCAATATCCTTATCATCCACCTCCCAGGGGAAAGACTCTAATCGGTATTGAAATTTGAGGTTTGTTTTACCAATTTTAACCTCAACTTCTGTAAGCTCAGCTCCTGTGTCAATTGGTATCGGGATGCATAATTCTCTCATGACTTATTTTATTAAGATATCAATTTATTCTATTCATATTTAATTGCCATTGCTGGATCTGCTTCAGCAGCTTTGTACGACTGCCACGAAACGGTGAAAAGTCCTATTATGAGTGATATAAATAGTGTTAACACAAAAATCCATGCATGGATATATATTCTATAAGGAAAATCTTGCAGCCAAATATTTAGAGCCCAATAAGCTATTGGTATAGCAATAATATTTGCAATTATAATTAATCTAAAAAACTCCCTAGTTAAGAGATAAACAATATTGCTAGTTGATGCACCTAGTACTTTTCTTACACCTAATTCTTTTGTGCGTTGCTCAGCCATGAATGATGATAATCCAAATAAGCCCATTGAAGCAATTAGGATGCTAATAATTGAAAAAATAATAAACATGAGTGTTAAGCGTTCTTCGGTTTTGAACCTCTTGTTTATTTTATCATCAAGAAAGAAATGGTTGAATGAATGATTTGGACTAAAGGTTTTCCACACTTTTTTAATATAAGCCAAAGTTTCACTCTGTTTGTTTTGCTTGATTTTAATATGAATAGTTCTTTTATCCTCCGGATCGTCAGATATTAAAAGACTTAGAGGCTCAATGACCATGCTCAGAGTTTGATAGTGAAAGTCGCTAATAACACCAATTACTTTACCCGCACGAACATCATCGTGTTCTCCAATAACAACACCAAACTGAAGTTTTTTACCTAATGCTTTACCTTCCCAATTAAATTTTTGACTTGCAGATTGATTAACAATGAAGGCATTTGTTGAGTCTGTTCTTATCTCACTATTAAACTTTCGCCCTTGCATCAGTTTAAGGTCCATTAAATCGATGTAATCAAAGTCAATAACATTAAAGTTAAGAGCATATTCTTTCATTTCACCTTTATCTTCATAAAGATGAACGGTTTTTGAGCTAGAGAATCCTATTAGTGTACTTGATGTTGCAACAGCTTGAATATTTGGATTTTTTTTAAGCTCATCTTTAAAAGCATTCATGTTAACTTGCATTGAAGAATCACGAACTTGAGCTATAAGTATATTCTCTTTATCAAATCCAATATCTTTGTTTTTTAAGAAAAACAATTGAGAAATAACAATGATTGTTCCACTTATCATGATGGAAGATATTGCAAACTGACAGATAACAAGTATTCGTCTTAAAAGTTTATTCCCATTTCGAGTATTTCTATTTCCTTTTAAGATTGGAGCAGGTTGAAATGACGATAAATAAAATGCAGGATAAGACCCTGAGATAATGCCAAGAATAAAAGTGACTGCAATTATAAATAAGAATACATCAGGTGTTTGATTAATAGTAAGAATCAGTTCTTTGTTCACAATTATATTGAAAAGAGGCAGAATTAGTTCGACGCTTATTACTGCGATCAGTAGTGCCGCAAATGTAAGGCTTAAGCTTTCTAGTAGGAATAAACGAATAATACTTCCTTTTTGTGCACCTACAACTTTTCGCATGCCAACTTCTTTAGCTCGTTTACTAGAGCGAGCAGTTGCCATATTCATATAATTGATTCCAGCTATAGAAAGTATGAATAGAGCAATGGCAAAAAGTATATAAATGTATTTCATATTACCTGTTGGAGCGTCCCAATTTAAATCAGATTTTAGATGTATATCTGCTAGTTTCTGAAAGACAATTTTATAATCGATATTGAGTTGATCCCCAAAATATTTCATGTATTTCTCGTAATAAAGAGGGAATTGTTTTTCAATATCACTGATACTCCCATTTTCTTTTAGAAGAATAAATGTATAGTTACTAAAGTTCCAGAATGCTTCTGGTCCAACAGAGTTGAAATGTTCCTCATGGTCTCGTTCTACAAGCGTGCTTATTGAATAAAAGATGTTGAATCTGAAATGAGAATTTGATGGAATGTCTTTTATGATACCTGTAACGGTAAATTCATGTGTGTCATCAACTAAAATGATTTTACCAATAGGATCTTCATTGCCGAAATATTTATGAGCAAGAGTTTGATTTAATACAACTGATTTTGGTTTAACTAGTGCTTTTTTAGGATCACCTTTAAGTAACTCATATGAGAAGATATCAAAAAGGGTTGAGTCTGTATAAGCAATACGCTCCTCATAAAAACTTTTGTCTTTGTATTTTACTTGCTGTTTTCTGGAAGATATGAATCTAACAGATTCTTCAACCTCAGGAAAGAACTGTTTGAAAGTAAGTCCCATTGGTAAAGGAGACGTAGCTATTCTGTCTTGATTACCATTAATAGCAAAGTCAGAACCAATTCTATAAATACGATCATGTTTGGTGTTGTATTTATCGTACGAAAACTCATCACGTATAAATAAAGTAATTAGAATAGTACAGATTAATCCTATTGACAATCCTGCCATATTGATAGCAGAATAGAACTTATTTCTAGATATATTTCTAATAATAGTAATGAAGAAGTTCTTGATCATAGGATAAGCCTTTTGATTTCATTTTGTACTTGAAACTCTATGTTTAGAGTTTTTGTCTCAAGTTCTCAGTAACAATATGTCCGTCGAATAGTTGAATAATTCGGTTAGATCTATCTGCATCAGAAGGGGAGTGTGTTACCATTACGATAGTTGTTCCTTTTTCATTTAACTGTGTTAGCAGATTCATAACTTCTTCTCCGTTAGCAGAGTCTAGGTTACCTGTAGGTTCATCGGCTAAGATTAGTTTGGGCTTGGTGATAACCGCTCGCGCAATTGCAGCTCTCTGTTGTTGACCTCCTGATAATTGTTGAGGAAAATGCTTGGCTCTATGTGCAATCTTCATTCTATCTAGCGCCTCATTAACACGTCTTTTGCGTTCAGAACTAGATACCTTCATATAAAGTAGCGGTAGCTCAATATTTTCATAGATGGTCAACTCTTCAATCAAGTTAAAACTTTGAAAAACAAAGCCAATATTTTCTTTTCGAAGGTTGGTTCGTTGACGTTCACTGTAACCATCAACTTTTGCTTCGTTAAAGAAAAGTTCACCGCTTGTTGGGTTATCTAGTAAACCTAAAATATTTAGGAGAGTAGATTTTCCACACCCAGAAGGTCCCATGATAGCAACAAATTCACCTTCGTTTATCTCTAGGTTTACATTATTCAGAGCAGTCGTTTCCACGTCGTCTGTTCTGAATTTTTTCATTAAGTTATTTGTTTTTATCATGATATCTGAAATTTCAAATTTTGAAAATACGATGTTAAATTTCAAAAGGCTTACTCGTACCTAATGGCCTTTATTGGTGTAATAGATGATATTTTATAACTCTGATAGAACACAGTGATAAATGCAATTAGAGTTGATAAAAGGCCTGCTCCTAAAAATTCAAGCCAAGAAATTTGTATTCTATATGCAAAGCCAGCTAACCACCATTGAATTAGGAAGTAAGATACTGGCCAAGCAATTAAGTTAGCTAATAAAATCCATCTCAGAAAGCGAATGAGGAATGATTTGAATAGATGCTGAAATTCAGCGCCAAAAACTTTCCGAATTCCCATCTCTTTATATTTCTTTTCTATAATGTAAGATGATAAGCCAAATAGTCCAAGTGAGGAAATAATTAGTGCAATTAGAGTGAAAGAAATAAATACCGAATTCATACGTGATTCAGCCTTGTAGAGATATGAGAAATCATCTCTTAAAAGGCGATATTTAAATGGAATACCTGGGTAATATTTCTTCCAAGTTTCGCCAATTTTATTAATTATTGGTTGTTCGTTTCCATCGGTTTTAATTGCGATATATTTGAATTCATCTGAACTGATGAGCATGATTAGCGGTTTAACACCAACTTGGAGGCTATTAAAATTAAAATCTTTAACTATTCCAATTACCTCACCATCATAATTCCATATTTTGACTTTCTCACCAATTGTATAACTCATTTTCATAGCTGCAGCCGCAGCTTCATTAATGATGAGCTTTAAACTGTCAACCCCTTGTTCTGAAGAGAAACCTCGCCCGTGTATAACTTCCATCTCGAAGGTTTCAAGAAAATCGTAGTCAACGAAGCTTAATTGAAATAATGTGTTTTTAGCATCTTTTGATTTATTTTTCCAACTGACATCAGATGTCGAATTTGAAAAATTGATAGGCATCTGATTGGCAGCCGTTACCTTTACTACTCCTTGTATCTTTATTAGGTTTTCTTTTAAATTTGAATAATTTTCTTGGAAATTATCCATCATTTCAATGTAAATGATGTTATCCTTTTGGTAGCCAATGTCTTTATCTTGGAGATAGTCTAATTGTCTGTATATAATACTTGTGCAGATGATTAAGCTGATGGAAATTGTGAACTGAGTAATTACCATCAACTTGCGAAACAAATGCGAATCACTATAAAGCTTACCCTTCAGTATTCTAATAGGTTTGAAAGAAGACAAGTAAAGAGCAGGATAACTACCTGAGATGAATCCTGTAAACAATACTATTCCTGCAAAGGATAACAGTAAATTGGGGTCAGAAAAATTTAAAGTTAAATCTCTTTGAGTTAATTCTTTAAAGAAGGGTAGAAGCAATTCGACCAATACTATTGCTAAGCCAAAGGCAAGTAGACTAATGAATATGGATTCTGCCATAAACAGTGCAAATAGACCTCTTTTATGCGCACCAACAACCTTCCTAACCGCCACCTCTCTAGCTCTACGTTCTGATCGAGCGGTAGATAAATTCATATAATTGAAGCAAGCAATTAAAAGAATAATAAACGCTACTAATGCAAAAACTCGGACATAAAGAATTGGGCTGAGTTTTTTTCCACTAATTGAATGTAAGTGATAATCAGAAAAGGGCTGCAGAGCTAGGTCCGTGTTAGAATGTTCAATATTTTGCTTAATGTATGGCTTGACTTTAGTTTCCAGATTAGGAATGTAAGAGTTGCTCTTAACTTGAATGAGAGTTAGGAAAGCATGCGAATCCCAATTGTTTAGATTGAATTCCCAGTTTTCTTTAATGAAACTAAAGGGTAGTAAATATTCGAAATAAAATGAAGAATTCTTGGGTGAATCTTTTAGTACAGCGCTAATATGATATTCGATATTTGAATTTATACTTATGACTTTTCCTAAAGGATCGGTTTCTCCGAAGTATTTCTTCGACATTTTCTCGGTTATAACTATTGATCTTTCATCAGGCATAACCAAATTAGAATCTCCGAGAAGAACAGGGAAGCTGAACATCTTAAAGAAATCAGAATCTACACATAAACCAGAGCCATCAATATAGGTTGAATCACCAGACGTAAGCATTAATTTGCCCCATGGTTTTGAAATTCGTGTCGCTTTATCAATCTCAGTAATATCCTCTTTTAGTTTCTCAGCAAGTGGAGCTGGAGTAGAATAAACAGTAAATGTTTCTCCATCAGCATAGGTTTGATTTTCATAAACGCTAAATATTTGACTTTTATTTTCGTGAAATGAATCAAAACTCAGTTCATACTGCACCCAAAGTAAAATAAGTAAGCTACAAGTTATTCCTGTAGCTAAACCTAAAATATTGATCAGTGAGTATCCCTTTTGAAGATATAGCTTTCTGAAAACTGTATTTAAGAATATTTTGAGCATTAATTATTCTGTTTGGTATATAGGTAGCTAAAGTAAATGATGTTTCGAATAATAGGATTCGAGTTCGATCGATTTTTACTAAACTAGATAGAGATTTTAACGACCTCAAAATAGCATTAATTTTAATTTATAAATGCTGTTTAATCAAGAGTATGATTGAATTTACTTCTGTTTACGTTTTTCATTTATCGAGCTTTTGAGTTATTGGTTGATTTGAAATACTTTAAAACCAACAAAACTTCTGATTAGCATTGAGTTCTTTATGATATTATGTGTTGGCTAGTTTCATGCCAAAGAATCTTGTGTACTGCGTATCATTTAGTTACGGCTTTAATGGTTTGATTTAATTGATTGATAATGAACAGTTTTAGAGTGTGTCTTGTACGAAATCGAACAATTAAGTTTTGATTTAGAAATTTTAGTTCTACCTTGATGTTCGATTTTGAACACATCAAGTCAGTAATAATAAAGAAATGCTTTAGCCTTAACACTGTTTAAAGGTGATTGCAGTCAAGATATAAAAACAGAAGCAATGAGTAAAATCGGAAAAATTTTAGCAATTGATGATAATGAGGACATATTATTCTCGTTGAAATTGCTCTTGAAACAGCATGTTGAATTTATTCACACTGAATCGGATCCAGAGTTGATTCCTAAGTTGATGAAACAGGAAAGCTACGATGTTATTCTTTTGGATATGAATTTCACAAAGGATGCTATTAGTGGACAAGAAGGTTATCATTGGCTAAATAGAATTATAGAAATCGATCCTCGAGCTGTAGTTTTATTTATTACAGCTTATGGAGATGTTGAGAAATCGGTAAAAGCTATTAAAGCTGGAGCTACAGATTTTATTCTAAAGCCATGGCAGAATGAAAAGCTGATGGCAACAATTTCTTCGGCTATAAAACTTAGAAAATCGAAAGAGGAAGTAACTCAACTAAAAACAAAGCAGAAAGAATTAAATGCTGTTCTTGATCAGCCATTTAACGATTTTATTGGCGTGTCGCCTGAGATGCAGACTGTCTTTGGTACCATTCAAAAAGTTGCCGTTACCGATGCTAATATTTTGATTTTAGGTGAGAATGGAACAGGTAAAGAATTAGTTGCTAGAGCACTTCATCGTAATTCTGCAAGAAAGGATGAGGTTTTTATAAGTGTCGACCTAGGTTCAATCAATGAGAATCTGTTTGAGAGTGAACTATTCGGTCATGTAAAAGGAGCTTTTACTGATGCTAGAACTGATCGTCCTGGGCGTTTTGAAATTGCATCTGGAGGAACACTTTTTCTAGATGAGATTGGTAATTTATCTTTACCGATGCAAGCAAAATTACTTACTGTTCTTGAAAGGAGAGAAGTTATTCGAGTAGGTTCTAATAAGCCAATTCCTATCGATATTCGCTTGATTTGTGCAACAAACATGCCTATTCTTCAGATGGTAGCAGAAGAAAACTACAGACAGGATTTATTGTATCGTGTTAATACAGTTGAGATTAGTTTGCCAGCTTTGAATGAAAGATATGAGGATATTCCACTGTTGGCAGATCACTTTCTCCAAATTTACGCTAAGAAATATAAGAAGAATTTTGGACAGCTTTCTAAGGCATGTGTCAACAAATTGTATGATTATTCATGGCCAGGTAATGTGCGTGAACTTCAGCATTTAATGGAGCGTGCAGTTATTATGGCTGATGATAATAATTTACAACCAAGCGATTTTCAAATTAATGCTGGTCACACACAGCAAAGTGATGTAGAGCTGGATAGTTATAATTTGGAAGAAGTGGAGAAGAATATTATTCAGAAAGTATTAAAAACCAATCAGGGAAATATATCGAAAGCGGCCGGAGAACTTGGTTTAACTAGAACATCCTTGTACCGAAGATTAGAAAAGTATGGTTTATAAAAGTTTCAGACTAAATTTTATTTTAAGGATTATAGCGCTTTCTGCGACTATTTTTCTGTTTGCTTTCGTATTGTCAAAGAACAATTACTTTACTACAGCAAGCCTTATTTTTCTCGTCATTATCTATCAGATATACGAGATGATTAAGTATGTTGAAAAAACGAATAGGCTACTTAAGAATTTCTTAGAATCGATACGCTATTCTGATTTTACTAGGAATTTTAAGGTTCAAGGTCTTGGAAGTTCTTTTGATAAGCTACAAGAATCTTTCAATGCAGTTATTTCTGATTTTCAGAAGATAAGGGCAGAGAAGGAAGAGCATTATTTCTATTTGCAAACAGTAATTCAACATATTGGAATTTCATTAATTGCTTTCCATCGAGATGGTTCTGTTGAGATGATAAATAATGCTTCAAAGAAACTCTTCCAGGTTAGTAGCCTAACTAAGATTCAAGATTTGGAGAGTTTTAGTCCTGAATTTGTTGAGGCATTGCTGAAACTTCGTCACGGCGAGAATACGCTGATTAAGGTTAATGATAATGACGATATTCTTCAGCTGGCAATATATGCGACTGAGTTTAAGATAAATGATAGACAAGTTATCTTGGTTTCGATTAAGAATATTCAGTATGAACTTGAGGAGCAAGAGATCGAATCTTGGCAAAAATTGATTAGAGTTTTAACTCATGAAATCATGAATTCGATTACTCCAATTTCTTCATTGTCGAACACACTTACAACAATTCTCGATGATTTTGGAATGAGTAATGCAAGTAAGTTCGATAAAGATGATCAGGAAACGATTTCCGAAGTTAAAATGGCTTTGTCAACTATTCAAAAGCGAAGTTCGGGTTTATTGCATTTTGTTGATACCTACCGGAACTTGACAAAGATACCAAATCCTAATTTTAGTATTTTCCCTGTTAAACAGCTTTTCGACAACATTTATATGTTGATGAAAGAGGAAATGAATAGCCGAAATATTACATGTGTAATTGACATTGAACCTGAATCTATAGAGCTTTCAGCTGATGAGTTGCTGATAGAGCAAGTGTTGATTAATTTAATAAAGAATTCAATTCACGCATTAGATCATACTAAGAAACCTGAATTGAAATTACGAGCTTATTTAAATAAACGTGGCCGTATCTCTATTCAGTTAACCGATAATGGTCAAGGTATTATTAAGGAAGTTTTAGATAAAGTCTTTATACCTTTCTTTACAACTAAACCTAAAGGGTCTGGAATTGGTTTGGCACTTTCTAAGCAAATTCTACGTTTACATGGTGGAACTATCACGGTTCATTCTGTGCCTGATGAAAAAACGACATTTACTTTAACTTTTTAAGAATGATAAAGTAAATCAAGATAAAAACGATAAAGAGAACAGGGGCAAGTGAAGGTAATTTCGCTTGCCCTTTTTTATATGTTTCAACTTTTATTTATCATTTAAAAAGAATGTTGTACGATTTAATTCTTTGTGTATCAGAATAAAATGAATATATTTATTTAGAGTTAGTATTAATAAATATCAATTGAGATGGAAAAAAGGAATAAGATTATTTATTGGATAGCTACAGGCTTATTGTCTGCCTTAATGTTGATGTCTGCATCAATGTATGTCTTTAATTACGAAATGGTCAGTCAAACTTTCGTCAACCTAGGCTTTCCTGTTTATATTATCTACCCACTAGCAGCTGTTAAAGTATTGGGCCTTATTGCTATTCTTTCAAGGAAATCAGTTTTCTTAAAAGAGTGGGCTTATGCAGGTTTCTTTTTCGATTTTGTACTAGCTCTGTCAGCTCATTGGGTAGTTAATGACGGTGAGTTTGTTCCAGCCTTTGCTGCAATTGTACTTCTAATTGTTTCATACAAATACGATAAAAAAGTTTTTGTTTAAACTCATAATAATAAAGTAAGGTTGGCAATTTAGCCAACCTTTATTTTTAGGTGCTGATTTTAAATTTATTGAAGAACAAAATTGATAGCTGTGGAGTAAGTAACCTGAACAGGAACACCTCTCTGTTTACCTGGAGAAAAGTCAGGTAGATTTTTAATGACTCTAATGGCTTCTTTGTCAAGTGAAGGGTCAATTCCTCTTAGAATTTCTATATTTTTCACCTTGCCATTTCGTCCAACAACGAACCTAACGAAAACACGGCCCATGATTCCATTTTCCTGAGCTAAAACAGGATATCGAATACTCTTTTGTATGTGTCTATTTAGTTCGATATTACCTTCTGTCATGTTCTTGCAAATATCAGGCCGAAAGATCGGCATCTCTTCAACTACTACAAAAATTGCTGCTTCGTCAACTTCTTCTGTTTCATAAGTTACTTCTGTTGGCCTAATCTCAATTTCTGAATCCTGAGTGATTTCATCATCCTCAATTTCTAAATTAGGATCATCTTCAGAATCATTATCTACGATAGTGATTACATCTTGTAATCTAATTTTTATTGGAGGTTTTACTTTTGGTCTTTCAGGCTCTTGTCTTGTTATCGGAACAATTTCTTCTAATTCGGTAAGTTCTTGAGGATTGACGATCTCTACAGTTTCATTAATATGAACTCGCCATTTAAATGCAATTAAAACCAATAGAAGGGCTATGGCTAGTCCAATTTCGAAGAATAGGCTTTTTTTCTTTTCGAGGTCTGCGCTCTGTCTTTTTTTAGGTAACATGGCTAGGATTTTTTAAGTTTTGAGTATAATCTCAAATAAATCGCAATTCAGAGGTTAAGGTAAGGTCAGTTTATAAAGAACGTTTTTATTATTATACGATACGTTAATTTTTTAGTTGCGTATGCGTGTGTGTATTTGGTTTGATACTGTAAAGTACAAAAAAAAGAGGAATAGTAGAAATTATTCCTCTTCAATTATTATGAAAATATCTTCGTTTTTCTTTTTCATCAAATACTGTTCTCGAGCAAATTTCTCCAAATTTTCACGATTGGTTTTTAGCTCATGTATCTTTTCTTTATCCTTTTTAATCTTTGTCAGGTAGTATTTTTTTTCTTTACTAAGAGCTTCAATGTTACTCTTATATTCTTTGCGTTCCCAAATAGAGTGCTGATCGAAAAATAACAACCAAAAAAAGAATATCAGTAACGTAATCACAAACTTATTGCTGATAAGCTTAATTAGGAATGATTTGATTTTCGATTTATCCATTTTTGAAATTTACTTTTGGTTCTTTGGGCTAAAATTAGCGAAAATATCTTTTTGTTATGATATTGATTTTCATTTTTGTCACACAAAGTGATGAGTTTAAGTTTTGTGACAAAAAAGGACGTTGATAATTATTATCAACGTCCTTGTAATATTTAGCTATTCTAAAGCTTAGATCTTATAGATAGGAGAATGTTTTTCTGGGTTACTCTCTCTCATTATGTCATAGATAATTTCAAATACATCCTCTGCATTAGGATTCGAGAAATAATCACCATCAGTGCCATATGCAGGGCGGTGGTCTTTAGCCGTTATTGTTATAGGCTCAGCATCTAAATGGAAATATGCTTTCTGTTCTTCTAGAACTTTTTGCATCATAAATGCTGTTGCTCCTCCAGGTACATCTTCATCGAAGAAAACGATTCGATTAGTCTTTTTCACCGATTCAACAATCATGTGATTAACATCGAAAGGAAGAAGGGTTTGTACATCGATAAGTTCAACTGAAATATCAAACTCCTTAAGCTGCTTAACCGCATCTTCAGCAATTTTTATACAAGAGCCATAGGTAACTAAAGTTAAATCAGTTCCTTCTTCTAGAACTTCTGGAATACCAAGAGGTGTTTTAAACTCTGCAAGGTTGTCTGGCATCATTTCTTTAAGCCTGTAACCATTTAGAGGTTCAATTACCAAAGCAGGCTCATCGGCTTCCATAAGTGTATTATATAGGCCTGCAGCTTTAGTCATGTTACGAGGAACACAAACATGAATGCCTCGAATAGAATTAATCACCATACTTAGAGGAGAGCCTGAATGCCAAATACCTTCAAGACGGTGTCCTCGAGTACGGATAATGACTGGAGCTTTTTGTCCTCCTTTAGTTCTGTATTGTAGAGTTGCTAAATCATCACTCATTGTTTGTAGAGCATACAACAAATAGTCAAAATACTGAATCTCTGCAATTGGTCTCAGTCCTCGCATAGCTAATCCAATTCCCTGTCCAAGAATTGTAGCTTCGCGAATACCTGTGTCAGAGACTCTTAATTCGCCATATTTTTCTTGCATGCCTTCTAAACTCTGATTCACACCACCAATAAAGCCAGTGTCTTCACCAAAAGTTAATAATAGAGGGTATTTGCTAAATAGCTGATCAAAATTATCACGAAGAATTTCTCTACCATTCACAATTTTTGATGTGTCAGAATATATCGGTTTAACCGCCGGTATTTTTGAGATCTGCTTATCTGTTTCACTGTATAAATGTGAACTGTAGCGCTTATGGTTTTCTTCAATAGTATCTTTTAACCACTGCTGTAGTTGAGATTTTAGTGGTTTAAAAGTAGCACATGAACTACAGATATGGCGTAATATTTTTTTAGCCGAGCTAACGTTATCTTTTCTTATAGGATGAATGACCTTTTTTAGGTCATTTACAATAGAATCAATACGTTCTGTTTTTTTACAATTACAAGCTGAAGCTTTTACAAGCTCAACCAATTCATCACGCTCTTTCTTTATCGGTGTGATAAAAGTTTTCCAAGCTTGCTTTTTAGCTTCTTTTACGATATTAATACATTCTTCTTCTATAGAAATTAATTGCTCTTTAGTGCCAAGTTCCATATCGAGTATCCACTCACGCATCTTTTTGATAGGATCATATTCTAGTTCCCATTTAAGACGTTCTTCAGTTTTGTAACGCTCGTGCGACCCAGAAGTTGAGTGACCCTGTGGTTGAGTCATCTCCACAACATGAAATAATGTTGGGATATGATTTTCACGACATTTTGGTACACCTTCGGCATACATTTTACAAAGCTCTGGATAGTCCCAACCTTTAGCCTTATAGATATGGTAGCCATCACCATTTTCATCAATTTCAAATCCTTTAAGAACTTCAGAGATATTTGATTTGGTCGTTTGGTATTTGTTAGGAACTGATATTCCCCAACCATCATCCCATACACTCATTGCCATAGGAACCTTTAAAACACCAGCGGCATTTATTGTTTCCCAAAAATGACCTTCAGATGTACTTGAGTCACCAATGGTTCCAAAAGCAACTTCGTTTCCTTTATCAGAGAATTCTGAAAAACCATGTAATTCCTTATTCTGTCTAAATATTTTAGAAGCGTAAGCTAAACCTAAAAGGCGTGGCATTTGTCCAGCAGTAGGAGAAATGTCTGGAGATGAATTTTTCTGCTCTGTCAAATTTTTCCAAGTCCCATCAGCGTTCAAACTTCTTGAAGCATAATGATTATTCATTAAACGCCCACCATTACCAGGGTTCTTATCTAATTGAGTTTCACCATAAAGTTGCGCAAAAAATTCTTCAGGAGTTAACATACCAGCCGCAAGCATAAATGTCTGGTCACGATAGTAACCTGATCGCCAATCACCATTTTTAAAATTCTTAGCCATGGCTATTTGAGCTAGCTCTTTACCATCTCCAAAAATTCCAAATTTAGCTTTACCTGTTAGGACTTCCTTTCGGCCTAAAAGACTTAGTTGACGACTTATATTTGCAATTCGGTAATCTTCTAGGACTTCGTTTTTGAAATCTTCGAATGAAATTTCCTTTTTAGTATTTTCCTTATATATTTCTGACATACTCACGGTTAAAAATAAATAATAGTGGCATAAACTGTAAATGTTTACATTCTCATGTATCATTTTGTTAGGCCAATCAAATTTAGTGAGATTTATTCTAAATAAGAAGTCTTTGTTTGAATATTTAAGACTCATTTGTCTTAAATGATTTGAAATGTCTTTTGTAAATGGTACTTTTGCCGTAAATATAAATATCTAGATTCATGATTATAAAGCTCATTTTAGTAAGCGTTGTTCTTCTAGGGATAGGATTTATTGGTTTTGCAATTACGATTCTTATCAAGAAAAACGGGCAATTCCCAGAAACTCATATTGGGAAAACAGAATTTCTGAAGAAGGAGGGAATTAGCTGTGCAACATCGCAAGATAAGATTGAACAAGCTAAAGCCTTTAAGAAAGGACAGTATAAAAAGGATACAATTTTAGAAAAACAGCTTAGTAAATTATAGCTCATTAAAGACCTAAGTTGTTTTATTTTATGACAATTAAATTTGTCGGTTAACAACATATAAAAACACCCTTTCAACAAAGTTGAGAGGGTGTTTCTATTTCTTGGTAAGTAGTTTTATCGAAACTTAAAATTAGATGGGGCAACTTGCAGAGGTATCTTTTTTTTGTGAAAACATCTTATGTAAGCTTACAAGGCATACTTTATAAAATGAAAATGATTCATGTTACATTACAAAGCACATTTTTAAATGGTAGAACATGCTTTGTAAGCTAGAATGGCATCCTTTCAAAAATAGAAATAGCGTGTGTAAGCTTACATAGTATACTTTCCAAAATAAAAATAGGCTTTGTAAGATTGCAAACTATGTTTTACAATGTGTTAATGCGCTTTGTAAGCTTACACAGTATACTTTACGGAAAAAAAATCTGCCAAACAGAGAAGGATGTATAGCTTTTGACTTATTTTAGAATCATGGCTTTAATCTTATTGCTTGAGTAGGTTTTATAATTGCCATCTATATCGGTATATATGAAGTAAGCATCAAGATTTGGATCGTTTTCAACGATTGCTCTACTCTTTTCAAATCCCATTACCATAAATGCAGTTGCATAAGCATCGGCAGTCATGCAATCTGGAGCAATAACAGAGGCAGACAGGAGGCTGTGTTGCACCGGATAACCCAATTTTGGATCAATCGTATGAGCGTACTTCTTACCATCTTTAATATAAAACTGACGGTAATTACCTGAGGTAGCCATTGCGCCATCCTTCAAATTTAGAATATCCTGAATTTCTCTGTTTTTTACTTCAGGGTCATCAATAGGTTGATCAATACCAACTCGCCAAGAGCGCTTCTTATTACTTACGCCTTTAACTCTTATCTCACCACCAATTTCAACCATATAGTTCAGAATACCTTTGCTTTCAAGAAACTCTGCGATAACATCAACGCCATAACCTTTTGCAATAGCACTTGGGTCAAACATGATTCTTGAATCTTCTTTCACAACTTTGTGATTAAGTAATTTCACTTTCTGATACCCTACAATTTTGAGAAGACTATCCACAGGAATATTTTCTGGTTCTAATTTGTTTTTAAAACCAAATCCCCAAGCATTTGCTAACGGGGCAATGGTCATATCGAAAGCACCATTTGTGATTTCTGATATTTCTATACTTCTCTTGAAAACTGTCTCGAAATAATGATCGAGTGCAACAGTTGAGTCGTTGTTATTTACCCGTGATATGATAGATTCGGGCTTGTATGTTGAAAGAGAATGATCAAATTCATTCATTTTGACTTTAACCTCTTCATGTAAATCTTCACCATTAGGGTTGTCGTAGATGATATGATAGATGGTTCCCCATATGTATCCCTCGTTAAACTGATATTCCGTTTGAGAAGGTTGACAAGCAACTAAAAATAGAGAGGCTAGTAGAAGTAGTTGAATTTTTTTAATCATGACAATTGAAGCTCAAATAATATTTGAATTATAATAGAATGTAAAGTTAAAAAATATTGCTCACCACAAGGCATAAAAAAAGCCTCGGGAAATCCGAGGCTTTAAAATATTTATCATCCAAAATCGTCAAAATCAACCATTTCGTCTGGTACACCTAAATCATACAGCATGCTTGTAACAGCTGAATTCATCATTGGAGGTCCACAAATGTAGAATTCGATATCTTCTGGCTCATCGTGATTTGCTAAATAGTTATCGTAGATCACCTTATGGATAAATCCAGTTGGTCCTTCCCAATTATCTTCAGGCTGTGGCTCAGAAAGAGCTAAGTGCCACTCGAAGTTAGGGAAATCAGCTGCAATAGCATCAAACTGATCAGCGTAAAATACTTCTTTTAATGAACGAGCACCATACCAGAAAGTAGCCTTACGACCAGTTTTCGCAGTGTGGAACAAGTGGAAGATATGTGAACGCATTGGAGCCATACCAGCACCACCACCAATAAACATCATCTCGTTATTGGTCTCTTTAATGAAGAACTCACCATAAGGACCTGATATAGTCACCTTATCACCTGGCTTACGCGAGAAGATAAATGAAGAACAGATACCTGGGTTTACATTCATCCAGCCACCTTTTACACGATCGAATGGAGGCGTTGCAATACGAATATTAAGCATTACAATATTTCCTTCGGCAGGATGGTTAGCCATTGAGTAAGCACGGTAAGTAGGCTCAGGGTTTTTCATGTTAAGATCAAACATCTTAAACTGTTCCCATTCGCCACGATACTCTTCTTCAATATCCATATCCTTAAAATCAACATCGATTTTAGGAACATCAATTTGAATGTATCCTCCTGATTTGAAATCAAGAATTTCACCATCTGGCAATTTCACAACGAACTCCTTAATAAAGGTTGCTACGTTACCGTTTGAAACCACTTCACAATCCCATTTCTGAATACCCAGAATTTCTTGAGGTATCGACATGCTCATGTCTTCTTTTACTTTTACCTGACAAGCTAAACGCCAATTGGTTTGCGCCTCTTTACGAGTAAAGTAATCAACTTCAGTTGGAAGAATGCTACCTGCTCCGTCAAGAACTTGACATTTACACATTGCACATGTTCCACCACCACCACAAGCTGATGGTAAGAAGATTTTTGCTGCACCTAAAGTGCCTAATAGGGTTTCACCTGGCTCTACAACCAATTGTTGATCGCCGCCATTGATATCAATCGTTACTTCTCCTGATGGAGTTAGTTTCTGCTTTGCAAATAAAAGTATAGAAACTAGAATCAGGGTTACAAGTAAGAAGACTAATATACTTATGGAAATAATTGTTCCCTGTGTAGTTAATAGTATCATCTCTATTCTAATTTAGAATTATGAATTAAGAGTTATAAATTTTTGAATGCTACCATTCTTATAACTCTTGTAATTCTTAATTCATCATTTATAATTCTTAATTAACTTGAACTTAGAGTTTGATACCCATGAAGCTCATAAAAGCAATTCCCATTAATCCTGTTACAATAAATGTAATTCCTAATCCTCGCAATGGAGCTGGAACGTTTGAGTAACGAATTTTTTCGCGAATTGCCGCAAGACCTACAATGGCAAGCAACCAACCAATACCTGATCCGAGACCAAATGAAGTGGCTTCTGCAAGTGTAGGATAATCTCTTTCCTGTATGAAAAGTGATCCACCTAAAATTGCACAGTTCACAGCAATTAAAGGAAGGAAAATACCCAATGAAGAATAAAGTGCCGGAGCAAATTTCTCAACAACCATTTCAACCAACTGCACCATAGAAGCAATTACTGCAATAAACATGATGAAACTTAAGAAACTTAAGTCAACATCAGCCATTGAAGAATCTAGCCATACGAGAGCACCTTCAGCCAAAATGTATTTGTTTAGCAAGTAGTTCATAGGAACTGTAATTCCTAATACGAAAATTACAGCTATACCTAGTCCCATAGAAGTTTTTACAGTTTTAGAAACTGCAAGGTAAGAACACATTCCAAGGAAGAACGCGAACACCATGTTGTCGATAAAAATCGCCTTGATAAATATATTAATCAGATTTTCCATGTTTCGATTTTTCTTTAAAATTATGACTCAATCAATGACTTATCACGAGATCTTTGCACCCAAATGATAATACCTACTGTAATTAAAGCCATTGGTGGAAGGATCATCATACCATTGTTTTGGTATCCCATATCGTAAAATGCTTGAGGAATTACTTTGAAACCATAAAGGGTTCCAGATCCTAATAATTCACGGAAGAAAGCTACAATTATCAGAATAATACCGTATCCGGCTGCATTACCAATACCATCTAGAAAAGCTGGCCAAGGTTTGTTACCAAGAGCAAATGCTTCTAGTCGACCCATAATAATACAGTTGGTGATAATAAGACCAACGAAAACTGAAAGTTGTTTACTTACATCGTAAGCAAAAGCTTTTAGAATTTGGTCTACAAGAATTACCAATGCTGCAACAATTACAAGTTGAACAATGATACGAATTCGTGAAGGAATAGTATTTCTAAGTAGTGAAACTATAACATTGGCAAGTGCCAATACAGCCATAACTGAAATCGACATTACCACTGCTGGCTCTACCTTTGCAGTTATCGCTAAGGCCGAACAGATACCCAATACCTGAATGGTAATCGGGTTATCGCTTCCCAACGGATTGGTCAGCAATTTTCGATTCTTAGCTGAGAATAATGGTTCTTTATTGCTCATCTTTATCTTATTTTGAAGATTTTAAAAACTTTTCATAACTGCTAAGGTTATCTTGAAGCATAGCTTCTAAACCTTTTGAAGTAACAGTACCACCAGACACAGCATCAAATGCATGTGGGTTATTTGAGGCAGTTCCTTTTACCAATTTGAGTGAAGTAAACATACCAGCTTGATTAAAAATCTGTTTGCCAGTGAAAGGAGCAAGGAAATCTGCATTTGAAATTTCAGCACCTAAACCTGGTGTTTCACCTTGATGGTCGAACGTAGCACCAAAGATGGTTTTACGATCAGACTCCATAGAGATGAATCCCCAAATAGGACCCCACATACCTTTACCTCTAACAGGAATAATTAATTTTTCGCCAATACCTTCTTTGTTGAAAACAAAAACAGGAAGATTTCTTTCTGAAAGATCTTTCTTATTTTCTCTTTTCAAATTAACTTTAAAAGTTTTGGTTTTATCATTTGATCTCACTTCGCCTTCTGAATCTACGATGATTGCTTTTACAATGTACTTGTCGTAAAGTTCAACCGCATTGGCAGGAGTCGAAGCAACATTCACAGCCTTAAGAATGTTTTGCTTTTTCTCAATTTCTTTATTCATGTTTTGACGCTCTTTCAATGACAATGATGTGAAAGAAAGTACAGCCGCAACCACAACTACCATAATGGCAGCATAAAGAAATGTATATGTATTGCTTTGAGTATTCATTTTCTAAACGTTTTATTAATTAAGCATTAACCTTAATACGTTTCAATCTTCTCTTAACGTTACCTTGAATCACATAATGATCGATAAGTGGAGCAAAGGTGTTCATCAATAGAATTGCTAGCATCATAGCTTCTGGGAAACCTGCGTTCATTACACGAATTAATACAGCTAGGAAACCGATAAGGAAACCATAGATGATTTTACCGCGAGCAGTTTGTGCTGCAGACACAGGATCAGTTGCCATAAACACAGCACCAAAAGCAAAACCACCCATAATAAGGTGTTGCCATGCTGGAATCAACTCCATATAAGCATTAGCACCTACAAGGTTGAAAATAGCACCCATTGTGTAACCTCCAACAAATACCGAAGCCATAATCTTCCAGTTACCAATTCCTGAAGCAATTAGAATAACAGCTCCAATTAGAATTGCGATAGTTGACGTTTCTCCAATAGACCCTGGGATTAAACCAACAAATTGATTCCACACGTCAGAAAGGTGTTCTGTGTAGATTGAAGTTGCAGCTTCGCCAGTTGCATCAACAAGTGACGCAGCGTGTGCTAAAGGTGTAGCTCCTGAGAAGCTATCAGCCTTATCAGCAATCCAAACAATATCACCTGACATTTTTGATGGATATGCGAAGAAGAAAAAGGCACGAGCTACAAGAGCTGGATTCCAAATGTTCATTCCAGTTCCACCAAATACCTCTTTACCAATAACTACAGCAAAAGCAGTAGATACAGCAACCATCCAAAGTGGTGCTCCAACTGGCATAATAAGAGGAATAAGCATACCTGAAACAAGGAAGCCTTCGTTTACTTGGTGACCACGCATTTGTGCAAAGGCAAATTCAATACCCAAACCAACCACGTATGAAACAACGATAATAGGTAGGATTTCGATTAGACCATAAATGCAAATATCTAAAAATTCAGTATTTGCAAGTTCTCCAAGTGAAAGGAAATGCTGGTAACCTGTGTTATATATTCCAAACATTAAAGCTGGAATCAAAGCTAATACAACAACCGACATAGTACGCTTCAAATCGATAGCATCTTTAATGTGGGTACCACTGTGTGAAGTTATATTAGGGACGTATAGGAAAGTCTCAAAAGCCTCAAATGAGGACTGCAACTTTGCAAACTTCCCACCCTTTTGAAATAAGGGTTTCTTTTTATCAAGAAATTTTCTTAGTGCTTTCATTATAAATAGTTTTCCGTTTTATTCTTAGCTCATTTCTTTAACCATCAGATCAATTCCCTGACGAACTAAGTCTTGTACATTAATTTTAGAAGTACAAACAAATTCGCACAAAGCAAGATCCTCAGGAGCTACTTCGTAGATACCCAATTGTTCCATTTGGTCGATATCTTCAACCATAATAGACTTGATCAATTGTAACGGAAGTACATCCATTGGTAATACTTTATCGTATTCTCCAGTCATTACGAAAGCACGGTGCTCACCATGAAGGTTTGCATCTAAGCGGTATTCTTTATTTGGAGTTATCCAAGAGAAGAATGATTTCGACATAGAGAATTTCTTTAAGCCAGGAAGTGCCCATCCTAAGAATTCATACTCGTCACCTTCAGGAATAACAGTGATTTGAGAATCGTAGAATCCAAGGAAACCATCTTCAGGAATTTGAGTCCCTGTAAGAACGTTACCAGAAATAACACGAATCTTATCGTCATCTTTAAGCTGAGCTTTAAGAATGTTACGAACAGAACTTCCTAATAATGTAGTGTAGTAGGAAGGATTCTTAATTTCTGAACCAGTTAGAGCAATCTTACGACTTACATCGTAAATTCCGTTTTGGAATAGTCTACCAATGAAAAGAATTTCTTGTGGACGAATAACCCAAACAACATCACCCTTATTAATAGGATCAAGTTTGTGGATTTGTACACCTACATTACCAGCTGGGTGAACACCTGCAAATTTGTTGATAACAACATTCTTCGCTTCAGTGAAAACCTTAGACTGTGTTTTTTTAGCATCGATGTTCAAATGAACTTTTCCATCGGTAAGTTTTGCTAAAGCATCAAGACCAATTTGGAAAGCCTCAGCTTCACCTTCAACTAAATAATCGAAATCGGCAGCTAGAGGCGCAGAATCGAAAGCAGAAATGTGAATTGCTTTTGGCGCATCAGCAGGATTTGCAATAACGTCGTAAGGACGCTGACGAAGGAAAGCCCATAAACCTGATTTTAATAATTCCTCTTTAACTTCCTCGCGAGATAAGTCAGTAGGATTAGCTTTTTTGAATTCCTCGTATTGCAATTCGTTGTCAGCCTGAATAATGACTTCAAGAATTTTTCTTCTTTCGCCACGATTCACGGCAACAACCTTACCACTAACTGGAGATGTAAAATTAACTTCAGGGCGATACTTGTCGAAGAACAAAGCAGAACCTGCTTTTACTTCAGTATCAACCTTTACTTTTAATTTTGGTGTAAGTCCAGGGAAATCGGTAGGTTTAATTGCAAATGTCTCAGAACGATCAGCCTTTTCAAGTACTTTTTCAGCCTTTCCTATCAGCTTAATATCTAAGCCTTTTTTGATCTTTTTAACTTCAGACATGTTAAACTATTTGATATGATTAATTTGTTTCGAAATTAACTAATCCAAGATCGTTTCTATCATGAGAATGGTATCTTAATGCTGTTTTAGAACTTATAGAAGCCAGATAGATTGTCTTGGAAAATCGAAAACAAAGATATAAAGCAATTTTATATATTTGTAGTAATTCTTACAATTTATAAACATCACATATAGATATTCAAATGTATAAGTTCCTCTTTGGCGGTTTTTTTATTCCATATCTCTGTATCTCTTATTGCTTAAGCGCTTTTGGTTCAGATGAGTTGGGAGTTTATAAGAATGAAATAAAAAAAAATAGTGTATATACTGTTCAGTGTTTCCCTGTGGGCTGGGAGTTATCGCCAGCGATCATTGAATTGAATAGTCAAAATCAACTTCAATTTTCATTCGATGAAATTGGAAAAGATATTCAGGATTACTCTTATCGATTAATTCATTGCGATGCTGATTGGAAATCCTCAGAATTAAGTGAGTTTGATTTTTTGGATGGGTTTTCTGAAAATCAGATTCAAGATTATGAGTTTTCATTTAATACGAATGTTGACTATGTGCACTATTCGCTTAAGTTACCAAATGAGGATGTGAAGTTGAAGCTCTCGGGAAATTATGTATTAGAATTGTACCAAGACTTCGATATTGAGAATGTTGTTTTACGTCAACGATTTATGGTTTTAGATTCAAATGTGGAGCTTAAAGGCAAAATAAAGCATCCTATTAGTATGGATCTTAGGAAGACTCATCAAGAAGTCATGTTTAGTATTCTACATCCTAGTTTCTTGATTGATAATCCACAATCTGATCTTACAGTTATTCTAAGGCAGAATGATAGGTCTGATGGAAGTCAAATGAAAGTAAAGCCTATTTTTATTCGTAAAGATGAGCTTGTGTTCGATAACAATCGGGAGTATGTGTTTCCTGGTAATAATGAATTTCATTATTTTGATTTGAAGAGCTTTCGATATCAGTCCATTTACATTCGTTCGGTTGAAAATGTAGAAGAAGAAACTGTGGTGACATTAAGTCCGGGTAAGATTAGACAATTTGCACCTTATATATATAGAAGGGATAATAATGGTATTTCTGTTGTTTCTGTTGATGAGAGAAAAGTGCCAACTACTGAAGCTGATTATGCACACATTGTTTTCACGCTTCCTTTTGATAATGAATTGAAGCATGGAGAGATGTATGTTTATGGTGCTTTTAATAATTGGGAGTGTAATGAGAATAATCGTATGGAGTATAATCATGAGTTAGGTGTGTATCAGAAAAGTATTTATCTGAAACAAGGTTATTATAATTACGTGTATGCTTTGCTAGAGAATGGAAAGGATTCTCCAGACATTAACTATATTGAGGGGAGTCATTGGCAAACAGAAAATAATTATACCATCTATGTTTATTATCATGATATTGAGAAAAATTACGATCGTCTAATAGGCTTTAAAACTTTGAATTCTACAAAGAATTTTTAATTGTTTTTTTTATGTGATAAAAAGCTTCCCTGTATTCGTTCTAAATTTGATAAAATCATAATAATAAGAAGTGTAGCTTATGAATTATTACTAATTTTGTATTTAAAGTAATAGATTGTAATCAAGAGCTAATATTGTTTGCCTTAGCTTAAGCTATAAAAATGAATAGAATGAAGTTTCAAATCGATGATGTTGATCAGAAGATATTGTCTTATCTGATAAAAAATGCGCGTATTCCTTTTCTAGAAATTGCTAGAGAATGTGGTATTTCTGGTGCTGCTATCCACCAAAGAGTAAAAAAGCTTGAGGATGCTGGAGTTATCGATGGGTCAAGATTTATCGTGAAACCACGAGCTTTGGGTTATGAGGTTTGTGCATATGTTGGGATTTTTCTAGATCATGCTCATCAATATAAGCAAGTTGTTGGTAGAATTGAGGCTATTCCAGAGATTATTGAATGTCACTTTACGACTGGAAACTTTACTTTTTTAGTGAAAATGCTTTGTCGAGATAACCAGCACCTTATGGATGTTTTGATTAATACACTTCAAAATGTGCCTGGAGTTTCTAAAACAGAAACCTTTATTTCTTTAGATCAGCTTATTGATAGAGAAGTGTTGTTGTAAAAAGAGTCTTAGGTTATAGAAAATAAAAATGAAAAGACTTTCTCAAAGAGAAAGTCTTTTTTTATGCTTCCTATTAAGCTTTTTTAATAAGGAATATTCCAAGTTAATTTTTATCTTTCGTCTGTTTTGACAGAAAGGCATTTTGTTGAATGTTGAGATGTAGAAGCTGTTAGAACTTTTAATTATTATATCCTAAAACAACATATCATGTTTTCAAAAGACGTTTATATTAACAGACGCGAAAAATTGCGTCATTCCATGAAAGATGGAATTGCATTATTTCTTGGCAACCCTGATGCGCCAATGAATTGCCCTCACAATATTTATCACTATCGTCAGGATAGTAATTTCTTGTATTTTTTCGGTTTAGATCATCCTGGATTTGCTGGTGTTTGCGATATCGATAATAATAAGGATTACATTTTTGGAAATGATGTTGATATCGATGATATTATTTGGATGGGACCACAGCCATCTGTAAAAGATCAATCGGTTCAGGTTGGTATTGAAGCAACAGCTCCGTTTTCAGATTTGAATAAGTTTATTGCTGATGCAATGGCGGCAGGCCGTAAAATTCACTTTTTGCCTGTATATCGTGCTGAAAATAAAATATTACTAGAAGAATTAGTAGGTGTTAAGCCAGCTGATATAAGAGCAAATATTTCAGAAGAGTTCATTAAAGCAATTGTTGCTTTGCGTGAAATTAAGGAGCCTTGTGAAATTGTAGAGCTTGAAAGAGCTGCTGAAACAGGTTACAGAATGCATGTTGAAGCTATGAAAATGGCTCAGGATGGTATTTATGAAAGAGAAGTTGCTGGTGAGGTAGAGGCTATCAGTCTTCGTGCTGGTGGAATGCTTTCTTTCCCTGCTATTGTTTCAAAACGTGGAGAAACGCTTCATAATCATGAGCATGGTAATTTGCTTAAAAAAGGTGATTTGTTACTAGTAGATTGTGGTGCTGAGACTGATACGCATTATGCTTCTGATAATACACGTACTATTCCAGTAGGAGGTAAGTTTACTCAAAAACAAAGAGAAATTTATGAGATTGTTTTAGCAGCGATTGACAAAGGGAATGATTTGGTTCGTCCAGGTGTTGATTATCGTTCGATCCATTTAGAAGTTTGTAAAGTTCTTGCTACGGGTTTAATTAAAGTTGGTTTAATGAAAGGTGATGCTGATGCGGCGGTTGCAGCTGGTGCTCATACTTTATTTATGCCTCACGGATTAGGACATATGATGGGATTGGATGTTCATGATATGGAAGATCTTGGAGAAGACTACGTAGGATATGATGATAAGATTAAGCGCGCTACTCAATTTGGAACTGCATACCTAAGACTAGGTAAGGAGTTAAAGCCAGGTTTTGTAATTACTAATGAACCAGGTATCTATTTCATTCCTTCTTTGATCGATAAATTCCAGAATGAAAAACAATTTCTAGATTACATCAACTACGATAAGGTAAATGAGTATCGTGATTTTGGTGGAATTCGTCTTGAGGATGATTTATTGGTTACTAAAACTGGTTGTCAGTTAATTGGGAAGCGAATTCCTATTACTGTTGAAGAGGTTGAAAATACTGTGCTTTCGTAATAAGCAATTATCAAAATAAAGATTAAAGAGGTATCCTATTGAAGGATACCTCTTTTTTTATAGTTTATATAAGCTTAAAAATACGTATCTTTGTTTGTGAGTGTTCGTGTATGAAATTGACTATTTAATCATGTAAAAGAAGTGGTTTGTGTAAGGAATCGAACGAGGATTGTTTTTTTTGAATATATTGTATTAACATAAATTGAATTGTTTCAATATTTATTGTTGCAATCTCTTATTATAGATAATAGTAGTTTTAACCTCATCTCTACCTAGATATGGATAATTATACTGTGAATAATAAGCAGGGTGTATTGTGCTCTTCGCTTTTAATGAAACTATGTACATTTCTAATACTTAGTTTGTTCGCTCCCAAAGTTTTTGCTCAATTGGATTATATCCACTATGTTCCTCCTGTGTATTCTGGATCTAGCGTTGATGCTGATGTTGGGCGAAATGTTGTTGTGATAACAACAGATAGTAGAGATTTGATTGATGTTGACATCTTTTTGGGTGGTTCAGCAACCGCATTTAAAACCGTTCAAGTTTCAAAATCGGCTCCTTATGAGCATGTGTTCGAAACACCAGCAGGTAATTTTTATTCGGACATTATAAATTATCCTTTAGTTTATGACTTTCCAAGAGGTTTGGTGGGAGCGAATGAGCTGAATAAAATATTGCCCGATGCTGGAGTGAAATTCAGATCTTATGATGCACCAATCTATGTTAATATAAGACACGTTTCTGCTATTCACGGAGCTTCTCTTACAACTAAGGGACGTTTTGCGATGGGGCAAGAATTTCGTTCTGGACATCTCTACACAGATGGAATGAATTCCTTAAATAAACGTTCACATTTTTTATCTGTTATGGCAACAGAGGACGGCACTTCTGTGAAGTTAACAAATATCAATATTGGGATATTGAGTGATTTTACTTTACCAGGTTATTCTAAATCAATCCTACCAACTGATACAATTAGGGTAACTCTTAATGAAGGAGAAAGTTATGTAATTGGTGTTGATCATGATCTTGCAGCTTTTAATTCAGGATTAAGAAATGATATGAATGGAACGCATATTTTATCCGATAAGGATATTGTAGTAAATACAGGTTCCTGGACTTCTGGTCCGAGCAGAGGACAAGATATTGGTATCGATCAGATTGTTCCTTATAGCGAAATACGTGATAAGTATGTAGTTATGAAAGGATTGGGTGACAATACGACTGAGCGTCCTATTGTTGTTGCAACTGTTGATGGTACGGATATATATGTAAATGGCGAATCATCACCTGTAAATCCTACTCCACTAAATAAAGGGGAGTATTACGCCATACCAGCGACTAAATATTTCTTAGATAATTCTATTTACACCATGAATATCGATACCAAAGACAAAAATGTCTATGTGTATCAAACCATGACGGGTAGTGCATCTCAAATTGGGCCTACGGTTGGAATGAATTTTATCGCACCTCTTTCTGCAACAGGTATGCATCAAGTTGATATTCCATTTGCAGATTATTTAGCACAGAAAAAGGTAACATCAGTAATAACCATTTTAGCACAGAAAGGAGCAACGCTTCAATATGAAAATACAATTAGTGGTGTAACAACTACAAGGGAGATGTTGCCAAGTGAAGCTGCCGATATTCCAGGTAATAATGAATGGGTTAGTTATAAATTGGTTAATGTAATTGGTGACATTCGATTTCAAAGTTCGAGAGCATTGAATGTAGCTTGGACTGTACAATCAGGTTATATTGGTTCGGCCGGTTATTATTCGGGATTCTCAAAAGCAATACCAAAGATTATTACAGAAGTTAAAATTGAAACGGCCTTAGATGTTATTTGTGAGAGTTATAACGAGAATATTGAAGTTGGTATTCAAGCAACTCCAGTTCCTGATTTCTATGAATGGTATAAGAATGAAGTTTTAGAAGCGAATTTATTATTTGAGAATGAGAAATTAATTGTTCCGGCACCTGATGTCCCAACAAAGTATATTGTAGTGGCTTATTTCCGTGATCCTTCTTTGGATATTTTATATAATGGTGATTTTAGTAGTGGACGAGGTAATTTTGAGACGGATTATACTATAGTTGATGGGAATTTGAGAAATCCAGGTGAATTCGCCCTAACATTTACACCTAAAAGTGAAAATACCGCTTTCGAGGATTTTGATGATATGGAAGGTGGGGGACTTATGTTCCTTGCTCAATCAAATGTTCCTGGCGACACTGTTTATCAGAAACTTGATATTCCAATTGAAAGAGAATATAACTATATATTAAAAGTACATGGTAGGATGGCTAAAGTGGGAAGTCCACAGCTTTTAGATATATATATCAATGACGAAAAAATTAAATCAAACTTTTTACTTGATGATCTTACGACATGGCAGTCGGTAACTTCTTTGTGGAAATCTAAAGATAATCAGAAAGCAACCATTTCATTAGTTGACGCTAATGCTGGCGGGAATACGGGAGTATTTGCTATTGACAGTATAACGTTTATTCCGGCAGTTGAAGATACAGGTGAATTTAACGCTATTGTAATTCCTAATTATAGCTTTACGCCCTATGATAAGCCACAACATTTTTGTTTAGGTCAATCAGGACTTATTGATATTTCTAATGGAGAAACAAGTTGGTATGATTATGTTTGGGAGAGAAAATTAGGTGAAGGTAACTATGTGCCAATAGCAGAATCTAATGTTATCGGTTTAGATACATATAAATTAGAATTTTCAAATGTTACTAATGACAACGCAGGAGTGTATCGTTGTACAATTACTTTTAAAGAAGGTTTTGAACAATGTGGAGCAACAGTTGATCCTGCTCAATTAGAAGTTGAAGTTGTAATTGACGAACTAGCAAGAATAACATCTCTTGATGGTGCTTCTGATATCTGTGGTGGCGAATCTGTTGCATTAGAAGTTAATGTAGAAGGAAAATATAGTCGTGTAGCTTGGTCTGTAAACGGTGTTGAGAAGGCTGAAGGAAAAATTTTCGATTTTAACCTTGATAAATCATTTGGGGAAGGTGTTTACACAATTCGATGCGATGTTGAAAATGCATGTGCTCCTCTATCTCAGGAAGTTGAAATTGAAATATTTGGAAAGCCAAATCTAACAGATTTGCAGGTTCCTATTGGATTGTGTGATCAAAATTTAGTGAATTTAACAGCTGTTGGTTCTACTCCGGTAGGAGCAACAATGGAATATTCGTGGTATCGTGATGATGCTTTGATAGAAACGAATAATTTATCGGTATTTCCAGTTTTGCCCAGTATGACTGATTCATATTACAAGGTAGGAGTAGCCGCTCGTTATAATATTGCAGGGCTAGATGAACATACTTGTGTTGGAAATGAACTAACTGAAATTTTAGCAGCAAATGCAGTCTATCCTCAAATAATATTAGTTCCGTTAGCGGCAGTTGATTTGTGTGAGGGGGAATCTCATTTGTACAAAGCAGAATTAACAACACTTGGAGATTACTATACTTATTTATGGGAAACACCTCCAGTTATAGTTGGAGATAAAACCACGGTTGATCTTAGTTTAATTGGTATTACACCAGCTATGGCTGGTAATTATAAGGTGACAGTTACAAACCGTTGTGGGACTGAAAATACAACAAGTGTATTAAGTGTAACGCCAAAAATGAATGTAACTGATATTACTATTGATAATGATGGACCGTATTGTGATGGTGATCCTGTTACAATAACTGTTGATGCTTTGAATGCTGATTATTATAAGGCAGAAAATATCACAGTAGGTCAGGAACAAACATTTAATCCAATTATTAGTCCCTTTCTATTGACAGCAAATACTGCAAATGAGGGAATTTGGGAAATTACCGCTGTGGGTAATTGTGGAACGACATATCAAGAGCCATTTACGATTGATATATTGGAAAATTTCTCTGATCCAGCCATGAATAATATTACAACTTGTTTTGGTGAAGATGTGAGATTCGAAGTTCAGATCGAAACGATTCCATCTGGTTCAGATTTAACCTATGCTTGGACTGTACCTGTTGGATCATCTGCAGTTGATAGTGGTACGGCAATATTAGATGTTTCTAATGTTCTGGTAGGAGACTTAGGTGATTATACTTGTGTTGTTACCAATAAGTGTAGTATTAGTAAAAACGTTACAGCCACATTAAGTGCAGAGAGTGTTATAACCGCTTTAACAGCATCAATAGTTGAAGTATGTCAGGGAACTGTAAATTACAGTTTTGATATAGTAACTGTGGGTACACCTGAATTTTCTTGGAAATTTAACGATCCAAATGGGGTTGAAATAGGGACAGGTAGTTCTTATGTAATTCCTTCGGTCGAGCTAGTTAATGCTGGAATTTACTATTGTGATATTACATTGGAGTGTGGAACAGTTGTCAAATATCAAAGAGAGTTAGTGGTTAATGATCATATTTCAGTTTCAGAAGACCCTTCAGTTGTTTTGGATATTTGCGAAGGAGAGCAAACTGAGTTAATTATTAATGTAACAGGAACTCCAAATTCTATTAAGTGGTTTGATGATACAAATACTGAAATGCCTGCATATGCTGGCGAAACTAGAATATCTACAGGTTTATTAACTCCGGCAAAAACGTATAATTTCAGATATGAATTGACTGGAGACTGTGAAAACCCAACTGGTGATTTTGATGTGATTGTTCATGATAAACCAAGTATTAATCCGATAGTTGATATTAATGACTGTAATGGAAATAATATTCCATTGAGTATGACTGTGGTTGGTACGGACTTAATTCAAGAATCATGGTTGAATCCTGATAATAGTCTATTAGCAAATGGATTAACAGCTACAATTACAGGAGCAACTTATCCAACTTCTTCTGGAAATTATACCGCTAAAGTAACGACAGATTATTGTGGTGATTTTACGACTATTGCTAAAGTAAATGTATATAAGCCTATTGCTGTTCTTTCAAATTCTGATACCGCTCCTAAACCATGTATAGGTGAACCATTAAGTTTAGTGGTAACCGGTGATGGTGATGGTTTGTCTTATAAATGGACTAAAGGTGGAGTAGATCAAGGGGTACAACCAATTCCAAATATTCTTGATTTAGGTGCCGCAGATTTATCTGATGACGGAAATTATAAATGTGAACTGATTTCAACTAATGGTTGCACAAATGAATTTGTAGATTTTGTTGTTAATGTACGTGAGCATGCAAAAATTACATTGCAGCCTGTTGCATTAACACCTTGTCAGAACGATGCACCTGTAACATTTACGGTTGCAGGTACAGCGGAAGATACTCCAAAATATCAGTGGTATAATAATGCTGGTTTGATAACTAATGGAGGTGATTACTCAGGAGCAACATCGACAGATCTAACTGTTTCTAACCTTTTAGGTAATGATGGAGATTCATACTATTGTGAAGTAAGTGGAGATTATTGTGATCCTATAGAATCAGAAAAAGCAAGTTTGACTGTGAATCGAAATATTGCGATAACAAAAGATCCAGTAGACGTAACGATTGCTCAAGATGGAATTGCAACATTTACTGTTGAAGCAGAAGGAACGAAGCCATTTACTTATAATTGGTATGAGGTTAGTGCTCCTTTGGTATCTCTCGGGAATACATCAACACTAACCATAAATCCTGCATCTATTGGATTAAATGGGAATGAATATAAATGTAAAGTTAGTAACACATGTTCTACTGATATTGAAAGTGCAAAAGCAAAATTGACAGTCGATGCTTTTCTTAAAATCACATCCCAGCCTTCTGATGTGGTAAAATGTGTTGGAGATAATTATCAATTTGTTGTTTCGTTTATAAATACTGCAACAAATTGTGTTTGGGAATATGACGATGGCGGTGGTTTTGTTTCAACTACTACCAATCCGAAAATGAGTACTTCTGCTTTTGATCCGAATTCACCTAATACACTTTCTGTAATTGGGGCAACTGCAATAATGGATGGATGGAAATTTAGAGCTATTGTATCTGGATTAACTCCAGATGATACTTCTGAAGAAGCAGAAGTTAAAGTTGATGTTCCAGCTAGTTTTAATGCTATTGCTGATAAAGCGATTTGTAATGGTAATGGTGTTGGTTTTACGGTAGATGGTTTATCTGGTTCAACTCCTTTTACATATGATTGGAAAAGAGGAGGAGTCTCTATAGGAACAAATTCAAGTTTGAATTTAATTGCTGCGAATGCAATTGATGGAGGATATTCTGTTGATGTTACGTCAGGAGTTTGTCCTGAAGAATCGAAAACCTTTAATATTTCACATTACGCTGATTTAGTTTTAGATAATTTAGCACATACTACTCCATTGTGCCCTACAGATGATATAGATTTAACTGCAGTCCTTTCAAGTGGACCAGCCATTTCGGCAATATATACATGGACTAAAGATGGAGTTGATCTAGGAGAGGCAAGTAATAATTATAAAGATCTCATTATAACAACAGCTGAGGAAGGCTTGTATAAGGTGGCAGTTGAAGATATTTGTATGACGAAATCTAAATCTATCTATATCGATGTTTTGGATATTATAACTAAAGCATCTCCAGATTGGTTGAATGAAACACTTTGTGTTGGAGAAGATCTATCACTTGAAGCCAGTGTAACTGGTGATAATCCAACCTACACATGGACAGTACCAGCTGGTGTAGCTGATCCAGGTAATGTGTCTACATTAAATATAAATGGAGTTGCTGAAGTGAACGAAGGGAAATATACTTGTGATATTGTAGGATCTTGCGGAACTGCAAGTTATTCAGTTGATATAGTAATTAATGATGTTCCAAATATTACAACTGATCTTAATTTATCAGCGGAGTGTGAAGGAGATCCTTTAGTACTAGGAGCAATTGCTTATGATGCAACTACTGGAGAGAGTATCAAGTGGATATTGCCTAATGGAAGTACAAGTCCAGTAACGGCACTTGAATTAGATTTAGGAATTGCTGAGATTGCCGAAGAAGGTAACTACAAAGTTGAAGTAACAAACGCTTGTGGTTCTGATTTCAGTATAGGATACCAAGATGTACATTCTTTACCAACACTTACACCTATTGCTAATCAAACAGCTTGTCAAGGTGAAAATGTAATTGTTCGAGCTGTAACAACTGGTGAGAATTTAACTTATCGTTGGTTTGTTGATGGTGCTCCACAAGTAGCATTTGATGATAAATCTGAATTAGAAATTCCAAATATTCAACCAACGACACCTAATACCAATAGAATATATAATGTGGAATGTCGGGTGAGTTCTTGTGGAACTGATTTGAGTGAAATTGCAAATGTTACTGTAAATCCAAATACAATATTAAATACATCTATTAAAGGTGAAGTTGTATATGTAGGAAGTCCTCATGTTTTTGATTTGGATATAACGGGAAGTAATTTGACTTTCGAATGGCACCATATTCAAACTGATGCTACAGATGTTACTTTACTTGAGACTACAAAAACTTTAACTATTGCTAGTCTATTACCAGTACACGCTGGTGAGTACTATTGTATAATAACTGGTGATTGTGGTGTAAGATTTACATCAGGATATTTAACTGTAAAAGATCCTATGAAGGTCGTTACTGATCTTAATAGCTTGGCAGATATAGAGAAGTGTGATGGTGAGCCATTAAACTTGAATATTAGTGTTGAAGGAGATGTTTTCTCAATCAAATGGTTTAAGGATGGTGTCGATTTATCACACGATGAATTAAATTACTCAATACCTGCTTTAGATGCTGCTTCTGACGCTGGATCTTATTCTTGTGTAATTATAGGAGAGGGTGCGAATATCACAGAAACGGTTAATGTATTTGTTTATCAGAATACGGTTCTTAATTCAGATTTGAAAGATAAAGTTCTCTGTGAACATGAGAATCTTTCATGGATTCCTGATGTTTCTGGTTCAGTTTTAACTTATGATTGGAAGTTTGGATTAACAACTGTTTCAACTGATAAAGAACTTATTAATGCAGATGTATTAGTTGATACTGCAGGTCTTTATGTTGTTGATGTAATAGGTAAGTGTGGAAGCGTAACGACTCAAGCTAATTTGACTGTAAAGAGGTTACCTCAATTTATTAGCAGAAGCGCAGATCTAGAAACATGTGAAAATGACGCTGAAGCTATATTCAACGTGACTTATACAGGAGACGATTTACTTTATCAATGGCAAAAAGATGGTGTTGATATTGCTGGTGCAAATAGTACAGAGTTAAAAATCCAGAATTTAAGAGTGGGTGATGCAGGCGTTTATACTTGTGTTGTGAGTTCTTCTTGTGGTATTTCTGCTGATAATCCAGCTATGAATCTTGTTGTTATTCCTCAACTTAAAATATTGAGTGAAAGTTCAGATTTAGAAATTTGTGACGGAGAAGATGCTCAATTTATTATAGAAGTTGATGGAAACGATGTTGTTTATCAATGGAAAAAGGATGGTTTAAATATTCCAGGAGAGATGGCTCCAGAGTTGATTATCAATCCAGCAAGTTTGGCTGATAATGGATTTTATAGTTGTGCAGTTACTGATAAGTGTACTACAACTGAACGATACTCGAATTCTAAGGAATTAACTGTTAATGGTCTACCAAGCTCACAAATATTTGGTCGTATGAACCTTTGTGTGTTGGAAGATAGAGTTGCCTATAATACTTCGTTGACGAATTATAGATATGGATGGTTAGTAAATGGTGGAGAATTTACAACGCCTGCAGAAGGTTATGGAACTAAGATTACTTGGGGTGATGTTGTAGCAGGTAGTAATGTGAAAATAATGATAACTAATGAAGCTACTGGTTGTGTTTCTGAAGTTGATTCTTTAGTAACACTTCATCCTTTGCCTGAAGTTAATTTAACTGCCTTAAAAACAAGAGGTATTTGTGATTCTCTATTTGATTTATCAGGAGGATTTCCAACTGGTGGTATTTACTGGGTAGATGGTGTTGCACAGAATACCTTTGCCCCGAAAGAGAAAGGAAATGGAGAGTATAATGTACGTTATTCATACACGGATAACTTAGGTTGTTCAAATACAACAAGTGAGCTTGTCATGAAAATTGATTCTTTACCTATTGTAAAGATTGTTGAAGATGTTATTGTTGGATCTTGTGAAACTAAGCAACTAAGTGCTATTACTGAAGAGGATAATATAAGATGGTCTCCAGGTTTGTATTTAGATGATAGAGATTCTGAAAATCCAATTTTTACTGCAGGAGAAACAACTCTTTATGTTGCTACTGTAGTTGATAAACATGGTTGTGTTGGGAATGATATCATAAATGTTGCAGTTGCTCCATTACCTTTAATTACAACGATTAAGGATACAATTATTGGTGAGTGTAAGGAGATTCAATTGACAACAATTATCTCAGGTGATATAGATGAAATCACTTGGACAAATGCTAGTGATCTTGACAATTCCAATAATTCAAATCCTAAGTTGATAAACCGACAAGTTGGTGTGAATGATTACCAAATAAATGTAACTGATAAGTATGGTTGCGTTGCTTTAGGGTCTGTACAAGTTGAAGTCCTGCCTAATCCGGAGATTGGAGAAGATCAAAATTTGTGTGAAGGTGAAACGCTTCTAATAGATACTAAAGATCTTTCTAATCCTGTTTGGAGTGATGATGCTACTTATAGGGGAAGTGATGATTATACTGAAGGTGAAAGAACAATTAATAAGCCAGGAGAGTATGAGCTAACTGTTGCTCAAAACGATTGCGAGCTAATACAAAAAATCGTAATGAATCCTCTACCTAAGTTTAAGCTTGATAATACAGTTCAGCCAGGTATAGTAATTTTTGAAGGTCAAACAGTTACTCTAGAACCGGACTTAAATCCTGATTATAGTCCTTTTGTATATGATTGGAGTGATGGTAGTGTATTGCCTCAGTTAGAAGTAAGTGAGTCTGGTGTGTATAAGCTCAAAGTTGAAGATAACCTTGGCTGTATTGCAACAGATACTGTTGAAGTGCTTGTTAAGCCAATTGGAATTGAAGCTCCAAATGCATTTACACCTAATGGAACACCGAGGAGTCAGAATAATTATTTCTTTCTAAAAGATATAAATGTGACTGATAAGTTTGATATGTATATTTATAACCGCTGGGGAGAGCTTTTATATAAAACTAGTGAGCCTGGAGAAAGTGGAGGTTGGGATGGTACTTATAAAGGTGCAAATTGTCCGGTTGGAACTTATGTCTGGGTTGTATTTCTAGATGGAAAAATGAAAGAAAAAGGAACAGTGACCTTACTTAGATAGGTTGTTTAATATTAAAATGAAAGAGTTGATCTTTGTTGGTCAGCTCTTTCATTACAAACTTTATTGTGTTATAGATTAAGTTTGTATTGAAATTGTGAAGTGACAATTCTTTGGAATTTTGGTTCTGAGTAATAAGAATTGTTTCTTATAATTAATTTATTTTTTAGTTCTGAATTGTGTGTTCTTTATGGTCAATAATCATTGATTGTAAAGAGTTAATTGTAAAAGATGATAATTACATGAATAAGCTTATACTCAGTCTTATAGTTTTTGTTTTTGGAATAAGCTTAGTAGGTAGTGCTCAAGATATTCGTTTTTCTCAGTTTTATGCGAATAAGTTATATCTGAATCCTGCTTTGGCAGGATCTAGCGATCATGGAAATATAAGTCTGAATTATCGTAATCAGTGGCCGAATTTAGATTTGCCATTTGTTTCTTATAGTTTTTCATACGATAATTTCGTTCCTAGTATAAATGGTGGTTTGGGTTTACTAGTTATGCAAGATGATCAAGGTAATGGTGCTATTAAAACGACTACATTTTCGGGTGCTTATTCATTCTATTTACGAGTGAATAATGATTTGGTATTTCGTCCTGCAATTCAAGCTGCTTTAATGCAGAAGAAGCTTGAATTGAAAGGTTTGATCTTCCCTGATCAGATTGATCCTATTTATGGAAATATATATGAGCATTTTGGTGCAGGCGACCCTAATAATAGGAGCTGGAATAGGTTGGATCTTTCTTTAGGTGTAATAGCTTATTATAAGAATTACTATTTTGGAGCTGCAGCAAGTCACGTTAATCAACCAAACCTGAGTTTTGATGATCTAGAAGGTCAGTTAAATGCAAAGTATACATTTCATGCTGGTGCCGAGTTTAATTTATCGGGACGTCTTCAAGGTAATGGCTTAGTTTTAGCACCAGCTTTATTATTTCAGAAGCAGGGGGAATTTACTCAAATGAATTATGGAATGTATGTGAGTAAAAGTTCTTTGGTTTTTGGTTTTTGGTTTAATCAGAATTTTCAATTGAATTACGATGCTGTTATTTTGATGGCAGGTGTTGTTACAGATAGATTTAAGTTGGCATATAGCTATGATTATACAATAACTCAGTTGGTTCAGACCAATACTGGAGCACACGAATTATCATTCTCTTTCCCACTTGTATTTGAAAAACGCAAGAGAAGAAGAAGACCTAATAGGGTAAGACACCCACAATTTTAATCCTAAAAAAAAATAGCTCATTCATTGAATGAGCTATTTTTTTATTTGATGATTGACGCATTACTTAATGCGTTCAATATATTTTGATCTAATTTGTTTAAGCATATCGATGGTCAAATTCTCCGCATAAATACGAATGATATCAATAGCTTTAAAATGATCGTATATAAAACCAATAGAAGCATCGAATTGTAACATGTCCATATTATACTTCACTTGCTTCGTAAGTTGCTCAAATTCTCCCCAAGAGAGGTTTTTCGGTATTTTAAAGTAGCCATGATTAGCTTCCACACTATCAAAATAGAAATTGTCTTCAATTTTCTCTAAAGAGAAAAATTTGTTCAATCTAGTTATGCCAGTATCATGATTAAACTTAGATGGCTTATCCTTAAAGTTAATTCCTAAAGAAACGTAATAAGCTTGCAGTTCCTTGATGTCTGCATATTGCTCTATATGTCGAACTCGAATAACATTATAAACAGTGTTAAAAATAGTTATAGTCCCCATAGCTGCATGATACTTTTTATTAGTATCGGCCATAATTTGCTGTGTAGTACGAGTGAATTTCTCCAAGTCATACTCTTTATCGGTTACCAAATAGATATAATGAGGCGTAACATCCTTTTGTAAGTTGTCGTAATATTCATAAAATCCTGGGAAAGGATTCTTAGATTCAAGAACAAACGTATTTGTAAGTACAGCCCCTTCAATAAGCTCAAAAGCTTCTTCTTTTATAAGGCTTCCATATTTAATCTGAGTATTTTTAGTCATATATAAGAGGGGGGTTAGTGGTGCTTAATTTTTATAAAAACTAGTGTTTAAACTTATTGCTAGTACTTATCTAAACTTAGCAAAAAATGAAAGAAAAAGCAAGAACTCGAATTTTTTTTTTATTGATCTCGGGTGAAGACTAATTCTTGATTTTTTGAAAGATGAGGGTTGAATACATAGCCATCAGAATTGAATGCTTTTAGATATTCAGGATCTGTAATCTGATTTTGGATGATAAAGCGAGTCATCAGCCCTCTAGCCTTTTTTGCAAAGAAACTTATCACTTTATATTGCCCATTTTTTAAATCTTTGAAAATAGGAGTAATTATCTCAGCTTTAATTTTCTTTTTGTTTACAGATTTAAAGTATTCGCTGGAAGCTAAATTTATAAGATATTTATCTTCTTTCTCTTTTAATGTTTTGTTGATCTCGTTGGTAATTTTGTCACCCCAGAATTCGTAAAGGTTTTTACTTTTTGTAGTTTGAAGCTTTTTTCCCATTTCTAACCGATATGCTTGAATTAAATCAAGAGGTTTCAAAACACCATATAACCCAGATAGTATTCTCAAATCAGTTTGAGCTGTTTGAAGTTCACTCTCATTTAGAGTACTTGCATCGAGTCCTGTATAGACATCACCCGTGAAAGCTAAAATAGCTTGTTTTGCATTCTCCATATTGAATGGTAATTGCCAATTTACAAAACGTTCGAAGTTTAGTTGAGCTAACTTCGGACTAATGCCCATGAAATCGGCAATTTCGTCAGTAGAAAATTTTCTTAGTTTCTTAATAAGGGCATTAGATTCTTTTAAAAAACAAGCTTCAGAATAATTCAGGCTTGTACTTTTTGTTTCGAAATCTAATGATTTAGCAGGAGATATGAGGATTAACATATTTGGATTTTTTTGATATTATGAATCTAAGATATGAGATTTGAAATAGATAAGCTAATTGAGTTTTTTGATGGCTTTATTGCTTGCGTTTATAAGGGTTCTTTTAGAAAATAAAAAAAGCAGATGGCTGGCATCTGCTTTTATATTCTGTATTAAAGATGATATGCCTTATAAGTTTTCATCTGGATACAATGAATTCCACCATTGCCCTTTATCTTTTAAGTGTTTGGCAAAATATGCAAAAATCGTGTTGTTCCATAAAATGCGTTGTGTGTAATTTAATATCTGATGATTTTGGTTCTTCACCTGAATAAAATCAACATCTTTCCCTAAAAGTTTTAGAGCTTGATACATTTGAATGCTTTCTCCAAGAGGAACATTGGTATCAATACTGCCATGAATAAGAAGCATAGGTGTATTTACTTTGTCTGCATTGAATAAAGGACTTTGATCTACATATAATTTTCGATGGCTCCAAGGGAATGATTTTCCAGAAGCATTTACACTGTATGTATATCCCCAATATCCTTCGCCCCAATATGAAGTAATATCGCTAATTCCAGCATGTGAAATTGCTGCTGCAAAAATATCAGTTCTAGTTTGAAGCAACATGGTCATGAATCCACCATATGAAGCACCTATGCAGCCTATTTTATCAGCATCGACAAATGAATGAGAAGCAACAAATTTCTTTGTCCCTTCAATAATTTCGTTAGCAGTAGAAATACCCCAATTGTTTTGGTGTTCAGCTGAAAATTCTTGTCCAAAGCCGGTTGCTCCACTTGGCTGTAGTAGATAAACAACATAGCCCATTGCAGCGTATAGGTTTAAAGGGTAGCGACCACCAAAACTACGTTCAACAGGAACCGTGCCGGCGTAGTAATTAACAATCATTGGATACTTTTTAGTAGCATCAAAATTTGGTGGGTAATAGATACGACCTATAATCGTTTTGCCATCTTCTTTTGTGAAATTCCAGTCTTCAGTTTTTCCAAACTTTACCTTATTGAATTTTTCCTTTTCAGGATTTGATATTTGAATAGATTCCTTTTTATTCAAGTCAAAAACAAAGGCTTTATATGGACTTGATATGTTGCATGCAATATATGATAATGCTGAGCCGTCTGATGAAATATTGAACTTCTTAACTACATCATCTTTTATATTTAGCTCGGAGAAAGCTTTACTTGATAAATCATACTTGAATAATTTAACGTAGTCCTTGTCATTAGCTTTGAAATAAATATGACCATCTTTTTTATTCCAAACAGAACTCCCAATTGCAGGATTAAAGTTATAAGAAATAGGATCAATGGCCTTTGTTTTCAAGTCTAGAATATATAACTGACCATCGTAGTTGTTTGCCATCTTTTGTTTTCCAATATTTTCTCCTAGTTTTCCAAAACATGATGGGCCAGCTTGGACTAATAACTTGGAATTGTCTGGTGAATACTGAGCAGATCCTTCAAATAATTTATCTTTCCATATCGTATCAACCTTGAATGATTCAAGGTTCATCTGATAAAGATTTTGCTTGCTATAAGGGTATTCGTTATAGTCAGGTCTCGACTGCGAAAAGAGTATATGTTTGCTGTCAGAACTGATATCATTCAATTGAGTAGAAAGAGTTCCGTATGTCAACCTTTGTTTAACGCCACTGTTAATATTTAACTTATATAAGAAGCTACGATACCTAAAGCCAGGCAAACGATCTTCCATGCCTTGAATTTTTCTTATTTTCCATTCTTTAGAATGATCTTTAGCTTGAGAGTAAATAATGTCTTTAGCATCTGGAGTCCAAGAGTAATTTTTAAAATTAGAAATGCCACTTACTATTTCTGTCTCTAGACCTTTGTCTAAATCGAAAATGAATAATGAAGTTTTATCATTATAATTTTTAGTGTAAGAAAGTTTATTCCCTATTGGCAGCCATGTAATTTGAGAAAGACTGCTGCCACGAAAAGTATGAAGGATTCTTCCATCTTTAACAGATTGAATTTCCTTCCAATGTTCTGTTTTATCAGATGGAGGTAGATTTCTAGAATATGAAATTAAAGCATACTCTCCATTTGAAGAAAGAACCGATGAATTTACTTTCTTACCATCAAGTATTTTGTTAATAGTTATAAATTGATCTGCTGATGTTAATATGTTGAAGTCATCACTGTTCCAACCATTCTCTGCTATTAGTTGAGCTTTGAATGTCTTGTTTTTATTAAGTGATAACACCTTAATAAGCAAGCAATGCTTCCCAGGTTCTAGAGTTAGATTAGAGCTGATCTCTTTCGCCTCACTATTTACTTGTTTGTAATTAGATGTGATTTTTTTCCCATCTAAGTAGATTTCAAGCATCGGGAAAGTTTGCACAAGTAGCTTTGTTTTACTCCAATTCTCAACATTAATATAGGTTGCAAAATAATTTAAATGATTAGCTGTGCCATTTGTATTTAAATATCCTTTTTTAGAAAGACCTGCTTTATTCCATTTTAAACTTTGCTCGTTCCATTCTAGAATGTCATTTTCTTCAGGTCTTAATTTTTCAAGATTGATGTAGTTTTCACTAAGAAGATCTTTCAATTGAAAACTTCTGCTCTCAATATCTAAAGAATTATGAAAGGCTGGTAATAAAACTGAAGCAGCATCAGATTGTAACCAATTTTCTAGTCTAATTGATTCTTTGTCTGTTTTCTTTTTAGCCATTGTACTCATGTTGAATAAGAGTATCAAGCTAAGGATGGAGAGAATTCTAGTCATGATTTTATTTGTTATTTAAGCTTACTTGGAAGATCAATATTACGAATTAAACTCACGTTAAAAAAGAACTTATCTCAGGCTGATTACTTTTTCGTTTTTGACATTGTTTTACTTGAAGAATGTATGATATTGTAAGGTGAAACAAGAAGGTGAAATTGAAAATTATACATTAAGTAAAATATATTTGTTTTTTTATTATCTTAGAAGCTCATCAATAACCTATACTTTACGCACTATGAGAAAGGAGTATGTTTTTCCAGAGTTTATTCTTACTAAGTGGCAAAAGTTAATTGATTTACTTAGTTCTACATTTAGCTTGCAAGCTACCCTAATAATGCAAACTGATGAAGACTCTATGTCCGTTTTTGCCAAATGTTCAACGGAAGGGAACCCTTTTTCGGTTGGAGAATCTGAGAAAATGGTTGGCTGGTATTGTGAAGCCGTTGTAAAAACTAAAAATAAATTATTAGTTGCTAATGCTCTTTCTGATAAAGATTGGGATAAGAATCCAGATGTTAAGCTTGGCATGATTGCATATTTAGGCTTTCCAATAAAACACCCTTCTGGAGGTATTTTTGGAACAATCTGTGTATTAGATAATAAAGAGAATTCTTTTAGTAAAACAATAGAGGAGACTCTTCAGCAAGTAAAAGATATTATAGAGTTAGATCTTTTGGGCTATCATTCATACGAAAAGGCGAGTAAGGATTTAGAACAGAGTATGTTTCGTGAGTTTGAAAAAGTAGGATCTAACAAAAATATACGATCTGGTATTGAGTTAGAAATTGAGAATCATAAACCTCTTCATGAGGTTATGAGTGAAAAGCTAAGTCAATTCAATAAAGAATTATTGGATCAAGAGAATAAGTATGAGAGACTTTTTACTTCAATGAATTCAGCATTAGTTGTTTTTGAACCCATTTTTAATTCTGATGGCGATGTATTTGATGCTAAGTATATTGATATGAATGCCAATAATGAAGAGGTTATTGGACATAAAAAAGGAGACATTATTGGGAAAACTATTCTCGAAGTATTCCCTGAGACTGAAGCGTATTGGATTGAAAAATTTGATTCTGTAGTAAAGAATCGGAAATCTATTCAGTTTGATTCATCTCATAAAGAGTTAGGTAAATATTTATCAGTAAATGTATTTTCTTTAGACGATAATACTTTTGCAGTTTCTTATAATGATATCTCAGACCAAGAAATTCTTAAACAAAAGTTGAAGGAGAGTGAAAAGAGATATAAAACTATTTTCTACGAAAGTAGCTCTGTAATGATGTTAATAGATCCTTTCACAAGTTCTATTGTTGATGCAAATTCGGCTGCCATAAAATTTTATGGATATTCGAAGAAGGAATTTATTGGTATGAAGATGTATGATGTTAATATCATGTCTAGTGAAGATTTAATGAGTGAGATAGAATTAGTAACAAAGAAAACGAAAAACTATTTTTTATTTAAGCATCGTATAGCTTCTGGTGAAATTCGCGATGTTGAAGTTTATTCTGGTGCTGTTGAGACAAATGGGCAAACAGTGTTGCATTCAGTTATTCATGATGTGACAGAAAGTCGAGAGGCGATGGAAAAGGTTAATAGATTGTCTATGGTTGTTGAGCAGAGTCCTATCGCTATTACGATGACTAATCTAGACGGTGATGTGACTTATTGTAATCCCAAACACTGTGAATTAACTGGTTATTCCAATGATGAACTAGTCGGGAATAATCCTCGAATTTTGAAATCAGGAAAATTCTCAAAGAATGATTATAAAGTTATATGGGAAACTATAACATCAGGTGAAAAATGGAGTGGAGAGTTTTTTAATAAAAAGAAAGATGGAAGTTATTATTGGGAATTAGCATCTATAGCACCTATTAAAAATGATAGTGGTGAAATAGTAAATTATATGAAGATTGGTGAGGATATTTCAGGACGGAAACGGTTAGAAAATAAATTGAGTCAATCTATCCTAAAAGCTGAAGAGAGTGACAAGCTTAAGAATTCTTTTTTAGCAAACTTAAGCCATGAAGTTAGAACACCTCTAAACGGTATAATTGGATTTACAAATCTAATGCTTGCCGATAATATTTCAGATGAGGAGAGGAGAGAGTATGGTTCGTTTGTAGAATCGTCTGGTAATCAGTTGGTAACTATGATGGATGATATTCTAAAAATATCTATGATTGAAGTTGGGCAACTAAGTGTTAAATATTCAAGTTTTAATGTGAATGATCTGTGTATTGAAGTTGAAAACTATTATTCAGGTGAGATTCGTGAAAATGGTTTGGAGTTTGTGATAGACTGTACAGGTAAAAATATGGTTAGAAATGATAAGAAGAGAGTTCGACAAGTTTTAGATAATTTAGTTCGTAATGCGATAAAATTCACTCAACAAGGAAAGATTACTTTAAAGGCAGAATGTAATAAAAGTATGTTGCTAGTGTCAGTTGAAGATACAGGTATTGGTATCGCAAAGCATGATTATCAAAAAATATTTGATCGATTTAGTCAGGTAAATGGTTTCTCGACCAGAAAATTTGATGGTGCGGGCTTAGGATTAGCAATTTCTAAGGAGGTTATAGCTTTACTAGGAGGTGAAATTTGGTTAGAATCCAAAATAGGTAAAGGCACAAAATTTACTTTTACAATACCTAATATAGTTAGGGAACTGAGTGAGAATTGATTGTTAAACTATAAAATAAAAGCCGAAACTTGAATTGTTTCGGCTTTTGTTTATTTATCGTTTTTCCATCAACACTATATTCTCCACATGATGAGTATGTGGAAACATATCGACTGCTTGAATTTTAGTAACCTTATAAGCGTGATCCATTATCTCTAAATCGCGAGCTTGTGTTGCTGAATTACAACTTACGTATACGATTCTGTTTGGAGCGGCTTGTAGAATAGTTTCAACAACATCGGCGTGCATACCTGCTCGCGGAGGATCAACAATCATCATATCAGGATGACCATGCTCAGCAATGAATTCTGCATTCAGTACATTTTTCATATCGCCAGCAAAGAACGATGTGTTGTCAATTCCGTTAATCTCAGAATTCAATTTTGCATCTTCAATAGCTTCTGGCACATACTCAATACCGATTACTTTTTTAGCTTGGCGAGCTACAAAGTTGGCAATAGTACCCGTTCCTGTATATAAGTCGTAAACAACTTCGTCCTTCTGAATGTTAGCAAACTCACGAGTTTTGCTATACAATTCATAAGCTTGTTCCGAATTGGTTTGATAGAATGATTTTGGTCCAATTTTGAACTTCAAATCTTCCATCTGTTCAAAAATATGATCTGCACCTTTATATGAAATCACATCCTGATCGCCAATAGTATCGTTACCTTTTTCGTTTATAACGTACATCAATGAAGTAATCTCTGGAAATTTTTCAGCTATGTGAGCCATAAGACCTTCGCGCTTCTCAACATCTTCGTGATAGAAAACAACAATAACCATAACATCGCCTGTAGTAGATGTTCTAATTATCAAAGTACGTAGGAATCCTACCTGACCACGAATATCGAAGAAGCTTAAGTCATTGGCAAATGCATATTCCTTTATTGCTAAACGAACTGCATTAGATGGCTCAGCTTGTAGGTGACATTTGTTGATATCAACGATTTTGTCAAAAAGGCGAGGCACGTGAAAACCAAGTGCTGGTGTGCGATCAATTTCGTCTTCACTATTAATCTCGTCAAAAGTAAGGTAACGCTTATTCGAGAAAGTGAATTCAAGTTTATTACGGTAAAATTTTGTTTTAGCTGATGGCAAAATAGGATTTGCTTCAGGTAAATCAATCTTTCCAATTCGACTTAAGTTGTCAATAACCTCTTGTTGTTTGAATTTAAGTTGCTCCTCATAAGGCAAGTTTTGCCATTTACAGCCACCACAAATTCCAAAATGCTCACAAAAAGCATCTACGCGTAAGTCAGAATATTTGTGAAATACAACAGGATGACCTTCCATAAAACTTTTACGTTTTTTTGTCACCTGCACATCCACAACATCACCAGGTATCACGTTGGTTACAAACACAACTTTATCATCAACCTTAGCAATGGCCTTTCCTTCGGCTGCTAACTTTATAATTTCAACGTTTTCCAGTAAGGGTTTTTTGTTTCTATTTCGTCCCACTTTGTATTTCTTTAAAGATTTGGCTGCAAATATATAACAAATAGTACTTAGAGTTTATAAGTTATAAGTACTTAAAGTTAAAAATCACTTTAAGGAGTTGCAATTTTAAGTATTCATAAGTACTCTAGGCACTTTAAATACTTTAGGCACTATTTTACTATCTTTGCCGCCCTAACATTATAAACAATTCGTTGTCCATGATATCAATTAATAACCTCATAGTAGAGTTTGGTGGTTTCACACTTTTTAAAGACGTTACTTTTATCGTTAATTCTCGCGACCGTATTGGTTTAGTTGGGAAAAATGGTGCTGGTAAATCAACTCTTTTGAAAATATTTGCCGGACATCAGGAACCTACGAAAGGTACAGTAAGCATTCCCAATGAGATTAAGATAGGATATTTGCCTCAACAGATGAATCATGAGGATGGACGAACTGTTATAGAAGAAGCTTTAACAGCTTTTGTAGAGGTGATTCAATTGGAAAAGGAGATTGCTAAGATAAACAATGAAATTGCTGAGCGTACTGATTACGAGTCAGAAGCTTATATGAAATTGATTAATCGTTTGACTGAAAAGAACGATAGGTTTCATATGATGGGTGGTGAAAATATTGAAGCAGAAGCAGAACGAACTCTTCTAGGTCTAGGTTTTTTGCGTAGTGATTTTACACGCCAGACCAATGAGTTTTCTGGAGGATGGCGTATGCGTATTGAGTTGGTGAAAATCCTTTTGAGAAGACCTAATGTTTTTCTTCTCGATGAGCCAACGAACCATTTGGATATTGAATCGATACAATGGTTAGAAGATTTCTTGAAAACTTATCCTGGTGCAGTAGTTTTGGTTTCTCACGATAGAGCTTTTCTCGATAATATAACCAATCGTACGGTTGAGATTTCGGTAGGTAAAATATACGATTATAAAGTATCGTACACAGAGTATATACAGTTACATGCTGAACGACGTGAGCAACAAAAGAAGGCTTTTGTTAATCAGCAAAAGATGATTAAAGAAACAGAAGATTTTATTTCACGTTTTAGATATAAGGCGAGCAAATCTGTTCAGGTGCAATCACGAGTGAAACAACTTGAAAAAGTTGATCGGATCGAGATTGATGAGGTTGACAATACGAAGCTAAGTTTGAAATTTCCACCAGCTCCTCGTTCTGGAGATTTAGTTTGTCAGGTGAAAGGTTTGAGTAAATCTTATGGCGATAACTTGGTTTTAAATGATCTTGAATTCGTAATCGAACGTGGTGAAAAGCTAGCCTTTGTTGGTAAGAATGGTGAAGGTAAGTCAACTCTTGTAAAAGTATTGATGGGCGAAGTTGATCATACAGGAATATGCAAGCTCGGTCATAATGTGAAAATTGGTTATTTTGCTCAAAATCAGGCCATGTTGCTTGATGAGAATAAAACTGTTTTCGATACGATTGATGATGTTGCGGTAGGCGATGTAAGAACCAAAATACGTGATATTCTAGGCGCATTTATGTTTGGTGGCGAGGATATCGATAAGAAAGTAAAAGTATTGTCAGGAGGAGAACGTTCACGTTTGGCTATGGTTCGTCTTTTGCTTGAACCAGTTAACTTACTTGTTCTCGATGAGCCGACCAATCACCTCGATATGAAATCGAAAGATGTTTTGAAAGAGGCATTACTTAAATTTGATGGAACAGTCATCGTTGTTTCTCACGATAGAGAATTCCTTGATGGTTTATCTTCAAAGGTTTATGAGTTTACCAATAAGCAAGTAAAAGAGCATTTGGGTGGTATTTATGGCTTTCTTCAGAACAAGAAGATGGATAATATGCGCGAGCTTGATAGAAAAAAACAAGTAGCAGGTGAGACGAAAGTAGAAGTCGTTCTATCTGAAAACAAGCTCAATTACCTTGAGCGTAAGGAAATGAACAAGCAGATATCAAAGCTTGAGAGAGCTGTGGCTAAGTGTGAGGAGATGATTGCCAAATACGAAGAAAAAATAGAAAAAATTGAAGATCTTTTAACAGATCCAAAAAATCAGGATCAGGAAACTTTTAAATCTTACGATGAGGCTAAAAAGAATCTTGAAGATGAAATGACGAATTGGGAGAATAAGAATGAAGAACTTGAGAACTTGATTCTTGAGAAAGGAGAATAGGTTTTTTGTTTCGTAATGGGGCTTCAATTTTGTTTGAAACCCATTTGAGTTGCCCAATCAGCCTTCAATTTCTTTTGAAGCGTCTTTTAGCAAATAAATGATCGTATAATCTCCTTGGAACTCAAATTAAGGCGTAAAATAAGGCTATGAACTGCTTTGGACATAGTTTGAGGAAAAAAAAGATGTCTCAATTTAATTTGAGACATCTTTTTGTTTCGTAAAGGGGCTTCAATTTCCTTTGAAGCCTATTTGAGCTTCACAATAAGCCTTCAATCTCCTTTGAAGCGTCTTTCAGCAAAAAATGATGGTATAAACTCCTTTGAAATTACATTTAGCCGCAAAATTAGTTCTCAATTTGGGTATATTCATGGAACTGTGTCTGATCATTTTACATTTAGAATGCTCAATCATATCTAGCTAATCTCTTTTCAAATTTTATTTATAACTGGGCTAATACAAGTCTCCAGTTGGGGTGTTTTGCGTAAAGGGTTGTAGCGGATAGCCCACAGCTTGATGAGATTGCTGGCGGTGGTGAGTTTGGTAAACTACGGGTGTATTTTTATAAACTGACTATAGTTGCGAGGACTATGAGCGGAAAACCTGACTTTCGTCTCCTTCCGAAAACTTTCGGAATAAAGGAGCGAAAGAACGCCCAAAAGGAACCTTAAAACTTTAGGATATGAAAAAAGCCCGATGTGAATCGGGCTTTTTTGTATAATAGACTAGAATGAATTTCTAGTTTCTCTCTGGTTTTGGTAATAAAGCTTTTCTAGAAAGTTTCAATTTACCTGTCTTAGGATCGATACCGATAAGTTGTACTTCAACTACATCTCCTTCTTTCAATACTTCGTCAACTGTATTTAGTCTACGATGCTCGATTTCAGAAATGTGAAGTAAACCATCTTTACCAGGAAGAACTTCAACGAAAGCACCAAAGGCAACAATCGATTTCACTTTTCCTTTGTAAATTGTTCCAACTTCAGGAACTGCAGTGATACCTTTGATACGACCTAATGCAATATCAATTGCTTCTCTGTTGTTAGCTGAAATATCAATATGACCTTTTCCGTCAACTTCTTCGATAACGATAACCGCACCTGAAGTTTCTTGAATCTCTTGAATAATCTTACCACCTGGTCCGATTACAGCACCAATCATTTCCTTAGGAATAACAAGTGATACAATTCTTGGAGCGTGATCTTTAAGATCTTGGCGAGGTTCAGCGATAGTCTCAGAAATCTTATCTAAGATGTGAAGACGACCTGCGCGAGCTTGCATCAATGCTTGCTCCAATACTTCATAAGGAAGTCCGTCTACTTTAATGTCCATTTGGGTCGCAGTAATACCATCTCTAGTACCTGTTACTTTAAAGTCCATATCACCCAAGTGATCTTCATCACCTAGAATATCCGAAAGAATAGCATATTTCTCAGCACCTTCAGTAGAGATAAGTCCCATTGCGATACCAGTAACTGGTTTCTTCATTTGGATACCTGAATCCATAAGTGCTAATGTACCCGCACAAACAGTAGCCATTGAAGACGAACCGTTTGATTCTAGAATATCCGAAACAATACGAATTGCGTAAGGACACTCATCAGGAAGCATATTTTTAAGAGCACGATGTGCTAGGTTACCATGACCAACCTCACGACGAGATAGTCCACGTGAAGGACGTGCATCACCAGTTGAGAAAGGAGGGAAGTTATAGTGAAGTGTGAATTTCTCTTTTCCGCGGAAAAGTACATCATCAATCATTTTCTCATCTAACTTAGTACCTAATGTTACTGTAGTTAAAGATTGAGTTTCACCACGAGTAAACACAGCAGAACCGTGAGCACCTGGAAGGTAATCAATCTCAGACCAGATAGGACGAATTTCGTCAGTCTTACGACCATCTAAACGAACTCTATCTTCAAGAACCATTTCACGAATAGCATCTTTTTCCACATCGTGGAAGTAGCGTCCGATTAGGCTCATTTTAATCTCCGAAGCGTCTTTCCCTTCAGAATATTCAGTTACAAACTCTTCTTTTACAGCTGCAAATGAAGCTGAACGTTCGTGTTTGTTAGGGTTTTGAAGTCTTGCAACTTCTAATACTTTTGCATAAGTCTTATCAGCGATTAACTGACGAAGTTCTTCGTCGCTATCTTCGTGACAATACTCTCTTTTCTTAGTTTTTCCAACTGCTTCAGCTAATTCAACTTGAACTTGACATTGCAATTTAATAGCTTCGTGAGCGATTTTGATAGCTTCAAGCATCTCTGCTTCTGAAACTTCTTTCATCTCACCTTCAACCATCATGATATTATCCTTGGTTGCAGCAACCATGATTTCCATATCAGAAATCGCTAATTGCTCACGATTTGGATTAATCATGAATTCGCCATTGACTCTAGCCACACGAACCTCAGAAATAGGCTCTAGGAATGGAATGTCAGATACTGCAATAGCTGCAGAAGCTGCAAGACCAGCAAGAGCATCAGGCATGTCGTTTGCATCAACAGAAATCAAGCTAATCGATACGAATGTATCAGCGTGATAATCTGAAGGGAATAATGGACGTAGGGCACGGTCCACAATACGACAAATTAAAATTTCATAGTCAGAAGGACGACCTTCTCTTTTCATAAATCCACCAGGGAAACGACCTAGTGCAGCATATTTCTCTTTGTAGTCAACTGACAAAGGCAAAAAGTCAACATCTTGCTTTGCGTTTTTTGCAGATACTACAGTAGCTAACAACATGGTCTTACCCATTTTTACTACAACAGCTCCATCAGCTTGTTTTGCTAATTTTCCTGTTTCAATTGTGATGGACCTTCCATCACCTAATTCAATTGTTTTTTCGATTACATTCATCATTTGTAGTTTTATTCAAACTTATATTCGGATAAGGCGAGATGTTGCCGTACTTAAATAAAAAAAGCAATCCCGATTGCTCAGGATTGCTAATATTATAAGTATTACTTACGCATTTTCAATGCCAAAATAATAGCACGGTATCTAGCAATATCTTTTCCTTTTAAGTAATCTAATAGGCTTCTTCTTTTACCTACTAGTAATTGCAGCGCACGTTGGGTACTGTAATCTTTTCTATTCTTCTTAAGATGCTCTGTTAAGTGGGCAATACGGTAAGAAAATAAAGCGATCTGAGATTCTGCAGCCCCAGTGTCTTTATTAGACTTTCCGTATTGTTCGAAAAGCTCTTGTTTTTTTTCTGCTGATAAATACATAGTACTTAAATTAAATTGTTTCTGTTTGAACTATTAATTCGGCAAAAGTAAGGATTTATTTTCATAAATCAATAAGCTTGCTTTGTTGTTTTCATTAAGAAACTTAAAGATCTCTATAAAGAGGATAAATAAGTTCAATTTTAACAAAAAGAAGCCTCGAAATATAACTTCGAGGCTTCTGATTTTATATGAATAGTGTTGTTGCAGAAGCTATTCTACTTCAACCTGCTCTTCGATATAGTTTTCAAGAGGTGCACAAGTACACATCAAGTTTCTGTCTCCATATGCATCATCAACACGTGAAATTGAAGGCCAGAATTTATTGTCAGCAACCCACTCTAATGGATAAGCTGCTTTCTTACGAGAGTATGAATGATTCCACTCATCAGCAGTTAATACCATATGAGTATGTGGAGCATGCTTAAGAACGTTGTCTTGTGCATCAGCAATACCATCTTCAATTTCCTTCATCTCTTCGTTAATCTTAGCAAGAGCTTCGATAAAGCGATCAAGTTCTTCTAGTGGCTCACTTTCAGTAGGCTCTACCATAAGTGTTCCGTGAACTGGGAAAGAAAGAGTAGGAGCGTGGAAACCGTAGTCCATTAAACGCTTAGCAATATCACCATCAGTAATACCAACAGTTTTATTAAACTCTCTACAGTCGAAAATCATTTCGTGACCAACACGACCTTTATCTCCTTTGTAAAGAATTTTGAATCCTAGTTTTTCGAATGAAGAAGCAAGGTAGTTAGCATTTAAGATAGCCATCTTAGTTACTTGCTCTAAACCGTCAGTACCTAACATTGCGATATAACCGTAAGTAATAGGCAATACGCTAGCTGATCCGAATGGAGCAGCAGCTACAGCAGTAATTGCATTTTTACCACCAGTCTCAACCACTTTGTGTGAAGGTAAGAATTGAACCAAGTGTTCTGCAACACCGATAGGACCAACTCCAGGACCACCACCACCGTGAGGGATAGCGAATGTTTTATGTAAGTTCAAGTGACAAACGTCAGCTCCAATTGCACCTGGATTTGTTAATCCAACCTGAGCATTCATGTTAGCACCATCCATGTAAACCTGTCCACCATTTTCGTGAATCAAGTTCATCATTTCTTTGATACCTGTTTCAAATACGCCGTGAGTTGATGGGTAAGTGATCATGTAAGCACATAAATCTTCTTTGAATTTCTCAGCTTTTGCTTTAAGATCTTCAAAATCGACATTACCATTCTCATCACACTTAACAACAACAACTTTCATACCAGCCATTGTTACAGTAGCTGGGTTAGTTCCGTGAGCCGAAGCTGGAATCAATACAACATTTCTATGACCCTCGCCACGAGAAATATGGTATTCACGAATAACTAATAAACCAGTATACTCACCAGCAGCACCAGAGTTTGGCTGTAATGTACATCCTGCAAAACCAGTAATTTCTGATAACCACTTTTCAAGTTCAGTTATGATTTGAGTATAACCATCAGCTTGATTAATTGGAATGAATGGGTGAAGTCCGCCAAATTCAGGCCAGCTAAGAGGTAACATTTCAGCAGCAGCATTCAATTTCATAGTACAAGAACCTAAAGAGATCATCGAAGTGTTTAGTCCGATATCTTTTTTCTCAAGGTTTTTGATGTAACGCATCATTGCTGTTTCTGAATGATGACGGTTGAATACATCTAATGTTAAGTATTCGCTTTTGCGAGCTAATTTCTCATCGAAATATAGTTTTTCTTCCATTGCTGTTTCAACAACTTCAGCTTTGCTAGCTGCATTTGCGAAAATATTTAGGATTGCATTTAATTCTGCATCACTAATTTTCTCATCAGTAGAAATACCAATAGTTGTATCGTTGATATAACGGAAGTTGAATTCCTTCTCAAGAGCTGCAGTACGAATTGCTTCCATTGAAACACCAGTAGGTACTACAATCTCAAGAGTATCGAAATAGTTCTCGATGTTTTGAGTGTAACCTAATGCCTTTAATCCTTCTGAAAGGAAACCAGCAGCTGAGTGAATATGAGTAGCAATACGCTTAAGACCTTTTTGTCCGTGATAAGTCGCATAAAAACCTGCCATTGTAGCTAAAAGAGCTTGAGCTGTACAGATATTTGAAGTCGCTTTTTCACGTTTGATATGCTGCTCACGAGTCTGAAGAGCCATACGAATAGCCTTGTTGCCTTGAGCATCTTTAGTAACACCAATGATACGTCCAGGAACGTTACGCTTATACTCTTCACGACAAGCTAAGAAAGCTGCGTGAGGTCCGCCGTATCCCATTGGAACACCAAAACGTTGCGAAGAACCTACAACAATATCAGCTCCCCACTCACCAGGAGCAGTAAGCAATGCTAAACTCATAAGGTCAGCAGCAACTGCAACTAATGCTTCAGTTCCGTGTGCTTTCTCTACGAATTCTGTGTAGTCTTCAACGCTACCATTAGCAGCAGGATATTGGATGATAGATCCGAATACTGCATCAGTAAATTCGAAAGTTTTGTAATCTCCAATAACAAGTTCAATACCTAGTGGCTTAGCACGAGTAACTAGAACATCTAATGTTTGAGCAAAAATGTTTTCGTCAACAAAAAGCGTATTAGCTTTGGCCTTTTTCTTCGCTCTAGAACGTAAACTATGCATCATATACATGGTTTCACCTACAGCAGTAGCTTCATCAAGAAGTGAGCTGTTAGCTAATTCCATTTTAGTTAGATCTAAAACAACTGTTTGAAAGTTCAAAAGTGCTTCTAATCTACCTTGAGAAACTTCAGCTTGGTAAGGCGTATATGGCGTATACCATCCTGGGTTTTCGAGTACGTTTCGAAGGATAACAGGAGGAGTAATTGTGTCATAATATCCTTGACCAATAAAGGTTCTGAATAATTTATTTTTAGCAGCAATACCTTTAATTTTCGATAAATATTCATTCTCAGTTAAAGCTTCAGGAAGATTTAAAGGTTGAGTTAAACGAATATCAGAAGGGATTGTTTCTTCAATTAGGGCATCTAATGACGATGCGCCAACAGTTTCCAACATTGTTTTAATATCGCCGTTGCGAGGTCCAATGTGACGGGAAACAAACTTTTCGGTTGCCATATCCTTGTAAAAATTTAGTGTTTGTGTAAAAAAAATTCACCTTAATTTGCGTGCGTAAATGTAGCAAAAGATTTAATATTACATCGATTGCAAATTAGAAATAACTTTTCTGTTTTTCAACATTTATTTTGTCTGAAAATAAGTGGTTTAGTATGATTTTTGTCAGTATTAATTTGATGATTCCTGATGATTTTATTTATCTTCATGCTGCTTTTGTTCTTGTAGTGTCAAAAGCGAGTCAGATTAAGCAGTTGAGAAGAGCTCATTTTTTAGATTTCTTGTATTCAATTTGTAAAGGCTAATCTATTTTAAATGGTATATTTGTAATTCAATTTTTCAAAATGATAGAATTAAAAGAAGGTGATAAAGCTCCAGAGTTCTCTGGTGTAAATCAGGATGGGAAAACTTTGGAATTGTCTGATTTTAAAGGGAAACGACTGATTCTTTATTTTTACCCTAAAGATAATACGCCTAGATGTACAGCTGAATCGTGTAATTTGAATGAGAATTATGACGAGCTGACTAAGCATGGTTTTGAGGTTGTAGGTGTAAGTCCAGATGAAGCAGGTAAACATCAAAAATTTATCGCCAAATATAACTTGGCTTTTAATCTGATTGCGGATACTGAAAAGGAGATGCTTCAAGCTTATGGTGCTTGGGGAGAGAAGAAACTCTATGGTAAAGTTTATGACGGGGTTTTGCGTTCAACATTTATAATTTCTGAGGATGGTGTGATTGAAAAAATCTTTAAAAAGGTTAAAACGAAAGATCATACCAATCAGATTTTGACAGAACTTAATATTCAATTTTAAAAATTAATAATACATATAGATATGGCAACTAAAGATATTGCAGACATTAATAAGGAAAAGCTGAAAGCACTTCAGTTAACCATGGATAAAATTGATAAAACCTACGGTAAAGGTGCTATCATGAGAATGGGTGACGAGGCTGTTGTTGATTTACCAGCTATTTCATCAGGGTCACTTTCATTGAATATGGCTTTGGGAGTGGGTGGTTATCCTCAAGGACGTGTTATCGAAATTTATGGCCCTGAATCATCAGGTAAGACAACATTAGCAATTCACGCTATGGCTGAAGTTCAGAAAGCTGGTGGTATTGCTGCCTTTATTGATGCTGAGCATGCTTTCGATCGTTTTTACGCTGAAAATTTAGGTGTAGATATTGAGAATTTATTGATTTCTCAACCAGATAACGGTGAGCAAGCTCTTGAGATTGCTGATCAGTTAATTCGTTCATCAGCTGTTGATTTGGTTGTGATTGACTCTGTTGCAGCTTTAACGCCTAAGGCGGAGATTGAAGGTGAAATGGGTGAGTCGAAGATGGGGTTACAAGCTCGTTTGATGTCACAAGCTTTGCGTAAGCTTACTGGGAATATCAGTAAGACGAAAACAACCTGTATGTTCATTAACCAATTGCGTGAAAAAATTGGTGTGATGTTCGGGAATCCTGAGACAACAACTGGTGGTAACGCACTTAAGTTTTACGCATCGGTTCGTTTGGATATTCGTCGTATTGGTCAGATTAAAGATGGTGATGAGATTCAAGGTAACCGTACACGTGTTAAAGTTGTGAAAAATAAGGTTGCGCCTCCTTTCCGTAAAGCTGAATTTGATATCATGTATGGTGAGGGGATCTCTAAAATAGGTGAAATTGTTGATCTTGGAGTTGACTACAATGTTATCAAGAAAAGTGGATCATGGTTTTCTTATGGTGAAGTTAAACTTGGTCAAGGTCGTGAGGCTGTTAAGCGTTTGATTTCGGATAATGTAGAGTTAGCTGAAGAATTAGAAGCTAAAATTGTTGAAGCTATTAATGCGCCTAAGGAAAATTAATTCTAAAGAGATATTAATAATGCATCGGCTTTATTAAAATATAAAGGTTCTCAATTTAAGTTGAGAACCTTTTCTTTTATAGATGCTTCGGTTTTAAATCAAAATAATGAGCCAAATTAATTTAATCGTATTTTTTATTATAATTTTACGATGCAATTTAAAACTCACTAACAATGTTAATAATGAAGAATAAACATTTATTAATTGGTTTGGCATTAGTCACTGGTATGTCGTCATGTCAAGATGCGACTACTGCTGATAAAAAAAGCGAAACGGATAATCAATCTTATCGTACGCCTGAAACAAAATTGGCTTCAGATCGAATGACTCCAGAGGTTTTGTGGTCGTTTGGACGTATGGGTGGAGAAAGCATCTCTCCAGACGAAAAAACAGTTCTTTATGGTGTAACTTACTTTAATAAAGAAGAAAATAAATCGTATAGAGATCTTTATACACTTCCAGTGGCTGGCGGTGAAGCAACTCAAATTACCAATACTAAAGGTAAAGAATGGGGCGAGCGTTGGACTAAAGATGGTCAGATTGCATTTCTTTCATCAGAAAGTGGATCGGTTCAGGTTTGGGAAATGAATCCTGATGGAACAGGTCGTAAACAGTTGACTGATATTGACGGTGGAATCAACGACTTTAAATTTTCTCCAGATCAATCAAAAATGTTATTCTCGAAAGAGGTAAAGCTTGAGGAAAATGTACAGGATAAGCACCCTGATTTACAAAAATCAAATGGTCGAGTTATTGGTGACGAATTTTACCGTCATTGGGACCATTGGGTAGAAACTTATACTCACATTTTTGTTGCTGATTTCAACAAAGGAACTGCGTTGAAAGCTGGTAAGGATATTATGGAAGGTGAAAAGTGGGAAGCTCCTGTTCGTCCTTGGGGTGGAATTGAGCAAGTGAACTGGACAGTTGATGGCCAGAATATTGCTTACTCTTCTCGTAAGAAGTATGGTCAGGAATATGGTCTTTCTACTAATACTGATATTTATTTCTATAACCTAGAAAGTGGAAAAACGAAGAATGTAACCAAAGGTATGATGGGTTACGATAATAACTTGTCTTTCTCGCCTGACGGAAAATATATGGCTTGGGAAAGCATGGAGCGTGAAGGTTATGAGGCAGATCAGATTCGTTTATTTGTGATGGATTTGAATACTGGTGATAAAAAATATATGACCAAAGGTTTTGATCAGAATGCAGAGCATTTAACTTGGACTAAGGATAGTAAATCGATCTACTTTATTTCTGACTGGCATGCTACTGACGAAATTTACCGTATGGATATGGCCGATGGTAAAATCAATAAAATTACTGAAGGTGTTCATAATTACCAATCGATACACCCTGTTGGCGATAAGCTGATTGCTAAGCGTGTGTCAATGAGTAAGCCTGCTGAGTTGTATAGCGTTGATGCTAAAACAGGTAATGCTAATGAAATTTCATTCGTAAATAAGCATATCCTTGATCAGTTGAGCATGGGTTCAGTTGAGAAGCGATGGGTGGAAACGACTGATGGTAAGCAAATGTTGGTATGGGTAATTAAGCCTCCTCATTTCGATGAGAATAAGAAATACCCTGCTTTACTTTATTGTCAAGGTGGCCCTCAAGGAACTGTTTCTCAGTTCTGGAGTTACCGTTGGAATTTCCAGATGATGGCTTCAAATGACTATGTGATTGTAGCTCCTAATCGTAGAGGTTTACCTGGTTTTGGTAAAGAATGGTGTGAGCAAATTTCTGGTGATTATGGTGGACAAAACATGAAAGATTATCTTTCTGCTATTGACAACGTAAAAGCTGAAAAGTATGTTGATGAAGATCGTTTAGGTTGTGTTGGCGCATCTTACGGTGGATTCTCAACTTTCTGGTTGGCAGGACATCACCAAAAACGTTTCAAAGCATTTATCGCTCACGATGGTATGTTTAACTTAGAAGCTCAATATTTAGAAACTGAAGAAATGTGGTTTGTAAATTGGGATCTTGGTGGTTCATTCTGGGACAAGAAGAATAAGATTGCTCAGCGTTCATATGCTAACTCTCCTCACAAATTTGTTGACAAATGGGATACTCCAATCATGGTGATTCACGGAGAAAAAGATTACCGTATTGTTGCTTCACAAGGTATGCAAGCATTTAATGCTGCTCGCTTGAGAGGTATTCCTGCTAAATATCTTTACTTTCCTGAAGAAAACCATTGGGTACTTGGAGTTCAGAACGGAATTTTATGGCAACGCGAATTCGCTAGCTGGTTAGATAAGTGGCTGAAAAAGTAGTATTTAAATAAAGCAATATATTAAATTAGCTTGTTGTGAGTTTTGTGATTTTACACAATTCTTACAACAAGCTTTTTTTATGTTGCACTAACTGTAATTAAAGGGTTTTGTAGATTGATTTAATTTTCAGGAAAGCAAAAAAATAGTGACTCACCATCATAAGCATATTTATTTTTCTTTTAAAAATTATTGTTATCTTACCTCATGGTAATTTGGGCTTTCTGTATCTCAATTCAGGAGGCATTTTGTTGATTATAATATATTTAAATAAATACTATGAATCGAGCTCGTATCTATTTGTTGATTCTAACGATGTTTTTTTCATATTCAGTTCATTCTATATCTTTTAGAAATGAATTTGATATCCAATATTCTAAACAAAATATGACTTCATTTAAAAATGGAGATGTTTTTGCTTTGGACACTTTAACGCAATCAACTGCTCTTATTCGTCGTCACACCCAAGAGAAAGATTCAACTGGAATACGTTATACTAAAAAATACAACTACAATAATTTTCCTTTCTTCAACTTTAGAATTAGCAAGAAATCGGTCTATCATAAGCTGTCTGAATTTAATTCCGAGCAAGCTAAAGAATTGTTTGTTTTAGCAAAAAATGATCAGTTTAATAGTGATAGTTTGACTCGTGAGGTTAGCCTTTTGTATACCAAACAAGGTGTTTATTCTGAAGTTGATAAAGATCTGTTTAAGCGTAGAGTTCGTGACTTGGAACAACGATCAGAGGAGTTAAAGAAGAATGCAGCACAGAAAGCGAAACATGCCAAGGTATTAGAGCAAACATCAGATAAAGCACCAACACTTATTTTAGCTGCAACACAAGAAGAAGTTACTCCTGCATACGAAGGGAGTCAGAATGCTACTAAGAATTCTGAAGCTTTTAGAAAAGAGAGTCAAGAAGTTGATGTAAAAGAAGAGGTTGTAGAACAAGATCCCAAACCTAACGCTCAGTTAGATGTTAGTCCTCAGAAGGATGAGGGAGGATATTTGGATTACGAATATGAATATTGTTATCAAGTTGCAGTTTTCGATAAAAGACCAACCAATGACTTTTATAAGGGAATGGGTTTTATAAAAGAAGAAATTGTTGATGGTGGTAAGTCATTTAGATATTTGACAGGTTCGTATAGAACTTACGCTAAGGCAGCTATTTATAAAACTCGAATTAAAACGGCTTTCCCTGCGGCTTTTGTTGTTGTTTATAAGAATGGAATTAGAACAAACTTGCAAGATGCTATTGCTATAACAGATAAAGCTAGTCCAAGTAAAACAACTAGTTCTACATCTCAATTATCAACAAAGATTTCAGGAGATGTTACCTATCGTGTCCAGATTGGAGTTTTTGCAGGTGAAATCCCTGAGGAATTGAACACGACGATGGAAAAGTATCAAGCATTTGGATCGTTCTATGAGAAGAGATCAGATGGAAAAATTGTGTGTACAATTGGCCGCTTTAAGTCTCTTCCTGAAGTGGCAAGTTTAAAAATGAAATTGCAAGATGCAGGATATAAGGATGCATTTACGGTTGCCTACAGCGGACAGAAAAGAGTATCCTTACAGGCAAGCATAAAGAAAACTGAAAAGCCAATTGATCAGGTTAAACCAGAAGTTGAGAAGGAACCACTTACTGAGGAAGACTTAGTAGGTGATATTAATTTCCGAGTTCAAATTGGTGTTTTTGCCAATGGAGTTCCTGATGAAGTAAATTCTTTGATGGGTAAATATAAGGCTTTTGGAACATCGGCGGTGAAAAAATCTAATGGTAAAACCGTTTGTACAATTGGACATTTTGATTCGATTGCTGATGCTGGTGCATTGAAGAAAAAACTCTATAAATCTGGGTTTACTGACATCTTTACAGTAGCTTACACTGGAAACAAGAGGATTTCTATACAAGATGCAATACGTCTGATAAAATAAAGAAACCATGAGTTCAGAACATGTACTTTGCTTGCATAATGATAGTGTGAATAACTTCGATTACGTTGTTGATGCATTAATGGAGGTTTGTGAACATACTTCTGATCAGGCTGAGCAATGTGCATATATTACACATTATAAAGGCAAAAGTGAACTTAAGGTTGGAAATCTAGAGGCTTTATCAGCTATGAGAGAAAAATTAGAAAAGAAAGGCCTTATTGTAAGCGTTGAAATAAACAAAACAGCATATTAGTATGACGATTTTTATTATTGTTCTCTTATTAGTTTTAGGAGTTGTTCTTATTCTACTCGAATTTTTTGTTCTTCCTGGAATTACCGTTGCTGGTATCGCAGGTATTGTGATGATGCTTGGAGGGATCTACTTATCTTATAATCATTATGGAAATACGATAGGTCATCTAACTGTTTTAGGATCTGTGATATTCAGTTTGCTTGCACTTTGGTTAGCTTTAAAATCAGGCACTTGGGATAGAATCATGTTGAAAACTGAAATTGATTCAAAAGTTGAAAAAATAGAGGAAAATCTAATAGCAATAGGTGATGAAGGTATATGTTTATCTCGATTAGCGCCTATGGGACAAGTGCGAATTAATAATCACATCGTTGAAGCTAAATCAACAGGAGCATATGTTGATGAAAAAACAGAAGTGAAAGTCATTAAAATAGTAGATAAAGTTATTATTGTAAAACCTTTAAAATAAATTAAATGGAAATTGGAGCATTAATATTTTTGATTGTTGCGATAGGGGTAGGTATTTATATCCTTTTTATTTTTATTCCAGTTGGACTCTGGTTTTCCGCTCTGCTTTCAGGTGTGCGGATTTCATTAATTCAACTCGTATTTATGCGTTGGCGTCGTGTGCCACCTAATCTTATCGTTCGTTCGATGATTGAGGCTCAGAAGGCAGGCTTGCATATTACAAGAGATGACCTGGAGGCTCACCACTTAGCTGGTGGTCATGTAGAGCAAGTAACCCATGCTTTAGTTTCAGCTTCAAAAGCTAATATCGAATTACCATTTAAGATGGCTACGGCTATTGATCTTGCTGGACGTGATGTTTACGAAGCTGTTCAGATGAGTGTAATTCCTAAAGTCATTAATACGCCTCCAGTAACTGCTGTATCTAAAGATGGTATTCAGTTAATCGCTAAGGCGAGAGTAACGCTTCGTGCTAATATACGCCAGTTGGTTGGTGGAGCAGGAGAGGAAACTGTTTTGGCTCGTGTAGGTGAAGGTATCGTATCGTCTATTGGTTCTTCTGAGTCACATAAAACTGTACTTGAGAATCCTGATTTTATTTCTCGTGTTGTACTTGAAAAAGGACTGGATGCTGGAACGGCTTTTGAAATTTTATCAATTGATATTGCAGATATTGATATAGGAAAGAATATCGGTGCTGTACTACAAACTGATCAAGCTGATGCAGACTTAAAAATTGCACAGGCTAAGGCTGAGGAACGTCGTGCAATGGCTGTTGCAACAGAGCAGGAAAATAAAGCTCTTGCACAGGCAATGCGTGCTAAGGTAATCGAAGCTGAAGCTGAAGTACCATTGGCTATGGCTGAAGCTTTTCGTAGTGGTCATTTAGGTGTGATGGATTATTATCGTATGAAGAATATTGAAGCGGATACATCTATGCGTGAAAATATTGCTAAACCTTCACCAAAGGACAAGAAAAAATAATAAAAACAGTGATAGAAATAAGGCTAGGCGTGTTCTTTGAGCATGCCCAGCCTTTTTTTTTGATAAAAAAAAATCTTTTTTTTTACTCCAATCTCATTGATTCATAATTTACTATAATCATGACCATGTAAATATTTGAAATTGTGTGAAAAGAAAATTTGCACAGATCAATATTTTACCTACTTTTGCTTCCGCAATCAGGAGAGGTGGGAGAGTGGCTTAATCCACCAGTTTGCTAAACTGACGTACTGTGTAACGGTACCGGGGGTTCGAATCCCCCTCTCTCCGCTATCTTTTCTTAATTGAACAGATGCAAAGTGAAAAGCTTAACCTTTTCACTTTAATTTTCGGGGTGTAGCGTAGCCCGGTTATCGCGCCTCGTTTGGGACGAGGAGGTCGCAGGTTCGAATCCTGCCACCCCGACACCGAGAAATTTGAGAAGTTGTAAAACTTCATTGTTTATTGAAAGTACCGAAATTTATTTCGGGGTGTAGCGTAGCCCGGTCATCGCGCCTCGTTTGGGACGAGGAGGTCGC
>CAXBPC010000006.1:0-153101 GCA_963977525.1 uncultured Marinifilaceae bacterium
CGATTCAAAGACCCTAGCCTCTCTCTTAAAGCGAGTGCAAATATAAGACTTTTAATTCCATGTTTCCTAATGCAAAGATCAACTTTTATCCATTTAATATCTAATGTGCTAGTAACCATACCTATTTATTTCAAAAAAGATCATTTCTTTATAGAACACAAGCTATTAAATCAGTCCAATAAAGCTCTTTAAAATTACACACTAGCTAACAACGCATAATTTCTACAACTTAAAAAAACCGTACAAGCTCTATTCGAGACGTTAGATCAAAATAAAAAGTCGCAAACATAAATTGTTTGCGACTTTTATTTCCTAGCTAAATCTTTATATTAATGAAGATGAAAGGTAATTGGGAAAGAAAATGAAACCTTTACAGGTATCCCTTTTTGTTTTCCTGGCTTCCAATTGGGCATACTACTAACAACCCTTAACGCCTCGGCATCGAGCAAAGGATCAATAGATCTCAATACTCTACCACCCTCAACCTTTCCTTCTTTATTTATTACAAAACCAATATACACCTTACCCATAATCTTCTTCTTCCTAGCAGATTCAGGATACTTCACATTTGATTTAATCCATTTGCGAAGCTCTAAAATCCCCCCTGGAAACTCAGGCATATCTTCTACCATGATATAAATCTGATTATCAATCACAGGCTCGGGCTTTTTTATTTTAGCCTTATAATCAATCACGCTTGTTTGAAGTTTTTTCTCTTTTACATCAACCAATACATACACAGTTTTTTCTCCTAACACCTCAACAAAACAGTTAAATTTATACTCATCATACACAAATAAAAGATCATATAGGCCAGTATAAATATTTTCTAAAATTAAAGAATCAACACCTTTACTCTCTTTTATTCCAAGCTTTGGTATTTCTAACTTTACTTCAGAAGGAATGGTTTGAATAATCAGATTCCCCGAGTTTATCTTAACTTGAATATCATCAACAGTTGTGTCACGTGAAATATTTTGCGCATTAAGCTGCAATCCGATACAATTAAAACTAATTATCAAGATTATTCCTCTCATGCATTTATACAAGCTACAACTCATTCACTTCGCGTTAATTAAAAGAGTAATGTATGGTTCACTCCATCTTTTAGGGTAATATCTATAATATAAGCAATTATTAAAAATAATGAAAGCGAGATGATTGTCTCGCTTAAATCCCATTTATTTCTTAAATACTTAAGATTTCTTCACAAATTGTGTAAGTATCACAATCATCTGATCACCAACTCGACCTTCAATATGCTCTTCATTATCATAAACTAATGAAATATTACGAACATGTGTACCACGCTTAGCAGTAAATCCGGCACCTTTTACATTAAGATCCTTAATCAAAACGACAGAATCACCTGATGAAAGAGTTACACCATTACTATCCTTGTGTATAACTTTATCTTCATCATCCTCACCTTCTCCAGTTGCCTGAGCCCAATCCATTGTTTCTTCATCTAGATAAAGCATATCAAGCAAATCTTGAGGCCATCCTTCAGCTTTTAGTCTATTCAGCATACGCCAAGCCATTACCTGCACAGCAGGAACTTCACTCCACATACTATCATTTAAACATCTCCAATGATTAGAATCTACTTTTTCAGTATTTTCCAATTGTTCTGAACAGGTAGAACATAGCAATAAACATTTATCACTTCCCTCTTTTGCTGCTGGTGGTACTTCATATACATTTAAACTATCAATAGCTCCGCAAAGCTCGCAAACTGAACCACTTCTTGATTGTAATTCCTTTATAACACTCATATCCTTATTGTCAATTTAATATTTATAATCTTCTGAATACAATTTACTAGATTCTCCAAAGCTATCTTAGTTTGATTTCAACTGCTCATCTATTGGTTTGGTTATCTCAGAAACAACATCTCCTGTATGAGCAGTAGCCTTATTTTCAATTAGCATGATTTGACATTCATCTTTTGCCGAAACCCGGTGATTAATACCTCTTTTTACTATATATATATCACCTTTTTTCATCTCAAAACTTTCCTCTCCTTCTATCTCCATCAAAAGTGTTCCTTCAATGATATAAAAAAGTTCATCTTCATTTGCATGATCATGCCATGGAATATCATCTCCTTTTATTTTGGCAACTTTAACGTAAACATCATTCACTTCACCAATTATTTCTGGAGAGAAATAATCACTTATATTATTTAAACAGTTTTTTAGATTCATCTGAAGGCGAATTTATAATAACCTGAATTCAAGTTGCAAATGCAACTTTCACATTATTAACAACATAATTATACTTCTCATTTGGAGTCAAGTAATTTAGACGCTTTCTAGGTCTATTATTTAATTTATCTTGAACCCATTGGACCTTTTCAGGCGTAATATCATCAAAAGAAGATCCTTTGACGAAATACTGTCTGATTAATCCATTTGTATTTTCATTTGCTCCTCTTTCCCAAGAATGATATGATCTGGCAAAATAGATATTCAAATCAAGCTTTTTTGCAATCTTCTGATGTCTAGCAAACTCTTTCCCATTATCAGCCGTTATTGTATGCAGCAGGTCTTTAATTGGATCAAGTGCCTCTACAGTTGCCTTTGCCAGCGGATCAGCTTCTTTGCCTTCTAAAAGACGTATCCAAACCAGACCAGTGAGTCTATCATTAATGGTCAACAAAGCACCCTTGTGATTTTTCCCCATTACCGTATCTATTTCCAGGTCTCCAAATCTCGTTTTTTGATCAACTATCTCCGGACGTTTTTCAATACCTACGCGATTCTTTAGTTGACCACGTGTATCCTTAGCCCCTCCACGTTTTCTATACCTCTTCTTATTCCTCCTAAGATGGGTGTAGAGATCACCTCCTGCCTTTAAATTGGCCCAAATGTGTTGATATATACGCTCATGAGAAACACAAGGCTTACTCTCTGCTCTTAAACGCCCTACAATTTGTTCTGGGCTAAAATCTTCTCTTATCAGAAGCTCTACTTGATCCTTTACTCCTGGAGTAAAGCTCCGGTGCTTAGCTTTACCAGTGAGCCGACCTAAGTAGTTTCGATGGGCTAACTCATACCTGTATTCTCCATTACGTTTGTCACAGTTCCTCTTTAATTCTCGGCTTATAACCGACTTATCTTTTCCGATCGCTTTTGCTATATCTATTTGTCTATAGCCTCCTTTTTTCATCACCGAAATAGTATACCTTTGTTCTCTGGTTAATTGTCCCATTTACAACTTGAGTTTGGCGATTTTAGTGGTAAAAGAAAGACTTTTATTCCATCAAGACAATGGGGGACACTATTTCTCTCATTTGTCTTGAAAAACCATCCCTTCCTTTTTTTATATAAAATCAACTAAGTTGCATTTGTTACTTGAATCTAAGTAATGATAAAATCAGAACTCCTATAATTATATAGTAAGGCAAAAGTAACAAATCTATTGGACTTGCCTCTTAGGTCTTACATACTCTTGAAATACACGATAAAACAAAAGAGCGAGACAGTTTCCCATCTCGCTCTTATATAATTTAGACATAAAGATCAATAATTCTCAATGTCATATTTTTCTACTAATAGAACTTATAACGCTTATCATCAATATTTGCATTTTCGCGAAGAACTTGCATTGATTGATAATTTGCACGGTACTGAAAGTTCTGAATCATACGTGTTTTGAAAATATTAACCGCATCTTCAGTAATCGCATCCTCCTTAACTTCGTTTACAAGAATCATATAAACTCCTTGATTTCCTTTAATAGCAGTTGAAATCTTACCTTTTTCAGTATTACTAGCATTAGCAATTACGTTTGGCTCGATACCTGCACCAGGAATCTGGAATGACTGGAATGAAACATCAGCAGCAGTCTTAACTTCTAAATTTTCTTTTTGAGCTACTGACAATAACGACTGAGCACCTTTAGAATTTTTAGACATTGAAGCTATCATCATTTCAGCTTTCTTATTCTTACGGACCTCTCTTTCAACAGTAGCCTGAACATCATTTACAGAAGTAAATCCTTCTTCTTTGATATTCGAAAGAATAGCAACTACGAATTTTTCACCAAACTCAAATACTGCAGAGTTATCGTTGTTTAAAAGAACAGTTTCCATGTCATCTGTATTATAAGCAATACGAACTAATTCTCTAGAGCTCTCAAGACCTGGGATTAATTTAGTATCCTTCTTAAGATTTGCTACACGACGAGTTAAACCTTGCTCAGAAATTGCTTTTAAGAAAGCATCTCTACCTTGGTTCTCACCAGCAAATTTACGAGCCGCTGCATAAGCTGCTTGGAATGTCTTTTGACTAGCTTCAACTTTTCTGTCAAGAACAGCAACTTGTACTTTCTTAACAGCCTTACTTAAGGCAACAACTTGAATAAGATGAGCACCATATTGAGTTGTTACAAGCTTAATTTCATTTTTCTTTGATGAGAAAGCAGCATTATTAAACTCAGGAACCATACGCCCTTGAGTAAACCAACCTAAATCACCACCATTAACAGCAGAACCTTGATCAGCCGAATTAGCTTGAGCTACTTCTGCAAACTTAGCACCTTTTTCAATTAATTGCTTCAAACTGTCAGCCTTAGCTTCAGCAGCTTTGAAATCACCATTAACTGGGTTAATTAAAATATGACGTGCCTTAACTGAGTCTGCCATCATCTTAATGTCAGAAATCTTAGCTAATTTATAAGCATCATCCTCGTCGTAAGGTCCGAATACATCTCCTTTATTACCATCAAACATGAAAGCATCAAGCTCTTTGTTTGAGTTCTCTTCCTTAGCGAAGTAATAAGTATTCAGTTTTGTATCAGAATTTAACTCTAAAAATTGAGCAACATTCGCTTCAGCAGTAAAATCACCTTTTAAGTCTGAAATCCATTTCTCTGTGTATTTGAAATCTTCAGTAGATGGTTCAATGTTAAAAGGAACGTAGTCAATCTTTCTTGACTCACCTTGCTTAAACAATTCTTTGTTTTCGTTATAATAAGCCTTAATTTCTTCAGATGTTACGTTTATAGTTGAATCAGAAATTGAATTGTAATTTTTAACTACATAATCAAAACTAACTTTCTTAGAACCGTTAGCAGCCATATTTTTAGCATAAGCAGAAGGAATATAAAGACCTTTTGCAATCAATGCATTGTACTTAGCTAATGTTCTTTGGCCGATAAGCTGCTCTTCGATATTTAACCAATAAGCTTTTTGAGGCGTTCCATCAGGAGCAGCGGTCAATTGCTTAAGCGTTCTAACAACATTATCTTTATCAAATTGTCCATCTTTACTTGTGAACATCTGACGGATAGTTGGATCGATATTGTCCCCTTGAACCATATCAAACAACTCTTGAGATGTTAAGCTAATTCCTAACTCATCGTACTCACGATTCATTACGATCTCTTGAACCATTTGTTGCCAAACTTGCTCTCTGATTTTATCCATTTGATCAGAAGGAATTGAGTTCTGACCGCTCATTAATTTGGTCACTTCAAGATTATGATTGAATCTGTTTTGGAAATCACGAATATTTACAGATTCCCCTGCAATTTCAGCCATCTCATTTCGTGAGTTTGTTAAAAGAGAACCACCCGACTTTAAGGCGTCACCAGCTATAAATGCCAACAAGGCTCCACCAATGATAATTCCTATAAAAACTCCGCGGTTTCTTATTTTCTGTAATGTTGCCATCTAAAATGATTTAATTATTCTTAAAATAGGCTACGAATATACAAAAAAATGCACAAGAACAAGGGATTTAACCTAAGAGCTTTTAGGCTTTTTATAGATAAATATCAAACCAATTAATTATTAGCAAATAAGAAGGAAAAGAGAATACAATTTTATGCTAAAAATAAACAAATACATTCATTTAAGAGGAGAAATTAGGATACAATTGACATGTATAAAATCTGGATATTACTATAGCAATGAAGTTTATGATTTATGAAACAACAGTCAACTTCACTTTATCTATGCGCGTATTAGAGACCTCTATAATTTGAATTCGAAACTCTTCAATTCGAATTATTTCATTGACATTAGGAATACTTTCGTGATTAAAGATAATGAAGCCATTTAATGTCTCAAAATCATCCGATTCAGGGAAACCTAGCTTATATTTCTCATTTAAATAATCGATCTCAATTCTACCAGAGAATATGAATTCAGTTTCACTTAGCTGTTCCTCTGCCAAATCGATATTATCATGTTCATCTTCAATTTCACCAAAGATTTCCTCCATGATATCTTCGATGGTTACCATGCCAGATGTTCCACCAAACTCGTCAACCACTACCGCTACACTTTTCTGTTCACGCGTAAAAAGGTTCAACAACTTATGAGCGGCCATTGTTTCTGGTACAATAATAACTCGACTCAATGCAGCTTTTATACTTTGTGGATTTCTGAATAGCACCGAAGAATGCACATAACCAATGATATTATCTATTGATTCCTTATAAATCATGATACGAGAATAGCCTGTTTCAATGAAACGTTGAGTTAACACTTCTATCTCTCCTCCAATTTCTATGGCTTCAATTTCAGTACGTGGCACAAAACATTCTCGCAACTTCACATTAGAGAAATCTAAAGCATTTCTGAAAAGCTTCATATTGTGTTCGTCCTCGTCAAAAACAGCTTGCCCTTCCTGCCCTTCTTGAACTAAGTGATCCAAATCAATTTTACCGAAAGCACGCGATTCTTCCTCTTCTGTAATATCAGTATTTAGTACTCGACTAATAATATTCTTTGAGAACATCATAGTAATGACTGTAATTGGATAGAAGATCACATAAAAAAACATTACTGGTACCGCAAACAGATTCAGAGAAAAATTGGGATTTAACCTGAAAAGTGTTTTTGGTAAAAACTCAGCTGTAAAAAGAATTAATAGAGTTGAAAAAAGCGTTTGAATGGTCATAATCAACAATTCAGAATCAATCCAAAGGGCAATTGTTGGCTCAAGAATTTTAGCCATCATGATACCATAAACAACCAAAGCAATATTATTCCCAACCAACATGGTAGAGATATAATGTCCTGGATGATTCGTGAAAATATTAATGATTCGAGAGGTCATTGTATTTTTATTCTTATCAAGCTCCATTCTCAATTTATTGGCTGCTACAAAAGCAATTTCCATTCCTGAGAAAAATGCTGAAAGAGCCAGCATAGCAATAATAATAAAGAGATCGTTCATTATTGTTTATCTTGATTTAAACCTTCTCTTGTTTTTCGTAAATATCGACGAAAACAATACATTAAGCACGCTAACAAAGCAATAACATACAGCATGATATTTTCCTTGAAACCAAGGCTAAAGGTTCTAACTGTAGCAAACAGAATACTAAAGATGGCTACAAGTAACCAAATAATTTCTAAAAGGTAAGGTAATTTCTGTTTCATCTCTTTGTGTATGCTTTAAGATATGCGTTTATGAACCTAACGAAAGTACATTTAAAGATGGAGATTTTGATTCAAAATAAAACTCTACGAACAAAAAAAAATTACTTACATATGATAATGCAAGTAATTCTATATGACTTTGATCAAACTACTAGTTTTTCAAATTCTTATCTTCGAGAAAAACCTCTCCAGTAACTTGACGCAATGAGATCCGATCTAATCTATCATCTGCGGTAAAGCTATTACCTTCTAACATTTGACCATCCTTCTCCGTTATTCTAACATATTGGTCTGAATAGATCTTTTGCTTATTCTGATTCCAATACATAAGTTCCGAATTTATCGTTTTACCATCATCACTAACAGCAACAACATCATTTCGAAGCTCCCATAATTTATCTTTAACAAAGTTCTTAGCGTAGTTACATTTAATCGTCCATGCTTGTGAACCATCTTTGTTGTAATAAATTACATTTCCTCCCTTAGTGAACTCATTATATTCTTCTTCCTCAGTCTTTATTTGTACAAATTCAATTGCGAATGTTTTGTATTGAATTCGTGTAGAATCAGTAAAAACAAATTCAACATTTTCACCATAAACTTCAGGACGAGTTTCTTGAGTTGTTATACTCTCAACTTCTTTAATATTGTTTTCACAAGACAAAAGCATTGTCGCCCCAATAAGGGCAACAATGCTTTTATATATGAATTCGATTTGAATCGTTTTTTTCATGTGTCTTTTGTTTCATGATTTGCCACATGCAAGTAGCCACTTCATGGCTCATTTCAATAGATTATTGGTTTAGTCTAACCTTAGTTGTTTCGTTAATCCAAGAACCAACCTTGTATGATCCACCTTCTTTAAGGCCTTGCATAAATCCTTCTTCTTTACCAGGGAAATATTTTGAATAAGTATTAATCAACTTGTTAGCTTCAACAGAACATTCAGAATCTACACTTTTTGCTTTCATAAATTTATCAATAGCAACCCAGTATACAGCTTGCTTCTCGTGAGCCTTCCCAGGGAAAGTTTTGATTGCTGCAACATAAGCCTTACCAATTACGATATATGGTTGTCCCCAGTTAGGCTTATTCTCAATAGCAGCATATGCATGCTTTCTTGAACCAATTAAATCATTTTCACTAATTAAAATTAGCGCCATCTTATAGTGAAGTTCTGCTTTAACTTCAGCATCTTCCTCTAATGCAATTGATTTCTTGAAATAATCTTTACTCTTAGAATATTGCTTTTTCGTAAAGAACATCTTAGCAAGATTGTGAGCTGCATCAGCACTAGGCTCAAGCTTGTATTTTTGCTCAGCAACTTTTGCATATAAAGCACCATCCTCACACTCCTGACGGTTCAACATTTTCATTATCTTGTTGATCAAAACCATATCCTCAGGATTAGCTTCGAACTTAGGCGTGAAAATGCTACTTAAAGTTTCACAATCAGCTACACCTGCAGCAAAGAAATCATTCTCAACATTAGCAATAGCACCTTTAACATTTGAAGCTTTCTTAGGATATTTCTCCATTCTAACTTTCAAAAGATCCATGAATGCTAAATAATCGTTAATTAATAATTCTGGAGCCAATTCCTTAGCCATTACTAAAAGTTTACCAGCTTCCATTGTTTTATTAACTACAGCTTCCTCAGAGTCAACACCACGCATAGAAATAGACTTCTGCATAATAGTGTATGCTTCTTTCACCTTCGTCATGTTTTTCTTATTGAAAGCAAACAAGTCACCACCTTTACGTCCAAGAATCCATCCTGCAGGATATTTTCTATTCGTACCGTAATACTTAATTCTTTGATCGTAAACCATCATTAAAGTATCAACATATTTCTTATCCTTGGTAGCATAATACATACCACGCATAATTTTCACACCATTAGTGTAAGTTGATCTTTGAAATTTAGGTGCGTTATTGAAGACATATCTCCAACCAGGAAGAGCTTCTTTATAATTCTTTTGCTTTACCATCTCTCCATAAAGAGAAGCACTCAAAATTGTTTTTACACTATCTACTCCATACTTCGACTCTTTGGTCTGAGCATTTACTCCGAACATTGTCGATAGCATAAGGACAGCTGTTAGGATTGTAAGTCTAGTTTTCATGATACTATATTTTAATAATCTAGTTAGTTATTGTGTCAACGTTAAAACCTTAATATTTTTAAATATAATTAATCTCAAAGCAAAGCATATACCATTTTTTATATCTAATAGTTAAAAAAACTTAACGATAGATAGTATAAGTATTAGCCTAGAGATCTTAAAATTCTGACAAGTGCAAAACTATAAATAAAATAACAAGCAGCAAAACCTTCAAGAAGAATCTCGATATCAGGAATTATTATAATTAAGAATAGCATTTAAACCACTCAATAAAAGACCCTTACTGCACGATGTTATATTTTTCAATTTTGAACAAATAAAAGCAGAATCTCCTCCTGTAAGAAAAATTCTTGCTTTAGGATGCTTCTCTCTTAACTGATTGATGTAAGAATCAACTTCGAAAAGGAGACTATTTTGAACGCCAGAGATAATTGCCTCCTCGGTATTCTTTCCAATTAAACCAAAAGAATCTGACTGTTTAAGCAATGGTAATTTCTTTGTAAATGAGTTTAAAGCTTTAAATCTCATACTTAATCCTGGAGAAATAGTTCCGCCAAGATATTCATTATCATCACTTACAAAATCAAATGTAATAGCAGTGCCAGCATCAATTACTAAAAGATTTCTATTGGGACAAAGAAAATTAGCTCCTACGCAAGCAGCCAAACGATCATACCCCAATGTTTCTTTCGATTCATAAAGATTACTTAAAGGAGTTGGTGTGTTCTGATCGAAAAAGATAAGCTTCTCGAATTTTGATTCCAACTTATCAAGAAAACCAGTTGGTTTTCCTTGAACTGATGATACAATAGCAGCATCAAGGTTTTGATACTTCTTCTGCCAATCTTCAATTAAAGTAATATCCTGAACTTGAGACACACAAAACTCTAGCATTTCTCCCTTTTGAAAGAGTGCGTATTTGGTTTGTGTATTTCCTATGTCAATAATTAGATTCATAGCTTATCTTACAAAGTTACAGGTTCTGAAAATTTTGACAAAATATCACTTGCATGTTTAATGCTTGTCACATTTTCGAAGCTCAAACTCAGCTTATGCCTAGCCTCTTTCATTTTACAAGGCATGGCTTGTGATTGCACAAAGCCTAAAACTTTCGAAAATTGTGGCGATTGATAATAGGCAGATTGGTGATCGTTCACAAAGTAAAGAACCATTTTTCTTGATTTCAGAATCAGCTTCTCAATTCCTAGATCAAGTGCAAACCATCTTAAGCGAACCACATTAAGCAATTCAACAGATGCTTCTGGAATTTCACCAAATCGATCTTTAAGTTGAATTGCAAAAGCTTCAATTTCCTCTTCCTTTTGAATATTATCCAATTCGCGATACAATCTAATACGTTCTGAAATACTTTCGATATATGATTCTGGGAATAAAACTTCCAAATCTGTATCAATCTGACAATCGGTAATAAAACGCTTGACTTCTATTTCCTCTTGTGCTTTTTCTTCAGCGAACACATCTTTAAACTCAGTCTCTTTAAGTTCTAAAATAGCTTCATTCAAAATTCTCTGATAGGTTTCATATCCAATATCTGAAATAAAACCACTTTGCTCACCACCTAATAAATTACCAGCACCTCTGATATCTAAATCTTGCATGGCAATATTAAATCCACTTCCAAGTTCTGAAAAACTCTCAATTGCATTCAAACGCTGACGTGCTTCCTGAGTCATCGACTCCATAGGTGGCGTAAGTAGATAACAGAAAGCTTTCTTGTTTGAACGACCTACACGTCCACGTAATTGATGCAGTTCACTTAAGCCAAAATTCTGCCCATTATTGATAAGAATAGTATTCGCATTAGGAATATCAAGCCCCGATTCAATAATTGTTGTTGCAATTAAAACATCGTAATCACCTCGAATAAAGTCAAGCATGATTTTCTCAAGCTTAGGTCCGTCCATTTGCCCATGAGCCACAATGGTTGAAATGCCAGGAACAACACGATGCAACATTGCCTCTACTTCGTGAATATTCTGAACTCTATTGTGAATAAAGAAAACTTGGCCATTTCTCTCAACTTCATATGTTATCGCTTCGCGAATAATATCTTCGTTAAAATTGTGAATCTCGGTAGCAATTGGATAACGGTTTGGTGGAGCCGTATTAATAATAGATAAATCTCGTGCTCCCATCAGTGAAAACTGAAGCGTACGAGGAATAGGCGTAGCTGTTAATGTCAAGGTATCGACATTAACTTTCATTTGCTTCAACTTCTCTTTTACGGATACGCCAAACTTTTGTTCTTCATCAACAATGAGCAAGCCCAGATCCTTAAATTGAATATCTTTACTAATTATTCGATGCGTCCCTATTAATATATCAACCTTTCCTGCCTTTAAATTCTTAAGAGTTTCTTTCTGATCCTTCGGCTTTCGCATTCGCGAGATATAATCGATAGTACAAGGAAAATCTTTCAGTCGATCAGTAAAAGTCTTAAAATGTTGAAAAGCTAAGATGGTTGTAGGAACTAGAATAGCAACTTGCTTATTATCGGCCACAGCCTTAAATGCAGCACGTATCGCAATTTCTGTTTTCCCAAAGCCAACATCACCACAAACCAATCTATCCATAGGGAAAGGTGATTCCATGCCTTCTTTCACCGACTTAGTTGCTTTTACTTGATCGGGTGTGTCTTCATATATAAAAGAAGCTTCAAGCTCATCTTGCATAAAACTATCAGGACTAAATTGGAATCCTAGCTCAGCCTTACGTTTTGAATAGAGCAGAATAAGATCTTTAGCAATATCCTTGATCTTAGTCTTTGTCTTGTCTTTTAGTTTTTGCCAAGCACCAGTTCCAAGTTTATATATTTTAGGTGCAGATCCATCTTTACCTTTATACTTAGATATTTTATGCAATGAGTGTAGACTCACATAAAGAATATCATCATCTTTATATACTAGACGAATAACTTCTTGCGATTTTCCATTTGTTTCTATGCGTTGCAAACCTCCAAAACGACCAATTCCATGATCTGAATGCACAATATAATCGCCAGGATGGAGTCTATTTATTTCTTTTAAGGTAACGGTTTCTTTGGCCTTATGAACCGTTGCGTTCTTTAATTTGAACTTATGGTGTCTGTCAAAAATCTGATGATCGGTAAAACAAGTAATTCTTAGATCTGAATCGGAGAAACCTTGATGTAAAGTGCGATTTACATCGGTAAAGATAACTTCTATCCCTTTGTCTTCGAATATACTGTGTATACGTTCTATCTGCTTAGGGTTATCAGAAAAGATATAATTCTCAAATGCCTTTGCATTATTATTTAACAACTCTTGACCTAAGAGGTCGAAATTCTTATTAAAAGCGGGTTGTGGACTCTGATTGAACTCAATAACATTTTCTGCAGGGAAGTAGAACTTCTGTCCGAATTCCAAACCAGCAAAAGCATTAAGTTGATCTATGAAATCGACCCCGTGTATTAAATAATCATTAGCCGCTATTCTATCTTCACCAAACTCAATATAGGCTTTCTTTTCTGTCGTCTTTTCGAATATCGAATTGATTCTATCTGCAATAAATGCGACATTTTTCACCCAGCAAATAGAATTTTCTGGTAAGAATTTAAAGAATGATATTCTAGCTTCATCATTTACATTCTCCTGTATATTAGGAATGATATCAACTGTGTTCTTCTTCTCTTTTGACAATTGATTCTCAATATCAAACAAGCGAATGGAATCGACTTCTTCTCCAAAAAAATCAACACGATAAGGGTATTCATCTGAAAAAGAGAAAATATCGATGATTGAACCACGAATTGAATATTGACCAGGTCCAACAACAAAATCAGCCCTCTCGAATTTATAATTAACCAACACCTCTTCGATAAACTCGGGAGATAGTTTCTCACCTACTTTAATCTTAAGGGTATTTTCTTCTAGCTGAGCCTGACTAATCACTTTTTCGGCTATAGCCTCTGGAAAAGTGACAATGTAACTTGGATTCTGATTCGTAAGTAAGCGGTTTAAGACCTCAGCACGCAGTATAATATTGGATTTATCAGTTGTTTCGTACTGAGCAGATCGCTTAAAAGACGAAGGGAAATACAGGACTTGTTTATCATCTAACAAGGTGCAAAGATCATTATAGAAATAAGCAGCCTCTTCTTTATCATTCAAAACAAAAACTTGAGCTTTCTTTTCATTAGGAAGAGAAGCAGCCAAGACAGCCAAAGCCGAACCTTGCAAGCCTTTAATATGAATCTTTGTTTGAGACTCTTGTTCTATAAATTTCTGGATGCTATAACGAGCGGGATGCTCATTAAATAGTTTGATAATTTGATCTAATTCCAATGTTTCTCCTTTTTTGTAATGCTCACAAATTTAGGGAAATTGTTTGGGAATAGATAATTGAACCAAATTATAGAATTTCAACCCGTCAATGCCCAACTCATACAACACAAAAAAGCAGAACTGAAATCAGTACTGCTTTAAAATATTTTATTCAAAAAAAGAATTTAGATCTTATTAAAAAAGTCCAAAAAATCTTCAGCTTTCTTTACCATTGCTGATGAACCTGTATAGAAAGGAACACGTTGGTGAATTGATTCTGGCTTGATTTTCAAGATACGCTCAATCCCATTTGTAGCTTTACCACCCGCTTGCTCTGCAATAAAAGCAATTGGATTACATTCGTAAAGCAAACGTAACTTACCATTACTATTCTTACTTGTATTTGGATAAATAAAGATTCCACCCTTAAGTAAATTCCTATGAAAATCAGCCACTAGTGACCCAATATATCGAGATGTATAAGGTCGGTTTGTCTTCGTATCTTTTTCCTGACAGTACTTAATATACTTCTTTACACCTGCTGGAAGATTAATATAATTCCCTTCGTTGATGGAATAAATATTTCCATTCTTTGGGGTCTTGATATTAGGATGTGAAAGACAAAACTCACCAATTGAAGGATCAAGGGTAAATCCATTTACACCGTTACCTGTTGTATAAACAAGCATAGTCGAAGATCCATAAATCACATAACCTGCTGCAACCTGCTTCGTTCCTTCTTGCAAGAAATCTTCATCTGTGGGTAACTCTCCTTTTTTGCTTACACGAAGGTAGATAGAAAAGATTGTTCCTATCGAAACATTCACGTCAATATTCGATGAGCCATCAAGAGGATCCATACAAAAAACGTACTTGGCGTCACGTCCCATTTCATCATCAAAAATGATAATTTCTTCATTTTCCTCAGAAGCAATTGCAGCACATTCACCACTTGCTCTCATTGCTCTTATGAAATGATTATCTGCAAAAACATCTAATTTCTGTTGATCCTCACCTTGTACATTTTTATCTCCATGAGCTCCTAAAACATCAACTAAACCTGCTTTATTTACGGCACGGTTAACAATCTTAGATGCAATTCCAAGGTGATGTAGCAAACGTGATAATTCACCTGAAGCGTTAGGATATTCAGCTTGACGCTGAATAATGAACTGATTCAGAGTTTGAACGTTATTGTGTTCAGTCATTTTTTTTGGCTTTTGGTTTGGCTTTTGTTTAGTGGCATAAAGTTAATTGTTTTTATTAAACCTCCTAAAGCTTATATCAAACGTGTGCGACGATGTTTTCTGTTAAAAAAATACAATGATAGGTTCTTGCTTTGCTTTATTTATTACTTTCATACATCGGTAGTTTTTATGATTATCGTTTTTTTTATTTTCAGATTAAAATAAGATCAGAATGGATGTTTTTAAATTTGGTGGAGCCTCAGTAAACTCAGCAGAAGGTGTTCAGAATTTCTTTAAGATTGTACAATCTTATAAGAACGAGAGCCTTATTGTAGTTTCGGCAATGGGTAAAACCACTAACGCCTTAGAACAAATAGTTGATAACTTTTTTCATAAAAAGGATGATTTAGTACAGAAACAATTTGAAGAAGTCAAAGCATATCATTTTGAAATAATCGAGGCTTTATTTTCAAAAACCGATACAGGCTCTTTTGAAAAAATTGAAGCTCTATTTAATGAGCTAAATACTTATCTTCAAAAACCAGCATCGCTTAATTACGAATTTGAATACGATCAAATTGTAGCCTATGGCGAACTTCTATCAACGACAATCATCTCGGAATACCTTCGTCAAAAAGGTGTGAAAAATAAATGGGTTGATATTAGAAGATACCTAAAGACCAATGATACATTTGGTGAAGCAAAAGTTGACTGGGAGCTATCAAGACAATTAATCCCAACTGCTTTTACTTTCAACGATACCTTTATATACATTACTCAAGGTTTTATAGGTGGAACCACCTCCAATTTAACAACAACACTTGGTAGAGAAGGTTCAGATTATACAGCTGCCATCCTCGCTAACATTTTAGATGCCAAAGAGGTTTCAATTCTTAAAGATGTACCTGGTGTGATGAATGCAGATCCAAAGTGGTTACCAGATGCTAAGCAGTTAAAACGAATTTCGTACCAAGAGGCCATTGAACTTGCCTTTTTCGGTGCCAAGGTGATTCACCCTAAAACCATACAGCCAATTCGTGAAAAGAACATTCCAATGTTTGTTCGTTCGTTCATCAATTTTCATGAGCAAGGCACCATGGTGAGTTCGGCTGCAATTGAAAAGAGTGCTAAGATTCCAATCTTTATTCAGAAAAAGGATCAAATATTGATCTCTATTCGTCCGAAAAACTATTCTTTCGTAATAGAAGAAAATCTAGGTCCAATTTTCTCGATGATTGCTAAGTATAGACTAAAAGTAAACCTAACTCAGAATTCAGCAATCAGCTTTTCGTTATGTGTTGATAATAGCAAAAACATAGATAAACTGATTGAGGCTCTTAAAGCAGATTACGAAGTGAGATACAATGACAAGCTTGAATTAATTACAATACGTCATTACGATACCGATTCGATTAATCAGATGACTGAAGGACGAAACATACTACTGGAGCAGAAAAGTAGAGATACAGCTCAGTATGTACTCGAATGCGACTCATAAATTAACATGAATTCCGATTATTAAAATTTAGGTGCACATATTAATAAGTTGTGCGTCGTGCGAAAAAGCCAATGGAAAAAGAATCGAATGATAATATTAAACTACATTTGACTCATTATTTAAATAGATAACAAAGACCATGACAAAATTATCATCAAAACCATCACCAGAAGCAAAAGCACTTTCACTTTTTTTAATGGCTTATAAATCGACTGACCCAGTTTACAAAGAGAAATCTAAACGTATTAATAAACGCTGGGGCATGGTGTTATCAGATGAAATAAGCAGAGCTGACTATAATGAAGAGGTGCTTAAAATGTTAACAGCCTATGGCGGTTATGAAGAAGTTGTAGAGAAAACAGTTAAGTTTTACATCGAAAAAACTGGCGAGTGGACACTAAAGGGTAATGACAAATATTGCCAAGATGCTCAACTAGTTGCTGATAAACTATTGAAAAAGTAGACAGACTAAAGGCCAGTTTCGCCTTCTAGAATATATAGCCCATACTCCCACAAGAGTTTGGGCTTTTTTTATGCCCAGGACTCAACTAGCTTTCTTAAGCAGAAACATTCTATTTTACATCTAATTATAGTTTTACTCAAGCAACTAATACTGTTTACTTAATTGTTTTCATAAATTTGGATCTATTAGAATTAAAGTGCGCTTATTCTACCAATAAACTATAATAATGCGTACAGATCAACAAAGTGTAAGTAAATATGATACAAAAATATAGAAACAATTAATTACAAAATTAAACTATGAAAAAGACAATTCTTATTGCTATACTCTTATTATCAACTATTTTGAGTAATGCTCAAGATAAAATGACAAATCAATCAATTATCGATTTAATGGATTTAGGATTTGAAAGTGAAGTAATTAAAGCTAAGATTAACTCATCAACTTCAGAATTTGATACTTCAATTGAACAACTTAAAAAGTTAAAAGAAAAAGGGGTTTCATCGGATATTTTAGCTTTAATGATTGATAAGTCTAAGGTGGATATTGAGAGTGGAGTATTTTACTATCAGAATGATGAATTATTAGAAATTCAACCTTCAGTATTTTCTGGAACTAGGACTAATGCTCTTGGTGCCGCATTCTCTTATGGAATTGCACCTGCAAAGATTAAATCTTATATCAACGATAAGACTTCTTCTAATATGCTGAACTCAACCAATGTAGTTTTCATTTTTCAATTTGACTTAAAAAATAAAAATAATTTAGGTAGTGGAAATTGGTGGTTTAAAGCTGCATCTTCTCCTAATGAATTTGCACTTACAAAATTAAAACAGAAAAAAAATCGTAGAGAGTTGACAACAGGAAAAGTTAGAGGAATAACTGCATCTACTCAAATGGGGATTGATTCGAAAAATTCAGTTAAATTAAATATTGAAGATCTAGGAAATGGGAAATTCAAAGTTACACCAGTATCAAATTTAGAATCTGGCGAATATTGTTTTTTCTATCAAGGGACTATTCCAATGGGAGGATATAATAATCAATCTATATTTGATTTTTCAATACAATAAATAACTACTTACAACACGGTATATGGCAACTAAGACTTTCGGTGATTTACGAAAGTCTTTTGCTTTTAATAAGCAACTCATAGTTTTGCCCTCTAGAATATATAGCCCATACTCCCACAAAGAGTTTGGGCTTTTTTTATGCACTGCCCTACTTCAAGATTGTCGATGTTCATATAGACTTTTCGTATGAGATTGAGGAAATTGCCTACCTAAAGATTCAAGAAGATTTTCAATCTTTGTCCTGTTCAAAATTATCAACTGAAAATTGACAGAATAAACTAGTCAATACAAACCGAATAGAATGAAATTAAGCACATTTCTTGGTCAGCTACGTATACTTGCTATTATAGAAGGAATCTCTTACCTCTTATTAATCCCAACCATTATTCTTAAGTATGGGTTTGAGATGGGGTTACCCAATAAGATCGTAGGCAGCATTCATGGTTTATTATTCATCTTATATTGCGTTTGGGTGGTCTATTATGCCATGAAAAAGAAGTGGAGTCTCATAAAAACACTCATTTGTTTGGCGGCATCCTTATTACCCATTGCTACATTCATAGTAGACCAAAGAATTCTTAAAATGGAGGTTGAGAATGAGTTATTAGCCGCTACGAACAAAGAGTCATATTGAAGGTAATAGCGCAACATGATAACTATTTAACTGGCCTTATCCTTAGGCGTATTGATCTACTTATTAATTTTCCAGAAAGAATAAAAATGAATATTCTGATACTTACTTATATATTAGCTACATGAGTAAATAAGAAAAACGTAGCACAACAATATGTATAAAACTCATTTCAAAACATCTCACTAAACTAAAGCGGCAAAATTTACCATCTCAAACATATACCCCATACTCCTAAAAAAGAGTTTAGGCTTTTTTTATGCCTTTCCTTAATTACATAAGCCTCCCAGAATTCCAGTTAAGCTTTCCCAAAAAGTGGACAGCAGATAAAGCACTTCGGTTTAATACTTCCTAAAATTGGAAAGTTTCGGTTGTAATGATAGAAGAAACATTTTTTGCCGCCCACTTTTATTTCTAATTTCAGTCAGTAAATTCATTATTTTCATATTCATCAGATTGACGGTTTTTTATATCTTTGTCATCAAAAAGACATAAATTTATGAATTATGAAATATATTGGGAGCAAGAAGGTGTCTTTCTAAAATTTAGAAATGCCATTACTGTATATGATATTATTAATGCTGATCTATTATTGCGTGGAGACAAACGGTATGATCGAATTACATATATTATTTATGATTTGCTTGACATTGATTCATCAAACTTGTCTTTGGAAGCCCCAAAAATGCTTGCTAATATGGACAATGTAGCTTACAGCTGGAATAACAATATATTTAATTTATTCTTAACAAAAGACTCATATATAATTAACATTATTAATGAATATTTGGAGCAGGTAGAAAATCCAAAATGGCAAAATATAATATTGGATTCAGTTGAAAAAGCAAGAATGAGAATTAATAACTTATAATAATCTTATAGTTCTATATTATTCTCGATTAGCAGTAACTAATTTACAGTTTTGCTTTAGTAATATTTCCTTTTTTAAAAAAATATTTTCTCATAGTCAAGTAGTTTTCTAACTTGACACGGTTGTTCTTATTGCGACCAATTTGTAACATGCGTTTAGAAAAGCCACCCTAAAAGGTGGCATTTTTTATGCCCTCCCCTCATTTCATAGGTCTCCCAGAGTTCCAGTTGAGCTCTTCCCAAAAATGGGAAGCCTTAAAATTACTTCGGTTTAATACATCCCAAAATTGGGAAGACCTCGCTTCATTTCAGTTGAGTCCTTCCCAAAAATGGGAAGCCTTAAAATTACTTCGGTTTAATACGTCCCAAAGTTGGGAAGGCCTGCTCAGTTTTACTTGAGCATCTCCCAAAAATGGGAAGCACAGAAAGCACTTCGGTTTAATACATCCCAAAATTGGGAAGGCCTCGCTCCGTTTCAGTTTATCCTTTCCAAAAAATGGGAAAGCTAGAATCATAGTCAGTTTGTTCTTCCCCAAAAGTTTGAAAAACTACACTAAAGGGGAGTTATATTTTCGCAAAATTAAACATAATTTAGATCTTCACTAAAAATACTTATGCAATGAAAATAACAACATTCTATTCTAAAAGATTGCGTAATGCAGAACTGCTATCCTTAACCAATGATGTGCTAAATATCACCAAGCCTTTCGATTGGGAAACAGCCAATGTGCTTAACCTGCCAACTTGGGTTACGGAGAGTAATGTTGAGTTTAAGAATCATCTGAATAAGCTGGGTACAGTAAACGAAACGCAGGCTGTGAAGATAGCCGATGACGCTTTTAACAATTCGTGGCGAGCTTTAAAATATGTGATCAAGGCTTGTTTGTTGAGTCCCATAGCTGAAGATCGAACCAATGCGGCTATTTTGGACGAATTGATCAATTCGCATGGTCTTAATTTGCACAACGAGAGTTATCAGGTGCAAAATGCTACAGCAAAGCTTTTCTTAAACGATTGTGTTAATAAGCCCGAAATTAAAGCGGCTATTACAGCTGTTAGCTTAGATCGTTATATCACAAACATACAAACCGCATTGGAGGTTTTGCTTGCAGCTATCGCTATGAGGAAAGACAAAAAGGTTAGTGAATTGAATGATAGCGAAATTCACGAGATTAGAATTCGATTGACTGACAATTTGATTAAGATGTTTAAGTATTTAGAGGTGATGTCTGAAATATCGCCAGGCGGGGACTTGGATACCATGATTAAACAAATAAACTTGAGCATTCAGAAAATTGAAACGGCTATTAAAAAGCGAACACATAAGAGCCAAGAGCTCGAAGAAGTTGAAATATCTTAATTTGTGCAACTACACACTTAATTGAAAACCGCTCTCTTGTCTTGCTGACGAGGGGTCGGTTTTTTTTTATTTACAGCACCCTCGCTGGTGCGCGATTATATCGCGTTCCTTAAGAGCCTAATTTTAAAACCACACGATAAAATCGTGCGGCAGCTGAGTCAGGGTATGATTAAGTCATATTCACAGAATGACAAAATTTACAGAATGAACATATCAAACCATCAATTTTGATAATTATGAAAATTCTGTAATTATGTGATTTATCTTTCTGCTTGACATTTAAAACCACACGATACAACCGAAACGAAGTGGAGCTCAGCGAAGATTATCGGCGGCAGCGAGGATATAAAAAAAGGGAAAAGACTTAAACATCTTTTCCCTTTCTTATTAATTCAATTTTGAAACCAATTGAAACTTAAGATCGAACTTATCGTGAATCATATTATCCCCCAGTCCATCGAAAAAAGATCCTGACCCATACTTGATATCCCATTTCGTTCTATCTACCGATAGGGTAGCATCGATTTGGAGTATATCATTCTTGATCTCTAGTTTAGCAGGAAAACTTATTTCGTGGCTAATACCTTTAATACTCAACATACCTTTAACTGTATAATTTGCTTCGCCAGATTTCGTTCCTGAGATAGCATCGAACTGTGTTGCCTGAAAATTTGATTCTGGGAACTTAGCTACAGAGAAAAAATCATCTGATTTTAAATGCCCAATAAGTTTCTGATTATATTCTGCATTTGTAATATCGGTACAAACAATAGATGACATATCGATGTTAATTTTTGCACCTACAAACTTATCGCCATCTAAAACGATTTCTCCATTATTAAGGGAAATAACACCTACGTGCTCACTTGAAAGTTTCTTTCCAGTCCAAAATACTTTACTTTCTGATACTTGAACTTTAAATTCTTTTACATTTTTTGCTGGTCCCTCAGCATCTACATTATTAATGAATAATAAACCCATCAATATAAATAATCCTATTTTTTTCATGTCTCTATATTTTTATTGTTTTGACATGACAAACATACGAGAGGCGACTGTCGAAAAAAATAAACTAGTTTAATAAAAAGACATCCTTATCTTTTTCTTGCTCGCTTCGCCATTATCTGACTAAGAAAAACTGAAGTAACTCCCAAATAAGATGAGATATGATATTGTGGCAAACGCTTTACCAAATCGGGGTATTCGGTAATTAGATCTTCATAATTTTCTTCAGCTGTTTTCGATAGAATAGAAATGTAACGCTTTTGAAGAAAAATATAAGAGCGCTTTATAGTTGCTACTATTTTTGAAAAATCACTCGTTAAATCTCGTAACTGATCATCCTCAATAGAGAATACACTGCTTTCTTCTATCGTTTCTAAAAAAAATGAAGTTGGGAGTGGTGTAGCCAAATCACCAATCATTTGGCCTTCCTTGGCAAATAAGACATTGAATTCTTTACCTAACGGATCGATTATATATAAACGTAGAAGGCCTTTTGTAACGAAATAATGTTTGGTATTGGCATCTCCATTTGAAAATACAAGTTGCTTTTTCTTAAAGGTCTCAAGTTTGAACGAATTCAAAATAGATGCTTCCTCATCTATTGTAAGATTACGCCCATATATTCTTTCGAAATATTTCGTCAGGATACTTTCCATCATTAAATCATTTCAGTTCAAAATAAATTATTCCATTTCCTTTAGTGCCGAACAGGCAAATACCAATGGATACATATCTTCGTAATACCACAGCGAGGCAAAATAAAGCCCGATTGGTGTTGCTTTTATATCGTCCAAGTTTTCTGGAATAATCTCCATTAAACAATCGGCTGCACGATTAGCCAAGTTCTCCTTACCACAGGCTGCCATTGCACGAAGAGCCAATGAGGTTTCCTCTATGCTTGGTGGCAAATCTTTATCGCCTCCCCAACCACCACGATGGTGTTGAGTCATGGCTAAAAATCGGATTGCTTTCGCCATCATAGCATCTAGTCCTGAATAGCCAGCCTTTTTTAGCTCGGCCAATCCATATAAAACGATTGACGTTCCATATACTGGATTTTGATGATGTTCTGCCATCTCGTTTCCAAACCAAAGCGGTGCAAAAGAACCATCGTGATATTGCGCTTTACCTAGGTAAGCAATCGCTTTCTTTATTCTTTTATCTATTTTCTTTTGAAATTTCTTATCGAACTTTTCTTTCCAAACGACGAAAGATTTTATGGCATGAGCTGTAATATCAGGACAAGAACAATCGAAAGGCAACTTTCCCCATCCCTTACAAAAGGTCGGGAATCCACCATCACTATTTTGCATGTTCATCAGCCATAGAATACCATTCTTCACACTATCCAAAGATATTGCCTCATCCCCGTTAAGATGATGTAAGGCAATTAATGCACCAGATGTATCATCGGTATCAGGAACGCCTCCTTGCAGGTTAGTCCAAGCCCAACCACCAGGTTTAGTCTGAGTAAATGGATGAACCACCTTATATTGTTGCTCCAACAAGTTGGACTTAATTTCAGATTGCTTATCGAGTTTTGCTAGGGACTCAGGACTTAAGGCGTTTAATGACAAACTACTTACCCAAGTGGATAAGTTCGTATCAATAGGCCAACTTCCATCTTCTCGAATAGACTTAGCTAGAAACTGACTTGCTTTATCACAAACTTCTAAGCTTTGATAGTTGGCCTTAACCATACTCATTAAAACGAAAGCAGTTAATGGGGTCGCCTCAAGAAATCCACCATTATCAGGTTGCTTTGCTTTGAGAACATTTAAAACTCTTTTTCGGCAAATAGCTCTAACAAGTTTCCTGAAAACACCTTTTCTTGAATTTCGACTCTTAACAAGACCAATAGCAATAAGAGCTGGTATAGCGTAACTCACTACCGATAGTTTTAGCCAACGGAACATCCAATTAGGGAATATGGCTAAATGATAAGGCAGTTGTGGTACCAATTTCCATCCTTTATCACCCAATCGGCCCGAAATGGCGCACATGGCTAATATTGGAACTGAAAAAGTTTGGTCACTCTTATAGTGATCTAATATAGCTTCGCTGATTGTTTCTGGTTCAAGACTGCCTACTCTTTTTTTCAACCATGCCTCAGCATCTTGAATAGGTTCTTGATATGCCTCATCTCCCTCGACTATAGAAAAAGCAGCCCAAGTTAATAGTGTTGTACTTAAATTACTTTGGCTTCTAATTGTATCGCCCCAGCCTCCATCAGCATTTTTATTTGCGACAAGCCACGATAAGCCTTGAGTTATTTCAGTTTGATACTTTTCTTTATCGAATTGCCATAAAGCAAATACAGCAAGCGCTGTTGACAAAGCACTACTTGACAAACGCCCAGTCCATAAACCATCTTCATTTCTTAATGAAAGAATTTTTTGCTCTAAGCTTTGAAACAGTAGTTTCCTTTTTTCGTCCATAAATTCAGCAGAATTATAATAAGATTCCAATTCCTAAAAGGGCATAATACGTATATTCAACATCACAGGTCATATCGGCAATACTGCCAAAGAAACCTCCTGATTCATCCCAATGCAAATTAATAAAATCGATAGATTTATCAGACAGAGATTGTAAATTTTCATCAGCCATATAAAGTGCTAGTAGTGCCGTACTTGTGGAAAGTGTATCGGCAATTGGGAGATCTTGGGCAGCTTTAAAGCCACCTCTCACCGTATAATTCTTCATTAAATAGTCAACAACTCTATTCTTATCGGAATTCTGGCTGAGGGTCATAATTAAACCAGCAGCTGTAGCCGAGGTCACTCCTGTTACTGAAGAACGATCATTGGCGAATGAATGATCAGAACATTTTAAATTGGAAATTGGATGGCTTATTTCATTCAAAATATCTTCATCCTCATTCAAATCTTGAAAAAGTGTCCAGACTAAAAAAGATGCATACACAGTTGCCTGATCAGCAGCATGCCTATTGTGATTGTATCCACCATCTTTTGATTTATAAGTATTGATGAGTTCAAACTGAACTCGACAATTTTTCTTGGCTTTCTTTATCAGGTTTTTCATTGCCAGGTTAGCAAGGAATCCTTCTGAGTTTAGCGATTCGAGCTTAAGACCAAACTTCTGTTTTTGCTGAATAACTTGAAGCAATAAATAACATCGGATATAACAGACGGCATGCACCAAATCTAAACCGTGTTCAGTATTCCATGTCTCTAAGAATTCTTGTTCTTTTTCAACATTCAGTTTAATATCGTAAGCTAATGCTAATGTGTAAGCAAATACCGAATAGTAAATATCAGGCTTTGCAGCTCTATCTTTAAAACCACCCGTTTCGCAATGTTGGGAACGTACAAAAGATCTGATCTCATGCAAAGCCTCATCGCTCAACAAATCCTTTACCTTAAAAAGAGCATTTAATATCTCCTGATTGCAATTTCTCATCCATTCAGAATTTTATTCAGAAGGCGAGTCAGTAATATTTTAAGGGCAGGACTTTTCAGATCTTTAATGCTAGTTAAAGCCATCAGCTTGTAATCTTCTAATATTTTCTCTGCTTCTTTTATGCCTTCGCGAATTTCAGTCTGCTTCCAAATCTCTTTTTTACTTTGGTCGGTTCCATTTTGAAAATCTTTATACCAAGCTTCCATCTTATGAGGATGATTGCGATTTATGATAGCAGTTACTAAAGAAGGTTGAATGGTATTAAAAGTATTGTCGATATTCTCTAGGTTGAAATCTTCCAAATCATCTTTAATCTGATAGGCTATTCCTAAAGAAGAGCTGTATGCAGTTAAAACATTCATCACCTCATCGCTAGCATCCGAGATAATAGCACCAAACTGAAGTGCTACTCCGAAAGCAGGTGAGGTTTTCAAACTGAATATCTTGATGATATTCTCAACTGACAATAGTCTTTTTTCTCGTCGCCAAAGTAATTCTTCTCCTTGACCTATAGCTAAATCTCTATGTCCAAGAGCCGCGATTTTCAAGAGTTTTCGTACATGCTTTGCGCCTGATTCTGCAATGAGTTGATAGCCGTATCCTAAAATCAGATCACCAATATTTATGGCTACTGAAGTGTTGTATTGCTTATGTAGTGTAGGCTTTCCGTAACGTTCATCATCATCATCGACAATATCGTCGTGAACTAATGAGGCCTTATGAAAACTCTCAATAGAAACGGCCAATTTCTGAATACATTCATTCAAATTAGCCTCAGTCCCCATCAAAGCTTTATAAACGGCTACCATAATTAAAGGACGCCAACGCTTTCCTCCTTCAGCTAACCAATTTCTTGAAATCTGAGAACTAGCATCGTCACCTTCGAGTATCGTTTCTAATTGCTCTTTCTCAAACCATACTCCAACTTCTGATCTTAATGCTTCGATATTGATCCAACCTCTCCAATTGCTTTCTTTACGAACAGGCAAAACTTCGTTCAACCAAATTTCATCAACTTTTGAATCCTTACAGTTGTTATTGTAAAGAGGGATTGCAATGGATGGAACAGCTTCCTTAATTGCTAATGGAAACGAGCGTTCAAAAGAGTGTAAGCAACCGACTCCAATTACACATTCAACCTTTCCAGAGGTTAGTAAAGTTGTAACCGTTGTTGTTCCCTCACTCACTAGTGTGTGATAGCCTAATTCGTCAGCTTGAGTCAGGATATCTGAAATATCACATTTCCCACACTGTTCACAAAGTAAACCCAGTTCGTCGAATTGAGCTGGACATTCAGTAGAGTGAGCAATACACTTCGGAAGTAACAAGATGCGGCGATTGAAAGGAATGCCTGATACAATATCTCGCCAGGCATGGTTGTTAATCATGACAGCCAATAGCTTTTGATACAAGAAAAGCTCAGGGTGTTTCTTAATCAATTCGCCAGAATGAAAAATAACCTCCTCCTCCTGCAAAGGAGGAATTAATTCTTTCTCTGCCGCATAATCGCGAATTAAATCCCGTATTTGCTTCAACTTCTCAGGCGATTGAGGCAAACCATTTCCCAAATTCCCTGAAGGCTTATCTTTTCTTAATATCATTTTACAAATAGCTAAATGGTACGATTAATATAGTGCCTTGAGTACTTATAAGTTATTAACACAACAGATTAATTCAATTAACTCTAAATACTCATAAATACTTTAAGTACTTATCACTCTTTAGGTCATTTCAACTCCACTTCGGCTCCGCTCAGTGAGCGTATTCAGTATGCACGCTTGATGTGCGTTTATCCGTATGCTCCAAATCCAAAAAAGGAATATTTCTTGGCAAATCGGTAAACAAAACTCTTTTCAGGAATCTCCTTACCTGGTATATGATGACCAGCACAAGGTCTCATCTGACTCAATTCGTTAAAGCCTGCATTTCTATTCGATGAATCATAGGCTCCAGAATCCTGCAATATTGAATTTAAATATTCTGGATCATCAAGTAGAATACAGCCTTGAGTTTTTTTATTTATTCGAGTACGCATGCTCTTAAGGAAATCAGAATCCTCAATCACACGGTCTAAATCTTTTCCGTTGCCAATATTCTCTTTGGCAAATTGTATAGGCGGACAGAATTCAATATCTCCAAATGGGTTAATATGATGACTCAAACCAATAGCACCAGGACATATTGCTTTACCTTCTCCATCCCAATAAGTATCAATAATCATCAGTGGTGCTTTAACACGAATATCAACCATAAACTGTCTCAGTTCAAGAATCTCTTCTTCAGACAAAGCCAGCTCAGTTGTTGGGCGTGCTCCCACTGGTCTATAAATATAGTACCACAGGTAATGAACACCCTTTTCGATGCAAGCATTTATAAAGTCTTCGCTAACCAATTCCTTAAAGTTCGATTTACAGACCGAAGTGGCAACACCCGTAAAAAGTTTACTATTTACAGATGCTTCAATTCCCTTCATAGTTCTACCGTAAACATCATTAGCTCCACGGCGAACATCACTCACATCCTTTAAGCCTTCAACACTTATCAATGGTGATACATTTCCCAACTGACGCATGCGTTGAGCATATTCATCAGATAAAAGAGTACCATTCGTAAAGAGTTGAAAATAACAGTCGGAATGCTTCTCCATCACCTCAAATAAGTGAGGATACATCAGAGGTTCTCCACCTAGAAGTCCGAAAAAATACGATCCTTTCTTCTTTCCAGATTCAATCACATTATTAAGCGTATCAACATCCATTCCTTTGGATTTATTATCAATACTCACCCAACAACCCTGACAGTTCAGGTTGCAGTTATCCGTTAATGAAATCATTAAAAAAGCAGGAAATAACTCACCCTTCTTCAATCGTTTCTTATGCTTTGCCACAGTACGCATACCTTTCCAACCTAAGTTGTAAGCTATCTTCCAAAGTAAACGTAAGTCCACTTGGCGCATTATTCTATTCCCTAATCTTAAAATCATATACAAATTTCTTATTAGCAGCCACAATTCTTTACCGATCCCTCATTCTTGCAATCACAATCTGGTTCAATTTCCTTTTTGCAATTACAATCGCAGGCCTTTTCTTCGGGTTCTTCTTTCGTACTACAATGTATTCTTTCTTCCTCAGCCATTTTAATTTGTTCCTTTTTCAAAAGAGAAACCTTAAAATTGCTTCTTCGTGCACTTAATACCGAATAGACATCATCGTTCTGAATTTGTTCCAATACATTATCTCCCGATAACATTTCACCATCTCCTCCATCTATAGGACTTTCGGCATGTTTAGGGAAAATAATCGCATTTTGTGGACAAACACGGGCACAAGCTGGACACATATCCTTGCAATTGGCCGATGCTGAAACCACAACGCTTCCATCATCTTCAACCGAATAAACACTAAACAAGCAAAAGTTAAGGCATTTTCTACAACCATTACAACGCTCGTAGTCGATAACTGGATACCAGGGTTTCCATTCATCGGCATATTTAATTTTAAGAGCTTTGGGATTATCTGTTTTTACCGATTCAACGATTTTGTTGCCATCCTCATCATCTATATGATAATACTCTGTTTTATTCTCTTGTGATTTTTTTCCGCTGTTGTCTATTAGGTTCTGCATGGCACGCGCTTGACATCCAAAAACAAGAGCATCCTCTGCAGTAAATAAGCTATCTAAAGCTTCTGGTGTTTTCAGCACACTTCCACAAAGATCTTCGATATACGTATAACCGATATTCTTCTCCTCAAGACTATGAATCAATCTTTCTACAGATTTCTTCTCAATCTTCCCATCTTTCTCACAACCGCAAATAAATATTTTCTTCGTCATCTTCATTAATTTGAATAATTAGAAATGAGATGTGAGATCTAAAACCTCACATCTTATAAGTCAGATTTATCCTTGAGCTTTTATATCGTATGCCAATAGAACATTGCCATGACGAATGTACAAGATACCCTTATTAATTACGGGTTGAGCAAAATGCTCCTTCGTACCTTTCTTCACTCTGAACTGGCTTATGATCTCCATCTTAGGCTCAGTTTTAACCAAAGCTACTTTTCCTTGCTCGTTATAACAATACAAAAGACCATTAGCAGCAATGGTTGCTCCACGGCCAAATTTTAAACTATCAACCATCTCACCTGAATTTGTATCAATAGCTTTCCATTTCTTCTTACGGTGTCCCGATGCAAAAATCTTATCATTCACTTTTACAGCTCCACCCATAATATTATCGAGTTTCTTATTTCTCCAAACCTCTGTAATCTGACTTCCATCCTTAGAGATTTCAAGTTTAACCGTTCCGTTTCCACATCCGGCCACATAATAAAGGTGGCCATTTTCGTAGATAGGCGTATTTCCATGAATATCGCAAAGTGTGTCTTGCATATGAGACCAAAGCAATTTACCTGTTGTTGATTCTAAACCAAAAAGTGCGTTATCAGAGAAAGTTACCAAAACATTGCGTGTAGGGTATTCCAATAGTAAAGGAGAACAATAAGCAGGGACCTCTCCAAAAACTTTATTAGTCCATTTTGTTTCACCAGTAAATCGATCAAGGGCAACAATATTAACATCCTCGCCACCTGGAGCGCAATAAACCAGGTCTCCATCAATTTCAAGAGATTGCGAATAGCCAAAACGCGTATTCTGTCCCTTAAATTTCTCTATCATATTTAAACTCCACTTTTTCTCACCTGTTTCCGTATCGATACAAGCTATATCACCCATACTCGATGCAACATAGACCAAGCCATCAACTATGGTTGGAGCTGAACGAGAACCAATAAAATTCTTCATCCAATCTTTACCGAACTCCGTTTTCCAAAGCATTGTTCCTTTTAGGTCGAAAGCAATAAGATAAGCCAAACTGTCAATTTCTCCGTTGATGAAAAGCTTATCATCAGTGATTACTGGCGAGCCATATCCATTACCGACTCCATCGTTCTCCCATAATAAGGCAGGACCATCTGCTGGCCATTCTGTCAAAAGGTTAGCTTCATCGTAAATGCCTGTTCGGTTTTCACCACGCCATTGACTGACTTCTTTCTTTTTGGGGGTACATGAGAAAAACAGTACCAAACAGATTAATAAGCTTAAATTTTTCATTGTTCTTTCAGTTAGTTATTGATTTGGGTCGGTTATTCTTTGAAATATTATATGGTGTATTATATTATTAATCATTCTTCAAACTCTCAATCAAATTTTGTTTCATTGCCATTTTTGCTGGAATATAAATCGATATCAAAGCAAAAACTAGAATGGCAAGTGTTACCTGCAAAACAAAACCTACAGGGATACTAAAAGCATCGGAAAATAAGGATGGCAACATCCCAACAAAGGCAGCTAAAGCTCCACTTAATAAGCCAACGATCAATAAAAATAGATTTTCAATCATCACCAATCTAAAGATGCTTTTCTGCTCAAAACCTAGTGCTTTCAAAAGAGCCAATTCTTTTTTGCGTTCAAGCATATTTCTAAGCAGTACGATACCTAAACCTAAGGTTCCAATCATAACACCTAGCGCTCCCAGTAGCATAAACATATTCAGGTAGGTATTCTCTACAGAGTAGAAAGCGGCCAAGCGTTCACTTGCTTTTTGAATTTGAGGTCCATAATCTTGCAACTGATCTTCTATTGTATTGATGAAAGCTTCATTCTTCCCATCAGCTAAAATTAATTTAGAACCACTTATCGATGGATAATGCGCTTGAAAATTTTGATCTGAAATCAGGATATTTCCCTGGAAAATTGAATTATTTAAGCCTCCAATTAATAGTAGCTTGATTGTCTTTCCAAATTCATTTTTATATAATAGTGTATCACCTACAGCTTTCTTAAGTCCCCAAAGAATTACTGTTTGATCTGCAAAAGCAGGAATCACATCGGAACCAAAATCCTTATTCAGCTCTAACCAGGGATGATCTTGATCAACAGCTTCGTGTAATTGTGCAAAAGAGAACGCTTTTCGCTCGTCAAACTTATCAGCTTGAAAGCCTAATACTCTAGGTCGCTTTACTTGATTCAGATTTAAACATGAAGCATCGTCACCAGACAAACTTCGGAATTGTACAAAGTCCGCAGTATTTATCATGGAATCTCCTGCCAAGCCAAGCTTCTCTTTCCCCTCATCCGTATTGATATCATTCAATACAGGCAAGGTCGTCTCAATCCAATATTTATAGGCTCCAGTTCCTGATTGGGAAGAGCTTTCAGTATCAACAAAAGTTTTACGGTTGGCTCCAGTAATCATTACTGAGAAGCAGCCAAGCGCTAGTAAAACGATTATAGTTAGACTCCGTCCTTTATTTCGTGCAGCATTCTTTATAGCCAACTCCATAAGAGATGGAACAGATGTGCTATTCTTTTCATCTTTTATAATCAAGAAATAGTAAAAAGCTGCAAAGCAAGCAATCATCAACAAACCTCCTGATGACATCAAAAGTTCGGCATTCAAAATCTCAGAACTTGCAAAAGCATAAGCTGCAATTAAAAGTGAGATCACGAATGTCAATCCTGCAATTACAAGTGAAAGACGTTTCTTCTTAGCTGTATCAGAAATCGCTTGAGTATTCTGAATCAAGCTTACAACTGATTTCTTCAAATTCTTTTTACTCACCCAATAAACCGATAGCAAAGCGATCATCATTCCAATGAAAGCGCCTGTCATTAAAGTTTGCAATTGTACATCTAGCTGAATCATATTGGTACGAACCACATCCTGCCAAACAGAATTCAATCCCCAAATTATGGCTTGATTGTAGGCTATTCCAATTAAACTCCCTATAATTCCACCAAGAATTACTGTAGGTAAAGACTCAAGGAAACGAATCTTTAATATTTTTCTATCATTAAAACCTAGCCCTTTTAGTATTCCAGTTTCCTGATTTCTACTTTCAAGGTTTAAGGCATAAATCAATATAGTCAGTAGAATACCTGCAGCAATAATAAAGAAACTCAAACTCAAGAATAGCTCACCAAAGTCAACCATATTATTGGCAGCATTCTCTCCCTGATTCCGAACCGATATAAAGCTCAAATTAAGCATTGAAGGGTGCAACCTCTCCAAAATATCCTTTTCTAAACTGATAAGGGTGTTGTCTTCTTTATGGAATCGGAAAGCTGTGTATTGTCCATATTTATTACTCCACATATTCAAAGCACTAGACATGCCGATCATCGCCTTAGGCGTTCCCTTATATTTTTTCCAATAGGCCTCATCCTTATCTCGGATCTTTGTAAAATCAATAGGAATACCTGCATCCCAATCGTTACAAGAACCTGCATTTGATAATCCCGGGAATGAAGGCATCATAGCCTTATCCAATTTCTTTGTCCTTTCAGAGAATATGCCCGAAACGAGAAATTTCCTACTCTCTTCCTCCAGAGAACGTAAGGCTCCAATCACAAAATAATCCATACTGAGGCTGTCACCAACCTTCAATTTTAGATCCTTTGCCAACCAAGAACTAATATGAATTCGATCCGTTCGGATATCAGAAAACATATCTTCCTTCTCTATGGCTGTTACAAATGAATAGGGAGTTTTACCTGTTTTAGATTCCAAGCCATTCACGAAATAAGTAAGCAAAGCATCCTTTGGCAAACACATTTTATGAATTTCATTGGCAATTGGTTCATCAATAAAAATACGATCAGAATTCAACTCAAAAACAGATTGTTCTTTCAGCTCTTCTAAATGTAAGCCCGCATCAGCAACTTGCCATTTCTTAGCTAGATTCTCATTTAAATTTAAGACGGAAATTTGTTCTTTACCATTACTACTAGCCAATAAAAGGTTAGCCTTTCCCATCAATTCCATTTCTTCAGCAAGAAATTCTCTTGAGATGAAAATATTATAAGGAGCCACTTGATTACTTCTCAAACTAAAACGTCCAAGTTGATCATCACCAAATACAGCACTTACTTTCAAACGAAGCGCTATGGACTGATCTTCATCAGAAACAAATGGCGCATTTACAGGCACTAGATTTGCTTTTTCAACTCGTAGTAAGAATCCATCATCTTTATGCAAACCAAGCTTTTCGGCAAGGTTTCGGCTTATAGCCACTTCATCCTTTTTCAATTCAGTCAAGCCTTCTTCCGACAATTCAGAGAATGAATTATCAATACCATAAACCTGTACGCCATTCACTCGGCTTTGGGTTTCTGACTCAATAGCCAAACCTTTCACACTTAAAACAGCTTGAACCTTAATGTCTAGTTCCTGAGATAAATCTTTTGCCAGATCAGCACGCACAAATCGATCACCAGTTGGCATGGCATATTCAATTTCACCCAATCGCATATTTAGCAACTGATGCAAACTATACCTTACGGAATCGCCAATGATTAAAGCCCCTGTTAAAACAGCCGTACTTATTAAAGTTCCCAACAAGACTGCTAAATGCTGCTTCCTGAAAAACCAAAGACTTCGTGATATGTATCGATATAAATTCATCTTATTAGTTCGCTATTCTTTAATTTTACCACCTTCAATACGGCAAATACGATTCATATGTTGAGCCAAATCCTGTGAGTGAGTTACGACCACCATGGTAACGCCTTGCTCTTCGTTGATTCTCACAAATAGTTTTGCTAGTTGATCAGCACTTTCTTTATCAAGAGAGCCAGTTGGCTCATCGGCTAAGATTAATTTAGGCTCGTGAATTAATGCTCTCACAACTGCTGCTCGCTGACACTCGCCTCCAGACATTTGTCCTGGACGTTGGTGAATTTGATTTGTCAAACCCACAAATTCCAAAAGATCCAATGCTCGTTTCTCTGCTTCTTTTTTTACAGCTTTATCCTTTTCTGGTAGATAAGGCAACAAAACATTCTCAAGCAAACTCAACTGAGGCAATAAATGATGCGATTGAAAAACAAAGCCTATTTTCTTATTTCGAAACTTAGCTAGTTGATCTGAGTTTAAAGATGAAATTTCATCTCCATCAATTCGCACAGTTCCAGAATTAGGAACATCTAGAGAACTCATCACATTCAGCAAAGTACTCTTCCCAGAACCTGATGGTCCCAAAATCGCTAATCGATCTCCTTTGTTAATTTCAAGAGAAAGCTCATCTAAAACCGTTCTTCGAATAGTGGTTTCAGGAACTTCGTAATATTTTGTGATTTTATCGAGTTTAAGCATCTCTTCTTTTTTATTATTCTATTTCTTTCCAAAAGCATAAATTCTACCATCCATGGCAGTCACAACAATCATATTATTGACTACGGCTGGTGTAGAAACAATAGCTCTTCCTATTTCATAAGACCAAATTTTCATACCCGTTTCCAGGTTTAACTGATAGATTCGTCCATCGCCTGAAGCAATCAGGACTGAGTTTTTTGTGATCACTGGTGAACCTTCAATTTTACCTTTAGTCTTGAACTTCCAAATGAGATCACCAGTTTTCTTATTATAACAATACACAACTCGATTTTCAGCACCAATAATAACCTTGTCCTTATTTACTGATGGTGATCCTAAAAAGGAAATCCCACCTTGTTTTTGCCAAAGAATTTTTCCAGCCTTCAGATCGGCACAATAAAATAGTCCATCGTAGTTTCCGAAATAAGCCTTTTGCCCATCAAGAGCTGTTGACGATGCGATATAGGATCCCGCATTCAAGGTATCTTTCACTCGTCCTTTTTTCACATCAACCTGATGAATAAAACCATCGCAACCACCAAACACTGCAATTTCCCCATTGCATGCTGGTGCACCATTGATATAATTATTCGATTCATATTTCCAAAGTCCTTTACCCGTCTTAGCATCTACGCAATGCAAGAAGTAATCGTAGCTACCAAAGATCAGTCGTTTCTTCTTTTCTTCCGAAGAATAAAACCATGAAGCTGAACCGGATATTTGCCCCTCAGTAATGTACTCCCATTTCATTTTTCCTGAACTGGCATTCAAACAAAAGAATTTTCCCTCAAGGGAACCGAAGTAGATGTTTCCATCCAAATATAAAGGTGCTGCTTCAACCGAAGTTTTGGCATCGAATGTCCACTTTAACTCACCATCTTTAGAAATGGCATACAGCTTCCCATCATTAGATCCTACGAAAATAGTTCCATTGCTTATAATGGGTGATGATTTAATAGCATCTCCTGTTTTATAAGTCCACAGCAATTTGGGTGCCTTTGGAATCTCAGCATTCGTACAGCCCGTCAACTCAGAATTACCCCTAAAAGCTAACCAATTGTTAGAGTTTTGGGCTTTAGCCGATAAGACTAAAACAAAGATTAAAACTGATGCTAAAAACAATCTCATATCTAAATATTTCTTTAATTTTATTCAAAACCTCCTTAAAACTACCCTGGCTAATTTTCATTTTCACGCAAAGAACGCAGAGAAAAATAACAAGAACGCAAAGTATTAGTAATCATACCACATCTCTTTGCGATCTTAGCGAAAGTCTTAGCGACCTTTGCGAGAGATCTTATTTTATAAAGCTTCTCTAAATTTGTTAATACAAATCAGCAGGCGCCAACTTCTTATTTCAATGCCAAAGCACCCGTTGGGCAAGCTTCTACACATTTTAGTGCTGTTTGTGTTAGGGCCTGATTCATATTCTGATTAAAAGGAACGGCCATTTCCATATCGAAACCTCGACCAATAAATGTCACTCCTGTTAATTCATTATTCTTCTCAGCAATTTCAACACACAAACCACATTTTATGCACTTTTCAGGCTCATAAACGATACTTTCATGATTGAAATGCTTCTTCAAAGATTCTCTATCTCCCAATAAAAATTTTCTTCGATCAACCTGATAAGTTTCTGCGCAATCACGAAGCATACAGTTATCCATTTTACGGCAATCACAATGTAAACATCGTGCTGCCTCTGCTATTGCATCGTCAGTACTCTTTATATCTTTTCGACTACCTTCAGTAGCTTCTTTAAGATATTCCAAAGCTTCAGTTTGGCGAAGCACACCAAAGCGAGAATTAAACTTTCGTTTAGTAACTTCCAACTCTTGTCCTTGTAAAAACAAATTCACTGCATGAGCAGCCTCTTTTCCTTGAGCCAAAGCTTTTACAGCCATTTTCTGAACTCGAAGTACGCTTCCACAAGCAAACACATCAGGCAAGTTGGTTTTAAAAGCCTCTTTCTCTCCCTTAAAATCGAGATTCAATTTAGCTATTTCATCCGAATCTGAGCCACTTGCTATAATCACAGCATCATATTCCTTGCGGATAGATTCGAAACCATCCGTATTTATAGGTGAATTCAATTTTATCTCTAAACCTAGTTTTTGCAGAATTGCAATCTCCGAGTCCAACACATTCTGAGGCATCGCCCCTTTGTTGATGGCTGTTTGAAGAGTTCCTCCTATAACAGACTCTTTTTCGAAAATACTGCAAGCATGTCCTTCCTTTAATATTTGAAAGCTCGCTGCTAAACCTGCAGTTCCAGAGCCAATAACAGCAACTTTTTTCCCACTTAAAGGTTTCACCTTAGGCAAAAAGCTATTTTCGGCTTCTTCAGCTACGGTTCGCTTCAAAACGCAAATTGAAACCGCTTCATCTACATCTTTACGACGACAAACTTTCTCGCATGGAGCAGAACAGATGTAACCCAAAATATGTGGTAAGGCAATCTCTTCCTTTACAATTTCAATCGCCTCATCGAATTTACCTTGTGCAATAAAACGATTCATTTTAGGAATATCCATAAAAGCAGGACAAGCTACACGGCATGGTGCTTCACAATCACCTACATGATCACTCAACAAAAGTTCTACTGCCTCTTTTCTAGCATCAAATACTTCTATATCCTCACTCGCCAAATTCATACCATCGACAACCTTAGTCGCACAAGATGGCATCATTTTACCTGAATTATTATCCTTCACCATACAAACCATACAAGTTGGATGATTTGAACAGCCATCCAAGTAACACATGGAAGGAATATGAATACCTACAGATTCTGCGGCTTTTAAAACCGTAGTACCCGCAGATACTTCTATATCTTTATTGTCAATTTTTAGTTTTACCATAATCTACTTCTATCAGATTACTGATTTTAAATTGAACATTTATTTAACGTATCACTACTGCATCGACTGGACAAATTTGTCTGCAAATGTCACATTTAATGCAAAGCTCATTATCCACTTTATGCAACTCGTAGGGTTTAGCCTCAATTGCATCAACTGGGCAACGCTGAGCACACTTGGTACAACCTGTGCACTCTTCCTCTATCTCATACGAAATCAATTCTTCACATTTACCAGAAGGACAAGTTCCCTTTATATGAGCTTCGTATTCGTGTCTGAAATATTTTAAAGTAGATAGAACTGGATTTGGAGCTGTTTGTCCCAAGCCACAAATACTACCTTTTTTCGTATTGATTGCCAATTGCTCAAGTAAATCGAGATCTTCAAGTTTTCCCTTTCCCGATTTAATCTTATCTAGAATTTCGAGCATTCGTCGCGTTCCAATTCTACAGAAAGTACAGCGTCCACAAGATTCTTCCTGAGTAAACGATAAGAAGTAACGAGCAATATCAACCATACAATCCGATTCATCAAGAACAATTAGTCCTCCCGAACCCATCATGGCTCCTACTTCTTTCAACGAATCAAAGTCGATGGTTGTATCAGCCATTGAAGCAGGAATACATCCTCCTGAAGGTCCACCAATTTGAACAGCTTTAAATTCTTTTCCATCAGCAATACCGCCACCAATTTCTTCAACAATTTGGCGAATAGAAATACCCATAGGAACCTCTATCAGTCCACCACGCTTAATTTTACCTGCCAAGGCAAAAACCTTAGTTCCTTTACTTTTCTCAGTTCCTATCTCACTAAACTTATCTGAGCCATTTCTCAGTATCCAGGGAACAAGTGAGAAGGTCTCCGTATTATTAATAAGTGTGGGTTGATTCCAAAGTCCTTTTTCAGCAGGATATGGTGGGCGCAATTGCGGAATCCCTCTTTTTCCTTCGATGGAAGCAATTAATGCTGTCTCTTCACCACAAACAAAAGCACCAGCTCCTTCGAAAATTTCCATATCGAAAGAAAAATCTGATCCTAAAATATTTTTACCAAGAATTCCCTTTTCTCTACAGATCTTAATGCCTTCTCGAATTCGCTCCACGGCTAATGGGTACTCTGCTCGTATGTATAAACGTCCTTCGGTCGCACCAACAGCATAAGCTCCAATAATAATCCCTTCGATGACGCGGAATGGATAGGATTCTAAAAGCATTCTATCCATAAAGGCACCTGGATCACCTTCATCGCCATTGCAAATAATATATTTTTGATCTGATTGCGCTTGTTGAACCATTCGCCATTTAATGAAAGATGGAAATCCTGCTCCACCTCTCCCTTTCAAACCACTCGCTTCAATTTCTTCAATTATCTGATCAGGACTGAGTTCTTTCAAGCATTTTCCCAGTGCCGAAAATCCTTCTTTACTTTTATATTCTTCAAAGTCAGAAGGACGAATCTCACCCCTATATTCTGTTGCAATATTTATTTGTCCTTTAAGGAATTCTGCAATTGGTGTATTTTCCTCACTAACATTATATCGTGCTGATGACTTCGGTATATCTGTAAAAGTTAAGTTCTCAGCATAGTTATAGAATCGACTTTTAAATCGATTCATGAAACTGTCAGATTTAAAATGTTTTTGGATAATATCACCAACATCTTCCGACTTCAGCTTGGTATAATAAACGGCATCCTCTCCTAACTTATGAATTTCCATCATGGGCACTTGATTACAAACGCCAACACAACCAACTTGCTTCACATCTACATTAATACCACTACTATCCAAAGTCTCTTCTAAGGCTTCTTTCACTCCTGAACTACCACTGGCGATACAACAAGATCCTAATCCAATACGAATTTCTCCTTGCGGCAAGCCTTTTTCCGATAGTGTTCTCACCTTTTCCTTACTTCCTGTTCCCTCTTTTAAGAGAAAATCTTCCATAACGTCTTTTACTGTTCCTGTTTCAACATGACCATAGGTTACGTCGTCAATCTGAACAACTGGAGCTAGCGTACAACAACCCAAACAAGCTACTTCTTCAAGTGTAAATTTCTTTTGATCATCAGTACTTTCTCCATCAGGCAAATTTAATTCTCTGCGAAAAGCATCATAAACCTGTCCTGCCCCTTTTACATGGCAAGCCGTCCCAACACACACACGAACAATATGCTCACCTACTGGTTGATGGCGGAATTGAGAATAAAAAGTTGAAATACCTGAAATCTGTGCCTGCGTAATATCTGTGATTTCACAAACACGCTTTAAAGCTTCTTCTGGCAAATAGTTTAGCTCAGCTTGGATGGCCTGCAAAATAGGAATCACCTTTTCTGAGCTTATTCCTTTCACTGCAACTATTCTGTCAACTATATCGGTTATCTTATTCATTCTTTCTTTTTCAAGTATCAAGCTTATAACTTTAAGTACTCTAGGCACTCATAAATACTTTAAGTACTTATTTCCCTATACAATATAGATTCTTACCCGCACGGATATAAATATGTCCATCTGCAAATGCAGGTGTTGAGTCTGATTTTTCACCTAGATTTGAAGTCGCAACAGAAACAAACTCCTTATCAGCTTTAAAAATGTGCATACTTCCAGCTCTGTCTAGCAGATATATTTTTTCATCAACCAAAATTGGTGAAGCGTAAAAACCGTTATCAAATTCATGCTCCCAATACAATTCTCCCGATAGAGCATCGTAACAAGCCACAAGACCATAAGATGTCACTACAAATAAATATTTATCCGTGGCAACAGGACTTGGCACATCCGATAGATAATCGTAAGCCTCCCAAAGAACTTCAGGATTAGCACCTGTTTTGATGGCTACCAAACTAGCATATTCGTTAAGAGCAAACACAATTCCATTGGCATAAGCCACAGATGGTCCAACTTCTCCTGTAATACAATCTAGCTTCCACAACTCTTCACCTGTTTGTGCATCGTACGAAGCCACACAAGGATCTGAAGCTAATATCACTTCTGCCCTTTCGCCATTCTGCACAACTACTGGAGATGCCCACGATACTTTTACTTTTCTATCCGTACGCCATACCTCATCGCCTGTTTTAGTCGAAAGAGCCATTACTTTGCCAGATTTTTTATGATCGTATTGAACAATCAGCTTATCTTCAAAAACAACTAAAGAAGATGAATGTCCATAATGATTATCAGGGACACCTAAATTCTTAGACCAAACAGATTTTCCTTTCATATCTAAAGCGACTAGATCACCATTAGAGAAAATGGCAAAAACAAAAGTCCCATCAGTACTTACAGTTGCTGCAGCGTGTCCGGTATCAGGAGTCACTTCAGGAGAAGCTTTAGAACCAGCAACGTTATTAATATCGGCTGTCCATAGTAACTTTCCAGAGTTTCGATTATAGCAATAAACTTGTTTTTTATTTGCATCCGCTCCTGACAAGAATAGTTTGTCACCCCAAATTACTGGCGAATTATAGGCATGTAGTTCTGGCGTAACTTTCCACTTTATATTTTTACCACTAGCTCCATCCCATTCTGTAGGTACATTTTTGTGATAAGCAATTCCATTACCACCCGGCCCTCTGAAAGAAGGAAAGTTTGACATCATTGCCTTACTTGGGTATTGACCTGTATATTTTTTAGTAGCAGTTACTTTCTTAGTTTCTGCGGCTTTTTCAACTGGTTCAGGTTTTGATGTCTCCTCGACAGCCTTTTTTGTTGGAACTATTTTAGCACTTGCTTCCTCAACGACAGCTTTTTTCTCAATTTCTTTTGGTTTCTCAGCAACAGCTGCCACAGGTGTAAGTTCGTTAGCAAGTTCTGTTTCTGCCTTTGCAATTTTTGCGGCATCGGTAAATCGTGTACCAATATCTTTATGCGTAACAAAAGCTAATATCAGAGTTACAACAACTAAAACTGAGCCTCCAATACTAAGCCATTTTCTAGCATTTTGCTGATACCTAATTATATTTTGACTGTACTCCTCATCGACTGAAGGCAAAATCTTTTTGCCCATTCTCATAATCTGCATTGCAATTATCATCACAATAAGTGAAAGCAATAAAAGATAAGCTCCTGTTCTTACTTCCCATTGATTGGTGAAAAATGCTTTACGAACCAACAAATCCATTTCTCTGATTTGCTCTCGAAGTTGCGCATCATTTGGATTATCGTTCAATCGTTCCACCAAAGAATTAATCACTTCGGTATTAACAGGATCAACCTTATTAATTTGCAGGTAATTGACAATAACCATAGCACAAATTAAGATGGCAAAAACACCAGATACAATAGCGACACCTCGCCACAGAGACAGGTTGATTGGTTTATTTGAAAATTTCGTATTCATCTATTTTAGAAATATTAGTACAGTAATATTTTTCTCACCCCTTCTGAGAGGATATTCTATTATTTCGTTAGACTCCAAATCTATTTGGTCACACTTCAGGTGCTCTGAAATCGGATCCAAGTCCTCTGAAATCGGATCCAAGTGCTCTGAAATCGGCTCCAACTGCTTTGAAGTCGGCTCCAAGTCCTCTGAAATCGGATCCAAGTGCTTTGAAGTCGGCTCCAAGTCCTCTGAAATCGGATCCAAGTGCTTTGAAATCGGCTCCAAGTGCTTTGAAGTCGGCTCCAAGTCCTCTGAAATCGGATCCAAGTGCTTTGAAATCGGCTCCAACTGCTCTGAAATCGGCTCCAAGTCCTCTGAAATCGGCTCCAACTGCTCTGAAGTCGGCTCCAAGTGCTTCTCACTGGACTACAAGTCTATTTCGTCACGATCCAAGTGCTCTGAAGTCGGCTCCGAGTGCTTTGAAGTCGGCTCCAACTGCTTCTCACTGGACTACAAGTCTATTTCTCTACCGGGCAATATTTCAAACAGCGAGCACAGCTCACACATTCACCTTTATCAGGCGTGTAATCCTCTCGATATTTGAATACGGATAAGCTTGATAATGTTAATCCGAAAACCAAACCTAGAAAGCCTCCCAGAATCCAAGCTCCAATATAAAATTGCTCTACAATAACCGCAGCCTCAGAATACAATTCTTCAACCGGGGTCCCTGCTGTTTTAAAAGCTTCAATTTCAACAGATGGTAACATCGCATCTGGTTTGAATAACATCAGTTCATTTGCCAAGCTAACTTTGGTATTTACTTTAGCCAGGTTTTCATGAAAATTAGAAAGTGTCCATCCTCCCAAAATCATTAATGCAGGAATAATCAAACTCAGCTTTATAAATCGTTTGGTTGCCGAAGGTCTATCTTCCATCACCTTAACTGGTACAGGCTTATTAATGGCTCCCAATGGGCATGAATCTTCGCACAAACGACATTGAATACATTTGTTTGGCGTAATAGTCAGATGATGTTTTGAGAATCGACTCATCCAATTTAATAACACGCCATATGGGCAAAAGAAACGACAATAAGGTCGAGCGACAAAAGCACTCAACAAAAGAAAAATTGCCCCTATGCTAAACATGAAGAAGGTAGCATCGAATCGGTAAATCCCTACAAAAGGATCGTATCTGCAAATAATAAAATCGGTAGCTGTTGCAGCATACAAAACAGACAAACCTAAATAGATATAGGGAATTAAACCCAAGACTTTTTGCAACCAAGTTTTCATTGTTACAGGATGTAATAACAACACATCTTGTATAGCTCCTAAAGGACAAACTCCAGCACAAAATGTTCGTCCAAAAAACAAAGTATAAACCAATGGGATGATAAAAAATGCCATTGCAGATAGCGGAATACTATATTCGGGTTGGAAGAGAGCTAAGGTTACATTCTGCAAAGATCCCACTGAACATATACAGCCTTCACGAAAAAAGCCAAAATATAAAATTGAGAAAACCGAAACTGCCAAAACACCTCTTCGCGATCGTTTCTTTAAGATCAACCAAGTTATTAGAGAAAGAGCTAGGATGAGAATTAAAACATCAAACCATGCGAAAAAGTCAGCTCTTGCCTCAGGCATTGATGTGACTGGTTGTGTGTAGCCCGACTCAAACTCTGGTTTTGGGAAACGCTGCTGTTGAGCTAAAAGTGGAAAACCTGAAGTCATCATCAAAACAAATAAAGAAAGCAGAGTGACAAGCTTCTTTAGATTCCAGGTTTGTGTTAAGTATTTTAAAATTTCTGACATTAAGAAATCTGTTTAAGGTATTGAATTAGGTTAGCCTTTCTTTTCTTTTTTAAAGCCTGAAAACTTATACGGCTCGTCAGCTGGCACACGTGAAAATGCATCAGAAGGACAATCACGAGCAATGGCACATTGATTGCAATTCACACATAAATCGTGACTTACCTGCAACTGGAGTGATCCATTTCCAAAAGCTCCACAACCTTTCACACATTTGCCACAGCCAATGCATAAGTCTTCGATTATTTCGTACTCAAAGAATGGATCTTCGATATACTTTCTTTTAATTGCGCCAGTTGGGCAAAGTTGATTTTCAGCACCAGTTGTAATATTCTTCACATTAGGACGAAGGTAGCCGCCACATAAATCGCAATAGCCACACATATCGTAAACGTGAATACATTTCACTGCAGATGGAGTCACCACGCAAGAGGTTGCACAACGTCCGCATTGAGTACACTTTGTGGTATCAATTTGCCAAAGGGTATTACCTGATACCGTTTTATGAGCCAAGACACCTGTCACCCCAACCAAGCTTGCTCCTGCCGCAAAGCGAAAGCAAGTGTTTATAAAATCTCTTCTATTTTTTCCTTTATCATTCATTCTTCTACAAATTATTGTATCGAATTTTTCTTCTTATAGTCAACACCATCAGGTAAACCACAGCCTTTAACTTTTCTACAATTACGACATACAAAATCGAAGTCACAGCTGCCTTCAGAATTTATGCTTCTATAAACCATTGTTCCTGAAAAAATTGCCAATGCACTTAAAATTGTTCCTCGTCCTATATTGTGTAAAAATTTTCTTCTATCCATCTTATTTTATTCTCTCTCAAGTGAATCCTAGATTATTTAAATTCGTTTGAATCACTCTATTTCTTTTAACTCAAAAATTCTAACCATTTTTCTTGATGGATCTAAAACAATGATTCTATCATTAGAATCTACTGCTAAATCCAATCCTGTAGTTCCCGCATCAAATTGACTGGGAGCTGCAACAACCGATTTAAAATCGCCTGATGGTAAATGAATCTTTATTCTTTCTAATCCCTTTTCACTTGTCACAAATGAACCATCAGATAACATGGCCACATGACTTGGATTACAACAACCACCAAAACCATCAATTTGCATTGATGTGCGTTCCCAAGTTGATATCAAATCTCCTTTTTCATTATAAGCCTCCAGAGCATGTCGACCAGGATTCACAACCCAAAGCTCACCTTGACGACCAAACATGAGATCAAAATAGGGGCTCGGAATCACAAAACCTCTAATCCCTTTTTCAAGATTCTTGGCTCCAATAATATTGATCTTCTTTCCATCTATTGTATACTGATGAACGATTTTCTGTCCCGCATCCGCTATATAAACAACACCATCCTTTTCAGCTATACTGCTGATATAGGCTTTTGCTCCTTTAATTTGAAAACTGTTATTTAATCCACCGTTTGGCTTACGAACATCAACTCTATTTCCAACACCTAAAAGGATATTTCCTGATTCAGAAATACTAACAGAGTGAGCATTTCCTCTAACTTTCATACTCGATTGTACCTGTCCTTGTGAATCAAAGATCCAAAGCTTATCAGTTCCACTCACATAGATTCTATCTTCCGCATCTAATGCAAGTCCAAAAACAGATTCGGAATTAATTTTAAAAGATGACACTTCCTTGTAAGCAATTAATGAAGAATCAACCTTCCTCAATTCTTTAAGATCATATTCATAGATATTTTGTTGAGGTTTTGGTTTCTCAAAAAACAAGTCACCTGCAATTAAACCTACCAATAAAAGAAGGAGTACAATCGAAAATATTAATGTCAATTTGTTTTTCATATCTCGTTTTTTCAAAGTCCAATATTAGTTTGCACGCAAGTCAATACAAAGCAGGTGTTTTGAATCTCGCATCAACAATCGACCATCCGTTATCACCATCGGTCCCCAAGCATCATGGCCATCTATAAGCTTCACTTTATCTAGCAATTCAAATTTCTCAGTAGAAGCTCTGGCAATGGTTAATTCACCATTATCTTTTAGGATAAAGAATTTACCATCGGCTACTAAGTAAGGACCTAAACCAAAACGATCAGTCTTACCACTTGTCCACAATATCTTTGTACAATCGTTAGGATCGCTACATACAAATTGATTACGCATTGCACCTGCATCCTTCGGTAGGATAGTAAACATGCGTCCTTTATATAAAACTGGCGTCTGTTGTTCGGATGCCATTCCGTCTTTGGGCTTGTATTTTTGTAAGGTTTCAACCTGATATGTTTCACCCATTTTCTTCACTTGAAAGAGAGCCCCTCCAGCTCCATATCCAGCAGTCATAAACACTTTCCCATCATCATAAATCAAGGGCGATGGAGCAACTACTGAAGGAGAAAAATCTTTTGTCTTCCATAGAATTTCCCCAAGATCGTCGCCTTCGGCTGATACACCACAAATCCCACCTACTGCTGCATAAACCCACATTTTCTTTCCATCAAGTTCCATTGGCATTACAGATGAATGAGACATTTTCCATCCATCAGGGTTAGGCGTTTCCCACAAAACTTTTCCTGTTTCACAATCAACACCAATCAAAAGAGATTTTCCTCCTGGTGCAATTATGGCTACATTATTATCGATAACCGGACATTGCCCTGTGTACCAAAAAGGAACATCAGATTGGTAATCCTTGACTAAATCGAGTCCCCACAAAAAATCACCTGTTTCAGGATCCACACACATCACATGGCAACGGGGGCCCATACTCACAATATATTTATCGTTAATTGCAGGAATGGTTCTCGACATACCATGATTTCTCTTCACATGAACCTTATACGATCGTTTCCATATCTCTTCACCACTCTCCAAAGAAAAACATCTAAGGACATCTGCTTTTTTCACCTCATCGTAATCAAGCAAATAAACTTTCCCGTTATACACAACTGGTGCAGCATGTCCTTCACCCAAATCTTGTTTCCACAGAATTTTAGGCTCAGGCCCAATCTTATCTACAAGTTTGATTTCTTCCTTAGAGATATTATCAAAATCAGCACCTCTAAACTGAGTCCATTTTCCAGTTAAGCTTGAAGCATGCTCAATATATGATTTGAATTTCTCTCCAATATTCACCTCATCAACAACTATGCTTCCAGCTTTTGGACGATTATCCAAACCAGGCACACTTGCTGAAAAATTTTGAACTGGATCGTATCTCAACCAAAAAACAAAAACTGACACAGCAATTACAATTGCCAAAGTCAGGAAAATAATATTTAAGGATTTTTTATTCATAGAAATGCAGGCTATGCTTTAATATTATAAGCCATCAAGGCATCTTCGTGACGTACATACATAATGCCATCTTTTATCACTAAATGCGACCAGTGTGGACCTTTTCCCAATGGCACTTTAAAAGTGCTAATCACCTTAAAACCATCAGGACTTACTTTAGCCAAAGCTATATTCCCACCTTTCTCATCGTAACAATACAACATACCTTCTGCAGAAATAATAGAACCTTTGTTTTCCCACTCAGTTTCGTACATTGGCCTTCCTGTTTCCCACTCTAGACAAACCCATTTACCCATTCTGTTGTGTACCCAGTTAGCGCCATAAACGTAGTCGCCTAAACGAACCGCTCCACCATGATGCACGTCTAATAGAGAGTCAACATAAACCAATTTCACTGAAGATGCATCTTCACTTAGATCGAGCATTACAGAATTGTGATCGTAACCATTAGTTACAAAGATTTTCCCGTTGTGATAAAGAGGTGTATTAGTTTGAATATTCGCCTTCCATTCTCCACCAGCATATTTCGCGTAATCAAAAGTCCAGATGATTTCACCACTCTCAGGATTAACGCCAATAATATTGTTTTCCGTTACAGTAACAATAAGTTTTGTTCCATTGCGATCAACCATAAGAGGTGACACATAGGCTGGGTTATCATTTAAACTCTTAGATTGCCAAACAACTTCACCCGTGTTTTTATTCAAGGCAATCATAGTTGTTTTAGGTCCACCAGGTGTATAATAAACAAGATCATCGTGTAGCAAAAGAGATTCCGATATTCCCCACTGACCATAGGTTCCTTCGAATTCTTCACTAGCTTTCACTTGCCAAAAAATATCTCCTGTTAGAGCATTCAAGCAAGCTAAATCACCTTTACCACTAGAAAGATAAATTCTATCATTCTCAATAGTTGGTGTACAACGACTATCAGGGAATGTGCTATCCCAACGACGACCATAAGGCACTTGCCATTTAAGTTGACCTTTCATATCAACAGCCATCAAAACATCCATTGAATCTTTAATCCCTGTTAGGTAAACAGCATCGTTCACTACTGCAACTGAAGAATAACCTTTCGGTATATCAACCAGTGACCACAACATCTCTGGTCCATCCTTAGGCCATTTTTTTAGCAAACCTGTTTCATTATAAACTCCTGTCCGATTTGGTCCGCGCCATTCGCTTTTTTGTTTTGGAGAGTTACATTGGGTAAAAACCGTGATGGCAACCAGGCCAAGTAAAAACAGTCGTTTCATTTTTGTGTTTTTTATCTTCTTTATTCTCAGAATGAAGTACTAGGTGTTTCAAATTTATCAATTTCACAAGTGATTTTAATAAATAAAAAGCTCGTTAACATCCAGTTAACAAGAAATAATTCTTAATTAATCTAAAGAAAAACAATATTAAGATTGAGTCTTATTAAGACTACAGATTGATTCATATTTGATCCTAAATTTCATAAACCATAAAAGCACCACCATGTCGCACATACATTCGGTTGTTGTGAATCACTAAATGCGCCCAATGTTGTTTAGTACCCATTGGAACTCTAAAGAAACTCACCTTATTGAATTCACCATTTTTGATATCGATTAAACCGATTTCGCCATTATCGCCATAGCAATACAACATGCCATCAGCAAAAATAACGCTTCCTTTAACTATTGCCTTTGACGAATAAACTTCCTCACCTGTTTTCCAATCGATGCAATACCACATGCGGTTTTCATGTCCTGATACATAAATTTTACCATCGACTAAAACAGCACCTCCCATTTGGTTATCGACAAATGTATTTCGCCATAATTCTTTCACTGACGATCCATCTTCAGATAATTGAAGCATTACGCCACCTTTTCCATAGCCACTAAAACAAAATAATTCTCCATCTTTATACAAAGGTGTATTTGGATGAATGTCATACAGGTTCTTATGTTCGAAACTCCAAAGCATTTCTCCATTCTGGATATCAATTCCAATAATTGAGCTACCTGTATGCGTTACCATAAGTGAGCGATTTCCTCGCTTAACTAGTAAAGGAGAACAATAAGCTGACTTCTCGCCCATTGCTTTTGTTTTCCATATCAAATCACCAGTCTTTTTATTTACTGCAATTACATTAGTCTCTTCACCACCTGGAGTACAGAATAACATATCACCTTCAATTAAAAGATTTTCAGTCATTCCGAAACGTAGGTTTCTACCACCATATTCTGTTAGCATATTTTTAGACCAAACTTTCTCACCATTCTTCGCAGACATAGCCACTAATTCACCATGACCACTCATCATATACAAAAGACCATCATTCAATAAAGGCGTACCTCTTACACCATCATAATTATCCATCCACTCTTTCGCGTAGTTCTTTTTCCACAACTGCTTTCCTGAATGATCAAATGCAATAATGAAACCTTGATCTCCATCAACACCTCCAGTATATACAATATCGTCTGTTACTGTAGCCGACGCATGTCCATCACCTAAAGCATCAAAACTCCACAATAACTTTGGGCCAGCTTCAGGCCACTTCTTCATTAAATCTTTAGTATCATACTTACCATCACGATCAACACCTCTCCACTGCATCATTTCCTGAGAATGAGACTGGAAGACAAACAACAAACTGGCTACGAATAAAAAAAGAGATCTCATATTTTTAAATTTTGGATTCAAAATCACTACAAACTATTACAAGATTCTAAAGATAAGACCAATCCATCTCAAATATCTATGAGAAACACCCATATTGAGAAATCCATCATAAGTCTAAATAAGCTCAAGAGGTTTATTTTTTAATAAAACGCAAGATCCCACATAAAAATAAGGGCTAGCTGAAATAATCAGCTAGCCCTTTAATATGCTATTATGGAATAATATAATTATTCTCGCTATCTCAATATTTTAATAAAGAGAACTATATTAGGTTTAATACAAACCATTTCTGAATTCCACTTATCTGCCAAGAATTTAAAACATTGCTCCGAGAAAAAGCAGACATGAGTCATATCCCTCTTGTAATACCAATCCGGGAACTCATCTTTCGAAGGCAAAAATTGGGTTTTTATAGCCAAAACTCCATCAGATCTCAACAAACTAAATAAACGATCGAGCTCCATTTGTGGCTTATGAAGATGCTCTACCACTTCACAAGAAGTAATAAAATCATAAGATTTACTAAACACCACTTCATTGGGAGCATAGAAAGCATCATAAATATCAGTTTGAAATCCTCGAGACTCGAACATCTTTGATAAAGTTGGACCAGGGCCACTTCCAAAATCCAAACCACAATCCCCTTCTGATATTCTATCAAGAACGGGGTTCATAATTTGTTTCAGATAGTCTTGATAAACCAAATCATCAGGTAAGTTTTCATGCTGATCATATTTAATTTTCTCAGCTTTATACGTAATAAAAAACACCTTAGGTACGAAAACAAGCCCACAATCTATGCAAGAATAGTACTCACGAGATTCTCCTTCGTAATAAAACGAAGTGTTTTCGGAACGACACAAAGGACATTTTTCCACAATCAGGATTTTGGTAAACACAAAGCTTACTTTTATTTCCTCTAAGTCCTAATTCTCTTTAAACAATTTAACCTGCCTCAATCCGAGAACAAACAAAGCCGCCAACTTCAGAACCTCCATAACGCCATACATCATATGAACCGAACTTTTTTCAGGCTGCATCCCTTGAATTATCAATTGGGCATTCTCATTCAACTCAGGCAACAAATAACCCGACTGAGCCACAATAAAAGTAAAAATTAAAACTCCAGTTGCCACAATAATCTTATCTGTGTATCTATAAAAAACGACCACCATAAGAAAAACTGAAAACACGCGCTCAACGCCGTTCAATGCACTAAAAACATGTCTTCCTACATCAAGAGCAGTAGGCAAGTCAAGACTCTCAGCTCTGAACTTAACCCAAGCCTCCATAAAACTGATAGACAGTATAAAACCTATCCATATAAAACTTACTACAAACCCATAATTTACTAATTTCTTCATGCCAATTATTTTTATACTTTTGCAGCCATTCTAAGGTTTAGAGCTGCTGAATATTATTTTGAATGAGTAAAAATAACAAAAAGAAAATCTTATCCTCATCCAAAATCAATTTAAGATCCAGTTTTACAAACAACATATTAAAACTGGCACAAAGTCTTAACGCATCATCAAAACTAAGTTTTAGAAAACCAAAGATATAGCCTACCCAACAAGCCTAACCAGCAACAAATAAAAACCTCAAATCAAAAAGTTTTCAACAATCGCACCAAAGTGGTTGAAAGTGGTTGAAAGTGGTTCGAAAATTTCTTACTTTTACATTTACAAACCAATATTGTCAATGCTAACATTCATAGGTGATTATCCATGCAAACTAGACGCAAAGGGACGAGTACTTCTCCCCTCTGCATTTCGAAAGTTGCTAGCAGCTTCTTCCGAAGATAGGTTTGTTCTGCGAAAAAATCTATATGAAGACTGTCTTGATCTCTTTCCCTCTTCGGAATGGAACAGGCAACTAGCAATGATTCGGAGTCGATTAAACCCATTCAATCGCAAGCACGCTACTTTCTTAAGAGAGTTTTATAGAGGAACAGCTGAAATACAAATCGACGGTAATGGTCGGATTTTGATCCCAAAAAAAATTTTCTCTGACACCAACTTATCTAACGGATTGACTCTTGTTGGACAAGATGGCAAAATAGAAATATGGGATACGAAAAAATACAATGATTCTGGAATGAACCAAGAGGAATTCAACCAATTGGCAAACGACATTCTAGGAGATAACATGGCTTTATAAGCCAAATACCAAATAGAGTTTATTTTCAAATATTGTAATATCATATGGCATGACATCATATCACGTACCCGTACTTTTAAACGAAAGCATTGAAGCTTTAGACATAAAACCAGATGGGGTATATGTCGACTTGACCTTCGGAGGAGGAGGCCATTCAAGAGAGATAATCAAACACCTTACAACTGGAAAGCTTATTGGCTTCGATCAGGATATTGATGCAGAAAGAAATATCATTGATGATGAACGATTTATTTTCATTCGTCATAACTTCAGATACTTCAAGAATTTTCTGAAATATATTGGTCACGAAAAAGTTGATGGCATCCTTGCTGACTTAGGTGTATCGTCTCATGAGTTTGATGTTGCAGAACGTGGGTTCTCATTCCGCTTCGATGGCGACTTGGACATGAGGATGAATCAGAGTGCTGAGTTTAATGCAGCCGATCTCCTAAACACCTATTCGTCTGATGAGCTGTTTAGAGTATTCAAATATTACGGAGAAGTTAAAAATCCAGGAAAATTAGTTCGCTTAATACTTGCACATCGTGAAGATAATGAGTTCAAAACGATTCAACAGCTAAAAGAAGTTATTCTGCCATGTACTCCAAAATTTAAGGAGCATAAATATTGGGCACAAGTTTTTCAAGCTTTACGTATCGAAGTTAATGCTGAGATGGATGCTTTGAAAGATATGCTTTATCAAATTCCTGAGGCATTGAAACCAGATGGAAGATTAGTAGTTATCACGTACCATTCGCTTGAAGATAGATTAGTAAAGAATTTCATTAGAGATGGAAAGTTTGCCGGAGGAGCCGAAAAAGATTTCTATGGCAGAACCAATGCACCTCTTGAAGCTGTTAACAGAAAAATCATTCTTCCTAGCGAAGAAGAATTAGAGCTAAACAACAGGTCGCGAAGCGCAAAACTTAGAATCGCTCAACCAAGAACAAATTAGAATCATTCAAAGAGGACAAGAATGTTTGGATTCAAGAAAAAATATAAAGACTTCATTAGCCCAAAAGAAGAAATAAAAGAAACCCCATCGGGATCTTTTAAGGATATCATTTCGGGAAGTGTCTTATCAAAGGATGTGGTTGTACACCACCTCCCTTTTATTCTTTTCATTGCTATCCTAAGTATCTATTACATCAGTAACCGATATCATTCTGAACGTGTCTATCGAGATATGATAAGCCTTGAAAAAGAGCTAAAGGAATTACGCTTTGAATCCATAACAACTGCATCAGCATTGATGTATATGAGTAAGCAATCAGAAGTTGTAAAAAGAGTAGAAAAAGAGGGTCTTGATTTGATTGAGTCAACTGAGCCTCCAATAAAAATCTATTTAGAAGAGTAATACTGTGCAAATAAAAAACGACATCATGTGGCGAGTGGGCGTCTGTTACACTCTAATTGTACTTTTCGCATTCTGTGTGGTAAGCCGAGTGGTTTACCTGCAAGTTTTCGAGGGGGACGAATGGAGAGGTCGTGCGCAATCCATCAGCAAAAAAGATATTACCGTTTATGCTAACAGGGGAGACATCTGTGCGGCAGATGGTCGTCTTTTAGCAAGTTCTATCCCCTACTACGAGTTACGAATGGACTTTCAAGCGCCTGGATTAACAAATGATCTTTTCAAGAAAAAAGTTGATTCATTAGCTCTTTGTTTGTCGAAATTCTTTAAAGATAAAAGCAAATCTAATTACCGCAGACAACTTTGGGATGCCAAATTCCACTCTAAAAGAAACCGATACGTTTTGATTAATCATCGAAAAGTGAATTACAACGAACTAAAACAAATAAAAACATTCCCACTTTTCAGATTATCATCAAACAAAGGAGGTTTAATCTGCCTACATGAAAGTAAAAGAGTTCAACCTCATATCAATCTCGCTAGTCGTACAATTGGTTATTTGAACAAAGGGAATGGGGATGAATTAATTGGGAAAGTAGGACTTGAAGGTTTGTTTGAAAGTGAACTAAAAGGTATTAATGGTATCTCAATGATGCAAAAGATGTCGGGCAAATGGCTTCCTGTCAACCAAGCTGATCCTAAAGATGGAAACGATATTATCACAACCATCGATGTCAATTTTCAAGATGTTGCACAAACGGCACTCTTACAACAACTTCAGAAATATCATGCCGATCATGGTACAGCAATACTAATGGAAGTTGAAACAGGAGCTATAAAAGCAATCGCCAATTTAGGATTAGATAGAAAGAAAAACCGGTATCTAGAAATTTACAACTATGCCATTGGTGAAGCAACTGAACCAGGATCTACATTCAAACTGGCATCGATGATGGCTTTACTTGAGGATGGTTATGTAGAACCAACGGATTCAATCGAAACAGGAAACGGTATTCATCGTTTCTATCGCGATAAAATGCGTGACTCTCATATTGGTGGCTATGGAACTATTAGCGTTCAAGAAGCCTTTGAAAAATCTTCTAACGTTGGTATTTCAAAACTTGTTAATCAATTTTACAAGGATAGACCTCGCGATTTCATTAATCGCTTATATCATTTCAGGCTGAACAAAACCTTAGAATTGGACATTAAAGGCGAAGGTCTACCAAAAATTAAATTCCCTGGCGAAGAAGGCTGGTCAGGAATCTCGCTTCCGTGGATGTCAATCGGATACGAAGTTCAGCAAACTCCTCTACAAACATTGAGTTTTTACAATGCTATCGCGAACAATGGCAAAATGATGAAACCTATGTTTGTTCATGAGATTAAATATCATGGAAAAGTATTGCAGCATTTTGATGAAGAAGTCTTGAAAAGTAGCCTGTGCTCAAAAGAGACTCTCAGAAAAGTACAATCTATGCTCGAAGGGGTAGTTTTAAGAGGAACAGCAACAAATCTTAAGAATTCGAGTTATAGCATTGCAGGTAAAACAGGAACAGCTCAAATAGCTGACAAGAATAAGGGTTACGGACACAAAGTATATCAAGCTTCATTTGCAGGTTATTTCCCAGCTGATGCTCCTAAATACTCGTGCATTGTTGTTATCAATAGTCCCGATAAAAAGAAAGGTTTCTATGGAAATCAAGTTGCAGGGCCAGTCTTCAAAACAATTGCTGATAAGGTTTACGCAATGACATACGCCATGCATCCTCCAAAACATGATGAACAGGTTCTAGAAACAAAAGTACCTATTTCATTAAATGGGCACAGGGATGACTTGGACAAAGTTTTTAAAGAACTTGATGTATCGATTGATGATCGAGATGTTTATAGCGATTGGGTTTTAACATCACGTCAAGATTCTATTATCAAATACAAAAACAGAACGATAAGCAACCATTTAGTTCCTAATGTAAAAGGAATGGGATTGCAAGATGCTCTATATATTCTAGAAAATGCAGGATTGAAAGTTACAACTAGTGGTTTTGGCTCAGTGAAAAAACAGTCAATTCGTCCAGGTTCAAATTTCCGATCTGGTACTAGAATTAAAATAGAATTATCCTAAGAAAAGCAGAAGACCTATATCATATATAAAAGATGATTAAGATGACTAAAAACATAAAGGATTTATTAAAATCCATCGATATAATAGAAAGTGTAGGCGAACTCAATATTGAGATCAAAGAGCTACATTTCGATTCACGTAAAGTGGAGGAAGGAGATTTTTTTATTGCTCAGGTTGGAACACAATCAGATGGTCATAATTTTATATCTAAAGCTATCGAACAAGGTGCCAAAGCCATCTTATGTGAGCGTCTACCAGAAAATACCCGTCAAAATACAACTTACATTAAAGTAGAGGATACATCAAAAGCACTTTCTACATTAGCACACAATTTTTACGACTGCCCATCAGATCATATAAAGCTTGTAGGTGTTACTGGCACTAATGGCAAAACAACTGTTGCTAGCTTACTTTATGATCTTTTCAGAAAGCTAGGCTATAAAGTAGGACTACTCTCTACGGTTACAAATTATATTGACACAAAAGAAGTTAAAGCCACACATACAACCCCTGATGCCATTCAGATATCGAAGTTATTAAATGATATGATTGAAGAAGGCTGTGACTATTGCTTCATGGAAGTAAGCTCACATGCGGTAGATCAACACAGAACTCGGGCTTTAAATTTCAAGGGAGGTATATTCACCAACCTTACTCACGATCATCTTGATTATCACAAAACATTTGATGCATATCTAAGAGCAAAAAAAGGCTTTTTCGATCAATTGGGTAATAAATCATTTGCTGTTACCAATGCAGATGATAAGAATGGGAAAATTGTTTTGCAAAACACAAAAGCATACAAATTCACCTATTCTACAAGAGCTTTTGCAGATTACCGTTGTCAAATTCTTGAAAAGCATTTCAATGGTATGTTATTAGAGATGGATGGTGTTGAACTATGGACAAATTTTATTGGTGATTTTAATGCTCATAACCTTTTATCAGTTTATGCAGCTGCCAGACTTCTAGACCAATCTAAAGAAGAAATCCTCACGAAAATGAGTGAGCTAAAATCTGTAGCAGGTCGTTTCGAAAGCATTATTTCTCCAGATGGTATAATGGCAATTGTGGATTATGCACACACACCAGATGCACTAAAGAATGTATTACTTACCATTGACCAACTTCGCACTAGAAACGAAACTGTCATTACAGTTGTGGGTGCTGGTGGGGATAGAGACAAAACCAAACGTCCACCAATGGGAAAGATTAGTGCCGAATATAGCGACAAGGTGATTTTAACATCTGACAATCCTCGTTCGGAAAACCCAGACACAATTATCACAGAAATGAGAGAAGGTATTTCTGCTGAAAATTTAAGGAAAGTACTAGCTATTTCGGATAGAAGAGAGGCTATTCGCACAGCTATTATGCTTGCAAAAAAAGACGATATCATTCTTGTGGCAGGAAAAGGGCATGAAGATTATCAAGAGATTAATGGTGTAAAGCACCATTTCGATGACAAAGAAATTATTAACGAAATATTCAATCAATAAGTATGTTATATTATCTATTTAAATACCTAGACGGGTTAGATTTTCCAGGAGCTGGAATGTTTGATTATATTTCATTTCGTGCTGCATTGAGTATCATTACTTCACTCTTAATTGCCACTGTATTTGGAAAAAGAATCATTTACTATCTGCAGAAGCAACAAATTGGCGAAATTGTAAGAGACCTTGGTCTTGCTGGACAAATGGAGAAAAAAGGGACACCAACTATGGGTGGACTGATTATTCTAATTTCTATTCTTGTTCCTGTTTTATTATTCGCTAAACTTGATAATATTTACATTATCCTAATGCTAATCACCACTGTGTGGCTAGGATTAATTGGCTTTATTGATGATTACATCAAAGTTTTCAAAAAAGACAAAGCAGGCCTTAAGGGCCGTTTCAAAATTGCAGGACAAGTAGGTTTAGGTCTAATCGTAGGTCTAACTTTATATATGAATGATGATGTCGTAATTCGTGAAAAAGCGAGCATTTATGACATTGGAACTCAAACTGAGATTGTTGATGAAGGCTTTACAGCTGATCGTGCTAATTCGACAGCAATGACCCACGACATAAAATCAACTAAAACGACTATTCCATTCTTTAAAAACAACGAGTTCGACTATGAAGACTTAGTTCGTTGGGGAGGTGAATATTCAGGAATCCTAGCTTGGATACTCTTTATAATTGTTACCATATTTATTGTAACAGCTGTTTCCAATGGTGCTAATATGACTGATGGATTAGATGGTCTTGCCACAGGAACTTCAGCAATTATTGGAGCAACACTCGGTATCTTAGCTTACCTTTCTGGTCACTTGGTTTATGCCAGTTATCTAGATATCATGTACATTCCTCACTCAGGAGAATTGGTTGTATACATTGCAGCATTTATTGGGTCTACAATTGGTTTCCTTTGGTACAACTCCTATCCTGCTCAGGTTTTCATGGGCGACACAGGTAGTCTTTCATTAGGAGGTATAATTGCAGTCTTAGCAATTATCATTCATAAAGAACTATTAATACCAGTACTATGCGGAATTTTCTTGGTAGAGAATGTTTCTGTAATGATGCAAGTATCGTGGTTTAAATACACCCGAAAAAAATATGGTGAAGGTCGTCGAATATTTAGGATGGCACCTCTTCACCACCATTATCAATTAAAGGGATATCCTGAACCTAAAATTGTAACTCGATTTTGGATTATCGGTATTTTCTTGGCAGTAATCACAATCGTGACCCTTAAAATAAGATAAATGAATAGTCAGAAAACCATAGTTGTATTAGGTGCTGGAGAAAGTGGAGTTGGTGCAGCTATACTAGCTAAAAGCAAAGGCTTTAATGTATTTGTCTCCGACAAAGGGCAAATCACGGCAGGCTACAGCAAAATTCTGAACGAATACAATATTCCTTTCGAGGAAGGAAAACATAGTGAAGAGCGTATTTTAGAAGCCATTGAGGTCGTTAAAAGCCCTGGCATTCCAGATACTGCTCCACTCATAAAAAAGCTTAACGATTTAAATATTCCCGTAATCTCAGAAATTGAGTTTGCTGGACGTTACTCGGATGCAAAGATGATTTGTATCACAGGGAGTAATGGTAAAACCACTACAACACTGCTTATTTATCACATGCTTAAAAAAGCAGGTATAAATGTAGGATTGGCTGGTAATATTGGTCACAGTTTGGCTCGTCAGGTTGCTGAAAGTGACTACAGTCACTATGTAGTTGAGCTAAGTAGTTTTCAACTAGACGGTATGCAACAGTTCAAGGCTGATATTGCCATTCTAATGAATATCACGCCTGATCATCTAGATCGTTACGATTATAAAATGGAAAATTATATCGATTCAAAGTTCAGGATTATTCAAAATCAGACTGAGAATGATGCTTTTATTTTCTGTCATGATGACGAAATTATAACAAAAGAGCTTCAACAAATATCAGTGCAAGTTCAAAAGCATCCATTTAGTATTTATGAGTGTTTACCAAAGGGAGCAAGTTTGAAAAATGATGAATTAATTATTAAGAATGAAAATATCAATCTTAATATGAAACAAACTGAACTTTCCCTAAAAGGAAAGCACAACACTTATAATTCAATGGCTGCAGGAATTGCTGGAAGTATTCTTGGTATCCGTAAAGAAGTTATTAGAGAAAGTTTAAGTGATTTTGAAGGTGTAGAACATCGCCTTGAGATCCTACCAAATGTTCGTGGTGTTGAATTCATAAATGATTCAAAAGCTACCAATATCAATTCAACATGGTATGCTCTTGAAAGCATGAACGACGAAACTGTCTGGATTGTTGGTGGTGTTGATAAAGGGAATGACTATTCTGAGTTGATCGACTTAGTTAAAGAAAAAGTAAAAGCTATCGTGTGCTTAGGCGTAGATAATTCAAAAATCCATAAAGCCTTTGATGGTGCTATCGATACAATTGTAGATACACAATCGATGCATGATGCTGTGAAAATAGCTTATGAATTAGCTAATGAAGAAGCTACAGTTCTTTTATCTCCTGCATGTGCAAGTTTCGATTTGTTCAAAAGTTACGAAGATAGAGGCAATCAATTTAAAGAAGAAGTTCGAAAATTATAGATAGAATCAAATGGGACGATTTGTCAACAATTTTAAATTACAAGGCGATAAGGTGATATGGATCATTATATTTCTACTTTCCATCATTTCGCTATTGGTAGTCTACAGTTCTACTGGAACCTTAGCATATAAGGTTAGAGGAGGAAATACGTCCTATTTTTTCATCAAGCAATTGTTTCTTTTATTCGTTTGTTATATTATAATTTATATTACTCATAAAATACCATACAAGTATTATTCAAGCTGGGCCAACATGGGCTTAGTCGTCGCTATTGGCATGTTATTATTGGCAAAAATTGTTGGGGTAAATCTTAACCAAGCATCAAGATGGATTACGATTCCCGGAATAGGTTTTAACTTTCAACCATCTGAATTGGCTAAACTATCTTTAATTTTATTTGTCTCCCGGATACTCTCAAAATTCCAAACCGATAGTGAATGTCAAAAAGAAGCTTTCTGGAAAATAATTGCTGCAATAGGCGTTGTATGCGGTATAATATTTCTCGATGACTTTTCTACTTCAGCACTATTAGGAGGCATCTGCTTAATGCTAATGTTTATAGGTCGAATAGGCGCCAAGTATCTCCTTGGAACAATGGGTGCTGGCTTAGGCCTTATCATTATCTTACTCATAATAGCGCCTTTCTTACCAGACAGCTTTGGCCGTATACACACTGTCCGAAATCGAATTTTGAATTTCGCTGGCATGGGTGAGAAAAAAACTAGTAATGATCGTAACTATCAAGTCGATCAGGCAAAAATAGCAGTCGTTTCAGGAGGTATAATTGGGAAAGGACCAGGTAATAGTAATCAACGAAATTTTTTACCTCATCCCTACTCTGATTTTATTTATGCAATCATACTTGAAGAGTTAGGATGGATAGGCGGATTCGGAGTTCTAGCCCTTTACCTATTCCTAATATATAGGGCAGGCTCCATTGTCCGGAAATGTGATCGAACCTTTCCAGCTTTCCTCGTCATTGGACTCAGTCTAAGTATCGTTGCACAAGCATTAACCAATATGGCTGTTTCTGTTAATTTAATTCCAGTAACAGGCCAACCGCTGCCTCTGGTCAGCATGGGGGGAACCTCACTAATATTTACCAGTGCAGCTCTAGGAATGATTTTAAGTGTGAGCCGATCAGTTAAAGAACAAGAAGAATTAAATCATGCAGAAGATTAAAATAATAGTTAGCGGAGGTGGAACTGGTGGACATATCTTTCCAGCAATTTCTATTGCCAATGCCTTAAAAGCTAAACATAGCGATATAGAGATTTTATTTGTTGGAGCCGATGGCAAAATGGAAATGGAAAAAGTTCCTGTTGCTGGTTACAAGATTATCGGACTTCCAATTAGAGGTTTACAAAGAAACTTTAGCAAAGAGAATCTTACGTTTTTCTCTCGATTATTTAAAAGCCTTCGTAAGGCTAAAGAGATTATAAAAGAATTTAAACCTGATGCTGTAGTCGGTGTTGGTGGCTATGCAAGTGGTCCCTTATTGCATTCGGCAAACAAAATGGGAATTCCTTCTTTAATTCAAGAGCAAAATTCATACGCAGGAATCACCAATAAATTATTAGCCAAGAAAGCAAACAAAATTTGTGTGGCTTATCAAGGTATGGAGCGATTTTTCCCTTCAGATAAAATTTTGATGACTGGGAATCCTGTGAGGAAAGACTTAACCAATCTTGAGAATTTAAGACCAGAAGCTCAGCAATTCTTCAATCTTGATCCAAGCAAAAAGACTTTGCTGGTTGTTGGTGGCAGTTTAGGTGCCAGAACCATCAATCACAGCATCATTGAAAATATTGAAGCATTTAAAAACAAGGATATTCAAGTCATATGGCAATGTGGTAAGTTTTACCATAAAGAGATGAAAGAGAAACTAGCTAAAGCTGATATTGAAAACGTTCAAGTATCTGATTTTTTAGCTAGAATGGATTTAGCATATGCGGCAGCCGATCTTGTTATTTCAAGAGCTGGAGCAGGAACTATTTCGGAACTATGCTTAGTAAAGAAAGCTTGTATCTTGGTTCCATCACCTAATGTTTCTGAAGATCATCAAACTAAGAATGCCATGGCTCTAGTTAGTCAAAACGCAGCCATAATGATTCCAGATATTGAATCGAGAGAAAGGTTAGTTAATGAAGCCCTATTGTTATTGAATAAGGATTCTGAGCTAGAAATTCTTAGAAAGAAAATTGCCTTACTAGCAAAACCAAATGCTGCAGACGAAATTGCAGATGAGATATTAAAAATGATTAAGCATTAAATTTAGGTCTCATAGACTTAAACTGACTTATATAGAGGTTGAGGAACGATGAATATAGAGAATTTTAAAAACATCTATTTTGTAGGAATTGGAGGCATTGGAATGAGTGCAATTGCGCGTTATTTCAAGGCTATTGGGAAAAATGTGTTTGGCTACGACAAAACACAAACTCTTCTAACAGGTGAATTAGAAAAAGAAGGCATAGGTATTATTTTCAGCGATAACGTTGATCAGATTCCTGAAATCTATCTCAATAAAAAAGAAACCTTAGTAGTTTACACTCCTGCAATTCCATCAATTCACGAACAATTATCTTTTTTCAAAAAAGAAGAATTCATTCTGATGAAAAGAGCTCAAGTCCTAGGATTCTTATCAGATCCACTAAACGGAATTGGTATTGCAGGTACTCATGGTAAAACAACAGTATCAAGTTTAACAGCTCATATTTTTAAAAATTCAGCTCTAGATTGCAATGCCTTTTTAGGTGGTATTGCAAGAAATTACAACACAAATCTACTTCTATCTAAAGAGAGTCCTTGGGTCGTTTTAGAAGCTGATGAGTTTGATAGATCATTCCTTCAACTTCATCCACAAGTAGCGGTTGTTACTTCAATGGATGCGGATCATTTGGATATCTACGGTGAAAAAGAAGAATTGGAAAAAACATTTCAAGAATACGTTAGGCAGATTAAAAAAGGTGGTCACCTAATTTATAAGAAAGGTTTACCATTAAACCCAACAGGCATCAATCTTTACTCATATTCATTAGAGGAAGAAGCCGATTTTTATGCCAAAAACTTAAAGCTCGTTAATGGCTTATATCAATTCGATCTAATACATCCTAATGGATGCATTAAAGAATTAGAACTATCCTACCCTGGTCGAATAAATGTTGAGAATGCAATTGCTGCGAGTGCTGTGGCATTAATATGTGGAATAAGTCAAGAAGAACTTCGATTGGCTTTAAATAGTTTCATAGGCGTTCGAAGAAGATTCGATTATAGAATTAAGAGCGATAATTTAGTTTTTATTGATGATTATGCACATCACCCTAAGGAGCTTTGGGAAAGTATTTCATCGGTTAAAGCGATCTATCCAAATAAAAAAATAACTGGGATTTTCCAACCTCATCTTTTTACAAGAACACGCGATTTTGCAGATGGTTTTGCAGAAAGTTTAGATCTATTAGACGAACTAATCTTACTCGACATCTACCCTGCTAGAGAACTTCCAATAGAAGGTGTTGACTCGAAGCTAATTCTTAGTAAAATGAAAAAGAAAGGTAGAATTTGCACGAAGGATGAATTAATTAAACAAATCGAACAGAGCGAAATAGAAGTATTATTAACTTTGGGGGCAGGTGATATCGACAAGCTAGTTGAACCAATCGAACAGGTTTTGAATCAGAGAATAAAATGCTAAAAAAAATCAAGCCCATATTAATCACTTTGGCTTTATTAGCCTACATCATTTTTACATTCACTTTTGTGAATAAAAAAAGTGATGCCATACTGGTTACTGGTATTGATATAGATATTATAGACAGTCTGCACACACATTTCATATGCGACTCTGAAATCAAGAGTCTCATATTAAAAAATCACCCAGGCATAATTGGTAAGCAAGCCACCAAAATAAATAAAGAGCAATTAGAACGTGTGATAAACAAAATCCCTTCCGTAAAAAATACGGAAGTTTTCACTTCACTAAAGGGATGTTTACATCTCGAGATTGAGCAACGCAAACCAGTTGTTAGATTACTAAAAGGGAAAGGGTTTTATATTGACGAAGAAGGGAAGCGTATGCCACTCTCTTCGAGCTATACATCAAGGGTATTAGTGGTTTCTGGTCACATTAAAGATAAGACGATTGAAAGCGATCTAATGCCACTGGTAAATTTTATTACAAAAGATGAATTTTGGTCTTCGCAAATCAATCAAATCTATGTAGATTCGAATAGCGAATACATTTTAATCCCCCGAGTTGGCGGACAAAAAATTGAGATGGGGAAAATTGACAACTTCGAAAGGAAATTTTCGAAGCTATATGCATTATACAAAGATGGGTTTTCAACTGCAGGTTGGAACAAATACAAAAAGATAAATTTGAAATACGAAAATCAGGTCGTATGTACAAAAAGGTGATAGGATGAACAGCACAAACGAAATTATAGCAGCCATAGATATTGGGACAACAAAAATTGTTGCCATAGCGGGGAAAGTTACATCCAACGGAGAACTTCAAATACTCGGATTGGAGAAAACCAAATCAACAGGAGTAGTTAAAGGGGTTATCCAAAACATTAACCAAACGATTGATGCCATTCGTGAAGTAGTAGAAAAACTACAGCAGAATACAAACCTTAAAATTGATAAGGCATACGTAGGTATCGCTGGACAGCATATTAGAAGCTTAAAAAACCGTCAGTTTAAATATATCCAGAACAGTTCTGAAATTATTACTCAGGAAGATATAGATACAATTCTGAAAGAGAATTTTAGAATTCCAATCCAGGTTGGAGAGCAAATCCTTCATGTAATTCCACAAGATTATGTGGTCGATAAGGATAAAGGAATAACTGATCCTCTTGGAATGGCTGGTCGTAGATTGGATGGTAACTTCAATATTATTATTGGAAGAACGGCTTCTGCTAGAAATATCGAAAATTGCGTTAAAGCAGTTGATATTGACATTGAAGAGCTTGTTTTAGAACCTCTAGCCTCATCTCTTGCAGTTTTAACTCCAGAAGAAAAAGAAGCAGGAGTTGTACTTGTTGATATAGGTGGTGGAACTACTGATATTACTCTTTATTTCGATGGCGTACTTCGTCATACAGCTGTAATTCCTTTTGGTGGCGATGTAATTACCAAGGATATTAAAGAAGGTTGTCATCTTCTACTTAAACAAGCCGAAGCTTTAAAGGTTCAATTTGGTGAATCTGTTGAAAGATTAGCTGACAGTGACAAAGTGGTCAACATTCCACAAACAGGAGGTTGGGATCCAAAAGAGATTGCATTCAAAACTGTGGCTCAGATTATCCAATGTCGTATGGAAGAAATTTTGGATCGTGTAAAGTATCAAATTGACATGACTCCTTATGGTGATAAGCTTGGAGCAGGAATTGTGCTTACAGGAGGTGGTGCAATGCTTAAGAATCTTGATGTTTTGACAAAAGAGAAACTAGGCTTAGATGTTAGAATTGGTTACCCCAATGCTTCATCTATGATTAAGGTTGATGAAACCATTAACATTCCAATGTATGCAACAAGTATTGGTTTACTATTGAATGGTTTAAATAAATTACAACACAGACCATGTGATGCTATCACGAACCAAGCAAATACAAAAACTAAGAAGAAGGGAATTCAACGTTTCTTTGAAACACTCTTCGATAACTAGTATTAAAATATAGAAGTAAGTTTTTGATGATTATGAATTCCCCTAGATATCATTATCAAATTCAAGCCTCATCAACTTGCAGTTAAAAACACAATAAACCCTAAATTATGATTGACGATATACTACCTGTTGATTTCGAAACAAAAGAAGAATCGATAATTAAAGTTATTGGTGTTGGAGGCGGTGGAAGTAACGCTGTCAATCACATGTATAAAGAAGGCATTAAAGGTGTTGGGTTTGTTGTATGCAATACTGACTCTCAAGCTTTAGTTGATAGTCCTATTCCTTTAAAAATACAATTAGGTAAAAGTTTAACCGAAGGCCGAGGTGCGGGTAACAAGCCTGAAAAAGGTCGCCAATCTGCCATAGAGAGTATAGATGATGTAAATAAAATTCTAGGCGAAAAAACCAAGATGATTTTCATTACTGCTGGTATGGGTGGAGGCACAGGTACTGGAGCTGCTCCTGTAATTGCTGAGATGGCTAAAGAGAAGGGCATACTTACAGTTGGAATTGTAACGATTCCTTTCCTATTTGAAGGGAAACATCGTGTTCAACAAGCTCTTGAAGGAATTGAGAATTTAGAGAAACATGTAGATGCTTTATTGATCATCAACAATGAGAAATTAAGAAGCATGTTTGGCGACTTAAAGCTTTCCGAAGCTTTTGCTCAAGCCGATAGTGTTTTATCGATTGCAGCCAAATCAATAGCTGAAATTATCACGGTTCATGGCTATGTAAATGTCGACTTTGCCGATGTTGAAACAGTGATGCGTAATTCGGGTGTTGCAATTATGGGATCGGCTAGTTTAGCTGGTGAGGATAGAGCAATAAAAGCAATCAAGCAAGCTTTAAATTCACCATTACTTAATAGCAACAATATTTATGGCGCACGTAATATCTTACTAAATATCATTTCTGGTAATGAAGAAGCAACCATGATGGAGGTAACTGAAATTACAGAATATGTACAAGCTGTTGTCGGGAACGATGTTAGCATTATTTGGGGTAATGGTTACAGCGATTCCTGCAATGACGAATTAAACGTTACAATTATTGCAACTGGATTCACCGACAATCCTATTCCTGAATTAAATATTCAACCGCGACAACATGAGCAAAACAAAGCGCCAAAGCTTGAATTGATCATTGAGAATCCTGAAATGCTGGAGGCCGAAGCTAATAATTCAAAAAGGAAGGTGCCATCTACAAAAGTGAATAACGCTAGCCAAGCAGAAATGTTTGAGGAGGACGATCTAGTTGAAGAAGGTGAAGAAAAGGTACATGAAAATAAGTCGAATGATTCTTTTGTTGCTTCTAAAAAAGAAGATGAAGTTAAGGAAAAGAAATCAGGCTGGTTTAAAGACACTTTAGGTTCATTATTCGATACCGAAGACACATCTATGTAAATGATACTATGGAGATACACACTATTCCCGAATTAAAATTTCATTTATAAAATCTTAATTAAAATAAGGTCGTATTTAATTAAGCATTACATTTGCAGCGCAAAAAGGTTAAATACTATAGAATACAATAATACACATCCGACAGAGGATAAATACGATAGAATTAATGAGCGAGGAATTAATGGATTTTGGCTTGATAGAAGACGAATCTTCAATTATTAAAGTAATTGGAGTTGGAGGAGGTGGAGGCAATGCTGTTAACTACATGTATCAGCAAGGCATCAAAGACGTTGATTTTGTCATCTGTAATACGGATGCACAAGCATTAGCGAAAAGCAGTGTGCCGAAAAAAATTCAACTTGGAGAATCTTTAACAGAAGGACGTGGAGCTGGTAATAAGCCAGAAAAAGGTGAGCAGTCAGCTATCGAGAACTTAGATGATGTTATTGAAATATTAGCTGATAATACCAAAATGGTATTTATAACAGCTGGCATGGGCGGTGGTACTGGAACAGGTGCTGCTCCGATCATTGCTAAGGCAGCAAAAGATATGAATATTCTTACCGTAGGTATTGTTACGATCCCTTTTCGTTTCGAAGGAAAGCAACGTATCAATCAAGCTATAGAGGGAATCAGAAAACTTAAAGAAAGTGTTGACTCTTTACTTGTTATCGACAATGCGAAACTTTCTGAAATATATGGAGACCTTAAACTATCAACAGCCTTTTCTAAAGCTGATGATGTTTTGGCTACTGCTGCAAAAGGGATTGCAGAAATCATCACTTTGCATGGTTATATAAATGTTGACTTCGAAGATGTTAAAACTGTAATGACCGATAGTGGTGTTGCTGTTATGGGATCGGCAAGTGCACAAGGTGAAGGAAGAGCAGTAACAGCTATTCGTGAAGCTTTAACTTCTCCTCTTCTAGACAATAATGATGTTCGCGGAGCAAATTCTATTCTTCTAAACATCACTTCTGGAACAGAAGAGGTAACGATGGATGAAGTAGGACAAATTACCGACTACGTTTATGAAGCAGTAGGTGATAGTGGTAATATTATTTGGGGAACTGGTCAGGATGAAGCTTTAGGCGATAATATTTCTGTAACGATTATTGCAACTGGTTTTGAACATGACGAATCAGAGAATTACGATTCAAGACCTCAACAAGTTGTCGCTAACAAACCAAGCGCTTTTAAAGGAGGTAAAGGTCCAGCTAAAACAACCGAAACTCAAAAATTACAGTTGGAGTTAGAACCTATATCTGAACCAGAAGCTAAGCTAGATGAAAAATTAGATGCTAGCAACATGAATGAGACTGAGATTAAGGAAAATGAAGAGATTCCAGCATATAAACGTAAGCAAATCAATTTACAGAGAACAGAACCACCAAAAACAAACAATGTGGTTCATTTCAATTTAGATGATTTTGACAATTAATACAAACCTGTATAAATCCAGTTTTCATATTTGATTTTATACACCAATCTGATACATCATGACTTTATTAGAACAGATAAACAGCGACATGAAGGCTGCAATGAAAGCCAAAGATAAAGAGAAGTTGCAAGCTATTAGAGCAGTAAAAACAGCTTTCACTCTTGAAATGACGAAAACAGGTAGTACTGAGATTGCCGATGCTGATGCTTTAAAAATTGTACAGAAACTTGCTAAGCAGAGAAAAGATTCCGCCGATACATTTGTTGCAGGTGGACGTCAGGAATTAGCTGATGTTGAACTAAAAGAAATGTCATTTATTGAAGCGTACCTTCCAGCACAGATTAACGATGAAGAATTAACTGAAATCATTAAAGGTTTAATTGAGAAAACTGGTGCAAGCTCTATTAAAGATATGGGTAAAGTTGTTGGTATGGCTTCAAAGGAATTAGCTGGTCGTGCTGATGGGAAAACCATTGCAGATAAAGTGAAAGCTTTACTGGCTTAGTATCATTCAAATACAAAAGAAGCTGTCAATAAACATTGACAGCCTCTTTTTGTATATCCTATGTCTCGTCCTGATATAGCGTTACACAAAAAGTAATGTTATGTATAAAGCTAAAGAAACACAGTACATCCTCCGGAATATTATCCTTTAGATTTTTGTAAGCAAATGTTCCAGGGCGTTCCGAGTATTTAAACATATACGAATAATCGTATCCTGCCCAGTTCAAGAGTTTCCTGAAATTCCTCCTCAGTTTCATTATGAAACCCTACAAATACATCAGAAGTCAATCCACAACCTAGAAGATATTTTCGAATGGCTTCAACACTATCCATATACCATTCTCTGGTATATTAAGGAACAATACAATAAGTACAGAAGTTGTTACAACCACGCATAATAGAAACGAAACCAGAAATAGCAGTTTCATCGATACGAGAAGGGCAGATATCTTAATAAGTTTCTGTCAATGATAAATCTATATTAATTGCATTCTCCCCTTTCTCAGCTTTCTTTACCAACATTGGCAAATCCAAATAAGCATCAGGTCCAACAACAATATTCACATTCTTTTCTTGTTAAAAAACTTATCTCCAAGACGCCCAGCCACACAACCAATAACACCAACTAAAAGTTTGGGATTTTTCTTCTTTAATACACTAAACCCTTGTACTCAACCACGAACTCTCTGCCCAGCATTTTCACGCACAGAACATGTGTCTACCAAAATAACATCAGCATCAATTCTTTCATTCATTCTCTCAAATCCGTCGTGCTCCATAATGGCAGCTACTACTTCACTGTCGGCAACATTCATTTGGCACCAGAGGTCTCCATGAATAACTTCTTACTGCTTTTGCTTATTGATTTATTATAACGCTCAAAGATAAATCTTATTAGTTGAATGATAATTAGAGTATCATAAAATCTAATGATCTTGATTCAGTAAACACAAACATTTACCCTACAAATGAGAATCTTTATGTACTTTTCTAAGGAATGCTCCTATCTTTTTAAGGAAGTCAATATAAAATTCCGATATTTAGCCCACAATTGACTTTAATGGGTTTCATTCAAGTATTTATTGAGTCAAAATAAGTCACAACTAAGCCTTATTTTAAGAATTATATCAAAATGCAAGACCAATCAAAATCTCAGGATTTTCAAAAGATAGATCTCAAACAAGTATTTGCAAGTAAAGGCAAACTAATACCTGGCTTTATCATTTCATACTTAAAACGTATCATCCACCAGGATGAATTGAATGATTTTCTTTCGAGAAACCACCAAAAGCAAGGCATTGAATTTTCTCAATCTGTTTTAGATGAATTATCGATTAGCTATGACATTCATGGATTAGAGAAACTTGATAAAGATAAACGTTACCTTTTGGTAGCCAACCACCCATTAGGAGGGCCAGATGGGCTTATTTTAATTAGCCTATTTGGGAAACATTTCAAAACAATCCGATTCTTAGTTAACGATATTCTTATGAATATTAAAAATATGGGAGAGGTATTTGTCCCAATTAATAAGCATGGAGGTCAAGCAAAAGAAGCTGCTAAAATTATAGAATCTGCATACGAATCTGAATCTACAATTTTAACTTTTCCCGCTGGATTAGTTTCTAGAAAACAACAAGGAGAAATTAAAGATCTAGAATGGAAAAAAAGCTTTATTTTAAAAGCAAAAAAACACCAGCGCGATATTGTTCCGATACACATCAGTGGTCGAAACTCAAATTTCTTCTACAACCTAGCTAATTTCAGAAAGTTCATAGGCCTTAAAGCCAATCTTGAAATGCTGTACTTAGTAAACGAGCTATTCAAGCAGAGAGGGAAGCAATTTAAAATCACTATTGGTGATCCTATCCCTTATGAAAGTATTGATCGTAGCTTAAAGCACAATCAATGGGCTGAAAAAATTAAAAAGCAATGTTACGACCTTGCTGATTAATTACGCAAAACCTAAAATCCACAAGAAGCATTATATTTGCAAGGATTTAAAAGCCACAACATAGTCAATACATAAAAATAGCTATGGAGGTTTCCTTATTTTCACTTATATTGCTAGAATTACACCACAAGCGAGTTTCATTATTCCTAATCTAAGAATTAGAAAATCGTCGCCAATTAAAAAGAAATCAAATGAAAGATATTATCCCACCAGTAGATAAAGAACTACTTGAAAAAGAACTAACCGAGGATAGATTTGTAAGAAAGACTAATAAGGGATCGAACGAAATTTATTGTTTCACTCACCATGACTCACCAAATTTGATGCGCGAGGTGGGACGTTTACGTGAAATTACATTTAGAAAAGCTGGCGGTGGAACTGGTAAAGAAACAGATATTGATCATTACGATTTAGACGAGAAACCATATCATCAACTTATTGTTTGGGATCCTAGTGCAAAGGAAATACTAGGTGGGTACCGTTATATTATTTGTAAGGATGCTCATACAGATGAACAAGGTAATTCAATTCTTGCAACTTCCAGATTATTTGATTTTTCGGACAAATTCAAATCTCAGTATATCCCAAAAATGATTGAGCTTGGTCGTTCATTTGTTCAGCCAGAATATCAGTCAATTTTAAAAGGAAGAAAGAGCCTTTATGCCTTAGATAATCTTTGGGATGGACTTGGTGCTTTAATTGTTGAATATCCAGAAATCAAATACTTCTTTGGGAAAGTGACTATGTATCCTCACTTTAATACTGAAGCTCGTAATCACATTCTTTATTTCATGAATAGAATGTTCAACGACCCAGAAAAACTTGCATGGCCATTGAATCCACTTAAAACAGACGCTGATACAGCTGCTATGGATGCAACTTACAATGGTGTTGATTTTAAGGAAAACTACAAGATTCTATCGAGAATTGTACGTGAGAATGGAGCTAACATTCCGCCACTTATTAATGCGTACATGGGGCTCTCTCCATCAATGAAAAGTTTCGGAACAGCTGTAAACACACACTTTGGTGATGTTGAAGAGACAAGTATCATGATTACAATCGAAGATGTATACGAAAATAAAGTTGAGCGTCACATATCTTCTTATCTTAATTTTTTGAAGATACGTTTACCAAAAACAAACTTTCATTTATTCAAGAAAAGAAACTAGTCAACTCAAATTGATTACAAACGAAAAAAGTCATCCAAATGGATGACTTTTTTTTTATTTATTTAAGCTTAAAGATTAATAAGCTCTTTTTGTATTTCCTTCAACATAGTTGATGTATGATGTATTCACAACCTTGTTTCCTCCTGGAGTTGGATAGTTACCAGTAAAATACCAGTCACCATTATTTTCAGGACAAGCTACATGTAAGTTTTCTACAGTTTGGAAAACAATCTTAACCTCAGCATTCATATCTTCTGGTGTCAATTGCTCTGAAATTTTATCCGAAATCTCTTCTGGAGTAAATGGCTTATAAATCTCAGTTACATAGTTCATCACCTCTTCCTTAGGTAAATTTTCCTGAGCCTTACACTTCTGGTAAACATCTTCAATAAGACTCTCCATATTTCTCTCCTTAAGCAATGCAATAGCAGCATTAAAAGCACAGAAATCACCCATTCTCGTCATATCAATACCATAACAGTCTGGGTAACGAATTTGAGGTGCAGAAGACACAACTACAATTTTCTTAGGATGAAGTCTATCTAAAATTCTAAGGATACTTTTCTTAAGTGTTGTTCCACGTACAATTGAATCATCAATTATAACAAGGTTATCAACACCGTTACGAACAATACCATAAGTTACATCGTAAACGTGACCAACTAGATCATCACGACCTTCGTCACCTGATATAAACGTTCTTAGCTTAACATCCTTAACTGCAATCTTTTCAACACGAGGCTCAACAGAAATAATCTCTTGCAACTTCTCTTCAGTCCACTCTCCATTAAGGTCATGAATCTCACGTTTTTTATCTTCTTGTAGGTGATTTCGGACACCTTCCATCATACCATAAAAAGCAGTCTCTGCCGTATTAGGGATGAATGAGAAAACAGAATTCGCAATATCATTATCGATGCTCTCAAGAATAGCTGGAGTCAATAATTGACCTAATTTTTTTCTCTCTAAATAAATATCTTTATCAGATCCTCTTGAGAAGTAAATTCTCTCGAATGAACATGAGCTTCTTTTTTCAGCTACACGAACAGGAACTTCTTTGACATCACCATTCTTGCTAATAATCACAGCATTACCTGGTCCGATTTCCTTAATATCATCAGCTCTAACATTTAAAGCTGTTTGAATAACTGGACGCTCAGATGCAACAACTACAATCTCATCATCTTGATAGTAGTAAGCTGGGCGAATACCCCACGGGTCACGCATTACAAAAGAATCGCCATGCCCAAACATACCAGCAATAGCATATCCACCATCCCAATCACGAGAAGCGTTAGCTAATACTTTTTGCACATCAAGATTATTCTCAATCAAAGGTGATATTTCCTGCGAAGTAAAACCTTCATTTTTATATTGTCTGAATTTAAGTTGATTTTCTTCATCAAGGTAATGACCAACTTTTTCAAGAATTGTCACTGTATCTGTATAATCAGTTGGGCTCTGACCTAAAGAAACTAAGAGATCAAACAACTCATCAACATTAGTCAAGTTAAAGTTACCTGCTAATACAAGGTTACGAGAACGCCAATTATTTTCACGCTTCACAGGGTGAACGAAGTCGATACTATTACGACCGAATGTTCCATAACGAAGGTGACCTAAATAAACTTCACCAGCAAAAGGCACATTTTCCTTTGCCCATTTAGCATCCTCAAATTGTTCTGGATTAGCTTCTCTCTTTGTTGCCAAATCTCCATAAATACTATCGAATACATCTTTAATAGGTTGATTCCCATTTGAACGATGACGATGAATATATTTCGTTCCAGGCTTTTGATCGATTTTTATACTAGCGGCTCCTGCTCCTTCTTGTCCTCTATTGTGTTGCTTCTCCATCAAAAGACAAAGCTTCTGAATTCCATATTGCCAAGTCCCATACTTTTCCTGATAATACTCAAGAGGCTTACGCAAACGGACTAAAGCTATTCCGCACTCGTGTTTAAGTTGATCACTCATTTCGATTTATTATAATGGTTATTTAGTACTCTTAGTATACGGCAAAATTACAATTTCCTTTGCAATTTTTTCTATAAAAAAAACCGCTTAGATTCATCCAAGCAGTTTAATATTATTCTATTTCTTTAATCTCAATCTTTTCCTTCACTTCAAGATCAACCAAATTTATTTGGTCTTTCACAAGATAGCAGTAAGGATATATTTTCACACATTGTTTATACAAATGCATGGCTTCGAATTTATTCCTAAAATTCCCTATTCGCACTCTAAAATCTGGTGCTTTATATTTCACATACACTCGTTCATTAGGGAATCGCTTTTGTAAATCTTCACGAATTGAAGAAGCCTTCTCTCTATCTCGACCACCACCAGAAAAAATTTGAATTCTGTAGCCTTGAAAGCATGGAACATCTGAATTCTCAGCCCTATCAATTTTAAGCAAATCATCGATCCTATAATCCTGGACAATTTTAACGGAACCTTCACCTAGACTATCTTGCTTAAGTCTATCAATAAACTCCACATTACCTTTATAGAATTCTATCTTTTTCACGCGAACTGAATCTTGAACTTTCAGCTCAAAAGAGCCTATCATTTGGTCTGTTTCAAACTCTTGCGCATCAAGTGGTGAAAAACAAAAAGCAAATACAATAGTGAATAAAGAAAGAATATACTTCATATGATATGTGTTTTCAAAACTAATTACTTCTCATTTCTATAAAGGCATACTCAAATCCGGCTGATTATCAATACTTTTTAGATTTATAGAATAGTTCTCAAAAATAATCAAAAATATCTAGCTTCAAATATATTTTAACGATTGATAAGATTTCTATTTCTTAATATCAGAAAACACATGAAAGATAAAAACACATCACATAGGATATCAAATCATTACATCGACTTAAAAATAATTTTCAATCAATATTTTAATACTAACAATTAGCATTATTTAAGAAAATATAAAAAGAATATAGGGAGAAAATACGATATGAGAGTATTCGAGATCGGGAGATAACAAACTCAGGGAAAAGAAAAAGGATGGCAACCACAACCATCCTTTCTTCTAACTATTAACCAAAATTTGAAGACCAATACCAAGTACCAATCTTCGTGAGCAAAAATAAGATCTATAAATTAAATTCAACATTATAATAATGAAAAATAAGCCAAAATGTCCTATAACATATTATCAATCAAGTAAAGTTAACCAAACCTCACACCCTATTTATAATAATTAAAACTCAATTAATCAAATGGCTGCTTTTTAGCATTGCTAAGCAAAAGCTATCACATTTTCATTTAAAAAAGTTAAAGACATCATCAATCTAATAAAATTTAGAAATAACGTCTCTTATATACTTTAACGCTTTATTGCTCCGTTAAAGATTGTTAAGCATGAACCTTCACATAAGTATTTTTCTATATTTGTATCTATGGGCAAAAAATACATATGGTTAGTAACAATCGTTTTAGCGATTTCCTTATGCGGATTGATCTTAATTCAGATAAGATACTATCAATCTACAGCAAAAATTAAGGAAGATCAGTTTGTTCTAACAGTCAGTAAGGCTCTCGACCAAATCGTCGATAAAATGGAATCTGACGATGAGGAAAAAAGTATCCTAGAAGGAACTGGTAGTAGCCAAATAAAAAAGAACAAAAAGATAAATATTAACGCTTACAGAATTAACCTGCCACCGAATCCTGATCAACATCAGACTGCTGCAGCAAACTATACTAAGGATAATAAAACACTTTACACAAGAGAAACTGAACTCAATACAAAAACATTTAACGATTTACTTAAAAAAGCACAAGATCCTCAATTCAAATTCTTAAACAACCGAATGGGGGGATATCAGTATAAAACCTCATTTATAGCTGCAAGTATGGCTCGTCAGTCTATGCCTCTTAAAGAGAGAATAGACCTGAATAACATACACAAGTTGATTAAAGAAAAATTAACTAATAATGGCATTAAGCTGGATTTCGAGTATGCTATAAAATCTGATAATAAATTTGAAAAGAAATCAGTAAACTATTTTAACAATCAGCAAGAAAAATATTCAACGCAATTATTTCCTAACGATTCATTCAAGAATTCGCATTATATATACATCTTTTTTCCAGGGATGCACAAATACATCATTCAGTCATACACGATGTTAATTCCTTCATTGGTTCTATCATTAATCTTGATTTTATGTTGTGCTTTCACAATTTACATCATATTTAGACAGAAGCGTTTATCAAAAATCAAAAACGACTTCATCAACAATATGACCCACGAATTCAAGACACCTATTTCAACAATTTCTCTTGCTTCACAAATGCTAACAGATAAGTCTGTAACTACGACTGCAGCAAGCATAAATCAAATGGCTAAAATCATTAATGATGAAAGTCGACGATTGAGCTATCAGGTTGAAAAAGTTCTACAAATGGCTATCTTTAATGAAGGTCGTTTAAAACTAAAACTGAAAGCAATTAACCTTCATCAGGTAATTGAAAATCTAATGCCTAACTTCACTATTAGAGTTGAAGACAGAAAAGGAAACACTTACCAACATTTAGATGCCAAAGAGGATCTTGTCATGTTAGATGAGGTTCATATAGGTAACCTTATTTCTAACTTGATAGATAATGCCATAAAGTACAGCAAAGATGCTCCTGAAATAAGTATTAGTACTAGAAATAAAGACAAAGGAATTGTGATGTCGATTACCGATAACGGTATTGGAATATCAAAAGAAGATCAGAAAATGGTTTTCGAACGTTTCTTTAGAGTACACACTGGAAATGTTCACAATGTAAAAGGCTTCGGATTAGGTTTATCCTATGTAAAGAGAATTGCCGATGCCCACGGTGGACAAGTAAGTGTTGATAGCAGCCTTGGGAAAGGCACAAAATTTGAAGTATACCTGCCATTTAAAAAATAGACATTATGGAAAAAAAAATTAAAGTCTTATTGGCTGAAGATGATGCAAATCTCGGCCTTCTGCTTAAAGAATATTTAGTAGCTAAAGGCTACGACACAACCTTATGTGAAGATGGAGATAAGGCATACGATGCATTTTTAAAAAACCCTTTTGATATTGGCATTTTCGATGTGATGATGCCTCATCGTGATGGTTTTACTTTGGCAAAAGACATTCGTTTAATCAACTCTCAAATTCCAATTATTTTCCTGACTGCTAAGTCGATGAAAGATGATGTACTTGAAGGTTTTAAACTTGGTGCAGATGACTATATGACTAAGCCTTTCAGCATGGAAGAGCTTCTAGTTCGTATCGAAGCTGTATTAAGAAGAGCTGGAGGTAAGCAAGAGAGCAAACAAGAAGAATTCAAACTGGGTCGTTTCATATTCGATTCTAAAAAACAATTGCTTCACGATGGTGACAAAGCAATTAAGCTAACCACAAAAGAGTCGGAGCTTCTTAAGCTTCTTTGTAGTAATGCAAATGAAGTTCTTGAACGTAACTACGCACTTAAAACCATTTGGTTGGACGACAACTACTTTAATGCTAGAAGTATGGATGTTTATATTACTAAACTACGTAAGCATCTTAAACCAGAACCTGAGATTGAAATTATTAATGTTCACGGTAAGGGTTACAAGCTGATCATGTAATTTCAAAAAAAATAAAATCTATTAGAAGTCCCCAAAATAAAGGTTTTGGGGATTTTCTTTGGAATAGCCCTACTATAAATATAGTAGAAAAGTTTGTTATTAAAATTATTACTACTAGATTTGTAGTAGATAGTGAATTCAAAACCTATAATTGCAATAAATAGAGTACAGTATGAAACAAATGACGAAAGCTGAAGAACAAGTAATGCAGATATTGTGGGATCTGAATGAAAGTAATGTAAGAAGCATTGTCGATAAATTTGATTTACCTAAGCCAGCTTATACAACCGTTGCTACAGTTTTAAAGGTTCTTGAGAAGAAAGGCTTCGTTACTAAAATTCCACAAGGGAAAACGCATTTATTTGTTCCAAAGATCACTAAAGAAGATTATTCTGGTCAACAAATGGGAAGTTTATTGCAAGATTACTTTAGTGGCTCATTCTCAAAAATGGCATCTTTTTTTGCTAAGGAGAACAACTTAAGCATTTCAGATTTAGAAGACATGATTGAGATAACGAAGAAGGAAATTAATAAAGACAAGTGATATGAACGATCTATATATTTATCTACTTAAGTCGTCTGCAATCTTAGCCTTATTTTATGGCATCTATCACTTCTTTTTGCAAGATGAGAAATTCTATAAAGGAATTAGATTTTATCTAGCTTCCTCCCTACTTCTGTCATTTGTGTTACCACTTGTAGAAATGGACTTTGCGATCTCAGAAGCTGCTAATAATTCAAATATAGTTTTACTTCTAAACGCTATTAATCTAAGTGCAGAAGGCAATCAAGCTTCTAGCTTGTTAGAGAATATCTCTTTAACCCAAGTATTAATAGGCTTATACATTTTTATTTGTTTCACTTTAACTATCAGATCAATCATTCGGATTAGTAAAACTCAAAAAATTATCAATAATAATCCATCTGATGAATTTGAAGGACAAGAGCTTATAAAAGTTGACGAAAGCACTCCTAATTTCTCTTTTCTTGGGAAAATAGTGATAAGTGATAAAGATTTTAATACAAAATCATTTAGAAATATTATAGCACACGAAAAAATACATGTAGAACAAAAGCATTGGATCGATCTGCTTTTGGTAGAGTTAACAACAATTTTATTGTGGTTTAACCCTTTTGCATGGCTTTTTGAAAGAGCTATAAAACAAACGCATGAATTGTTGGCTGACGAAGGAGTTATTGCGCAAGGCTGCAACATTGGACAATATCAAGCGAGTATTTTAAACCAAATAATGGGTACTGAAGTGATGGGCTTAGCCAATAACTTTAATTACTCTATTACTAAAAAACGACTGATAATGATGACGAAAACCAATACATCAAAAAACAGAATGTTTAGACTTCTGTTTATAATTCCAGCAATTGCGGTTGCTCTTACGCTAAACTTGAAATGTACTTCGGAGAATGAAAATAAAGATAATATAGATCTGGATACTACAGAAATAATCACCCAAAATGGTTTGGAAAAAGTTTCTATAAAAGATGTTATTATGCCACAATTCCCTGGAGGAGACTTAGCCCTTCAAACTTGGATTGCCCAGAATGTAAAGTACCCTGCTGAAGCACAAACAAAAGGAATTGAAGGACGTGTTTATATCGGATTTTTGATTACACAAGAAGGCCTTGTAGAAAATGTGAAAATACTGAAAGGAGCCAGTCCTTCACTAGATGCAGAAGCACTTCGTGTTGTTAGCTTAATGCCAAATTGGAAACCTGGAAGCTATCAAAAAGAAACAATTAGTATGAATTTCACAGTACCTATTAACTTTGCTCTTAAATAGATAGCGGCGATAGTGTATCACAATTTGTGTAGATGAGACCAAGCATACTAGGGTGAAGCCAACTGGACTTGCAAGTGAGGCCGCTAGGTTCTGGGGATGCCAACTTGCATTACAGGTGAGACCGCTGGGTTCTGGGGATGCCAACTTGCATTGCAGGTGAGACCGCTGGGTTCTGGGGATGCCAACTTGTATTGCAGGTGAGACCACCGGATTCCAGGGATTACAGATATCTATTAAACCCTGATGAAATCAGTGCAAACAACATATTATCCTATACTTAGAGCTCTCAGACAATTAATCTGAGAGCTCTTTTTATTATTTATTTTTTCTAGCTTTTTCCATAATCACATCCTGCACAGGTCGTTTCTCAATTTTTGAATCTAACCAAGATATTAAATCCAGATATAGAAAAGCACGCTTTTCGAATGGATCATTCACCCATTGCATTAAATCTCGCCTCGATTTGATGAACTCCTCTTTCAACTGATCAGGGCTAATTCCACTTAATCGTCGAATAAAACGAAGAATATATTTTTGAACTTCTTGCAAATCCTCCATCTTAACCAAAAAGCGATAAGTTGATCTAATTTGATAATCTAAATGATCGGTGTGCTCTAATTCATAATGACTAATCAAATTCAAGATACGTGCAAAACAATGGATATCTGTCCTTAGTGACGTATCTTTTTGCTCAATAATTCTATTCAAAAACTTTATAGCTTCTCGGTATTCTCCACATCCAAAATAAAGACAGGCTATTTTGTAGTAGAAAACTAAATTCCGATGCTTATCTAAACTGTATTTATTGGCTTCAATGAAGTTTTCAATTTGTGGAACAATAGCAGTACCATCCTTAAACTGCCCTTCCATAAAATATTGGTTTATTTGGTGCATATAAGAAAACTGCTGTTGCAAAATTGAAAGGTTGGAATTCGCTTTTACATACTCTTCATTCTCTAGATTCTTTAAAATCGTCAAACTCTTCTTAAACTTACTAAGATGATTGGTATAGAATAAAGCTACCAATACATTATTAAGAGCTTTCAGATACAAATCACACTGGCTTGTAATCAAATCAGGATTCATCTGGAATAAATCAACCCATTTTTGAGCATACTTATAACACATTAAAAAGTCCTGAATAATCAAGTAATACCAAACATACGACTGAAATAAATAAAGCTTTTCGTAGAAACTCAACTTAGTCATATCCACCTCGCGAATATTGGCATTAAAGAATTCACTAACCATCAAAAGATCCTTATCGTTTCGCGCATACCCAACCTTAAGGTATAAAGCATACAAACGAATCGACATATTTGAGAAATAAATAGTTCCACCCATCTCATGATTAAGCCCTACAGATTCTGCAGTAATTTCATCGGCTCTAGTCTCAATACTTTTAGTCACATATTGAGATTCAATAAGTTTTTCAAATTCCACAATCTCAAGGTGAAGTAACTTTCTCTCATATTTCTGAGCTAAAACCTTACTCTTTTCTAACATTTTCAGGCTCTGCTGATACAAGCCTTTATTGTATAAAACCTTGGCATGATCAATCTGTTCACGAATACTTATCGTGACATCATGATTAACCTGAGTCAATCTCAAACTTGTTAATAGTTGCTTATAAAGGTGAGCCTTTAAGTTTGGAAGTTGAGATAGTTTGATATCCTTAGCTCGTTTAAGTATGAGTTCTTCCTTATAAATTTCCATTTTATCGATAGAATCGAAAACTTGGATGAATTTACTCTCTTTCCCGCTCCCTATACGATTTGCGTAAAGTTTAAAATTCCTTTTTTCCGACTTAGTCATCGATTTAATAAGCTGAAATAAGGGTTCTATTTGATGCTTAGACATAGTAGGTTTTTTTCCGTATCTAATTAATAAACAAGTTATTTATCACACAAATGAACTTTGAACTTCGGAGATATCACAAAAAAATGATTTTCCAGAGCCTAAGCTATGTGCTACTTTCATGCCGTTTTCAAATTAACACAGTAAGCAACATAGGATATGCGTTCAAATGTAGTAAAATTCGACAAACTTGATTTAACGAATGAGATTGAATCTAATTCAATCAACTTAAGTCAAAAGCAATCTCTTAATAAAATGATACTAGATAAACTCTCTGTTATTCTAGGTCAGGATATAAATAAGGGTTTAAAAATGCTTGAACAATTTACCAGCAAAGAAGAAATGGTCACCTTTAGATCTGAGCTTGAAACTCAGATCTCATCAAAACAAAAGGTCGCTTATCAATCTATAAGTAATAATGGGCGCCTTAATAACCTAAAGTCTTGTTTTGAAGGTCTTCCTGCTGACAGTATATTATAATTATTTAAGATAAAAATAAATCTATTTTTAAACTTATTCTTTTGATTAAATAGCTAGAAGTCAAAAAACAAAGAATTCAATTTATAACGATGATTTATTTTGGTTTAGAACTGTTTAAATGGAGTTCTCTTTATTTAAACGTCTAATTATTAACCAAATCTGAGGAATACTAAGTTGTGAGGATAGTGAATTAATTGCTTCGTAGGGTCAATTTGATACAATTGTGAATCATCCCTTCTGTTAGAATTAGTAGTTTATTTCTGAAGCATTATTTATTTATCTGATCACTTAGATTCTTCAAGGTTTACTCCTTCTAGAACCCAACCTTCAAAAACAACCTCACAGAAAAAGGTGTCGTTTTCTCATTGACACTTAGTATTGTTTCTTGTCCTATTTTAACCTGTTCCGATTCGAAATAGTTTATATTTTCCTTATCAAACACATTTAGGAACATCAAGCCAAATTCAGTTTTAATTTTCTTAGGCTTCATTTTATAGATAATAGAAGCATCCAAGCGGCTATAGTTTGGTTCTGACTCAATCTTGTTTTGAAGTAGGTTATAACTTGGAAAGCCCGATCCCCATATATAATTGGTAGAACAATAAAAACGACCAATATTTACCAAGCCAGCAATTTTCAATTCGTGAGTTTGATCATGAAGAGCTCTTTGAAATGTCTTAACTTGTCCATACTCAAACTTCTCTTCGGTTCTACCAAGTGTATAGGCTAGCCAAAAGGCATGTTTATTTATCGTCTTCTTTACATACAAATCAAGCCCATTAGTCTGACTCTTACCAATTGTAATCCCTTCGGTTGTTCTAGTTCTAAAATAACGTGTATGACCTTTTGTATACTTGTGATAAGCTTCAATACTCATCGTAAAATCTTCTTTATGGAAAGATGTTCCAAAAACTAAATGCTGAGAATTTAAGACAGGTATTGTTTTATTATCAGCACCCACCCAAAAATTACGTTTATTATCCTCATCATCCCAAATTATACTACGACTCATAAATTGTCGATAAATTCCCCATCCTGAATTCACAGATAATGATGGTGACAATTTATAGCTCAATGAAAATCGAGGATCAATATAGATTTTTTCGATTAGAGTTGGGTAATTCAAGTTAAGTCCAATTTTTGCAAATAAGTTTTTATTGAAAGAAATCTTATTCTGTAAAAACCCACTCAACCTGCCCAAATCAGACTCATAATTCATTAGGCTCACACCAAGTGTATCTTCAGAATATTCAATTTTATTATACAAATAAGTCAGCCCAGTTTGAACAAGAATTTTCTTTGACAGATTAAAATCATGTTTCATGCCAGCTTTATATTCAACAATCTTGGTATTCCTCTCATCTTTGCGGCGTACCTCTGTCTCTTTATTTCTTATCCTATAAATATCAACTAAATTAGTGAGAGACGAATTTAATCCCGAGCTAGTCGCAAAAAATTCACTTTGCCCTCCTTTACTCCACTGCTTATTATAAATTATCGCAGCTCCAAACTGATCCGTTTCCTCGCTCTTATTCTTGCGAACTTGATTGTATCTTCCTTCTGTAAAGCCATAATCATATTCATTAGTCCCTTGAAGTAAACTTACATGAAAGGTATTTCCTTTATTTCCAGAATAGGAATATTTCAGATTCATATCCCTAAATTTGTAATTAGGAGTTAGAACAATATTAGGAGCTTGCTGTGAATCATTTTGAGAATTAGTAACCGTTGGTGTCACCGACTCTTTTTCATATAGATTATAATAAGTTTGTCTATATGCAGCAATTAATGAGGATTTCTTAGACAAAGGCAATTCTAAAGATGCATTAGCAGTTACATTGCTCAACACTAAATTAAAGGCTGCCTTATTCTTATTACCATTTTTTCCAGTAATATTTACGAAGCCTCCTACTCTACCATCATATCGAGAATCGTATCCGCCTTTTTCAACATCAATATGTTTCGCCATAAGAGGGTTAATATCCCCAATGTCTTGATAAGAATTCTTTAATCCCCAAAGGGTTATTTTATCGAATAAAACTTGAGTTTCTCCATCGTAAGAACCCCAAATAATTACTCTATCAGATTGCTCATTTGAGGCTGCAATGCCCGGCTGCATTCGTAAAAGTTCAAAGACCGAATTATCACCATTCCCTGGCAAGAAGTTTACAATTTTATGATTCAAGCTGATATTACCGACTTCATTCCCCAACTTAATGAAATTCTGAACCATTCTATCTGACACGATAACTTCTGGTAAGTTTGACTTTGCAGGATGGAGATAAAGTCTATGATTTTCACTTGGATTTAGGACAGTGTCCAGAATAAAATAACCCAAGTGTGAGGCTTGCAAATGAAGATCTTCATCTTCCTCAGAGGTAAATGAAAAGCCACCACTCATATCGCTAACTTGGGGAATATTATTAATCGCTAAATGCGAATAAGGCAAACTTTCTTTTGTTTCAAGATCATAAAGATTCCCTCTTAAATAATATTTCTGTTTTCTATTGTGTGGATAAATAAGAAAAACCCCATCTGTAAATTGATATTCAAGTGAGGTATTTATTAATAAGTATTTTATCGCTTCTTCTATCTTGGGGAAAGTTCTTTCGGTAGTTATAATAATGGTTGAAAGCAGCTGGTCATTAAAAGAAAATTGCACAGCGTACCTATCTCTTAAATCAATTAGAACATGATTTAAGCTTTGTTGTTTCGCCTTGACTTTAATTTCTTGAGAATAAGAAACTAACCTTATCGTGAAAACTAACGAAAGTAGAATTACAATTTTTAATCTCACTTAGCTTGTTTTGAACCAACAATATATTTTTTCGATGAAACTTTTGAATATTCAAGTCCTAAAGGCAAACAAACTAGGTTCAATACTTCATCAACTGAATTACTCTTTTTGAAGTTACCTGTATAAGGAATTTTAGGCAAATCTTTCTTTTCAATTCGAATATCATATTGCAATTCAATTTCCTCAAACACCTGCCTAATTGGTGTTGCTGTAAAAAAGAATATATGATTACGCCACATCGTTTTCTCCTTCGTATTTATTCCAGATTTCAAGTCAATCTTTCCATTTCTGTTAATCGAAGCAAAATCTTTAGGATATAAAACCACTTCATCCTGAGTTATTTTAGAAAGGACCTTAACCTTTCCCGTAAAACAGGTCACTTTATAAGTATTCTTTCTTGTGTTAATATTAAAACTCGTTCCCAATATACTTGTAGAACCTGAACGAGAAACGATATCAAAACGATTCCCTTTACTAATATTAAAAAATGCCTCACCTTCGAATTCTACTTTGCGCGAAAATCGCCACCAATAAGGGTGATAAGTCAAACTTGAGTTTGCATTGAGTTCAACTCTACTTTGATCTGGCAAAAACACAGCCAAATGTTCTCCTTTAGGACAATATGCGCTCTCTGTGTAAAATCTCATGAATGCCATACTTGCAATTAAAAGTAATACACTTGCAGCAATAGAATACATCAACCAATTAGGTTTAATTTTCCGAGCTGGCTTTGGAGAATCTTCAAGCTCAGAAAACATCTCAGTCCAAATCTCATCTTTCGATTTAGAATAAGGCGATTCAATCTCAGGTAAGGAATTAGAAAATTCCTCGTCAGAATATTGATCCATATTTTTTAAGTCAAGACTCATGAGAATTATATCGGTTGATTAATTTAAAATTGTTTCGTTTTTCAATGCTTTCTTCAAAAACTGAAGTGCATGCTTCATTCGTTTTTCAACTGCTTTCACAGATAAGTTTAATCGTTCTGCAATTTCAGCGTATTTGTACCCTTCATTCCTACTCATCAAAAAAACTACTCTTTGCTTTTCGGATAACTGAGTTAAAGCAAATTCATATCTGCGATTCAACTCCTTGTATTCCAAGATCTTTTCTGGTGATTCAGTTTCATCATATTGCTTGGTATTAGCAATATAACTTTGAGCGACGAGATCTTTCCTGTATTTAGATATAAAAAGATCATTTGCAATTTTATAAAGCAAGGCTTTAACTGGTGGGTCTTTAAAACTGTCACGCTTTTCCCATACTCGCATGAAACACTCCTGTGCAATATCAGTCGCTAACTCAGCATTTCTCGATCGGAAATACAAATAGTTACGAATAGCATCGAAATACGTATCGAAAAGATATTTAAAATGTTCTTTATCCAAGACAGTGTGAAAATATGGTTCCCTTAAATTTAATTCATTTTTTAGATAAAAACTGAAATTGAGTCATTATCTGTAATTGGAATAGTAATTAGCAAACTTGCCAATCACTATTCCATTTTACCCCAACTTATTTCTTTCCATGTCTATGCTTACCAAGAGTAATCTCCTCTTCACCATCTACAGTCGTTTTTATTGCTTTATCATCACAAGTTCCATCTCCAAAATCAACTCTAGCAAACTCATCTCCATTCTGAGAATAAACAACAACTCCACTTACAATATATTTACATGTTCCTAATCTTAATAAGTGATCTTCAATCTCCTTCTTGAATTCATTATTTTCAGAATCTACGAATACATCTTGTCCTGTAATATGAATCTTATCGTCAGCTCTATCATAGCTTGTATCTAGACCTTCAACCCATTCTTTCGTTTTACTCCCTACGCATGATACTTCTGTTTCGTCAACAAATGTAAAGTTCAAATCATACTCATGATCAAACTTTCTAGAAACACCAGTTTCGCCAGAAAATACAACTTTCTTATAACCTGCTATACCAATAGAGTCAACTTTAAAATCCTGGTAAGTAATTTCTCTCATTGCACCGTCAGTTCTTGGAGGAGCAGATACTACAATTGTAACAATTCCACTTATAATTCTACCATTCCTCAAAATAATCCCATCACCATAATCAATTGTAATAGTTTTAGGAAAGCCATCATTATCTCCATCGACAACAGTTACTTCTGGTCCCATATCATCTTTATAACAACGCCATCTTCTATATAGCTCAACTAAGTTTCTCAGGCGGTATCCATAAGCACCAGACTTAACAGTACTTTCTTCCAAAGAAAACATATCACTTTCGTAATCTGCCTCAGTCATAACATTCGAAATGGCAACTTCAGTATCAATAACCGACGCCACATCAACTATACTAATTTCATCTTCGCCGATTAACTTCACATTATCATCAGATTTATCACATGACGTAAACGTAAAGCCTAATCCTAATAAAAAAACAAATAATAACTTTTTCATGATATAGATTTTATGTGTTAAACTCATTTTATTTCTGAAAGACGACTCTTTAATCCTTCTTCTACATGTATACCGTACAAGCCAACTTCTACCCTACCTTTTATTCTGAAAAATTTACTAATCTGTAATCATTAATAATTAAACTCCCCTATTTCATAAGTGCTTGGAATAATAGTCAGGTTTATTCAACACTTCATCAACATCATTGATCCATTCATATAAAAAAGGAAATTCTTGGGTTACTTTTCCTCTCTATTAGGAATTAAGTAGATGAAAGGAGTTGTTTCATGTTGATTAAAAAGAAGGATAAGTGAAGGAAAGGAAATTAAAAAAAGCTCAATTTTATTCAATATTGGGTTTCAGTATTATTGCACTTGGCGTGTTGGTACAATTTTATTCAAACAATATAAACTATACATACTCATTGTTGATAATAGGATCATGCATTTGCATTTTTGCATTGATAAAAGCCATTAAAAATTTCAAAAAATAAGTATTTCAATAAATTTAACCGAGATCGAAATCCATATTTCGGTATTCTTTCTTGGTTAAATAGTTAAGCTCTATTCATCAAACAGCAGATCGAATTAAAAACACCTACCTAAAGAATACCTCTTCCCAACCTTAATATTTCTCTATCACAATTCGCATTCCCTTTATTATAAACCCCTTACCCACCTTGCCTAATCCAAGGAATTGAATATCTTTGTTGATTGATTGAGAAGCTCCGTAAATGAAGTTGAATAAGTTGAAAAGCGGTAGGAGTTTCAAGCATTATATAATTTGATTTTTGAAGATGAAGAATATTCGTAATTTTTGCATAATTGCCCATATCGACCACGGAAAAAGCACACTTGCCGATCGATTATTACAAGTAACTGGAACTGTTAGCGAACGCCAACAACAAGCTCAAGTACTTGATGATATGGATTTGGAACGTGAACGTGGTATCACCATTAAGAGTCATGCCATTCAGATGGACTATACTGAAAAAGGTGAAGATTATGTATTAAACTTGATTGACACACCTGGACACGTCGACTTTTCCTATGAGGTATCAAGATCTATTGCAGCATGCGAAGGGGCTTTATTAATTGTTGACTCTACTCAAGGTATACAAGCACAAACTATCTCAAACCTGTATTTAGCAATTGAGCAAGATTTGGAAATTATTCCTATCCTGAATAAAATTGATTTACCTAATGCCAATCCTGAAGATGTATCAGATCAAATCGTTGACCTTTTAGGTTGTGACAAAAGCGATATACTATTAGCAAGTGGTAAAACGGGTGAAGGGGTTCCTGAGATTCTAGAAGCTGTTGTAGATAGAGTTCCTGCTCCAAAGGGGGATAATAAAGCACCATTGCAGGCCTTAATTTTCGATTCTACATACAATGCTTTTCGTGGTATCATTACATACATTAGAGTAATGAATGGTGAAATACGAAAAGGTGACATGGTGAAATTCCTGAATACCGATAAAGAATATATTGCTGATGAAGTGGGTGTTTTACGTCTGGAACGTGAATCTCGAAAAATATTAAATACGGGTGATGTTGGTTATATTGTATTGGGAATTAAAACATCTACTGAAGTTAAAGTAGGTGAAACCATCACGACCAAGGAGAATCCTTGCGAAAAAGCAATCGAAGGATTTGAAGAAGTAAAACCAATGGTTTTTGCTGGTGTTTATCCAATCGATAGTGAAGATTTCGAAGATTTACGTGCTTCGATGGAAAAACTAAAACTTAATGATGCTTCTCTTACTTTTGAGGCAGAATCATCCTTAGCACTTGGTTTTGGTTTCCGATGTGGTTTCCTTGGCCTTTTACATATGGAGATTGTTCAAGAACGTTTGGATCGCGAATTCAATATGAACGTGATCACTACGGTACCTAACGTGTCGTACATTGCTCATACCAAAAAAGGTGATACATTCGAAATGCATAATCCTTCGGACATGCCTGATCCGAACTCACTTGACTTTATAGAAGAACCTTTTATTCGTGCCCAAATCATTACAAAATCTGAATTTGTGGGTTCATTAATGACCTTATGTTTGAACAAACGAGGTATGATGACCAATCAGCAATACCTAACTAGCGATCGTGTTGAATTAACGTACGAGATGCCTTTGGGAGAAATTGTATTCGACTTTTACGATAAACTTAAAAGTATTTCAAAAGGTTACGCTTCTTTTGACTATTTCCTTATTGGTGTAAAACCTGCCAAATTGGTAAAACTGGATATTCTTTTAAATGGTGAGGGTGTAGATGCTCTTTCTACTTTAATTCACTTTGATAATGCCCAATCATTTGGACGCAGAATGTGTGAGAAGCTTAAAGAGCTAATTCCTCGACAGCAATTTGATATTGCTATACAAGGTGCTATTGGTGCTAAAATCATCTCTAGAGAGACTGTGAAAGCCGTTCGTAAGGATGTAACTGCTAAATGTTATGGTGGTGATATTTCTCGTAAACGTAAACTGCTTGAAAAGCAAAAGAAAGGAAAGAAGAAGATGAAGCAAATAGGTAACGTAGAAGTACCACAAAAAGCCTTCTTAGCTGTACTAAAATTAGATTAATTGGGATTTTCCCATATCAAATAACCACAAACCCTTCGATTTATCGAGGGGTTTTTCTTTTACGAAAATTCAAACATTAAGGTTTCCTTAACTCTTTTTAGTCAAAGCTTAACGGCTTTTAAATGAGACAAATTCTAATTTTGGAAGTAATAATTAATCAAAACTAAATTTTAATAATTATGAAACGATTATCACTCTTACTTCTTATAGTTGGACTCATCATTATTTGTTCACAAAGCTCAACTGCTCAAGAGAACAAGAATAAAAAAGAAGCCAAGGTTAAAGTTCTAATTAATAAAGATGGAAAAACAGTAAAATTTGACACCATCATTCATGAATTTAAAGATCATAAAGAAATCATGAAAATCATAAAGTCAAAACACTTATCAGATTCTCTTTTCGAAATAATAGAAGGCGAAGATTTTATGTGGATTTCTGATGATAAAGATTCTCACAGAAAGCATAAAGTCATTGTTAAAGAATTCCATAGTGATGATTCGAGCCTACATTCTAAAATGAGAAAGCATATTAAAATCATTTCTGACGAAGGGGAGAATATTATAATTCATGATGGAGATGGTAAACACAAAACCATTTCAATCGAAATATCAGATGAAGATGGGAATGTGCACATGAAGCATGAAGACGGTAAAAAGATCTTTATTATTAAAGAAGATATTGACATGGATATTTCCAAAGATGGTGATATGACAATCATCAAGATAGACTGCCAGTCAGATAATGACGAAGATTTTAATATCGAAGTAGAGGTTACCGATGATGGAAAGAAAATAAAAAAGATTAAGAAGAAGAAAGTAAGAAAGGCTAAAAAAGAGGAAAAATAGACTTACAACTACAAAAAACACAAAAGAGGATGATAGCTAACTATCATCCTCTTTTGCTCTGCAAGCAGAATAAAAATTAACTACAAACTATGCTGTAGCTACCAAAGGTTCCTCAAGACGCAGTAAAGCTTCCTTTGCCGCCATTTGCTGAGCTTCCTTCTTAGATGCACCAATACCTTTCCCCAACATGCTTTTCTCAACCTCAACTTCTGAAACAAACACTGGTAACTTCATCACCTTGTCTAAGCCATTTTCTCGAGTATCAAAAACAACATCTTTCTTATTTTTTTGAGCCCACTCTATAAGTTTACTCTTAAAATTTGTTTCCACAGTAACCACTTCTTCAATATCAATGTGATTACGAAAAATCTTATCCTCGATAAATGTTTTTGTAACAGAATATCCTTGATCAAGAAAAATAGCGCCAATCAAAGCTTCAAATGCGTCACCGAAAATATGTTTGTTATTGTTTAGGTTGACATTCGACATAACCTGTTTATCCAAACCAATTGTAACAGCCAACTTATTTAAAGATTCACGGCTAACAATCTTTGATCGAATTTGAGTAAGGAATCCCTCACTCTTATTGGGAAAGTATTTATATAGAATATCAGCAGTAATAGATCCTAAAATGGCATCTCCTAAAAACTCTAGGCGCTCATTATTCATAGGAGCTCCATCCTTACATGGGATAGATGCTGATTTATGTACCAACGCGAGTTCGTACAAATCATATTTTTGGGGCGTAAAGCCCAAAAGATCAAAAGACAATCCATAAAACTCCCTCTTAGGTAAGAAACGAAGTTTTATGGATTGAATAATAGATTTAATCACAAATTATTCAGTAAAAGATTTGAAAATTACTGAAGCATTGTGTCCACCAAAACCAAACGTGTTGCTTAAAGCAGCTCTGATAGGGCGCTCTTGAGCAGTGTGTAGAGTAAGGTTTAATTTTTCATCAATTTGAGGATCTTGTTCTCTGTGATTGATAGTTGGCGGTACAGTAGAGTTATTAATAGCTAGAATACTAGCGATAGCTTCAACTGAACCGGCAGCTCCCAAGAGATGACCTGTCATTGATTTTGTGGAACTAATGTTCACTTTGTATGCATGCTCACCTAAAACACTTTTAACTGCTCTCAATTCAGGAATATCTCCTACTGGAGTTGATGTTCCATGAACGTTGATGTAGTCTAAATCTTCTGGTTGCATATCTGCATCTTTCAATGCCATATTCATAGCATTTATTGCACCACGTCCTTCAGGATGTGTTGCTGTCAAGTGATAAGCATCACCAGACATCCCACCACCAACAATTTCAGCATATATTTTAGCACCACGAGCCTTAGCGTGTTCATATTCTTCAAGAATAAGAGCGCCAGCGCCTTCTCCCATTACAAAACCGTCGCGGGTATTGCAAAATGGACGAGATGCTTCTTTACATTCATCATTGTTAGTTGAAAGGGCCTGCATTGAGTTAAATCCACCTAATCCCGCTTCATTAATCGAAGCTTCTGAACCACCTGATATAAAAATATCAGCTTTACCCAAACGGATATAGTTCATTGCATCAATCATGGCGTGAGTTGATGAAGCACATGCAGAAACAGTACCGTAGTTCGGTCCTTGGAAACCATATTTCATTGAAATATGACCGGCAGCAATATCAGAAATCATCTTAGGAATAAAGAAAGGAGAGAAACGAGGAGTTCCGTCCCCGTTTGCATATCCTGTTACTTCATCTAAGAAAGTCTTAATTCCACCAATTCCAGAACCCCAAATTACTCCGGCTCTTGTTAAATCTTCTGCCTCCAAATCGAAACCAGAATCCTCAATTGCTTCTTTAGCAGCAATTAAAGCATACTGCGCATAAAGATCGAGTTTACGAACTTCTTTGCGATCGAAATGTGCTTTAGGGTCGAAGTTTTTAACCTCGCAAGCAAACTTAGTCTTGAACTTTGAAGCATCGAATTGTTGAATCATATCAGATCCACTCACTCCGTTCTTCAAACTTTCCCAATATTCGGCAATATTATTACCAATTGGGTTAATGGTTCCAAGACCAGTTACTACTACTCTTTTAAGTTCCATAAAAAAGGTTCTGGGTTAATTAATTACTTAGCGTTTTCTTCGATATAAGAAATAGCGGCACCTACAGTCCCAATATTTTCAGCTTGATCGTCTGGAATAGCAATATTAAATTCCTTTTCGAATTCCATGATTAACTCAACAGTATCCAATGAATCAGCCCCTAGGTCGTTAGTGAAGCTAGCTTCGATAGCAACTTCAGTTTCATCAACACCCAATTTGTCAACAATGATTGCTTTTACTCTAGATGCAATATCAGACATAACTTTAAAATTTTAGATTAATATTTAAAAAACTAATTATTTTCTAACTCTGCAAAGAAATAAATTTAGAATATAAAATCAAACTTATTTCCACATAGTTGGTCGCAAAGATAAACCTTTTTCTTTCTCATGTGAAAGGTTTTACCATTAAATTCACCCCACACAAAGCTTTCTATTTGATAATCTTAACGATAAGAATTCGAAAACTCACTAAAGTTCTTTATTCTATAAGATAATTATTAAGGGTAAAGCCTTAAACTCCTGAATAATAAGTAAAATACATAAATATCCTGCTTCTGATTATTCATTTAAAAATGATGATAATCAGAAGAGTCTAAATTCATTTATTAATTAACTTTGCTGACATTAAATACGAAACAACAAGTATGAAAAGAATAGCCATTTTAGCTTCTGGATCAGGAAGTAATGCTGAAAATATTGCAAACTATTTCAAATCAAACTCTGATGTTGAAATCTCTATTATTCTCAGCAATAAAAAAGACGCCTTTGTTCTTGAAAGAGCAAGCAAACTAAATATTCCAGGCCAATCATTCAATCGAAATGATTTTTACGAAACCAATACCGTTGTTGATTTATTAGAAAGCATGCAAATTGATCTTGTTGTATTAGCAGGTTTTTTATGGCTTGTACCAGATTCTCTTATCCAAGCATTCCCTAATACTATCGTTAATATTCATCCTGCTCTTCTTCCAAAATATGGTGGGAAAGGCATGTATGGTATGAATGTTCACAATGCTGTTATCGATAACAAAGAAAAAGAAAGCGGTATTACAATTCACCTTGTGAATGAAAAATATGATGATGGTAAAACCATTCTTCAGGCTAAATGCAATATTGATGAAAATGACACAGCTGAAGACCTTGCCAATAAAATTCACGAATTAGAATACGAACATTTTCCTCGCGCTGTTGAAAGCTATCTGAATAAGCTTTAGAAAATGATCCATCACTAAAACAAAAATGGGAGAAAGTTGTAAAAACTCTCTCCCATTTCTATTATATATTTTAGCCGATACTAGTGTAGCCTTTGAATAGTTGAATCAAAAACCACTTCCTCTTGGGCTATTTTTTCTTCCACATCTAATTCAATCAACATTTGATTCTTTACGTTATTATAAGCCTCAACATTTTGTGCTGAAACTGGCGCAACCGGAGGGGACTTCATTTTAAGAGGATTAATAGCTTTCCCATTCTTATGAACTCTAAAATCTAAGTGTGGTCCTGTAGCCAAACCAGTTGCTCCTACATAACCAATTACCTGACTCTGCTTGACGCGTGCTCCAACACCAACATTCTTCCCAAATCGCGAAAAATGCATGTAAGTTGTTGTATACACTGAATTATGCTTTATTTTAAGATAACGTCCTCCACCTCGTTTTTGATTTCCTTTTTTAACCACAACACCATCTCCAATGGTCATAACAGGTGTTCCTGTTGGAGCTGCATAATCGATACCGTGATGCGGACGATAACGCTTAAGAACTGGATGAAAGCGGTTATTAGAAAATTTAGAACTAATACGTGAAAAACGTAGAGGTGCTTTTAAAAAAGCCTTCTGTAAGCTTTTTCCTTCTTCATCGAAATACCCATTTTTCTCACCGTCCATAAAAGCAATAGCGTAGTTATTTGATTTATGATGAATAAAATTCGCAGCTATTACTTTAATATTATGGATAGATTCTCCATCAATCATTTCTTCATCATAGATAACATGAAACTCATCTCCTTTAGCAATACCAAAGAAATCAATTGTCCATGCGTAAATATCTGATAGTTCCATTGAGAGAATTGGATCTGCTTTAGCCTCAACCATTGCATTCCATAAAGACGACTCAACTGTACCACGAACCTGTTTGCGAACTTTCGTAATTTCCTTTTGCCCTTTATAAACCTGAATTGTATCAGTTAAATCGAATACAATATATTCTTTTGGAGTCTTTTCGTAGATGAAATATTCAGCAGTTTTTAAGCTATCTTTAGTAAAAAGCATAGAATATTTCCTACCTGATTTAATCTTTCGAACGTTAAAAACTTTCTTTGCTTTTTGAGCAATCTCATAAATCAGCTTCGAGGACACACCTTGCTTATCTAATATGACCGAAAGTGTCTGATTACGCTTTACTTTAAATTCTTCAAGTTGAAAGTTATCTATAGGAAATCCATATTTATAATTTATTTCCTGATTTTCAACAGAATCAATTAATACAGGTTTAGCTTTATCAGTAGGAGTCAATTCTAGATCACTTCTTTTTTTCAGGAAAAATAAGCCTGCAAGAATAAGAACTGGAATTATTAGGTATTGAACTTTTAGGAAACGTTTCATAAAATAATTAAATCTTCAAAATATAACTTAGGTCGGATATTTTCACAAATCGGCTTCTTTCATCTTCACAATTCTGTCTTCTGGCCGACTTCGTCGCCGAAGTTAAGATATAAAACATGTGGATACAAATTGCTGGGTAATAGAATCATCTACACCCGGCAATTTTAACATTATTAAACCTATCGATTTATTTCATCAGAAACATTCAATATTATTTTATCTTATCGAAACCTTGTCCGTATACACCCATTACAGATCCCATAGAAATAAAGGCATCTGGATCTACAATTTTAGTCATCTTAAGAATCGCTTGAGAATCTTTTTTCTTTGCCAAAAGCATCAAAACTTTTACGTCTTGTTGAGAGTAGCCTCCCTTAGCCTCAAGAACAGTTAATCCCTGATCAAGATTTAAAACGACCTCATTCCGAATTTCATCATGTTTTTTAGTGAAAATAAAAATTTGAACAGACTGCTTACTACCTTCAATCACCATATCAACACAATAAGCACTCACTCCCATGGCTACAAAACCATAAACAACTTGCTCGATTGAATTGGAAAGAAAGTATGATGAAGAAATAATAATCAAATCTAAAGTCAACAAAAGTTGACCTGGGCTATAATTTCGGTATTTATTAATCATCATGGCAATGATATCGGTACCTCCAGTACTACCTCCTTGAGAGAGAATAATACCCGCACTAGCACCAGCCATAATACCACCAATTATAGCACACATAAATCTATCACTTACCAATGGCTCAGTAAAAATTGACTGTAATAGCCATAAAAAGAATGACAACACAAAGGTGGCAAATATAGTCTTGATTCCAAATCCGAAACCTAAAACCCTCATTGCAAGCACAAGTAATAATCCATTTATAATAAAAACTGAATAACCAACCTTAAAACCTGTCGCAAAATAAATAATGGTTGCGATACCAGTCACACCACCTCCAACAATTTCTGATGGGATTAAGAAAGCTGTCCAACCTATAGAACCAATAAAAAGGCCCAATGCAATTATAAAATAAGATCTAAACTGCTTGGTGAAATTTACAACACTTACCATTATATAGTTTTAAAATGATTTTCCCACATGGGATTCTATTTTCGGGCACAAAGCTAGTAAGAATTTCCTTACGCACGAATTTCTTCGAAACCAAAGCCATAAACTCCCATAACAGAGCCCATGGAAATAAAGGCGTCAGGATCATGCTGTTTCACAATTTTGAATATCTGTGGTGTTTCATGCTTACGTACGACAACCATCAATATTTTCTTATTTTCCTTTGAGTACCATCCCATAGCATCGATTACTGAAATACCTCTATTAATATTTAAACCAATCTCATCTGCTAACATTTCATGATCTTTGCTAATAATAAACATCTGTGCTGATTGCTTACTTCCACTTATAACCATATCAATAGCGTAAGAAGCAACCCCCATACACACATACCCATAAACAATAGTAGGTACATCACCAAAAACAATATAAGAAGATGCAATAATAAACACATCGAGATATAAAATGACACGTCCTGGACTGACATTCCTATATTTATTTACAATCATGGCTATAATATCGGTACCTCCACTACTACCCCCTTGTGAAATGGTAATGCCAACACCAGCACCTCCTAATATACCTCCAATTATTGCAGCCATAAATTTATCGTCAACTAAGGGTTCAGTAAAGAAGTTTTGCTGAACACTAAGAAAAATTGCTCCCAATATTATAGCATATATCGTCTTGGCACCAAATTTAGGTCCAAGAATTTTTAAGGCAATTATTATCAAAAAACAATTAATGATAAAGTAAGACACACCAACAGGAATTGTCTCTCCAGAACCATAAAAAATTAAAGTTCCAATACCACTAACACCACCACCAATGATCTCTGATGGAATTAAAAAGGCTGTCCAGCCAAAACTATAAATTGCCAATCCTAAGGCTATGATTAAATAGGATTTCAATTCAGCAGTGTTCAATTTCATTTTATTAATTATTACTTTTTTGAGATTAATATTACGCTTTACCTAAAAAAAAGAAAAGCTTCAGTTTCATTGAGTAGTCAATGGAACTGAAGCTTTTCAAATATGAATTATTAGCTTTCTGTTAGACTACTATATTTACGATTTTTTTAGGGACAATGATCACCTTTTTAGGGGTTTTACCATCAATCCATTTCTGGGCCTGTTCACATGTCATCACGGCCTGTTCTATTTCATCTTTACTCAGACTCAACGAAAGCTCAAGTATGAATCTCATTTTCCCATTAAATGACACAGGATATGAGTAGATATCTTCAACTAAATAGGATTCATTCAATACTGGGAAAGGCGCATCAGTAATACTATTGGTATTCCCACACAGTTTCCAAAGCTCTTCGGTAATATGTGGTGCAAAAGATGCTAAAAGAGCAAGTAACTCTTCTAAAATCACTTTCTTATTGCATTTCGCGCTATTTAGCTCATTTACACAAATCATAAATGCCGAGACAGAAGTATTAAACGAGAACCGCTCAATATCTTCCTGAATTTTCTTTATTGATTTATGAAGAATTTTATATTCAGCCTTAGTTGGTTCATCTGTTGAAATCACAAACTCATTATTATCATTGTGGAATAAACGCCACAACCTCTTCAAGAATTTATGAACACCATCAATTCCATTAGTATCCCATGGTTTTGATGCTTCCAATGGTCCAAGGAACATCTCATACAAACGAAGTGTATCTGCACCATATTCATCAACAATCACATCAGGATTGACCACGTTAAACATCGATTTCGACATTTTCTCTACAGCCCACCCACAAATGTATTTACCATCTTCCAATACAAATTCAGCATCAATATACTCAGGCATCCAATTTTTAAAAGCTTCAGTATCTAAAACATCGTTTTTCACAATATTTACATCAACATGAATTTGAGTTGTGTGGTACTCATTTCTCAAGCCATATGACACATACTTATTTGAATTCTTAATACGATAAACAAAGTTAGAACGACCTTGAATCATACCTTGATTAATCAATTTCTTGAAAGGCTCATTCTTACAAACTTTACCTATATCGAAAAGGAATTTATTCCAGAATCGAGAATAAATTAAGTGACCAGTAGCATGCTCAGTTCCTCCTATATACAAGTCTACATCTTGCCAATACTCGTTTGCCTCCTCAGATACCAAAGCATCATTATTTCGAGGATCCATATAACGTAAGTAATAAGCCGACGATCCAGCAAAACCTGGCATAGTATTCAACTCAATAGGATAACCATCTTCAGTCGTCCAATTTGTAGCACGTCCCAATGGTGGCTCACCTGTTTCTGTTGGTAAATATTTATCAACCTCAGGTAATTCAAGAGGCAATTTATCTGCATCCATCATTTTTGGCATACCATCCTTAAAATAAACTGGGAATGGTTCACCCCAATAACGCTGACGAGAGAAGATAGCATCACGCAATCGGAAGTTGATTTTACGCTTACCTAATTCTCTTTCTTCAATTTCGATATTTGCTTTTACGATGGCATCTTTAACATCCAAACCATTCATAAAATCTGAATTGATCATCTTTCCAGATTTTGCATCATAAGATTCTTCGCTAACATCACCTCCTGATACAACAGGTACAATTGGCAAATCGAATTTTTTAGCAAAAGCGTAGTCACGACTATCATGAGCAGGAACAGCCATAATAGCACCTGTTCCATATCCAACCAAAACGTAATCACTTATCCATACAGGAATTGCTTCTCCTGAAAATGGATGTATAGCATATGAGCCTGTAAATTCACCACTAACCGTCTTAACATCGGCCATACGTTCTCTTTCAGTACGCTTTTTAGTAGCTGCAATATAAGCTGCAATTTTTTCTCTATATTCTGGAGTTGTTAATTGGTCTACTAACTCACTTTCTGGAGCCAAAACCATAAAACTAACTCCGTAAATCGTATCCGGTCTGGTTGTAAAAACCGTCATACGTACATCAGAATCCTTCACCATAAAGTCCATCTCTGCACCTTCCGAACGACCAATCCAGTTACGCTGAATTTCTTTTAATGAATCAGTCCACTCAAGACTCTCCATATCTTCAAGTAAACGCTTTGCATAAGCAGATACTCTTAGAGACCATTGACGCATTTTTTTCTGCTCGACTGGATGACCTCCTCTTACAGATAAACCTTCCCTAATTTCATCATTTGCTAAAACTGTTCCTAACTTAGGACACCAGTTTACCATAGTATTAGCAAGATAAGCTAAACGGTAATTCAACAGAATAGTATCTTGCTCTTTTTCATTTAAAGTATTCCACTCCTCAGCCGTAAAAATATCTTCTTGAGATGTTGAAGCATCAACATTAAAATTTCCTTTGGTTTGAAATTCGATTACCAAATCAGAAATAGCTTCAGCTTTTTGAGTCTTATTGTTGAAGTAATGTTTGAACATTTCAACAAAAGCCCACTGAGTCCACTTATAATATTCAGGATCGGAAGTACGAACTTCTCTATCCCAATCGTAAGAAAATCCAATTTTATCTAACTGCTGACGATATCTTTTTATATTGACTTCAGTAGTTATAGCAGGATGCTGTCCTGTTTGAATCGCGTATTGCTCCGCAGGCAAACCATAAGCATCGTAGCCCATTGGGTGTAATACATTAAAACCTTTTAAACGTTTGTAGCGAGAATATATATCAGAAGCAATATAGCCAAGTGGGTGACCAACATGTAATCCAGCACCCGATGGGTAAGGGAACATATCGAGCACATAAAATTTTGGTTTACTTGTATCAACATCAACTTTATAAGTCTTGTTATCTACCCAAAACTTCTGCCACTTTTGTTCTATTTCTTTAAAATTGTATTCCATGTTCAATAGCTAATTAGATATGAATGCCGATTTAATCGGGACAAGACATCCTAGAGTCCTAGTAATTCTAATACTTATCTGATTGATAAATAAACGATCTGGATTTTCTTTTAGCTAACATCAATTGTTTCAGATGCAAAACTTAAAATCCAATTCCTCATTAATCCGCAAAATTAGCAAAAGTTTGAAATAAATTAGGCCTTTATTCTAGGAAAGAGAAATTATTATATTTTGTCTATTAAGGCTTTAGCTAATCTGGAGTTGATTTTTGCAAATCATCAGACAAGCTAGAAGTCATTTTCAATAAATAATTAGATTAATTTTCTAAATTTGTTAGTGAAATGGCTCCATAGTTCAGCTGAATAGAACGTCAGATTCCGGTTCTGAAGGTCATGGGTTTGAATCCCATTGGAGTCACATAAAAAAAGCTCGAAGTAATAACTTCGAGCTTTTCTATTTCCATACTTGGTTACAAAAAAAAGGAGTCCTTGTGGACTCCTTTTTAAATATATATCGAATAATAAATTATTCTCCGGTTTGTCTAGTTGAATAGTTCAACTTAAGTGAACTCGCTTTTCTAAGTTCCTGCTTAATGTCAGTGATAATACCCATTTTAGTGTATTGATCAACCTTCAAAGAAGTAGTTAACTTATTACGCAATTCTTCTTTTCTCGATTCACGTTCTGAAGCGATAAAAGCTTGAATATCTTCAACTGTTGCAAATTGGTCATTCAACTGGATACGAGGCATAGTTCCGTATGTTTTCTGGAACTTTCTCATAGGTACACCTACATAGATGTTACTTACAAGATCCTTTTTCTCCAATTTAGTTACCTCTTTCGCTTCAGGAACCATAATATCTACATTTAAGTCAACTTCTCTCATAGTTGTAGCAACCATAAAGAAGAATAACAACATAAATACGATATCAGGAAGAGAAGCTGTTGATATGGCCGGTAAATCTTTCTTACCGTCTTTTCTAAACTTTGACATTTATTTTCCTCCTGTATTTCTTGGTTCTGCTTCAGAAATCTGTACTGGGACATATTTTCTAACCGCTGCTTGCTGATCTGCATTAAGCTCGGCATATTTCTTACCCCATTGTTGCGCTGACTTATCATCTCTTAACTCACGAGAAGCTGCAACAAGTTCATCCTGAACGCGAATATACGTTTCATATTTTGTTCCTCGGTCATTCTGTAACGAAATCAACCCCTTAGAAACCATTACGTCACCAAAAAATGGTACGTTTTTTAGGCCTTTCTCAGGAAGTGTCTGACTGTTTGTTGGGTTCAAGAAAAACTCTTTAGTCTTATCACGTAATTGTGAAATACTAAGAACCTCTCCGTTTACCAACAACTCGTTGTTACGGTTCACCAAAATGGACAAAACATTACGTTGTTTAACCTTAACATCATCATTCTGTTGTTCATCTTCTGGAATAGGTGGCAACTTTTTGTAGATACCTGTATCTACATCCATTGTAGTTGTCACCAAGAAGAAAATAAGCAACAAGAAAGCGATATCGGCCATCGAACTCGAATTTATCTCTGGTGTTTTTCTTGCCATAATATTAATTTCTTAAAATTTACAATTCGAAATCAATCGAATCTTTGTCTTATCGTAATTTTCTTAGAGTCTCTGTCACTACTATTGACAGAATAGCTCCAACACCTAAAATATACATAGCATATAAAATAGTGTCAGCAAACTTTAACGAACCTACATTATTGTCTTCTCCAGTATAACCAGGAAGATTTAGCAATGTACCGTCAGATAAAGAATAAGCTATCAAGATAATTAGTCCAAGACCAGCAAGTCCAGCTAATCCTTTAATTGCTCCTTTTGGATCTGCTACTATCTGAAGAACAGGGAACAATACTGATAAGCCAACAGTGATATAGAACAATGCCTTAGCCCAATATATCAACGAATCGGTATAAACCGGTGTTTGATAAGCTTGGTTTGGCACCTCTCCACCAAAGTAAAACATGGCTACAAAAACAACTGTAAGACCAAGCATTACATAGGTAAGAATATTTAAATATTTACTCAATGTATTTGACATAGTCGGAAATTATTTTTTCAAGTTGTATTTTACTAGGATATCAAGAAGAGAAATAGATGCATCTTCCATGTTGTTTACAATACTATCAATTTTAGAAGTACAGTAGTTATAGAATACCTGAAGAATCATCGCAACGATCAAACCAGATACAGTTGTAATCAAGGCAACTTTAATACCACCAGCTACAGCTGCAGGAGAAATAGTACCCATTGACTGAATAGAGTCAAATGCACCAATCATACCGATTACTGTTCCCATAAATCCTAACATAGGAGCAAGACCAATCATCAATGAAATCCAAGAAAGACCTTTTTCTAAAAGACCCATTTGAACTGAACCGTAAGCGATTACTGACTTCTCAACAACCTCTACACCTTCATCTATACGATCAAGACCTTGATAGAAGATACTAGCGATAGGACCGCGAGTGTTTCTACAAACTTCTTTAGCAGCATCAACACCACCATTATTCAACGCTTCTTCTAAGCTAGCAATTAGTTTCTTAGTGTTTGTAGTTGACATGTTCAAATAGATAATTCTCTCAATACAAAGAGCCAAACCTAAGATTAATGTTAACAACACAAAACTCATAAACATCGCACCACCTTGGATGAATTGTTTTTTTACTACTGCGTGGAAGGAAGTACTTTCAACTTCTTCTTCAACAACAGCTTCTTCAACAACAGTTTCTTCAACTTCTTCAGCAGCAACTTCTGCAACTTCCTCAGTTGTTTCATCCTGAGTATCTACGGTAGCTTCGGTAGCTTCAGCTGTCTCATCTTGAGCAACTGCATTGAATGATGCTCCAAAATTCAGCATCCCGATAACTGCTATAAATGCAAATAATTTTTTCATAGTCTGTTTTCAAATTTTAATTAACGAAATTATTTTTTACAAAATTAAACGGTTACATTAAACAATAACTAATTAACAATAATCAATTATTTTTTCTTTTTAAAGAACGAGTCAAAACCTCTTATATTATCTACATCTCACTCCTTTTCTTATGTAATGTAAGATGGTTTTAACAGTGCACCAAATTACTAAAAAAAAGTGAAAAACAAATTTTCTATCGGCATAATTCGCCTTTAATGGACTTATTTAAAAAGAATTTTATCTTATCTGAATTAAGCTCCTGCCCAAGCAAAAACATTAACTTAGTAATAGCTCCTTCTGTTGTAATGTCATAGCCACTTACAACCCCCATTTCTCGCAGAGCAACACTTGTTTCATATAAGCCCATATCAACGCTTCCCGAAGGACACTGAGTGATATTATAAACAATGATTCCTCTTTCAATTGCCTCCTTAATTGAATCTACAAACCACGCATCTGTTGGTGCATTACCTGCACCATATGTCTCCATAACTACTGCGCGCAATCCTTCAATATTCAAAATAGCATCCACAGTCTGCTTATTTATACCAGGAAACATTTTCAAAATAGCAATATTCGTATCTAAATTGGTATTAATACTAAACATGCCGTCCGAAATACTTCGAATTGCAGTATGATTGTAGTGAATATTGATACCCACTTTAGCAAGGTCAGGGTAATTATAAGAATAAAAAGCGTTGAAATATTCTGCGTTGTGTTTCGTTGTGCGATTTCCTCTAAATAATTTATTCTCAAAAAGCACACAAACTTCTGGTACAATTGCTCTACCATCCTTATAATCGGCAGCAATCTCTATTGCAGTAATTAAATTTTCTTTTCCATCAGTACGTAACACCCCAATTGGCAACTGTGAACCCGTAAACACAACAGGTTTGTCAAGATTTTCAAGCATGAAGCTTAAAGCAGAAGCTGAATAAGACATCGTGTCCGTTCCGTGAAGAATAACAAAGCCTTCATACTTCTCATAGTTTTCTTTAATCAAACTTGCAATCTTAATCCAAACCTCTGGATTAAGATTAGATGAATCGATAAGTGGATCGAAAGCTATAGATGTTAACTCAAATCCAAAGTCATTAAGTTCAGGAACTTGTTTTAAGATATGATCAAAATCGAAAGGTTTTAAAGAACCATTCACAGGATCTTTAACCATTCCAATAGTACCTCCAGTATAGATTATTAAAATTGAAGTCTTCATATGCTTATACATTTCTTTTTTTTGACATGCCGATTAGAATCGGATAATAATAACTTTAACAGATCCTCTAACTCATATCTAAACCTTAAATAGATTTTGAGCATTTCGACTTGTTATTTCTGCCACCTCTTCGAGAGATAAATTATGAATCTCAGCGAGCTTCATTGCTATTAATGCAACATAGGCTGATTCGTTTCTTTTTCCCCTTTTTGGTGTGGGTGCCAAATATGGAGAATCAGTCTCCAAAATTAGATGTTTTGTGTCAATATCCTTAACAACTTTATCTAATCCTGAATTTTTGAATGTCAGAATTCCATTTAACCCTAACAAGAATCCCATATCAATAGCCTTATTAGCTTGTTCCAGATTTCCAGTGAAAGAATGGAATACGCCTTTTAAGCTTTTAGATTTAAAAGATTCTAAAACTTCAAAAATTTCAGAGAATGATTCACGAGCATGAATAACAACAGGTAATTCTCTTTCAATAGCCCAGTTTAATTGTTCTTGAAAAACAAACTGCTGCTCTTTCAAGAAAGTTTTATCCCAATATAAATCGATACCAATTTCACCAATTGCAATAAATTTTTCTTCATCGAGCCATTTTTTACAAATCGCTAATTCATCTTCATAGTTTTCCTTAACTGATGTAGGATGCAAACCCATCATCGGCAAACAAAAACCAGGATAATCTTTCACCAACTTAAACATTGGCTCAATAGATTCAGAATCAATATTGGGCAAGAAAATCTGTCCAACATTAGCATCTTTTGCTCGCTGAATTGCTTCAGCAATATCCTCATCAAAAGCCTCTGAATATATATGCGAATGTGTATCGATTAGCTTCATAGCAAAGTTGTCTTTCAAAAAAATCTTTATTGTAATAAAAAAAGCCGGCTTAGGCCGGCTCTTTTTTATATTTAAAGCGTTAGAAGATTATACACATCCTTGAGCTACCATTGCTTCAGCAACTTTTACGAAGCCTCCAATGTTTGCACCATTTACGTAGTTAATCTTACCATCTTTTTTACCGAATTTAGCACATGTATCGTGAATATCTTTCATGATACGAGCTAGTTTCTCATCAACTTCTTCAGCAGTCCAGCTGAAACGTAGTGAGTTTTGTGACATTTCAAGACCTGAAACAGCAACACCACCAGCATTAGCAGCTTTACCAGGAGCAAATGCAGAAGCACCAATTAGGTAAGCAACAGCATCAGCAGTACAACCCATATTAGATGTCTCAACAACATACTTACATCCGTTTGATACAAGTAGCTTAGCATCTTCTTCGTTCAATTCGTTCTGAATTGCACAAGGGAAAGCCATATCTACTTTTGCACCCCAAGGCTTCTGACCTGCGAAGAATTCAGCACCGAATTTCTCAGCGTAAGGAGCTACAACATCGTTGTTTGAAGCACGAAGATCCAATAAGTAATCAATCTTCTCTGCATCTAAACCTTCTTTGTCGTATACATATCCATCAGGACCTGAAATAGTAACAACTTTAGCACCAAGCTCAACTAATTTAAGAGCAGCACCCCAAGTTACATTACCGAAACCTGAAAGAGCAACAGTTTTACCTTTTAAAGTCTCTTTGTTTTCAGCAACCATATGCTGAGCAAAATAAACAGCACCAAAACCAGTAGCTTCAGGACGGATTAAAGAACCACCGAACTCAAGTGGCTTACCAGTTAATACACCAGTAAACTCGTTACGAATTCTCTTGTACTGTCCGAAAAGGTATCCGATCTCGCGACCACCTACTCCGATATCACCAGCAGGAATGTCAGTGTTAGGACCGATATGCTTACACAACTCAGTCATAAAACTTTGACAGAAACGCATAATTTCGTTATCTGATCTTCCTTTAGTATTAAAGTCAGAACCACCTTTACCGCCACCCATAGGTAGAGTAGTTAAAGAGTTCTTGAAAGTTTGTTCGAAACCTAAGAATTTAAGAGCACTTAGAGTTACAGAAGGGTGAAAACGTAAACCACCTTTGTAAGGTCCGATTGCAGAGTTAAACTCAACACGGTATCCACGGTTAATCTCTACTTCGCCATTATCATTAAACCAAGGCACTCGGAACATGATAGTACGTTCTGGCTCACACATTTTCTCAAGAATCTTAGCATTCTTGTATTTAGGATTAGAATCGTAAGTTTCCCATACAGATTCTACTACTTCTTGTGCAGCCTGGTGAAATTCTGCTTCACCTGGAGTCTTACCCTTAAGGGCTTCCATGAATTCATTAATCTTCGCTTCCATGTCCAAAATATGTTATGAAATTAAAATAAGATTGTTGTGATACAATTGTTAATATTTTGGTTCAAATGTATATAAATTTTAAGAATCTCAATTTATTTTAGTAAAAAAATTCAAACGTTTTAAAAAACGCTTCCCTTCTGACTATCAGTAAATTACAAAATACAAAATTCTGCTCTACAACATTAGCCAAAAAAAAAAAGATTTTTTAAGAAATCAGAGAGTAGATTTTGCCGGGAAGAGCTCGTACTAGTCCTTTAAATTCCATTTTTAACAACAAACTTGAAACCTTACTCATTGGTAAATTTGATTTTATTGAAAGCATATCAATACCCAATTTACTCTCATCACTCAATAGACCTACTACTAATTCCTCTTCAGACGAAAGCTCAACAAACATTTTAGATTGAACTGCATCAGTCTTTGTCGAATCATTCTCCCAACCAAGTATATATTCTATATCAGCAACAGAATCTATCAAGTGTGCTTGATTCGTTTTTATTAAATGATTACACCCCTGAGAATAGGTATCACCAGCCCTTCCTGGAAATGCAAATACATCTCTATTATACGAATTTGCAATTTCAGCGGTTGTTAAAGATCCTCCTTTTCTGGCAGATTCCATTACTAAAGTTGCATCAGACATACCTGCGACAATTCTATTTCTTCGAACAAAATGCCGAGGATCAATTACACTTTTTGAAGTAAATTCGGTAAGTATCCCTCCACTATGAATAATCTCCTCAGCATATTTACGATGCTGGGCTGGATACATTAAATGGAAACCATGCCCCACTACAGCTACAGTAGGCAAGTTGTATTTCATTGCAGCCTTATGAGCACATATATCTATACCATAAGCTAAGCCACTAACAATTATTGTTTTTTCATGATGTGATGCAAGAGCCTTAATCACCTTATCACAATTCTCTTTTCCGTAATCTGTTGCATTACGAGTCCCAACAACACTAAGAATACGTGATGCGTTAAAATCAATATCTCCTTTATAATATAAAGTTGTTGGTGAGTCTGGACAATTTAATAGGCGTTGGGGATAATTATCATCTAGATAGAATGCTATCTTAATATTATTCTCATCAATAAACTTCAACTCAGCTTCTGCGTCTCTCAAAGCAGAGTCTCTATCTAACTTCTGAATAATGATTTTACCTATTCCAGGTATTTTTAAAAGATCATTCTTACTTGTCTTAAAAAAGGCTTCTACCCCTCCCGAATAAGCAATTACCTTTCTTGCATTAATACTTCCAAGGCCATTTAAAAAGCTGAAAGCTACTTTATACTGTGTTTCCATAGTTTGGATTTAGAACATCCAAATTAGAAATTTGTAACGAAAAATCAAAAGGAAAATTTCTTACATATTAAATGCGAAACCAAAAGTTACGAATCCTGCATTACCATAGCCAAGCTCCGTGAAAATATCGATATTCTCACTTATATTATATCGCCCTCCTATTAAAATACCTAGATCAAACAAAAAGTTATTCTCCTTATTAGTAATTCCTTTATCAGCTTTTATATGCTCTAAAGAAAAACCAGTTTTTAGAGAAGCGTATAAATCAACCCCGAACTCAGGAGAAATATTTATTGCTTCTAGAAGATCATTTAAGTCATACGATACAACTCCACCCAAACGATAATAACTGTGAGCAACCTCAACGAATTCACCAAAAAGAGATTCGTTTTTCTGCCCTGCAAAACCAATATATGCACCTAAACGAATTCCATCACGCCATGGCTTATCAGCCTGAATAAGAAATGATGGGTATTGAGTCTCACTCCCATTCTTAAAGTTCTTATCGAACTTACCGTATTTAGCAAATGGAAGACCAATTTGAATTCTTAAACCATCATCAAGCTTCTGAGAAAATAATGATAATGACAGAAAAGTTAGAGTAATTAAAATGAAATATTTTTTCATGGGAATATGCGGGTATATAATAATGTAATAATCTCTAATTATTTTTTTGAATACTTCGAAAGAGATTCAAGAACCTCACTCCTTTGCGCCTTTGATAATGCCGATAAACTAATTCCAGGATATTTAGCCAAACCTTTTGCACTCATCTGAAAAAGATACAAGTCCTCTCTTAAGCCTAGATTGCGTTTTTCTAACTCAAAATGCGAGAATGTTTGTTTACTTATCTCGATAGATTTAAACTTATCATGAAAAGGATGCAATGGGTAATAACGCATAATGATTTTATCATCTGTCTCTTTATAAATGATGAAATTATTTTCTCGAGTTAGATTTAAACCAACAAGAACAACGAAGATGACGAATAAGCTAATCAATATCGGAGTCATATAGACAGGATTAAGATAGACTGTTAACACAGTTAAACTCAAATAAAGAAAGGTAACGATATAATAAAAAAGCTTTATGTGTGCTGCACGATTCTGATTACTGAGAGTCATATGTATATCAATATAAAATTTTGGTATATGATTGCTATTAATCTAAATAGTCTTTGTCCTAATTTTTGAAATCAGCAAGTTTGACATCACTCGCTAAAATACTATATTTGACCAAAGTTAGAAACTATAAATAAGTTCGCAAATGAGTCCTCAATCTTACGATTTAATTTTTACTGAAAGCATTGAAAAAGAGCTTGCCAGAATTTTAGAAAACTATTCTCAGTCAAAGATATTTATTCTTATGGATTCTGGTGCAGAAGAACATTGCTGGCATCTACTTTCTGAGAATAAGATATTACAGAATGTACCTCAGCTAATAATTGATAATGGAGAGCATAACAAATCTTTAGATTCTGTTGTAAAAGCATGGCAATTCTTAGGTGAAAATGGAGCTAACAGACATAGCCTAGTCATCAATATTGGTGGTGGCATGATGTCTGATCTTGGTGGGTTTGTCGCGTCAACTTTTAAAAGAGGCTGCAAATTTATTAATGTACCAACCACTCTTCTTTCCCAAATAGATGCTTCGGTAGGTGGTAAAACTGGCTTCAATTTTAATGGACTTAAAAATGAGATTGGTGTTATCAACCAACCAGACATGGTTATAATAAGCCCCGAATTCTTGAAGACTTTACCAATGAAGGAATTCAAATCTGGCTTTGCTGAGATGTTGAAACACGCCATTATTTATAGTCCAAACTATCTTGACGAACTTTTCACTTTCAACTTTGATAATATTAACTACTCCAAACTGCTTAATCTGATTAGAAAATCAGTAGCTGTAAAACATGAGTTTGTGATGAAAGACCCTATGGAAAGAGATGTTCGAAAAGTTCTAAACTTTGGGCATACTATTGGTCACGCATTCGAAAGCTATGCACATCGTCATAAGCTTAAACTATATCATGGTGAAGCTGTAGCTCTTGGTCTTATTGGGGAACTATACTTATCTGTAAAGAAAAAAGCTTTCCCTCAAGATAAATATGAAGAGATAGTTAAATATATAACAGATATTTACTCAGACTTTCCTATTTTTGCCAAGGATTACCCCGAATTTTATCAATTCATGTTACACGACAAGAAAAATAGTGGTGAAGGCGTAAATTTCACTCTTCTTCAGAATATTGGTTCTTATACGATAAACAACATATGTACCGAAGAAGAAATATTTGAAGCCCTAAATCAGTATGGAAAAAGAAATTAAGATGGACGTAAGACTTCAAGAAGCAAAAGATTCAATTAGAGATGTAGTTGATTTCCCTAAAGAAGGAATCGTATTTAAAGATATCACTACAATGTTGAAGGATGAAAAACACCTAAACACATTAGTAGAATCTCTATATGAGCAATACAAAGACAAAGGAATTACTAAAGTTGTAGGACTCGAAAGTCGCGGTTTTATTCTAGGTACTGTTCTAGCATATAAATTAGGTGCTGGCTTTGTTCCAGTTCGTAAACCAGGGAAGCTACCTGCTCCTACTTTCTCAGAAAAATACTCTCTTGAGTATGGCGAAGACGAAATGTTTATTCACCAAGATGCTTTAAACAATGATGATATCATTTTAGTTCATGATGATTTATTAGCAACTGGTGGAACAGCCAAAGCATCTATTAACCTAATTAGCAAGTTCAACGTTAAGAATGTTTTTATCAACTTTTTAGTTGAGTTAGATTTCTTAGATGGGCGTGAAAAATTAGATACTGAATACCAAGTAGATTCTCTTTTCCATTTCTAAATATTAGAAATTAAGGAATTACAACATACAGCCGTTGGGAGATTCAATTTTCTAACGGCTGATTTTTTATACAATCTTTTAGGATAAAAGTCATGCATTACACTATATCAAAGCCAGAAAAGAACATTGAAGGAAAAATTGTTATTCCTTCATCAAAGAGTATCTCTAACCGAGTACAAATTATAAATGCTTTAAGTTATAGTTTTGAACCAATCAAGAACCTATCTACTTGCGATGATTCTAGACTTATGCAAGAGGTATTATTCTCAAACACTAATATATTTGATATAGGCCATGCAGGAACAAGTATGCGATTTTTAACAGCTTACTTATCCAAAATATTAGGAGAATGGACACTTACAGGTTCTGATAGAATGAAGGAACGCCCTATCTCAGTTCTTGTAGATGCGTTGAACTCATTGGGAGCTCAAATCACATATCTTGAGAAAGAAGGTTATCCTCCATTAAAAATAATGGGATCGAATATTACTGGCGAAGAAGTTGAGTTAGCAGGAAACACAAGCTCTCAATACATTTCGTCTCTTTTACTTATAGCTCCAACTCTTGAAAATGGTCTTCGCATAAAATTACAAGGTAAGATTGTATCTCGTTCGTATATTGAGATGACTCTTAATATTATGGAGGAGTTTGGAATTCAGTCAGAATTTCAAGGGAATGAAATTTACGTCGCAAATCAGAAATACAAAGTCATGCCTTACACCGTAGAAGGTGATTGGTCGGGTGCTTCGTACTGGTATGCTTTTATGGCTCTTGCTCCACAAGGGAAATTATTCCTTGATGGATTACGAAAAAATAGCTTTCAAGGTGATTCTGGTCTTGTAGAAGTATTTAGTAAGCTTGGTGTAAAAACTAATTTCTCGAAAAAAGGCATGTACATTGAACAAACGAATGATGTTTGTAAAAAACTAGTTTTCGATTTTATTGAGATGCCTGATTTAGCCCAAACTTTTGCAGTCGTTTCTGCCCTAAAGAATATTCCATTCCACTTTAAAGGTTTGGAAACTCTAAAAATAAAAGAAACCAACCGAATTGCTGCTCTTATTAATGAGTTAGCAAAATTGGGCTATGTACTATATGAACCTAATGAAGGTGAACTAGCTTGGGATGGTAAAATGAAAGCTGAAAGTGACACTATTATCATCGAAACCTATCACGATCACAGAATGGCGATGGCTTTTGCTCCTATAGCAATGCTTCGTCCAGAGATTCAGATTGATGATCCAATGGTTGTCAACAAATCTTACCCAAATTTCTGGGAACAGTTAAAAGAAGTAGGATTCAATATTGAAGAGAATTAAAAACACATTTATATAAAGAAAGCTCGACCTACAAGTCGAGCTTTTTTTATGCCTTGCTACCGCACGATTGCATCGTGTGGTTTTAAATATCAAGAAAAAAACAAATCACATAATTACATAATTCTCAAATTGGATCTGTTCATTCTGTAAATTTTATAATTCTGTGAATATTATTTTTTAATCAGAGCATGATAAGAGTTGCGTTTACAGATAAAGCTTATCGATACTAATCATGATCATGATAAGCAAGAAGTACAAGTTGAGTTGAAGAAATAATTTGCGGACTGAAAGCCTATCGTAGTTCTTAAGAATAGGAAAACTAGATACGATTATCCATAAAGATAGAATCAACAATGTCCATATTGCAAACTGAGAACTAATCACATCGAACATTGGCAGTAGAAGAGCAACCATAATTGTTGCTAACATCCATATAAGTGTAATAAAGTGAATCTGCTTAATAGAGAACACATCAGTAAGAACTTTAAAACCACCTCGTTTATAATCCTCGCCATAGAGCAATAATAAAAGCCAAAAATGAGGTATTTGACCAATAAAAAAGAAGAATGCTAAAGCCAAAATTGGAGGAGCAAAAACGTCGCCACCAGCAGCCACATAGCCAATTATTGGTGGGAATGCGCCACTTAAAGCACCAGGAACTACAGCAAAAGCCGAAATTTGTTTTAAGGGTGTGTAAAGAAGGTTATACCAGAGAATAGAAAAAAGAGCAATATAAAAACTCAACATATTACCACCCCAAATGAGTAAGCCACAACCAACAATTAAGAATAGTATACTCCAAACAAAGGCCTCGTTCACACTCAACTTACCTGAGGGAATTGGTCTAAACATGGTTCTATTCATTAAGGCATCTTTTTTATGTTCTTGTATGTGATTAATGGCAGAAGCGCCTGCAACAATCAATAGAATTCCAAAAATTACGGCAGCCATATCCAAAGAGAAATTGGTCGATTGCAATAAGTAGCCCGTAAAACAAGAAACTGCAATAGGCATAGCAATCTTAATTTTTCCCAACTCGAGTAAGCTCTTAATTTTTGAAGTCTCTGACATAGAATTTTATTTAGATTTCAACTCTTTTTAGCTTTCTACACGCTTATTTATCTTCTTCCTTGGCTTAACCAAAATCATTAAAAAGAAGACTAACAATGCCATAAAAATGGTAACACTTGCCGTTACAGCTGTAATATTAAAAACATAGGTTCTCCCTACAGGATCGTAAGAATAACAGTACTCTAAAACTTTTTTAATCGTTGGTCCAGTCTGCCCTTTATTAGATTCAACTATAGCCAATTCAAACTCATAAGGTAAAAAGTACGTTCCATTTAAGTAACGCGTAATTGTTCCATCAGGGCTAATAATAAGTACCGTTGCCGCATGTGTAAACTCATTTCCTGCTTTAGTATACAAGAAGCCTGTTGCTTCTGTCGCTTTCGCGATATTCAAACTATCGGCCGTATAAAATTTCCAACCCTCATCGGTATTCTGACCTTCAATTAAATTCTGATAATTCTTCTTTTTCTTGATAGCTAACTCGGTAGTCTCGGCAGGATCGAAACTAATAGTTATCACCTGATAATCATCAACCATATCAAGATCGCTCGTATTTATGAGACCACTTAAACCATCGAGCAAAGGGCTGCAAATACCAGGACATCGAAAATAGACAAAAACGAGAGCTGTGGGTTTATCAATCTGATCGATCAGACTAACGGTTTTTCCCTCTTCATTTATAAGATAGATATCATCTGAAATTTTTTCACCAAGATGCTCAACAACTCCAATCTCAAAATCGGATTCATATTTCGTATCATCTTGACTGAAAAGGGAGATGGAGAGAAGGCTAATTAAAAAGCAAAGACTAATTTTCAACTTCATAAATAATCCTCCAGCGTTTTAGAATAGGGTAAGAAATAGGTTTTAATCATATAAAAGTCGCATATGACTCTTACTAAAAATATGAAATTATTCTGATGGGGCTTACTATGAAAAGGCTTTTTTTTTAATGACTTAGCTTATTTAGACTAGCGTAGAATCGATACAAATAAGCTGAAATTCAGGCTATATAATGTTTACGAAAGGATCTTGCTTTATAAAATATGAGATTAAATAGTCGCTTATTTAAATAAGATTCTCAACTACTGATACCAATAACTGAGCACCCCACTGTACTTCGGCTCTATTTTAATTTCAAGATGCAGACTAGACACAGGTTTTAATGATCTAAATAAGATTGATGTCCAAACTCAAGATCATAAAGAAATCATCTTTAATCAGCGTCTAAATTTTAATTTCGAGATGTAGATTAGACGCAGATTTTAATGATCAAAATAAGATTGATGCCCAAACTCAAAATCATAAAAAAATCATCTTTAATCAGCGTCTAAATTTTAATTTCGAGATGTAGATTAGACGCAGATTTTAATGATCAAAATAAGATTGATACCCAAACTCAAGATCATAAAGAAATCATCTTTAATCAGCGTCTGATTCTCTCTTTTACACACTTTTTCAGCAATACTCCTAATTAAACATTTTAAGAGAGCAAAAACATTGCACAACAAACATAATGCCTACCCATAATTTTATTTTCAGTTAAACCACCCATAAACGTTGGGCTTTCGTAACCTTATCATAAATTAGAATAAAAATATTTTATCTAAACTTGCAATTATTAACATATGTTTTATACTTTCGGGAGGCCAAAACGATTTTTCACTCAACACTAATAGTGATAAAGCATGAAAAATTGGTTTTTTGCCCAATATCAATGGAGATAAAGCCTGAAAGTTGATTTTTTGCCCAATATCAATGGAGATAAAGCATGAAAAATTGATTTTTTGCCCAATATCAATACCGTCAAAGCATGAAAAAATGATTTTTTGCCCAATACTAATATTAGCAAAGCCTAAAAAAATGATTTTTGCCCAATGCTAATATTAGCAAAGCCTGAAAAACTGTTTTTTTGCTCAATACTAATATTAGCAAAGCAAAAAATGATCTTTCAAAAAAAACAAAATAAATAAAGCAGAAACAATAGTTTGAATAATCAATAAACACTAATCCTTAAAAACAAAAAATTATGGCATTGATTAAAAAAATTACCCCAAGTAGTCGCAATGGCGACATGAGTCTATTTTTAACCCTTGTTCTCAAAGCATTTGAGAAGAACGATTGGAGTGCCGATCTTTATTTAACCTCACTAATTAATAGCGCCACTGCTACAAACAAATTAATGCTTGAGGCAATGGACCGCTTAGTCATCTATTCTCAAATGGCAGATAAAGACCATGCGCGCGACATGGCAATTAGAGACTTGTTTAAATTGGTAGAGGGCTATACCCATATTCCTATTACCGAAATACAAGATGCAGCCCATGTAGTGAAAAATGAATTGGACCTATATGGTTTAGGTATAGTAAATAAGGATAACGCTGAAGAATCAGCTGAACTTGAAACCTTATTAAACGCTTTACGCAAGCCCGATATTGCGGCAGCCGCAACACTATTGCAAGGTGTGCCCGAGACAATTACAGTTGTGGATACAACTGAACAAGATTTTAAAAATTTAATACTGCAACAGGCCGAAGATGATGGGGAAAGTGTGAAAAACGACTTGGCCACTGCCTCCAAGTTGAAAAAAGAAGCCATTAAAGAGGTTAACACCAACATGGTGGGGTATTTAAATGCCATGGCAAAGGTAAACCCAACAACTTACGCAGACATTGCCCACACCATTGCCGAGCTAATCGACAACAATAACGAATTGGTAAAACGCCGTCGCAAAACAGACGAGGTTGATACCGAAGTGGTTTAAAGCGATTGGCTAAGGGTTTCACAATGTGTGAAGCCCTTTGTTTTGAGTAAAAAACAACTCTCTGCTAGAACATGAGTCGAGTAAAACTACAGAGATATATACGCATGTTTCCAATTTAGAATTAAGCAAAATTGTGAATACTCTTGATGATATGTGGAACAAAACTTAACTTAACAGGTGCACAATACCGACATATATGGTGTGTATTGTGCACTTTAAATCACGAGATATAAAAAACATATGCACTTGTGCACATATTAACTAGTTGTAAGCAATTTGGTAAACCATAAGAACTTTAACTAAACATTATGAAAAAGGTATTTATAGCATTCATTTTAACTGGAATTTTATTCTCCTGTTCAAATGATGATGATTCAAATAATCAAATAATTATTGAAAATATTAATCTTTTGAATACCGAAAATTATGAATATGATTTAGGTTCCTTTGGAGATGAAGAAGGAGCAAGTATTACTACTCAAGCTGAACATTTCGAAATAAGTGATTTAAAAATGATTGTAAGCTCAGGTGAAATAATTTATCAGTATGTAGCTCAAGAGGGTTTTGTCGGTTCTGATTCAGTCGAAATCACTACAAATCGAGGTTCTGACGGTGCAAGTTCTGGAAACGATATTAGTATTGTAAAAATTATGCTTAAGGTGACGGAATAAAAACTGCTTACAACAACTAAATTTCATGGGCGTTGATGAGTAGTTTGAAAGTTTAGTACAATTAATAAACACCAGCAAGCCAATTAAAATTGGTTTGTTCAAAATATAAACAATTTCACTCGGCTTGCTTATTTGGCGCATTACTCACTTCGTTTCGTGATCTCCCTTTACATACATGCAAGGGAAAAACTAAGAAACAATTATAGTTTAACGGATTCACTTAATTTTATAAGTATCAAAACAGAATGAAAAAAATCATAGTTATTATATCGATTATTGCATCTTTTCTATTTGGTTGTCAACCAACTGAAGAAAAAGCAAATAAGCATATTCAGTCTTTTTTTGACAACATGGCAGAATTTAAATGTACAGATAGTACACTAAATAAAGTTCAACTTAAATTTCGTTATTTTGGTTTTAATCAAGAGAAGGGAATTTTGGAATTTAATATTCCAGATAGTCTTAAGAACGTTGATTTTTATAATGCTTATTCAAGAAGAATCACTGCTGCATACTATACCTGCCTTAATGCAAAGGAAGGTGATCTTATTGATTCTTTATTTGTTGTGCAAGAATGTGAATCTGATAAAGTAAGAAAGGATGTAACTGATTACTATTGTAATGATCCTGTTTTTGTAGAAATCTTCAATACTGCTTTTTCTTGTTTTTATTTGAATAAAAAGGAAACCCAAGAATATAAGGATGTAATTGATCAAAATAAACCTCGTATTGGAATCGATAGTCTTTTGCAAATTTCTTTTGCATATATCGACATTGCAGCATATGATCTTGATAGAGGTTTTACTTGCCACTTTGGATGTGGTAGTGCCCCTTTTGCATATACACCTGAAAATAAAGTTAATTTTCTAATTTCAGGATTCTGTCAAGAGGCATTAGATGATCCAAAACTAAAAAAGGTACACTTTAAAATAATAAAGAGTTTAAGTGAGAAAGTAGAAGCGGCAGAAGGTGATATTCAAAATCCAGATGAAATATGCAAAAAGTACGAAAAAGAACTTTATAGAATGCTCTTAGAAGATGGAACGCTTAAAAAATCGCTATTAGAATATTATGAAAAAAGAAAAGATATTGAGCCATTTGAAATTATTTAATGAAAAATAAAACTGTAGTAGAACATGATAGTGCTAATAGTGTTGTTATAAAATGCACATAGCCATAACAAAAGTTAAATTTCATGGGCGCTGATAAGCAGTTCGAAAGGTTAGTACAATTAATAAACACCAGCAATCCAAATAACTTTGCCTTGCCTAAATAATAAAATTGTAAAATTATTCGGCTTGCTTACTTAGCCCATTACTCACTTCGTTTCGTGATCTCCCTTCGGTCGGTAGATAAGGCAATTACTTTAAATCGCCCACGCAACTTAGCAAGACCGTTAGGCACAACTTCTTTAGTTCTAGTTTCGATAAGATTTAAATAAACTAAAATTTGATTATTATGAAGAAAACCACAACCCTTTTATTTGTCCTATGTTTATTGACGATTAAACTTTTTGGACAAATGAAGCAAAGTGATATGAAATCACAATTAGTAATATTAGAGTCACCAACAACTTTTGCAAAGATGTTAGAACCTTTAAAAGGCAAGGTTATCTACATCGACATTATGGCATCATTCTGTAAACCATGCTTTTCCGAACTTGAAACAATAAAAGAACTAGAGTCCTATTATAAGATGAATAACATTGAGAAATTGTTTATATCTCTTGATAACCCAAAGGATACACCTAAATGTATTAAAGCTATTGAGAGTAATAATATTAAAGGATATTTTACATCGCTTCATTCAGAGCAAGAGAAAGAAAGTAGTTTTGGTGGAGAGATTCTAAAGTTGTTTTTCACAGATAAAGATGGAAATGTAAATTTATCTATACCCAAATATGGTATTGTTAATAAGCAAGGAGTGCTTGTTGTTAAAAATGCAGCGAGACCAAGTAATACAGATGCTTTAAAAAAGCAATTAGAGGAATGGAAATAAAAAGCAGTGCCTAACAAAAACTAAATTTCATGGGCGGTGATAAGCAGTTTGATCCCGATAGCTATCGGGAGCCCAATAAACTTAGCAAGACCCTTATGCTGGCATTAAAGAAATGAATACAAAACAATTACATATCGCACTCATCTTTTTGATACTCTGTTTGAGTAATAGTGTAATTTCACAAAATCCAAAAGAAAATTGGGACAAGTATAAGCATATTGAACAATCTGGATTTTCTAAAGAAAAATTGGTTATTGCAAAAACATATTATGATTCTTTGAATTCTTCATCATTTCTGATAATTCAAAATGGAAAAGTAGTTGCTAACTGGGGAGATGTTAACAGACGATTTATATTACATTCTGCAAGAAAAGGAATTCTTAATTCCTTATATGGTGTTTATTCTGAAAATGGGTCAATAGATTTGAATAAAACCATCGGAGAACTTGGAATTACAGATAAAGATTCATTATCTGAAATTGAAAAATCTGCTCAAATAATTCATCTGTTAAAGGCTCGTTCCGGAATTTACCATAAGGCAGTAGCAGAGCCAAGTTGGGTTAATGATTATAGACCTGAAAGAAATAGTGTCAAACCAGATTCCTTATGGTTTTATAATAACTGGGACTTTAATGTATTGGGGACAATTTTTGAACAATTAACTCAAACTTCAATTTATGAAGCTTTCTACAACGATATATCAGTTCCTTTACAAATGCAGGATTATAGAATTATGGATGGAGAATATTACTACGAACGGGAATATTCAAATCATCCCGCTTACCATCTAAAGATGTCTGCCAGAGATTTAGCAAGATATGGTCAGCTGTTTTTACAGCAAGGAATATGGGATGATAATCGGCTATTTTCAAAAAAATGGGTAACTAATAGCACTTTTCCTTCTTCCAAACACGGAGGTGGTGGAAAAATAGGTAGATGGTATGGTTGGTTATGGAACGTCTCTGAATATTATCAAGATTACAAAATGTATTATTCAGCTGGTGTTGGAGGCCAATTCCTTGCAATATTTCCGACAGAAGATCTGATTTTGGTAAACCTTTCCAATACCTATCAAAAAGATAAGTTATATGATAGAGAAATAGTTAAACTATTTGATTTGATTTTAGCTTCAAAAATTAACAAACCTCTAGATAATCCTGAGACAATCATATTAAACCCAAGTTCAAGAACCCCCGAAAACTTATATCAGTTAAAATTGGACTATTCAAAATATATTGGGGATTTTACTATTGACGGTGAAAAAGTTTCAATAATTGAAATGAATGGTGATTTGATTCTTAAAGATTATTATATGAAACTCAAACTATTCCCCATTTCGCCAAACAGATTTTTTGTTGAGGATATAGAGAAATATCTGAATATTGAATTTGATAAAAAAGAATTCGCAAGTAAACTGAGTTATGATTAAACTGATAAATAACGCCTGCTAACAAAGTATAAGAACAAGCATAAACTCAATTATAATAGGGCAAAAAAAAAAGGAGATGCTCCCCAAAGCTTCTCCTTTTAAAATGCAATCTATTTAGATCTAAACTATTGCTTGATTGCAGTTTCCACAGCTATTGTAATTAATTCCCTCTTGTTGAAAACCTCCCATGTCATTCGACAACATAGCTTCTCAACTTTGTTTCGTTATAACTGATTTTTGTGTCAAGATATTTCAAAGCATGACAGCTAATTACAATTCAGCTCCTTATCTCTACAGTTCAGAAAGTATTCTTTTTTATTAAAAGGCAAACAAGGCAGTTTTGCATTAGTAAATCATATAATACTGACAAACAATGTTACGATCTGCCTTATTAATAATCGCATTACTTACAACGCAATTTATATCTGCACAAAGCCATATTAATGGTACAGTAACAGACACGAAAGGACATTCAATTCTCGGAGCCAATGTTTATATCGACAAAAGCTACGACGGTACTTCTACCAATACAAATGGTGAGTTCAAATTCTCGACTCAAACCCTTGGCAAGCAAAGCCTAATCATTTCTTGTATAGGTTACATGAATTTTAAGCTAGAAAAAAATCTTAGTGAGATGCAAAACTTGCGCATCGTACTAAAGGAATCGGTGAATGCCTTAGATGCGGTTGTCATTACTGCTGGCACCTTTAGTGCTGGCGACAATAGTAAAATTACGGCACTAAAACCTCTCGATGTTCTTACTACAGCTGGTGCTGCCGGAAATTATATCGCAGCATTTCAGTCACTACCCGGAACTACAACTGTTGGCGAAAGCGGCGAACTCTTTATTCGTGGTGGCGACGGAAGCGAATCGCAAACTTTTATTGATGGCATGCGAGTATTTAAGCCTTATACTTCAACAGCCAACAACATACCTTCAAGGGGACGATATTCGACCACCCTTTTTAAAGGAATGACTTTTAGTACGGGTGGCTATTCTGCTGAATATGGACAAGCATTGTCAGGAATTCTACTCTTGGATACTAAAGATAATCCTGTTGAAGAGAGCACCGAAATTTCAATTATGAGTGTTGGTGTCTCACTTGGCAAAGTCATGAAAAAGAAGAACGATGCCTTAAGCCTAAACATTTCTTATATTAATCTAGCTCCTTACAACGGCATTAGTTCATCAAGAGATGAATGGAAAAAATCGCCCGAAGTACTATCGGGTGAAACAGTTTATCGACATCAGTATAAAAAAGGGTTGTTTAAATTCTACTCAGGCTTTGGCTATACAAACTATCATATCCTGCAAAAGACAATAGACTATCCTGATAAACTCAGTTTCGAAACACAAGAAAAGGACCTTTATCTTAATTCATCCTACAAAGGATCGCTCAACGACAAATGGCTTATTTATACAGGAGCCAGTTATGGTATCAATCACAATAGGAATCAGATTGATGAGAAAACCATTACAGATAAAGAAGAAAACGGGCATTTCAAATTCAAATTAAAACACCTCCCGTCGGAACAAATCAAAATAAGTATGGGTGTTGATTATTTCTTTACTGATATCACACAAAAAATTGACTTATCAAACCCTCTATGGGAAGAAACATCTCACCTAAAAAATCAATTGGCAGCGATGTATACCGAAACGGGTATCCTTTTTTCGAAGAACACCGTACTTAGCCTAGGAGCAAGAGGAGAATATTCTGATTACAGCCACTCCTTTCGTTTAGCACCACGTGTTTCTATCGCTCAAAAAACAAGTCGATACGGACAAATTTCTCTTGCTTGGGGTGAATTTTATCAATTGCCCGAAAACAAACATTTACAAATAAGCACAAAGCTTAAAGAAGAAAAGAGCCAGCAATTTCTTTTGAATTACCAATACAATTCAAAAAAATACCTGCTAAGAGCCGAGTTGTTCTACAAAAAGTATTCAAATTTGATAAAATATGATCTAAGTGATAATTGGGACTACGAGAATTACACAAACCAAGGGTCTGGTTATGCCAAAGGGCTTGATGTCTTTTGGAAAGATGATAAAAACATTCGTAATTTTAAATACTGGATTTCTTATTCTTATCTGGACACAGAAAGAGATTATCGAAACTTCCCAGAAAAGGCAAAGGTGAATTTTTCGAACAAACACAACCTTTCAATTGTAGGTAAATACTGGATTCCAGCATTGCGATCGCAGGTTGGTATGAGTTATAAGTTTGCAAGTGGTAGACCTTACAATGACCCAAACGAAAGGGGTTTTATGAAACAAGAAACTAAAAACTACAACAATTTAAGTCTTAACTGGTCGTGGTTAATCACTCAACAAACCATTTTCTATTGCTCGGCAACCAATATTTTAGGTCATAACAATATTTTCACTTACGATTATAGCAATCAAGCTAATGCAAATGGAAGATTTGATAGAGAAGCTGTTCGTCCCAATAGCGACAACTTCTTTTTTGCCGGTTTGTTCATCAGCATCAGTCGTAACAAAATGAAGAATCAATTGGACAACCTTTAATACTTTTCTATCCAACAATAACCCTTTTCATACAGATTATATACAATTCAGCTACCTAAATCGACAGTTGGGAGTTTCTCTTTTTTTAGTTCGTAATTCTTTAGCCAATTTTAGATCAAGCAATTAAATCTATCACAAATAAAATTAAACCGATATGAAACGATATCTTATAATGACAGCAATTCTTAGCCTTTTAGCATTAGCAACAATGGCACAAGAAAAAGACACAGGAATTAAAATAGATCTAAAAATAAATGGATTGTCAAATAACCAAGGCAAACTTATGATTGCCCTCTATAATAGCGAATCATCCTTTTTAAATAAACCTTACATGACCTGTGCAGGAATAATCACAAACAAAGAGTCGAATGTGGAATTCAATAATATCAAACCAGGCACATATGCTATTTCATGTTATCATGATCAAAATTCGAATCAGCAACTCGATTTTAATGGCATGGGAATCCCAAAAGAACCAACCGCAGCATCGAATGATGCCAAAGGATTTTTTGGACCTCCAAAATTTAAAGATGCCAAATTCGAAATAAAAGACAAGAACAAAAACTTAATCATCAACTTTTAAAATCATCGGCATGAAAAATATTATCGTATTTATAATCATCATTACTAGCAGTTTATTCACAGGTTTATCACAAACCCCTTATGAAACAGGAATGAAAAAGGCTTTACAAATGTGGGGTAACAAACAGCCAACTGAGGCAATAGCAATGTTCGAGCGTATCGCTTCTGTTGAAAAAGAGAACTGGCTCCCGAACTACTACATCGGTTTAATATCTGCAACACAAGTGCTTTCAGGGAAAGAAAAGGAGCAAGCTCCAACTTTACTTGTAGAAGCTCAAAAAAATCTCGATAACGCGAACGAAATATCAAGTGATAACTCAGAGCTTTATTGCTTACAAGCGCTAATCAATACAGCTTGGGTTACTCTAGATCCAATGAATAATGGACAAAAACTATCTGCTTCAATCGTTGAATCCTACCAGAGAGCCATGCAACTAGACGCTAACAACCCACGTCCACTTTATTTATTAGCCGAGTATCAAATCAATATGGCTAAGTTGTTTAGTCAAGACACAAAACCCTTTTATGAGATGATTAAAACATCATTAAAAAAGTTTGATAACTTTAAAGCTCCTTCAGCCTTTTATCCAATGTGGGGAAAAGAAAGGGCAAGTTTATTACTTAAAGCACAAAATGCAAACTAGCGAATTAAAAATTAGATTAAAGAAAGATCTAAAGTTGTCATTACGATTGACACTCATATCAATTATAATTACACTACTATTCATGATCAGCAGACTTAGTTGGAATGTCTTCTATTCTGCGTTGATTATTTCAAGCATGTATTGTTTCGGTTTGGCAATGGGCTGTAGCAGTATCTCAAGCTTACTTGACTGGAAATTTAACTGGCACACACAGGGGAAAAAGCGTCTTGTGTGGGGCATTGTTATCACTGTAGTTTATGTTGTAACAGTTGTTCTTCTTATTGATTATTATTTGTTTGTGAAACATTTTGGTCTTCCTTACGAGCAATTTTTTAAAGGTCGCTTTTTGTGGATGCATCTTTTCTATATCGTATTGTCATTGGGCATTTCAACCTTTTTTCATGCAAAAGGATCCATGCAGGAATTGAAAGTAGCTCTAACACAAAAAGCTTTATTGGAGAATCAAAATATTGCCTCTCAATACGAAGCTTTAAAAAATCAGGTCGATCCACATTTTTTATTCAACAGTTTGAACGTTCTTTCTTCTTTGGTAGATGAAAACCCTGCCACAGCACAAAAATTTATCAATCGATTATCATATATCTACCGCTATGTTCTCGATCAGAAGGATAAGGAACTGGTAAGTATAGAAGAGGAGTTGAATTTTGCGGAACAATATGTCTTTCTTCAGAAAATTCGATTTGAAGAGGGAGTGAATTTCAGCAGCACTATTGAATTCAGTAGATTGAAGAATTTCACTATTCCACTTGCTTTTCAGATTTTACTCGAGAACATTTTTAAGCACAATATTATTTCGGATGAACAGCCGATTTTTATTAACATAGAATCAAAGGGCGATTATCTGTTGGTCAGCAATAACATCAATAAAAAAAACACCCGACAGGCATCGCATAATCTAGGTTTGGAAAACATTAAAGCTCGCTATAAATATTTCACCGATGCTGAAATTGTCATAGATGAAACGCCGGAACAATTTTGTGTTAAACTTCCTCTTATTCCAAATTTATAATGATCGATGTAATTATAATAGAAGATGAAAAACCTGCAGCTCGCAGGTTGGAACGTATGTTGAACACTGAAGGTATCAGTGTGATAAAAATACTCCACTCGGTAGCAAAGGCTAAAGAATGGTTCAATGAAAATGAACAGCCCGAATTGATATTTCTAGATATTCAATTATCAGATGGCTTAAGCTTTGAAATATTCGAGCAAACAGAAATCACATCGAGTATTATTTTTACAACAGCATACGATCAGTATGCTTTAAAGGCTTTTAAACTCAACAGCATCGATTATTTGCTCAAGCCCATCGATAAGGATGAACTAAAAGATTCAATCAATAAGTACAATCATTTCAATCCAACTAAAGAAGAGCAGAATCCCACCATACCGATGGAACAGATTAAGCAGCTGTTGTCTTCGTATCAAAATAATTACAAAGAGCGGTTTACGGTAAAAATAGGACAACATATCCGAAGCATCAAAACCGAGGATGTGGAATGTTTTTACAGTGAGAATAAAGGCAGTTTCATTTATACAAAAACAGGTCGAAACTACCCCATAGACAACTCACTTGAACAGTTGGAAGAATTACTCGACCCACTTGTGTTTTTCAGGGTGAGTCGGAAATATTACATCAATATCGATTCAATAAAGGATATTATAGCCTATTCGAACAGTCGATTAAAGATTAAACTCGATAAATATCAGGAATATGAGATCATCGTAAGTCGAGAAAGAGTAAAAGATTTTAAAATATGGTTAGGCTAAACAAGAAGATTCTGAGCACAAAAAAAGGAGATGCTCCCCAAAGCTTCTCCTTTTAAAATGCAATCTATTTAGATCTAAACTATTGCTTGATTGCAGTTTCCAAACCAATTGTAATCATTGTATTCAATGAAGTTTGGCGCTCTTCAGCGGTTGTTTCTTCTCCTGTTAGAATATGATCGCTAACTGTCAAAATAGCTAATGCTTTAGCCTTATGACGAGCTGCAATTGTATATAAAGCAGTGGCTTCCATTTCTACAGCAAGTACGCCATAGTCAGACCAAATTTTAAATGGTTCTGGATTGTTATCCAAGTCATGATAAAAGATATCAGACGTTAGAGTTGATCCAACTTTAATGTTAACACCCTTTTCTTTAGCTGCCTGATGTGCATCGCTCAACAAACCAAAATCAGCACATGGTGCATAATCCATACCTCTAAAAAGGTTTCTGTTCATAGCAGAATCGGTACAAGATGTCATTGCTAATATGACATCAAAAACTTTAACATCGTGATTGAATGAACCACAAGTACCAATACGAATCACGTTTTTTACGCCATACTGAGTAATTAATTCGTGAGTGTAAATACCTATTGAAGGTATACCCATACCTGTTCCTTGTACAGAAATACGCTTTCCCTTATAAGTTCCTGTGAAACCAAGCATGTTTCTTACTTTATTATAACAAACAACATCTTCCAAGAAGTTATCTGCAATATATTTCGCTCTTAATGGATCTCCAGGTAAAAGGATAGTTTCCGCAATATCCCCAACTTTGGCCTCGTTGTGTGCACTCATAGTATTTGTTTTATAATGTTTTACATTCAAAAAGGTAATGCGTTGAAACAATCTATTGTAGAATATATTGCACAAGCTTACACAAATCTATAAAAGATTTTAAACACTTTCAACAAAGAGAGATGGATGATATAAATGGTTGGATTGTAGTTGATCCTAAATTGGTGAAAAGGTTAAATTACCCCTAATAAAACCCTTATTTACGTCTTTAGGATGTTCAGTTGGCTAAATTAATGCTTTTGTTCGGTGTTTCAAAATTAGGAACGGCAAAACAGTACGCCTTACCTTTTCTTAGCAAAAAAACTTTTCACCAAATCAGCGCTTTCCTTTTCCATAATACCAGTCACAAGTTCTGTTCTTGGATGCAAAGGAGATGGTGTAAAAGCTGTAAAACCTCTTTTCTTATCGCTAGCTCCATATACAATACGACTAATTTGAGACCAAGCTAAGGCACCTGCACACATATTACATGGTTCAAGTGTCACATAAAGCGTACAATCTTTTAGATATTTCCCTCCTAAATAATTAGCAGCGGAAGTAATAGCTTGCATCTCGGCATGAGCTGTTACATCATTCAAACGCTCAGTTAAATTATGAGCTCTGGCAATAATTCTATTATTGCAAACAACTATTGCACCAACAGGAATCTCATCGACTTCAAAGGCTTTATGAGCCTCGTCCAAAGCTTGTTTCATAAAATATTCATCTGAAAATGGATTAATCGTATCTCCCATAAGAGTAAAATAAAGAATTATTATCGGTAAAAATCAGTTTATTAATTTCAAAAACTAAGCGACAATTTTAGCTCTAAACAAGATAAAATGCAAAAGACTAGCCTATTTCAAAAAAAATCTATTCTAATTCACAAAAACTTAGTATTTTCGCAAAGTTAATAAAATAGGAATAAGATGTATAGAACTCATACTTGCGGTGAATTAAGAATTCAGAATATTAAGGAAACAGTAACCCTTAGTGGTTGGGTGCAAAAAGCTCGTGACCTAGGAGGAATGACTTTTGTCGATCTTCGTGATCGTTATGGCATTACTCAGTTTGTTTTCGACATGGAAACCAACCCAGAGCTATGTGCTCAGGCTAGAAAATTAGGTCGTGAATTTGTTGTGGCAATTACTGGAACCATCCACGAACGTCAAAGTAAAAACTCAAAAATGCCTACAGGTGACATTGAGATTATTGCTGAGAATGTTGAAATATTGAGTAAGTCTATTACACCTCCATTTACTATCGAAGATAACACTGATGGTGGAGACGAACTAAGAATGAAATACCGTTACCTTGACTTACGTCGTAACTGTGTTCGTGAGAACTTAGTTCTGCGTCATAAAATGGGTATCGAGATTCGTAACTTCCTTGATCAACTGGATTTTATTGAAACTGAAACACCAGCATTGATTAAATCTACTCCTGAAGGAGCTCGTGACTTTATTGTACCATCACGTATGAATCCAGGTGAGTTTTATGCTTTACCACAATCACCTCAGGTATTCAAACAATTATTGATGATTTCTGGTTTCGACCGTTATTACCAGATTGTAAAATGTTTCCGCGACGAAGACCTTCGTGCTGACCGCCAGCCTGAATTTACTCAGATTGATTGCGAGATGGCATTTGTAGAGCAAGACGATATCTTAAATACATTTGAAAGCTTAACCAAGCATTTATTCAAGAAATTGAAGAATGTTGAGTTAAACTTCGATTTCCCTCAGTTGGACTATGCTGATGCCATGACTTTCTATGGTAACGATAAGCCAGACATACGTTTCGAAATGAAAATTGTTGACTTAAGCGTTGTTGCTAAAGGAAATGATTTCAAAGTATTCGATGAAGCTGAATATATTGGTGCAATCTGTGCTACAGGCTGTGCAACTTATACTCGTAAGCAATTAGATAAGCTAACTGACTTTGTAAAGAAGCCACAGATTGGTGCTAAAGGTTTAGTTTACGTGAAATATAACGAAGATGGTTCTTTCAAATCATCGGTAGATAAATTTTACTCTGCTGAGCACCTACAAAAGTGGGCTGAAGCATGTAATGCAAAACCAGGAGATCTAATTTTAGTTCTTGTTGGTGATCGCAACAAAGCGCTTCCTCAGCTTTCGGAGTTGCGTCTTGAAATGGGTGCTCAACTTGGACTTAGAGACAATGAGAAATTCTCTCCACTTTGGGTTGTAGATTTTCCTCTATTGGAATGGGATGAAGACAATAATCGTTTTCACGCGATGCACCATCCATTTACATCACCTAAGAAAGAAGATCTTCACCTTTTGGATACTGATCCAGGAGCTGTTCGTGCTAATGCATACGATTTGGTTATCAATGGTGTTGAGATTGGTGGAGGTTCTATCCGTATTCACGATACAGATCTTCAAGCTCAAATGTTTAAGCACTTAGGATTTACTGACGAAGAAGCTCAAGAGCAATTCGGTTTCCTAATGAATGCTTTCAAATATGGTGCGCCTCCACATGGTGGAATCGCTTTCGGTTTTGACCGTCTAGCTTCATTGTTTGCTGGTATCGAATCTATCCGTGACGTTATTGCTTTCCCAAAGAACAATTCGGGTCGCGATGTCATGATCGATTCACCATCAACAGTTTCAGGTGCACAATTGGATGAATTAAACTTAGCTTTGAAAGCAAATAAGAAGAAATAGTTCTCAAGCTCTAAAATATAATACAAAGGCTGTCTCTTACGAGATGGCCTTTTGTTTTATCAACGAATAGCTCAATCTGTTGCACAAAAAAACCATCGAATAAAATCCGATGGTTTTGAAATATCTTACAGATTAGACTACCAGTCTATATCAGTGTCGTCTTCTTTCTTATTAACAAGACCTTTTTCACGCTTAATCATTTCTTTATACAAGCCACGCATAAACAAACAACCGTGCTTTACCGCTTCTTCCTTACTTTGGAAATTAGCTTTAATCAAATGATGCTCGCTAGTTTCCAGATCGGGATTATCTGTATAGTAATAAATACCAACATTAGGTCTTCCGCCTTTTTTCTTAATTTCTAATCCCATCCAGGTTTCAAAAACCTCACCGTCAACCTTTATATGTCGTTTAAACTTTATCATTTCAATTCTATTACTTGATAAAACAAAATTAGAGCTTTATTTGTCTTGCTCCGAATCCTTTATTTTCTTTTCCAAATTATTTACAAGAACCATGGTTAATGTTAGAACAAACATCACAACCACCTCAATATAAATACCTGTTTTGTCTCCTGATTCTCCTGTAGAATATAGAAGGTTAAACACACTTGCTACCATAATTAGGAAGGTAGACATTATCAAAAGAAATTTAATTAGTTTCATCCTTATTAAGGTTGGTATTAGTATTCGATTTCAAACCTAGATTATAAGTTATCTAATACGAAATCAGGTTTTGTAAGTTCAATCTGATTCTTCACTGGGTTAGCATATATATCGAAGAAAATTTCTTTAAGTCTCTCTATATCCCCTTCAACGGTTCCCAATTTCTTGTCCATATGCTTCAGGAATAATTCCTTCTCTTCATCGGTATATTTGTTTCGATATTCATCTGTATTATTCAAAATATCAAAAGCGATATAATTATCAGGCCAAAGTTTAAAGTTCTTATGAATCTTATAGTCGATCAAATCAGCCAAAGCCTTAAACTTATCGCGGCTATCATCCATTTCCTCAATAACATCAAGCATCTCAAAAATTGGCTTACCAACTCTAAAATGAACACGTCCTTTTTCATTAGTCAGCCCCCTAAGCATGCTTAATAAATCGTCCTTAGGTGTCTTCTTATAACTGTCATCTGTTTCCTTCAAGAAAAGCTCACGTGACTTTAAAGCATCGCATGGCTCATACTCATATGAAATAGCAACAGGAACAATTTTTAAAGCTTTAAAATGCTCTGAGAAGGTTTTATCACCACTCATCTGTAACATCTTTAACAAGCTTTGTTGTGTTCTATCGTCACCATCCTTTGTTCTTCCCTCACGTTGTGCAATCCAAACCGAAGATTTCTTTGTACTTATTGCATGTTCAATGTACGCTGAAAGATGATTTGAATTCACCAACATATCGCGCACCGACGAATTTCGCTTGACAACAAAGCTTTTATTAAGCTTTACCAAATCGCTAATCCAAGGTTTGATCAATAAATTAGATCCAATCGCAATTTCAGTGGTTGAAAAATCGTTTCTGTAAAGTAGAATATTAAGAAGTGCTGAATCGAGAATAATATCTCGATGGTCCGAGATAAAGAGGTAACTCTCATTCTTATCCAACTTATCAAGACCTTCGATACTGATTCCTTTAGTTGTATTTTTCACAATGTTATTCGCCAAGGGGACAATGAACATCGATTGAAAATCGTCAACAGTTTTTACTTGCGACAAGCTACCTTCAACTTTTTCTCGAGATAAATCGGGAAATAATTGCAAGGCAAATTTTAAAAAATCGTTATTCTTAATTAATCGTTCTATTACTTCCGGAACTTCGGAGTCGCAATAAGGACGTATATCATCATATTCTGATTCAGAAATCATGTATCAAGTCGAATTGGTTGTAAGGAACTGCAAAAATAAGTAAATTAAATGGATTATCTAAATAGTGAGGCATGATGCAAACTCATTATCCTCTATATCAAATACTAAAATACAAAAGCAGTTGCAAAAATTTTTCATTTTACAACTGCTTTCTATTATTTTTAGTCTTTATACTCTTATTTACCGTTCATTACTTCCTTCTAAGGCTAGTAAAATCAATCAAGTTAGCTGGATCAATATTCTTGCCTTCCTTTTTAATTTCGAAATGTAGATGTGATCCTGTTGAGATACCAGAACTACCAACATAACCAAGAACATCACCTTTTTTCACTTTTTGTGCCATGCTTACTTTATAGCTATTCATCTGAGAATACAAGCTCTCAAAATCACCGTCGTGCTGGATAATAATAAATCGTCCGTAAGCCTTACCTTCCACATGTTTAGTTTGCATCTTCTTGACAAGTCCATCAGCAATAGCGTAAATAGGAGTTCCTATTGGCGCAGCAATATCAATCCCTTTGTGGAATAACATTTTTTTCTTAATTGGATGCATTCGTTTTCCATATAGAGATGTAACTCTCACATCGACCGAAGGTCTGATTGGTGAAATAAATTCCGTTTTGCTTTCTGAATCTCCTATATTGGTTTCAGAATAATCAAAACTCAACATTGAGATAATGAGAACTGGAAATATAAGTATCAGCTTCAAATGAGCCCATACTGATGTATTTGATTTTTTAATCATTTTAATTCGTTTTAGTGTTAATGAAGATTTAAATGCACTGGTCATATTAAAATTCATTTTACTTTCAATATGCTGCAACAAACACTGTTGATAACCAATCTTATTTGTATCATCGATGACACAAGCTTGATCAGCGCAGTATTCATGAACTTCAACCAAGGCATTTTTAAATAAATAGACAATAGGGTTAAACCAAAAGATGGCTTTCACCAATTCTATTGTAAGCAAATCGATACTATGCAGCTGTTTTGAATGAATTGACTCGTGCAAAAGTATTTGCTTATTTTCTGTCTTCGAGAGAATTGACGGATTCAGAAAGACATAGTTAAAAAACGAATAGGGCGAATGAGCATCTTCTATACAGACTAAATTCAAATCACCCTCTTTTTTTATTTCATTGGCTCGAATGATTTTAAAAATTGAAATTAAATTCAAAATTAAACGACCTAAAATAGTTAGTACGCCAAAGCCATAAAGAACTGTTATCCAGAAACTGGAATCAAAACTACTCTCCTTCGAAGAGTTTGATGCGACTATTTGCAATTGATCTTCGAAAGAATTTTCAAACTCCCAAACAACTTGATTCGCTTTAGCTAATTCCTCATGATCAATTGTGAAGTTGATTAAAGGCAAAGCAAAAGATAATAGCATAGCAGAGAGCAAGTAAATACGATTCCTTTTGACGTGTGTCTCTTTAGCTAATACCAGTCGGTAAAAGCCATAAAACACAGCAAGACACAAGCCTGATTTGATTGTATATAGAATAAAATCAGTCATTAGAATTGACTTTTTTGTTTTGGATTTGTTCTTCGATTAAAGCTTTCATTTCTTCCAATTCACTTAAAGACAAGTCTTGTTCTTTGGTAAAAAATGAAGCAAAGCCTTTAGCCGAGTTATTAAAGAAACTTTTTATCATTCCTGACATAAACTCGCGAGCATAAACTTTTTTAGGTACTAAAGGGAAATACTGATTTGTCTTACCAAAGGTCTCAAATCCAATAAATCCTTTCTTTACTAGAATTCGAACTACAGTAGCAACAGTTGTATTAGCTGGTCGTGGTTCTGAGAATTCCGATACAATATCCTTAAGAAAAGCTTTTTCTAGCTTCCATAGGTATTGCATAATTTGTTCTTCTGCTTTTGTCAATTCTTTCATGATTCAAACATACGACTAATAAACTAGTCGTACAACTACTTTCATAGTTTATCTGCATTAAAATAATACCACCATCATTTTAACAACGAATTATACTGCATAAAAAAAGGGCTGTCGATAATAAAATCGACAGCCCTTTTTAAATTTATATGAATTCAGATTTACATCATACCTGGCATACCACCACCCATTGGAGGCATAGCAGGAGCAGCTTCAGCTTCTTTCTCTTCAATCAATACACACTCAGTTGTTAAGAACATACCTGCAATAGAAGCAGCATTCTCAAGAGCAACACGAGATACTTTAGCAGGATCAATAACACCAGCTTCAATCATATGTTGATACTCACCAATACGAGCATTGTATCCAAAGTCAGCTTTACCAGCTTTAACTTTATCAACAACAACAGCACCTTCGCCACCTGCATTCGCAACAATTTGACGCAATGGCTCTTCAATTGCACGTTTCACAATCTCGATACCTACAGTCTCATCTTCGTTATCACCTTTTAGACCTTCTAAGTCAGCAATCGCACGAATATATGCAACACCACCACCAGCAACAATACCTTCTTCAACAGCAGCACGAGTTGCACTTAAAGCATCATCAACACGGTCTTTCTTCTCTTTCATTTCGATTTCAGAAGCAGCACCTACGTACAATACAGCAACACCACCAGCTAATTTAGCTAAGCGCTCTTGTAGTTTTTCCTTATCGTAATCAGAGGTAGAATTCTCAATTAGAGTTCTAATTTGAGCAACACGTGTATTAATTACATCCTTAGATCCAATTCCGTTTACAATTGTTGTGGTCTCTTTATCAATTGTGATTTTCTCACACTGACCTAACATTTCAATTGTTGCTTGCTCAAGCTTCAAGCCTTTTTCTTCAGAAATAACCACACCACCTGTTAGGATAGCAAGGTCTTCAAGCATTTCTTTTCTTCTATCACCAAAACCTGGAGCCTTAACAGCAGCAACTTTTAATGAACCTCTTAAACGGTTTACAACCAAAGTAGCTAAAGCTTCACCTTCAACATCTTCAGCAATAATCATTAATGGACGACCAGCTTGTGCAGCAGGCTCAAGAAGCGGCATCAAATCTTTCATAGTTGAAATCTTCTTGTCGCATAATAAGATGTATGGATTCTCAAGATCCGTTTCCATCTTATCACCATTAGTGATGAAATATGGAGAAATGTAACCACGGTCGAATTGCATACCTTCAACTACTTTTACGTAAGTCTCTGTACCTTTTGCTTCCTCAACTGTAATAACACCTTCTTTTTTTACTTTTTCCATTGCTTCTGCAATAAGAGAACCAATTGTCTCATCATTGTTTGCAGAAATCTTAGCAACTTGCTTAATCTTGTCAAAGTTATCACCAACTTCGATAGATTGAGATTTAATATTTGCTACAACTACTTCAACAGCTTTGTCGATACCACGTTTCAAATCCATTGGATTAGCACCTGCAGTTACGTTCTTTATACCTACGTTTACGATAGACTGAGCTAAAACAGTAGCGGTTGTTGTACCATCACCAGCATCATCAGCCGTTTTAGATGCAACTTCTTTTACCATTTGAGCACCCATGTTTGCTCCTGGATCTGATAATTCAATTTCCTTAGCAACAGTCACACCATCTTTAGTAATTTGTGGCGCACCAAACTTACGATCGATTACCACATTTCTACCTTTAGGCCCTAATGTTACTTTTACTGCATTGGCTAAAGCGTCAACACCTACTTTTAGTAGATCGCGAGCTTCTATATTGAATTTAATTTCTTTAGACATGTCTAATAATTAATGATTAAAAACTAATTGAATTATAACTGCAATTAAGCAATGTATAGGATATCGGCTTGCGACATCAATAGATAATCTTCATTATCAACGTTTAATTCTACACCTGCATATTTACCGTAAACAACGGTGTCACCAACCTGAAGTTCCATAGGCTCGTCTTTTTTATCAGCTCCTACCAATACAACTTTTCCTTGCAATGGCTTCTCTTTTGCTGAATCAGGAATAATAATGCCACTAGCTGTCTTCTCTTCTACTGCTATTGGAGCAACTAAAATTTTGCCCGCAAGAATCTTTCCTTTTAATTCTGCCATTTTTTTTAAATATTTAGGTTTATTTTTTCTGTTACTTTAATTAGATCTTCTAAGATCAAGCTGTTCAAATAAGAAAACAACATTCTGCTTTTGTCATAATCTGTGCCAAATAAAAAATCTTGACATTATTGCAGTTCAATATCAGATTCAAATTTGAAATTACACCGAAACAGTCAATTAAACAAAGTTAAAATCTAATAGATGCAAAATACATCTCACTAAATCAGACAAGTAGACAAACAAAGAGCTTTATTCCACTTATTTTAACTGATAAAATTAAGACATAAAAAAAGTGTCAGCATGTAATGACATACTGACACTTAAATATCTTAAAGAAGTAAGTTTTAAATTACTCCGCTTTCTTAGTTTCTTCCTCTTTAGCAGGAGCTTCAGTTGGGAAAACTGGAGTTTCAGGAGCAGTTTCAGTTTCCTGTAGTTGCTGCTCAATAACCGATTTAGGAGCACCGTTGTTGCCACGGTCGATAGTTGCAGCTGCACCCATACAAAGTACAAAAAGCAATAATGCTAATGTCCAAGTTGCTTTCTCAAGAAAATCTGTTGTTTTCTTAACACCCATAATCTGGTTAGAAGATGAGAAGTTAGAAGCTAATCCGCCTCCTTTTGAGTTTTGTACCAAAACGATTAAAACCATTAGTACACAAACAATAAGGATCAATACTGAAATAAAGGTAAACATACTTATCTATTTTTTTAATTTTTCTATTCTTTCCAATTGACTCGCAAAGTAAATATTTTTTTCGGGATTTTTCAACATTAATTTCTCATAAACAGCTTCAGCCTTATCAAAAAGTTTTTGTTTAATATAAATATCTGCCAAAGTCTCGCTCATACAGCCTACATCTTCAGTCAAGCTTCCTTTTGAAATATCAATCTGACTTTCAGGCTTTTCATTCGGTTTTGGTATACGAGGTTTGTTCTCAATAAAATCAGAAATCAGATCGGAATTCTTGTTTGATTTCTGCTTTTTAGGTGACTTTTTTTCTTCATTCCCCGCTGTAATTTGTACTGGTTTTACATCCGAAGAAGCCAATTGGGTCATCCAATCTGAAAAAGAATGATTTACCTTAGTCTCAGGCTGATCATCACATGACTTATCTATTGAATTTAAAACGTATAAATTACCGCCAAAATCCATATCATAGATTTCAGATTCAATACCAAGAGAACCTGATTTTAAGCCTTTCCTGCTTTCAGATTCAGGAGCTGAAGAATTTTGTTTTTCAACTATCGCTTCATCTGAAACATCATTAGAAACATTTGCTTCTAAATCATCAAAATCAATGACTTTCCCTTTTGCTTCAACAAGGTTTTCTTCTTGCTGATTAGATTCTGAAAGATTAATATGTAGCGATGATGAAATTGAGGCATCAGTTCCCTGATCATCCAAGGTGAATATGTCATCCTCCGTTTTTGTTTCAACATCAGTTTTCACAGATGAATCAACAAGCTGTTCAGGCTTATAAGTTGGAAGTTCTAACTTATCGTTTATATACAAGTACAAACGCCTGCGATCGGGAATAAAAAGAGCAGAATTCTTTAACTCTTGATTAAAACGAATACTCTTTTGCTGATTTAAAGTCTTTAATAACAACAAGTATGGTGCTTGGTAAAATGGGTATTTATCAATCAAAGCTTTTAGCTCCTTATGACTATCCCCATCCATCTTTTGTGGATTTCTTAACCAAGTTTGCAACAATTCCTTGTTCATTATTCAATCATTTATTACAGCTCTCCAATGGGCGATAAATAGAAATTTAATCACTCCAATGTCATGTTTTTAAGTTCAATGTTAAACTTAAGGAAAATGAATTAATATCTACCAAAAACTACCAGTTAACTACTGATTGGTTATAGATATCATCCATAATTTTTTCTAGAATTTTTTCTACAAGATCAGTTTCAACATCACTCAACTGGCTATTACTATCGAAGTCTTCAAATCCAGAAAAACTTTTATCAAAATCATTATCAGGTTCAAGTTCATTTGTAAACTTCACTCGAATTGTAATAGTCAAACGGTTAGTCGCAGCAATATCACTACTTGTGATATCCATTGCTCTAGTTTGATAACCTGTAATTTCACCCGAAAAATTTAAGTGTCCTTCACCATCAACAATCTCATTAAGGGAAGTACGGTTACGAAACTGTTCCTTTAAATCTTCAGTAAACTTATCACTCAAGTTAGGGTTTACAAGTGGTGCTCTATTTTGAAAGAACTGCACCGAGAAAGTTTCTATATCTGGAGATAAAGTTCCTCCTGTAAATGAATAGTTAATCTTACATGCAGTAAATGCTAATCCAATAATTAGAATGAGTAATGTTGATTTTATCCAGTTCATAGTCTTATTCTTATATATTTCAGTTAAAATCTGCCTCGGTAAATATACTCAAAAAGCAGTCTAACATTCGATCTAATTAATATCGTATTCCTTAATTTTTCTATATAGCGTACGTTCCGATATACCTAAATCATTAGCCGCATGTTTTCTCTTGCCATTATGCTTTTCCAAGGCTTTGCGAATCAGCTCCATTTCCTTATCAACAAGCGATAAAGATTCTTCTACAAATTCTTCTGTATCTTGAATATGAGGCACATCAACATGGGAAACATTAACCTTACTAGGTGTGAATCCCTGATGTTGAACCGCATCTAACTCCTGATCTTCATATAGCTTACGAATAAGCATAGCATTCTTTTGCTGCAAATCATTTGAACCACCATCCTTTTGCATCAATTCAAAAACTAGCTTTTTAAGATCCGTCACATCTTTTTTCATATCGAAAAGCACTTGATACAAGATCTCTCTTTCCGATGAAAAGCTTTTCTCCTCGCTAGAATCCTTTTTATAAATAGCTGGCAACATTTGATCATCGTTCGCTGGCAAATAGTTTTCCAAAATTTCAGCGGTAATCAAACGTTCCTTTTCAATAATTGAGATTTGTTCCGTAATGTTCTTTAACTGACGAATATTACCTGGCCATCTGTAGGCTTGAAGAAGTTGTTGAGCGCCTTCGTTTAACCTTAAAGATGGCATTCGATATTTCTCAGCAAAGTCTTGAGCAAATTTTCTGAATAGCAAATAAACATCCTCTCTACGCTTACGTAATGCGGGCATTACAATAGGTACAGTATTTAATCGATAAAATAAATCTTCTCTAAACCTCCCGCTCTTTACAGCTTGTGGAATATTAATATTTGTTGCAGCTACAACACGTACATTGGTTTTTAAAACCTTTGATGAACCTACTTTCATAAATTCACCTGTTTCCAAAACACGCAACAAACGAACCTGAGTAGAGAGAGGCAATTCACCTATCTCATCAAGAAAAATTGTTCCATTATTAGCAACATCAAAATATCCTTTACGATCGGACAAAGCACCTGTAAATGCACCTTTCTCATGACCAAAAAGTTCTGAATCTATCGTTCCCTCGGGAATTGCACCGCAGTTAACCGCTATATACGAAGCATGTTTGCGTGCACTAAATTGATGTATGATTTGAGGAAAGACCTCCTTACCTGTCCCACTCTCACCTGTAATGAGAACAGAAAGATCGGTTGGTGCTACTTGCACAGCAATATCAATCGCTCGAGTTAGGGCATATGTATTCCCAATAATACCAAAGCGTAATTTTATTTTTTGTACATCCATTCTTTCAATATTGATAGAAATTTGATTTTAATATCAAGCTGTTTAAGATCATATAATCCCAAATTAGCTCTAAAAACCTGCAATAATTTCCGATTACCTGACAAAATTACTACTTTTTGGATGATTTTCTAAAAATGAGGCATCCATTCTTTGATAAATAATGTTAATAATAAACATGAAATTTATTTATCGCGAAGGAAATTTTAAAAAGGAAGGAACTTCTTATCTTTACTCAATCAAAAATAAAACACATTAAACTGATTATATGAAATTCATAGGCATAATACCAGCTCGATATGCATCAACACGTTTTCCAGGTAAACCTTTAGCTGATATTGATGGCAAACCCATGATTCAACGTGTTTACGAACAAGTGAAACTTGTATTGGATGATGTTGTTGTTGCAACTGATGATAGCCGAATTGAAGAAGCCGTGAAAGCTTTCGGAGGAGAAGTGGTTATGACATCGAGTGAGCATCAAAGCGGAACAGATCGTATTGCTGAAGCCATTGAAAAAATTGAAGCGGAAAGCACAGAGAATTATCAAGTAATCATCAATATTCAAGGTGACGAACCTTTCATTCAGCCTGAGCAAATTTTAGCTTTAAAGGATTGTTTCAAAACGCCATCAACTCAAATTGCAACTTTGGTAAAAGCCATTGAAAACCCAGATGAGATTTTTGATATGAATAAGGTTAAGGTTGTTTTAAGTAAAAACAATCGTGCTCTTTATTTTAGCCGCTCTCCTATTCCATTTTTACGTGGAGAGGAAAAAGAAAATTGGCTACAGAAGCAAACCTATTACAAACACATTGGTATGTATGCTTATCGCAGAGATACACTAAACGAAATCACAAAACTACCACAGTCTCCGCTTGAGATTTCAGAATCGCTTGAGCAACTACGATGGTTAGAAAATGAATATGTGATTAAAACAGACATCACAAAACACGAATCGATAGGTATTGATACACCGGAAGATTTGGAACGTGTAAAACAACTCGGCTTGTTGTAACGAGCAAGAAGGTGTCCATTAATATGAAAGTCCAACATTGAACGTCATCCTGTAACAACGTTCGGCGAAGCCCATTTATTTCAGGATCTCAGAATTGATACGGAAGGATTCTGAAACAAGTTCAGAATGACGGGTACACTTATTATAAAAGACTGTCAAAAAACAAGAGCCTACTTTTGAAGTAGGCTCTTGTTGTATATTGTCGCTTCGTATACGATTAAGCCATAGCTTATTTATCTTTCATCTGATAAAAAACGCCTCTTTCTTCTTCAACTTTATCAATTTTTCCTTCTGCATCTAAAGCATCAAGATGTGTATTGATTTCTTCGCTAGTCAAACCTAGTATTTCTATTAGATCTACAAGCGTACAAGGTCTTCTCGAAACAGTTTCGATAATTGCCGACTTGGTATCTTTTCGGTAAGATTGAGTCTTATCAGCCTGCTTAACTTTGGCAATAATTTCAACTTTATCCATTTGCCAAAAATCAACGACTTTTTGTAATTCGTCTCTAGTTGCGCCTCTTAAGTTAGGTACAGTTCCAGGTCTATCAAGCGTATTCAACTGAACTGAATCAGGACTGATTTGCAAAATGACTTTTTTGAGTTCAATTAGCTCAGCTTCACTATCGTTATAGCCCGGTAGAATGAAAACCTCGAGCCACATTGTTCCCTTAAACTCTTTGCTCAAAGAAATGAGTCCTTGAATACATTCTTCAATATTTAAATACTTAGCTGGTCTATTTATTTTCTTAAAAGCGGTATCGGTAGCAGCGTCGAGAGATGGCAGTAAAAGGTCTGCTTTCATTAAAGCTTGTCTCACCTTTTCGTCGTGAAGAAGCGTACCATTTGTAATAACGGCAATAGACATATCAGGCTTAGCCTCTTTAATAAAATCGATAATCTCGCCAAGGTGCAAGTTTAATGTTGGTTCGCCCGAAGCTGTAATTGTAATATAATCAGGAGCAGGATTATTGTCGAAATAATCTTTCAATTCATCCTTTATGCAGTCCGAATTTATATATTCTTCGCGCTTGCTTGATAGCTTGGTCGTTCTGCCAACTTCACAATAAACACAATCGAGAGAACACACTTTTTTAGGAACTAAATCAACACCTAATGACATGCCCAATCTTCTTGAAGGCACAGGCCCAAATAAATAATTATACATTCTGCTTATATTCAAGTTTCATCATTCAATACTCTTCACTGCGCAAATGTAGGTATTATCAGTTTATGAAGTAGGCTCAATTATTCACCTTTTATTTCTCGACAAATAATTTCGTGAACCTTTCAGGCAATTCGTCTTTCAAGGCTAATTCCTCATTTGTGAATGGATGTTTGAATTCTAGCGAATGAGCATGTAGGTATAAACCTTTGCCATTTAATACTAAACCTTCAATGCCATAATCCTTATCTCCCAATATGGGGTTGCCAATGCTTGAAAGATGTATGCGCAATTGATGTCTTCTACCTGTTTCAGGTTCTAGTTGCAGTAAGTTGAGTTGACCAAATCGTACCGATGGAACCGACTGAATGCGTGTAAAATTCGATTGTGATTTTTTCTCATCAACCTCACTCGTAATTCTTCCGGTAGGCTCCATTTCACCAATGGCAATGGCATAGTAAGTTTTACGAACCTCTTTATTCTCGAATAATTTATTGAGTGCACGAATGCTACTACTCGTTTTTCCTACCAACAAAATTCCTGTCGTTGCATAATCTAATCGGTGGACAGGTTGTGGTTTTGTAGCATCGGGAAGATTACTGTGTTTAATATTTTGAGATAGAGCATTGGCAATGGTTTTAAAACTATTCCCACTTACCAAAATACCTGCTGGCTTGTGAATCACAGCTAAATATTCGTCTTCGAATAAAACTTCGAGAGGGAAGATGAGTTTTTTCTTTGGGCTTACTTCTTCGGGAATAGATATGCTAATCGTTTCGCCACCTCGTATAAAAGTAGCCGTATTGGCAACTAGACCATCAACCTTAATATACCTTTTCTTCAAGGCCTTCTTCAAAGCAGATTTTGTAAGAGCCGCATTAAATAAACCTACTCCATAGTCTTGCATTCGAATAGGCTTCTCTAATTGAGGGACAATATGTGTTTCGGTTTGGGTGGTCATACTTGTTTTATAATTCTCAAAGATTTTGAAATTTAGCCTTTATTAACTGCTGGTATTTTATTCAGTTTACTTCATCTTAATAAACTTTGAATACTCTAGTTTAAAGACACATTTTTAGGATTCAACGAGGAATGTTTAATTGAAATTTCATCCCCTATATTAAGTTTGTATCCAATCTTATCATTAAACTCACTCGGTTGCAATTCAATTATTTCTGAATAATCATTCCCATTATAGTGATAATCAAAACCAATCCGGTAAAAAGAAATTCGTTTTTGAGATTTAGCATTGTCAAGGTAGCTTACATATTTATAATAATTAACTGTAGCACTATTTTCAAATCCATGAGTTTCAATATCTTTCTCTTTCCTATTCTCGACGAAAAACAGAATTGAAAATGCTACTATCAACAAACCTATTATCTTAAAATAAGGCTTTCCCATATTATTAAATCTTGTTTTGTTGGTTCTATTTTTCAAATTACTTTCATATGCAATTACTGATATTGCTCTTTTATTATTCAACTTTAAAACTACTTTCAAACGGAAGACTCAAAACCTTTCCTGTATTCTCATCAATATACTTCATCTCTCCATGCCAGTAGTGAATCCCTTTTTTATTAGCTTTTATTTTTACAACTCCTTCACCAAACTCATTTATTGGAATATAAGATCCATTTACACTTATAACTGGACTTCTTGTAGTATCAATAGCCGTTAAAATTACTCTTGCAGTATAAATATCTCCTTTTGATACAGTATTTTTTTCTGCTAGAGTAGTTGCTCCTATTTTGTTAAAAGTAAAGCTATCTTTCGAGTATTGTTCGATTATGTTTCCAACAGCAAAAGCATTAACCGTTCTGATAGATAGTTGTAATAACAATCGCTTTTCCCTACTTAAACTTTTATTAAAATCTATTTTTTCGATCAAGCTTTTTTTATAATCTAATAATAACGATCTAGCTTCTATTCCATGATGAAAACTCTCAATCTCTAAAAAATAATCGTTCATTAATGAGTCAATTTTTCTACCAGAAATCTTTTGCTCATTGAATTTATTTACCAATTCTCGATGCTTCTCATCAAGTCGAATTACCTGTTGTGTTATATGATAATATTTTTGAGGATTTACTTCTGTTTTTATCATCAAATTATTGAGAATCATTTCATATTCGGAGTGTTTTAATTTATTTTGTTCTTCTAACAAGTATTGAGATTCAGTATTATTCTGACAACTGACAAGGAAAGTCACCAATAAAAAGATAATATATTTCATTCTAAAGTTTATGAAGATTAACATTGATTCAACAAGTTCAAATTTATTTTTTACTCAAGTAAAGTTATCAATTTAAGCTTTATGTTCTAAATCTATCCTCATAATTTTCTCTTATCCTTAAAGGTGAAATATTCATACTGACAATTTAGGCATCAAGACATTTGTATAAGTGGTAGTGTCTCCTATTTGATGTAAATCTTGTTCCTTTTTATTTCTTAACGCCAACAGGTCTACGACTCTGTCGGGTTTTATTCTAACCTGTCTGAGTGCTCGCACCAGACAGCGTTATTTTAATCTCGTAATACAAAACCTGAAACAATATCGCACATACGAGAAAGCTACAAACGCAGAGCAGCGACTTTCCGCTGAGAGCAGGACACTTTCTCCAGATTGCGGTGGCGTCGCGCAGTGGGCAGGAAGCTTTCTCAAACATGCGGTGCTTTGAAACTATGAAATTGATACAAATATAGTCTTGCAGAGCTTGTTCTTAAAAGTTCCGTATGGTTCCACGAATTAGAGTATTATACCTGAGGGTCTCATTTTTTTATTAGGCTCTCAGTAAAACAAGCCCGCTAGTTTTAGTCATACCCTGACAATTACAATTCGCCTATAGTCAGAGCATGACTCATCAACATTTAACTTTTCCTTAAGTATAATTAGCTGTTTATTAAGGCTCAAAATCTAGTTCAATTGTTAAATTTGTACATAAGCCAAACTAATCAGCTCTATGAATAAAAAACTCATCGTCGGTTTAATCGTTCTCATGTCCATTTCTTTAATTGGAATTATTGGGGTTCAAATTCTTTGGATTCAGAATAGTATCCGAGTTGAAGAACGAAGGTTCGATGAAAATATCAAAGACATTCTCAAAACTGTTGTCCTAAACCTAGAGCAAGATGAAGATGTTCATATCATTGGAGAAGGCTTAAATTGGGTGAAAGAAATTCATGGTGATAATGATGAGATCATTAAAATATCAGAATTCATAGATGATAAGTCCATCAAGAGACATCAAAAAATTATCATCCGTGGCGAACATGATTCTGTTTTAAAAAATAAGATTCACGAAACCAGAGCCAAGATTTTTATTCAAGCTGGCGACGGCAATGTCAAGCTAAACGCAAACTCGTCTGACGATGAAGATTCTTCAATTGACATTGATATAAACCTGACAACTACCGATACTTTAATTCGAATTAAGAAGAAAGAGCAGCAGATTGGAAAATTATTCAATAAAGTGATTTACGAGTACTCTTTAAAAGATAATAAGCTTGAAGAAAGAATAGATCAGGAAGATATTGAAGAACAATTGAATTTAGCTTTCGAAGATGAAAATGTTGATGTAGAGTATCAGTTTGGCGTATCGGATAGAAAAAATGACAGCCTTATTTTCAGTTCTGACTCCATTCAAGATTCCTTAATTCTCACTTCGAAATACAAGCAAAGCTTGTTTCCTGGCGATGTTTTTAAAAAGAACAACCAGCTGATTATTTCGATTAACAACAGAGGTAGCATTATTTACAAGAGCATTCTGCCTTTACTCATTCTATCGGGCATATTCACTTTATTTATTCTTGCCAGCTTTATTACCACTCTTATTTTCATCTTTAAGCAAAAGAAGATTAGCGATATAAAAACGGATTTCATCAATAATATGACTCATGAGTTTAAAACACCTATTGCAACTATTGCTTTGGCTAGCGACTCAATTGTCAACCCTAAAGTGATTGGTTTACCCGAACGAATTCGATATTTTGCATCTATAATTAAAGATGAGAATTACCGCATGAATACTCAGGTTGAGAACATCATGCAACTCTCGCTTTACGGTAAGCACGAGTTGGAAATTAATCCGCAGGCTCTTCATTTAAACGATAGTATTCAAAAGGCAGCAGAGCATATCCAGCTTCAAATTGATGAAAAGAAAGGTGTGCTCAATCTAAAATTAGATGCGATAAACGATATCGTAAAAGTTGATGAAGTCCATTTTTTCAATGTTCTTTTTAACTTGCTAGATAATGCCATTAAATATTCTGACGGTAAGCCTGAAATTGAAATTGGTACAAAGAATACAGGACGACAAATATGTATTTGGATTAAAGATTCGGGAGTGGGTATGAATCCAAAGACTCAGAAAAGAATGTTCAAAAAATTCTATAGAGCTCAAACAGGAAATATCCATAAGGTAAAAGGATTCGGACTTGGTTTAAGCTATGTGAAATTGATTATTGATCGTCATATGGGAACAATTAATGTGACTAGTAAAGTTGGAAAAGGCACATGCGTTGAGATAAGTTTACCTTTAAATGTATAAGCATGGAAACTGCAATAAAAATATTACTTGTTGAGGATGAAGCGAATTTCGCAGCTGTAATGAAAAGCTATCTTGAGCTTTCAGACTTTGCAGTAGATCATTGTGAAGATGGGCAGAAAGGTTACGATCACTTTGTAAAAAATGAATACGACTTATGCCTATTAGATGTGATGATGCCCGAAATGGATGGCTTTACTCTGGCAAAAAAAATTAAAAAATTGAACCCGAGCATACCTCTTATATTCCTTACTGCTAAAACCCTTAAGGCAGATATTATTCAGGGTTACAAAATTGGTGCTGACGATTATATTACCAAGCCATTCGATTCGGAGCTTCTTATATATAAGATAAAAGCCATTCTTAATAGAAACCAAGGCGACGAGAATGAAGATATAAAAGATGAGTTCGAAATTGGCAGCTACAAGTTCGTTCCTCGATTAAGAACTTTAACAAGTGGTGCTGATGAATACAAGCTTTCTCCCAAAGAATCGGACTTATTAAAACTACTATGCGAAAGTGGTGAGGAAGTTCTACCACGAACAAAAGCTCTAAAAATAATTTGGGGCGATGACAATTTCTATACGACTCGAAGTATGGATGTTTACATCACCAAGCTGAGAAAGTACCTTAAAAAAGATTCAACCATTAAAATTGAAAATATCCATGGAAGTGGATTTCGCTTACTCATATTGAATCAATAAATCCAAAGAAATTAAATTTAGTCTGAGGGTCTCATTTTTTTATGATCCCGATTCCTCGGGACCAATAAAATAAAACCGCAAGCTATAAGTCATACCCTGACATTCACAGCTCGTCCATAGTCAGAGCATGACAACAAGGCTCTCAATGTATATAGTCATACCCTAACCTTAACAATTCTCCTATTGTAAGAGCATGACAACATCCACAGCTCAAATCGAAGGTTTCAACAGATTTTGAGAGCACTATTTTGAGCTCGATGATACTTCCAAGGCGTTTATACTATCTTTTTTTTGCTGAAAGGGGTTTCAATTTAAATTGAACTGTCTTTTAGATTCTCAATGGGTCTTCAAATCAGATTGAAAGCTCATTGCGTTACAAAATAAGATTCCAATCTAATTTGAAGCCTCATTTTTTTTCTCAAGACGACTTCAAAGGAAAAAAAACAATCATTTTGCGGCTCAATCATAGTTCCAAGGCGTTTAAACTATCTTTTTTTTACTAAAATAGGCTTCAATTTAAATTGAATATCTCCTGAGAGTCTCACGTTTCTATTCCCGATTGAGCGTCATCCTGAACTTGTTTCAGGATCTCAAAAATGCTCCTTTTCACAAATTCCGAAACCTTCTCTTAACATTGAAGGCTCTAATTCTAATGTTTTATTAATATTCATTTTAAAATAGCTTAATGCTGCAAGCGTATACTTGTAGTAGAAAATCAAGGGTACAAAAGATGAATCACAAAGCCCCGATATCTAGTTAAAACAAAGAAAATATAAATAAACAATAGAATGAAAAAGTTTCAATTACTACTAGTAGCTATCATTTCAATTTCACTGATTACATCATGTGGAAACTCAGGAAAAAAACAGACTAGCGAGAAAAAAGCTAAAGCTTTAACAGGTGCGGGAGCAACTTTCCCACAGCCATTTTACAATACCATTTTTAAGACTTACACCAAGTCAAAAGGTCTTTTAGTAACCTACGGTGGAATTGGATCAGGTGGTGGTATTCGCAGTCTGAAAGATAAGATTGTAGATTTTGGTGCAACAGATGCATTTCTATCAGATAAAAAATTGGCAGCAATGCCTGGCGATGTACTACATATTCCTTCTTGTTTAGGTGCAGTAGTAGCAGCTTATAATCTTCCTGGAAAACCAGAATTGAAATTCACGCCTGAATTAATGGAAGGTATTTTCATGGGGAAAATCACAAAATGGAACGATGCTAAAATCGCAAAAATTAATCCTGATGCCACGCTTCCCGATTTAGCTATCACTGTTGTTTATCGTTCAGACGGAAGTGGAACAACTTTCATCTTTAGTGATTACATGAGTAAGGTTAGCTCAGAATGGAAAGAAAAAATCGGAGCTGGTAAAGCTTTACAATGGCCTGTTGGTATTGCAGCTAAGGGAAATCCTGGTGTTGCTGGAACAATAAGTTCAACTGTAGGTGCTATTGGTTATATCGGATCAGAATATGCTTTTGCACAAGGTATTCCAATTGCTAGTATTCAGAACCAAGCTGGTAATTTTATTAAACCTTCTGTTGCCTCGGTAAGTGCTGCAGCAGCTGGCGATATTCCAAACGATACTCGTGTAACATTAACCAACACAAGTGCTGAACAAGGTTATCCAATATCAAGTTTCACTTGGTTGATCGTATATAAAGAACAGTCGTACAGTGGGCGAAGTAAAGACCAAGCCTTACAAACTAAACTTCTTTTAAAATGGGTTCTAGGTCAAGAAGCTCAGAGCAAAACAAGCAAAGTGCACTATGCGCCACTTCCTGAAAAGGCAATCGTAAAAGCTCATAAAATCTTAGATCTGATTACCTACGACGGAAAAGGATTATAAGTATTCTATAAAAGAGGTCCAGAGCAAAACATGTTTTTCTATTGATAAGTTCGCAAATAAAAGCCTTTGCTTTGGTCCTCTTTACTATCAAACTTCAATGTTTGAACGACTACAACTCCAGTTGTTTTGAATTCATAAGGCAACTGACCTACAGCATATAGAATGAAAAGTGAAAGACTGTTTCAGTATTTTTTAAAACTAGGTGGCGTATTGATCCTTATGGTAGCTATAGGAATTGCGGCCACTCTAATTGTTGGATCGATACCTACTTTCAAAGAATTTGGTCTTGGTTTTATTTTCTCCTCAGAATGGAATCCAACTGAAGGACGAGAAAGTTATGGTGCTCTTCCATTTATAATTGGAACAATAGCAACATCCATATTAGCATTAGCCTTAACATTCCCATTTGCATTTTCGATAGCGCTTTTCTTAGGCGAATATTTTAAAGAAGGGCGAATGTCTTCCATTCTTAAGTCAATGATTGACTTATTAGCTGGAATTCCATCCGTAGTTTATGGTTTATGGGGATTTTACACAATCAGACCCATTATTGTTGAACTGGGACTAAATGAACAAGGTTTTGGGATTTTCACATCGGCTTTTGTTTTGGCCATCATGATTATTCCATACGCATCTTCAATAAGTGCCGAGGTAATCAACATGGTTCCTTCACAATTGAAAGAAGCAGCCTATTCATTAGGTGCAACCCGTTTCGAGGTAGTTAAGAATGTTATTATTCCCAATGCAGGTTCTGGAATTTTTGCAGGATTCATTTTAGCATTCGGACGAGCTATTGGTGAAACTATGGCTGTAACCATGCTAATTGGTAACTCCAATAAACTCCCAAGTAACTTATTCGACCTAGGCAATACCATGGCCAGTCTAATCGCAAATCAATTTGGCGAAGCTGAAGGTTTAAAATACACATCGCTTGTCGCAATGGGACTTCTACTTTTTGTTATCACAGGGATTTTAAATCTGATTGGTAAAATGGTCATGAGAAAATTCACAGCCTAATCGATCAAAACATATGAATATTACAAATTCAATATCGACTCAAAAGCTCAAATGGCGAATCTTTAACGATAAGCTTTTTAGCATTGTCATGATGACATTAGCTTTTATATCGGCAGTTCCCTTATTATCTATCTTATATCAACTCATCAAAAAAGGCTACAAGCAAGTTCGTTTAAGCTTTTTTATCGAGGTCGCTCCTGATACAATGGAAGCTGTGATAGCTAAGGCAAATCACGAAATTATACCTGGTGGTATCGCCAATGGTATTGTTGGTACGCTAATTATTGTGGGCATGGCTTCACTAATTGCTATTCCTTTAGGACTAACCACTGGCATATATCTATCAGAATCATCAAAAAACAAAATGGCAAACATCGTTCGTTTTGTTGTTGATATGCTTCAGGGTATTCCTTCAATTGTTTTGGGCGTTATTTCATATATCTGGATTGTGAAACCTGTCACTTCAGGATTCTCAGCTCTTGCGGGTAGCGTCGCACTTTCAATCATGATGTTACCTTCAATTGTCCGGTCGACAGAAGAAACACTAAAAATGATTCCACCTACATTAAAGGAAGCAGCTTTATCATTAGGTGTACCTTATTACAAAACGGTGTTAAAGGTATTGCTTCCAACAGGGATGAGTGGCATTTCGACGGGTATCATATTAGGTATATCCCGAATTGCTGGCGAAACTGCGCCACTTATGCTTACAGCATTGGGTAGTTCCGCAATAAATTTGGATATAACACAACCGAGTAGTGCAATTCCTCTTCTTGTTTGGGAGTTCTATAATGATCCGAACCTAGTCGATTTAATATGGGGTGCATCCTTAATTCTTCTTCTTATCATCTTCCTTTTGAATATAATAGCAAAAGCAATTTCTAAAAAATGGAAAGTACAGTACTAAATAGAACCGACGATAGAATCATCCAAATTGAATCTCCAATTCTAAACATTGATAATTTATCAGTTTCATATGGAGGAGATAAATTCTCAATTAAGGATGTTTCAGCAGGTATACAAAAAAATAAGATCACTGCAATCATGGGACCTTCGGGATGTGGTAAGAGTACACTCTTGAGAGCAATCAATAGAATGCACGAACTTTATCCTGAAACGCATCACAAAGGTAGTATCACTTTAGGTGGTGATGATATCTACAAGATTAACCCTATAGAGCTTCGACGCAAAATTGGAATGGTATTCCAACGCCCTAACCCGTTTCCTACTATGAGTATATACGATAATGTTATCGCTGCTTATATACTAAACGGAATTAAGCTTAAGCGATTAGAGAAAGATGAAATTGTAGAAAGATCACTTCGCGAAGTTGGTCTTTGGGATGAGACAAAAGATGCCTTGCACAAAAAAGGAACATTCCTTTCTGGTGGACAGCAACAGCGTTTATGCATTGCTCGAGCATTAGCTTATACGCCTGAGGTTATTCTTTTAGATGAACCAACATCGGCACTTGACCCAATTGCGACAGCAAAAATTGAGGATTTACTCGTAAAACTGAAAAAAGATTACACGATTATCCTCGTTACACACAATATGGGGCAAGCTGCTCGAATATCAGATCATTCAATGTTCATGTATTTAGGAGAGTTAGTTGAATATGGTAAAACAAAAACCATGTTTACAACTCCCAAAGATGAACGAACTGAAGCTTACTTAACTGGGAAATTTGGTTGATCAAATTCGTTGTAACTATTAAAATCAGAAAAGATGTCGATAAAAAAAGATAAACGTTTCGAAGGGATAAATAAGGATTTTCAGAAAATGAAGTCATTATTGTATGCACAATTCGAAACTCTAGAGAATGTTATTCTAAGTGGATTAGAGTCTGTATCAAAGAAAGAACTTGATGATTTTGCCAAGAATGAAAAGAAGCTCGATCAAATGGAGCTAAAAATGAGTCACAATATTGTTCTAACTATCGGACTAGAGCAACCAATGGCTGGAGAACTTCGTCAGCTAATTTCATATTTACGAATGCTTTCTGATATGGAGCGTATAGGTGATCAACTCAATAATATCTTGCACTTTTTCATGGAATTGACTCCAAAAGAATTGCCTGAAAACCAAAAAGAGTCTATACACAACATGTATGATATGAGCTTGATCATGGTGAAAAAGGCGTTAGAATCCTTCGAAAACGAAGACCATGAAACAGCTATCTGGACAATTAAAAACGACGAAGTTGTTGATGATATGCAACGAAAGTTAATCAGTAGAATGTTGAGAAAAAGCACTCCTAATAATATGGCAATAGAAGATGCAACCAACATTTTAAATTTTGGGAGTATTCTTAATAGTATAGAACGTATTGCTGATAATGCTACCAATATTGCCGAAGCGTCAATCTATTATCAAGATGGAACAGATCTTCGTCATTCAGATCTATCTGATTCAAACGAATCGTAAAGATTTCATTACAAAAGAATCAAAGCACTTTCTCCCTAGCGGAGAAGGTGTTTTTTCATTTACACCCAATAATAAATCCTAATAGCCTACCATCGTGTTAGACAGATAGCAATCGCGTCCTAAACGTTTTTATTCAAATTGTGTGTATATATAATAATAGCATGAGAGAAGTCTTTTTAGATTCCTCAAAACATGGCCTCATTTTTAATCTTTTCGTTTAACGAAGGCTTTAGAAAGACCGGGAAGTTGAGAACTTGTTCGAAAATCACCCGGCCGCACTTAAGCATGAGGAAAATAAGAAAGATATTTAAAAAGCAGCCTTGATCTTTTTTGCTTCGTTTTTTGGATCAAGCCAACCATTGGAGCGAAGCGGAAATCGTGAATACAATTAAAATAAGGCACTGCATGAACAAATGAAGTCGGGTTTGGGCGAAGCGCCAATTTATTTATGACAGAATTAGACAGAGATTAAAGTATCAAATCAATATAGAGAATAAATGCAAAAGAGTTTATTATTTGTTAGAAATAATATAGTTTTGAGTTTCAATTAAAAACAAGCAAGTATTCTATGTCACAAGCATTTGATATAGATCTTAAACTTAAGAAATAAACACTATGAGTCTGGAAAAACAACAAGCACAGGAACTGATTGATTTCATACATCGCAGTCCAAGTACATACCATGCGGTAAACAATGTTAGAGAAGAATTAACTGAAGCTGGATTTGAAGAACTAGATCTTCGTGATGAGTGGACTATTAATAAAGGTGGTAAATATTTTACTGGCAAGAATGGTTCTGCAATTTTCGCTTTCACCATTGGAGAAGGAGAAATTGAAGAAGAAGGATTCCAGTTAGTTTGTGGCCATAGCGATGCACCAGGTTTCAAGATTAAGCCTAATCCAGAAATTACGGTTGAAGGAAACTATATCAAACTGAATACTGAAGTTTATGGTGCTCCTATTCTTAGCACTTGGATGGATCGTCCATTATCAATCGCAGGTCGTGTTTGTGTACAATCAAACGATCCTCTTAATCCAGAACACTTATTCGTTAAGATTGATCGTCCATTGATGGTTATTCCTAATCTTGCTATTCACTTAAACCGTGAGGTTAACGAAGGTGTTGCTTTAAACAAGCAAAAGGATATGCTTCCTTTACTATCCATGATCACTGATGAGATGGAAAAAGAGAACTGTCTTATCAACCTTATTTCTGCCGAATTAAAAATAGATGCACAATCTATCGTTGATTTCGATGTGACTTTATTCGAAGTTGAAAAAGGGACTATTTTCGGATTAAACGAGGAATTTATCTCATCTCCAAAGTTAGATGATTTAGCTATGGCACATGCTGGACTAAAAGCATTGCTAGGTTCAAGCACAACTAAGAAGACACAAATGCTAGCTATTTTCGATAACGAAGAAGTTGGAAGTGTAACAAAACAAGGAGCTGGTTCTCCAGTATTACGTCACTTATTACAGCGTATCGTTTATAAGTTAGGTAAGAATATGGAAGACTTCCATAGAGCAATCTACAATTCATTCATGATTTCTGCAGATATGGCTCATGCCGTTCATCCTAATATTTCAGAGAAGCACGATCCTACTAACCGTCCATTCATTAATAAAGGGCCTGTTATTAAGATTCATGCCAATAATAAATACACAACTGATGGTGATTCAGGAACTGTGTTTGAAACTCTATGTAAGAATGCTGAAGTACCATACCAGAAATTTGTGAACCGTTCAGACCTAGTTGGAGGAAGTACATTAGGAAACGTTTCTACAGGACAGATTGATATTCGTACTGTTGACATAGGAAACCCAATGTTTGCGATGCACTCTGTTCGTGAAACAGGTGGCGTAAAAGACAATGCTTACATCAGACAAGTATTCTCATACTTCTTTAGTTTATAAGATCGATTAGAGTAACTAATCATTCAAATATAGAAACAGACATTATTTGCATCAAGCGAATAATGTCTGTTTTTTTTATACAATACCAACAATTCCTACTGCAATCTCATTAGAATTTAAAGCATAAAAAAAGCATCTTGCTTCATTAGAAACAAGACGCTTAAAGGTTGGCTTCGACTTATTATTCACAAGAGCACATTCTGCAAGATTCTTCTGGCAAAAGTATTTTTAAAGAAGTTTTGAGCGGGCTTTGTCAGTCTGCCGTGAGGCGTGCTACAGTTTTAATAAAAAAGAGAAAACAAGGATCAGACTGACTTGATTCTTTTGTCTACTTTTCTCATCTAAGGAGAAAAGTAGAAGCCTAGCGGCTTGAGCGAAAGTTATAAAAGCATCTCACAAATTAAACCAAGTTCGCATTATCGCATAAAAAAAGCGTCTTGCTTCGTTAGAAACAAGACGCTTTAAAATTTGGCATCGACCTACTCTCCCACCTTTCGGCAGTACCATCGGCGCTAATAGGCTTAACTTCTCTGTTCGGGATGGGAAGAGGTGGAACCCTATTGCTATAGATACCTGAAATTGTCATCAACACAAGGGTTGATTTATATTGTAATATCAAAAGGAACCTAACTCCAATTGATCTTTAATCGTAAAAAAAGCGTCTTACTCCATTAGGAATAAGACGCTTAAAAGTTGGCATCGACC